>CAWIAK010000023.1:0-18273 GCA_963834045.1 uncultured beta proteobacterium | reverse complement strand
AACGGGGATGTCTACCGTGACGGACGCGCCTATTTGATTTTGGTAAGGATGCCGTCCAGCTGCTCGAGGCTCGAGTAGTGGATGACGAGCCTCCCCGCGCCCTTGCTGGCCGGCGTCGATCGTCACCTTCGCGCCGAGTTTTTCCGCGAGGTCGGTTTCGAGGCGCGCGGTATCGGCGTCGTGACCCTTGCGCGCGGCGCGCCGCGCCTGCTGCTTGGCCGGATTGAGCAGCGTGAACACCAGCCGTTCCGTTTCGCGCACCGACAGGTTGCCGTTCACGACGCGCACCGCGGTCGTCGTCTGCTGCGCGACAGGCAGCGCGAGCATTGCGCGGGCGTGGCCCATCTCCATGCCGCCGCTGAGCAGGTACTCCTGCGCCGGCCTTCGCGAGCGTCGTCAGCCGCAGCAGGTTGGTCACGGCGCTGCGCGAGCGGCCGACGGCTTTCGCCGCCGCTTCGTGCGTCAGGCCGAATTCGTCGATCAGGCGCTGCAGGCCGATGCGCCTCCTCCAGCGGATTCAGATCCTCGCGCTGGATGTTCTCGATCAGCGACAGCGCGAGCGCCGACTTGTCCGGCACGTGCTTGACCAGCGCGGGCACCTCGGTGAGCCCCGCGCGCTGCGCCGCGCGCCAGCGCCGTTCGCCGGCGATGATCTCGAAGCTGCCGCCGTCGACCGGGCCGCACCAGGATCGGCTGCATCAGCCCCTGCTCGCGAATCGAATCGGCGAGTTCGTTCAAGCGCCGTTTCGTCCATGCGCGTGCGCGGCTGGTACTTGCCCGGCTTGATGCGGCCGATGGCCAGCGATTGCAGCGCTTCGCGCGGCGCATCCTCGTTGCCGCCAGACAGCAGCGCGTCGAGGCCGCGGCCTAGTCCCTTGGGTCGAATCATCATGCCACCTGAGTGAATGCGCTATGCCGCGGCCGGCGTCGCGCCCGACACTGCGTCGACGCATTTGCCGATGCATCTGCCAACTTATTTGCCAGCTCATTTTCCAACTCTCGCGCCTCGATCCGGCGCAGCATTTCGCCCGCCAGCGCGAGGTAGGCGAGCGCGCCCTTCGATTGCGGCTCCAGCTTGAACGCGGGAATGCCATGTGACGGCGCTTCGGCCAGTCGCACGTTGCGCGGAATGATCGTGCGATAGAGCTTTTCGCCGAAATGTTTTTCGAGTTCGGCGGTGACGTTCAGCGCGAGCGTGTTGCGCGGGTCGTACATCGTGCGCAGCAGGCCTTCGATCTCCAGCGCGGGATTGAGATGCGCGCGCACCTTCTTCAGCGTCTGGATCAGGTCCGACAGGCCCTCCAGCGCGTAGTACTCGCATTGCATCGGGATCAGCACGGAATCCGCCGCGCACAGGCCGTTCAACGTGAGCAGCGACAGCGACGGCGGACAATCGAGCAGGATGAAGTCGTAGTCGGTGGCGACCTCGCTGATCGCGGTCTTCATCTGCGACAGCGCTTCGGACAGCGCATCCTTCAGCCGCGTTTCGCGCTCGGGCAGGTCGACCAGTTCGATTTCCGCGCCCGCGAGTTCGCGATTGGCGGGAACGACGTCGAAGCCGCCCGACGGCGACGGCACGCGCACGTCGGCGATCCTGCGCTCACCCAGCAGCACCTGGTACACGGTGGCATCGAAGCCGCGCTTGTCGAGGCCCGAACCCGTTGTCGCGTTGCCTTGCGGATCGAGATCGACGAGCAGCACGCGCCGCTTCATCGCGACGAGGCTCGCGGCAAGATTGACCGCGGTCGTGGTCTTGCCCACGCCGCCCTTCTGGTTGGCGACTGCGATGATGCGCGTCATTCGTGCCGGCTTTCCATGGCGTGCCTGGGTTGCATGATGACGAGGTGCCGCGCCGCGTCGAGTCCCGGAACCGCAAGCGCGGGTTTCGCGACGACGACGAATTCGTGCGGCAGTTGCGCCAGCTCCTCGTCAGGATGCACGCCCTTCATCGCGAACAGCCTGCCCTGCGGAGCGAGATGTCGCGCGCCTGCCAGCGCGAAAGCAGCGAGATCCGAGAATGCGCGCGAGATCACGACGTCGAAGGGCTTCGCCGGCGCAAAATCTTCGACGCGCAACGCGTGCGATTCGACGTTGCGCAGCCCGAGCTCGATCGCCGCCTGCAAGAGAAACGAGGCCTTCTTGTGGTTCGAATCGATCATGACGACGTGCGCGTCGGGCCGCGCGATGGCGAGCGGGATGCCGGGAACGCCACCGCCCGAGCCGACGTCCAGGATGCGCGCGCCCGACGTCGCGGGAAGATGCGGGACGACAGCCAACGAGTCGAGCAGGTGATGCGTGACCATGCGCGCCGGTTCGCGGATCGCCGTCAGGTTGTAGGTCTTGTTCCACTTCGCGAGCAATGCGATGTACGCCGCCAATTGCGCGCGCTGCGCCGAGTCGAGCGCAAGCCCGAGCGCGGCGATTCCCGAGGCCAGGTCGACGTCGCGCGTCGTCCCTTGCACGACCGCCGTCATGCCGACAGCGCCTCGCTACCGGTGCGCGCTGCCGTGCCGCCCTTCAGATGCACGAGCAGCAGCGAGATTGCTGCCGGCGTGATGCCGGAAATGCGCGCGGCCTGCCCGATGGTCTCGGGCTTGTGCAGGTTGAGCTTCTGCTGCACTTCGGCGGACAGACCGCGCACGCTGCGGTAATCGAGATTCGGCCGGAAGTTGCGCCGACTCCATCGCCAGGTGCCGCGCGATCTCGTCGTGCTGGCGGTCGATGTAGCCCGCGTACTTGGTGGCGATCTCGACCTGCAGCGCCACCTGCGGGTCGGCCACCGGCGACCCGGCGCCGGGCAACGTCAGCAGCGACGCGTAGGTCACCTTCGGGCGCCGCAGCAAGTCAGTAAGCGCATACTCTCTGTCTATGGCTTGCCCCAGAACGCGTTCCGCTTCGTGCTGGGCGACGACATTGGGGTTGACGTAGGTCGTCCTCAGGCGCTCGATTTCCAGCGCGATGGCGTCGCGCTTGCGCGAAAAGGCGTCCCACCGAACGTCGTCGACCAGCCCGAGCCGGCGTCCGTGTTCGGTCAGGCGCAGGTCCGCGTTGTCCTCGCGCAACTGCAGCCGGTACTCCGCGCGCGACGTGAACATCCGGTAGGGCTCGGACACGCCGCGCGTGATCAGGTCGTCGACGAGCACGCCCAGGTACGCCTCGTCCCGGCGCGGACACCATCCTGCCTCGGCGCGGACATGGAGGGCCGCGTTGATGCCGGCGAGCAATCCTTGCGCGGCAGCTTCCTCGTAGCCTGTCGTCCCGTTGATCTGCCCGGCGAAGAAGAGCCCCTGGATCGCCTTGGTCTCGAGGGATGCCTTCAGCGCGCGCGGATCGAAATAGTCGTATTCGATGGCGTAGCCGGGACGCAGGATGTGCGCGTGCTCGCAGCCGCGCATCGAACGCACCAGGTCGAGCTGCACGTCGAAGGGCAGGGACGTGGAGATTCCGTTGGGATAGATCTCGCGCGTCGCGAGGCCCTCCGGCTCGAGGAAGATCTGGTGGCTGTCGCGCTGGGCGAAGCGCACCACCTTGTCCTCGATCGACGGGCAATACCGCGGGCCGACACCTTTGATCACGCCGGAATACATCGGCGACCGGTCGAGCCCGGCCCGGATGATCGCGTGGGTCCGCGGCGTTGGTTTGCGTGATCCAGCAGGGGACTTGGCGCGGATGCATGGCCGCGGTCCCCATGAACGAGAACACCGGCGCCGGATCGTCGCCCGGCTGTTCGGCCAGCACCGAAAAGTCGATCGTCCGGCCGTCCAGTCGTGGCGGCGTCCCGGTCTTGAGGCGGCCCGCAGGCAGCTTGCAGTTCCCGCAGCCGCGCACCCAGGCGCTTGGCCGGCGGATCCCCGGCGCGGCCGGCTTCGTAGTTTTCGAGGCCGACGTGGATCAGCCCCGACAGGAAGGTCCCCGTCGTCAGCACCACGGCATCCGCGTGGAAGGTGAGGCCGATCTGCGTCACGACGCCGGAAACCCGGTCGCCTTCCAGCAGCAGGTCATCCACCGGCTGCTGGAACAGCGTCAGGTTCGGCTGGTTTTCGAGCCGCGACCGAATCGCCTGCTTGTAGAGAATCCGGTCGGCCTGTGCCCGGGTAGCGCGGACGGCGGGCCCCTTGCTCGAATTCAGGATCCGGAACTGGATGCCCGCCTCGTCGGTGGCGATCGCCATCGCCCCGCCGAGCGCATCCACTTCCTTGACCAGGTGACCCTTGCCGATGCCGCCGATGGACGGGTTGCACGACATCTGACCCAGCGTCTCGATATTGTGGGTAAGCAGCAGCGTCGCGCGCCCCATCCGGGCGGACGCCAACGCAGCCTCGGTGCCGGCATGCCCGCCGCCGACGACAATCACCTCGAAGCGTTGCGTGAAGTCCATGATTTCAATCATTAAATGGCTAGGCAGCCGAAAGCGGCCACAGCGCTTGATTTTACGCGATCCAGAGGGCCGCCGATAGACGCCTGTTTCACGTGGAACCGGCGAGACGCAGTCTTTGCGGGTCGGCCATCGGCCAAGCCGGTCGCGCGCGTTCCCCGATGTTTCACGTGGAACAGCGGCGCCCGATGGCCGGTAGTGACCGCTTACTTTCGAACTTGAGGCACTGATCAGGGCGCCTTGGCGAACGCACTCGCGCGCTGCCAGACAGCCGACTCAGAGGGAGAATCGCTCCCCGAGCCGCTGCCGTTCCTGCTGCAGCGTCGCCGGGCGTTTGGACCCAAGCTTGGCGAACAACTCGTCGTGAGACGCCAGTTCGCGCTGCCACTGGGCGCGGTCGACTTCCATGACACCGGCAAAGCGGGCGGCATCGAAATCCGTGCCCGTCCAGTCGAGATCCTCGTAGGAGGGCGCCAGGCCGGTGACGGTCTCGTGAGCTTTTGCCCGTGCCGGCGCAGCGTTCGACGACCCAGCGCAGCACGCGCATGTTCTGCCCGAAGCCGGGCCACACGAATTTGCCGTTGGCGTCCTTGCGGAACCAGTTCACGCTGAAGATCCGCGGCGGATGCGCCACGCGCTTGCCCATCGCGAGCCAATGCTGGAAATAGTCGCCGACGTGATAGCCGCAGAACGGCAGCATGGCGAAGGGGTCGCGCCGCACTTCGCCGACGGCGCCGGCGGCCGCAGCCGTCGTTTCCGATCCCATCGTGGCGGCCTTGTAGACGCCTTCTTCCCAGGTGCGCGCCTCGGCGATCAGCGGGACGGTATCCGAGCGTCGCGCGCCGAAAATGAAGGCGGAGATGGGAACGCCCGCCGGATCGTCCCAATGCGCATCCAGCGACGGACACTGGATCGACGCGACGGTGAAGCGCGCGTTGGGATGCGCGGCCTTGCGGCCGCTCCTGCCGTCCGCAGGCGTCCAATCCTTGCCCTGCCAGTCGAGGAGGTGCGCCGGCGGTTCCTTGGTCATGCCTTCCCACCACACGTCGCCGTCGTCGGTCAGCGCGACATTGGTGAAGATGACGTTGCTCTTGAGCATCTCCATCGCGTTCGCGTTGGACTCGTAGGAGGTCCCCGGCGCGACGCCGAAATACCCGGATTCCGGGTTGATCGCGCGCAGGTAGCCGTCCGGACCGGGCTTCAGCCACGCGATGTCGTCGCCGATCGTCGTGACCTTCCAGCCTTCGCAGCCGGCGGGCGGGATCAGCATCGAGAAATTGGTCTTGCCGCAGGCGCTCGGGAACGCGGCGGCGACGTACTTCTTTTCGCCGGCGGGCGACTCGACGCCAAGAATCAGCATGTGCTCGGCGAGCCAGCCCTGGTCGCGGCCCATGACCGACGCGATGCGCAGCGCGAAGCACTTCTTGCCCAGCAGCGCATTGCCGCCGTAACCCGAGCCGAAGCTCCAGATCTCGCGGCTCTCGGGAAAATGCACGATGTATTTCTGGTCCTTGTTGCATGGCCAGGCAACGTCGCGCTGCCCGACGGCCAGCGGCGCGCCGACCGAATGCACGCATGGCACGAACACGCCGTCGCTGCCGAGCACGTCGAAAACCGCGCGGCCCATGCGCGTCATGATCCGCATGTTGACGACGACATACGGGCTGTCCGACAGCTCGATGCCGATGTGCGCGATCGGGCTGCCCAGCGGGCCCATCGAAAACGGCACCACATAGAGCGTCCGGCCGCGCATGCATCCCGCGAAGAGGCCATTCAGCGTGCGCCGCATGTCCGCGGGCGCGACCCAATTGTTGGTCGGGCCGGCGTCGTCCTGGCTGGCGCTGCAGATGAACGTGCGGTCCTCCACCCGCGCTACATCGGAAGGATCCGAGCAGGCCAGGTAGCTGCCCGGGCGCTTGACCGGATCGAGGCGCGTCAGCGTGCCGGCGGCGACCATCTCGGCGCACAGGCGGTCGTATTCGGCCTGGCTGCCGTCGCACCACACGATGCGCTCCGGTTGCGTCAAGGCCGCGATTTCGCGAACCCAGCCCATGAGGCGGGCGTGCTTCACATAGGACGGCGCACCGACGGATGCGGCAAGTGTGACCAGCGATTCGAGTTGATTCATCTTCGGGGGAGGACAGTGGCAGGGGAGACTTCGAATCCGCCGTCCTTCACACATCGATCGCGCGGCGGTCGATAAGTTTACTCCGCCGGCCGCGGTCGACGCACTGGTCGGGCGGCCTTACCGGTTCGGTCTCGTGGCGACGATGAACAGGCGGCGGAAGGGGAACAGCGTGCGCCCGTCCTGCGTCGGCGGATAGTCGCGCGCGAGATGCCGCATGTAGTCGCGCAGGAATTCCGCGCGCTCCTGCTCATCGAGCGCCTCGAGGAACGGAACGAGCCACGTGCCCTTGGTCCACGCCGCGACCGGATGCTCGCCGTCGTTTCGTGGCGGCAGGACCTGCAGATATTCCGTGAGCCAGATATCGACCGCGGACATCAGCGGGGCGAGCCAGCCGAAATAGGAAGCGGCAGCGGCGACGGGCGGCTCGCGCACGATGCGCCGCCAATTGCTTCCGCCAGCGCTCGCTGCGCGCGAGGTCGGCGATCAGCGTGTGCGAGGGCGCGCGAAAATTGTCCGGCATCTGCACGGCGAGCGCGCCCTCTGGAGCCACCATTGCCGCGACGCGCGCAAACAAGGCCGCGTGATCCGGCAGCCAGTGCAGCGCGGCATTGCTGTAGACGAGATCGACCGGCGCGGCGGGCTGCCAATGCGCGAGGTCGGCGGCGACGAACGTGAACCGCGGGTCACCGCGCGTTGCCGTGCGCGCCTGCTCCAGCATCGACGGCGAACTGTCGACGCCGACGACCTGCGCATCCGGCCAGCGTTCGGCCAGAAGCCGCGTCACGTTGCCTGAACCACACCCGAGGTCGATGATGTTGCGCGGGTTCTCGAGCGGCACGCGCGCGAGCAGGTCGAGCGCCGGACGCAGGCGTTCGCCTTCGAACTGCAGATATTGCGCGGGATTCCACGGCACGTTCTCAGCCTCCCTTCGGCGCGATCGTCGTCACCATTCTGTTCACCGGCATTCCACCACTGCTCGATGCGCGCGTACAGCGGCACCGTGGTGAGCAGGATGACGACGACGCGCGCGACATGGAACGCCGTCACCAGCGGCACACCCAATTGCAGCACCTTGGCGGTGATGCACATTTCGGCGATGCCGCCGGGCGCCGTGCCCAGCACCAGCGTCGCCGGATGCAGTCCGGACACCCGCGCCAGGCCCGCGCCGAAGAGCGCGGACAGCACCATCGCCACCAGAATCGAACCCACGACCGCGCTGACAAAGCGGTGCGCGCCCTGCAGAAAATCGCGTTCGAAGCGCGAACCCAACGCGCAGCCGAGCAGGCACTGTCCGACGTTCGATGCCAGCTGCGGCATCGCGGACAAGTCGACCTGGGCCGCCGTGAGCGGAATGGCTACGGCAAGCGAGCCCAGCACGAATGCGTTGGGCGCGCGGAACTTGTGGAAGATGAATCCGCCGAGCGCGGTGGCGGCCATCAGCAGCACGAAGCCCGTCGGCACGAACGACTTCGCGCCCTGCACGTAGGGATCGGCGCCATGCACGCCGAGCAGCGTGTAGATCGCGGGAATGACCGCAACGACGACGAGGATGCGCAGGCTCTGCGCCGCGGCGACGCGATCGACGCGCGCGCCGAAACGCTCGCCCAGGACGGCCATTTCCGCGGCGCCGCCGGGAACGCTCGCGAACAGCGCCGTCGTGCGGTCCAATCCCGACATCCGCGCGAGCGCAAGCGCCGACGCATAGCCGACGGCCACCGAAAACACCGCCCCGGCGACCAGCAGGTACCAGAGTCCCGCGACCTCGCGCACGACGTCCGGCGTGAAATAGAGCCCCAGCGAAGTTCCGATGATCCATTGCCCGCCGTAGCGCACCGGCGTCGGAACGCCGACGTCGATGCCGGCAACGCGCAGGAACGCGAGCGAGAACAGCGGGCCCAGCATCCACGGAATCGGCGTGTGCAGCAGCGCGCACGCGTAGCCCGCGGCAGCGCCGATGGCCAGCGTGACGAGCGTTCTGCCGAGACCGCGACCGGTCACGGCGAAGCTTCCCGCGCGGCGCCGCCGCTATTTGCCAATGCAGAATCGCCCGAAGATGACGCCGAGAAGGTCGTCGGCGGTGAATTCGCCGGTGATCGCGGACAATGCGCGTCTGCGCGCTCGCGCAATTCCTCGGCGAAGAGCTCGATCGGTGGCGGCGCCGACGCGAGCTGCGCGGCCGCCGCGGCCAGATGCCCCGACGCTTCCCGCAACGCCTGCACGTGCCGCTCGCGGGCCAGGAACGTGTCCTCGGTCGCGGCTTGCGCGCCGACTACGGCGAGCACTTCCTGTTCCAGCAAGTCGATGCCGGCGCTGCGGCTGCCTCCGAGGTTCGCCGAGATCCAGACATGCCGCCGCGAGATACCCTCGTTCTCGCGCGTCGCGGACTTGGGCGCGATCCGCGCGAGGTCGGCCTTGTTGTGCACGACCACGCGCGCCAATCCGGACGGCAACCGCGCGAGGATGGCGCGGTCTTCCGCATCCAGCGCGTCGGCGCCGGCGCGCGCATCGACCAGCAACAGCACGAGATCGGCGCGCTCCACCGCCGCCCACGTGCGCTCGATGCCGATCGCTTCCACGGGATCGGCGGTGTCGCGCAATCCTGCCGTGTCGACGATCGTCAGCGGAATGCCGGCGATTTCCACGCGCCGCTCGACGGTGTCGCGCGTCGTGCCCGCCACCGGCGTGACGATCGCGGCTTCCTCGCGCGCGAGCGCGTTGAGCAGGCTCGACTTGCCGACGTTGGGGCGCCCGACCAGTACGACGGTCAGGCCTTCGCGCAGCAGCGCGCCGGTGGCGGCGCGCGCGAGCACCAGCGCGAGCGTCGCGCGAATCGGCGTCGAGCTTCGCGACCACGTCGCCCGCGCGCAGGAACTCGATGTCCTCATCCGGAAAGTCGAGCGTGGCCTCGGTGTACATGCGCAATTCGATCAGCGCCTCCACCAGCTCGTGGATTTGCTGCGAGAAGACGCCGGTCAGGCTGCGCGCCGCCGCGCGCGCGGCGGTGGCGGTCGAGGCATCGATGAGGTCGGCGACGCTTTCGGCCTCGACCAGGTCGAGCTTGCCGTTCAGGAACGCGCGCTTGGTGAACTCGCCCGGTTCCGCGATGCGCGCGCCCAACTCGATGCAGCGCGCGAGGACGAGACGCAGCACCGCGGGTCCGCCGTGCCCGTGCAGTTCCAGGACCGATTCCCCGGTGTAGGAACCCGGCGCCGGGAAATACAGCGCCAGGCCCTGGTCGAGCGGCGCACCTGCCGCGTCGCGAATGGTCGTGACCGTGGCCACGCGCGGCGCCGGCACCGCGCCCGCCACCGCTGCGATCAGCGCCTCCAGGTTGCGTGCCGGAGACGCGCACGATGCCGACGCCGCCGCGCCCGGGCGGCGTGGCGATGGCGGCGATGGTGGGCGGCGCTGCGGGCTGCGGGCATTTCGCGTTTATAGCGTATCGCCTGCCGGAAACGAAACGGGCCGGCATGTATCGCACATGCGCGGCCCGTCCGCTCGCGACCTGCCGCAGCGTTCAGCGCCGCTTGGCCGCCGCGGCCACCGCCTCGTTGCCGATGACGCGGTTCATGTGCCACTGCTGGAAGATCTGCAGCGAATTGTTGACGAGCCAATACAGCACGAGGCCCGACGGGAAGAACAGGAACAGCACCGAGAACGCGACCGGCATGATCTGCATCACCTTGGCCTGCACCGGATCCGTGATCGGCGTGGGCGACAGCTTGACCTGCAGGTACGCCGTGACCGCGTAGATGACCGGCAGCACGTAATACGGGTCCGGCGCCGACAGGTCCTTGATCCAGAAGATCCACGGCGCGTGACGCAGTTCGACCGCGGACAGCAGCACCCAGTACAGCGCGATGAACACCGGGATCTGCACGAGGATGGGCAGGCAGCCGCCGAGCGGATTGATCTTCTCGGTCTTGTACATCTCCATCATCTTGACCTGCAGCTGCTGCTTGTCGTTCTTGTACTGCTCCTGCAGCGCCTTCATCTTCGGCGCGATGACCTTCATCTTGGCCATCGAGCGCGCGCTGGCGTGGTTGAGCGGATAGAACGCGCTCTTGATCATGATCGTCATCACGACGATCGCCCAGCCCCAGTTGCCGATGATCCCGTACAGCCACTTGAGCAGCCAGAAGAGCGGCGCGGCGATGACGGTGAAGATGCCGTAGTCGACGACCAGGTCCAGGCCCTTGGCGGTCTTGGCCAGCGACTCCTGGTCCTGCGGCCCGACGTAGAGCGGCACGCGCACTTCGCCGGTGGCGCCCGGCGCAATGGTGCCGACCGGCACGATCACGCCGGCGGAATAGAGTCCGTTGTCGAGCTTCTTCGCGTAGAACTCGCGCGGCGTCTTCTTGTCGTCGGAAGGCGTCCATGCGGCAACGAAGTAATGCTCGACCATCGCCACCCAGCCGTTGTCGGCGGTCTTCTGGTACGGCAGCTTGCGCGTCGGATCCGCGGCGAGCTTGTCGACGTCGGCGAACTCGACCTTCTGGATACTTGTCCTGCTCGGTATAGACGGCCGGGCCGACGAACGCCGCCGGCGCGCCCCAGCTCGGCACCACCGGCTGCTTCGTGTCGCGCGTGAGCTGGAAATACGCGTAGGGCGACAGCGGCGCGCTGCCGGAATTGGTGACGTCGAAGGCCGCGTCGATGACGTAGCTGCCGCGATGGAACGTCAGCACCTGCACGACCTTGTCGCCGTTGGCGGCGGTGGCGGCGAGCTTCAGTTCCACGCGGTCCGCGCCGGGCGCGAGTTCGCGCGGCGCCCGGCAGCGCTTCGTACAGCGTGCGATGGTTGGGCAGCCCTTCGCCCAGCAAGCCGGCCTGCGCGACGACTGATGCGCTCGGCATTGCGCTGCAGCGCCAGGTACGGCTTGGTCGGTGTCGTGGCCGTCGCGATGCTGGTTGAGCGCGACCAGCGAAATGACGCCGCCCGCCGTATCGACTTCGGCGGTGTACAGGTCGGTGCGAATCGTGATCGTCTGGCCCTTGGTCGCGGCCGTCGGCCTGCCCCGGCACGGCTCCGGCCGCGGGCACGGCGCCGGCGGCGTTGCCGGCGGAAGGCACCGCGGGCAGATCCTTCGCCGGGCGCCGCGCTCTGGCCGGCAGCGGGCGCGGCTTGCTGCGTCGGCGGCGGCGACCGGCGCGTGCGCCTTCTGCCACTCCCCCCACAGCAGGAAGGACGAGAACGAGAAGACGATGAACAGGATGATGCGTTGGGTATCCATGGCGACTTTGGCGAATGCGGGTCGGGCTTGACTGCGGCCATCGACCCGTCAGGGTACGGGGTCGTAGCCCCCGGGATGATACGGGTGGCAGCGCGCAATGCGCTTGACCGCGAGCCAGGAACCGAGCAACGCGCCGTGCTTTTCCACCGCTTCGCGCGCGAAGTCCGAGCAGCTCGGCGCGAAGCGGCAATTCGAGCCCAGCATCGGGCGCAGCAGGTACTGGTACCCGCGAATGCCGGTCAGCAGCACGGCTTTCATGCGCGCGCCACGAGTGCGGCGAGGAGCCCCGCAGCCTCGACGACCGCGGCGTCGAGCTCCATGCGGTTGGCGACCTTCTTGACGCGCAGTATCACGTCATAGCCCGCGAGCGACGGGACGCATGGCGCGCACCGTTTCGCGCAGGCGGCGGCGCAGGCGATTGCGATCGACGGCACGGGGAAGGGTCTTGCGTCCGATGACATAGCCGATGCGACCCGGGGTCTGCGCGGCGGCGGCGGCGACCAGTTGCACGTGGCGGCCTTCGCTGCGGCGCCCTTCTGCGAAACACCGCCTCGAATGCGCCGGGGCCGGTGAGACGAAACGCCCGGCCATGAAGCCGGGCGCCAAGCCGCTGCGGACGGAGTCGGCAGCGCGATTTGCTAGACGGCGGTAAGGTTCTTGCGGCCCTTGGCGCGGCGCGCCGAGAGCACTTTGCGGCCGCCGACCGACGCCATGCGCGCGCGGAAGCCGTGCTTGCGCGCGCGGCGAATCTTGGAGGGCTGATAGGTGCGTTTCATCGCTGTGCCTTGACTGAATGTTGAAGCTTGGAATCGATGCGGGATTGCGTTGGAAAAGCCTTATATTAGAGCGCGTTATGCCCCGTCTGTCAATCCCTGCGCAGGGGAGCTGCCGCTGTGCCGGCGTGGGTGCGAGCAATTACTATCGCATGCAGGGCGCGGCTGGACAACGGCGGCCGCCGAGCACCTCGGCCGCGCGCAAAATCCTGTGGATAACTGGAACGATCGCGGAATACAATCCACAACCCGAACGCGCCCGGCGCCGTTCGGGGAGCGAGGTTCCAGTCACAGCCGTTGGCCGGGACGTTTGACCCACACCAAGAGTCCCCAAGGACCGGTACGCCGCATGCACGCCGACCTGCTTCCCCCTGCCTGGGCCCTGTGCCTGAGCGCCTTCGAGCGCGAACTGACGCCACAGCAGTTCGCGACCTGGATACGCCCGCTCTCCTGTGCGGACGAGGGCGGAACGCTCAAGCTCGTCGCCCCCAATCGCTTCGTGCTGCAGTGGGTTCGCGACCGGTTCAGCAACCGCATCGAAGCGCTGGCCCGTGAAGCGACGGGCGCGCCCGTCACGATCGAGTTCGCCGTCGTGGACGCCGCGTCCGCCGCGCAGAACCGCCGCGAAACGGCCGTGGACGACGCGGTCCCGGCGCCGTCCGCCCCACCGGCCGCCCCTGTGGATAGCTCGCCGCGGGCTGCACTTCCCCGCGCCGGGCAGGATGGCCCCCCAGACGCCGGCTGCGCCCCGCAAGCTCGACGCCACCAGCCTCAATCCGGGCTTCAATTTCTCGACGTTCGTGGCCGGCAAGGCCAACCAGCTGGCCCGGGCCGCCGGCCTGCAGGTGGCCGACCACCCGACATCCTACAACCCGCTGTTCGTGTACGGCGGCGTCGGGCTGGGCAAGACCCACCTGGTCCAGGCCATCGGCAACCACATCCTGGCGCAGAACCCGGCCGCCAAGATCCGCTACATCCACGCCGAGACCTATGTCTCCGACGTCGTGCGCGCGTACCAGCACAAGGCCTTCGACGAGTTCAAGCGCCATTACCGGTCGCTCGACCTGCTGCTGATCGACGACATCCAGTTCTTCGGCGGCAAGAGCCGCACGCAGGAGGAGTTCTTCTACCTGTTCAACACGCTGATCGAGGCGCACAAGCAGGTCGTCATCACCTGCGACACCTATCCGAAAGAGATCGCCGGCATCGAGGAGCGGCTGATCTCGCGCTTCGGCTGGGGGCTGACCGTCGCGCTGGAGCCGCCGGAACTCGAGATGCGGGTCGCCATCCTGCTCGCCAAGGCGCAGTCGACGGGCATGCGCATGGACGAGCAGGTCGCGTTCTTCATCGCCAAGCACATCCGGTCCAACGTGCGCGAGCTCGAAGGGGCGCTGAAGCGCGTCCTCGCGTACTCCAACTTCCACGGCCAGGAGATCTCGCTGGCGCT
Source organism: uncultured beta proteobacterium (assembly GCA_963834045.1). Classification (GTDB taxonomy): domain Bacteria; phylum Pseudomonadota; class Gammaproteobacteria; order Burkholderiales; family Casimicrobiaceae; genus VBCG01. The sequence goes on along the minus strand of CAWIAK010000023.1, from coordinate 4,316 downwards.
GGCCAAGGAAGCGCTGCGCGACCTGCTCGCCGTCCAGAACCGCCAGATCTCGATCGACAACATCCAGAAGACGGTCGCGGACTACTACAAGATCCGCATCTCGGACATGCACTCGAAGAAGCGCTCGCGCGCCGTCGCGCGGCCGCGGCAGGTGGCCATGGCGCTGGCCAAGGAACTGACGCAGATGTCGCTGCCCGAGATCGGCAGCAACTTCGGCGGACGCGACCACACCACGGTCCTGCACGCCTGCCGGCAGGTCGCCAAGCTGCGCGAATCGCTGCCCGACATGAACCACGACGTGAACTTCCTGCTGCAGGTGCTGCGCAGTTGAGGCAGGGGTCCGGCGTCCTTCGGGAAGGACCCTTTCGAAGCTGGTTTTTCCCTATGAAAAACGGCGTTTTGCGCGTATAATTGAAAGGTTTACGACGAATAGGTTGTGGGTAAGATCCGGCAATTGCGCAAAGCGCGTTTTCATCCCCAATCGATCCACCGGGACAACCGCGATTATCCCGCCGGTTGGCGGCGTCGAAACTCACTGAACCGGAAGCGTTTTTTGCGATCGATACCGAATTCGCTGCGCCTCCTATTAACTATTCTTACTGTTAAACAATGCAACTAAAGCAGATCGCCCGCGACGCGCTCCTGAAACCCTTGCAGGCCGTTTCCGGCATCGTGGAGCGCAGGCACACGCTGCCGATCCTCGCCAACGTGCTGCTCGAGCAGCGCGAGGGCACGTCTCTACGTGACGGCGACGGATCTGGAAATGCAGATCACCGCGCACAGCACGCTCGAGGGCAAGGACGGCCAGGCCACGACGGTCGGCGCGCGCAAGCTGCAGGACCTGCTGCGCGCGCTGCCCGACGACGCCACGCTCAACGTCGACGTCACCAGCAGCAAGATGACCGTGCGCGCCGGACGCTCGCGCTTCAACCTGCAGACGCTGCCGGCCGCCGACTATCCGCGGATCAGCCTGGGCACCGAGCAGCTGCAGACGCTGTCGCTGCCGCAGAAGCGACCTGCGCAAGCTGTTCAAGCTCGCCGAATTCGCGATGGCGCAGCAGGATATCCGCTACTACCTGAACGGCATGCTGCTGGTGGTCGACAAGGGCACGCTGCAGGCCGTGGCCACCGACGGCCATCGCCTGTCGTGGGCCAGCCTCGCGGTGCCCGGCGATTTCGCGCGCCAGGAAGTGATCCTGCCGCGCAAGACGGTGCTCGAGCTGGGCAAGCTTCTCACCGACAGCGAAGACCCCGTCACGCTCGACATCCTCGCCAACCAGGTGCGCTTCCGCTTCGCCAACGTCGAGCTGGTGTCGAAAGTCGTGGACGGCAAGTTCCCCGATTTCAACCGCGTCATTCCGGTCGGCCACACCAAGATGGTGGAGCTCGACCGCGTGCTGGCGCTGGCCGCGCTGCAGCGCGCGGCCATTCTGTCCAACGAGAAGTTCCGCGGCGTGCGCGTCGTGCTGGCCACGGACCAGATGAAGATCATCTGCACGAACAGCGAACAGGAAGAGGCGGAGGAAGAGCTCGAGATCGACTACAAGGGCGACCCCCTCGACATCGGCTTCAACATCACCTACCTGCTGGACGCGCTGCAGAACGTCAACGTCGACAAGGTGCGGTTTGCCTTCGGCGACGCCAACTCGAGTGCGCTGGTGACCATGCCCGATCGCGACGACTACAAGTACGTCGTGATGCCCATGCGCATCTGATGCGGCGCGCGTCCGCGAAATGAACCTGTAACGCGCGCCGACGCTTTCGTCGGCGCGGTTGTTTTGGCGGGGATGAAGACTCCTCCCCAATGACGGAAGAAAGACCGAATGACACCAGCGCAACCCCTGCCGAATGCAAACTCGCAGCCCACGCCCCAGCCGCAGCCCAACGGCCAGGCCGAACGGCGGCGACTACGATTCCTCCAGCATCAAGATCCTCAAGGGCCTGGACGCCGTGCGCAAGCGCCCCGGCATGTACATCGGCGACACCTCCGACGGCACCGGCCTGCACCACATGGTGTTCGAGGTGCTCGACAACGCCATCGACGAGGCGCTGGCCGGCTGGTGCGACGACATCAAGGTCATCATCCACGCCGACAACTCGATCAGCGTGACCGACAACGGCCGCGGCATTCCCGACGGACATCAAGGAAGCGACGAGGAAAAGCGCTCGGCGGCCGAGATCGTGATGACCGAGCTGCACGCCGGCGGCAAGTTCGACAACAACAGCTACAAGGTTCGGGCGGCCTGCACGGCGTCGGCGTGTCGGTCGTCAACGCGCTGTCCGAACTGGCTGAAGCTCAAGATCTGGCGCGACGGCAAGTTCCACCAGATGGAATTCCGCCGCGGCGTCGCCGTGGCGCCGCTGGCGGTCGTCGGGCCGAGCGACCGGCGCGGCACCGAAGTCCATTTCATGGCGTCGGCCGAGACGTTCAGCAACATCGAGTACCACTTCGACATCCTGGCCAAGCGCATGCGCGAGCTGTCGTTCCTCAACAACGGCACCAAGATCGAGCTGATCGACCAGCGCGACGGCAAGAGCGAGAACTTCGCGTACTCCGGCGGCGTCAAGGGCTTCGTCGAGTACATGAACCGCACGAAGACGGTGCTGCACCCGAAGATCTTCCACGCGGTCGGCGAAAAGGACGGCATCACCGTCGAAGTCGCGATGCAGTGGAACGACTCCTACGCCGAGAGCGTGCAGTGCTTCACCAACAACATTCCGCAGCGCGACGGCGGCACGCACCTGACCGGCCTGCGCCAGGCGATGACGCGCACGCTCAACAACTACATCGAGAAGGAAGAGATCGCGAAGAAGGCCAAGGTCGAGACCACCGGCGACGACATGCGCGAAGGCCTGACCTGCGTGCTGTCGGTCAAGGTGCCCGAGCCCAAGTTCTCGCTCGCAGACCAAGGACAAGCTGGTGTCCTCGGAAGTGCAGCCGATCGTGCAGGAAGTGGTGTCGGCCAAGCTGTCCGAGTTCCTGCTCGAGCAACCCGGCGGACGCGAAGATCATCTGCGGCAAGATCGTCGACGCGGCGCGCGCGCGCGAAGCCGCGCGCAAGGCGCGCGACCTGACGCGCCGCAAGGGCGTGCTGGACGGCATGGGCCTGCCCGGCAAGCTCGCCGACTGCCAGGAACGCGACCCGGCGCTGTGCGAGCTGTACCTGGTCGAGGGCGATTCCGCCGGCGGCTCGGCCAAGCAGGGCCGCGACCGCAAGTTCCAGGCGATCCTGCCGCTGCGCGGCAAGATCCTCAACGTCGAGCGCGCGCGCTTCGAGAAGCTCGTCTCGTCGCAGGAAATCGCCACGCTGATCACCGCGCTCGGCACCGGCATCGGCAAGCCGACAGGCGACAAGGAAGACAAGGACGCCTTCAACGCCGACAAGCTGCGCTATCACCGCATCATCATCATGACCGACGCGGACGTCGACGGCTCGCACATCCGCACGCTGCTGCTGACGTTCTTCTACCGGCAGATGCCCGAACTGGTCGAGCGCGGCCACATCTACATCGCGCAGCCGCCGCTGTACAAGGCCAAGCAGGGCAAGGAAGAGGTCTATCTCAAGGACGACCACGAGCTGAAGCAGCACCTGCTCAAGTTCGCGCTGAAGGGCGCGGAACTGACGCCGGGCACCGGCCGGCCGCCGCTGGCGGCGGAGACGTTCGCCAACGTCGCGCGCGAATTCCTGCTGGCCGAAGCGGTCATCGAGCGCGTCGCGCGCCTCACCGATCCGCAGGCGCTGCACGCGATGCTCGGCGGCGTGCGCGTCGACCTGTCGACCGAAGCCGCCGCGCAGGCGAGCGCGCAGCGCGCTGCAGCAGGCGATCGGCGACGCCGACGTCACGGTCGAGGCGCGCTACGACGCCGCGACCGAGACGCGCCGGCTGGTGATCGTCCGCATGCACCACGGCACGCCGCACGTCACCGCGATCGACGCCGATTTCCTGGCCAGCGGCGATGCCGCGCAGATCCGCGCCGCGGCCGACGTGCTGCAGGGGCTCGTGCATCCGGGCGCCGTCGATCAGGCGCGGCGAAAAGCAGCAGGCCGTCCGCTCGTTCAAGGAGGCGCTCGACTGGCTGCTCGCCGAGGCGCGCAACAGCACGGCGCATCCAGCGCTACAAGGGCCTGGGCGAAATGAATCCGGAGCAGTTGTGGGAAACCACGATGGACCCGAAGGTGCGCCGCCTGCTGCGCGTGCAGATCGAGGACGCCATCACGTCCGAGGAAATCTTCTCGACGCTGATGGGCGAGCAGGTCGAGCCGCGGCGCGCGTTCATCGAGTCCAACGCGCTGGGCGTGCGCAACCTCGACGTT
>CAWIAK010000022.1:0-23253 GCA_963834045.1 uncultured beta proteobacterium | reverse complement strand
GTGGCGCGGCCAGCGAAGTCCTGTGTTGACGAGCGCCGCCGCGCCGGGTACCCGCAGGCCGGCGACTGCGGCCTTCGGGCGTTGGCGCGGCGCTGACCGCGGCGATCACCAGAAGCGACCTCCGGCGCGTGCGGCCGAACCGCAGCGATGCTTCAGCGAAAGATCAGGGCAAGCGAACGATGCGCGCCGTGCCGCCCATGTAGGGTCGCAAAACTTCCGGAACGTCGATCGAACCGTCGCTGCGCTGGCAGTTCTCGAGCACGGCGACGAGCGTGCGGCCGACGGCCAATCCCGAGCCATTGAGCGTGTGCACGTATTCGGTCTTGCCCTGCGCGTTGCGGAAGCGCGCCTGCATCCTGCGCGCCTGGAAATCCTCGCAATTCGAGCACGACGAGATCTCCCGATACGCCTTCTGGCCCGGAAGCCAGACCTCGATGTCGTAGGTCTTGGTGGAGGCAAACCCGATGTCGCCGGTGCACAGCGCCATCACGCGGTAGTGCAATCCCAACCGTTGCAAGATCGTTTCCGCGTTCCCGGTGATCTCCTCCAGCGCCGCGTACGACTGGTCCGGATGGACGATCTGCACCATCTCCACCTTGTCGAACTGATGCTGGCGGATCAGGCCGCGCGTGTCCTTGCCGTAGCTGCCCGCCTCGGAACGAAAGCACGGCGTGTGCGCGGTCAATTTGATCGGCAGCGCCGCGAGCGGAAGAATTTCCTCGCGCACCGTGTTGGCCAGCGTGATTTCCGACGTGGAGATCAGGTATTGCGTCTCCGCTTCTTCCCCGCCCCGCCTGACCGCGAACATGTCGTCCGCGAACTTCGGCAGCTGCGTGGTCCCCACCAGCGTGTCGGCATTGACGATGTAGGGCGTGTAGCACTCGGTGTAGCCATGCTCGCGCGTGTGCGTGTCGAGCATGAACTGCGCGAGCGCGCGATGCAGCCGGGCGAGGTCGCCGCGCAGGAATGAAAAGCGCGCGCCGGACATCTTGGCCGCCGCGGCGAAGTCGAGCAGCCCCAGTCCCTCGCCTAAGTCCGTGTGGTCCTTTGCGGGAAAGTCGAATGCCGGCGGGGTTCCCCAGCGCCGGACTTCGACATTGTCATCGGCAGATTTTCCGACCGGCGTGGACGCATGCGACAGGTTGGGCAAGTCGAGCAGGAAATCGCGCAATTGCGTCTGCACTTCCTGCAGCGCGCTTTCCTGGCTTTTCAATTCGTCGCCCAGTCCGGCGACTTCCGCCAGCAGCGGCGCTGCATCGTCGCCTTTGCCCTTGGCAATGCCGATCTGCTTGGACAGCGCGTTGCGTTTCGCCTGCGCGTCCTGCGTCACGCGTCTGGATCTCTTTGCGGCGCGCCTCGAGCGCTTCGAAGCGGGCGATGTCGACGACGGCGCCACGCGCCTGCAGCCCGGCAGCGACACGCGCAAGGTCGTTACGGAATAGGTTTATGTCTAGCATTTGCCAATTATATCAGAGACTTGCGCGGTAGCCCGACGTCCGATCGCTGCCGCTCGGGTGTCAGCGCGAATCGTCGTCGCCCGCATCCTTGTCGCGTGCCCGCAGCGCGTCGAGCTTTTCGCGAATCCTCGCTTCGAGGCCGCGGTCCGTCGGCACGTAGAAGTTCTGCGGCGTCATGTCGTCGGGCAGGTAGTGCTCGCCCGCCGCGTAGCCGCCCTCCTCGTCGTGCGCGTAGCGATATCCCTTGCCGTAGCCGAGCCCCTTCATCAGCTTGGTCGGCGCGTTGCGCAGGCGCAGCGGCACGGGGCGCGAACCGTCGTCGGCGATGAACGCCTTCGCCGCATTGAACGCGACGTACGCGGCATTGGACTTCGGCGCAGCGGCGAGATACAGCACGCATTGCGCGAGCGCCAGCTCGCCTTCGGGCGAGCCGAGCCGCTCGTAGGTTTCGGCGGCATCCAGCGCCAGGCGCAGCGCGCGCGGGTCGGCGAGTCCGATGTCCTCGCTCGCCATGCGGATCAGCCTGCGCGCGACGTACAGCGGGTCGGCGCCGCCGTCGAGCATCCGGCACATCCAGTACAGCGCGGCGTCGGGGTCCGACCCGCGCACCGACTTGTGAAGCGCGGAAATCTGGTCGTAGAACGCCTCGCCGCCCTTGTCGAAGCGGCGCAGGCTGCGCGCGATGGTGGCCTCGAGAAAGGCCAGGTCGACGGCATCGCGCCCGGCCTCCTTGGTCGCGACGGCCAGTTGTTCGACCAGGTTGATCAGGCGCCGGCCGTCGCCATCGGCATAGGCGATCAGCGCGTCGCGCGCCGGCGCCGCGAACGCGATGCCGGGCATGGCGACGGCGGCGGCGCGATCGAGCAGGATGGCCAGGTCGTCCGCCGACAACGGTTCCAGCACGTAGACGGCGGCGCGCGACAGCAACGCTCCGTTCACTTCGAACGACGGATTCTCGGTGGTCGCGCCGATGAAGGTCAGCACGCCCTGCTCGACGAACGGCAGGAACGCGTCCTGCTGCGCCTTGTTGAACCGGTGCACCTCATCGACGAACAGGATCGTCGCGCGTCCGTATTGCGCCCGCGTCGCCTCCGCGCGCGCCACGGCGTCGCGGATCTCCTTGACGCCGGCCAGGACCGCCGAAATGGCGATGAAATCGGCGTTGAACGCATCCGCCATCAGGCGCGCGAGCGTGGTCTTGCCCACGCCCGGCGGCCCCCACAGGATCATCGAATGCAGCTTGCCCGATGCGAACGCCACCGCCAGCGGCTTGCCCGGCGCCAGCAGATGGCGCTGGCCGGCCACGTCGGCGACGGATTTCGGCCGCAGCCGCTCGGCGAGCGGTTGCGCGGCGCTGGCAGTTCCGGCGGAGGCGAAAAGGTCGTTCATCCGTGCATTAGAATGATCGGCGCGAACCTGCCGCACGCCTCCCGAAGCTGTAGATTATGCGGCGTTGCGCGATCCAATGAAACATGCACGACGCAATGCCGAGGGACATGGCGCAACGCGCCGGGCGCCCGCGGGCCACGAATTCCATTCCCGATCACAGTGAAGGCAGGACCACGATGCGCGACAACCCGGTAAAGGCCCGACTGGCGGCAGGCGGACGCGCCTGCGGCGCGATGATCTTCGAGTTCTTTTCACCGGGATTGCCGCAGATCTGCAAAAACGCCGGCGCGGAATTCGTGCTGTTCGACATGGAACACACGGGGCTCTCGTTCGAGACGCTCAAGACGCAGTTCGCGCTGTGCCGCGGATTGGACCTGGTGCCGATGGTGCGGGTGCCGCGCGGCGAATATCACTTCATCGCCCGCGCGCTCGACGTGGGCGCGATGGGCATCATGGTGCCGATGGTCGGATCGGCCGAGGAAGCCGCGCACATCGTCGCGTGCACGCGCTATCCGCCGGCGGGCCGGCGCGGCGCGGCCTTCGGGTTCGCGCACGACGATTACCAGGGCGGCGATGTCGTGGCCAAGATGGCCGCGCTGCACGAACGCACGATGGTGATTCCGCAGATCGAAACGGTCGAGGGGCTTGCGCAATGTCGAGGCGATCGCCGCGGTACCCGGTGTCGATGCGCTGTGGCTCGGCCACTTGGACCTGACCAATTTCATGGGCATTCCCGGCCAGTTCCAGCATCCGGATTACCTTGCCGCAATCGCGCGCATCGTCGCGGCGTGCGAAGCGCACGGCAAGGCCGCGGCGTTCATCGCCATGGACGACGACTGGGCGCGCGATTACGTGGCCAAGGGATTCCGGCTCATGTCCTACGGCATCGACCAGCTGATGCTGCAGAACGCGCTGCGCCACGGCCTCGACGTCATGCGCGGCGCGGGCAAATGAAGGAGCACGTCGTGCCGGGTCCATTTCGTGTCGGCATCACCCGCGACATCCTCGATTCCCGCGGCGAACCCGCCTTCGGACCGGCCGCGCTGGAAATCCTTGCCAACGCGCCGAATCTCGAGTGGGAGTACCTGCCGGCGATCGTCAGGGAGCTCACGCCCGATCACGCGGCGCGCTACGACGCGCGTCTACGTCAACATGGCGCGCACGCCCGCCGCCGCCGTCGCCCGCGCCGATTGCCGGCTGCGCGTGGTCGCCCGCCACGGCGTCGGCTACGACTCGGTCGACGTGCCGGCCATGACGCGCGCAGGCATCGTCGTCACCAACACGCCGATGGCGATGCCGCGCCCGGTCGCGACGATCGCGCTGACGTTCATCCTTGCGCTGGCCGGCAAGCTGGCGCTGAAGGACCGGCTGACGCGCACCGGCCGCTGGGACGAGCGGATGGACAACATGGGGATGGGCCTCACCGGTCGCACGCTGGGCGTCGTCGGCGCCGGCCGCATCGGCAAGGAGCTGCTGCGGATGGCGCGCGTCTTCGACCTGAAGCTGCTCGCCGCCGATCCCTACGTCAACGCGGTCGAGCTCTCGTACCTCGGCGCGCGCAAGGTCGACCTGGATACGCTGATGCGCGAGTCCGACTTCGTCGTCACGATTCCGTTGCTCAACGACGAGACGCGGCACCTGATCAGCACGCCGCAATTCGCGCTGATGAAGCCGACCGCCTATTTCATCAACGTGTCGCGCGGGCCGGTCGTCGACGAGGCCGCGCTGATCGAGGCGCTGAAGGCGCGGCGCATCGCGGGCGCCGCGCTCGACGTGTTCGAGCAGGAACCGGTCGACCCGGCCAATCCGCTGCTGGCGATGGACAACGTCATCGTCACGCCGCACGCGCTGTGCTGGACCGACGAGTGCTTCCACAACATGGCGTCCACGGGCCTCAAGAGCATCGTCGATGCGGCAACCGGGCGCAAACCGGAGTTCGTCGTCAATCCCGACGTGCTTGCGCATCCGCGGGTGCAGGCATGGCTCGCCCACTGATGGAGATCCCGATGGCACGACTGCTCGCATTTGTTCTCATTTGCCTGTTCGCCCAGAGTGCGGCGGCTGCCGAAAGCGCGGCGACAACTGGCCGCGCGCAACGTCCTCGCCGTCCAGAAGGACGCCTGGAACCGCGGCGACATCGACGCCTTCATGCAGGGTTATGCGCGCAGCGACGCCATCCGCTTCGCCGGCGGCGACCGTTTCAACTACGGCTGGCAGGCGACGCTCGACAGCTACCGCAAGGGCTATCCGGACGCGGCGGCCATGGGCAAGCTGGACTTCGACCTCGTCGAAGTGCGCGAACTGAGCCCGGACGTCGTCTATGTGTTCGGGAAATGGCGCCTGACGCGCGCCAACGAAGCCGCCGACAAGGCGCCGCACGGCCTGTTCACGCTGATCGTCGAGAAGACGAACGGCACCTGGGCCATCACGCGCGATCACACGTCCGCGGCGGGCGGCTAGCGCGTCGGCGCATCCCTCTCGTCAAAGTACTCCGTGCCGCGCGAACACATCGGCTAGCGAAGCACCACGCTCCAGTTCCTCGCGCGTGCGGTTCTCGCCGTGCACTTTCGAGAACGCGAGGTCCAGTGCGTCGGCCTCGACCGCCTGGGGAACGACGATGACGCCATCGGCGTCGCCGACGACCAGGTCGCCTGGCGCGATGCGCACTCCGGCACACGCGATCGGCACGTTGATGTCGGCGACCTTGCCGCGGCCCTTGGAATCGAGCGGCGCAATGCCGGCGTGAAACACCGGGAATCCCATGCGCCGAATCGCGCGTATGTCGCGGACGAAGCCGTCGGTCACGCATCCCGCCGCGCCGCGCGCGCGGGCCGCCGTCGACAGCAGCTCGCCCCAGGGCGCGATGCGCTGCGATCCGCAGCAGCCGAATATCGCGACATCGTGGGGGCGCAAGTCGTCGACCAGCGCGATTTCGAGTTCGTACGGGTTCTCGTCCGGCCGAACCTCGTACACCTCGCGATACAGGCCGGTTCGGGCCAGTCCGACCATCACCCGGTCGTCGTCGAGCGGGCGGATCGACGGCGGCATCGCCTGATCGGGAAGGCCGAGTCCATCCAGCACGTCGGAGAGCACGGCCGTGTACAAATCCCTGGCGATGGCCTCGAAAAATCCGTCGCTTCCTCGCCGAATCATGCGGTCGCCTCCCCGGTCTGGTGTTTACACATGCTGCCGCGCCAGCCGTTGCACTCGCGCGCAGCTTTGGACATGCGGCAAATGCTACCCGAATCGGCGGCTGCATCGGTTCGTCCCCGGCGAATCGGACAAAACCTGATGCAGATCAAACCGACCGGCGGTGTGACGGTCCCCGTGGCAATTCGCCGGCGTAGCATTCTCGAAACGTGATCGCTGTGCGGTTGCATGGACCGGGCGGCACGGGGGTCAATGCAATCAGGATCAACCGGGGTATGGCCGAAATGTCGAATTTCGAGATTGTCGGACGCGAGGATTTCTCCGACGTTAGCTACATGCTGGAAATCCGCCATCCCGTGATGGCCAAGGCCGCGAAGGCCGGACAATTCGTCATCGTGATGGAGCACGAGCATGGGGAGCGCATCCCCCTGACGCTCGCCGACTTCGATCCGGAAAAAGGCACGATCACGCTGGTGATCCAGGCGGTCGGCAAGACGACCCGCGAAATGCAGCAGAACTGCCACGTTGGCACCAGCCTGTTCGCGGTGGTCGGTCCGATGGGCATTCCGAGCCACATCGGCAGCGTGAAAAAGGTGCTCTGCGTCGGCGGCGGACTCGGCGTAGCGCCGGTGTACCCGCAGGCGCGCGCGTATGCCCGCAACGGCGCCTACGTGATCGGCGTCGTCGGCTTTCGCAACAAGAGCGTGATGTTCTGGGAAGAGCAGTTCCGCGCCGTGTGCGACGAACTGATCGTCTGCACCGACGACGGCTCCGCGGGCATCAAGGGTCTCGTGACCAAGGGCATGGAGCAGGCGATCGCCGCGCATCCGGACATCGATGAGGCCATTGCGATCGGCCCGCCCGTCATGATGCGCGCCTGCGCCGAGGTGACGCGCCCGCACCACATCAAGACGCTGGTCAGTCTCAATCCTGTCATGGTCGACGGCACCGGCATGTGCGGCGGCTGCCGCGTCAAGATCGGCGACGGCATCAAGTTCGCCTGTGTCGACGGACCGGACTTCGATGCGCACCAGGTCGACTTCGACGACCTGATGGCACGCCTGGCGCGGTACCGTCCCACGGAGCAGGAAGCACTGAAGAAGTGGGAAGAAAGCTGTCGCATGGGCGGCGCACCGACCAGCGCCACCGAATTGTTCTGACGCCAACGCAACGATCGCGATCGCGAACCCACCCATGGCAAAGAAGAAAACGATCCGGACCATTCCGCAGGAGCGGACGCCGATGCCCGAGCAGGAGCCGGCGGTTCGCGCGCGCAACTTCAAGGAAGTCGCGTGCGGCTATACGCTGGAGAATGCGCTGCGCGAAGCCGAGCGCTGCCTGCAGTGTCCCGACGAACCCTGCATTCGCGGCTGCCCGGTCAGCATCGACATCCCGGCATTCATCCAGAAGATCGCCGACAAGCACTATCGCGGCGCTTACGACGTCATCACCGACACCAACCTGCTGCCGTCGGTCTGCGGCCGCGTATGCCCGCAGGAAAATCAGTGCGAGGGCGTGTGCACGGTCGGCGATACGCTGGAACCCGTGGCGATCGGCCGGCTCGAACGCTTCGTCGGCGACATGGCCATCCGCGAGGGCTGGGTCAACCTGCCGCATATCGAGAGGAACGCGTTCAGGGTCGGCATCGTCGGTTCCGGTCCGGCGGGCATGGCCTGCGCAGCGGACATGGCGAAGGCCGGCTGCGAAGTCGTCGTCTACGAGGCGTTTCACGAGCCCGGCGGCGTGCTGAAGTACGGCATCCCGGACTTCCGCCTGCCCAACGCGGTGATCGACGTCGAGATCGACAAGCTGAAGCAGCTGGGTGTCAGGTTCGAATGCAACACGCTGGTCGGCCGGCTGTTCACGATCGAGCAGATGATCACCGAGATGGGCTTTCACGCCGTGTTCCTGGGCACCGGCGCCGGCTACCCGAGCTTCATGGGAATCCCCGGCGAGTCGCTCAACGGCGTGCTGTCGGCGAATGAACTGCTGACGCGCTGCAACCTGATGCGGGCGCGCGACTTTCCCAACTACGACACGCCGATGCAGCCGGGCAAGCGGGTAGCCGTGATCGGCGCCGGCAACACGGCGATGGACGCGCTGCGCGTCTCGCTGCGCCTGGGCGCCGAGAAGGTGTACTGCGTCTACCGTCGCAGCAAGACCGAGGCGCCGGCCCGCGCGGAGGAAATCCACCATGCCGGCGAGGAAGGCGTTGAGTTCCACTGGCTGACGAGCCCGCTCGAAGTGCTCGGCGACGACCAGAAGCGCGTGCGCGGCATGCGCTGCCAGAAGATGGAGTTGGGCGAACCCGACGCATCGGGCCGCCGCCGTCCCGTGCCGATCCCGGGCAGCGAGTTCGAGTTCGAATGCGACAGCGTCGTCTACGCGATCGGCACCAACGCCAATCCCATTCTCGGGCAGACGGCGAAGCTGGCGCTCAACAAGCGCGGCTACATCGAGACCGACGAGAGCCTCGCGACGTCGATCGCCGGCGTATATGCCGGCGGCGACATCGTGACCGGCGCCGCCACGGTCATCGAGGCGATGGGCGCCGGGCGCCGCGCCGCGCGCGAGATGAAGGCCTGGCTGGGACTGCGCGACACGGACGTCGTGTACGCGCCGGAGGAGCCCCATGCGGGGCGGCGCTTCGGCATCGCCACGGATCAACACGGCTATGCGCGAGTGCGCATAGCATGACTCTGGAACGACCATGACCGAGGTTGCCACGCTGGCCCCGAGCGCCGTTCGCGCGCCGGCCCTTTCCAACAAGCTGCGCGAAGCCGAAACGCTGAGCGAGCACATCGTCGAGATCATCAGCGATTCGGGCGAAGGCGCGCAGCGCTGCGGCCAGTCGCTCGGCGCGATCGCCGCCAGGACCGGCAACGGCATCTGGACGACGGAAATCATCCCCGCCGAGATCCAGCCTCCGGCGCGCAGCGTCGCCGGCGCCTCCGGCATTCGCATCCGTATCGGCACCAAAAAAGTGACCAACGGCGGCGACGAGACCGACCTCGTGGTCGCGTTCAACGAACAGGTGCTGATCGGCCGTGTCCGCGCCGGCGAACTGAAACGCGGCGCGCAGATCCTGCTCGAAAGCATGTGGCGCGAGCACCGCGATCCCAAGATCGTCGCGTCGTATGTCGAGACCGTGGAAACGCTCAAGGAGGCCGGCTTCCGCGTCTACGAGGTTCCGCTCGAGCGCGAATGCCACAAGCTCGTGGCCGACCCGCGCAAGGGCAAGAACATGTTCGTGCTCGGGATCCTGTGCAACCTGTACAGCCTCGATCCGAAGCTCGGTCACGAGCAGGTCGCGCTGACGTTCGGCAAGAAGGACGCCAAGGTAATCCAGGTCAACCAGGGCTTGCTCGAGGCCGGCTACGCGTGGGCCGAGCAGAATCTCGACTTCAAGTACCTGATTCCGGCGGTGCGCTCGACCGAGCCGCAGATCGTCGTCAACGGCAACACCGCGCTGGCGCTGGGCGTACTGGCATCCGGCATGGACATCTGCGCGATGTACCCGATCACGCCGGCGACGTCGGTCTCGCACTACCTGTCCGACGTGTTCGAGCGGGTCGGCGGTCTCGTGCACCAGGCGGAAGATGAGATCGCCGCGTGCGCGTTCGCGATCGGCGCCTCGTACGCCGGCAAGTGCGCGGTGACGGTCACGTCGGGACCTGGCTACTCGCTCAAGCAGGAGGGCATCGGTCTCGCAGTCATGGCCGAGATTCCGCTGGTCGTCGTCAACGTCATGCGTGGCGGGCCGTCCACCGGCCAGCCGACCAAGGTCGAACAGGGCGACCTCCTCACCGTCGATCTATGGCAGCCACGGCGACGCGCCAAAGGTGGTGCTGGCGACTATCGGGGATCGAGGATTGCTTCTATTCGATGATCACGGCGCGCAAGATCGCGGAAACGTTCAACACGGTCGTCGTCGTGCTGTCGGATGCCAGCCTGTCCACGGCACAGCAGCCGTTCCCGCGGCCGCAATTCGACTCCGACTGGCTGGCGCCGCCGCTCGACCAGACGCCGGTTCCCGAGGGAGTCAAGCCCTACGATTGGGATCCGGTGACCGGCATCGCGCACCGCTTCGTGCCCGGCCAGCCGAACGGCATGCACACGCTGACCGGCCTGGCTCACGACCGCGGCAGCAAGGTCGCGTACGACCCCGAGATCAACGAAGAGGGGCTGCGCAACCGCAGCCTGAAGATCGCCGCGCTGCAGAAGACGCTGCGGACGCCGCCGGTGTTCGGAGACCCGGAAGGCGACCTGCTGGTCGTCGGCTGGGGCAGCACCAAGGGCGCGATCGAGGAAGCGGTGGAACGAATGCGCGCCGAGGGTCTGAAGGTCTCGTCGCTGCATCTCACGTTCATCCAGCCGATGCCCTCGGGCATTCGCGAGATCCTGAAGCGCTTCCGCACGGTGATCACCATCGAGGGCAACTGGGCCGACCACCTCGAGGACGAGCTGATCGACGAGGACAACCGGCGTTACGCCGCGCTGGCGATGATGCTGCGCTCGCGGTTCTTGGTCGACATCGACTGCTGGACGCAGACGCGCGGCCAGCCGATCAAACCGTCCGAAATCGTGACTGTCCTGCGCAACAAACTCGCGGCGCGGAACGCCGCCGGAGCAATGACATGACCATGCCCGTCACCCAGTGCCTGATCAAGCTGCACGAGGCCCACCACAGCCTCGAGGACTACCAGGGCGGCGTGCCCCGCTGGTGCAGCGGTTGCGGCGACAACGCGATCCTGGCCGCGGTGCAGCGGCTGTGCCGCGACGAGAACCTGGCGCCGGAGCGCACGGTATTCGTGTCCGGCATCGGCTGCTCCTCGCGCTTTCCGCACTACATGAAGACCTACGGCTTTCACGGCATCCACGGCCGCGCATTTCCAATCGCGCAGGGCGTGAAGATGGCGCGCCCCGACCTCGCGGTCTTCGTCAACACCGGCGACGGCGACTGCTGCAGCATCGGCGCCGCGCACTGGATCCACGCGATCCGCTACAACACGAACCTCACGGTGATCCTGCACGACAACCACGTGTACGGACTCACCAAGAAGCAGGCGTCGCCGACATCGCCGCGGGGACTCAAGAGCAATACCACGCCGCGCGGCGCGACGCTGGAGGCGCTCAACCCGCTGACGGTCACGCTCGGCATAACCAACGTGTCGTTCGTGGCGCAGGTGGTCGACTGGATTCCCGAACTGCTGTACGACGTGATCCAGAAGGCCTATCACCATCGCGGCTTCTCGTTCATTCGCATCATCCAGCGTTGCCCGGAATTCCTGCCCAAGATGTTCGAGCCGTGGCTGCACGATCCCGGCCGCACGCTGCTGCTGTCGCACGCGAACGGCCTCACGATCTCGCCCGAGCTGTCGCGCACTTACCGGAACCAGATCGAGCACGATCCGGCCAACATCGACCGGGCGCGCGAGATTGCCTCGTCGGAGGACCCGATCCCCGTCGGGATTCTTTATCACAATCCCGCGGTGCCCTGCTACGACGACCTGCGCGCCGTGAGTCCGATGCGGACCTCCGAGCAGATCCAGGCCGGGCTCGAGACCGAACTCGACAAGGTCACCGTGTGGCCGGACGACGACGCGCCGGCCCGCCGGGTGGCATGACCATCATGGACACGGCAACCCGGCATCACGAACAGCAGCTGTTCTTCTCGACCGGGAGGCGGCATGGCGATGGCGTCGACGCCATCGATGGATTGGACCTGCGCCCGGCGCTCCTCGCCCGCTACCGCCATCTTGCGCACCTGCGGTATGACTTCCCGCTGGTGCTGGTCGACCGCGGCCCCGGCGCGGGCACCATTCGCTCGCTGTCGTCGGTCATCGACGAGGTGCTGCAGGAAATCGCGCCGCGCGGGATCGACGGCGAACGCCTGCGCAAGCATGTGCTGCGGCTCGAACGTGAAGTCCGCACGCTGGTCGCGGACGGCGCGCATGGCACGCTGACTTCGCTATGGGGCCAGGCCGCGCTGAAGCTCGCGGTACCGGACGATCCTTCCGCGGAACGGGTGCTCGCCCATATCGCGGACAAGCTGCAGCTGGACGGCGACGTCGTCGACTGCGACCGGACCATGCCGGCGCGCGTGCTCACCCACGCATGGCACGCCGCGCAGCAACGCAAGGGAAAGGCGTTTCGCGCCGTCGTCGAGCGCCTCATGGTCAAGCTGGCCGACATCCTGCGCGCGGCCTACATCCACTCCGAAGCGGGCCAGCGGCCCGAGGCGCTGCGTGCGTCGATGGCCGGCACCCATCGGGAAGTGTTCGACTTTGCGATGATGTCGCGGCTGGTCGCCCGCAACGCGCCCAAGGACGAGTTGCCGGCATCCCGGCGGCGCCGTCTCGAATGGGCGCTTGGCGTCCTGAAGGGTCAGCCGTTCTTCCCCGATCCGCGTCTCGCCGATCGACCGGAATCGCCGGCCACGTTTGATTTCCTCTACGACAATTGTGCCGCAGCGGCGGCAGCCTATCGCGAACGGCTGCCCAAACTGGCCGACGTCGTGAGGGCGCTCTCCATCGCCGAGCTGGAGGTGGCCGGCGCGTATGTCGAGAAGCAGCACGACCCGTTCTTCGCGCATTTCGACGACAGCGCGCTGTCGGCCGACGACATCGCGATGTTTCCCGATTACCTGGTGTGCATCCCGCTGGATCGCAACGACGCGGCGGAAAACGCGGGATTGATGGACATTCTCTCCGCCGGCCTGCCGGTGAAGGTGCTGGTGGAGACCGCCGACCTGCTCGAGGAAGCGCCGGTCGGAACCGGGCACTTCGCGTTCGGCGTGCGCAGCTCGCGCCTCGCCAACACCGCGACCGGCCTGGGCGGCGTCTTCGTCGTGCAAACCGCGAGTTCGAATCTCTACGCGCTGGGCGAGCGTCTCGCCAAGGCATTCGCGCATCGCGGCGCCTGCCTCGTCAGCGTCTATGCAGGCGCCGGCGCCACCGGCCCGCTCCCGCTCTATCTCACGGCGGCGGCGGCGATGGAATCCCGCGCGTTTCCCGCATTCACCTACGACCCGTACGCCGGCGACAACCTGGCGGCGCGCTTCTCGCTCGAGGACAATCCGCAGCCTGCCGCCGACTGGCCGGTCGAGCCGTTCGAGTATGCCGACGAGAACCAGCAGCGCGTCACCGAGGAAACACCGTTCACGGTGGCCGACTTCGTCCTCTGCGACCCGCGTTACGCAGCGCACTTCGCCCGCGTGCCGCGCGAGCGCTGGAACGCATCGATGATCCCGGCCGACGAATGGCTGGCGCGCGATCCGGCCAGCATCGGCGACGCCATTCCCTTCGTGCTTGCCGTCGATGGCGACGACGTCCTGCATCGCGTCATCGTCGATGCGCGGATGATGCAGTTGGTCGCCCGCTGCCGGACGTTCTGGCACCGGCTGCAGGAACAGGGAGGCGTTCACAATTCACATGCGGAGATCCTGCTCGCGCGCGAAAAGGCGAAGTGGGAGCAGGCCAAGGCCCAGGAATTCGACGCGCTCAAGGCCTCGGTGGCGAACGCCGTTGCCGAATCCGGCACCGCGGCCGTGGCGACGCCGGGCGCCGTTACTCCAGCAGGCGCAAGCGCTGCCGCCACGGACGCCAAGCCGGCCGCTGCCGAAGCCGCCGTGCCGGAACGCAACCCGGACGAGGCATGGATCGACACCGCGCGCTGCCCGAGCTGCAACGAGTGCCAGACGATCAACGACAAGATGTTCAAGTACAACGACAACAAGCAGGCCTACATCACCGACGTGCGCGCCGGGACGTTCCGCCAGATGGTCGAGGCCGCCGAGGTCTGCCAGGTGTCGATCATCCACCCGGGCAAGCCCTGGAATCCCAACGAGCCCGGTCTCGCCGAATTGCTGGTGCGCGCGGAGCCCTTTCAGTAACTCAGCAATTGCGGAGGCGCGCGGTTTCGCTCATCGGCGTCTGCCGCTGCTCCCTCCTCAAAATTCGTCGCCGAAGATCGGGCGGTCCTCATCGCTGCATGGACCGTATGCCCATCGAGCGCGTTTCCAGAGCTGCTGCTTCGTCCTGCCGGCCGGTCTGGCGGCGAAGCTTGGCCAGCGCTTCCAGCGTTGCGGCTACCAGAGGATGGTCCATACCAAGCGCGCTCTCGCGGATGGAAAGCGCGCGGTTGAACAACTCCTCGGCCCGCGCATGCCGGCCTTGCGCCAGATGCAGTGTGGCGAAATTGTGCAGGCTTTGCGCCACATCGGGGTGATGCTGGCCATGCACCCGCTCACGGATGTCCAGTGCGCGGGCGTGGTGAGTTTCTGCTTCCGCCGACCGCCCCTGGTCGGCGCACAGCAGGGCCAGCACATTGAGGCTCATCGCCACGTCTGAGTGATCGCGGCCGAAGGCTTTCTCGCGGATGGATAGCGACCGCCGGCACAGGTGTTCGGCCGCGGCTGGGTCGCCTTTGGCGGACAGCAGCGCGGCCAGCGTGTGCAAGCTCAATGCCACCTCGGGGCTTTCCGGGCCGCACACCTTTTCGCGGATGGCCAACGCCCGCCGATATAGGGCCCCAGCCTCCTCAAGCTTGCCCTGGGTCTTGAGCAGCACGGCCAGATTGTTGAGGGTGTTGGCCAATTCGGGGTGTTCGCGGTCGAGGATCTTCTCCTGGATCGCCAACGCCCGTTCGTACAACCATTCAGCTGCCGTGTATTGCCCCAGCGTAGCGCGCAAATGCGCCAGATTGTTGAAACTCTGCGCCACCTCGGGATGCAGTGCACCCAGGCTCGTCTCCCTCAGGGCCAGTGCGCGGACGTAAAGCGGCTCGGCCAGTTCGTAGCAGCCGCAGGTGGTGTGAAGCGCGGCCAGGTCGTTCAGGCTTCGCGCGACGAAGGAACGGTCATGCCATTCGGCCTGCTCGGCCAGCGCCAGCGCTTCGCTCGCCGCAGCAACCGCCAAGTCGTAGCGGCCCTGTCTGTGCAGTGCCTGTGCCCGGGTACCAAGGGCTTCCCATGTCCCGCCCGGAGCGAGCGCGGCGGGAAGTTGCCGGTGCTGGAGACCCGGGATCACGTGTCGGCCCATTGCCGCAAGAGATTGTGGTACACGCCGGTCAGCCTGACGGCGGCGGGATGATCCGCATTGTCGCCAGTCAGCTGCTGGATGCCCACGTCGAGGTCGAACAGCAGCGCGCGCTTGGTCGTTGTCGCGGACCAGGCTCTGCAGCCAGAAGAACGAGGCGGTGCGGGTGCCCCGGGTGACCGGAGCGACATGGTGCAGGCTGTTGGACGGATACACCGCCAGGTGGCGGGCCGGCAATTTCACGCTCTTGTTGCCGTAGGTGTCCTCCACGCACAGCTCGCCGCCGTCATATTCTTCCGGGTCGCACAGGAACAGCGTGCAGGAGAGATCTGTGCGCAGGCGCAGGTGGGTTCCCGGAATGTTGCGGATGGCTCCATCCACGTGGGCACCGAAGGCCTCGCCGCCGCTGTAGCGGTTGAACATCGGAGGCAGGACTCGCAACGGCAGGGCGAACGACATGAACAGCGAGCTGCGGCCCAAGGCCGCCAGGATCACTTCACCCAACTCAATGGCCAGCGGATCGGTTTGCGCCAGCTGCTGGTTGTTCTTGACCCGCGCCCCCTGGTGGCCGGCGCTCATGAGGCCGCTGCCCCAGTCGGCGCTGCCGAGCCTGGCATTTATGAGGGCGAGTTCCTTGGCCGAGAGGACATCGGGAACCGTGATGAGCATGGAGAACCGGCGACAGAGGTCTGGTTCGCAATGAAATCGGTCACCCGCTAGAAAGCGAACAACCCGGTCAGCACCGCCGAACGCGCCGATCCGGGAAGCACGTGACCGCTGCTGCCGGTGTTGTACATGGCCGCCACATATTGCTTGTCGGTCAGGTTGTAGACATTCAGTTGCAGCGAGAAATTGCCTGTCACGCGATAAGACGCCATCGCGTCAAGTGTCAGATAGCCGTCCACGTAGCGCGTGGCTGTGGTGTTGACCACGCGCTCTCCGACATAGGTGGCGCCAAAGCCGAGGTCCAGCCCGAAGGGGAAGGAATAGGTCGTCCACAGGTTGCCCGAGTTCCTTGGCGCGCTGCTAAGCGGCTGGCCCACTTCCAGCGGGTTGGCGGACGAGTCTATCTTGCCGTTCAGGTAGGCGTAGCCGGCCAACACGCTCCATTCGTTGGTCAGTTTTCCGGTGGCGAACAACTCGAGGCCCTGCACGTGCTGTTTGCCGTTCAGCGTGATGAAATCGTTTGGGTTGGAGGGGTCTTCGGTGCGCGCATTGGTCTTTTCGGTGCGGAACAGTGCGGCGCTGAACAATAGGTCGCGGTTGAACTCCCATTTGGTGCCGAGCTCGTAGGAAATGCTCTTCTCGGGCCCGAGGTTGGAACTGTTGAGCGAGTTGGCGGCGTTGGCCAGCGTCAATCCTTCGGCGGACGGATTGAACGACGTGCCGGCGGCGAAATAGATGTTGCCGTTGCGCACCGGCTTGTACGAACACGCTGGCGCGCCAGCTGACCATATTGTCGACGCGGCTCAGGTTCGTCACCGCATTGCCGGTGAAGAGGCTGGAAACGTTCTTTGCTTCGGCGCTGAAACGGTCCCAGCGCAGGCCGGCCATCACCGACCACTGCTCGTTGAAGTCTACGTTGTCGAATGCGTACAGCGCAGCCGAGTGGGCCGTGGTGTCGGAATAGGCGCCGGTATACAGCACGGAATACGAATAGGGCTGGTACGGGTCGGGATTGAAGAGATCGGTGGTGGGGAAGGCCGCGGCCGCCAACGGTGCTGAAGTGGCCGGCGACGTGCCCGGATTGTAGGCGCCCCGCGCCTTGACCAACGAAGTCTCGTAGGCGAATTCCGCGCCGGTCGTCACGATGTGCTTCACCGAACCGGTGGCGAACTTGATAGTCACGTCGGTCTGGTTGGTGATATTGGTGTCGCGTTCGTCGAGCGACTGCAGTTCGTGGTTGATGGCGGTGGTGGTCGTGTTGATGAAGCGCGGCGCCGATAGGATCGAGTCGCGGTTGGTCGAACCGTACTGCGTGTGATTGCGGACGACGACTCCGTTCTGGAAGTCATACGTGATGGTCATCCGCGCGATGTTGGTGGAAATGTCCTCGTGGTCGCGTTCGACCAGCCCGTAGTAATTGGTGTAATCCACCGGCGCCACCTTGTTGCCGTAACCGGCGACGCCCGGGACGGCGTTGTTGCCAATGGGCACGAAGGGAATGCCGAAGTCCGGCTGGTTGTCCTGCTTCATGTAGAAGTAGCCGAACGACACCTGGCCGGGCGTACCCAGTCCGAAAGTCATATTTGCATCGACGCCCCCGCGACTGTTGGACACGAGGTCGCGTCCTGGCTGGTCTGCATCGAAGCCCACGGCATTGATGCGGAAGGCTGCGCCCTTGATGCCGCTGCCGTCGCCCACGTTGTCGAGCGATTGGTTCACATCCACTGTCAGGCGCTTGTAGGAATCGGTGCCGCCGCTGATGGAGCCGGCGTAGAAGGTGGTCGCCAGCGGCTGCTTGGTCACCAGGTTGATGGCGCCGCCCGTCGAACCGCGCCCGCCGAGGAACGACGAGGGGCCCTGGACGATTTCCACCTGCGACAGGTTGAACGGGTCGCGCGAGTAGCTGCCAAAGTCCCGGACGCCGTCGACAAAGATGTCCTTGCGCGCATTGAAACCGCGGATCGTGAAGCTGTCCCCGGGCGCGCCGCCGGTGCCGCCTTCGCCGGCCAGCATGCTGATGCCTGGGGCGTTCCTCATAACCTGCAGCAGCGAGCTGGCGCCTTGCTGCTGCATTACCACGGCCGGAATGATGGTGATCGTCTCCGGGGTGTCGAGGAGACTCTTAGGGAGCTTCGGCGAAGACGGTTGCAATTCGGCCCATCCTTGCACCGTCACCTCACCCAAGCGCTGCACATCCTTGGCCGCGGACTTCGGGTCGGGGGCCGTGCTGTCGGTCGCTTGGGCCTGCGCATCCGCCGCCAAGGCGGCCGAGGCCATCATCAGGGCGGACATCGCGAGGCCGGTGGGCATCGGGGCGAGCGTTTTGCAGTGCATGTCAGGTGTCCTTCAAGGCAAAAGGCGGTGGGCCAGCACGGGACGGACAATCACCGAAGACGTGGGGCTCGACGTCGCTTGTTCCGGTAGAGACGACGAAAATGCGAATGCAAGCGACGACGCGCTGCGCCGTACAGCGCGGCCATGCCGATGAGCTTGTCATTCCTCGAATCCCCTGATGATGCGAAACAGGACTTGGCAGCAACGCTTCGGAGTCGCGGTCGTCGGCGCGCGCGAAGATGCAGGACGACACGGCCTCGCGTTGCGTTGCAGCGAAGCCGCACGCAAACGCTGTGCCATGCGCCGCAAACCGGATCACAGGCACTTTTGGCCCACATTCACGCAGATAGGTGCATTCGCGACAGCGAAGCTGTTCAATTTCTGTCAGCGGACTGTGCGAAGACGCTACATTTCGCCGGCGCGCACTGCCCGGATGATTCCTATCCTGCTGACCGTCGCGCATTGCGCGCGTACGTAGTGGTTGCCGACCGGACGCAGCCGGTTTGCGCCGTATGTGAACCGCGAAGGGTTACTTCAAATCGCCGATGACGTCGGCGCCGGCCGGCGGCGCAAAGCGGAACAGGTCCGGAGCGAACTTCGGATTGCGCTCGACATTGGAGAAGCGCACGAGACTCTTCTGGCCGAAGGCGTCGACGATCTCCAGCGCCGCCAGGCCTTTCGCGTCGAAGCCGATCCGGATCTCGGTAAATGCCGCGTCCGTCGCCATCGGCGTCGCGCCGAGCCAGTCCAGTCCGTCCTTCGCCGGCAGATCGCTCCACGTGAACGCGTGCTCGACGTCCTGGTTGCCGGACAGCAGCGCCGCGGGCGTGCCGCCCAGCGCATCGCCGACCTTGCGCACGATGACCTGGTTCAGGTCCTCGTCGAAGATCCAGACCCGCTGGCCATCACCGACCAGCAACTGCTTGTAGGGCTTCTCGACGGCCCAGCGGAATTTGCCGGGCCGCGATAGCTCGAACGTGCCATTGGCGCTCTTCGTCGCGCGGCCGTTCTTGTCGACGACCGACTGCGTGAATTGCGCGCGCGCCGTCTGCGTCTCGCGCACGAACGCGCGCAGCCGATCGAGCGTCGCGGCGTTCGCGACCGACGCAGATCTGGAACAGCACGAGCGCGGCAAGACAAAGTTTGCGAGTCATCAGCGGGGCGCGCCGGGTTCCGTGCCGGGAATGTTGGCCAGGCAGTTGCCGACGGGATCCAGAATGATATAGGTATGGGAGAGTCCGCCGCGATCCTTGACGCCCGCGCGGTCGCGATACTGATGGAAATACATGCGCCACGCGCCCAGCGCGAACTCGGGTTCGGCGTCGCAACCGGAGACGAACGCGCTGGGGCCGCAGAAGCCGCCGGGCAGCATCGTCCTGGCGCGCTCGATCGCCTGCGCCTCGCGACAGCGCCGGCGCGGTCTTCGGCACATTGCGCGGACATAGTTGCGGACCTTCACGATAGGACTCGACCGGTCCGGCACGTACGAGGCATCGCCACCAGCGCGATGAGCACCGCAACCAGCGGGCGCACCGCTAGCCTTCGCCCTTGCCTGCCGGCACCAGCACTTCGCGATTGCCGTTGGTCTGCATCGGCGAGACGAGTCCGGCGTTTTCCATCTGCTCGATCAGGCGCGCCGCGCGGTTGTAGCCGATGCGCAGATGCCGCTGCACCAGCGAGATCGACGGCCGCCGCGTCTTGAGCACGACCGCGACCGCCTGGTCGTACATCGGGTCCGACTCGGCGTCGGCGCCCTCGACCGCCGCGCCGTCGTCGCCGTTCGCGCCCGCGACGCCGCCTTCGAGCAGGCCCTCGATGTATTGCGGCTCGCCCAGCTGCTTCAGGTGCTCGACGACGCGATGCACTTCGCCGTCCGACACGAACGCGCCGTGCACGCGCAGCGGATAGCCGGTGCCCGGCGGCATGTACAGCATGTCGCCCTGCCCCAGCAGCGCCTCGGCGCCCATCTGGTCGAGGATCGTGCGCGAGTCGATCTTGCTCGCCACCTGGAACGCGATGCGCGACGGGATGTTGGCCTTGATGAGGCCGGTGATGACGTCCACCGACGGCCGCTGCGTGGCGAGGATCAGGTGGATGCCCGCGGCGCGCGCCTTCTGCGCGATGCGCGCGATCAGCTCCTCGATCTTCTTGCCGGTCACCATCATGAGGTCGGCGAGTTCGTCGACCACCACGACGATCAGCGGCATCTCCTCGAGCGGCTCCGGGTGTCTCCGGCGTCAGCGACAACGGATTCAGTTCCTTCTTGCCGGCCTTGCGGCCCTCGACGATCTTGGCGTTGTAGCCGGCGAGGTTGCGCACGCCGAGCATCGACATCAGCTTGTAGCGCCGCTCCATCTCGCCGACGCACCAGTTGAGCGCGTTGGGGGCGAGCTTCATGTTGGTGACCACCGGCGCCAGCAGATGCGGAATGCCCTCGTACATCGACAGTTCGAGCATCTTGGGATCGATCAGGATCAGGCGCACCTGCTTCGGCTCGGCCTTGTAGAGCAGCGACAGGATCATCGCGTTGACCGCGACCGACTTGCCCGAGCCCGTGGTGCCCGCGACCAGCAGGTGCGGCATCCGCGCCAGGTCGGCGACCACCGGCTTGCCGGCGATGTCCTTGCCCAGCGCCAGCGTCAGCGCGCCCGGCGTGTCGTTGTACGTCGTCGACGACAGGATCTCGACCAGCTTCACCACCTGCCGGCGCGGATTGGGCAGTTCGAGGCCCATGCACGACTTGCCGGGAATGGTCTCGACCACGCGGATCGACACCACCGACAGCGCGCGCGCGAGGTCCTTGATCAGGTTGACGATCTGCGCGCCCTTCACGCCGACGGCGGGCTCGATCTCGTAGCGCGTGATCACCGGCCCGGGATAGGCGGCCAGCACCTTGGCGCTGACGCCGAAGTCGGCCAGCTTGCGTTCGATGAGCCGCGACGTGTATTCGAGCGTCTCGGTGCTGACCGATTCCTGCGTCGACGGCGCGTCCTCGAGCAGCGCCAGCGGCGGCAGCGGCGAATCGGGCATGTCGGTGAACAGCGGCCGCTGCTTTTCCTTCACGACGCGCTCGGACTTCGGCACGGGCGCCGCCGGCGGCACGACCACCACCGGCTCGCGCTCCTCCTCGTCCTCGCGCAATTGCGCGACGACGTGCTCGCGTTCCATCGTGGCCTCGTCGCCGATCCTGCGGTCGAGCGCGGCCTCGCGGCGACGGCGCACCGCGCCGATCAGCTGCCTCGATGCCGGCGCCGATGCGCTCCATCACCCTGAGCCAGGAGATGCCGAAGAGCAGCGACGAGCCGACGGCGAAGAGCGCGAGCAGCAGCAGCGTCGCGCCGTTGAAGCCGATGCGCGCGCGCAGGCCCTGGCCGATGCGTCGCCGAGCGCGCCGCCCGGCGCCAGCGGCAGCGACGCCGGCAGCTTCCACAGCCGGATCGCCTCGAGCGCTGCGCTGGCGAGAGCACGAGCGCGAAACCGAGCGCACCCAGACGCCAACGGATGGTCCGTCTCGTCGTCGGGCCGCACCACGCGGCGATAGCCGGCGACGACCAGCACGACGCCGCCGATCACCCACCACCAGGCCGACAGGCCGAACAGATAGAGCAGCAGGTCCGCGAGCCACGCGCCGACGGCGCCGCCGCGATTGGCAAGCGGCTCGCCCGATGCCGGAAAACGACCAGCCGGGATCGCTCTTCGCGTAGGTCGCGAGGATCAGCGCGAGGTAGAGGCATGCGGCGACGACCAGCAACCACCACGACTCGCGCACCAGGCGCGCGAACCGCGGCGACAGCGCCGGTTCGGACGACTGGAGCCGCCGATTGATGGAATCGTTTCGTTTAAAAACCATGGAGTTGCAGCCAATACTTCATAGACCGCATTATACCCCGCGACGGGCTGCCGGAGGAAGTCGAACACGGGGACAGCGTCTGCCGCCGCTCCGTGTTGCGCGCCTCGGAGGGCTCCCCCACATACGATAAACTGCGTCGTTTTTACATTGCGAGAATTATTTCATGTCCGCCAAGCACGCCCGCCTGATCATCCTGGGCTCCGGCCCGGCCGGCTACACCGCCGCAGTATACGCCGCGCGCGCCAACCTCACGCCGGTGCTGATCACCGGCCTGGCGCAGGGCGGGCAGCTGATGACGACGACCGACGTCGACAACTGGCCGGCCGACGCCGACGGCGTGAAGGGCCCCGACCTGATGGCGCGCTTCCAGAAGCACGCCGAGCGCTTCGCGACCGAAATCGATCTTCGACCACATCCACACGGTCCAGCTGAGCGAGCGGCCGTTCCGCCTCATCGGCGACGCCGGCGAGTACACGTGCGACGCGCTGATCATCGCCACCGGCGCGTCGGCGCGCTACCTCGGGCTGCCCTCCGAGGAGTCGTTCATGGGCAAGGGCGTGTCCGCCTGCGCCACCTGCGACGGCTTCTTCTACAAGGGCCAGGACGTCGCCGTGGTCGGCGGCGGCAACACCGCGGTCGAGGAAGCGCTGTACCTGTCCAACATCGCGAAGCACGTCACCGTCGTGCATCGCCGCGACAAGTTTCGCGCCGAGGCGATCCTCGTCGACCGGCTGATGGCCAAGACCAGGGACGGCGGCAACATGCGGGTGCTGTGGAACCACACGCTCGACGAAGTGCTGGGCGACGCGTCCGGCGTCACCGGCGTGCGGGTCAAGGACGTCAAGAGCGGCGCCACGCAGGACCTCACCGTGCACGGCGTGTTCATCGCGATCGGCCACACGCCGAACACGCAGATCTTCGAGGGCCAGCTCGACGATGGCCGGCGGCTACATCAAGGTCAAGGGCGGCAGCGAGGGCAATGCCACCGCGACGTCGGTGCCCGGCGTGTTCGCCGCGGGCGACGTCGCCGACCACGTCTATCGGCAGGCGGTCACGTCGGCCGGCACCGGCTGCATGGCGGCGCTCGATGCCGAGGCGTACCTGGAAGGCCACTGACGCGGACGCCGCGGGCAGCGATGGCGAAACTCTCCGACCTCAAGGCGCTTCTCGACGCCGCCGGCAAGACGCCTCGCCCGGAATCTGCGGCGAACGCTCGACAACCTGGCAGTTCTCCAACGCCCGCGGCAAACGTCGCGCCCACCGGCAAAACCGCGATCGCGCCGAAGCGCGTGCTGGCCGCTGGTAAGCATGCCGACGCCGACATCGACCTTGCGCGCGCATTTGCCGATGTGCAGAAGCTGCCACCGAC
>CAWIAK010000021.1:0-23604 GCA_963834045.1 uncultured beta proteobacterium | reverse complement strand
CTCAGCCTCAGCAATCCCAATGCGCGTGAAATCGCCGTTACCTCGATCGACGCCAACCTGACCATTGAAGATGTGCCGGTCGGCAGCGCGACGCTGGTTTCACCGCTGCGTCTGCCGGCCAACGGAGAGGCGACGGCAGCGGTGCAGGCGCGCGCCGGCATCGCCGCGGTGCTGCGCGTGGTCGCCGAAATTTCGCAACGGGCGCGGGAGCAAAAAGGAACCGGCCAACCCGTGCGACTCCGCTATGCGGTTTCCGGAACAGCCATGCTCGAAGGCGGCTGGACCATCCCGTTTTCGCGCAACGCAGAATTCCTGGTGACGCCGGCGACGACTCCGCGATGATCAAGCTCAAGTTCACCAAGATGCAGGGCCTGGGCAACGATTTCGTGGTGCTGGATGGCATCCGCCAGCGCGTCGAGCTCTCGGCCGCGCAGCTGCGCTTGCTGGCGGATCGCCGCTTCGGCGTCGGTTGCGACCAGGTGCTGCTGGTCGAACGCGCGACGGGCGACGCGGACTTTCGTTACCGGATCTTCAACGCGGACGGCGGCGAGGTCGAACAATGCGGCAACGGCGCGCGCTGTTTTGTGATCTTCGTCCGCGCCCAGGGGCTCACGCGCAAACGCGAACTGCGCGTGGAAACCGCCGGTGGACTAATCTTCCCGCGCCTTGAAGACGACGGGCAGGTCACCGTCGACATGGGCGTGCCGCGGTTCGCGCCGGAGGACGTCCCGTTCACGGGCGGCAAAGGCGCCGTGGATGAGACGCTGGACGTGGATGGCGTTGCGTCCGCGTGTCCGTGCTGTCGATGGGCAACCCGCATGCGGTCCAGCAGGTTGCCGATGTGGATGCCGCGCCGGTCGCGACCCAGGGCCCGCGGATAGAGAACCATTCGCGCTTTCCCCGGCGTGTCAATGCGGGCTACATGCAGGTCGTCGATCGCGCTACCATTCGTCTGCGCGTCTGGGAACGCGGCGCGGGCGAAACCCTCGCATGCGGCACCGGCGCGTGCGCGGCCGTGGTGGCCGGCATCAGGCGTGGCCTGCTCGATTCGCCGGTGCGCGTGCAGACGCGTGGCGGGGAACTGGCGATCGCGTGGGCAGGCGATGGCCAGCCGGTGCGGATGACCGGCCCCGCAGCGACGGTGTTCGACGGGGAGTGGATCGCGCCTTGAAGCGCGACCGCGAATGAGTGCAGAAATGACACGAGATCGGAAAGCGGTGAATGAACGCCAGTAACGATGCAGCCGCAAACGCAGGCGAAGTCGCGGAATACCTGAAGAAGAACCCGAAGTTCTTCGAAGACTACGCCGACATCATCGCGGAGATCTTCGTTCCGCATCCGCATGGCGGCCACGCGATCCCCATCGCCGAGCGACAGATCCTGACGCTGCGCGATAAGAACAACGAGCTCGAGGCGCGGTTCCGCGAACTCGTCGCCTACGGCACGGAGAACGACCAGATCGGCGAAAAACTCCACCGCTCGACGTTGGCGCTGTTCGCCGCCCCGGATCTTGAAACCACGCTCGCCGTGCTCTACCACAGCCTGAAAGAGGACTTCGCCGTGCCCCAGGTCGCGGCCAGGCTGTGGGGCAAGGTGCCCGAGCAATCCTACCTGCCGGAACTCGCGGCGACGTCGACCGAGATACGCGAGTACGCCGACCAGCTGGGACACCCCTATTGCGGGCCCGCCGCGGCCTTCGAGTCGCGCGAATGGTTCGAGGACGGAGACGCGCTGCAGTCGTTCGCGTTCATGCCGCTGCGCACGGCGCAGACGTTCGGCCTTCTGGCACTGGGCAGCCCGGACGCGCAGCGCTTTCACGCAGGCATGGGCACGCTGTACCAGACGCGTCTCGCGGAACTGGCGAGTGTGGCCACCGCGCGCTTCCTGCCGCTGTCCTAGCGATCCGGCGCGAAGGCGCCAAGCCCGTGACCAAGCGAACCGTTGCCGCGCCTCCTCCGAAATCGGAAACGGCGCGCAACGCCGCGTTGCTCGATGCCTTCGCCACGCACCTCGCCACCCGGCCCGCGCATACCCGCGACGCATACCTGAGCGACATGCGGCAGCTGGCCGCACACGCAGGCGACACGCCGCTTCCCGCGCTGACGCGCGCGCAATTGGCGCGCGCGCTGGCGACGCTGCACGGCCGGGGGCTGTCGGGCCGCAGCCTGGCGCGGATGCTTGTCGGCATGGCGCGCCTTCCATCGCTTCATCAACGACGGCAACGGCGCGCGCAGCGACGACCCGAGCATCGGCCTCAAGCCGCCGAAATCCCCGAGAAACCTGCCGTCGGCGCTGACGCCGGACGAAGCCGTACGGCTGGTCGACGGCGCAGAAGCCGATGCCTGGGGCCGTCGCGATCATGCGCTGTTCGAACTCGCGTATTCGTCGGGCCTGCGCCTGTCGGAATTGGCCGGACTGGATGTCGACCGGGTCGATCTCGTGACCGGCGAAGTGCGCGTCTGGGGAAAGGGCGCCAAGGAGCGGATCGTGCCGGTCGGCGCGGCGGCGCTGGCGGCGCTCCGTACGTGGCTCGCCGAGCGTGCCGCGATTCCTTCGGTGGACGAGCGCGCGCTGTTCGTCGGCGCGCGCGGAACGCGCATCGCGCCGCGGCAGATCCAGCGGCGCCTGGCCGCGCTGGCGATGCGGCGCGGCATCAACCGCCACGTGCATCCGCACATGCTGCGCCATTCCTTCGCGTCGCACGTGCTGCAATCCTCGGGAGATCTGCGCGCGGTGCAGGAAATGCTGGGCCACGCGTCGATCGCCAGCACGCAGGTCTATACCCATCTCGATTTCCAGGCGCTGGCGAAGGTCTACGACGCCGCTCATCCGCGGGCGCGCAAGAAAAAGAAAGCGGAAGCCCGCTAGTCGAGTACCTTGATGACGCCGGGCATCCACGGCATGTCGGTCGTGCCCGTGTCCTTTCCCGCCTGCTTGATCAGCGTCGCCAGCTGCCCGCGATGATGCGTGGCGTGCTGGAACATGTGCGTGGCAGCGATCCAATTCGCCACGTGGCGCAGCTTGCCATCGGAGGCGGCCCGGTATTCGAGCGTCCCGGCGAGCCACGCGGGCGGAAGTTGCCCTGCCCAGTCGAGGATCGCCGTGTCGGTCGCGGCGCGTTCGCGCGCGAGTTCCGCGAAGTCGGCAAACATGTCGGCGCCGAAGGCGCGGACCGTGTACGCCTCGCCCTTGAAGCGCGACAGCCAGATGCGGTCGCCCCACAGGATGTGATTGAGCGTCCGGTGCATCGAGCCGAAGAAGGCGCCGCGATCGCGCGTGCGCTCTTCGTCGCTGAATTCGCCGACGACCGCGTACAGCCGTTCGTTCATCCAGTGGTTGTAGCGCGCGAGGAGCTGGCAATACTCGACGGAGATCATGCGGAATTGTAGCCGCAGGATGAATCTGCTGCCGGCGTTTCGAGGTGGTACGACGCGACGCCAGCGTGGGGCGGGCCGTCCGGTCACGGGCGAATGTGACGCCGGTCGGCGGGGTGCGTACGGCGCGTGGCGGGTAGTCGTGGGTTGACTGCCCGCCGCGCGCCGAATCACGCACGCGACGACACGCTTCGCGGCACCTGAGCCCGGAGCGGATGGCCTGCCCCGCGTAGCAAAATGACAGTCAGTTCGAAGAGCAAAAAAAGAGGGGCGCGTTTTGGGCGCGCCCCGCAAAGCCACTGAGGAGAAAACTGCAACTACGCGAGAGGAGTTCCTGTCCTCGCCTTACGCGCGGGCGGGGGAGAGGGTCCGCCCGCGCATAATCTTTTGCCGAACTGCATCAAGTGCGATAGGCCGATTCCCCGTGCGACGCGATATCGAGTCCTTCGCGTTCCTGTTCCTCGGTCACGCGCAGTCCCACGGTCATGTCGACGATCTTGTACGCGACGAACGCGACCAGGCCGGACCACACGATCGTCGTCAGCACGCCGGTGCCCTGGATCACGAGCTGGCCCATGATGTCGTAGTCCGCGCTGATCTTGTTCGCGACATAGTCGTAGATCCCCTGGCCGCCCAGGCTCGGCGCGGCGAAGACACCGGTGAGCATGGCGCCCAGGATGCCGCCCGTCGCGTGTACGCCGAAGACGTCCAGCGCGTCGTCCGCACCGAGCAGTCGCTTCAGTCCATTCACGCCCCACAGGCAGACGACGCCGGCGAGCAGTCCCAGGACCAGCGCCCCGTTGACGCCGACGAAACCGCACGCCGGGGTGATCGCGACAAGGCCTGCGACCGCGCCGGAAGCAGCACCCAGCATCGACGGCTTGCCCTTGGTGATCCACTCGCCGAACATCCACGAGAGGACCGCGGCGGCGGTCGCGACCAGCGTGTTGATGAACGCGAGCGCTGCGGTGTCACCTGCTTCGAGCGCGGATCCGGCGTTGAACCCGAACCAGCCCACCCACAGCAGCGAGGCGCCGATCATCGTGAACGTCAGGTTGTGCGGGGCCATCGAGTCGCGTCCGTAGCCGATCCGCTTGCCCATCACGTAGGCGCCCACCAGGCCCGCCACACCGGCATTGATGTGCACGACGGTGCCGCCGGCGAAGTCGAGCGCGCCCTTCTGCCACAGCCATCCGCCCTTGGCGGACTCGGATGCCAGCGTAGCCGCGTCCTTGATCCCGTCAGGGCCGGGCCAGAACCAGACCATGTGCGCGATCGGCAGGTACGCGAACGTGAACCAGAGCACGGCGAACAGCAGGACCGCCGAGAACTTCGCGCGTTCGGCGAACGAGCCGACGATCAGCGCCACGGTGATGGCCGCGAACGTCGCCTGGAACACGACGAACAGCAGTTCCGGAATGACCACGCCTTTGCTGAACGTTGCCGCCGTGGAGAACGATCCGACGCCGTCCTTGACCGAGAAGATCCCGGACATCAGCACGCGGTCGAATCCGCCGATGAACGCGCCGCCCTCGGTAAACGCGAGGCTGTAGCCGTAGACGACCCACAGCACGACGATCAGCGAGAAGACCACGAACACCTGCATCAGGATCGACAGCATGTTCTTGGAGCGGACGAGGCCGCCGTAGAACAGCGCCAGGCCGGGGATCGACATCATGATCACCAGCACCGTCGCCACGATCATCCACGCGTTGTCGCCCTTGTTCGGCGAAGGCGCGGGTGCGGCCGCAGCGGCGTGCTTCGGCCGCGGGCGCGGCCGCCGGAGCAGCTGCCGCAGGCGCTGCCGTGGCGGGAGCCGCGGTCGTGGCGGCGGCCGGAGCAGGCGCCTTGGTTTCGGTCGCCGCGGCCGGTGCGGCCTTGTCCTGCGCCACCGACGGCAGCGCGAGACCCAGCGCCCCGAGCATGGCAATCAATACGAAGAGTTTTTTCATGATCATTCCCTTTACAGTGCGTCCGGACCGGTCTCGCCGGTACGGATGCGCACGACCTGCAGCAGGTCGAAAACGAAGATCTTGCCGTCACCGATCTTGCCGGTGTTGGCGGCCTTTTCGACTGCCTCGATGACGCGGTCGAGCATGTCGTCCTTGACCGCGGCTTCGATCTTGACCTTGGGCAGGAAATCGACGACGTACTCGGCACCCCGGTACAGCTCGGTGTGGCCTTTCTGCCGGCCGAAGCCCTTGACTTCGGTGACGGTGATCCCTTGCACGCCGATCGCCGAGAGGGCCTCGCGGACCTCGTCGAGCTTGAACGGCTTGATGATGGCGGTAACGAGTTTCATGGTGTCCCCGATGAGTTGCGACGGCGCTAAAGAGCGCGATGCTCATGCGCCGCCGCGAAGGTCTTGCGCCCTTAGAATGTCTTCTGCACGTAGGCGACGAACTGGCCGTTGCCCAGGTCCTTGCCGTACGAATTCGTGTAGAACGCGCTCTTGGCGTTGGTCCCTGTTCCCAAGAGCCCGACCGTGTAGCCGGACAGGTCGAACGCGACGCCGCCCTTCCAGTCGGTGTAGCTGTAGTCGTTGTTGTTGTGGAAGGACTGATATCCGACGTGGCCGATCAACGTGACCTTGCCGATGTAGTCGTTCACCTTGTCGACGACATCCCAGTTGACGTTGCCTTCGATGTAGTTGCTGCCGCTCGAGTTGGGAATGCCGAAGGTCTTGTCACCCAGGCCGATGCTCCATTTCAACTGCAGCATCTTCCAGTTGAGCGCGGTGTAGAACTCGGTGGTATCGGGGTTCGTGAATCCCGACGGATAGCTGCCGGGGTAGAAGTAGTAGAGGAAGCCGTTGTCCCACACGAAGTCATGGCCCAGGTCCCACTTGTAGCCGCCGTACATGTCCCATTCGAGGCTGTTCGACACGCCGCATTGGCAGTCGGAGAGCCAGCTGACATTGGAGAGCCAGGTGCCGACGTAGAAGCCGCTCTTGTGGCTCACATCGAAGCCGCCCTGGACCGCCGGCCTTTCGTTGGTCTGCGAAATGCCGCGGAACACGTATTGGCTGTAGATGCCGATGTTGCTGGAGAAGGTCCAATCCGGCTCCGGTGCCGCGGGTGCCGCCGCAGGGGCCGCAGCGGGTGCCGGCGCGGGAGCGGGCGCCGCCGTCTGCGCGAATGCGGGGCCGGCCAACAGCGCGGCGCATGCCGCGGCTAGGACCGAGGGGCGGAGGCGTGGCTTCATGTTCATGGCAGATTCCTTGCGAGTGGTTGAAAAAGTGGCGTTGCTTCCGGCCCATATTCAGCATTTCATGTGCCACAAAAAAAATCGTATATATTTCAGTTAGTTATGCTTATAAATGGCGTGTCCGAGGCTGGATCGTGCCGCCTCATCGGCACCAATGCGGTGCGTGGAATGCTGCGATCGCACATTATTGGCGCGGCGATTCCGGCGAGCTGTTTTCGGGCAGGCAAGGTCATACAAACGGACTACCGCGCCCTGTCCTGCGCCTTTGCTAGACTCGTCGCGATACCTCACTCGGAGACGCCTCATGCAACCCTTCAATGCCCAGACCCTGGAAGAGCTGGCAGCGCGCATCGGCAAGGCGATCAAGGACAGTCCCGCCGCCGACATCGAGAAGAACGTCAAGGCCATGCTGCAAGGCGGGCTCGCGCGGCTCGATCTCGTGACGCGTGAGGAGTTCGACACGCAGGCCCGCGTGCTGGCCCGGACGCGCGAAAAACTGGAGCAGCTCGAAACGCGCGTGGCGGAGCTCGAGGCGCGTTTCGTTCCTCCGGCATCCGCGCACTGATCGACAGCGTGTGGCGCAGACGGCCGCGCTCCGGCCGCGGATGTTGAAGCGCTCAATCCCATGTCCGTCGCGATGGTGCAAAGCCGGTCGCTCGCCGGGGTCGCGGCGCCGCGTGTCACCGTCGAGGTGCACATTGCCGGCGGGCTGCCCGGCGTCTCCGTCGTCGGATTGCCCGACGCCGAGGTGCGCGAGGCACGCGACCGCGTGCGCGCCGCGCTGCAGAACTCGCGCTTCGAGTTTCCCGCTCGCAAGGTCACGGTCAGCCTGGCGCCGGCGGACCTGCGCAAGGAGTCCGGACGCTTCGACTTGCCGATTGCGCTGGGCATTTTGGCCGCGACCGGACAAATCCCTTCCAACGAGCTCCCGCGCTACGAATTCGCCGGCGAACTGGCGCTGACCGGCGACCTGCGCCCGGTACGCGGCGCGCTCGCGATGGCCCGTTCCGCGCAAGGCGACGGTCACGCGTTCGTGTTGCCTGCCGCGTCGGCCGGCGAGGCGGCGCTGGTGCGCGACGCGACGATCTTCGGCGCGCCGTCGCTGCTGGCCGTATGCGCCCACCTTGCCGGAAGCGCGCCGCTGACGCAGGCGGTTGCGGACATGCAGGCGCCACAGCCGCCGGGTCCGGATCTCGCCGATGTGCGCGGGCAACTGCAAGCGAAGCGCGTGCTCGAAATCGCGGCGGCAGGGGCGCATTCGCTGCTGCTGATCGGCCCGCCGGGCACCGGCAAGTCGATGCTCGCGCAACGCCTCCCTTCGTTGCTGCCGGCGTTGACCGAGGCCGAGGCGCTCGAAGTCGCGGCCGTGGCGTCGATCGCCGGCCGGTTCATTGCGCAACGCTGGGGCGAGCGTCCCTTTCGCGCGCCGCATCACACGGCAAGTGGCGTGGCCCTCGTCGGCGGCGGCAGCGATCCGCGGCCAGGTGAAATCTCGCTGGCGCACCAAGGCGTTCTCTTTCTGGACGAACTTCCCGAGTGGGAGCGACGCGTTCTCGAAGCGTTGCGCGAACCGCTCGAGTCCGGCGTCGTCCACATCTCCCGCGCGGCGCGGCAGACCACGTTTCCGGCGCAGTTCCAGCTCGTTGCCGCGATGAACCCCTGTCCCTGCGGATGGCTCGGCCACGCCAGCGGACGCTGCCACTGCACGCCGGACCGCGTCGCGCGCTATCGCTGGCGCGTATCGGGTCCGCTGCTCGACCGCATCGATCTCGCCATCGGCGTGCCCGCGGTCGCGCCGGAATCCCTCGCGCTGAACGAGCCGCCATCGTGCGGCTCCTCCGTGGGCTCGGTCGCGGAGCCGGAGCATGCCCGCGCCGGTTGCGAAACATCGGCGGCGATACGTTCGCGCGTCGAACGTGCCCGCGACCGCCAGTTGGAACGGCAGGCAACAGCCAATGCGCGGCTGCTGCCGGCCGACGTCGCGCGGCATTGCGTGCCCGAAGCTGCAGCCGAGCAACTGCTCGCGAAGGCGATGACGCGGCTAGCGCTTTCCGCTCGCGCCTATCATCGCGTGCTGAAGGTGGCGCGCACGATCGCCGATCTCGCCGAATGCGACCGCATCAACGCGACGCATGTGGCCGAGGCGATCGGGTATCGCAGCATGGAGCCCGCCTGACGCCGGAAATTGCGCGCGCCGGATGCTGCGCTGTCGCGCCGTGCGATGCGGTCGGCGATCTCACGCTTGGCGGCTTCACCCGGGCGCGAGTGCCGATTTGGTCAGCGCCTCGATCATCGCAGTCGTCGCCTGCTGCAACGGCGTCGACGGACGCTGTGCGGAGGCGACGATCGCCAGAGCGCTCTTCAGTTGCGGCTGGACGATGGTCCGGGAATGCAGGCGCTGCGCCATGGCCGCGTCATGCAGCGCTCGCGGCGACAGCACGGCAAAACCGTGTCCTTCCGCGACGAGTTCCAGGATGGCCGGAACGGCGTCGATCTCCATCGCGACCTGCGGCGAAAGTCCGAGGCTCGCCAGCCGCGTCTCGACCAGCCTGCGGATCGCATGCGGCCGGCTCGGGATGAGCAGCGGGAATCGCGGCAGGTCGCGCAGCCGCACGTTCCGCGATTCGCTGCCCTTCTTCCGCGCGCCGACCAAGCAAAGCGGCTCCTCGAGCAGCGTCCGCGCCTCGATGGCCGGGGATGGCGAAGGGTTGTAGACGAGGCCCACATCGACGCGGCCGTCAGCCAGCATGTCGAGGATCGTCGACGAGAGTCCTTCGACGATGGACAGCGACGCCCGCGGGTGATGGTGCCGGAACTCGCGCACGATCGGCAGCGTGAGGTGCCGCGCCAGCGTCGGCGGCAGCCCGACCACGACCTTCCCGACCGACGCGCCCCGGGACTCGTCGATGTCGTGCCGCGCCCGCTCGACCTGTTGCAGAATGCCGCGGGCGTGCAGCAGCAGGCGCTTGCCCGCCTCGGTGGGCGTGGCGCCGCGGCCGTTGCGCAGCAGCAGGCTCTGGCGCACTTCGACTTCGAGGCCGCGCACCTGGCGGCTGATCGCCGGCTGCGCGACGCCCAGCACGCGCGCGGCCCGGCTGAAGCCGCCCAGCTCGACGACGCGGACGAAATACTCGAGTTGCTTGAAATCCATGGCCGTCCGTCCAAGTTCTATGCCATGCCGAAACGGCATAACTGGTAGTGTACCAACCGGCCTTTTCGATGGCAGCAGGCAGGCGCAAACTTGGCGTTCGGTCGCCACAAGAGCGGCCGCCGGAGCATTCCCATTCAAACCGCGATTCCCTGCCTGTTCATGCGTGGCGGCACGTCGCGCGGGCCATTCTTCGCCGCCGCCGACCTTCCTGCCGACGTCGCGCTGCGCGATGCCGTGCTGCTCGCGGTGATGGGCTCGCCCGACAAGCGCCAGATCGATGGCCTTGGCGGCGCGCATCCGCTCACCAGCAAGGTCGGCATCGTGACTCGCGGCACCAAGCCGGGCGTGGACCTCGATTTCCTGTTTGCGCAGCTGCAGCCGGACAAGGACACCGTCGACACCACGCCCAACTGCGGCAACATGCTCGCGGCCGTGGTGCCGTTCGCGCTCGAGACCGGCATGGTGAAGCCGCAGGGCGACACCAGCACCTTCCGCGTGCTGACGTTGAACACCGACATGCAGTGCGACATCACCGTGCAAACGCCCGGCGGCCACGTCGAGTACGCGGGGGACGCGCGGATCGATGGCGTGCCCGGAACGTCGGCGCCCGTCACGATCAACTTCCTCGACACCGCCGGATCGGTCTGCGCGGGGCTCCTGCCGACCGGCCATGTCCGCGACGTGATCGACGGGGTCGAAGTCACGTGCATCGACAACGGCATGCCGCTCGTGATGTTCCGCGCGGCGGACGTCGGCCGCACCGGCTACGAGACCGTGGCCGAGCTCAATGCCGACACCGAATTGAAGGCGCGCATCGAGCGGCTGCGCATCGCCTGCGGGCATGCGATGGGCTTGTCCGACGTGACCACGAAGAACTACCCCAAGATGACACTGATCGCGCCGCCGCGCGAGGGCGGCAGCCTCGCCACGCGCAGCTTCATCCCGCATGTGTGCCACGACGCGATCGGCGTGCTCGCCGCCGTGACGGTGGGCACGGCGTGCGTGCTGGAAGGCTCGATATGCGACGGCATCGCGAAGGTGCCGCCCGGCAACGTCAAGAAGGTCTCGGTCGAGCATCCGACGGGCGAATTCAGCGTCGAGCTCGAAGTGGACGCGGTCCACCCGCAGAACGTCACGCGGGCCGCGTTGTTGCGCACCGCCCGGCTCATCATGCGCGGCGACGTCATGGTTCCCGCGTCGGTCTGGAAAGGAAGAGCATCGTGATCATCGATTGCCACGGCCACTACACGACCGCGCCGAAGGCGCTGGAGGATTGGCGCAATCGCCAGGTCGCCGGTCTCAAGGACCCGGCCGTCGCGCCGAAGGCCTCGGAGCTCGCGATCAGCGACGACGAATTGCGCGCAAGCATCGAGGCCAACCAGCTGGCCAAGATGAAGGAGCGCGGCAGCGACCTCACCATCTTCTCGCCGCGCGCGAGCTTCATGGCGCACCACATCGGCAACTTCGAGACCAGCGCCACGTGGTCGGCGATCTGCAACGAGCTCTGCTTTCGCGTGAGCCGCCTCTTCCCCGA
Source organism: uncultured beta proteobacterium (assembly GCA_963834045.1). Classification (GTDB taxonomy): domain Bacteria; phylum Pseudomonadota; class Gammaproteobacteria; order Burkholderiales; family Casimicrobiaceae; genus VBCG01. The sequence continues at coordinate 12,338 of CAWIAK010000021.1, read as the reverse complement.
CAACTTCATCGGCGCGGCGATGCTGCCGCAATCGCCGGGGGTCGATCCCAGGACGTGCATTCCCGAGCTCGAAAAATGCGTGAAGGAGTACGGCTTCGTCGCGATCAACCTGAACCCGGACCCGTCGGGCGGACACTGGACGTCGCCGCCGCTGTCCGACCGGCACTGGTACCCGATCTACGAGAAGATGGTCGAGTACGACATCCCGGCGATGATCCACGTCAGCACCAGCTGCAACGCGTGTTTCCACACGACCGGCGCGCACTACCTCAACGCCGACACGACGGCGTTCATGCAATGCCTGACCGCGGACCTGTTCCGCGACTTTCCGACGCTGAAGTTCGTCATTCCGCACGGCGGCGGCGCGGTGCCGTACCACTGGGGCCGGTTCCGTGGCCTGGCGCAGGAACTGAAGAAGCCGCTTCTCAAGGATCACCTGCTCAACAACATCTTCTTCGACACCTGCGTGTATCACCAGCCGGGCATCGACCTGCTGACGAAGGTGATCCCGGTCGCCAACGTCCTGTTCGCCTCCGAGATGATCGGCGCGGTGCGCGGCATCGACCCGGAGACGGGGCACTACTACGACGACACGCGGCGCTACATCGACGCCGCGGCGCTGACCGCGGAAGAGCGCCACCAGATCTATGAAGGCAACGCGCGGCGGGTCTACCCGCGGCTCGATGCCGCGCTTCGCGCCAAGGGCAAGTAGCGAACACCCAACCGAAGGAACCGGCATGAGCATGAACAACCTGGGTATCGTCAAGCGCGGCATCGTGCGCGCCGACGCCGCGGCGGTGACGAAGCTCGCGCGCTTCGGCGTAGCGACCGTCCACGAAGCGATGGGCCGCGTCGGCCTCATGAAGACGTACATGCGGCCGATCTACGCCGGCGCCCAGCTGTGCGGCTCCGCGGTCACCGTGCTGCTGCAGCCCGGCGACAACTGGATGATGCACGTTGCGGCCGAGCAGCTGCGCGAAGGCGACGTGGTCGTCGCCGCGTGCACGACGGATAACGACGACGGCTTCTTCGGCGACCTCCTCGCGACGAGCTTTCGGGCGCGTGGCGCGCGCGGGCTCGTCATCGACGGCGGCGTGCGGGACGTCAAGGATCTGACGGCGATGCAGTTCCCGGTGTTCTCGCGCGCGATCAGCGCCAAGGGCACCGTCAAGGCCACCTTGGGGTCGGTGAACATCCCTGTGATCTGCGCGGGGGCGCTGGTCAATCCGGGCGACGTGGTGCTCGCCGATGACGATGGCGTGGTCGTCATTCCGGCCGCCGTCGCGCAGCAGGCCGCTGACGCGGCGGAAGCGCGCGAGGCCAACGAAGCGGACAAGCGGAAGAAACTCGCCGCCGGAGAACTCGGCCTCGACATGTACAAGATGCGCGAACCGCTCGCGAAGGCCGGCCTCAAATACATCGACTGAACACGATGAAATTCGAGATGACGCCCGGATGGCTGCCGTTCCATCCCAACCCGTCGACGCCGCGGTTTCGCGTGCCTCCGGGTGCGGTGGACGCGCATTGCCACGTGTTCGGCCCGGGCGAGCAATTTCCCTTCGCGCCGGAGCGCAAATACACGCCCTGCGATGCCTCCTGCGACCAGCTGTTCGCGCTGCGGGACCGGCTGGGCTTCTCGCGCAACGTGATCGTGCAGGCGACCTGCCACGGCGCCGACAACAGCGCGCTGGTCGACGCGCTGCGCCGATCCAACGGCCGCGCGCGCGGCGTGGCCACGGTGAAGCGCGGCGTCACCGATGGGGAGTTGCGGGAAATGCACGACGCGGGTGTGCGCGGCACGCGCTTCAACTTCGTCAAGCGGCTCGTCGACTTCACGCCGAAGGAGGAGCTGCTGGAGATCGCGCAGCGGATCGCGCCGCTGGGCTGGCATGTCGTCGTCTACTTCGAGGCTGCGGACCTGCCGGAACTCTGGGACTTCTTCACCGCGATCCCGACGACCGTCGTGGTTGACCACATGGGCCGGCCCGACGTGACCAAGCCCGTCGACGGGCCGGAGTTCGCGCTGTTCGTGAAGATGCTGCGCGAGCATCCGAACATCTGGTCGAAGGTGAGCTGCCCGGAACGTCTCTCCGTGTCCGGCCCGCCGGCGCTCGTCGGCGAAAGCAATGCGTATCGCGACGTCGTGCCGTTCGCACGGCGTATCGTCGAGACGTTTCCGGACCGCGTGCTCTGGGGCACCGACTGGCCACACCCGAACCTCAAGAATCACATGCCCGACGACGGCCTGCTGGTGGATTTCATCCCGAACATCGCGGTCACGCCCGAACTGCAGCGCAAGCTGCTTGTCGACAATCCGATGCGGCTGTACTGGCCCGACGAATCACGCTGAAGGCGCTGCCATGGCACTCGAAAAGCCCTACCTGGATATCCCCGGCACGACGATCTTCGACGCCGAGCAGTCGCGCAAGGGCTATCACCTGAACCAGTTCTGCATGTCGCTGATGAAGGCGGAAAATCGCGCGCGCTTCAAGGCCGACGAGCGCGCCTATCTGGACGAGTGGCCGATGACCGAGGACCAGAAGCAGGCCGTTCTGGCGCGGGATCTCAATCGCTGCATCGCGCTTGGCGGCAACATCTATTTCCTGGCCAAGATCGGCGCGACCGACGGCAAGAGCTTCCAGCAGATGGCCGGCAGCATGACGGGAATGACCGAAGAGGCGTACCGCGACATGATGATCAGCGGCGGCCGCCCCATCGAGGGCAACCGCTACGTCGGGGAGAAGAAGTGATGGCGCGGATCACTGCCAGCGTTTACACGTCGCACGTTCCGGCAATCGGGGCCGCGATCGATCTCGGCAAGACCGCCGAGCCCTACTGGCAACCGCTGTTCAAGGGGTACGAGCCCGCCAAGGCGTGGATGAAAGCCAACCGGCCGGACGCCATCTTTCTCGTCTACAACGATCACGCCACGGCGTTCAGCCTGGACATGATTCCCACGTTCGCGATCGGTTGCGCGGCGGAGTTCAAGCCGGCCGACGAGGGGTGGGGCCCGCGCCCGGTGCCCGTCGTCAAGGGCCATCCCGAACTGGCCTCGCACATCGCGCACTCGGTGATCCAGGACGATTTCGACCTCACGATCGTCAACAGGATGGACGTGGACCACGGTCTCACGGTTCCGCTGAACCTGATGTGCGGTTCGCCCGCGGCGTGGCCATGCCCGGTGATTCCATTCGCGGTGAACGTGGTCCAGTATCCGGTGCCCTCGGGCCGCCGCTGCTACCAGCTGGGCAAGGCGATTCGCAAGGCGGTCGCATCGTACGACGAGCCGCTGAACGTGCACATCTGGGGCACCGGGGGCATGAGCCACCAGTTGCAGGGGCCGCGCGCCGGGCTCATCAACAAGGAATTCGACAACGCGTTCCTCGACCAGCTGATCGCCGACCCCGAGGCGCTGTCACGCAAGCCCCACATCGACTATGTCCGCGAAGCCGGCTCCGAAGGCATCGAGCTCGTCATGTGGCTGATCGCGCGCGGCGCCATGGCCGACACGCCGCCGCGCGTCGTGCATCGCTTCTATCACGTCCCGGCATCGAACACCGCCGTGGGCAACCTGATCCTGGAGAACACGTGATGAAGCAGCGGGGGGGGCAGGTGCGACCTTCGCGAGCGTGGGGGCACAATGACCAAGCCGATCAAGGTCGCGCTAGCCGGCGCCGGCGCGTTCGGCACCAAGCACCTCGACGCGATCAGGCTGATCGACGGCGTTGAAGTGGTCTCCGTCGTGGGCCGGGAGCTCGCGAAGACGAAGGAGGTCGCGGCCAAGTACGGCATCGGCCACGTCACCGGCGATCTCGCCGACAGCCTCGCGCTGCCGGAGGTCGACGCCGTCATCCTGTGCACGCCCACGCAGATGCACGCCGCGCAGGCGATCGCCTGCCTCGAGGCCGGCAAGCACGTCCAGGTCGAGATTCCGCTCGCCGACAGCCTCTCGGACGCCGAGAAGGTCGCGCGACTGCAGAAGGAAACCGGCAAGGTCGCGATGGTCGGCCACACGCGCCGCTTCAATCCGAGCCACCAATGGGTGCACCAGAAGATCGCCGCGCGCGAGTTCGCGATCCAGCAGATGGACGTGCAAACCTACTTCTTCCGCCGCACCAACATGAACGCGCTGGGCCAGCCGCGCTCGTGGACCGACCATCTGTTGTGGCACCACGCCGCGCATACGGTCGACCTGTTCGCGTACCAGACCGGCGGCGAAATCGTCGCGGCCAACGCCGTGCAGGGGCCGATCCATCCGGCGCTGGGCATCGCGATGGACATGTCGATCCAGTTGAAGTCGAGCACGGGCGCCATCTGCACGCTTGTCGCTTTCGTTCAACAACGACGGGCCGCTGGGCACGTTCTTCCGCTACATCGGCGACACCGCCACGTACATCGCTCGCTACGATGACCTGTTCAACGGCAAGGACGAGAGGATCGACGTGTCGCAGGTCGCCGTGTCGACGAACGGCATCGAACTGCAGGACCGCGAGTTCTTCGCCGCGATCCGCGACGGGCGCGAGCCCAACGCGAGCGTCGCGCAGGTGCTGCCGTGCTACCGGACGCTGGATCGGTTGGAGCGCCAACTCGCGGGACAGGCCGCGTGACGCGCCGCCGCACACCAAGGCAGGAGGAACCGCGATGACCACCGCCACGCGTGAACCGGACATCCCGGGCACCACGCTCTTCGACGGGACGATGGCCCGGAAGGGCTACGCGCTCAACAAGATGTGCTACTCGTTCAACCATGCCGCCAACCGCGACGCGTTCGTCCGCGACGAGGCCGCCTATTGTGCGCAATACGGGCTCACCGGGGAGCAACTGGCGGCGGTGCGCAGTCGCAACGTGCTGCAGCTCATCGCGGCCGGCGGCAACATCTATTTCCTGGCCAAGCTGGCCGGGATACTTCGTCTCGACGTGCAGGACATCGGCGCGCAGCAGACGGGCATGAGCAAGGATGCGTTCAAGGCGATGCTGGCCGCCGCGGGGAGATGACGCGATGGCCAACGTACTCGGAGCCATCACGACGTCGCACGTTCCGGCCATTGGCGGCGCCATTGCCAAGGGGCTGCAGCAGGATCCGTACTTCAAGCCGTTCTTCGACGGCTTCCCGCCGGTCCATGCCTGGATCGCCCGTGCCCGACCGGACGTCGTCGTCGTGTTCTACAACGACCACGGCCTCAATTTCTTCCTCGACAAGTTGCCGACGTTCGCCGTCGGCGCGGCGCCCGAGTATCGCAACGCGGACGAAGGCTGGGGCATCCCGACGCTGCGGCCGTTCCGCGGCGATCCCGAGCTCTCGTGGCACCTGATCGATGCGCTGGTGGCGGACGAGTTCGACATCACGATGTGCCAGGAAATGCTGGTGGACCATGCGCTGACGCTGCCGATGGCGCTGCTGTGGCCGGGCGGCGGCGACTGGCCGGTGCGCATCGTGCCGATCGCGATGAACCACGTCCAGCATCCGCTGCCGTCGCTGCGCCGCAGCTACCATCTCGGGCAGGCGGTGGGCCGCGCGCTCGACGCGTGGAACGCGGACGCGCGCGTCCTCGTGCTGGGCACTGGCGGACTCTCGCACCAGCTCGACGGCGAGCGCGCCGGCTTCATCAACAAGCCGTTCGACCTGATGTGCATGGACGCGATCGTCGGCGATCCCGAGCGGCTGACGCGTCTGTCCACGCGCGAGCTGGTCCGCGAAGCCGGCGCGCAGGGCACCGAGCTCATGACCTGGGTCGCGGCGCGCGGTGCGCTGACGGGCGACGTAACGAAAATCCATTCGACGTACCACATACCGATCTCGAACACCGCTGCCGCGCTGATGGTGCTGGAAAACCAGCCGCGGCAGGCGTCGCAGGCGCGCGTCGCGTAGCGGGAATCACGAATGAACCTGCTGCTGCTGCCTGGACTCCTGTGCGACGACGCTGCATGGTCGCCGGTGCTGCCCTATGTGCAGGACTTGGCCGAATGCAGCATTCCGGATTACGCCGACGAGACGAGCTTGAGCGCGATGGCCGAGCGCGTGCTGGCGAGCGCGCCGCCGACGTTCGCGGTCGCCGGCCATTCGATGGGTGGCCGCGTCGCGCTCGAGATCGTGCGCCGCGCACCGGGACGCGTCGAGCGGCTTGCGCTGCTCGACACCGGTTGCCTCGCACGCCCGGCCGGCTGCAGCGGGAGATGCCGAGCGTGCGGGACGGCTTGCGTTGCTTGCTCAAGCACGCGAGCACGGGATGCGCACGATGGCGCGCACGTGGGTGCAGCCGATGGTCCACCCCGAGCGGCTCGCCGACGCGGCGCTGATCGAGGCGATCCTCGACATGTTCGCGCGCCGCACGCCGCAGCAGTTCGCCGGCCAGATCGACGCGCTGCTCGCCCGCCCCGACGCCACCGACGTGCTCCGTGCGGTCACCTGCCCGGCGCTGGTACTGTGCGGGCGCGAGGACGCCTGGGCCCCGCCGCCGCAGCACGAAGAGATGGCGGCGCTGATGCCCGGCAGCAAATTGACAGTTCTCGACCGCTGCGGCCACATGGCGCCGATGGAGCGGCCGGATGCGGTCGGCGCGGCGCTGGCGGAGTGGCTGCAGGCAACGCCGGCTTCGAGCGCGCCGCGGCGGAGCGAACGCCCGGACCCTACTCGTGACATGATCGCGTGAAATTTCAATAATTCATTAACCACCAAGGAGGACCCGATGAAGAACCGATTCGAGACGATACGGCGCCGCGTGCTGCAAGCTGCGGTCGTTGCCACGCTGGGCGCACTCTCCGGCACCGCGCTCGCGGCCGATCCGCTGAAGATCGGCCTGATCCTGCCGCTGACCGGTCCTTTCGCGTCCACGGGCAAGCAGATCGAGGCGGCAGCGCGGCTGTACATGGCGAAGAACGGCGACACGGTCGCGGGCCGCAAGGTCGAGCTGATCGTCAAGGACGACACCGGCCTCGCGCCGGAGACGACCAAGCGCATCGCGCAGGAGATGGTCGTGCAGGACAAGGTCAGCGTGCTGGCCGGATTTGGGCTGACGCCGTTGGCACTCGCCGCGGCGCCGGTCGCGACCGAGGCGAAGGTGCCGATGGTAGTGATGGCGGCGGCCACGGCGATGATCCCAACGCGCTCGCCCTATATCGTGCGCACCGGCTTCACGTTGCCGCAGGTGACGGCGCCGATCGCCGAGTGGGCGCTGAAGAACAAGATCAAGCGCGTCGTCACGATGGTCACCGACTACGGCCCGGGCCTCGACGCCGAAAAGACGTTCCAGGCCGTGTTCAAGGCCGGCGGCGGCGAGATCGTCGAGTCGATCCGCACGCCGCTGCGCAATCCCGACTACGCGCCGTTCCTGCAGCGCGCGAAGGACGCCAAGCCCGATGCGTTGTTCGTGTTCGTGCCCTCAGGCGAGGGGCTCGCCGTGATGAAGCAGTTTGACGATCGCGGCCTGAAACAGGCCGGCATCCGCCTCATCGGCACCGGCGACGTCACCGACGATGACCTGCTGGAAAGCATGGGCGCGCCGGCGGTCGGCGTCATCACGTCGTTCCACTACTCTGCAGCGCATGATTCGCCGGAGAACAAGGCGTACGTCGACGGCATGATGAAGGCGAACAACGGCATGCGCCCGAACTTTCACTCGGTGGGCGGCTACGATGGCATGCACCTCATCTACGAGGCGGTGAAGAAGGCCGGCCCCAACGCCACCGGCGAGCAACTGGTCGAGGCGATGAAGGGCATGAAGTGGGTGAGTCCGCGCGGACCGATGTCCATCGACCCGGCAACCCGCCAGGCGGTCCAGAACGTCTACATGCGCGAAGTGAAGATGGTCAACGGCAAGCCGTGGAACGTCGAGTTCGAAACGATCGAGAACGTCAAGGATCCGAGTTGATGGTGCTCACCGCCCCGAAGCGCGCATGCGCACGCCTTCCCCTTTGGGGCGAGGCGGCGACCTAGCGGCGGCCCGTCGGTCGCCGCGCGCTTCGATTTCGATGAGGAGGCAGACTTGATCGGCAACCTGGCCGGCGTGCTGTTCGACGGCATCGCCTACGGCAGCCTGCTGTTCATCATCAGCATCGGGCTGTCCGTGACGATGGGGCTGATGAACTTCGTCAACCTCGCGCACGGCGCGTTCGCGATGGTCGGCGGCTACACGTGCGTGTTGCTGATGAGCCGCGCCGGCGTGCCGTTCCTGGCGACGCTTCCCGTGGCGTTCATCGTCGCCGCGGCCGCCGGCATCGTGCTGGAGCGCACGCTCTACCAGCGGCTGTACAAGGCGACGCACCTCGACCAGGTGATGTTCTCGATCGGCATCGTGTTCATGTCCGTTGCGGCGACGACGTACTTCTTCGGCCCGTCGCAACAGCCGGTGCGTCTTCCCGACTTCCTGCGCGGTCAGGTGCGCGTGATGGGGCTCGACGTCGGCGCGTACCGGCTGTTCCTGATCGGCACGGTGATCGTCGCGACGATCACCCTGCATTTCCTGCTGGTGCGCACGCGCTTCGGCGCGCAGGTCCGCGCGTCGGTCGACAACGCGGTCGCCAGCGCCGGCCTCGGCATCAACGTCAATCGCGTATTCGGCGTGACGTTCGCGCTCGGGTCCGGACTCGCGGGCCTGGGCGGGGGACTCGGCATCGACGTGCTCGGCCTCGACCCGACGTTCCCGCTCAAGTACATGGTGTACTTCCTGCTCGTGGTCGCCATCGGCGGCGCGGGAACGATCAAGGGCGGGCTCGTCGCGGCGCTGATCCTCGGAATCTGCGACGTCGCCGGCAAGTATTACGTTCCGCAGATCGGTTCGTTCATCATCTATTTCCTGATGGTGACGCTGATGATCCTGTTCCCGGCAGGACTCTACGGGAGGCGCGCATGAGCGAGCGGGGCGAAGCCAAGGCCCGAAGGGCGCGTCCGCGAGCGATTGCGGGAGGCCGACAACTCGGCGTCTCGCGATTGATGGGCCGTGCGGAGGCCGAGGCATGAGCGAGCGGGGCGAAGCCAAGGTCCGAAGGGCGCGTCCACGAGCGATTGCGGGAGGCCGACAACTCGGCGTCTCGCGATTGATGGGCCGTGCGGAGGCCGAGGCATGAACTCATCCGGTGCCGCCGCCGCGCCGACGCTGGCAACAGCTCTCCCGCCGCGGCTGCCGACCGATCGCTGGCGCGCGATCGAACTCGCGTTCTGGCTGTTGCCGGTGGCTGCCTTCTTCCTGTTTCCGAATCACCGCGTTCTCGGCAGCCAGATCCTGATCACCGGCCTGTTTGCGGTCTCGCTCGACCTAATACTGGGCTACGCCGGGATCGTCTCGCTCGGTCATGCGGCGTTCTTCGGCATCGGCGCGTATGCGGCGGGGCTCCTCGCGGTGCACGGCTGGGGCGAGCCGATCAGCGGCCTCGTCGTCGCCGGTGCGGCTGGCGCAGTCGTCGGCTTTGCGACGAGTTTCCTCGTCGTGCGCGGTTCGGACCTCGCGCGGCTGATGGTGACGCTGGGCATCGGCCTCATGCTGTTCGAGGTGGCAAACCAGATCCCGTCGATCACCGGCGGCGCCGACGGGCTGTCCGGCGTGGCGATGGGCAAGGTCCTCGGGCTCTTCGCGTTCGACCTGACGGGCACCACGGCCTACGTCTACAGCCTCGTCGTGCTGTTCGTGCTGTTCGTCGCCATGCGCCGGATCGTGAGCTCGCCGTTCGGACTGTCGTTGCGCGGAGTGCGCGAGAACGTGCGCCGCATGCCCGCCATCGGTGCCCCGGTCACGCGGCGACTGATCGCCATCTACACGGTTAGCGCCGCGCTGGCCGGGGTGGCGGGGGGCCTGCTCGCGCAGACCACGCAGTTCGTCGGGCTCGACGTATTCGGTTTTCCTCGCTCGGCCGACCTGATGATCATGCTCGTGCTGGGCGGCGCGGGCCGTCTCTATGGCGGGCTCATCGGCGCGACGGTGTTCATGATCGCGCATCACTACCTGTCCGACTTGAATCCCGTGTACTGGCAGTTCTGGCTCGGACTTCTGCTGGTCGTCGTCGTGATGTTCGCGCGCGGCGGCATACTCGGCGCGCTCGACGGCCTCGTGAATCGGTTCGGGAGGTCGCGCTCGTGACGCCGGCCCTCTCGACACGGGGCCTGTCGAAGCACTTCGGTGAGTTCAAGGCCAACACCGACGTCACGCTCGAGTTCCCGCAGGGCGCGCGCCACGCGTTGATCGGCCCGAACGGCGCCGGCAAGACGACGTTGATCAACCTGTTGACCGGCGTGTTCCCGCCGACGTCCGGCGACGTGTTCCTGGGCGGCGAGCGGATCACCGGATTGCCGCAGCACCAGCGCGTCAAGCGCGGCGTGACGCGCACGTTCCAGATCAACACGCTGTTCGCCGGACTCACCGTCCTCGAGTCGGCGACGCTTGCTGTCTGCGAGCGGCTCGGCCGTGCAGGCGTCTGGCATCGTACGGTGGCGAAGCAGCGTGCCGAGACCGACGAGGCACTGGAACTGTTGCGCATGCTGGGCCTGGCGTCCGGAGGCCAACACGCTGACGCGCGATCTTCCCTACGGCAAGCAACGGCTGGTCGAGATCGCCCTGGCGCTCGCGACGAAGCCGCGCATCCTGCTGCTGGACGAGCCGGCGGCCGGCATCCCCGCCGGCGAGAGCGCGGAATTGTTCGCGGTGATCGCCGCGTTGCCGAAGGACGTGACGATCCTCTTCATCGAGCACGACATGGAACTCGTGTTCCGGTTCGCCGAGCGCATCACGGTGCTGGTCGGCGGCCAGGTGCTGACCGAAGGCACGCCGGCCGAGATCGCGGCCGACCCGCGTGTGCGCGAGGTCTACTTGGGCGAGGCTCAGCATGGCTGAACTGCTGGCGATGGACGGCGTGACGGCCGGCTATGGCGACGGCATCGTGCTGGAGGACGTCTCGCTGGCGTTGGACGACGGCGACAGCTTGGCGCTGCTCGGGCGCAATGGCATGGGCAAGACCACGCTGCTCGTCACGCTGATGGGACTGACGCGCATGCGCGCGGGCCAGATGCGGTGGCGCGGCGCGGACCTGGTGACGGTGCCCACGTGGCGCCGCAGCCGGGCGGGACTGGGCTGGGTTCCGCAGGAACGGTACATGTGGACGTCGCTCACCGTCGAGGAGCACCTGACCTCCGTCGCGCGGCCGGGCCACTGGGACGTTGCCCGCGTGTATGGCGTCTTCCCGCGCCTCGCGGAGCGACGCGGCAACTTCGGCAACCAGCTGTCGGGCGGCGAACAGCAGATGCTCGCGATCGGCCGTGCGCTGATGGTCAACCCGAGCCTTCTGCTGCTGGACGAGCCGATGGAGGGACTCGCACCGATCATCGTGCAGGAACTGATGGGCGTCATCCGCGATCTGCTCACCGAGAGCGGCATGGCGGTGATCGTCGTCGAGCAGCACGCCAAGCTCGCACTGTCGCTCACGCGCAATGCGCTGGTGCTGGAGCGCGGGCGCGTCGTCCATCGCTCGTCGAGCGCGGCGCTGCTCGCCGACCCGGCGACGCTGCACCGGCTGGTGTCCGTATCGTGAAGGGAGTTGCGTCGAGATGAAGGCGATCGCGATCATCCAGGACGAGCACCGCGCCATCACCGCGGTGATCGAGGGGCTGCGCCACCTCGTCGCGGAAATTGTGGCGGGGCACATGGTGCCCGACCATGCGCTGCTGGGCGCGCTGTTCCACTACATCGAACAGTTTCCCGAACGGTTGCATCACCCGAAGGAGGACGACTTCCTGTTCGCGCGGCTGCGCGTGCGAAGGCCCGATGCCGCGCCGCTGCTCGACGGTTTGCACCGGGAGCACGAAGTCGGGCGCGAACGATTCGCCGAACTGAAGGCGAAATGGGAAGCCTTCCGCGCCGACCCCGCGGCACTGGCGTCCCTCGTCGAGGGCGTGGAACGCTACGCGCATTTTCACTGGCTGCACATGCGCCGCGAAGAGGACGAAGTGCTGCCGCTCGCCGCCGAGGCGCTGACGCAGGAGGACTGGGACGCGATCGACGCGGCGTTCGCGTCGAACAATGACCCCGTGGTCGGCGTGCCCGCGAGCAAGGCCTTCCGCGAACTGTTCCGTCACCTGACCGCCATCATGCCGCCGCCGTATGGCGTGGGACCCGGAGGCGGCGGCCCCGCCCCAAAAATAGACGAGGCCGGCGTCCTTAGAAATCGCCGGGTCCGTTCGGCGCCTGCGTCGGCAGCGTCCCGTGCAAGGCCGCCCAGCCTGACCGCGCCGCCATCGCGAAAGCGTCGTTGCCCCGGACGGCGCGATTGTTGCACTGCGGTAACATGGTGGTTTGTGTCGTCGGCCAAGCCATGAACGCGGTTACAGACGCCTTTGTCCACACGCAGCACCCGGA
>CAWIAK010000020.1:0-177488 GCA_963834045.1 uncultured beta proteobacterium | reverse complement strand
GACGGTCATCGATTCATTCGTGGCCGGGCGCGTGCTCGGGGCGGGAGGCCGGCCGCACGGCGATCGCCATGCAGACCGAACTCGACACGGTTGCGCACGTCGAGGCGGGCCCTGTCCTCAGCCACCTTCTGCTCCTCCCGCACGGCGGCGGCACGGCCCGACTACGCGAGATCGAGGCCGTGGAGGAGACGCCCGGGCTCGCGATCCCATCCTGGTCGGTGGTCCGCCTCGGCGAGACCGTCGAGGAGCTCCAGCTCTCCGAGGCGTACGTGGACGAGGCGGTCGCGCTGCTCCGACTCGGCCTCGTCGCGCGCGCGCTCGGTGCCGCAGGCCGCGCACACGAGTTCGCGCTCGAGCACGCGAAGGCCCGCGAGCAGTTCGGAAGGCCGATCGGCGCTTCCAGGCGGTCTCGCACCGCTGCGCGGACGGCGCGATCGACGTTACCGCCTCGCGCGCTCGTGCGCGAGGCCGTGCGGCTTCCGACACAGGCGACCCGGCGTGCGTCTCGCCTCCGACCTCGCCGTGACCTGGGGCCGTCGGGTCGCGCCGCGGGTGCAGTTCCGGTCGCACCACACGCTCGCGGCGATCGGCTTCTTCGAGGAGCACGAGGCGCCGTGGCTCTTCCGGCGCGCTCAGGCCGACGTGGCGCGCGTCGCGCTCTTCCCCTCCGCCGGCGGCTCGGTCGCCGACGTGCTGCTCGAGACGGGAGCCGCCCTGCCGCGGCTCGACCTCGGCGACGCGGCGAGGCGTTCCGCCTCGACGTGCGCCGCATGCTTCGTGTACACGGCACCGGCGACCCCGCGGTCGACCCGAGGCGAACGACGCGGCGTTCACGCGGGCGCTCGCCGAGCGCGGCTGGCTGGCCATGACTTTCCCGCCGCGACACGGCGGGCGGGAGCCGAGGCAGACGAGCTGCCGCGCTGATGGAGGAGCTCGGCTACGCCGGCGCCGACTCGCTCGCGGTGAGCGCCACGCTGCTGATCGGCGGCGCTCGCCCGGCACGGGACGGACGACCAGCAGGCCCGCTTCCTGCCGCTCATCGGCGAGGGCAGTGCCCGTACTACCTCGGCTACTCGGAGCCGGAGGTCGGCTCCGATCTCGCTGCGGACACGGCGCGGCGGGACGGGGACGAGTGGGTGATCGACGGGCAGAAGCTCTGGGGCACGGGTGCCCACCGCGCCCGTTGGGTGTGGCTCGCCGCGCGAACCGATCCCGATGCCGTCCCGCCGCACGCCGGGATCACCGTCTTCCTCGTCCCCACCGATACGCCGGGGATCACCATCCAGATGCACCGATCGCTCTCCGGGAGCACCGCCTGCACGACGTTCTCCGCGGTTCACTACGTTCACCCGGACAAGGCGGCCGAGCTCTTTCTCAACGAAGTCAGCGTCGCGCCAACTCACCAAAATCGTGGCATCGGGCGCCAAATGTTGCAGAATATGCTTGGCCTTGGTCGCGAATTGGGCTGCAGGTGCGCCTGGGTTCTGACGAGTCGCGCGAATACTCCAGCCATGCGGCTCTACGCCGCGGCCGGTGGAGTGGAGGAGCCATTTCCATCTATCCTCTTCGAATTTACGCTTTGAGCCACCGAGACTGCCCTACCGATGATGCCGCCTAACCCGTCGCGCAACGCGCGACATCCCGCACGCGGAACTTCGCTCCGCCAGCGGGCCGCCCGGTTAGCTTGTTTCGTTAGGTCACAGTTCGAGGCGCGGGGAGATCCGCAGGGAGAGGAGGTCCAATGAATTGGAGCAAATGGGTTCGGCAAATCCACCGCTGGCTGGCCATTGTCTTTACGGTGACCGTCATCGCCAACTTCGTTGCAATGACACAGGGGCAACCTCCCGCCTGGGTGACTTACTCGCCGCTGTTACCGCTATTCGTGCTCATGTTCACCGGTCTGTACATGTTTGTGCTGCCCTATGCCACCAAGTGGCGGGGCGGGGCACCGAAGCAAGCTGCGGATTGAACCGTGGCAACCGGGCCAAAGGGGTAATGCGAGCGCCGGCGCGGCCCGCCCGTTAGCTTGTTTCGTTAGGCGGCACGAGCATCGTGCATTTGTCGCCGCGCGCCAGCAGTGCTATTAATTGGGGGCGGCGAGGGTCCAACACGCCGTGGTCCCAACGTGCCTCGCGAGCATATCCTGCGTCCTGACCTGAGGAGAGTGAGCTATGGCACCAGCACTCGTAGCGGAGTTTCTCGGTACTTTCTGGCTTGTTCTCGGCGGTTGCGGAAGTGCGGTACTTGCCGCAACGTTTCCCGAGTCAGGTATAGGTTTCACCGGCGTCTCGCTGGCATTCGGCCTCACCGTGCTGACCGGAGCCTACGCACTCGGACCGCTCTCGGGCGGTCACTTCAATCCGGCGGTATCGGTCGGCCTTTGGGCTGGCGGGCGCTTTCCCGGATCGCGGGTGCTGCCCTATACCATCGCGCAGGTGTTGGGTGCAGTCGTCGCCGCCGGCGTGCTTTACCTGATCGCGAGCGGAAAGGCTGGCTTCGATCTGCAAGCCGGCTTCGCCTCGAACGGCTACGGCGAACACTCGCCCGGAAAGTACGGCCTCGGTTCCGCGCTTGTCTGCGAAGTGGTGATGACATTCATGTTTATCCTTGTCATCCTCGGTGCGACGCACGGCCGGGCACCAGGCGACTTCGCGGGGCTCACGATCGGCCTGTGTCTCACGCTCATTCACCTGGTCAGCATCCCGGTGACGAACACGTCGGTGAACCCGGCGCGGAGCACCGGGCCGGCACTCTTACGTAGGCGGCTGGGCGCTCCAGCAGCTATGGCTCTTCTGGACGGCACCGCTCGTCGGTGCCGCGCTCGCGGGTTGGCTCTCGCGCGCGGCGTCTCGTGGGAAGATTCGACTGCCGCTCATCGGGGGTTGATATCGGGCCAGGTGCAGTGCTCGCGGCAACCGCGGTGGTCGCTTGCAGGCACTGCGGTGCGCTGGATTGAATACCGCGAACGAGAGGCATTGATGACGGACGCGCCTATACCATCGACCGCCTTCGCCGACGCATGGATTAACGTCGACAGCACAGAAGATCCCGGATTCTTCGTACAGCTTTTGGATTCGACCCGGGCCGCGCTTCTGGAGCGGGCCAGAAGTTCCCCGACCGAGTTCTTCGCGCCGCTGGACGTTCGCCCCGGGCATCGCGTTCTCGATGTCGGATGCGGAACCGGCGATTTCCTGCGGTTACTTGCGCCCCTCGTGGCTCCTGGAAGTGCGGCGGGCATTGACCTCAGTGAGACGATGATCGCGGAGGCGCGACGCCGTACGAGCGGTGACTCGTCAAACGTCTCGTTTCAGGTTGGGGATGCACTCAGTCTTCCATTCGAAACCGGCAGCATCGATCGCCTGACCGCGACACAAGTACTCCTCCACATTCCCGATTGCGCGGCTGCGATCGCAGAAATGTGGCGGGTGCTCGCGCCCGAGGGTCTCGTCGCGATCGGCGAGTTTGACTGGGGCACCATCGCTGTCGAATGCACGGATCGCGAACTCGGCCGAAGATTCACCCGACTTGCGTGTGACGAGCTGCGTAACGGTCTTATCGTTCGAGAACTTCCTTGGCGCCTACGCAATGCAGGATTCGACCGAGTTCGTGTGGTTCCAGAAATTCAGATTTCTCTCGACCCCGACGCGTTTTATCGTTGGTTCATTGAACCGTCGATGACGCACTTTATAAGGATTGGCGGCTTTTCCCCAGACGAGGCGGAATTCTTCCTCGGGGATATGCAGGACCGGGCGCGTCAAGGGCGGTACTTTTGCTCGAAGACATACTATTCAATCTTCGGATCGCGAGCCCGATGAGCGTCGTGCAGTCGCAAGGTGGGGACGCGCGCGGCCGATTGCCAATCTGCTGGGCCGCTTCGCCACGCTAGGACGCCCGCGATGAGTGAAAACTTCGATGGTGGTTGTCTTTGCGGTGCAGTTCGCTTCCGCGCGAGCGGCGCGCCCTTGGCGCTCAGTCGCTGCCACTGCCGCTCTTGCCGCCTGGCCGCAGGGTCAGCGGGCGTCGCGTGGGCGATCTTCAAGCGCGCCGATTTTGCCTTAACCAAAGGGGGCCTGGTGCATTACCGGTCCTCCACCGACGCCGTTCGAACGTTCTGCGGCACCTGCGGCACTTCCATCAGCTACGAGCCTGCTGACAGTCCGGAGAACATCGAGGTAACCTCGTCAACTTTCGATCAGCCGGATCGCTTTGCGCCAACCCGCGAAGTTTGGGTCAGCCACCGCTTGCCTTGGGAGCAGCTCGACGGGACCCTTCCGCAGTTTCCAAATGGGAGTCCGGAGCATGCAAAGCGCGAGGCCTAACCTGTCGCTCACGCGGACGTCCCGCGTGCATGGGCTGCGCCCACGGGCGGGCCGCCGGCTAGCTTGTTTCGTTAGGTGTCACAACACCTCTCTGTACTCACTCACAGTCCGAGAAACACCATGTCCAAGCTTCGTGTAGAAAGCTTCACCATCTCACTCGACGGTTTCGGCGCTGGCCCAGACCAAGACATCAACAACCCGCTCGGCGTGGGTGGCACCTCCCTTCATGCCTGGGCCCTCTCCACACGAACGTTTCAGAAAAACCTGTTCGGCAGCGATGACGGAGCAGCAGGCATTGATGAGGACTGGGCCGCTCGAGGCTTTCAGAACATCGGCGCTTGGATTCTCGGCAGGAACATGTTCGGACCGGTTCGCGGACCTTGGCCAGACGAGAGCTGGCGGGGTTGGTGGGGCGAGAATCCTGTCTATCACGTCCCAGTGTTCGTGCTGACCAACTATGCACGCGCACCGCTGGTCATGGAAGGAGGAACGACCTTCCACTTCGTTACGGAAGGCATTGCCGCCGCCCTAGCGCAAGCTCGCGAAGCAGCCGAAGGCAAGGATGTTCGTCTTGGTGGGGGCGTAAACGTCATTCAGCAGTATCTTCGCCAACGCCTGATCGACGAGATGCACATCGCTATCGCGCCTGTCCTACTTGGCACTGGTGAAAGACTCTTCGAAGGAACAAACCTTCCTGCCCTTGGTTACGCCTGCACCAGACACGAAAGCTCGCCACTTGCCACTCACGTGGTTCTTACGCGGAAGTGATCACGGTGGCGCCAGCGGAGGGGTCGGCACAGTGACATGGAAACGCGCCAAGTAATTCTTCCCGCAGCGGCGAATGTGAGCCCTGACCTGTTGCCCAATGCGGACGTCCCGCATGCATCGGCTTCGGCACCACCGCGGGCCGCCTTGGTCAGCTAGGCGGCATGCATCTCTATCCCAAAGTCCGGTGGCTTGCCGCATTCCTCTTCGGGGTTGCAGCGATCGCACCACTTTCTAGCTGGTGGCTCCTGTTGTTCCATGTCACGCCACCTCGCCTCTCCGCCACCGACGCCGCTCTCGCTCAGTTGGGGGCAACTTTCTCTCCCTCCAATCCGGAGCGTTGGTGGTTCATCGGATGGGCGCTGCTGCCGTTCTTCTTTGCAATGGCCGCACTGTTCTACTGCAGTCGCCTGGCGCATAGTCGCAGCTGGTCCATTGCCGCGGCTTCCGCCGTTTTCGCCGTAACGACGTATTGCCTGGCCTTCGCGCCTGGCCTGGGCTTCTTCCTAATTGCTCCAGCCGGTCTGTCGGTCTGGTGGGCGCTCATGCGGAAATGACACCAACACTGTAAAGAGAGGACACCAGCATGCCAATGTTCATGGCGCAGTTCGCGTACACGCCTAAGGCTTGGGCCGCACTCATTCACGCGCCGCAGGACCGCGCAGCAGCGTCCGATGCCTTGCTGCGTCACTTCGGCGGCCGACTCATTGGCCTCTACTACACCCCCGGTGCCGAATACGACGGCTTTGCGCTCTTCGAGGCGCCGGATGACGCAGCCGCTGCGGCGGTCGAAATCGCCGACATTGCTCTTGGTCACCTGCGGAGTAACCGCCTACTGCGTGTTCTTTCACCCGAAGAGATGCGTGAGGCTCTCCGGCAGGCAGCTACGGCACCGAACATCGCTCCGAAGCCAGCCACCTAACGGACAGCCGTAAGGGATCTTTGGTTTTGTTGGGCATTACCACGTTCGCTACTTCTACGACAGCGGAGAGTTCTCGGATGAGTATGACCTGGTCATCGAGAAGGCCGGGGATGTCTACAAGGTGTCGTGGATCACCAAAGGCAAAGTCAGTGCTGTTGGTGTTGGCATGGAGGTCGGGGATGGCTTGGCTGTTGGCTGGCGCAGAGTCGCTGACTAAGGTAGCAGAACGGCCCCATGGCGACGAGGCTGGGGCCGCCCTACTATTTCAAAGATTCAGGCGCAGGCTCGAACAACTCAACCAGATTGCCGGACGGATCCTCCAGCAGGATCTGACGTCCGCCCGGTCCGGCGACGACGTCGTTGCGAAACTTGACTTCAGCCTTCTTGAGAACCTCGACGTCGTCGTCAAGAGTGCTAGTCTGCACAATTATCCGATTCCATCCGCCCGGTTCAGGCCTCCGACCGTCCGGCATTGGTTGAGAGCCCCCACCGGGGCCTTTCGGTGGACTCAGCACCAACTGCAGGTTCTCCCGCTCGAGGATCGCGAAGTAGGGACCCGATTGAGCAGAGAGGCGAAACCCAAGGTGATTGGTATAGAACCCAATCGTTGCGCCAACGTCGTTGACGATG
Source organism: uncultured beta proteobacterium (assembly GCA_963834045.1). Lineage (GTDB taxonomy): Bacteria > Pseudomonadota > Gammaproteobacteria > Burkholderiales > Casimicrobiaceae > VBCG01. Next base: position 170,852 of record CAWIAK010000020.1, on the reverse strand, counting down.
TAGCGGACCATGAGTGCATTCAGTTTCATTGGTCGACACTCCTTTGGTTATTCGGGCGCTGCCAGTTGCGAGGTAGCCACGCTCGATACAGTTTCCCCTTTTGGCGATCGACAAGGCGCTGCTGCATGAGTTCCATCGCGAACCGTGGCATAGGCAACCGTCTGACATCCGCGCGGGGCCGCCGCCGACTGCGCGCGTTGCTGACTTGCATTCAGATCGTCCGAAACACGGGCGGGCGCGACCCAACGCTAAACCTGCGGGGCACGTTCCCCGTTCTTCCGAGTTTGGTGGCGGTGGCACGGTTGGCTTGGATGGTTGGGCCCCGGGTGGCCATGTGATCGTTCCGATTAACTGTAACGTGGCGTCGGCGGTCGTCCTGGAGCAGAACGCCAATCCGCCCAGAATGCTGTTGCTGCGCCGCGCAACGGAAGTATTGCGCGATCAGTGGTGCCACGTTGCCGGAGGCATTGAAGCTGGCGAGACCGCATGGCAAGCTGCCTTGCGCGAGATTCGTGAAGAAACCGGGCTAGATGTACTGCGGCTGTTCTCGGCCGACTATACGGAGCAGTTCTACGAAGCGGCGCGCAACGTCGTCACAATCGTTCCGGCGTTCGTGGCGTACGTCGATTCCACGCAAACAGTTCATCTGAATGCAGAACATTCCGCATATCGTTGGGTTAGCTTCGCGGAGGCTGACGCACTGGTTCCCTTCGGGGGTCAACGTCGACTCTACGAGGAGGTGCGCCGCGAATTCGTCGAGCGCGCACCATCGCCTCTGCATGAAATCAGGCTTGGCGTTGACTCCGCTCCAAACTGGACCCGGCCCGCTTGACTCAGTTCGTTAGGCTTCACGATAATCCTGCCGCCGAGTACGCATGCCGACCGTAAACGATGACTTCTTCCGCGAGCTTGAATCCGAGCGCACGCGGGCAATTGTCAGCCGCGATTTGACGGCCATCGAAAGGCTGCACGCGCCAGAATACGAGCTCATCACACCGCCCGGTCGAGTCTGGTCGCGGGCTCGCTACATCGCAGCTATTGCGGCGGAGCCGTTCTACGCCTCGTGGGAGTGCGGGCCAATTCAGGTGCGTCGCACGCCTGCCATGGCCATAGTTCGGTACACCGCCAAGATCACGTTCCCATCAGGCAGGGTCGTCGACTGCTGGCACACTGACTCATATGAACTGCGTGGCAACGTGTGGCAGGCCGTCTGGTCGCAGGCGACAGCGCTGCCCACTCCATCCACCAGTCAGGCCGGGCAGTGAGGCCATGAAGACCGGCACCGGATTGCCTTGCTTCGCTTGTGGCGTCTGCGGTACACCGTTGTTCGCGCGCAGCATGGCGAGCCTGACTTTGTAGTGGTAAAGGCGTCGAGTCTCGACGACTCCAGTTGGTTCGCGCTGGAGGCCGACTTCTGGATCGGAAGTGCGCAGCCGTGGGACCACATGATCCAGGCATTCCAATCTTTGCGAAAAATCGTCATACCATGGCCTCTACACCCGAGCAGAACCGCCAGAACGCCATTGCGTTCTACGACCTCATGTTCAACCAGTGCAAGCCGCGCGAAGCGATTGAGCTTTACGCCGGCGCGACCTACACGCAGCACAACCCGCATGTCGCCGACGGCAAGGCCTCGTTCATCGAGTATTTCGAGCGTATGGCGCGAGAGTATCCAGGCAAACAGGTCCGCGTCGTTCGGACGGTTGCCGAAGGAAGCTTAGTGGTCCTCCACTGCCATCAGGTCTGGCCATCCGATGCGAACAAAGACTGGGCGGGTATCGACATCTTTCGGTTCGATGGCGCCGGCAAGATCGTGGAGCATTGGGACGTCCTGCAGGTCGTGCCGGTCGAGGCGAAGCATGCGAACGGGATGTTCTAGCAATGCATCCGCCACCAATCCTGGTGTCCGCCCTCACTTGTCCACAATGCGGCTTCGTGGCAACCGAAACCATGCCCACCGATGCATGCCTCTATTTCTACGAATGCACCAATTGTCATGTCTTGCTCCGGCCGAAGGCAGGCGACTGCTGCGTCTTCTGTTCCTTTGGTTCGGTCAACTGTCCTCCCGTCCAACAGGGGCACGGTTGCTGCTGAAGCCACCACCTCGGCGGTGTCCTAAGCACGTGTCGGCGCAGCGCAGGGCGAGCGCTAGCGGGCCGCTTCGCATTGCTCCGACGTAGCATCCTGGCATGCACCAAGACATTTCACTTTGCCATACGAGTCAATAGCCGCGCCGCCGCCCGGTTGTGTCGAGCACTTCGGTTTCCCTTCATCATCCAGAGCGCAATAGCCCACGCCGCACTTGACATCGCCATATTCGGTTCTCTGATTGCGCCACCCCCCTCTTTGGCACACAGCACCTTGCCATATTGATCCGTCGCGCACTGCCCCTTTCCGCACACTACGTTCCCATACTGGTCCTTGATGCAATCTCCGGCGGCATCCACCTGCGTGGCAAGCACCAGGGCCAGGAAACAACCAGCAGCGAATCCATGCTTCATGGTGTCTCTCCATTGTCGACCTGACAGCGGGACAGTATTCTGGCATCAATCCGGCCAATTCGGGGCTGAGCCCGCCGCAGCGAGCCGCGGGTAAACTCCCTTTCGTCAGGCCGCATTCACGCCCAGTCGAATTCCCAGCATGCGCGTCTACCTTCAGTCCCGCCTCGTCAAGATCGGTCTCGGTTTGCTCATCGTGGGTACCGGTCCCCTCGTGCTCATCATTGTTGCGGCAGCACTTGGGCTGTGGCCCGATCCAAATCCCAATCCCATCGGTCTGGGCTTGCTATCCTTTCTCACCTTTTGGCCCGCCATGATCTGCATCGTCGTCGGAGTTAGCCGTGTTCGTGCCCAGAATGGTCGTGCGAGCTGACCCGTCGCTCGACGCGGACGTCCCGCGCACGCGTGCTGCCCCCGCCGCATCGGGCCGCAGGCTAGCTTCAATCCATTAGGCACCGATCAACGCTCGCGCTATGGACCTATCCGACAACACCTTGCTTGCGCTTGTATGCGGTGGATTCGGATTGGCGATCCTTGCGCTTATCTTCAGCTCGCTGCGTGAGGCAGCCGCCATGAAGCGGTGGCCCGTCGCGAAGGGGCGCGTGCTGTCGTCCAAAGTCGAGGAATATCGGACCGACGCCGGTTCCGGCAGTTTTGGAGGCCCCCGTGGGCGGCTGACGCTTTATCGTCCCGTCGTGGTCTATGAGTATGAAGTCGATGGACACCGATTTCGTGGAGACCGAATTGCGCAAAGTCCGGGGATGGACAAAGGAGTGGCCGATTTTGCCCAAGAGACTGCGCAGCACTATGCCAGCGGGAGTGCAGTCGATGTTCGCTTCAATCCCAAGCGCCCTTCGGAATCCGTCCTCGAACCGCGCGTGCCGAAGGCATGGATTTACGCATTGGTGATTGCTGTTGGATTGTTGGCTGTGGCGGTACACCTGTACTGAATTGGGCCATCGGACCGAATGAAGCCGCCTGACTCGGCGCTCCTTCGAGGGATACCTTCGGGCCAGCGCGATTCTCAACAATGACTTGAAGGCACCATGAGGTTACTTCTCACTTCCGCAGGCATCAAGAACGCGAGCATCCACGACGCGCTGGTCGGCCTCCTGGGCAAACCAATCGCCGACTCCAGCGCCTTGTGTATTCCCACCGCCGGATACGGGCATCCCCAGGTTAGTCCTGCAGGGGCATGGCGATTCATCAGCGGACGAGAACCGCGCTGTCCCATGTGCGAGTTGGGGTGGAAGTCATTGGGAGTGCTGGAACTCACCGCGCTGCCGTCCATCGACAAGGAACGCTGGGTGAGCTGGGTCCGGGAGGCGGACGTACTGCTGGTGAATGGCGGCGACGCGCTGTACCTATGTCACTGGATGCGCCAATCCGGACTCGCGGATCTCCTGCCTTCGCTGCGCGAAACGGTTTGGGTGGGGTTGAGCGCCGGGAGCATGGTGATGACTCCCCGGATAGGAGCCGACTTCGTCGGATGGAAATCGCCCACCGGGGGCGACAGCGCGCTGGGCATCGTCGACTTCTCGATCTTTCCGCACCTGGATCACGAGCAGCTGCCTGAAAACACCATGGCCAACGCAGAAAGATGGGCGGCCGGCATTCAAAATCCGGCGTACGCGATCGACGACGAAACCGCCATACAGGTAGTCGACGGCGCCGTCGACATTGTCTCCGAAGGGCACTGGAAGCTCTTTGCAGTGCCGCACGGCCATGCGGAATGAGCATGGAGCGGATCGGCGGCTTGCTTCATTTCGTTAGGCCGAACTAAGATCGCCGATGTCTCTCACCTACCGATTCCTCTTCCCCGCCATGTGGTTATCGTGGATGACCTATTGGTGGCTGGCTTCGCGTGGCGCTAAAGCAACCGAGCGGCGAGAGCCGTTGGGCTCGCGGCTGCTGCATGTGCTGCCGCTGGTGTTGGCCTTCTGGCTCCTTTGGGAAAATCGGGTCCCAGGGGCATTTCTAAACGAGAGGCTATTCCCGTGGGCGCCCTGGGCGTTTTGGCTGGCCGCGTTGGTGACCGCCGCAGGAATCCTGTTCACGGTCTGGGCGCGGGTTCACCTCGGGGGCAACTGGAGCGGCATCGTCACCATCAAGCATGACCATGAACTGATCGTTAACGGCCCCTACGCCATAGTCCGTCATCCCATCTACACGGGGCTGCTGGTTGCCTTCATCGGTTCGGCCGCGGCCCGCGGAGAATGGCGGGGCGTACTCGCCGTCTTGATCGCCTGGTGGGCGTTGTGGCGCAAGCTTCGACTGGAAGAGCGTTGGATGGCTGAGCGCTTTGGCGAGCAATACGAAGCCTACCGTCGGCGCGTACCCGCGCTCGTGCCGTTCTGGAAGTGAGCCACGGAGCATATCTCTTGGCAGATCCGACAGAATGCAAGCACGACGCGGGCACCTTCGTTCCGGTGATCGACCGCAATCGATGCGAAGGCAAAGGAGATTGCGTGAGAGTTTGCCCGGTAGGAGTCTTTAAGGTTGAATACTTGCCCAAGGAAATGAGAGCGAGCCTGAGCATCAAAGGAATGGTCAAAGGCTTCGCTCACAGGTGGCAGCAGGCGATGCTGGTTAATGCGGGGGCCTGCGAAGCCTGCGGGCTGTGCATCGAGGCTTGCCCGGAAAGTGCCATCAAACTCGTTCGCACCTGACTGAAATAGACCCTCGGCAAACAAAGTGCCCTGGAGCGATCCTATGCAGGAAATCGCTGAAGTGCTGAACACTGCGGACAAATCAAAGAAGGACCGCGTTGCGGCGCAACGAGTCTTCCTGAAAAGACGCAGCGAAATCTGGCAAGCCATTCAGGATGGCAAGTTTCCGGCTACCTACACCTCCAGTGGCAACAGGAAGTTTGCAGGGGCCCCGAGAAAGACCGCGATTCGATGCGACTTCTTGCTGGCCAGCAAGATTGCGCTCGGGGCAAAATTCAAGCGGGACCGAATATCCGACCTGGCTCAGCGCGATCTGCTGTTCAGTGTGCTGCGCGACAGGGAAGTATTTCCGAACAGGTCCGGACAGAGATTTTATTGCTGCCCGAAGTGCACGGCGAAGTTGTACGAGTGCGTGAGTTCCAAGGTCTTCCGCTACATCGACAATGCAAAATGGAAGGCTGAGATTGAATCGGGCCGCAAGGCTTGAAGCGGGGCCCAACACGTCGCTCAACACAGACGCTCCGCATGCGGCGGCCGCGCCCGCCACCGCGGACCGCCGATTAGCTTCATCTTGCTAGGCGTCAGAGACGGTCGCTACCACCATGCCTTCACACAAAGCATCCTGCAGTTGCGGACAACTCACCGCGACAACCTCCGAAGAGCCTATCCGGGTTTCCGTCTGCCACTGTCTGGCTTGTCAGCGCCGCACCGGCAGTGTGTTTGGCGCGCAAGCGCGATTCCGCAGGGAGAGTGTCACGATCAGTGGCCAGTCCAGGCAGTACGCTCGCGTTGGTGACGCTGGCAGCCGGGCGGTATTTCACTTCTGCCCGGAGTGCGGGGCCACGGTGTACTGGGACCTCCCAGGCCAGGAGCACGTTGCAATACCGGTCGGGGCGTTCGCGGAGCCGGGATTTCCCCCACCGACATTCTCGGTGTACGAGGAGCGCATGCATTCCTGGGTCAGAATGCCCGAAGACATGGAACACATGCGGTGATGAGAAGTCTGGCGTCCCCATCGCCGAAGATCGCCGCCGCCGCAATTCGCGCTCACGACTCTTGCCTGGATTTTTCTCTCCATCGGTCTTCTTTACGCCAGATTCTTCGTAACCGAACCGCCGCCCAACGTGGTTATCACGTTTTCCAACAAGGGCCTTACTCGTCTCTTTGTCGAACTGATCAGTCTTGGCATCGGCGGTCTTGGCTTTCTCGTTGCGGTCGTTGGCTTTGCTCGTGGCGCACGCAATCGGGCACTCACCTTTGCGGCGATGGGGAGCGCCGCTATTTGCGTCCTTATGCGTAACATTGCTAATGTAGTTCCGACAATGCCGACACGCCCTGGTCCGTCACTCAACGCCAGCCGCGGTATCGCAGCGTTCTTTCCGTCAGGACGCGACTGAGGAATTGCCGCGATGAGAAATGTGGTCGCCCTCCTCATCCTTGCTGCGCTCGGCTGGTACGGCTATTCGCAGTATCAACGGCGCGCCAACCATTCCGAAGTCTCGGATTTCCCGCCGCCTCTCACCAGGCCGGTGCCGGCGCCAAGTGCCGGCGCCGCTGGTGCGACTTACAAGTGTGATGGCCGCGTCTATTGTTCCCAGATGACGTCCTGTGCCGAAGCCACGTACTTCCTCCAAAATTGCCCCGGAACGAAGATGGATGGGAATCACGACGGCATCCCATGCGAAAAGCAATGGTGCAAATAGCCGTGTCGGCGCGTCAATCGGATTGATGTTGCGCGCCAAGCCGTCGCTCGACGCGGATGTACCCGCGTACGCGGGCCTGCGTCCATCGGCAGGCAGCCGGCTAACTCGTTTGGTCAGGCGTCAAGACGCTCTGCGCAGTGCATGAGGGACACATGCCGAATCCTACGACCTAGCGAACAAGCGCGCTAGGCGCCGCAACCCCATGCTCTCCATACGTCTCGCCAAAATTACCGACGCGGCCGCAATGCACGATTTGCAGCAGCTTGCGTTCGCGGAAGAAGGGCGACGCTCCGGGACCCGCGAGATCCCACCCCTCGTGGAAGATGTTGCCACCGATCGTGCAGCACATCCAGCATGAAATTGCATTTGTAGCGATGCGCGATGAAACGCTGGTCGGCTGCGTGCGTGGCGTGGCGGGAGAGCATGCATACACCATTCGGGCACTGATGGTTCATCCGTCGTGCCAAGGGCAAGGCGTTGGTTCTACGCTCCTGAAGTCATTGGAAGCAGCACTACCCGCTCCGACCCGTATCGACTTGGTTACGAACACCGTGATGGAGGGCAATGTGCCGTTTCTATGAGCGCCACGGATACCGGGTTATGGAGCGCACAACACCGCATCCCAGGCATCACGCTTGCCCACATGAGCAAATACGTCGACTTGGTGCGTTAGACGGCACAACGAGCAATCATGCGCATGGTCATCCTGTTTGGTCTCCCCGGCGTGGGAAAGCTCACCATCGCAAAGGAGCTTGCTCGGCTGGGTTCCTATCGAGTGTTCCACAACCATCTCGTATTTGACGCAGTTGAGGCACTATTTCCCTTTGGCTCGCCCGCGTTCATTGAATTGCGCGAGCGCCTTTGGCTGGAACTGCTGTCTCGCGCCGTAAGCGAGCGTATTGGCAACGTTGTCTTTACCATCGCTCGCGACCAATGCGGTGCCATTTGATTTCTTGCTGACGCTGGAGTCGGCACTAAGCCAATTGGGCGCCAGTGTCTCCTGCATCGGACTCACCTGCGACGGTGCCGAACATGAGCAACGGCTCGCCAACGCCGATCGGGCCCGTTTTGGAAAGGTCAATTCCGTGGAGCGCTATCGCCAGCTAATCCAGACTGACGCGTTCCCACCGTTCAAATTGCCTGCCGACGCGATATTGATTGATATCACCGCCTTGTCGCCGCCCGACGCGGCTGCGGCCATCGAGGTCAACGTGAATCGAGCGCAAAGTGTCGAGCGCTGAAAGGGAGACATGCTGAGAGGCGGATGTCTGTGTGGCGGAATCCAATACGAGATCGTTGGCCCGGTCGGAGCAGCTCTGTACTGTCATTGCTCGATGTGCCGCAAGTCTCACGGTACGGCTTTCCGGGCAAGACTGTCGGTTCCGAAATCGTCCTTTCGTTTCGTTCAAGGCGAGGCCTTGTTGACGAGTTACCAGTCGTCCGAGGACACGATAAGGAGGTTCTGCCGGATATGCGGTTCACCGATCGTGAACTCCTGGGACGCTGAGCCGCAAGCTATGGACTGGCGATGGGCTCGCTGGATGATGACCCAGGGGTGAGGCCCTCGTGCCACGAATTCGCAGGCTCAAAGGCGCCCTGGTACGAAATCACAGACAGCTTGCCGCAGTATCAGGAGTTTCCGGACGCTTGACGCTATCGTGTTACCGCTACCTGATATCGTGTGCCCTGTTTGCGGTGCGCCAAATGAATGCGCGCCGGCATGCTCCGGCAGCTTTGATACGCCATGCTGGTGCACCGAGGTGGCAGTTGCCGCTTCGGCTCTTGCGTCGTTGCCAGTATCCCAACGCGATCGCGCTTGCCTATGTCGTCGTTGTGCCGCTGCGGCACAATCCCGGGCATAGGTGCTACACAGTGTCCGGCCACATCCGCAATGTTTGCAATGCGCTTCGGTCGGGTCTATCGTCGCGCATCATGCGTTCGCTCCAGGTGGCGCCGTGGTCGCCGCTTACCTTGATTCGATGGGCGCCATGAGCGGCGACGGATTCCACCAATTTGTCCTTTACGTGCAAGAACTCCGGCGCGCGCAAATTCGGGCCATTGAATTTCTCCCGAAGCCATTGACGCAAAAGGCAAGCGCCGAGGTCTGGAACATTAGCGGAATGTTGGACGAGTCGTGGAAGGTTGCCAATCAAATTCCGGTGACCCGAGACTCCAATGCGCGTGCAGTTGTTGCGCGAATGTCAGGCATCGCACCCATGATTAAATGCCCCCACTGCGGTCGTCCGGCGATGAGCCTGGGGCGGAAGGCCGGTCTCGCTCCTGGGCGCGTCATCGCCTGTCAGTCGTGCGGAAGGCCGGTAGCGACGCATTCGATGGCTGTCTTTGCGGCAATCCCCGCATTTCTCGGTGGATTCGCGGCTCTTCGATCCGGATCGCTGCTACTTGGAACTATGTTCGTCATGGGCGGGGTTCTGGTGATGGCGCTCATTCAGACCTTCCTGGTTCCCCTTGTCAAAGGCAATACCTAAACCGTCCCTCGACGCGGATGCTTCGCATGCGCGGGCTGCGCCCTCGCAGCGCGCCGCCGCTTAACCTTCGTCAAGCGCCAACGAGTTCATGCGGCATCGTGAAGACACGCGCAAGTTCGACAATCCCTTCAAGCGCGAAGCGAAGGTTATCGGCGGCCTGATCCTGCTTCTTGGGATCATCGCGCTCGCCGCAATCTTCTTTGGACCGTTCGTCCACTGGACACGAGATGCCACCTTATGCGTCAGTTGAGACTGAACAAGGCGTTTACTCTGATGGAATCAGGACCCGTTGTCCTCGTGACGACGCATGATGGGCAGAAGAACAACATCATGACCATCTCCTGGACCATGGTGGTGGATTTCACCCCTGTATTTGCCATCACCACCGGTGAATGGAATCACTCATTCGCGGCGTTGCGCAAGAGCCGCGAGTGCGTCATCGCCATTCCGACCGTTGACCTGCTGGACAAGGTGGTGGGCATAGGGACGTGCTCCGGGGCAGACACCGACAAGTTTGCCAGGTTCGAGCTCACGCCCGTGCGGGGCAAGATCGTCGCGTCGCCGTTGATCAAGGAATGTCTCGCCAACATGGAGTGCAAGGTCATCGACATCGTCAAAAAACACAACATTGTGGTGCTGGAGGCGGTGGCCGCGTACATCGATACCTCACGCAAGGAGAAGCGCACGGTTCACGCCGTCGGCGACGGGACGTTCATTGTCGATGGGCGCAAGATCGACCGAAGGAGGATGATGGCCTCCAGGCTCCCATATGGCGTTTAGCCCTGTCATGGACGACGAAGCAAGACTCGCCACGGCACTGGCGGCAGCGATCACGCGGGACTGGCCGACGCAAGTAGCTTGCCGCGTGTGTGGCGCGCGAATCGAGACCGGTGCCGCGCGCCGCTTCACTTGCTCGGCGATGTTCACCAAGTGCAACTCTGGAGCGATTGCAGTGCCCGGAGTGCGACGTCATCTTCGGGCCATGGTCGTTGATAACGGCCACGCCGCAAACGCTCGGCGAGCTCTATCGACTTCTCTATCGCGTGTATTCGGAGGGCGCGACGATAACGTGGCAGGAAAAGGCCTTCTACCTGATGAATCCATCTCGCCACGGCGTATACATGAACTATGCGTGCGGCGAGTGGCTCGCGGGAGTGCGGCGCCTGCGGTCGATTGGCTGGAACGTGTGGGGCTATGAGCCATACCTGAACGTTGCCCGCTGCCGCCCCGACCGCGCTGCCGGACTTGTCGGCCGGATCGAGGACACGGGCACGACCGCGTTCGACGGAATCTTCACGCACAATTTCCTCGAACACCCGCAGGATCCGCGAGCCTTCTTCGCCGAACTGCACGGGCTGCTCAAGCCCGGCGGCACCATGGTTCACTCGACTCCGTGCTTCGAGCTCCGCTTCGATGCCAGCCCATTCCACCTCTACTTCTTTGTCGGGCGTTCATTTGAGACACTATGTAATGGGACGGGATTCGCTGTCGTCGAGCGGCTCGAAAGTGACCGCGATGATCCCGGCTCTTTCGTCGCCATCGCGCGCTGCCGCAAGACCTGAACTCTCGTTCACTAGTCGCTCAGCAGGAGACCAGAATGGACTTGTCGGATGCCACAGTTGCCCAGGTGATGATTCCCGGTGAGGATTTCGATCGCGGCATTTCCTTCTATCGCGACACGCTGGGTATTTCCTTTCTCTTCTCGGCCCCACCGCAAATGGCGTTTTTCATGTGCGGCTCGGTGCGCTTGCTCGTAGGCGTGATGCCGGCGGGACAAGGTGCACAACGTGGCTCCGCGATCTACTTCAAGGTGTCCGATATTCACTCTGTCTACGCTTCGCTCATTGCGAAGGAGGTTTCGTTCAAGGCTGCCCCGCATGTGGTCAATCGCAGCCCGAAATCGGAATTGTGGCTGGCCGAATTCACGGACCCGGACGGCAATCAATTGGCGCTGATGGCTGAGGTGGCACTTGGCGCCGCCTGACTCGTCGCTCAATGCGAACGGCGCCATGCGGGGGCTGCGCCCGCCGCCGCGTGCCGCCGGCTAGCATCATTTCGTCGGGCCGCACCCGAGCATCCACACCAGGAGAGATAGCCGCCCCATGTCCGCCGGCGCTGTCTACGACTCGATCGGGCGAGGCTACGCGCGGCAGCGCCGGCCCGACCCGCGCATCGCCGCCCAGTTGACCGTCGCGCTCGGCGGCGCGCGCTCGGTGCTGAACGTCGGCGCCGGCGCCGGCTCGTACGAGCCGCCGGACCGGCGCGTGGTTGCCGTCGAACCATCGGAGGTCATGCTCGCCCAGCGGCCGCCAAGTGCCGCGCCCGCCGTCCAGGCTCGCGCCGAGGCGCTGCCATTCCCGGATCGGACCTTCGACGCCGCGATGGCCATCCTCACCATCCACCACTGGACGGACCGCGGCCGCGGGCTCGCCGAGTGCGCGCGGGTGGCGCGGCAGCGCGTCGTGCTGCTGACGTGGGACCCGGCGGCGGATGCCTTCTGGCTTTTGCAGGAGTACCTGCCCGCTTTCGTGGAGATCGACCGTCGGCAGTTCCCGTCCATGGCCGCCTACGGGGACGCGTTCGGTCCTGGCGCGCGGGTCGAGATTGCGGCGGTGCCCGTCCCGCACGACTGCGTCGACGGATTCCTCGGCGCGTACTGGGCGCGGCCCGCGGCGTATCTCGATCCTGCAGTACAAGCGGGCATTTCCTCGTTCGCGCATCCAGGCGCGGAGCCGGGGCTGGAGCGGCTTCGCGCGGACTTGGCGACCGGCGCGTGGCACGCGCGGCACGGGCATCTGCTCACGGCCGACGCGCTGGACCTCGGCTACCGGCTCATCGTGGCCCATCTCCCGGACCGCGCGGCCGAAGCGAAACCTTGCCGACGAGGATGCTTGAACGCCCATGCCGCGAGTTGACCAAGGAGTGAACATCTCCCGCCTGCCGGAACGGCTGGACATTCCCGCGGCCTGGATCGGGCCGCGACATCCGCGAAGTTCCCGACACGTGGCGGTGGTACTTGTCGACGGCCGAAGTTGCCGAGCTGGAGAGCGCCGCGCACGCGTTCCTTGCCCGGCACGAAGACATCTCGCATCTGCGGCCCGAAACCTTTGTCGTGAAAACGCTGCAACCGAAACTCGAAGCGCTGCGCACCACACTGATCCACGGCATCGGCTTCGAAGTGATAGGAGGATTGCCCGTTGATCGATTGGGCGACGAGTTGGCGTCGACGATCTTCTTCGGCATTGGCGCCCATCTTGGCAGCGCGCGGTCGCAAAACGCCGATGGACACCTGCTGGGTCACGTCCGCGACATCGGCGCCGACAGCCGGGACCCCAACACCCGCATCTATCAGACGCGGGAACGCCAGACCTTCCACACGGACTCCGCGGATGTGGTTGGCTTGTTGTGCCTGAACGAGGCTCGCCAGGGCGGCGATTCATTGCTGGTGAGCGCGGTGACCATCTACAACGCAATCCGTCGCGATCGGCCCGACCTGCTCGCGTACCTGTTCGACAACATCGCTACGGACCGGCGCGGCGAGGTACCGGCGGGTGCGAAGCCGTTCTTTACCATCCCCGTCTTCAGCTGGCACGAGGGATTTCTGACAGTAATGTATCAACGTCAGTACATCGATTCGGCGCAGCGTTTTGCCGATGCCCCGAGGTTGACGGTCGACCATGTTGAAGCGCTTGATCTCTTCGACGCGCTGGCTAACGACCCCAGGCTTGAATGTCAGCATGCGGCTCGCGCCTGGCGACATGCAATTCGTCTACAACCACAGCCTGCTCCACGATCGCACAAGTTTCGTCGACTGGCCGGAGCCCGGCCGCCGCAGGCACATGTTGCGACTTTGGCTCTCAGTACCGGGCGATCGGCCCCTGCCCGCGTGTTTCGGGCAACGTTATGGAAGCATAACTATCGGAGATCGCGGTGGCGTTGTGATAGCGTAATACGTCATGCGAAAGTAGCAGCATTCCAGCGTTGCCGCGTGGAGGAATGATGACCGACCTCGAACGCCTGAACTACCTCAAGCTCGCGCTCCGCGTCGTCGGTGTCATCGCGATTTTTGGCATATATCCGCTCACGGTCCTCTGGCCATCCGGCTGGTCCTGGTCCAGCGGAAGGTCGGAATATCTCGAGATGATCATCGCCATCTACGCGACTCTGGGCGTTTTTCTGCTTGTGGCTTCCCGCAACCCCAGCCAACATCTGAGCCTGATTTCCTTCGCCATCTGGTCAAGCATCGTGCATGGCGCGGTAATGGCGGTCCAGTCCATTCTCAATCCGATGCACATTCACCACCTGTACGGAGATGTGCCGGCACTGTTCATCATTGCCGCCGTGCTCGCGTATTCTCTCGCCGGCAGCATTTCGTCTGCCTTTCGCTGGAAATGCAGCCTAAATTTGCCGTCAGCCGATGAGCGCCCTCGAACTCAAGATCCCGCCGCCGGCCGTTGCGTTGCTCATGGCCGGCGCGATGTGGGGCGTTTCCCTGGCGGCACCAATGGCGTACATGCCCGAAGGTATCCGCGTGTTCGCGGGAATCGCGATCGCAATCGCCGGCATCGCAACGGCGATTTCCGGGGTCATCGCCTTTCGGCGCGCAAGGACCACCGTCAATCCATTGAAGCCGGAAACCAGTTCGTCCCTGGTCACCTCCGGCATCTATCGGTTCACCCGCAATCCGATGTACGTCGGACTTGCTTTGGTGCTTCTTGGGTGGGCGGTGTTTCTGCCGTCCGTCTGGACGTTGCTGGGGCCGTTGGTCTTCGCGCTCTACATGACGCGATTCCAAATCGTGCCCGAGGAAAGGGCTCTCACAGGCTTGTTCGGCGCGACCTACTCCGAGTATCAGGCCAAGGTGCGCCGGTGGATATGAGGCCCGCCCCTTGCTACGCGGACGTCCCGCATGCGCGACCGCGGCCGGCATGAGTCCGCAGCCGGTCGCAATGGGTTTCGATTTCCTGCGGCTTCTGCCACCGGCGTTTCTATACATCGCGTTTGCCGCGTGGACGGCGGCCTTTGCCGGGCTTGTGTTCGACCTGTCGCGGCGCGTCGGTACGTTACGAGCGTAGTGTGCGCACGTGACGCTGCAATCGCTCGACCATGTCGTCATGTTTGTGCCGGCGGTTCGCGCCGCCGCCGAATGGTATTCGTCCGCGCTGGGGCTGCCCATCGCATGCCTCGACGACAACTTCGGATACATCAAGGTTGGCCGATCCCAGCTTTGCTTCCATGTCGCCGACGAAAAGGCGGACGCTGGACGCGGTGGTCAAGTTGCGTATTGGCGGGTATCTTCACTACCCGAAACCCGCGCCCGGCTGGAGCGTGCTGGTGCCACGCTGTATCGCGGTCCGTTGGTCATTGGCAACGGCGAGGCTATCTGCCAAATGTCGGATCCCTTTGGCAACCTCTTGGGTCTGATTGGCACAAATGGTGGCGGCTGACCCGTCGTTGGCCGGTTGCCTGAGGCGCCAAACCGCATATCGCCCCGCCACGAAATGCATGCGCTTTGTCTTACATGGGAGGCCACCGCGTGAAGACCCCACCTAGCCTCATCGCGCTCACGGGATTGAATCTTGTGCTCCTGCTACTCGCGGTAGCCCTGCAGCTGCATCCGGCGTTCGCACAAGCTGATCCCCGCCCATCCTTCGGGGGCGCGCCCTCGAAATTGTGGACGGGCAAGGTCGCGTCCGAGCGAGCATCAACGTCCTCCCTCCCGGACGATCGCCGGACGGAGAGGAAACCCACGAGACCGTGCTGCTCCGACTCATCACGGAGCGCGGCCGCCCCTCAGTCAAGATTGGCTCCTCCGAGCCAGTGTCGGGTCTGAGCTTTTCCGGCCCGACCGGCACGACCGACACCTACGTAATACTCCAGGCCAAGGGAAACGCCAGCTCGTTGAAATTGAGAAACGAAGATGGCCGCGAACGAATCGTCGCGCCGTAGCGAGACAGGAGGAACCCATGAAGCGCACTTGGACGATCATTGGCGTTGACGATGTGCCGGCTAGCTTCAAGTGGTACCAGTCGCTACTTGGCCTGCCGGAGACGGCGCCCGCTCATGAAGACTTCGGTCAAATCCTGGACTCGGATGGAACGGTCTTGCTCTGCCTTCACGAGTGGGGTGCCCATGAGCATCCCACCTTGATGAGCCCCGATCACGCTGAGCCCGGAAACGGCCTCCTGCTGTTTTTCCGTGTCGATGATTTTGCGATGGCGCTGCCAAGGGCACGCGCGCTTGTCCCTCGGCTCGAGGAGGAGCCCCACGTGAATCCGAGTACTGGAACCATGGAGTTCTCACTCGGGGATCCTGACGGGTATTTCGTGACGATCAGCGCGCTCTCTTAGGCCGACTCTCGAACATTTTGTGCGAAGATTCACGAATGAAGACCTTAACGCGCTTATTCCGAACCATTCATGCGTTGATGGCGCTTCTTTTTGCCTGCGGCGCGATCACGCTCATTGTCATTGCCGCCCGAATTGGATGGGTGGCCTTCGCCGGTGGATTGGACCGGGCGGCCGCGCAAGGGATCATCGAAGCCGTCGGACTATTGGCCGCTGCGGTCGTCGCATTGCAGATTGCCGAGACTATCTTCGAGGAAGAAGTCATTCGCGACGCCGACATCAGTGCGCCGACACGGGTGCGGCGATTCTTGTCGCGATTCTTCGTGGTCGTGGTGGTCGCGCTGGCCATCGAAGGTCTTGTTGCCACGTTTCGAGCCCTGCACGAGGATCCGGCGCAGCTCATCTATGCAGCGAGCATCCTGGTTGCGGTCGGCGTGCTCCTTGCCGCCTGGGGTGTATTCGTGCACCTCAATCGCTCCGCCGAAGAACTGGAGCCGGAGGCCATGGCGGATGCGAAGCGCGAAGACCGAAAGCTCAAATGATATCCGCGCAGTGACTGGTCGCTCGATCGTCCCGCCCGGGCAGTGAACGGGGAGTTCGACAAACACGTTTGGCAGAGGTAGCGATGACCACAACTATTTCCGTCAGCATCGACGTGCCGAATCTCGTCGAGGGTGTCGCCTTCTATTGCGGCGCGTTTGGACTCTCCAAGAAATCCGAGCCTGTACCTGGCGTCGCCGTCTTGCAGGGCCTCAACGTCGAGTTGTGCCTCCTGGAAAAGTCCCCCGGCTCCAAGCCCTCGCCCGGTACCGTTGATCGGCGCAAGTTCGAGCGCCACTGGACGCCCGTGCATCTCGATTTTCATGTGGACGACCTCCACGCCGCCCTTGAGCGAGTAGAGGCGCTCGGCGCCAAGCGCGAGCAGGTATTCGAGCACGCGGGCCATGGTTCTGCTGCGTTCTGCAGCGATCCCTATGGTCATGGGTTCTGTCTGCTGCAGCGAAAACGCAAACAGTGATGCCCCACCGCCCAACTCGCTGCACACTACGGAGACTTAGCCTTTCGGAAGGAGAGCCATGCTTGAAGGATCATGCCACTGTGGCGCTGTACGCCTGACGCTGCCCTCTCCGCCCGAGGTTGCCACTGACTGCAATTGCTCACTTTGTCGTCGAATCGGCGGTCCTTGGGTGTACTACGAGTTCGGACAGGTAAAGATCGAGGGCCATCCCGAATTTACCTCCGGGTACATATGGGGTGACAGGACGCTCCGCACAATTCACTGCAAAACATGCGGCTGCGTCACGCACTGGGAGCCACTGAGCCCGACGCCGGGCGCCAAGCACGGCGTCAACCTTGGCAATTTCGACCCGCGCTTGATCGCTGCGGTCAGAGTCCGCCACTTCGACGGAGCTGACACTTGGAAATTCATCGACTGAGCATTGGCTGGCCCGCGACGGCCAATCCATCGCTCGACCGCCATCCGCAATTGATGTCCGCGCAGGTGATGCCGACGAATCGAACTTGTAACCAGCTCGGAGGACCCCACAGTGAAGCCCCTCATGAATCTCGACGAGGTCGAGTTCGACGACGTGGAAGCAAACGGAATCTACACGTCCAGTCGCGGACAGATCAGCGATCACATCGGAGCCAGGAAGCTTGGCTACAACCTGACCGTTCTACCTGCCGGCAAGGCCCAATGCCCCTTCCACTGTCATCATGGCGAAGAAGAAATGTTCCTGATCCTCGAGGGCGAAGGTGAACTGAGGTTTGGCGACAAGCGTTACCCGATCCGCAAGCACGACGTGATCGCGTGCCCGCCGGGCGGTCCGGAAGTGGCGCACCAAATCATCAATACCGGCACGACCACAATGCGCTACCTGTCGCTGTCATCGCTCGTTGATGTCGAGGCATGTGAGTACCCGGATTCTCAAAAGGTCCTCGTTGTGGCGGGAAAACGGGGTGAGAGGAACCTCCGCAAGATGGTCCGGGCCGAGAACACGGTCGACTACTATGACCGCGAGAGAACCGAGGAGCAGTAATGGCGCAGCGATCGGTCTGGTGGGCGGTACTGGTCGGCGGCCTGGTGGCCGGTACGCTCGATATTCTGTTCGCGATCTCGTTCGCGGCCTTTAACGGCATACCCGCAATGCGCTTGCTCCAGTCGGTAGCCAGCGGCGTCCTGGGGAGGGACGCCTACGCGGGCGGCGGCCCCAGCGCGGCCCTCGGTCTCTTTCTCCACTTCGCGATGGCCATTGCCTTCGCCGGCGCCTTCGTTCTGGCCAGCCGCAGCGCCCCGCTACTGGTTCGCCGTCCCTTCATCTTCGGAGGCCTGTTCGGCATCGGCGTGTTCCTGTTCATGCGCCTCGTTGTATTGCCTTGGTCCGCATTTCCGCATCCAGTCAGTTTCAAGCCTCTTGCCACAACGTTGGATCTGCTGTCCCATGTCTTCCTCTTCGGCATTCCGATTGCCATGGCAGCCAGGGCGGCCTCGCCGATGCGCCGGAGCATCTCCTCCGACGAACCGTCCCGCAATTAGGAATCAGCACGCGATGTCAAACGCCGCCGCCGCAAACAAGGACCTGCTGACTCAATTTCTGGCGGAAGTCTGGAGCGCCGGAAACATCGAGGCATCGGACAAATACATCGCGCCAAAGTACACAATTCACCACGATCCCGGCGATCCGTGGGACAAGCAGGAACTTGATCTCGCCCAGTACAAAGAACGCGTGCGATTGTCCCGAGCGCCGTTTCCGGACCAGTGTTTCACCGTCAAGGACATGCTTGCCGAGCCGCACAAGGTGGTTGTCACCTGGCTATGGACCGCCACTCACAAGGGAGACATCCCGGGCTTTCCAGCCACGGGAAACCGGATCAAAATGTCCGGCGCTACCGTGTACTACATTGACCAAGGGCGGCTGACCGGCCATTGGCAGGTCACAGACCGCCTTGGCGTCTACATGCAGCTCCGGCAGGGCTTGGCGAGCACTTAGTTGGCGACTCGCTCAACGTCGAGGCATTCCCTGTGCATCGAGGAATCGGATATGTGTCGCAACATCAAGATCCTCTTCAATTTCGCTCCGCCGGCAACGGAAGAGGAAATCCGCGCGGCCTCGCTGCAATTCGTGAGAAAGGTCAGCGGATTCAACAAACCTTCCAAGGCAAATGAAGCTGCATTCGCAGCCGCTGTCGACGGGATCGCCGCGATCTCCAGCAGGCTCCTCCATTCGTTGGAGACTGGTGCGCCGCCGCGATATCGCGAGGTCGAAGCGGCCAAAGCGCGTCTGCGCAGTGCGCAGCGTTTCCCGAGGAAGGTTGCCGCCGGACATCGCGCGTGATGATCGAGGGTATGTCCTGACCGGTGACGACGTGGTGAAGGCCGGGCGCTGGTCGCACACCCGCGATCCCTTCCTGCTCGAATCGAGCGCCCCTGGCATTTTCGCCTGCGGCGATGTGCGGTTGAGCCCGGTGAAGCGCGTTGCCGCGGCCGTGGGCGAGGGGAGCATGGCGATCGCCTTCGTTCACAAGTACCTGCAACAGGACGCGCGGTAGCAAGGACTCTTGAATGAACATCCGCGAGTCGGAACTGCAGTCTTACTACAGGTCCCGCGCGCCTGAATACGATCAGGTCTACCTGAAGCCTGAGCGTCAGGCCGATCTGCGCGACATCGAGCGCTGGCTGCCGGGGAAATTGGCGGACGCCACCGTGCTCGAGGTTGCGTGTGGCACCGGCTACTGGACAAGATTCATCGCGCAGTCTGCGGCGCACGTCGTCGCCATCGATGCTTCACCGGAGACCATGCGCATAGCGGAAGGTCGCGTACCTGCGGGAAAGGTCCGGTTCCTTGTTGCCGACGCGTACGATCTTCCGCCCGACCTTGGCAGGTTCGACGCGGCGTTCGCCGGGTTCTGGTTTTCCCACGTCCCGAAGGCCAGGCGGCGTGCGTTTCTGCATGGACTTCGCGCGCTGCTCATGCCGGGCGCGAAAATCATCCTGCTCGACAACCGGTATGTGGAAGGAAGCAGTTCACCGATCACGGAAACCGATTCCGAGGGAAATACGTATCAACTGCGCCGACTCATGGATGGCTCGACACATCGCGTGTTGAAGAATTTTCCATCCGAGGCGGAACTGCAGTCGTCCTTGGCCGGGATCGGCACCGGCGGTACGCTGTCAACCTGGCAATACTATTGGGCATTCGAGTTTGTTGCGACGGAGCCCTGACCCGTCGCTCAGCGCGCGACATTGCTGCAAATCCTGGATGGCCAACATCCGCCGCTTTGAAATGAACCTATCTGAAACTTCGAGGAGAAGAACATGAAGACTTCGGACTCGACCCAGGGCCCGTCGGCATCGGAACTCATTTCGAAGAAAATCGCTGAACTCGGGGACTGGCGCGGGGCAACGCTCGGCAGAATGCGCAAGCTCATCAAGGAAGCAGACCCGGACGTCGTCGAGGAGTGGAAGTGGATGGGCACGCCGGTGTGGTCGCACGACGGCATCATCTGCACCGGCGAATCCTACAAGAGTATCGTCAAGCTTACGTTCGCCAAAGGCGCGTCCTTGAAGGATCCGGCCCGGCTGTTCAATTCGAGTCTCGACGGAAACGTCCGCCGCGCAATCGACATCCATGAAGGCGAAGTGGTTGACGAGTCGGCCTTCAAGGCGCTCATTCGCCAGGCGGTCGGCCACAACGGTTCCGCCAAGTCGAAGCCTTCGAAGAAGGCGACTCCCTAGCCACGCGCCCGCCCGGACGGGCCGGGCGCAACACCTCGCTGCTGTGCATGGCGCACCCGAACGGGCCGCGGCGCCTACCCCCTTGACATGGTATTAATTGGATGTATAATCCATCCAATTAAATGGTGGACCGATGACCAAACGCCCCTACGACATGCAGCGTCGCGCCACGCTCGAGGCGGAGACCCGCGAGCGCATCGTGCGCGCGACCGTCGACCTGCACGCCAAGCACGGACCGCTCGGCACGACCTACGCAATGATCGCGAAGCGCGCCCAGGTTTCGCCGCAGACGGTCTATAACCACTTCCCCGCGCTGGACGCGCTGTTGGGAGCCTGCACCAGCCATGTGGGGAGTCGGGCTCCCCCGCTCGGCCCCGAAACGTTCCAATCCGGTCGCACTCCGGCCAAACGCCTGGAGCTGCTTGCCACCGCGGCGTTCGCGCAGCACGCCTTTCTCGCGCCCTGGATGCGCCACGCCTGGTACGAAGCGGCGCTCATCCCCGAACTAGGCGCCATCCTGGACAAGAGCAAGGCCGCGCTTCGTCAGCTCATTGCGGCGGCCATCGTTCCCGAGCGCGAGCCGTCGGCCGCCTTTGTCGACGCAGCCTTCGTGCTTCTGGATTACCCGGCCTGGCAGGCACTGTCGCAAGGCCGCTCGACTGCCGAGGCGGCGCGCATCGCCGGCGACTGCCTGACCGATTTGCTGCCCCGGCTTACCCAACCCCAACCTCGAGGGAAACAGTCATGAGCACGAATGGCCACTCCTCTGCCACCCAGGTCGACGAGATTGCAGATGGGATATTCCGGATCAGCACGCCCGTCCCTGCCAGCGTCGTCCCGGGCGGCTTCACCTTCAACCAGTACCTGATTCGCGATGCCGATCCACTGTTGTTCCACACCGGCCCGCGAATGCTGTTCGGAGCGGTGCGCGAGGCCATCGGGCGCGTGATCCCGGTGGAAACGCTTCGCTACATTTCGTTCTCGCACGTCGAGGCGGACGAATGTGGAACGCTGAATCAGTTTCTCGCGATCGCACCGAAGGCAGTGCCGCTGTGCGGCCAGGTCGCGGCGATGGTGTCGATCGGCGATCTGGCCGACAGGCCGCCCATCGCGCTTGCCGATATGGAGCGCCTGTCGCTCGGTCAGCACGTCGTGCAATGGATCGACGCGCCGCATCTGCCGCATGGATGGGAGTGCGGCTTCCTGTCCGAGTCCACGACGCGCACGCTCCTCTGCGGCGACTTGTTCACGCAATTCGGCGAGTCGCACCCCGCGATTACCGAGACCGACATTCTCGAGCCAAGCGAAGCAGGACGCGCAGGAATGGACTACTACTCGCACTCACCGGATACCGGCAGGTTGCTGGGACGCCTCGCCGACACCGATCCCACGACGCTGGCGTGCATGCACGGCTCGGCCTGGCGCGGCGACGGCGCGGCTTGCTGCGAAATCTCGCCTTGCGACTGGCGTAGACGGTCGCGTAACCTTGGCCCTGACGGGCTGGGAATGTTCGGCGGATTGACCGGAATGGCGGGCGCCAAGGCGTCCGCCTGCACTGCATTGCCCGTGAACTCGATCGTGGAACTGGCAAAGGATCCTTCATGAAGCGCAGCACCGAGAGGTTCTTGACGACGCACACGGGCAGCCTGCCGCGGCCGGACGACCTCATCCGGATGATGTACGCCAAGGAGGAAGGCGTGCCCGTCGACGCTGCCGCGCTCTCGCAGCGGGTGGCCGCTGCGGTCGAGGAGGTTGTGCGCAAGCAGGCGGCGGCGGGAGTCGATGTGATCAACGACGGCGAGATGAGCAAGCCGAGCTATGCGACGTACATCAAGGACCGATTGAGCGGGTTCGGGGGCACCGGCAATACGTTCGTGTATCAGGATCTGACGGAATTCCCCAACCTTGCCAAGCGCGTGTTCGGCGATCCGGGGCGTTCCCGCCGGAAGACGCCCGCGTGCAATGCGGCGATCGGCGTTCGCAATCCGCAGGCGGCGCAGGACGATGTCGACCATCTGAAATCCGCGCTTGCCAGCGTCGAAGCACAGCAGGCGTTCATGACGGCGGCGTCGCCCGGCGTGGTGTCGCTGTTCTTCCGCAACGAGCACTACCCGACCGAGGAAGCGTACCTGTTCGCGATCGCGGAAGCGATGAGGCAGGAGTACGAGACGGTCGCCAAGGCCGGCATCGTCCTGCAGATCGACTGCCCCGATCTTGGAATGGGACGGCATATCCAGCATGCCGACCTGAGCCTCGCGGAGTGGCGCAAGAAGGCGCAGCTTCACGTCGAGGCACTCGATCATGCGGTCGCCAACATTCCCCCCGAGCAACTGCGCATGCACCTGTGCTGGGGCAACTACGAAGGTCCGCATCACTGCGACGTGCCTTTGGCGGACGTCATAGACATCGTGTTCCGCGCGCGGCCGAGCGCCATCGCGATCGAGGCCGCCAACCCGCGCCACGCACACGAATGGAAGCTCTTCGAGACACTCAAGCTGCCCGACGGCAAGGTGCTCATTCCCGGCGTGATCGAATCGAAGTCGAACTTCATCGAACATCCTGAGCTCGTCGCGCAGCGCATCGGCCGCTACGCGAATCTTGTCGGCAGAGAAAATGTGATCGCCGGAAGCGACTGCGGCTTCGGCACGTGGGTCGGGCAGGCGGCGGTCGACCCCGACGTCGTGTGGGCGAAGATGGCCGCGATGGCCGAGGGCGCGCGCATCGCCTCACGCGAATTCTGGAAGCAGTGAAGCGGACGGCAGAATCCCATAACACGCTTTGCCTGGAAGCCACATTCAGTGGTAGGGTTCCAATCCCCATCCTAGGCGATGGGCTGGGGGTCCCACGCAAACAACCGGGGAGAGCGAAATGAGACCGGAGAATTTGTCGAAGACAAATCGTTGTGTGCGTTTCGCGGCATGCTTGGGCCTACTCGTTGTAGTGGCCGTGCCGCTGTCCACCGCGGCCGCGCCGCTGACCATCGCAAGTTACGACGTTACCGATACACCCTTGTCGGGATTCGGCTGCTGGAGTCACACCTACAGCGGCGCCATCACGCTTACCAATCGAACGGTGATCGGATGCGGCAACGATCCGCCGGTGCCGGTCGCGAACTACGCCGGCGGCAGCGGCTCACTGAACGACGGCGTGATCGCCTCGTCCGAGTACTGCAGCCAACTCTTCACGCTCACATCGTACGATGGGGGTCCAGCCCTGAGCCCCACGATCACGCTGCACCTCGCCACGCCGGGCAGCGTCAATCGCATCCAGATTTTCGGCGGCCCCCCAGCTAACGCGATTCCGGGCGGGATCGATGGCGTGACCGTCGAGATCGGCGGCGTCGCGATTGCATTTGCAACGACGCCGTTCGGAGCCCTCAACGCGCTTGGCGTGCCGGTCAACGACGAAATCGACCTTTCCGGCTCGGCACTTGCCGGCGTGTTGACCGACCTGATCGTGCTGCGCGATTTCACTGGCGCGCTCGCCTTTTCCTCGGCAATTTCCATTACCGAGATCACCGTCGCATCGTTGCCGGAGCCGGCGACACTTGCGTTGCTCGCCGTTGGCTTCGCGGCATTCGCAACGACACGCCGCCGCTCGGAGAGAAACAGCCTGAAACGGGTACTGACATGCTCCATGGCTCCTGCCACTGCGGCGCGGTGAAATGGCGATTCGAGGGAATGCCCGAATCCGCGACGGCGTGCAACTGCACGGTATGTCGCCGCTACGGCGTGCTTTGGGCCTATGACTTCGAAGGCGAAGGCATCAATGTCTCCGGCCCAACCCACGTCTACGTGCGCGGCAAGTCGATAGGATTCCATTTCTGTCCCGCATGCGGCTGCGTAGCCTACTGGCGATCGCTGGAACCCAATCGAGAGGGGCGCCGCCGGATCGCGGTCAACCTGCGCCTGACCGAACCCGAGCCGGTGGCCCGGATTCCCATCGATCATTTCGAAGGGCTCGACAGCTTCGAAGACCTGCCGCGAGACGGCCGATGCGTAGCGGACTATTGGTTCTAGGAATCTGCAGCCATGGCCGCGAATCTTGATCTTCTCAACCCCCAGCTCAAAGCCAAGGTCATCACGCTCGTCGCGCGCTGCGCAAACCGGGGTTTCGAAATGCGTCCCAACAATGGACTGCGGGACCCGTTCGCGCAGGCCAGGCTTTGGCGGCAGTCAAGATCGATCGAGGAGATAACGCGGAAGATCAACGAGTTCAATGCGCAAGGCGCGCATTTCCTCGCGGAGTGTCTCCGCTCGGTCGGGCCGCAGCATGGCGGCCATGTCACCGATGCGCCGCCTGGCTTCTCGTGGCACCAATGGGGCGAGGCGCTCGACTGCTTCTGGTTGCTTGACGGCAAGGCCGAGTGGTCGACCAAGAAACTCGTCGGCGGCCAAAACGCCTATCGCGTGTATGCCGACGAAGCCGCGACGCTGGGCCTGACTGCCGGCGGTCACTGGAAGACGCTGAAAGACTGGCCGCACGTGCAACTCCCGCCCGATGCCAGCCCGCTCACGAGCCTGACCGTGCTCGACATAGACGCGGCCATGGAGGCGGGATTCGGCGGCTGACCCCTCACAACCATCAGGATCATCCATCCATGCCCAAAGCCTATTGGATTGCCGCGTATCGCTCCGTCCGCGACCCCGAAGCTCTCGCCGCCTATGCGAAGCTCGCCGTTCCCGCGCTTCAGAAGGCAGGCGCACGCATACTTGCGCGAGGTAACCCGGCCCAGGTGTATGACGACGGGCTCAACCTGCGCACCGTTCTGATCGAATTCGACAGTGTCGCGCAAGCCGTTGCCGCGCACGACAGTCCCGAGTACCAGCGAAGCACTTCGCGTATTGGGCAACGCAGTAGACCGGGACTTGCGCATTATCGAAGGCTGCCGACTAGGCCAGAGGCCCTTGGGGGAGCACGCAGATGAAGAAATGCCGCGCCGAACTGCATGCCGCCGCGCTCGCGGTCACGCTGTCCGCGACCGTCGCGCATGCCGACCCGGCCAGCGATGCCGCGGTCGTCGCCGCCCTCGATACCCAATACCAGGCGGCGGTGGAGCGCAATGACGTCGACACCATGGCGCGCATCCTGCATCCCGACTTCGTGCTCGTGACCGGCCGCGGAAAATCTTTCTCACGGCAGGATCTGCTCGACAATTCGCGCACCGGGAATGACGTATACGAGCATCAAGTAGAGGTTCCGGGCACGCAGACGGTGCGTATGTACGGCAAGGACACCGCAATCGTGACCGCATTGCTTTGGATCAAGGTATCGCGCGACGGCGGCAAGCAGCAGGCCGACTACAAGCTCTGGTTCAGCGACACCTACGTGCGCACCGCTGACGGCTGGAAGTACGCGTTCGGGCAGGCATCTCTGCCGCTGCCGGCGGAGCAGCCTGCCAAGCCTTGAGCGACGCCTGTTAACGCAACGACTGTCCTGTAAATCAACCGGAGTAACCGTGTCCACTCGCCGCAACCGCACCGTAGCAGTCTCTCACCGTCAAAGCCGCGGAGCTCGGTTTAGCCGCGCCCCTGGTCGTCGCGCACCGGCTCACGCGCATGGCGCTTGCCGGCCGCACACCCAGCATCCGCGATCAGCGCGAGTTCACGCGCATGAGCACCGAAAAGGCAGCCGCCTTCTACGAGTCATGGAATGCAATGGTCATTCAGTCGCTTCGAATTCAGCAGGACATCGCTGCATCGGCGTGGCGTTCGCTCTGGCTCTATTGGCTGAACGCCACATCCTCCGCGGCGCGGCCGAAGATCGACCTGCCGCACGCCGCCCTTCGTGTTCTGTCCAGTGGCATGACACCGGTACACCGTCGCGCTGTGGCAAACGCCAAGCGCCTCAGTCGCACCGGGTTCCGCTAACGGCGCTGCCCGTCGCTCGGCTCATTCACCATCACGTCGGGTCTCGAGCCCGGCACCCGACTGAAAGGAAGCGCCTTCGTGCTCAACGTATGTCTGGCGGGTGCAACCGGGTGGGCGGGTTCCGAGCTTGCCCGCTCGATTGCCAAGACCGACGATCTCGCTCTCGTGGCCGCAGTGGCGCGCAAGCATGCCGGCCATGTGCTGGGCGACGTTCTCGGCGAGCCCCAACTCACCGGCCGCATATTTGCCTCGGCCGCGGAGGCACTCGCCAATCCCTGCGATGTGTTTGTCGAGTACACGAAGCCGGACAGCGCCAAAGCCAACATCCTGACGGCGCTGGAACGCGGCGCGCACGTCGTGGTGGGAACCTCCGGTCTCACGGAGAGCGATTTCGCGCAGATCGACGACGCCGCTCGCAGACGCCAGCGCGGAGTATTGGCTTGCGGAAACTTTGCCTTGACGGTCGTGCTGCTGCAGAAATTTGCCGAGGCCGCAGCTCGCCTCATCCCTCAATGGGAAATCATCGACTACGCGCACGACGACAAGGTCGACGCGCCAAGCGGTACCGCCCGCGAGCTGGCGTTCCGCTTGTCGAAGGTGCGCAGTCCCGAGCCCACGGTTCCTCTGGCGAACACGGTCGGTCCGCGGGAAGCACGGGGCGCCACGGTCTCGGGCTCCCAGGTCCATTCCGCTCCGCCTGCCTGGTTACGTCATAGGTGCCGAGATCATCTTCGGCATGCCGGATCAGCGGCTGACGATTCGCCACGACTCGGGAAACAGCGCACGCCCCTACGCGGATGGGGCTTTGCTCGCGATCCGGAAGGTCGCCACGCTCGTCGGGGTCCATCGCGGTCTCGACTCCGTCCTCGATCTTTGATTCGGCGATGGACATGGCTGTGATGGCACCTGTTCATTCACTCTCAAGATGAAACGATTCGGTATTGCCATGCTCTTTGCCATCGTTGGCTACCTGGTTGCCGCGGCTGCGAGCTATTTTCTTGTCGACCTGCTCTCATCCAACGTGCACGACCGCTCGGTCGAAGCGGCGATGACCAGCGCCTTCGTTTTCGGTCCGTTGGGCGCGGTAACGGCGTTCATCGTAGGCTTTATTCGTGGTGGCCGAAATGCCGGCCAAGGCAAATGACCCCCGAGGCGAGACCCGTTTCACCTCAGCCGATTCGTTGAAGCCCAGGCCAGGGACTATTCCGTTGCGCTGGCGGAACTTCGCGCGGGCAAAAAGCAGACGCACTGGATTTGGTATGTATTGCCACAACTGCGAGGCCTGGGATCCAGTTCGATGGCCACGTTCTATGGCATCGGATCGGTGCAGGAAGCCCAAGCCTACCTGGCTCATCCGGTTCTAGGGCGGCGGTTACGGGAATGCGTAGCCGCGATGAACGGCCTGGAAGGGCTAAGCGCGGAACAGGTGCTGGGCCCGGTCGACGCGGCGAAGTTCCGGTCTTGCCTGACGTTGTTCGGCATTGTCGATCCAGGCGAGCCCATTTTCAGCCGGGCGCTGAACAAGTACTTTGCCGATATTCCGGACGAAGCAACTCTCGCACGTGTCCAGCGGCCAACCGAAAATAGCGTCTGAGCTCGACCGACGCCAAACCATTCGGTGGCGACGCGCGATCAACTCGAATGCACTCGCCCATTGGGCGTGAAGCCACGCGGGTAGGCGTACCATTGCCGGGCTTCCAGTCCTCAACGAGGTGACTCTGTGGTGAACCGGCGGACGTTCGTCACCCTCATCGCCGGCACCTGCCTGCTTGGGCCGCTTGCAGTTCGCGCACAGCAGTCGGACAAGGTCGTGAGGATTGGACTGCTTGCCCCGTCTACCGGACCGACACCCGGGGACCGGATCGATCTGGACGAACTTCGCCGGGGTTTGCGCGACCTGGGCTGGGTCGAAGGCAAGAATCTTCTGATCGAAGTCCGTTGGGCGGGGGCGAATCCGCAGCGCCAGCGCGAACTCGCCGCCGAACTCAAGGCGCTCCCGGTGGCGCTGATCCTTGCGCTCGGCACGGCGGCGATCGGCGCGGCGCACGATGGTGCTCCAGGTGTGCCCATCGTCATGATCAACGCCGGAGACCCGGTGGGCTCGAAGTTCGTGACCAGCCTGGCCCGGCCGGGCGGCGACCTGACCGGCACGTCGGCGGCGGGCGAAGAGGTCCTTTCCAAGCAAGTGGAACTGCTGTCGGCTGCCGTGCCGCAGCTCAAGAGGGTCAGCGTGCTGATGAACAGCGCCAACCCCGCCAACGGGTTCTTCTTTGACGCGATGTCGTCGCGCGCAAAGACTCTTGGCCTGAGCCTTGATCGTATCGACGTCGCAGCGGAAGGCGAACTGGACGGGGCCATCGCGCGCGCCAAGGGCGGCGCGCTCGTAGTCGTGAACGACCCGATGTTCTTTCCGAATCGTGTCCGCATCATCGAGCTGACGCTTCGCTCCCAGGTGCCATCCAGTTTCGGCGGCCGCGAGTATGTCGCTGCCGGCGGCTTGATGTCCTATCTGTCATCCAACGCGTGGCATTGGCGCACCGCGGCCAGCTTCGTCGACAAGATTCTCAAGGGCGCGAAGCCCGCCGACATCCCGGTGGAGCAGCCAACCAAGTTCGATCTGGTGCTCAACCTGAAGACCGCAAAGCGCTCGGCATTGTCATCCCGCCGTCGCTGTTGCAGCGCGCGGACGAAGTCATTCAGTGATGACTCCCGATCCGCGCATGATCGACGCATTCTGGCTCTTGTTCATCGTCGCCTCGCTGGCCCTCATCGCGTTGCCGGGCCAGGACATGATTCTCGTCATGTCGCGTTCGATCGGCCAGGGCGCGAAGGCCGGAGTGCTCACGGCCGCCGGCGTGAGTGTCGGCCTCGTCGGGCACACTGTTCCTGGCCACCTTTGGGCTCGGCGTGATTCTGCGCACGTCCGAATGGCTGTTCCTGGCGCTCAAGCTCGTTGGCGCCGCCTATCTTTTCTACCTTGGCGTCGGCTTGCTGCGTACCAAGCGGGAAGGACTTGCGATCATGGCGATTCGTTTCGTCCTCCCGGCAAGCTCTTCTTCGACGGGGCATTCTCGAATCTATCCAATCCCAAGATCGCCGTGTTCTACTTTGCCTTTCTGCCGCAATTCGTGTCCCCGTCGGCGCAGCATCCTACGCTCACCGTGTTCGTCCTGGGTCTTGCATTTGCCGGATTGACGTTCCTGGTCAAGGCACCCGTGGCGATATTCTCCGGCGCGCTGTCGGCCTGGCTGCGTACTCGCCCAGGCGTCCTGGTTTGGGTCTACCGCTCCTCCGGCGCAATTCTGGTTGGTCTGGGTGTGAGGCTCGCATTCGAGCGGCGGTGATGTCGGGCACCTGCTTTCGCCATGGCGCCGGCGTTGCTGAGACACGGCAAGCCGCTTGCTCCGACGGCTGGCCTGCTTTCGGCCATTGCGATGTCCCGATGGCCGGGCCGGCCATCGCCCAGGACACCTATCCGAATCGGCCGGTCAAGATCATCGCGCCTCAGGCGCCAGGCGGCGGCGTGGACCTGGTCGCGCGCATCATCGCCGACAAGTTGCGCCTGGCGTTGGGCCAGCCTTTCGTGGTCGAGAACCAGGCCGGTGCAGGCGGCGCGATCGCGACGCAGATGGCCGCGCGGGCGCAGCCGGACGGCTACACGCTGATGATCGGCTACGTGGCAACGCACGCCACGAATCCGCGGTCAAGCGCGCGGCCTGCGCGCCGCGCCCAAGGTGATTCTCGACGAGTTGCGAGGATAGGCACTGCCATGGATAACACTCCACTCAAGGGCAAGGTCGCGCTGGTCACCGGTTCGGGGCGCAACATCGGCCGCGCCATCGCGCTTGCGCTTGCCGACGCCGGCGCGAAGGTCGCGGTGAACGTACGGACGAGCCACGACGAAGGCCAGGCGGTCGTGGACGAAATCGCGGCGCGCGGCGGAGACGCCATGCTGGTCCCGGCCGACGTCACGCAACGGGCCGAAGTCGACGCGATGATCGCCGCGATCGCGAAGCGCTTTGGGCGGCTCGACATCCTGGTCAACAACGCCGCGGTTCGCTTTGAAGTCGCCTTCGCCGACCTGACCTACGCCGATTGGCGCCAAGCGCAGGCCGTGTGTGTCGATGGCGCTTTCCACTGCACGCAGGCGGCGCTGCCGTTGCTTGGCGCCAGCGGCGCCGGCGCCGTGATCAATATCGGAGGCATGACCGCCTACACCGGGGCTTCGATGCGCGCCCACGTCGTGACCGCCAAGGCAGCGCTTGGCGGCCTCACCCGTGCATTGGCGCATGAACTCGCAGCGGCCGGGATTACCGTCAACTGCGTCTCGCCCGGGATGGTCGATACCGTGCGCAAGCAGGGCAGCGCATCGGCCAATCCCGCACATCACGCCGATCACAAGATGTTGCTGGGGCGGCGCGGCAGTGTCGAGGAAATCGCCAGCGCCGTCGTGTGGCTGGCGGGCCCAGGCGCGCGCTATGTCACGGGGCAGACGCTGCACGTCAATGGCGGCGCGTACATGGGAGGTTGACGTCACAGCAATTCTCCCCAAAGATCACGCCGCTGCATAAACTAACCCGCAGGCTCAGACGGAGAGGCGCCTTGAGTCACGCGCGACGCAGGCAGTTGTTGATTGCGATGGCAGCGCTGCTGTGCGGGCCACGCAATAGCCTCGCCCAGCAGGCTGGGACCGTCCCACGGATCGGGTTCCTGGGAGTGTCCACTCCCGCGGCGTGGACCACGCGCGTCGATGCATTCCGGGCGGGATTGCGAGACCTGGGATATGTTGAGGGCAAGAATATCGCCCTTGAGTTTCGCTTTGCGGAAGGTCAATACGATCGTCTCCCGGCGCTCGCTGCCGAGCTCGTCCGGCTCAGGGTAGACATCATCGTGACCCACTCGGTGCCGGGCGCCCTTGCTGCGAAGCGGGCCACAGCGACAAATTCCGATACCGGTAGTCATGACCAACGTCGCCGACGCCGTTGGAGCGGGAGTCGTCGCCGGCCTCGCGCGCCCCGGCGGCAACATCACGGGCGATACGTTCTTCGTTCCCGAGCTCGCGGCAAAACGGGTCGAGCTGCTCAAGGATGCGATCCCGCGCCTGCGCCGGGTGGCGGTCCTCACGAACCCGGACAACGCCGGAACGGTTCATGGTCTCCGAGCCACGGAAATCGCGGCCATGGCGCTGAACTTGGCATTGTTCCGGCTCGACGTGCGGAGCCCCGCAGACCTGGACGGCGCCTTTGCGGCGATGGCGAAGGACAACATCGACGCGTTCGCGGTGGTCGAGGACATTGTCCTCATTCAGAGCCACACGAGGATCGCGCAGTCGGCGATCAAGCAGCACCTGCCCTCGATCAGCTTTCTCGAGTACGCCGACGCGGGCGGACTCTTCGGCTACGGCGCGAATTATCTGGCGCTCTACCGTCGCGCTGCCGTCTTCGTCGACAAGATCCTCAAAGGCGCCAAGCCCGCAGACATCCCGATCGAGCGGCCGACGACGTTCGAATTTGTGATCAATATGAAGACCGCCAAGGCGCTGGGTCTGACCTTTCCACCCAACGTGCTAATTCGAGCGGACCGGCAGATCCAATGAGAAGCGCTGAACGAGCGAGTATGAACCAATGGACATCGAGCAATTCATGCAAGGCTACAAGGCAGCGTGGGAAACGCGTGACGAGGCCCGCTTCTGTGCCCTGTTTGCGAGCGACGGTGTGTACCGCAACACGCCGTTCGCCGAGCAACGGGGACACGCAGAACTGGCAAGATACTGGCAGCGCGTCAAACTGCAGGCCGACATCGACGTTGTGTACGAGGTTCTCGCAACCACTTCGACCAGTGGGATCGCGCACTGGCACGTTACCTACCAGGTCACGTCCGAGGAACTGTTCCGAATCTGGGCGGCGTCGACGGGGACCCATGTCGTGGCACGAAAGCCCGGCGATCCGCTGCCGCGCATGGCGCTGGACGGAATCCTGCAAGCCCAGTTCGACCGTGACCTGTGCTCGGAATGCCGCATCTGGTGGCATAGCATGGCGTTGGCGCACTAGGCATCGCCTATCATTTCCGAAAGGACTCGCAATGGCGGAGAACAAGACCAAGCCGACGGATGCCAGCGTGAACGATTACATCGCCGCCATTGACGATGAATCCAGGCGGAAGGACTGCGATGCCCTGGCGAGGATGATGACCAAGGTGACCGGGCAAAAGCCCAGGATGTGGGGGCCCAGCATCGTGGGTTTTGGCAGTTATCACTACAGGTACGAAAGCGGTCGCGAAGATAATTCGCCTCTCACCGGCTTTTCCTCGCGCAAGGGCGCCATCAGTGTCTATCTTGTCGTGAACTTCCCTGGACAGGATGAACTCCTGTCGAGGCTTGGAACGCAAAAAATGGGAAAGGCGTGCCTCTCCATTCGCAAGATCAGCGACGTTGACTTCAGGATCGTGGAGCACCTTGTTGCCGGTTCGGTCGCAGAAGTGAGGCGCCGGCATGCCCCCGGAAAGCGATGACGGTTTCGGCTTTTCGTTTCGCCCGAATAAGGGCGGCGATGTCACGATCTTTCGAAATGGCCAGACAGTGACTGTCTTGCGAGGCGCTTCTGCACGCAATTTTCTCGCTGAGATCCGCAGTGCTTCCGTCACCGTGCAGCAACAGCTGATGGCGCGCATTACGGGCAACTACAAGCGCGGAAACGAGCGCGTCGCCTCCAATCATGCACGCAATCGCAGGCAGGATGATGCCTGACCCGTCGCCAACTCTGACTACGGACGAACTCTGAATGGGAACGAACCGCCTCGAGGCGTTCAGTGACGGCGTCATCGCCGTCATCATCACCATCATGGTGCTGGAAATGAAGGTCCCCCACGGCGAGAGCATGGAGACCCTGGTGCCGGTCATCCCGCCGTTCCTGAGCTACATCCTGAGCTTCGTCTATCTCGGCATCTACTGGAACAACCACCACCACATGCTGCATGCAACGCGGAAGGTCACGGGCGCGATGCTCTGGGCCAATCTGCACCTGTTGTTCTGGCTGTCGCTCATACCGTTCACGACGGGCTGGATGGGCGAGAACCATTTCGCGGCCCTGCCGTCGGCGCTCTATGGCGTCGTGCTCCTGATGTCCGCAGTCGCGTATTGGATATTGCAGCAACTGATCATTGCGTCGCAGGGGCCGGACTCCATTCTCAAGAAGGCTGTCCGAGGCGATTGGAAAGGCAAGCTGTCGCCGGTTCTGTACGCCATTGCCATACCTGCCGCATTCTGGTGGCAATGGATTTCGTTGAGCCTGTATGTCCTTGTCGCGCTGCTGTGGCTCGTACCGGATCGACGAATCGAAAACACTTTGCGAAGCGCAGACTCATGACCGCGCCCGGCAGCGGATGAGTCAAAGGCTGGACCGGATCGCCGCTTATGGAAGTCATCGGACCCAAGCTTGAACGCGCAGGCGATTGCGAGGCGGTCCTGCGTTCGTTGCCGATGTGGTTTGGAATCGAGCGGGCGCTGCTCATGTATGCGCGCGACTCGGCGACGATGCCCACGTTCGCACTTTCCGATGGTCCCCATCTGGGCGGATTCCTGACGCTGCGCGAACACTTCCCCGAAGCCTGGGATATCCATTGCGTAGCGGTAAGGGCGGATGCACGAGGCCAAGGACATGGTTCCCGCCTTCTCGCGCATGCCGAAGCCTGGCTCAAGGAGCGCGGCGTTCGGTTCCTGCAGGTCAAGACCGTCGCCGCAACCTCCTCCAGCAGCGAGTACGCCGAAACCCGCGAGTTCTATCGTCACCGGGGGTTCACGCCGATCGAGGTTTTCCCGACGCTGTGGGACGCGCACAATCCGGCGCTGCAATTGATCAAGGTCCTGAACACGACCTGACGCGTCGCCGAGCGTTGAAGTTCCGCTGAGCTGGCCGGGTCGTGGCGGCGGTCCACCAAACCGCTTGCTCCACCGGGCCACCGCATGCCACGATTTGCGCTAACGGACACGGCCATGGACGAAACAACCATAGAGGCGACCTTTTGCTTCGTCGATATTGCCGGGTATACCGCCCTGACGGACACCCATGGCGAGCTCGCCGCCGCCGATCTGGTCGATGACTTTGCCAACCTGATTCGGACAGCGGTCGAGCCTTTGGGACATCTGCAGTCCCTGGTCGGCGATTGCGCTTTCTTCGTATTCTCTGATCCGGTCGTCGCGAAGAACGCTCTTTTGGCGCTCTACAGTTCAATCGCGGACAGGCAAAACTTCCCTGTCGTCCGCGCTGGTCTGCATCATGGCTCGGCGCTCATTCGAAGCAATCGACATTTCGGTTCAACGATAAACATTGCTGCCCGCGTGGCCGCGCAGGCCACCGGTGGACAGATTCTGTGCACGAAGTGCGTGGCGGATGTACTTGGCGGCGCGGATGTGCTCGATGTCGAGGTCAAGCCCCAGGGTCACGTTTCCCTCCGGAACCTGCCCGATCCGATGGAACTGTTTGAAGTGGTCATTTCAGGTTCGTCGCGGCAGTACGCGATCGATCCGGTCTGCAAGATGCAAGTCGACAAGCAGCGCGCCGTCGGAGACCTTCTCTACAACAACAAGAAATACTGGTTTTGCTCGCTTGCGTGTGTCGAGCGCTTTGCCAAGCGGCCAGGCTCGTACACGTAGTGCTCCGCTCCGCCCAGGAAGAACGCCATGCATCGCGATGCCCGCGGCCTGCCGCTTTCGATTGCCAGCGCCAAGGCTGCCGCCGTCTACGACCACCTCGTCACGGGCTACCTCACTTACCGCGCGGATACGCCGGCCCGTCTCACCGCATTGCTGGAAGCCGCCCCGGACTTTGCCCTGGCGCATTGCATGCAGGGTTATTTCGCCATGCTGGGATTCAAGCAGGCCATCGTTCCGGTCGCCGTCCAGGCGGCGCGCATGGCGCAGTCGCTCGCCTCCAGCGCCACGCCGCGCGAGCGCAGCCACGTCGCCGCGCTGACTGCCTGGTCTGAAGGCGAGCTCGATCGCGCCATCGCGACGTGGGAATCGATCCTGCGCACCCA
This sequence comes from uncultured beta proteobacterium, assembly GCA_963834045.1. Taxonomy (GTDB): domain Bacteria; phylum Pseudomonadota; class Gammaproteobacteria; order Burkholderiales; family Casimicrobiaceae; genus VBCG01. Next base: position 135,508 of record CAWIAK010000020.1, on the reverse strand, counting down.
TCCGCACGACGTCGTTGCCTTCCGTCTCGCTCATTTCGTGAATTTCTGGCTGGGCCGCCCGTTGGACATGGTCGCCTCCGTCGAGCGGGTGATACCGGCCTGGTCGGAAGACGTCCCAGGCTATTCGACGATACTTGCCTGCCGCTGCTTTGCCCAGGAAGAGGCCGGAAACTACCTCGGGGCCGAACCCGCCGGGCGCCGGGCCATCGAACTCGACGCCGGCGATCTCTGGGCCGCGCATGCCGTTGCCCACGTGATGGAGATGCAAGGCCGGCGCAGTGAAGGCATCGAGTGGCTCACCGCGCTCGCGCCCAACTGGGAGGGCGCCCACAACCTGCAGCACCATCTCTGGTGGCACTTGGCGCTGTTCAAGCTCGAGCAGGGCGAATTTGCGGAAGTGCTCGAACTCTACGACACGCGCTTTCGCGACCTCGCTGCGCCACTCACGGTCGCGTCCCCCGACGTCTACATCGACGTGCAGAATGCGGCGGCCACGCTCTTTCGCCTGCAGCGTCTCGGTGTCGATGTCGGCAACCGCTGGGAGGAACTCGCCGACAAGGCGGAGGCCCGCATCGGCGACTGCGTGTCGGCATTCACGCTGCCGCATTGGATGATGGCGCTGACCGCCACCGGCCGCACTGTCGCCGCGGAGCGCATGGTAGAGGCCATTCGTAGCTACGCCAGCGGCCGCGGCACCGTGCCCCCGATCGTACGCGACTACGTGCTGCCGATCGCTCGGGCTCAGCTGGCCCACGCCGCCGGACGCCATGCCGAGGCGGTCGCGCTGATGCGTCCCGCCATCGGCGGCATGTACCGGCTGGGCGGCAGCCACGCGCAGCAAGACGTGCTCGAGCAGCTTTTCGTCGACGCCGCCCTCAAGGCAGGCAGCACCGCGGATATCCGTCTCGCGCTGGAGCGCGTCGCCGGCCGCCGCGCGATTCCGCCCGAGCGCTTTGCCGGCTGGCGCGAAGCCGCTGCGCGGGCGGCGGCCACAGCGTCATAGACGCAATCGGCCGAGTTGCGCAGCGCGCGCAAGGCCGCATAATTGAGCCGCATGGAAATCCATCGCGAACCCACCGCCTTCCTGGCCCCGCTCCAGGTCTACCTGGAAGCGTTTGCCGAGGCTCACCCTGCGCGCCGAGTCGAGCTGCTGGCGCGTTGCATGACCCCCAACGCCGAAATCTGGGGGCCGAAACGGGTGTTTGCCGGCTACGAACAGATCTCCGAGAAGATCGCAGGATTCCACGCGAATTGGCCGGCCTGCCGGCTCGTGCTCACCTCCGGTCCGAACTGCTTCCTGAACGTCGCACGTTTCGGCAAGGCAATCGTCGGACCCTGTGGCGACACGCTCGCGAGCGGCCACTCGGTGATGGAGCTCGCCGAAGATGGCCGCATCTCCAGGGTCATTCCGTTCTGGGAGTCCCTGCCGCCGCTGCCCTCATCCTGGCCGGAACACCTGGCCGCGCGCCAGCCTGACCCGACCCGCACTGGCGTCTAGCTCACCAGACAAATTAAACCGATTGGCGTCGCTGCCCGCCGCCCTTGGCTCGTTTCGCCGCCGGAGAATCGCAATGCCCCTGCTCGGAAACGCCGCCATGCTTCTTTCGTTCGATGTCGTCGATGAAGTGGTTCCCGAGCACGACGATTGGCACACGCACGAGCATCTTCCGGAGCGACTCTCCATTCCGGGCTTCGTCCGGGGAAGCCGCTGGGTATCGTCGAATGCGGGACCGAGGTACTTCGTCCTGTACGAGGTCGAGCAACTCGCAACCCTGCAGTCCGGCGCCTACCTCGAGCGGCTGAACAATCCGAGCCCGTGGACTTCCAGGATGATGCCGAGCTACCGGGGCATGACCCGGGGATTCTGTTCGCTGTCGGGCAGTTTTGGCGTGGGATTGGGTCAGGCCGGTCTGCTGATTCGCCTCAAGCCGGCAATCGGAATGGAGTCTTCGCTTCGCTCATGGCTGCTCGAGGAGGCGCTTCCCGAGCTCCCCGCAAGAAGGGGGCTCGGCAGCGCGCATCTGTTCGAAGGAGCGTTAGCGCCCCGAATGACAACGGAACAGCGAATTCGAGGCGCCGACGCAGGGTTGGACTGGGTATTGTTTGTCACAGGCTACAGCGACGACGCCGTGGCGGGGCTCGCGCAAGCCGACCTTTCCCGCGCCGAACTCGAGAAGCATGGCGGCACGGCGATTACCGATGGCCTGTACCGGTTGCAGTACCTGGTGACGCATCACGAGGTCCGCGCCTGAGCGCGGACTCGCGCGATTTTGCGAGATCCGCCGCGATCAAAGTCGCTGCATGGGCTTCAGGTCCTTCGGTACCGGCGACACCGCCTTCAATTCCCCGAGCGCATTGACGCAAATGTTCGCCCATACACTAAACATCTGGCGGAACTCGTAGAGGTTGGTCGCGTTGCTCGCCATCTGCCGGCCAATTTGCTGGGTCTCGCGCCTGTCGGCGACCCGGCCGAGCAATGCGTTGGTGGTGGAATCGCGCACCTCCACGATGAGCGCCGCCTGACCCGCGGTGATGATGTACGTGATTTGAAAGCCGCTTTGGCCCGCCGGCGCATTGACGTCGAGGTCCAGGATGGCCGAGTTCACGCGCAGCACGTCCGGTCCCGCGGCGGTGACCACCTCGTACCCGGCCTTGCGAAATGCGTCGCGAAAGATCTCGTCGAAATTGGTCTGCGCGGCGGCCATGATCTGGTTGGCCTGCGCCACCGATATCTTGCTGTTCAGGTCGGCATTGATGTTGTAGTCCCGCAGCCAGTTGGGCATGAAGGCGACTGAAGTCTGGTTGACGATCACCTTGGTGTAGGGGCGAAAATCGGCTCCCGGCCGCAGCCACGCCAGTTCCATCTTGCGCGGGGCAACCTTTACCAGGCCGTCGGCTTCCGGCGCCTGGCCGGAAGCAATGCTCGCAAGGCCGAAGAATGCAACGAGCGGAATGACGCGGGACCATCGACTGACGATCATGATTGAGTGCCCCTTTCTTGAACCGGGAACGCGCCCGGCACGTTTATCTGGAATCGACACAACCGAGTCGGGATTCTACCTCCGGGTTTGCGAAAGTTGCCCGCTGACCGTGCGCGGGGTTACCGGGCGTAACATGTGCCCCAATTGCGCCGGCCAACCGGCAAGCGCGCGTCGTCCCGCCGAATGAGTGCATGCAACGTCATGTCTGCGCCTGACGCTTCAATCCGGCAGAGTCTCGTCGTCTACGCCAAAGACAAGCGGCGCGTTTCGGCCTTCTACCGGCGGACGCTCGGACTTGTCGCGGCAGAGAACGAATCGACTCACGACCTGCTGCGCGGCCCGGGCATCGAGCTTGTCATTCACGCCATCCCGCAAAAGTACGCGTCGCACATCGGCATTGCGAATCCGCCGCTGGTCCGCGAGGAAACCCCTTTGAAGCCGGTCTTTTGGGTCGAAAGTCTTGAAGCGGTGCGCGTGGCGGCGGAGTCCACGGGCGGCTCGCTTCAGCCCGTGGACAGCGCATGGCAGTACAACGGCACAATTGTTCTGGACGGATGCGACCCCGAAGGAAATGTCGTCCAGTTTCGGCAATACGACACCTGAGCGCGGGTGGCACAGCAAAGCGGAGGTCACGGCATGGCTGAGCTTGCAGAGGTCGACAGGGTCGAGATCCTGGTGCTGGTCGATAACGTGACCGACAGCCTCTCGTCGGTTCCGGCCTACGTCGAAAACGAGTTCCCCCGGCTGTGGCGCAGGGGTCTCAAGCGCTTGTCGGGACGTTGCCTGTGCTGCGGGGCGCACGGCCTCTCCTGTGCCATTACGGCTTGGCGTGGCGACACCGCGCGCACATTGCTGTTCGACACCGGGCCGGATGCCTGGGTCTTTGAACGCAATGTCGAGCGCCTTGGCTTCGATATGGGAAGCGTCGACGGCATCGTTCTTTCCCATGGCCATTGGGACCATTGCGGTGCGATGCTGCGGGCGCTCGAGATGATCCAACTGAAAGGCGGCGGTCGCGCCATCCCCACGTACATGCATCCCGGCATGTACCGCACCCGCGCCATGAAAGCGCCGGACGGTTCCATGCGGCCGTTCGAGGACGTCCCGACGCAGGCGATGCTGGAGCAGGAAGGAGCCCTCGTCGTGAATGCGACTGAAGCGCAATCGATCCTGGACGGATTCTTCTATGTGAGCGGTGAGATTCCGCGTGTCACGTCTTTCGAGACCGGCATGCAGGGACAATATCGGCGCACGGAGGATGGGTTGGATTGGGAGCCCGATCCTCTGTTGATGGACGAGCGCTTTGTCGCGGTCCGGGTGAAGGACAAGGGTGTCCTCGTGTTCACCGCTTGTTCGCACGCGGGCGTCGTCAACGTCCTCGCGCATGCCCGGGACTGTTTTCCGGGGCCGCCGCTCTTTGGCGTGATGGGAGGCTTTCACCTGTCCGGTGGCAACGAACGCGTCATTCCGGAAACAGTGGACTGCGATGCGTGCGTTCGACCTGAAGACGATCGCAGCCGCCCATTGCACCGGCTGGCGCGCAGTGAGCGCGTTGGCGGCCGCCTTCGGCGATGTCGTGGCGCCATCCGCGGTGGGAAAGACCTACCGGTTCTAGTCTCCGGCCGCCTGGCGATCATTGGCGAGCATGGCGCTGCCACGAATGTGGCGCGTACGCCGGTCCGCGCTCGATGCAACGCCGTTGCGGTCACTTCACGGCGAGCGTAATGTCGCACTGCTCATTGTGGAGGCGACCATGCCTGACCCGGTTGACGCGCTGGTGATCGACCTCCTCGAATGGATCGGGCCGGGTGCCCGGCCTTATTCCGAGGTCATCGATGCCTGGCGAACTTCCTGTCCGCGCCTGCCAGTATGGGAGGAGGCGAATGCGCGCGGCTACATCGTCAGCGAGCATCGAACTGGCGCCGGCGCGCTGATATCCCTCTCCTCCGCCGGCCGGGACTTGTTGAACCAGCGCCGTGGCGCGGGCCCTCCCCCCAAATCGCAGTGCCCATAGAACGCATTTTTCTGACCGCGGAGCCGGGCGGCGCGCTCATCGAAGTCCCCCGCATCCGCGTAGTCGCGGGCGCGGGGATCGAAGGCGACCGCTACTTCAATGCCAAGGACGAGCCGGGTCAGAACCTCACGCTCGTCGAAGCCGAAGTGATCGACGACTTCAACGCCAAATTCGGTACGCGACATGAACTTTCCTGTACGCGCAGGAACCTCGTCACCCGGGGAGTCCGCCTCAACTCATTGGTGGGCAAGGAGTTCGCCGCAGGAAGCGTCCGCTTGCGCGGTGTTGAACTTTGCGAGCCGTGCAGGGTGCTGGGCACGGCCATGGCGACAGATGTCGTTTCGCCCGCGGCAGCGATCAAGTATCTGGTGCATCGCGCGGGAATCCGTGCGGATGTCCTGACATCCGGCACGATTGCCGCTGGTGCGGAGATCGTCATCGATTCCGCGGATTCGGGGATCACCTTCCGACCGCTGCAGGAGGCAGACCTGCGTCTGCTGACCGACTGGCTGAACAGGCCCCATGTCCGGGAATGGTGGAGCGGCGGCGACGGCGCAGCCAATGCGAAAACACGAGAAGGAAGTACTTGCCACGCATGAACGACGACTCGCCGGTCAAGGCCTACGTCGCGGCGCTGGCGGACGAGCCCATCGGATTCATCCAGTCGTATGTCGCGCTCGATGCCGGCGATGGATGGTGGGAAGAGGAATGCGACCCCGGCGTTCGCGGAATCGACCAGTTCATTTGCGACGGCGGAAGACTGGGACATGGACTGGGCACGGCAATGGTCGATGCTTTCGTGCGGCGGCTGCTTGCGGAGCCTGGCGTCACCAAGGTCCAGGCCGACCCCGACCCCGATAACGCGCGCGCAATTCGCTGTTATGTGAAGGCCGGCTTCCGGCCGGTGCGGAGGATCACGACACCCGACGGTCCGGCGCTCCTCATGGTCGTCGAGAAGAATGGAATGGGCCAGTCGTGACCAGGCCCGCGCGCTGAAACACTGCCCCGCTGCTGCAATGTTGTAGATTGCCCCTGGCGAACCACCATTCGTAAGGCTAACCGACCATGTCCACAGGCACCATTCGACTGCATCGCGTGCTCGGCGCAAAACCGGAGCGCGTCTACCGAGCGTTCCTGGATGCCGCGGCCTTGGCCAAGTGGCTGCCGCCCTACGGCTTCACGTGCCAAGTCCACCAGATCGAGGCCAAGACCGGTGGCAGATACCGGATGTCGTTCACGAACTTCACGACCGGGCAAGGCCACTCCTTCGGCGGCGAGTATCGGGAACTGGTGCCGTTCGAGCGCATTCGCTACACGGACAGCTTCGACGACCCGAACCTGCCCGGGGAAATGCAGACGACCATCACGCTGAAACAGGTGTCGTGCGGAACCGACCTCACGGTGGTGCAGGAAGGCGTGCCCGAAGCCATCCCGGTCGAAATGTGCTACCTCGGTTGGCAGCAGTCGCTCGCGCAGCTTGCCCATCTGGTCGAGCCCGATATTCCTTCGTGACGAGGGCGGCAATCGCCGCGTGAAGCAAGGCAGGCGTCATGCCAGGGGATCTCAAGCTCGATCTTTCCGCGGTTGTCACGGGAGTTGCGGCCTATGTTGCGCTGGCGGGTTGGCTGATCATCTTTCCGCTCCTTGGCTTTGTAATGTCGGCCTTTCTCGGTGCCGGCGCGCCTGGAAACTTCGATGCCGAATCCATCGCGCGCCAATTCGTGGCCGTCCTGATGTTCTTCGCGTGCGGCTACGTCACCGGGCGCGCGTCGCGGCATTCGCCCGTCTACAACGCAGCCATATTGGGCATCGTGCTTTATTTGCTCGTCATGTTCTTTGATCGCGTTATTTGGTCGCTGGTCGATTTGGCGGTGCCCTTCGACTTCGCCTATGAGGCCGCAAGCCTGGTGCGGTCGGTCATTGCCACGCTGGTGGGCGGAACTGCCGCCGAGTGGCAAATTCGCACGCGCGGCGCGGCGCCGGTCCGGTTCCACGACTTTTCGCGTCGGACGCGGACGACGCTGTTGGTCGTTTCCATTTTGCCATTTGCGTTTCTGGCGGTAACGTATCGGCCATGAACGCAGTGCGCCACATCATCGGCTCCTGAAGCGGCGCCACTCCCGTTTCACTGAAATGTGCTGGAGGTTGCATGGCCTGGGCAATACTAGTCGTCGCGGGACTGTTCGAGGTGGGCTGGGCCATCGGCCTCAAGTACACCGAAGGCTTCACCCGGATTGTGGCCGACGGTGGGCACCATCATCGCCATGATCATCAGCCTTGGATTGCTCGGGGTCGCAATGAAGTCGTTGCCGGTAGGCACGTCGTACGCGGTCTGGGTCGGGGTTGGCGCCGTGGGCACCGCGATTCTTGGCATCGTGCTGCTTGGCGAGTCCGCCAACGCCGGACGCCTGTTGAGCCTGGCGTTGATCGTTGCCGGCATCGTCGGACTGAAGCTGGCGACACCGGGATGACATCGACTCGCAACTGCCGGTCACGGACCGGGACTCGTCGTCATGTATCGGTGGAGGCTTCATCCAGGGATGGAGGCATCGTTCGTCGAGTCGTGGTCGCGCGTCACCGAGTTGCTGCGCCGCGCAGGCTCGCTCGGTTCACGTCTCCACCGCGGCAATGACGGCATTTGGTACGGCTATGCGCAATGGCCGAGCGAGGAAGCCCGGCAGCGCGCGTTCGCCTAGTCGCTCGACCCCGCCGCAGCCGCCCAAATGCGTGCCGCGATCGCCGAGTCGCTTCCGGAGATCTTGCTCGAACCGGTTGCCGATTATCTGGTCCTGGCGCATGCGATCGACGCCTGAAGCTTCGCTCGGCGTGGGCATTCGCACGCGCGCCAGCGTGCGCGCCAACGCGGTCCGCCGCTGAAATCGAGCACGGGTTCGTGGAACTCAACCAAGTCACCCTCCCCGCCGCCGATGTCGCGGCGTCGGTGGCGTTCTATCGCAGCATGGGTTTTACGCTGATCGTCGACGCTCCTCATTACGCTCGATTCAAATCCACCGTCGGGGATGCGACATTCTCGATCCACGCCGTTTCGCCGCCCTTCGAGGCATCCAGGACCGTCGTGTACTTCGAGTGCGCGGCGCTCGACCGGACCGTCGCCGAACTCAAGGCCAAAGGGCTGCCGTTCATCCAGGAGCCGCGCGACGAACCATGGCTGTGGCGCGAGGCACGCCTCGTGGACCCCTCCGGCAACGTCATCTGTCTCTATTATGCAGGCGCTAATCGGCTCGACCCCCCATGGCGCGTCGGCGCCTGACGCTCGTTTCGACGCCGTGAATGTCGCGCAACTCAAGTCTCTATGCCGCGGATTTCCGGGCGCAACCGAAACGCTGCACCGCGAACCCTGGAACTTTCTTGTTTACGCGGTCGGCGGCAGGAAGTTCGCCTATTTCAAGACCAGCCTTCCAGAGCGGTGGCGTTTCAGCGTCCGTGTGACGCCTTACCGCTTCATCGAACTGACCGACGTGCCGGGAGTGAAGCCCGCCCGATACAGGGGACGCTATCATTGGATCACGATTGTGAACGTTGCGAGCTTTCCTGCGCCCTACCTCGCAGAGTTGGTCGACGCGTCGTACCAGCGGGCCTTCGCCTCGCTGAGCAAGGCAATGCAGGCGGCTATTCGCGACCGATGAATTGTCGCTGGGCAGGATTTCAGGCTACCCGATGGCATCACCAAACGCCTCACGTACAAAGCCGCCGCCTGAGCTCGCTATAATGTTTCGCGGACGGCAGGTCCGTGCCTGAAATTGCCGTCGAGAACTTCCGTAGCCACGACCTGGACCCACGGATGATGGGCGAATACGCGAACGGCGATCACTGGACGCTGGACGACATCCCTCTGGATCGTGTCGAGACCGGACGCGTCAGGGCGAGGGAGGAACTGTTCCTGCTGCTTGCCGGCGCGTCGTTCGTCGAGACCGCGACGGACTTGTACACACGCAACCTGACGGCACAGTTCCACGATGACACCGAGGTGTCCTCATGGCTGACCCGCTATTGGGAACCGGAGGAACTGCAGCATGGGCGGGCGTTGCGTGCGTATGTGAATCACGTCTGGCCCGACTTCGACTGGCAGACCGCGTTTTCCGAGTTCCTTGCCGAGCACTCGCGTTATTGCATCGCCGAGGAACTCGAGCCCAGCCCATGCCTGGAAATGGCCGCCCGGTGCGTCGTGGAAATGGGGACCGCGACTTACTACCGCGCGATCCAATCCATCTCGGACGAGCCGGTGCTTCAGCGGCTGGCCGGCTACATCCAGCGCGACGAAGTACGCCACTACGAGCATTTCCATCGCTATTTCAACCGACTACAACGAGCGCGAGCGCAACGGCCGCGCCAGAGTGCTGGGCGCCCTTGCGCGGCGCCTGCAGGTGATCCTTCGCAGCGACGTAAAGCGGGGCGCCTGGTTTCCCTACCGCACCTGGCACGCGCATGCCACGCGCAACGGCCGCGAATTCCGTCGAGCGATGGCGCGCACCACGGCGCTGATGCGAAGGCACTATCCCGCGCCGATGGCCATCAAGATGCTCCTCAAGCCGCTGGCGTTGCCGCCCGCCGTGAATCGCCTGAGTTACGGGACGGTCAAACTGGCGCAGCGGATGATCCTGCGTTAACGACGGACGCAGTACGAGTCCACACCTGGTCGCACGCGACCCTTCGGGAGGACGTATGAAGAGAGTTACGGGAATCGGCGGGATATTCTTCAACGCCAAGGACCCGGCCGCACTGCGGACCTGGTACCAGAAACACCTGGGCATCGACGTGCAGGCGTGGGGAGGCGCCGCGTTTTCCTGGACCGACGATGCCGGCAATCCGGCGGCGGGCACGACCATCTGGTCGATCGGCAGCGCCGATGGCGATCACTTCGCGCCGAGCACATCGTCGTTCATGATCAACTACCGGGTCGCGGACCTGCAAGCCCTGCTGCAGGCCCTGCGCAGCGAAGGGTGCAACGTCCTCGAAAAGACCGACGATTCCGAGTACGGAAAATTCGGCTGGGTCATTGATCCGGAGGGCAACAAGGTAGAGCTTTGGCAGCCTCCCGAAGGACAGTGAGGCTATCGGCAGGCGCACCGGCAGGCTGGCTCCGCGCCTGTCCGCTATTGAACCGCTTCGTGAAGCCCTGCCACGGGACCCGCTACGATCTGTCGCGTGAAATATTCCGGCGCACACGCAATGCCGCCGTTTGCGCCTTCGCCATGTCAATCGCCGCGTCGGGAATCGCGCACGGCCAGGCTCCGCGTCTGATTGCTCCCAACGTCGTCGAAATTTCTCCCCGATTGGTCACGTCGGGTCAGCCCTCCGCCGAAGCCCTTGCCGGTCTCAAGGCATTGGCATTCGATGCCGTAATCTACCTCGCGCCACCAACAGTCTCCGACGCGGTCCGCGATGAACAGAACATCGTCACCCGCCAGGGCCTGACGTTCATCAACATCCCGATCAAATTCGAGAATCCCACGGAGGCCGATTTCGAGATGTTTGCCTCGGTGCTGGCCGGATTGGGAGCGCGCAAGGTACTGGTTCATTGCCAGATCAACCTTCGTGCATCGGCAATGGTGTTTCTGTATCGCGTCATCAACCTCAAGGAGGAGCCGCGGACTGCGTATGAGGCGGTCGCGGGCGTATGGTCGCCCGATGCGCGATGGCGCCGGCTGATCGAGGACCAGCTGCGCAAGCACAACGTGGCCTTCGAGCCCTACTGAAGAACAAATCGACGCCGGCTTCGGAGTCCGTTGCTCGAGCGCCGACGCTTGCCGTGTCCCATTTCCCGTGGCACGCTGCGCGGGCATGCGATGGATGCAAGCACTTGTCCTGCGCGTCGAGTGATTGATGCGCCGGGCTTTGGGCCCGGTGCGCCAAGACAGCGAGGTACCCGCATGAAACCGATCGCCACCATCGCCGTCATCGTCTTTACCCTAGTCGCCGTGCTGCAACTGCTGCGCGTCGCATTGGGTTGGGAGATCACGGTCAACGGCGCGCATGTTCCGCTCTGGGCGAGCGTCATTGCCGGCCTGGTCGCGGCCGTACTGGCTTTCAGTCTGTGGCGCGAAACGAAGCAATGACCGTGGAGTTTCGCAGGGGAGGTGCGCAATGAAGACGACTATCCTGGTGCCGCTGCTCGCGGCGAGCCTTGCCGGCTGTTCCGGACTGGAGATCACGCCGCTGTCCCCGGCGGAAGAGGCTGCCTCCCACGCAGGCGGCACCAGCCTCAGGGGCTACATCGTCTACGAACCGATGGTCGTGGTCGAGGTCAGTCAGAAGGAAGTGTGCAGCGCACAGGATGCCAAAGGCAAATGCACCGGCGCCAGCGTCATATCCTGTTCAGCCGGAACGCCCTTCGTGTTGCCGGACACGTCCAAGCCGTTTCTCGTCAACTCGAAGTCCGGATTCGGGAAGGCTGGCGTCGACGTCGCCATCACGAACGGATGGCAGATCGGCAGCATCAAGGACAACACCGACAACACGGCGTTGCTGGGAACGCTGGAGAAGATCATCGGGTTGGGGGCCAAGAGCTTCGCTCGCGACGGCGCCGGCGAACAGTGCAAGGCTTCGGGCCTCTATCGGGTAATCCAGGCGCCTGCAGGGGTGACGCTCAGTCCGCTGCTCATCTATTAGCAGCGATGCCATCCTGATTGCGGCCGGCCGGCGCGGCGTGTGAACGACACGCTTCCTTACCCATTGCTGGCCGACGCGGTCCTTTCGCTGCATGTCGCGATCGTGGTGTTCGTCGGCGGCGGCCTGTTCGCGATCATCGTCGGCAACCTGCGCGGCTGGCGCTGGGTCAACGCGTTCTGGTTCCGCGCAGCGCACCTCGCCGCGATCCTGATCGTCGTCGCGGAGGCTTGGGCAGGCGCCGTGTGCCCGCTCACCACGTTCGAAATGCTGCTGCGCGCGAAGGCAGGCGCGGCGACCTACGCCGGAAGCTTCATCGGGCATTGGCTGCAACGCCTCCTGTACTACGACGCTCCGCCCTGGGTATTCACGCTCGGCTACACGATTTTCGGTCTGGTCGTCGTGGCAACATGGTGGTATTTTCCGCCGGAATTCCGCCGGCACGACAGTGAACCCGATGCCTGACCCGCAGCCCATCAGCCAATTCGCGCCGGGAAGCTTTCGGGCCAGCCCGCTGGTCGCCTCGGACGTGCCGGTGTTGCAGGCTTTCTTCGACGAGAACCCCGACTATTTCCTGGCGGTCAATGGCGAACCACCGCGCCCGTGCGAAGCGCAGGAAGAATTCGACGACCTGCCTCCCGCCGACATGCCGTTCAACGCAAAGTGGTTGATCGGTTTCACCGACCCGGCCGGAAAACTGGTCGGATTCGCCGGTGTCCTGTCCGACATCCTGGCCGCCCGCGTATGGCACATCGGCATCTTCATCGTCGCCAGCTCGTTGCATGGCACCGGCGCAGCGTCGGCGCTGTACGACGCGCTCGAGCGATGGATGGCGGCGAATGGCGCGGCATGGATCCGTCTCGGCGTGGTCGAAGGAAACGTCAAGGCCGAGCGCTTCTGGCGCAAGACGGGCTATCGCGAAGTCCGCAAGCGGCTCGGCATCGCAATGGGTCGTCGCACAAACGACGTCAGAGTCCTCGTCAAGCCTTTGGAGAACCGTTCCATCGCCGAGTATCTCTCCCTTGTCGAACGAGACAATCCCGATTCAGAAAAGACATGACAATCCAGTGAGCCCGACCGATCAACTTCGCCACGCATTGTCGGCCTTGCCCGACACGGAACAGAAGCCGTCGCGGTTCGGCAGTCACAAGAACGCGGCGTGGTCGGTTTGCGGCCGCGAGTTTGCGCATCTGCATGCCGACGGCCTGCTGGACCTGCGGCTTCCTCGTGCAGCGCAGAAGGGACTTCGGTCCGATCCGAAGGCACACTTTCGCAAGTCCGCGTCGGAGTGGATCGAGCTTGAGTTTCACACGGCCGAGGACGTTGCGCACATTGCGGAGCTGGCACGCGAAGCATGGGCCGCGGCCAGGCGCGCATGACGATCACCGTGAGCAAAGGCTATCGACCCGGCGCCATCGGCCGCGTCGCCGAGCTTCACGCGGCTTATTACCACCGGGAGGTGGCCTTTGGCCTCTTTTTCGAAAGCCGGGTGGCCCGGGAGCTTGCGGAGTTCTGCGAGCGATACGACGACAGCCGCGACGGACTTTGGCTCGCGATGAACGGGAACGACGTCGAAGGTTCGATCGCCATCGACGGCCTTGGCGCGCGCGAGCGCGGCGCCCATCTGCGCTGGTTCATTTCTTCCGATCGTGCGCGTGGCAGCGGGACGGGTACCGCTCTGCTTGCAGCTGCTATGGAATTTTGCCGGTCGCAGCGGTACCAACTCGTCTATCTGTGGACCTTTGAAGGCCTCGACGCGGCCCGGCACCTGTACGAGAAATTCGGATTCAGCCTGGCTCACCAGCAACGCGGTTCGCAATGGGGCGTCGAAGTGAATGAACAGCGGTTCGAATTGCGGACCTGACCGCTCGCGGGAGAGCACTGCCCAATGACGTTACGAATCGTTCGGCTTGGATCCGACCGCGCCCGCGACGAAGGACTTCGCATCGGCACTGTGCGAAGGCCCCCGCGCGGCGTTCCGAAGACCGAGTTCGCCTCGCAGAACTGGTACGACGTCTGGTTTCCCAATCTGGCGCCGAGCCCGGAACTCGTCGCGCAGGCGAAAGACGCCGGAACTCCCCGCGACTGGTCCAATTTCGTCAAGCGATTCCGGGCCGAAATGGACTCTCCCGAGGCGCGCAGGACGCTGGACCTGCTCGCCGCGTTGTCGCACCATGCCAATTTTTCCGTCGGTTGCTATTGTGCCGACGAGTCCCGTTGCCATCGCTCGGTTCTCCGGGATCTTCTGGCCGAGAGAGGCGCAAACATCCTGTGACCCTGTCCGCAATGAACGCGAAATACGTGACGCCCGGGCCAAGTCGCGAAGAGGTCGAGCGGCTGGCCGGACCCGCGGTACTCGAATTCGGCAGCCCGGGGTGCGGCTATTGCCGTGCGGTCGAGCCGTTGGCGGCGGCCGCGCTCGCAACGCATCCAGGCGTGCGCCATATCAGGATCGAGGATGCGCGCGGCCGGCCGCTGGGACGCTCGTTCAACATCAAGCTTTGGCCGACGTTCGTCTTCCTGCGCAATGGCCGGGAAGCCGCGCGCCTGGTACGTCCCCGCGATGAGCACGCGATCGCGGCCGCTCTCGCCGAAATCGACAATCCCGACTGAATGATTGCACTTCACGCGTCCCCTTCCCTGCCCACGCCGTTCGCATCGCGGCCGGCGACGGGCGTCCGGAGACTCGTCATGAGCCTCGCCCACTTGCTGTCGAGGCACGCGCGCGCGACACCCGACCGTGCCGCCATTTTCCACGGCCCGCAAATCCATGCCACGCATGGCCAGTGGGCGGCCCGCAGTGCCGGACTGGCCGAGCGAATGCGCGCAGCCGGACTGGTTCCCGGCGACCGGATTCTGCTCTTCATGCGCAACCATCCCCGCTACCTGGAGGTGATGTGGGCAGCATGGTGGGCGGGCCTCGTGGTCGTTCCCGTCAACGCGAAACTGCATCCGCGGGAAGTCGAGTGGATCATTGCGGACGCGCAAGCGCGCTGGGGCTTTGTCACCAGCGATGTCGCGCCCGAGCCGCTGACCGGCCTGGAGCGGCAAATCGACATCGAGTCGGAACATGCCGCCGCGCTGATGGCCCCGGTGATCGATGCCATGAGCGTTCCCATCACCGAACGCGATGCAGGCGACGTGGCGTGGCTGTTCTACACCAGCGGCACCACGGGCCGGCCGAAGGGCGTGATGATCACCCACCGCAACCTCATGACCATGGGGCTGACCTATTTCGTCGACGTGGACAGCGTTTCGGCGGGGGACGCCATCGTCTATGCGGCGCCGATGTCGCACGGCGCGGGCCTGTATGCGATACCGCACCTGATGGCGGGCGCCCGTCACGTGGTGCCGCTCTCCGGTGGCGTCGATCCCGCGGAGTTGTTCGCGCTGGGCGGGCAATTGGGCCCCCTTTCGACTTTCGCCGCGCCGACCATCGTGAAGCGGATCGTCGACTACGCGGAACAGTCGCAACTTGCACCCGATGCGGCCGCCTCGGCATTCAAGACGATCGTTTACGGCGGTGCGCCGATGTACGTGGCCGACCTGCAGCGCGCGCTCCGGGTATTGGGCCCGCGCTTCGTGCAGATCTACGGCCAGGGCGAGACACCGATGGTCGCGACCGCGCTGTCACGCCACCACCTTGCCGATACGGACCACCCGCGTCATGCCGAGCGCATCGCGTCGGTGGGGATCGCGCAAACGCCGGTGCAGGTGCGCGTCGCCGACGAGCAAGGCCAGGAGCTGCCGGTGGGCGACGTGGGCGAGATCCTGGTGAAGGGCGACAGCGTGATGGCGGGTTACTGGCGCAACCCCGAGGCGACGGCCGCCGCCATTCGCGACGGATGGCTCTTCACGGGCGACGTGGGCAGCCTGGATGCCGATGGATTCCTGACCCTCAAGGACCGCAGCAAGGACCTGATCATCAGCGGCGGCTCGAACATCTACCCCCGCGAGGTCGAGGAAGTTCTGCTGACCGTCGCCCGGCGTGGCCGAGGCCGCCGTGGTGGGCGCGCCCGATGCAGAGTGGGGAGAAGTGGTCGTGGCCTTCGTGGTGCTGGAGCCCGGCATCCGGCTCGCGACCGCGGATCTCGACCGGCATTGCCTGACGCAGATGGCCCGCTTCAAGCGCCCCAAGAGGTACATCCTGGTGGGCGACCTGCCCAAGAACAATTACGGCAAGGTGCTCAAGACCGAGTTGCGGGCGAGGCTGTCCGAAATGCCCGACGCAGACCAAACATGACTCAAGCGGGCCGGACAAATTGTCCCGAGGAGAAGCCATGGAATCGACAATGCTGGATGGCAAACGCGCGCTGGTGACGGGTTCGGTGCAGGGCATCGGTCTCGCGGTGGCGCTGGAGCTGGCCCGGGCGGGCGCCGAGGTCGTGCTGCACGGCCTCGCCGACGATGCCACGCACAGGGCCGCGCGTTCCGCGCTGGCGGACATTTCGGAGCACGCGGTCCGTTCGTTGTCGCATGACCTTTCCGACAAGGCGCAGGTGCAGCGGATGATGAGCGAGGCAACGGCCGACGGGCCGCTGAGCATCCTCGTCAACAACGCCGGCATTCAATACACGGCCCCATTGGGCGAGATGCCGCGCGACAAATGGGACGCCATACTGGCAATCAATCTCTCCGCGGCATTCGACACCATGCGCCTGGCGTTGCCGGCAATGATCGCGGCCGGCTATGGGCGCATCGTCAACATCGCGTCCGTGCACGGGCTGGTCGCATCGGTGAACAAGGCGCCTTACGTCGCGGCCAAATTCGGACTGATCGGCCTGACTCGCGTGGCCGCGCTCGAAGCGGCGCAGGCCGGCAGCCGGTCCAGCGGCGGCGTCACCGCCAATTGCATCTGCCCCGGCTGGACGGAAACGGCGATCATCGAACCACAGGTTCTGGCGCGCGCCGCGCAGTTCGGCGGCGACCGGGAGGCCGGCATCCGCGACCTGCTGCGGGAAAAGCAACCCACCGGCAGGACGTCCGCACCGCAGGAAATCGGTCGCACCGTCGTGTGGCTGTGTGATGTCGCGGCGCACAACATCACGGGTGCGGCGATCCCGATCGACGGCGGATGGACTGCCCAATGACGGCGCCGGTCCGGTAGCATTTCGCTCTCATGGATGCCCTGCTCATCAGCCCGCATTGCCCATCTCCGCCTGCACCGCCCGGGGAGCGTGATGGCGGCACCCGTCCTGCTCGATGTGTTCGGCAAGCGCATGCTCGTCGAGCGCCGTGACGGCGCGTGGCGGACGTTCCGGCTTGGCTCCGACGGAAAGCGTTCGCTGGTGGACATTCCCGTTCCCCCATCGCTGCCCGAGGCCGAGCTGGTGCAATACTTCGACGACATCTATCACGAAGTCGCCACTCCCCAGCGACCGGCGGTGATCCGTCTGGACTGGAAATAACCTGACTGATCGCGCCGCGATGATCAGGATCGTTCCCTACGATGCGCGATGGCCGGATCACTTCGCATCCGAGGCGAGTCGACTGCGCGCTGCGATGGGCAGCTTGTCGCTGCGAATCGAACATGTAGGCTCCACATCGGTCCCAGGACTTGCCGCAAAGCCGGTCATCGATATCCAGATTTCGGTCGCAACACTGGACGGTCTGGACGTGTACGTCGCGCCTCTCGCTTCGCTGGGATACAGCCATATGCCCTACGGAGACGTCGACCGGGTCTACCCTTTCTTCCGGAAACCCGCCGAGTGGCCAAGCACGCATCACCTGCATCTGTGCGTCATCGGTTCGGAGCACGAACGGCGGCACCTGGCGTTCCGCGATTATCTGCGCAACCATCCGCAAGTCGCGAACGAATACGTCGCACTCAAGCGAAGCCTGGCGGCAACCCACGTCGGTGCGACCGCGGAATCGCGTGAGCGGTATTCGCTCGCCAAGACGGAATTCGTCACGTCGATCGAGCAACGAGCGCTGTCGGGATAACGCTCGTCCGTCGACCGGGGCTGACGCCTGCTGCATCGTTCTGCCGCCCCAAGGCGGGCGCGGAGCCGCTTGACGGAAGGCCGGTCGCCGTTTAGCTTGTGTCGCCTGCGCGAGCCTTTGCGCGCTGATCCCAAGCGATGCCGGCGTCACTTGCGCGACGCGATGCCGGTCTCGCCGGAGATTCCCATGCTCCTCCATGGCAAGTGTCACTGCGCGAACATCGCGTTCGAGCTCGAGTGGGATGGCGACCCGCCGGAGATACCGGCGCGGGCATGCGACTGTTCGTTCTGCACGAGGCACGGCGGCGTCTGGACATCCAATCCCAAATCCACGCTGGCGGTCACGCTTCGCGACGCATCGCTCGTGTCGAAGTACGCTTTCGGCACAGGTACCGCAACCTTTCTCGTCTGCTCCCGCTGCGGCACCGTGCCGCTGGTCACCAGCGAGATCGACGACCACATGTATGCGGTCGTCAACGTCAACGCGCTGGATGATATCGACCCGGCGTGGCTTCGGCGGACCGCAGCGCACTTCGAAGGCGAAGACATCGAATCGCGGCTCGCGCGGAGGCGGCGCAACTGGATTTCCGATGTCCGCATTTCCGGGTGGAGCGCCGGATGAGCGTCCATCGCCAGCAGCAGCGCGCCTGAACCAGAACGCACATCCATGCCAACCGCCGAAACGCTTGCGCGATTCATTGCACTGGTCGAACGGAACGCGCACGTGGAGGCCGTCGAGGGCTTCTATACCGAGAACGCTTCGATGCAGGAAAACCAGGCCGTGCCTCGCGTGGGCCGCGACGCTCACGCCGCAAACGAACGCCGCGTGCTGGCCAAGGCCCGCTCGCTGACGTCGACGTGCATCCGGCCGGTATTCGTTTGCGACGACCGGGTGGTGATTCGCTGGGTCTTCCGCTTCGAATGGCTGGATGGAACGGTGACGCGAATGGAGGAGCTTGCCTACCAGCGCTGGGAGGGTGAGCGCATCGCGGAGGAGACGTTCTTCTATGACCCGGCGCAACTGGCCGCCGTGCAGCCCACATGAACGCTGGGCGCAAGGCACCGGCGAACATCGACGACTACATCGCGGCCTTTCCGCCGGAGATTCAAGCGATCCTGGAGAAGATCCGGGCGACGATCAGGAAGGCCGCGCCCGATGCCGTGGAAACGATCAGCTACCAGATCCCCACGTTCACCCTTTGCGGCAACCTTGTGCATTTTGCCGCGTTCAAGAATCACATCGGCTTCTATCCCCCCGTGCGATCGGATGAAAAATTCGCGACGAGGCGTCGGTCTATGCAAATGAAAAGGGCAACCTGCGGTTTCCGCTCGACGAACGCATTCCCTATGCGTTGATCGGCAGGCTCGTGAAGGTCCGGGTCCGCGAGAACCTGGAAAGCGCCGAACGCCGACGAAAGAAACCCGTCGCCCGCGCTGCCCGCCGATGAACGCATTTCGCGAGATCAAGTGACCTATCCCATGGAAATCCGAGTCGACGACCTGCGCGGTCCGGAAATCGCGCTGCTCGTGCGCGAGCACATGCAGAACATGCTGCAGAATTCTCCTCCGTCGAGCGTGCACGCGCTGCCCCTGGATGCATTGCGCGCACCCGGCATCACATTCTGGAGCGCCTGGCAGGACGGCGAATTGCTGGGCTGCGGCGCGCTGAAGGAACTCGACCCGGCGCATGGCGAGATCAAGTCGATGCGCACGGCCTCGCGGCATTTGCGCAAAGGGGTGGCGAACGGGATGCTCGCGCACATCCTGGAGGAAGCCCGGCGCCGCGCTTACCGCCGGATCAGCCTTGAAACGGGCTCCTCGGAAGCTTTCGCGCCTGCCCGCACGCTCTATGCGCGCCAGGGATTCCGCCCGTGCGGGCCGTTTGCCGGCTACGTCGAGGATCCGTTCAGTTTCTTCATGACCCGCGAGCTTTGAAGGCGCGCGACCCGCTCATTGCTTGGAAGCGTATTCTTCGCGCGTTCGGATTGTTTCTTGAACAGTTCCATCACGTCGCTCAAGTGCTTGGGATCCTGCGACAAGCTGACGGGATGCTTGGGATCGGCGACCGAGGTCGCGGCCAGGCTGCTGACGCCATTCGCCTCGCACCCCACCACGGCGCCGGTTCCGGTCTTGACTCCTGCCTCCGGCGCCTCGAGATAGATGCTGCACTTGGTCACCTTGCCCTTCGCGCCCCACGTGTAGGCCACTTCGTCATCCTGCTTGTAGGCCGGCTCGAGGGACTTCATCATCGCAAAGAACCGTTGCAGCGCGAGCGCGTTGTATTCGGGGTAATCCGGCCAGATGCGCGTGCCAAGCATCAATTCGTTCTTGCTGCCATCCCTCATGTAGACACTGACGGTGATGGAGTTGTCCTTGGCCATCGGGATCCTGCCCGGCGCCGCGGGCTTCTTGGTTTGGGCAAAGGCTGCGGACACGCCGAACAGCAATGTAAGGGCCACCAGCAATACGCATGAACGCAACATCGAGTCCTCCTGTTGAGCGCGCCCGTTCCGGACGTTGAATGCCTTCGCACGCAGCAATTGCGCGCAAGATGCGCAATATAGGGCGAACCGTCGTCCGGCGGCAACTCGTTTTCAAAACGGCGGATGTCGCGGGCGAGGCTTCGATCGGGCCGAGGGCCGTCTTTTGCGGCGTCCGCGGCCAGGTGCATAATTTCCAGCCCACCGGAACCCGCCGTTCCGTCCCCGTCGGTTCCCAGAACCTCGGAGGCCCAGCATGGCGCGTGTAAGCACCTACCTCAATTCCCCCGTTCGACCGCGGTGGCTTTCGTATTCTACAAAGCGGGGCCCGGAAGCGAGTTCGCGTCGCCGATCATGCGCTTTGGCGACGTGCCCGCGCGGTCCGGGGCAGCCATTGGATGTTCAACTGTGCCAGCAAGACGTGAGTTGATCGCGGATTCCTCGGCCGCCGTCGATGCATTCATGGCGGTGCTCGAGCATCCGCACAAGGCCGCCGTCGGCGCAATTCGCCAGGCCATCCTCGGCGCGGATCGTTCGATCCGCGAAGGCATCAAGTGGAAAGCCCCCAGCTTTCGCACGACCGAGTACTTCGCCACGACGCACCTGCGGGCGAAAGTTGGCGTGGGCGTCGTCCTTCACCTTGGCGCCAAGGTCCGCGCCACGCCGAGCGTGTCGATTGACGATCCGGGGGGCCTGCTGGAATGGCTGGCGAAGGACAGGGCGATGGTCAGTTTTGCGGGAGTCGATGACGTGCGGGCCAGGCAATCCGCGCTCCAGCTCGTCGTCCGCCAGTGGATCACGCATGTTTGAGGCAGACGCATACGCAGTGCGAGCGATTCATTGATTGCTACAATTCATGAACCAACCTGGAGAGTCTCATGGCCAAGGGCTACTGGATTGTTCGTGTGGATATCACTGACATGGAGCAATACAAGAAGTACGTTGCCGCCAATGCCGCGCCGCTCGCGAAGTATGGCGCCCGCTTCCTGGTGCGCGCCGGGCCGTTTGAAAATCCCGAAGGCACGAGCCGCACCCGCAATGCCGTGATCGAGTTTCCCAGCTACCAGGCGGCGCTCGATTGCTGGAAATCCCCCGAATACCAGAAGGCCATCCTGTTGCGGCAACCCGTGTCGACCGCCGACCTGGTGATCATCGAGGGATATGAAGGGACGCAGCCGTCCCTATAGTGTCGCATGGCACGATCGAAACCGTTTACCGCCGAAGGCGGCTGCGACTGTCGGCACGTGCGTTACCGGATGGAAAGCCGCCCGCTCTTCGTCCACTGCTGTCATTGCCGCTGGTGCCAGCGCGAAAGCGGTGCGTCGTTCGCGCTGAACGCCATGATCGAGGCAGACCGGATCACACTCCTGGCAGCGCAGCCGGAACTGGTGGACACGCCTTCGGCAAGCGGCCGCGGCCAGGCCATTGCCCGCTGCCCGAAATGCCGCATCGCCGTCTGGAGCAACTATGCCGGCGCCGGACCGCTGGTCCGATTCATCCGCGTCGGAACGCTCGATGCGCCCGACCTGCTGCCCCCCGACATCCACATCTTTACGGCCTCGAAGCAGCCGTGGGTCGTCATCCCTCCCGAGCGGCCGGCTGTGCCTGAGTACTATGACCGCGAGAAATACTGGCCGGCCGAGAGCCTCGCCCGCCGGCTGGAATTGTTGCCCCGGATCGAGGCCTATCAGGCCGCGGCTGCAAAGAGCCGGTCCTGACCGGCGCCGGTGCGGCCCATGCTTCGGCCGGGACTCCAATCGTCATTGGCAAAGGAGAGCGCATGACTACGCAAGGCTTCGTTGTATCGCACGCCCGCGATGCCGGCTTCGAACGGGGACTGCGCTCGTTCTACGAATACCGTGACCTCGGGATCAAGCGCGCCACCGCAGGCAAGGTCGATGCGCACGTGATCCGGGCGGCGGCAGGCACGGAGTTCTCCAGCCAGCCGCACCTTCACAAGACCTCGTTTCAGCTGGTGTACGTGCTCCGCGGCTGGATCGAATTCGAGTATGAAGGCCAGGGCCTGGTGCGGCTCGAGGCTGGATCATGCGTGCACCAGCCTCCCGAAATTCGTCACCGCGAGGTCGGTCACAGCGAAGACATCGAAATGCTCGAAGTCGTTCTGCCCGGCGACTTCGCGACCGAAGAAGTCTCCGCGGTCGACGCCTGACACAGCGCAGGCATGCACATCGTCACCGCCGGATTCAGCTATTTCGCGATGGTTTTCGGCGCCGGGTTTCTCCTGGGCGCGGTCCGCATCCCATTGCTGGTGCCGCGATTCGGCGAGCGCGTCGCCGAACTCCTGGAAATGCCCGTCATGTTTGTCGTCATCCTGTTGTCTGCGCGGTTCACCATTAAGCGCTTTGCATTGCCGCCGACTGTTCCGGCCCGCCTTGGCACAGGCATGCTGGCATTGGGCCTGCTGGTTGCCGCGGAGCTGCTGCTTGCCGCGCTGCTGCAGGGACGCTCGCCGGCAGAATACGTCGCCAGCCGCGACCCCGTGTCGGGCAGCGTCTACGCAGCGATGCTCGTGCTTTTCGCGGCGATGCCCCTCTTGCGCGTGCTGCGCTGAATGTCCGCCGCGACTACGCCGACTCCGATGCCGCGCCCGATGCAAAAATATCTGGGGAGCTGTCACTGCGGCGCGGTCAAGTTCGAAATCGAGTCGGACTTCCCCGAACTCACCACCTGCGATTGTTCGATTTGCCGGCGCAGGAACGCGCTCATGGTCAAGGTGCACGAGAGCCGATTCAAATTGCTGACCGGCGAGGACTCGCTCACCGAATACCGATTCCACACGATGACGGCGCGACACTTCTTCTGCAAGACCTGCGGCATCTATCCGTTCCACCGCAAGCGTGTGACTCCCGACCATTTCGGCGTCAACGTATCGTGCCTGCACGATTTCGACCCCTCCGGCATTCCCGTGCGCAAGGCCGTTGGCGCTACAATGATCTGACTGGATCGCCCTGCGCGCGCCATTCCGGCACGAGACCCGGCGCCGCGTCAGAGGCACCCCGCATCAGGAGGAAGAGAAGATGGGCGCCACCTTGGTTCTGGCGATCTGGATCGCGTCGACCGCGACATTTCAGGCTGCGTTGCCTTTCGACGGGGTGTACCAGATCCGGCAATACGCGAACTCGGACGACGGGATCGACGAATTCATGAAGTGGGTAGGCAAGCCGGGACACGACCAGATCGACCTCATCTGCGTCGCCATTTCCGGTGCGGAAAAATCGAGCGCGGCGCAGTTCTGGCGCGACGCGGAAGTCAAGCGCATCGTCTTCCTGAACCCGCTGCAGATCGAGGTGCTGACGAAGAACCCGCTGGTCCCCGTCGTGAATGCGATCACGATCGCCGAGACGTGCGCCGAGATGTTTCCTCCCGGAGGCGGTTAGTGACTCCTGCGAAATTTTTGCGTCCTGCGCATTCCTGTTCCTGAAGGCGGTCGCGCGCGATGCACGACATGCTCGTCAGGCTCTACGACCTGCCACCGCTCCCGCCGGCACTCGACGGAGCATCGCGTCAGGGCATATCGGTGCGCAGGGCGCTCGCGCCCGAAATTCCGGCGCTGGTGGCCTGGACAAAGGAAAACTTTCCGGGGTCCGCGGCCGAAGTCGGAGTCGCATGCGGTCGCATGCCTATAGCGTGTTTCATCGCTGTTAGCGAAGCGCGGATCCTTGGTTTCGCCTGCTATGACGCAACGGCGCGGAATTTTTTCGGTCCGGAGGCAGTCGTCGAGGCGGAACGCGGCCGCGGCGTCGGTCGGACGCTGCTCCTCGCAGCGCTGCACGCGCAGCGCGAGCAGGGTTATGCGTACAGTATCGTGGGCGGCGTCGGGCCGGCGGAGTTCTATGCCAGGACCGTCGGCGCCGTTCCGATCGCCGGCTCGACGCCCGGAATCTATGCGGGGTTGCTGAAGTTGCCCCCTTCTTCGGACTGACGCTGGCACGACATGGATGGGAAAGCTGAAGCGCGCCTTGGCCGTGCCCCCGTTGCCGCGGCGCTGGGTCGAATTTCTCTACCGGCACCCGAAGGTGACCTTCATCCTGATGGGCGCGTTCTTCCTGTTGTTTGGCTTCACGTCGGTCAACCTGTTCGTCGTGCTCAAGGCCAACATCGAGCTGTTTCTCGAATATGGCGCCATGGTGATCGACGACGGTGCGCTGCAGCAGCTGTTCGAGATCATCGGCGCCAGCTATCTTTCCATCGTGTTCTACGTGCTGTTCAAGGTCTGTGAGCGGATCCTGATCGAGCGCCTGACCCGCCGGCCCCTGGGCGAACTCAAGGACGCCCGCCGCTGACCCAAGCGACACCCGAACGCTGCGCAACCGTCCGGCTGTCGGCGGCGGCTGGCGGCCCTTGGCGGAGCCGCTCGAAATGGCATACTCTCGCTGCAGTCGCCCCGATCCACTACGCAAAGGACCGCCAATTGGCCAAACCCAACTACGAATTCGCAAAACGCCAGAGAGACCTCGCCAAGAAGCAGAAGAAGGAAGAAAAGAAGCTGCGCAAGGCGCTTGCGAACGAAGTGCCGGCCAGTGAAGATCCGCCTCCCGCGCCCAGCGACGAGAAGACCCCGGGCTAGTGGGAAGTACGGGCGAGTTCCAACCCGACCTGCCGGCCGAGCGCCACGCCTTGGCTGCGCCACCCATCGAGTCTGCGGACATCGCACTGCGCCTGGCCCAGGCGCGCGACATACCCGCCATTGCGTTGCTCATCGGGATCTCGGTCCGGGCATTGCAGGCTCAGCACTATTCCAGCGCGCAAATGGACGCCGCGCTGGGACCGGTGTTCGGCATCGACCGCGAACTGATTCGCGACGGCACGTACTTCGTCGCCGAACACAATGGGGAACTCATCGGGTGCGGTGGCTGGAGCCGGCGCCAATCGCTTTTCGGTAGCGACGCGGGACGTACGGCGGAGCAGAGCGCCTTGCTCGATCCCGCGCATGATCCCGCGCGGATCCGGGCCTTCTTCGTTCATCCGCGATGGGCGCGCCGCGGTATCGGGCGCCTGATCCTCGATGCGTGCGAACAGGCAATGGCGCAGGCGCGGTTCAGGTCCGCGGAACTCGTCGCGACGCTGACCGGCGAGCCGCTCTACGCGGCCGCATCCTATACGGTGGTGCAGCGCTACGACATCCCGCTCGAAGGAGGGCTGGGGCTCGCCGTCGCGCGCATGGTCAAGACGCTGTAGGAGGGCACCGCTCGCGGCAGCCAGAATGACTGGCTTTCGGCGCCGACTGCGTCCATGATTCCGGTTTCAGCCAATGTTTTTCCGGAGCGTGTTCCATGGTCATTTGTCCCGTAGCGATCGCCGTCGGCTGCAAGAAATGCCCCGTGTTCGGCATATGCCCGGTGAAGTCCATCATCGGGGATTACAAGCCCGACGAGAAGGACACGAAGCGCGCCGCGGGCCCGAAGAAGGGCGCCGCAAAGAAGTAGCCTCCGCGTCGAGCAAGGACGTCCGTGCGCCACCGCGCGGGCTGCTAGAATCCCTTCCAAACGATTGTCCGGCGGGGCCGCATTTCCCTCTGCACGGCGCAGCACATTCAAGGGCCACGGGAGGGCTTCCATGACGTACGCCGCCATCACCGGCTGGGGCAAGTGCATGCCGCCTGCCGTGCTGTCCAACGCGGACCTCGCGACATTCGTCGACACCACCGACGAATGGATCATGCAGCGCACCGGCATTCACGAGCGTCGCGTCTCCCACGTCTCCGGCCTGGAGCTTTCCCATGTCGCCGCGTCGCGCGCGCTTGCCTGCGCCGGGATCAGAAGCAGCGATGTCGACCTCATCATCTACGGCAGCTGCTCCAACGACGAGCAGATTCCGAACACGGCATCGGGCCTGTCCCTGAAACTGGACGCGGGCCACGCCGCGGCGATGGACATCAACACGGCCTGCACGAGCTTTCTCTATGGCCTTTCGACGGCGACGGCGATGATCCGCACCGGCGTCGTCAAGACGGCGCTGGTGGTCGGCGTCGAAGTGATCAGCCCTTTCCTCGACTGGCGCAACCGCAATGTCGCGGTGTTGTTCGGCGACGGCGCGGCGGCCGTCGTCCTGCAGGCGACCGACGAGCCCGTCGGCGTCCTCGCCGAAAAACTGGGCTGCTATTCCGACGCGCGAGCGATCCTGCGCGTTCGCGGCGCGGGATTCATGTACGCGATGCAAGGCGATGTGACGTTCGGCGACACCATCTGGGATTTCGACGGCCAGGAAATCTTCAAGCGTGCGATCGGCGGCATGTGCGAATCGTCCGCCGAAGCGCTGCAGCGGTGCGGCAAGACCGCGCAGGACATCGACGTCGTGATTCCGCACCAGGCCAACCTGCGCATCATCGAGTTCGTCGCCAAGCGCACCGGCGTGTCGATGGACCGCGTGTTCGTCACCGTGCAGAAATACGGGAACATGTCGTCCGCGACCGTTCCGGTGGCGCTGGTCGAGGCGCTGGAGGATGGCCGCGTGCAGCCGGGCAATCTGCTGCTCACGCCCGCGTTCGGCGGCGGCCTGACGTATTGCTCGCACGTGATCCGCTGGGGTGACCGCGTGACGCCGCTCGCGCAAAGCGACGCGCAGTTGCCGCCGTGCGAGCGTTCGGCGCTGGACATGGCCCGTGATTACATGAGCCGCCGCGATCCGACCGGCCGCTCGGCGCGGGGTCTCGCGCTTCCTGCGGACAGCGCACCGGCCTGAAGGCGAAGCCCGCGCGGGTCAGGTGGTGACGAGCTTGCGGTGCGCCTGCACGCTCATCAGGATGCCGAGCCCGATGAACAGCGACACCAGCGCCGTCCCGCCATACGAGATGAGCGGCAGCGGCACGCCCACGACCGGAAGCAGGCCGCTGACCATGCCCATGTTCACGAACGCGTAGGTGAAGAACATCAGCGTGACGGCGCCCGCCATCAGGCGCGCGAACAGCGTTGACGCATTTGCCGTGATCATCATCGCGCGGCCGATCAGCAGCACGTAGAGAACCAGCAGCAACCCGTTGCCGATCAGCCCGAACTCCTCGCCGAACACGGCGAAGATGAAATCGGTGTGGCGTTCGGGGAGGAAATCCAGGTGCGTCTGCGTGCCGTTCAGCCAGCCTTTGCCGATGACGCCGCCGGACCCGATGGCGATCGACGCCTGCGTCGAGTGATAGCCGGCCCCGAGCGGATCGCGCGTGGGATCGATGAACGTCAGGATCCGTTCCCGCTGGTAGTCGTGCAGGTGCGCCCAGACGTACGGGCCCGCGGCGCCGGCGGCCACGACCAGGCCGACCATGACCTTCCACGACAGGCCAGCCAGGTACAGCACATAGCAGCCCGACGCCGCGATCAGCAGCGCCGTGCCCAGATCGGGCTGGCGCTTGATGAGATAGACCGGCACCACGATCAACACCGCGGCGACGGCGAAGTCCTTCCAGTTGATCCGGCCCTCGAATTTCTGGAAGTACCAGGCGAGCATCAGCGGCAGCGCGATCTTCATCAGCTCCGACGGCTGGATCCGCGCGACACCGATGTTGAGCCACCGCCGCGAGCCGTTGACCACGACGCCGAACAACGCGACGCCGACCAGCAGCAGCACGCCGAGCACGTACAGCGGGACGGCAGCGCGCGCCAGCGTCTGCGGCGGAATGTTGGCGACGACCCACATCAGCACCAGCGCGAATCCAAACGAGAACAGCTGCGTCGTCACGCGCGCGACGCTCTGGTCCGACGCGGAGAACAGCGTGACCAGCCCCACGCAAACCAGCGCCAGCGCGCAGCCGAAGAGAAAATTGTCGATGCGGCGCGTGAGCGCTTCCCAGGCGCGGGTCAGGAATTCGACCATCAATCGCTCTCGTCTTCCGGTTCCTTGGCCGCAGGGACCGGCGCCGGCCCCGCTTCGGCGGCGCCCAGCAGGAAATAGTCGAACACCTTGCGCGCCATGGGCGCTGCGGCCTGCGCGCCGAAGCCGCCGTTTTCGACGAGCACGGAAAGCGGCGATGCGCGGCTGGTCGGCCGGCGCATAGGCGACGAACCACGCATGGTCGCGCAGCCGCTCGTCGATCTTCGACGCGCTGTATTTTTCGCCTTTCAGCGAATACACCTGCGCGGTGCCGGTCTTGCCCGCGGAAACGTACTTGGCGCCGGCGAAGGCCGTCGCTCCCGTGCCTTCCTTGTTGACGCCGACCAGCGCATTGCGGATGACGGCGATGTTTTCCGGCTTGGCGGAAATCGTGTGCGATGGCTGCGCGGCGATCGCGCGCTCCTCGCCGGTCTTCAGGTTGATGACGCTCTTCACCAGGTGCGGCACGAAGGCGACGCCGTTGTTGGCGATGGTCGCGATGGCCTGCGCCTGCTGCATCGGCGTGAACGCGTTGTACCCCTGCCCGATGCCGGCGGAGATCGAGTCGCCCAGGTACCACTTGCGATGTTCGTCGCGATAGTTCTTGCCGGCAAATCGCGTCCGCTTCCACTCCCGCGACGGCAGCGTTCCCGTGAGTTCGCCCTCGATATCCACGCCGGTCTCGTGGCCGAACCCCAGTTGCGACAGGAACCGCGCCGTGTCGTCGATGTCGGTCTCGCCGGCCAGCGTGTAGTAGTAGGTGTCGCACGACACGACGATCGACTTGTACATGTCGACCGAGCCGTGCCCGCCGGGCTTGTCGTCGCGGAAGCGATACGAGCTTCCGGGAAGCTGATAGAAGCCAGGGTCGAAGATCGACTGCTGCGGCGTGCGCTTGCCGGACGTCAGCGCGGCGAGCGCCAGGAAGGGCTTGATGGTCGAGCCGGGCGGATACGCGCCGCGCAACGGGCGATTCAGCATCGGCTTGTCGGGCGACTCGTTCAACGCCGCCCAGTTGGCGGAATCGATGCCGTCGACGAAGAGATTCGGATCGAACGCCGGCCGCGAGACGAAGGCGAGGATGTCGCCGCTGGCGGGATCGATGGCGACCAGCGCGCCGCGGCGATCCCCGAACGCGGCCTCCGCGACTTCCTGCAGCTTGATGTCGATCGACAGCCGCAGGTTGTTGCCCGACGACGGCGGCGTGCGCGACAGCGTGCGCACGGCCCGGCCGCCGGCATCGACCTCGACCTGCTCCCAGCCCGTGGTGCCGTGCAGCTCGCGTTCGTAGGACAACTCGACGCCGACCTTGCCCATGTAGTCGGAGCCCTTGTAGTTGGCGGCATCGTCCCACTTCGCGATGCGTTCGACGTCGTGGTCGTTGATGCGGCCGATGTAGCCCACGACATGCGCCGCAACTTCGCCGTACGGATACTGGCGGAAGAGGCGGGCCTTGATTTCCACGCCGGGAAAGCGGTAACGATTGACGGCGAAGCGCGCCACTTCCTCGTCGGAGAGGCGCGTGCGCAGCGGCAGCGTCTCGAAGTTCTTCGACTCATCCATCAGCTTGCGAAAGCGCTTGCGGTCGCGCGGCTGCACATCGACGATCTCCGCCAATGCGTCGATCGTCGCGTCGAGGTTGGCGATCTTGGCGGGCGTCAGTTCCAGCGTGTACGCGGAGTAGCTCTGCGCGAGGACAACGCCGTTGCGGTCGGTGATCACGCCCCGGTTCGGAGCGATGGGCACGATCGCGATGCGGTTCGACTCCGCCAGCGTGGCGTAGTGCCCGTGCTGGAACACCTGCAGGTAGACGAAGCGCGCGAACAGTCCGCCGAACGCGAGCAGCGCCAGCGCGGCGACGACGGCCAGCCGCCGCCGGAACAGGAAGAGCTCGCGTTCCGGATTGCGCATTTCCGCCGAGCCGAAGCCGCGGCCCCCGTCGTAGCCGCTGTTGCGCGAGAAAAGTCGCCGCCGTGCCATGCCCGGATCCGCGTCAGAGCTCTGCCGGCGAGCGCGCCGGTCGCCGCGACCATTGCAGCAGGACGGACAAGCAGCGGCCACAGCAGCGCGCCGACGATCGGCGGCACCGCGTAAGTCCACCGCGGCAGCGGCGCGCCGCCGACGACGCGCACCAGCAGCACCAGCAGCGCGCAGACCATGAGCAGCACGGCGACCTGCGGCGCCTGCTGCCACAGCGGAAAGCGCAGCACACGGCGCCGGAAATACTCGGCCGAGTACGCGAGGACCGCATAGGCCAGCGCGTGCTGCCCGAACAGCGTGGCGTCGCCCACGTCCATCAGCAGTCCCAGCATCCATGCCACGCCCACGCCCACGTAGCGCGGCTCCTGGATGCACCAGTACAGGATGACGAGCGCCAGGAAATCCGGCTTGAGCGCCAGGACAACGCCCGACGCCGGCGCGATATTGAACAGGAATCCAAGCAGGAACGTGAGCGCGATGACCCAGGGGTTCACCGGCCGCAGGATTTCCTCGGGCGCCGCCGGTGTGAACGCGGCGGGCTTGCCGAGCACCCTCATCCGCCGCGCCTCCCCTTGCTCCGCGCGCCTTTTTTCCCGCTGTCGGCATCGCTGGGTTCTTCAGGTCGTGGTGCCTGCGCGGCGCCCTGGCCCAGCACCAGCAGGAATTGGCTGCGGTCCACGCCCGACAACGGCCTGCAGGTGATGTGCGCGAACATCTGGCCGGTGTCGCGGTCGACCGTTTCCACCTCGGCGACGGCCAGCCCCGCCGGATAGGTGCCGTCCATGCCTGACGTATAAAGCTTGTCGCCCACGCGGATGTCGGCCGTCGGCGCCATGAAGCGCAGTTCCGGCGCCCTGCCCGCGCCGGCGCCGAAGAACACGCTGCGCACGCCGCTGCGCTCGACCCGCACCGGCACCGCGTGGTCCTTGTCCGTGACGAGCGTCACTTCCGCCATGTTCGGGAATACGCGCGTCACCTGGCCCACGACGCCGATCTCGTCGATGACCGCCTCGCCCGGCCTGATGCCGGCCGCCGTGCCGCGATTGACGAACAGCTTCTGCGTGAACGGGTCGCGGCCGGTGTAGAGCACTTCGACCGCGGTGGCCGCGCCGGCGAAGCGCGCCTCGACGCCCATCAGCGCCTTCAGCCGGGAATTCTCGTCCTGGAGATGCGCAAAGCCCTGAGTCGCCGGCGCGCGCGCGAGCAGGTCCTGCTTCAGCGCGGCATTCTCGTCGCTCAACGCCTGCTTGGCGGCGAAGTAGCCGCCGACCCAGGTCAGCACTTCGCCGGGCATCTGCACCGCGCGATGCAGCGGATAGAGCACGACGGCGGCGACCGAGCGAATGCCCTCGAGGTAGCGAAACCGCGTGTCGGCGAACAGCAGGACGAGCGAGAGGATGCCGAAGAACGCAAGCCGCGTCAGCGGCGAAGGCCCGCGATGAAAGAACGGCGGCGGATCAACGGAAACGTGGCGCATTCATTCGGGCCTACGCCTTGGCGGCCACCGGCACGTACCTCGCGGTACTGGGAATGACACCGTGGACTTTGGGCCGAGGTCAGTCGGACGTGAAAATCGTGGAGAGCTTGTCCATGTTCTCCAGCGCCTTGCCGCAGCCGCGCACGACGCAGGTCAGCGGATCGTCGGCGACGATCACCGGCAGGCCCGTCTCCTCCATCAGCAGGCGATCGACGTCGCGCAGCAGCGCGCCGCCACCCGTCAGCACCATGCCGCGCTCGGCGATATCCGCGCCCAGTTCCGGCGGCGTGCGCTCGAGCGCGCTCTTCACGGCCGACACGATGCTGTTCAGCGGATCGGTCAGCGCTTCGAGGATTTCGTTGGACGACACGGTGAAGCTGCGCGGAATACCCTCGGCGAGGTTGCGTCCCTTCACTTCCATTTCCTTCACCTCGGAACCGGGGAACGCGGAACCGATCGTCTTCTTGATCGTCTCGGCGGTCGTCTCGCCGATCAGCATGCCGTAGTTGCGGCGGATGTAGTTGACGATCGCCTCGTCGAACTTGTCGCCGCCGACGCGCACGCTGCCCGCGTACACCATGCCGCCCAGCGAGATCACGCCGACCTCCGTCGTGCCGCCGCCGATGTCGACGACCATCGAGCCGGTGGCCTCGCCGACCGGAAGATCGGCGCCGATCGCCGCGGCCATCGGCTCCTCGATCAGGTACACCTTCGACGCTCCCGCTCCCAGCGCCGATTCGCGGATGGCGCGGCGCTCGACCTGGGTGGATCCGCAAGGCACGCAGATGATGATGCGAGGGCTGGGCGAGAAGAGGCGCGAATCGAGCACCTTCTTGATGAACTGCTTCAGCATCTGCTCCGTCACCGTGAAGTCGGCGATGACGCCGTCCTTCATCGGGCGGATGGCCGTGATGTTGCCCGGCGTGCGCCCGAGCATCTGCTTGGCCGCGAGCCCGACTTCCTGGATCACCTTCTTGCCGTTGGGGCCGCCTTCCTGGCGGATGGCGACGACCGACGGCTCGTTCAGCACGATGCCCTTGCCACGCACGTAGATCAGCGTGTTGGCCGTGCCGAGGTCGATTGCCAAGTCGCTGCCGAAATAACCTTTGAAAAAATCGAACATTTACGCGAAGCCTGCGAAACCGGCAGCAAGGCAGTGGTCCCCGCGGATCGGAGAGGCCTTGGACTGCACCAAAGAATGTCGATTATGATAGCATCCCAAGCTTGTCTTCTGCGCTGATTTGGCGAGGTTTCCTTGCCATCAGTGCACTTGCAGGTTCCACGCCGCAGGCCCGGGCCTTCTCGCCTGGCGAACGTAGACCCCGGGAATTCCGTATCGTTCCTCTCCATTCGATCCAGCTTGCGCCAGACCTGACGGCGCACCTCACCATGGCCCTGACCCTCGACGACGTCCACCGCATCGCCCACCTCGCGCGCATCGAGATCGACGCCGCCGCCGCGCGCGAGGTGCACGCCAAGCTCGAGGCGATCTTCGCCATGATCAACACGCTGCAGGCCGTCGATACGACCGGCATCGTGCCCATGTCGCACGCGCAGGACGTGATGCTGCCGCTGCGCGACGACATCGTCACGGCGACGGACCAGCGCGCGCTGTTCCAGTCCGTGGCGCCGGCCGTCGAAGACGGGCTCTACCTCGTGCCGAGGGTAGTCGAATGAGCGCGGTGGCTAGGCTAAGGCCCGCAGGGCGCGTCCGCGCTCGTTCGACGCGGCCGACACTCCGACATGTCGAGTTCGCGCTCTCCAAAGAGGTCGTCGAATGAGCGAGGTCGTCACCGGCACGCTGGCGCAGGTCGCCGCGGCACTGCGCGCGAAGCAGGTGTCGAGCGTCGAACTGACGCGCGCGGTGCTGGCCCGCGTCGATGCCGCGCAAGGCGCGCTCAACGCGTTCGTCACCGTCGACGCCGAAGGCGCGCTGGCGCAGGCGCGCGCGGCCGACGCGGCGCTGGCCAAGGGCGACGCGCCGCCGCTCGCCGGCGTGCCGATCGCGCACAAGGACGTGATCATGACCGCGGGCCTCCGCACCACCTGC
The DNA here is from genome assembly GCA_963834045.1 of uncultured beta proteobacterium. Classification (GTDB taxonomy): domain Bacteria; phylum Pseudomonadota; class Gammaproteobacteria; order Burkholderiales; family Casimicrobiaceae; genus VBCG01. The sequence goes on along the minus strand of CAWIAK010000020.1, from coordinate 102,136 downwards.
GGCTCGCGCATGCTGGAGAACTTCACCGCGCCTTTCGACGCGTTCGTCGTCGAAGGCCTGAGGAACGCCGGCACCGTCCTGATCGGCAAGACCAACATGGACGAGTTCGCGATGGGCTCGTCCAACGAAACCTCGTACTTCGGCACCGTCAAGAATCCCTGGAACACCGACTACGTTCCGGGCGGCAGCTCCGGGGGATCGGCGGCCGCGGTCGCGGCGCGGCTGGTGCCCGGAACGACCGGAACCGACACCGGCGGCTCGATCCGCCAGCCCGCGTCGCTGTCCGGCATCTGCGGCATGAAGCCCACCTATGGCGTGTGCTCGCGCTACGGCCTCATCGCGTTCGCGTCGAGCCTCGACACGCCGGGCATGTTCGCCCGGACGGCGGAGGACTGCGGGCTCATGCTGAACGCGATGGCCGGCCACGACGCGCGCGATTCCACGTCGCTCGACCGGCCGCGCGAGGATTACACGCGGGACTTGACGCTTCCGCTGCAGGGATTGCGCATCGGGCTCCCCGCGGAGTACTTCGGCAGCGGCATCGATGCGGACGTCGCCGCGGCCGTCGCCGCCGCGCTGGCCGAATTCCGCAAGCTGGGCGCCACGACGGTCGACATCGCGCTGCCCAACGTGAACCTCTCGGTGCCGGTCTACTACGTGATCGCGCCGGCGGAAGCGTCGTCGAACCTGTCACGCTTCGACGGCGTTCGCTACGGCCATCGGGCGGAGAAGTACACGGACTTGATGGACATGTACAAGAAGTCGCGCGCAGAGGGCTTCGGCGCGGAAGTGAAGCGGCGCATCCTCGTCGGAACGTACGTGCTGTCGCACGGCTACTACGACGCGTATTACCTCAAGGCGCAGCAGGTGCGCCGCCTGATCGCCGACGATTTCGCGCGCGCCTACGAAAAGTGCGACGTGATCATGGGACCGACGGCGCCATCGCCCGCGTTCAAATTCGGCGCCAAGACCGACGACCCGGTCCAGATGTACCTGAACGACATCTTCACCATCGCGGGAAACCTGACCGGCGCGCCGGCGATTTCGATTCCCTGCGGATTCGACCGGCGCGGGCTGCCGATCGGACTGCAGATCCAGGGCAACTACTTCACCGAGGCGCATTTGCTGCGCGTCGCGCACCAGTTTCAGCTGGCCAGCGACTGGCACAGAGCCCCGCGCTCGCGCGAAAGGAGTGGCGTGATGGCCGCATGGGAAGTCGTCATCGGCCTGGAAACGCACGCGCAGCTGTCGACGGCGGCGAAGATCTTTTCCGGCGCGTCGACGGCGTTCGGCGCCGCGCCCAACACGCAGGCTTCCGCCGTCGACATCGCGCTGCCCGGCGTGCTGCCCGTGCTGAACAAGGGCGCCGTCGAGCGCGCGATCCGGTTCGGCCTGGCCGTGGGCGCCACGATCAACCAGCGCAGCGTATTCGCGCGCAAGAACTACTTCTACCCGGACCTGCCCAAGGGTTACCAGATCTCGCAATACGAAATTCCGGTCGTCGCCGGCGGCGGACTCGACATCGTGTCGCCGACGCGCGGTCCGATCCGGATTGCGCTGACGCGCGCGCACCTGGAGGAGGATGCCGGCAAGTCGCTGCATGAGGACTTTCACGGAATGTCCGGCATCGACTTGAACCGCGCCGGCACGCCGCTGCTCGAAATCGTCACCGAGCCGGACATGCGCAGTTCGGACGAGGCCGTCGCCTACGCCAAGCAGCTGCACGCGCTGGTGCAATGGGTGGGCATCTGCGACGGCAACATGCAGGAGGGAAGCTTCCGCTGCGACGCCAACGTGTCCGTGCGCCGCGCAGGCGAACCGCTCGGCACGCGCTGCGAGATCAAGAACCTGAACAGCTTCCGCTTCATGCAGGAGGCGATCGACTTCGAGGTCCGCCGGCAGATCGCGCTGATCGAGGACGGCGGCCGCGTCGTGCAGGAAACGCGCCTGTACGATCCGGACAAGCACGAGACGCGGTCGATGCGCAGCAAGGAAGACGCGCAGGACTACCGATATTTCCCCGACCCGGACCTGCCGCCGCTGGTCATCGACAAGGCTTGGATCAAGCGTGTCGAGGAATCCATGCCGGAGCTGCCCGAGGCGATGAAGCGGCGGCTCGTCGAGCAGCACGGCGTCACCGATTACGACGCGACGCTTCTCACGGCGAGCCGCGGCCTGGTCGACTACTATGAAATGACGGCGAAGGCATTGCAGGCAGGCAATGCGCCGGCGCACAAGCTGGTCGCCAACTGGGTGCTGGGCGAGTTTTCGGCCGCGCTGCACAAGGCCGAGCTCGACATTGCCGATGCGCCCGTCGCGGCGGCACAACTCGCTGGCCTGCTGAAGCGAGTCTCCGACGGCACGATATCGGGCAAGATCGCGAAGGACGTGTTCGACGCGATGTGGGCGGGCGAGCACGGCGGCGAACCCGACGCGATCATCGCGGCGAAGGGCCTGACGCAGATTTCCGATGCCGGCGCCATCGAGAAGATCGTCGACGACGTGATCGCCGCCAACCCCGCAATCGTCGCCGAAGTGAAGGCCGGCAAGGAAAAGGCATTCAACTCGCTGGTAGGCAAGGTGATGGCCGCCTCGAAGGGGAAGGCCAATCCGGCGCAGGTCAACGCGATCCTGAAGCAGAAGCTCTCGTAGTCGTCCGCACGCGAGGAGTCACCCGTGGCCGCGACATTGGCGCAGACGGTCCGCACGATGTGTCCGATGAACTGCCATCCGACGCTGTGCGGCATGCTGGCGGACGTCGCCGATGGCAGGTTGATCGCGGTGCGTGGCGACGAAGGCAACCCTGACAGCCAGGGTTTTCTGTGCGTGCGCGGCCTGGCCTCCCGCGAAATCATCGACAACCCGGCGCGACTGCTGCATCCGCTGGTCCGCGACCGGCGTCAGGACGAATTCCGGCCGGCGACGTGGGACGAGGCGTTCGCGCGCATCACCGCGTCGATGGCGCAATCGCCGCCGCACGCGACGGGCATCTGGCCCGGCCACGGCGTGTTCACCACCAATTACGGCACGCGCATCAGCGCGCAGCTGCTCGCGCGGTTCGCGCGCATGCACGGCTGCCAGTACTGGAGCCCCGCGATGATCTGCTGGGGCCTGGGCGCCTTCGGCCTGGGACTCACCGGCCTGCTGGAGACGAACACCAAGGAGGACATGGGCAAGCACTCGCAGCTGATCCTGCTGTGGGCGGCGAACCTGGCCAGCCAGCCGAACACGGCGCGGCACCTGCTCGAAGCGAAGCGCCGCGGCGCGCACATCGTGACGATCGACGTGCGCCGGACCGAGGCCGCCGCGAAGTCCGACGACGTGCTGCTGATCCGCCCCGGCACCGACACCGCGCTGGCGCTGGCGATGCTGCACGTCATCTGCGCCGAGCGGCGCCACGACGCGGACATTCGTCGCACGGCACACGCTGGGGTTCGACGCGCTCGCGGCCCACGTGCAAGGCTTCTCGCCGGCGTGGGCGGCGCCGATCACCGGCATCCCGCCGAACGCATCGTCGCGCTCGCGCGCCGCTATGCGGACACGCGGCCGGCGATGATCATGCTGGGCGGCAGCTCGATGCACAAAGGCGCCAACGGCTGGCAGGCGGGGCGCGCGATCGCGTGCCTGCCGGCGCTGACCGGCAACGTCGGCATTCCCGGCGGCGGCTTCGGCCCGCGTCACGGCAGCGCCGCGCACGGCCGCGGTCTCGCCGACATCACGGGACCGGACCGGCGCGCGCCGGCGACGGTGATCCCCAACCAGATGCCGGCGATCACGAGCGCGCTGCGCGAAGGGCGCATCGACACGCTGCTGCTGATGGGCACCAACATGCTGTCGTCGTTCGCGGACGCATCGGCCGTCGCCGAAGGCCTGGCGCGCACGCGGCTCGTCGTCAGCTACGACCTGTTCCTCAACGACACGGCGCGCCGTTACGCCGACGTGGTGCTGCCCGCGACCGCGTGGCTGGAGGAGCTGGGCGCCAAGATGACGCACACGCATCTCTACCTGATGGAACGCGCACTGGCGCCGCCCGGAGAAACGCGCTCGCTGCATCGCGTCGTGAGCGAGCTGGCGGAAAGCTCGGCCTCACCGGCTTCCATCCGTGGGCGACAGAGGAAGCGATGATCGACGCGATCCTCGATCATCGCTGCACCGGGCACGCCACCGTGGCCGCGTTGCGCGCGGAGCACGGCATTCGCGCGCTCGACGTGTCGCACGTCGCGAATCCGACGCTCGAGTTCGACACGCCGTCCGGAAAGATCGAGCTGTACTCGGAACAGGCGGCGCGATTCGGCCTGCCGCCGCTGCCGTCGTTCGATGCCCCGGCGCCGGCAGCCCCTGCCTATCCGCTCGCGCTGACGCAAGGGCGCACGCTGGCGCACTTCCACAGCTTCTACAACAACGGGCAGGAACTGCCCTCGCTCGCTCGCCGCGAATCCGAGCCCGCGTTGTGGCTGTCGCCGGACGATGCCGCGCAGCGCAACGTCGGCGACGGCGCCGCGATCCGCATCTTCAATGCGCGCGGCGAACTCGCTGCGAAGGCGCGCGTCACCGACAAGATTCCCGCCGGCACCGTGTGGATGCGCGACGGATGGCCCGGCCTCAACCGCCTGACCGAGGGCGCGGCGGTGCTTCCGGATGCGGCAGTGGACCTGTTCGCGTTCTCCGCGGGACAGGCGACGTTCGACACGCGGGTCGACGTGGCGCTCGCTACGCCATCAGCGCCTTGTACCTGATCCGCCGCGGCCGCGCGCCATCTTCGCCCAGGCGCTTCTTCTTGTCGGCCTCGAACTCCTGGTAGTTGCCTTCGAAGAACACGACCTTCGAGTCGCCTTCGAACGCCATGATGTGCGTGGCGATCCGGTCCAGGAACCAGCGGTCGTGCGAGATGACCAGCGCGCTGCCGGCGAATTCGAGCAGCGCATCTTCCAGCGCGCGCAGCGTCTCGACGTCGAGGTCGTTCGACGGCTCGTCCAACAGCAGCACGTTGCCGCCGCGCAGCAGCGTCGCCGCGAGATGCAGCCGCCCGCGCTCGCCGCCCGACAGCTGGCCGACGATCTTCTGCTGGTCGCCGCCCTTGAAATTGAAGCGCCCGAGATACGCGCGTGACGGCATCTCGAACTTGCCGACGGTGAGGATGTCCTGCCCGCCGGAAATGGCGTCGAACACGGTCTTGTCGCCGGGCAGCGATTCGCGCGTCTGGTCGACGATCGCCAGCTGCACCGTCGAGCCGATGACGATCTCGCCGCTGTCGGGCTTTTCCTTGCCCGCGATCATCCGGAACAGCGTCGACTTGCCGGCGCCGTTCGGGCCGATGATGCCGACGATGGCGCCCGGCGGGACCAGGAAATTCACGTCGTCCATGAGCAGGCGCTCGCCATAGCCTTTGCGCACGTTCTTGAACTCGATGACGCTGTTGCCCAGCCGCTCCGCCACGGGAATGAATATCTCCTGCGTCTCGTTGCGCTTCTGGTGCTCGTGCGACGACAGCTCCTCGAAACGCTGGATGCGCGCCTTGCTCTTGGCCTGGCGCGCCTTCGGATTCGAGCGCACCCATTCCAGTTCCGTCTGCATCGCCTTGATCCGCGCGCCTTCCTGCTTGGCCTCGGTCTTGAGGCGCGCTTCCTTCTGCTCCAGCCACGAGCTGTAGTTGCCCTTCCACGGAATGCCGTAACCGCGATCGAGTTCGAGGATCCACTCGGCGGCGTTGTCGAGGAAGTAGCGGTCGTGGGTGACGGCGATCACCGTCCCCGGGAACTTCTGCAGGAACTGCTCCAGCCAGTCGACGCTCTCGGCGTCCAGGTGATTGGTCGGCTCGTCCAGCAGCAGCATGTCGGGCTTCGACAGCAGCAGGCGGCACAGCGCGACGCGGCGCTTTTCTCCGCCGGACAGGTGCTCGATCTTCGCGTCCCACGGCGGCAGGCGCAGCGCGTCGGCGGCGATCTCCATCTGCAGGTCGGAGTCCGCGCCCGCCGCGCTGATCACCGCTTCGTATTTCGCCTGCTCGGCGGAGAGCGTGTCGAAGTCGGCGTCGGGCTCCGCATAGGCAGCGTAGATTTCCTCGAGCCTCTTCTTCGCCTCGAGAATGTCGCCCAAGCCCTTCCTCCACCGTTTCGCGCACGGTCTTGCCGGCGTCGAGCTTGGGTTCCTGCGGCAGGAAACCGATGCGCATGTTCGGCATCGGCACCGCTTCGCCTTCGAACTCCTTGTCCTCCCCCGCCATGATCCGCAGCAGGCTCGACTTGCCGGAGCCGTTCATGCCCAGCACGCCGATCTTGGCGCCCGGGAAGAACGAAAGGGAAATGTCCTTGAGGATGACGCGCTTGGGAGGTACGACCTTCCCCACGCGGTTCATCGTGTAAACGTATTGGGCCATCGCTGCCTAAAGAGAAATCCGGAAACCGGTGATTATCGCAGGCGCGCCGCGACTCGCGCGGCTGCAGCGCTCAATGCGAGAAGGGCGCCCGTACCAGGGACGCCCTTCGGCGCTGCAGCCGCGCAAATAGCGCCGGCTATTTCTTGCTGCTGGTGGGAACGGTGCTGGCGGGAGGCGTTGCCGGGCGTGGCGGCGGGCTGGCTGCCGCCATTGCCGGTGGCCGTGGTTGCGCGAGGCGGCGGCGGGTTGTTGGCGGCTTCGGCCTCGGCGATCGTCCGCAGCTCGCGCCACCGCTGCTTGTCGGCGTCGTAGCGCGCCGTCACGATCGTGGCCTCCTTGCGCTTCGTGGCAAGCAAGTCCGCCTGCTTCTGCAGTTCTTCGTTGACGTTTGCGAGTTCGCGCTCGAGGCTGGGCGGTTGCGGCTTGTCGCCGAGCGCAGCGACGCGGGCCATGATCTCTTCTTTCCGCTTGGTGAGAATGGCGACGTAGGCCTGCGCCGATTGCACCTGCGCCTCGATCGTGCCCAACGCACGCCTTTTCGACAGGTCGATTTCGCTCTCGGTCGTATAGGACTGCAGCAGCGCGCGGTCCTTGCGCGCAATGTCGTCGCGGGCCTTGGCGGCCGCGCGGGCGCGCTCATCCTCCGCCTCGCGCGCGCGGCGCTGCTCCGGCGTCAGCGCGGGCTCGGTCTTCTTGATCGGAACGCCTTGCTTGTTGAGCTCGACGTTGCCCTTGTTGATCGCCTCCGGGGGCATCTTGTCGGTGTAGTGCACGACGCCCTGGTCATCCACCCATTTGTAGGTCGTCGCGCGCGCGGCGGGCGCCGTCAGGACAAGTGCCGCGAGCATGAGCCATCGCGAGCGTCGCGGACATCAACCCGATTACCGGCGCGGCCGGCCGCCATGGCCGCCATCCCCCTCGCTTCGGAGGAGGGTCGTTGCGCGTTGCTTGGCACTTGGGCGTCGCACTGGCATTTTCGTTGAACGATCTTTCCCGTTGCACATTACCCGTTGCGCCGTGGCTCAGGCGGCGCCGTATTGCCGCCGGTAACCCGCGACCGCCTCGACCTGGTCCGCCAGTTCCGGGCGGTCCCCGATGAAACCGATCAGGTCGTTCAGCGTGGCAATGGCTATGACCGGAATCCGAACTCCTGTTCCAGCTTCCGTGATCGCGGACTTCTCGCCACGGCCCTTGCTCCATACGGTCAAACGCGATCAGGATGCCGACGGGGTTGGCGCCATGCGCGCGCAACAGCTTCGATCGCCTCCCGCTTGGCGCCACCGTCGGTAATCACGTCGTCGACGATGACCACCCTGCCGCGCAGCGGGGCACCGACAATGACGCCGCCTTCGCCGTGGTCCTTCGCCTCCTTGCGGTTGAAGCTGAACGGCAAATTATGCCCTTTTTCGGCAAGCGCAATGCCCGTCGCGGCCACGAGGGTGATTCCCTTGTAGGCCGGTCCGAACAGCTGGTCGAAGGCAATTCCCGACGCGAGCACGGCTTCCGCGTAGTACTGGCCGAGCCGGCGCAGGCTTTCGCCGTCGTTGAACAACCCTGCGTTGAAGAAATAGGGACTCTTGCGCCCCGCCTTGGTCATGAACTCCCCAAATCGAAGCACGCCGCGTGCCAAGGCAAAATCGAGAAATTCCTGACGAAAATCGTTCACGGTGCGCAGGACTTCAGAGAGTTGGCGCCGAGTATAACGCGCGGGCCCGATCCGCCCGCGGCGAACGATTCGCCCTGCATGTGCCTGTGCGCCGATCGGCGCCCTCGCCGGCCCGTCGGAGTAAACTCGCCGGCTTCTTTCGGATTCCACTTTCCGCATGCGCGTCGTCACCCTTAACGTCAATGGCATCCGTTCCGCCGACCGCTGCGGCTTCGCGCGCTGGATCACGCGCATCGAGCCCTGGGACGTGATCTGCCTGCAGGAATTGCGGGCGGAGCGAAGCCGACGTGCCGCGCGCGCTCAAGGCCCCGCGCAAATGCTCGGCGGCATTCAATCCGGCGCTGCGCAAAGGTTACGCGGGCGTCGGCATGTATGCGAAAGTCACGCCGGACATCGTCAAGGGCTTCGGCGCCAAGGAGTTCGACGACGAAGGCCGTTACCTGCAGGCGGATTTCGCGGACCTGTCGGTCATCAGCCTGTACCTGCCGTCCGGGTCCAGCGGGCCGCATCGGCAGGCGTCCAAGTTTCGCTTCCTCGAGGCGTTCCTGCCGCACCTGGCGAAGCTGCGGAAGTCGAAGCGCGAGATCATTCTCTGCGGCGACTGGAACATCGCGCACCAGCCGATCGACCTCAAGAACTGGCGCAGCAACCAGAAGAATTCCGGTTTCCTGCCCGAGGAACGCGCGTGGCTGACGCACGTATTCGACGAGCTTGGCTTCGTCGATGTGTTCCGCAAGATCGACCCGCGGCCGGAGCAGTACACGTGGTGGTCCAACCGCGGCCAAGCCTGGGCCAACAACGTCGGCTGGCGTATCGACTACCAGATCGCCACGCCGGGCGTCGCGGCCACCGCGCGCGCCGCGTCGATCTACAGGAATCGGCGGTTTTCGGACCACGCGCCGCTGATCATCGATTACGACTACGAGCTCCGCTAGGCCGTGCTGCGCATCACCAACCTCACGCTGGCGCGCGGCGTCAAACGCCTGCTCGAAGGCGCCAACCTGACCATCCACACCGGCCACAAGGTGGGACTGGTCGGCTCGAACGGCTGCGGCAAGTCCAGCCTCTTCGCCGCCATCCGGCAGGAATTGCTGCCCGACGCCGGTTCCATTGCGTTGCCGCCGTCGTGGACGATCGCGCACGTCGCGCAGGAGACGCCGGCCGTCGCGGTGCCGGCCATCGACTACGTGCTCGACGGCGACCGCGAGCTGCGCGAGATCGAAGGCTGCACTGGCCGCCGCGGAACGCGATCACTCGCTCGACGGCGAAGCGCTGGCGGACCTGCACCATCGCTTCGACGACATCGGCGGCTACAGCTCGCGGGCGCGCGCGGCCACGCTGCTGGCGGGCCTGGGCTTTCCCGAGGCGCGGCACGCGGACCCCGTGCCGAGTTTCTCCGGCGGATGGCGCATGCGCCTGAATCTCGCGCAGGCGCTGATGTGCCGCTCCGATCTTCTGCTGCTCGACGAGCCGACCAACCATCTCGACCTCGATGCGGTGCTGTGGCTCGAGGACTGGCTCGGAAAATATCCGGGAACGCTGCTGCTCATCACCCACGACCGGGATTTCCTGGACGGCGTCGTCGACCAGATCGTCCACGTGTACGGGCGCAAGCTCACCGCTTACACCGGCAACTACGCGCAGTTCGAAGTGATGCGCGCGCAGCAGCTGGCGCTGCAGCAGGCCTCGTACGCCAAGCAGCAGCGGCAGGTCGCGCACCTGCATTCGTTCATCGACCGCTTCCGCGCCAAGGCCACCAAGGCCAAGCAGGCGCAGAGCCGGATCAAGGCGCTGGAGCGCATGGAGCTGATCGCCGCCGCGCACGTGGACAGTCCGTTCGAGTTCGCGTTTCCGCCCGTCGCCGCGGCCGCGCGCCAGCTCGTCCTGCTCGAGCACGCGACGCTGGGCTACGCGGGCAAGCCGCCGGTGCTCGCCAACGTCGACTGGGGCATTCTCGCGGGCGACCGCATCGGGCTCCTGGGACCCAACGGCGCGGGCAAGTCGACGCTGCTCAAAGCGATCGCGGGCACGCTGGTTCCGTTGGCCGGGAAGCAGGTCGACCGCGCAGAACCTGAAGCTCGGCTATTTCGCGCAGCACCAGGTCGAGCAGCTGCGCGAAGAATATTCGCCGCTGTGGCACCTGCGCCAGATCGAGCCCGACACGCGCGAACAGGAATTCCGCGACTACCTGGGCGGCTTCGATTTTCGCGGCGACATGGCGAGCTCCGCCGTGGGCCGCTTTTCCGGCGGGGAAAAAGCGCGCCTTACGCTCGCGCTGATCGTGCGCCAAAAGCCGAACCTGCTGCTGCTCGACGAACCGACCAACCATCTCGACATCGAAATGCGCGAAGCGCTGACCGAAGCGCTGCAGGACTATGGCGGCGCGCTGGTCGTCGTTGCGCACGATCGCCATCTGCTGCGCGCGACCACCGACGCGCTGTGGCTCGTCGCGGACGGAAAGATCGCGCAATTCGACGGCGATCTCGATGACTATCGCGACTGGGTGTTGAACCTGCGCAGGCGCGAGCGCGTCGAGCCCGAGACGGACATCAGCGCCGCGCCCGTCGATCGCAAGGCGCAAAAACGCGAGCAGGCGGCGGCAAGGCAGCGCCTCGCCGACGCGCGCCGTCCGATCGCGGCGCGCCAGGCCGCCATCGAAAAGGAAATGGCCGGCTACAACCGGGAAAAGGAGCAACTCGACGCGTGGCTCGCGCTGCCCGAAGCCTATGCCGAGGCCATGAAGGACGAATTGAAAACCAAAGTCGCGCGCCAGGGCGAGGTGGTGTGGCAGCTGGCCCGGCTCGAGACCGAGTGGCTGGAATTGGCCGAGGCGCTGGAAAGGATCGTGGCGTGATCTCTGCTCCTTCGGCGCGTCGCTTTCCACGCTTCGCTTTCTGCACAAGGGCATCTGACGATGGGACCGCTTGCCGGCATCAAGGTGCTCGAGTTCGAGGCCATCGGCCCCGCGCCGTTCTGCGGCATGATGCTCGCGGACATGGGCGCCGACGTGCTGCTGCTGGAGCGCCCGGTGGATCCGCAGCTCGGGCTGGAACGCGAGCGCTGGTACGACGTCATGCTGCGCGGGCGCCGTTCGGTCACGCTGGACATGAAGGCGCCGGACAGCGTGGCCGCCGCGCTGGACCTGGTGCGCAAGGCCGACGTCGTGCTGGAAGGTTTCCGGCCCGGCGTGATGGAGCGGCTGGGGCTCGGCCCCGACGTGATGCTCGCCGCCAATCCGAAGCTTGTCGTCGGGCGCATGACCGGCTGGGGCCAGGACGGTCCGCTGGCGCCGCGCGCGGGCCACGACATCAACTACATCGCGATGTCCGGCGTCCTGCACGCGATCGGGCGTGCCGGCGGCGCCCCGGTGCCGCCGCTCAACCTGGTGGGAGACTTTGGCGGCGGCGGCATGCTGTTGGCGTTCGGCGTCGCCTGCGCCATTACCGAAGCGCAGCGCTCGGGCCGCGGGCAGGTGGTCGACGCCGCCATGGTGGAGGGCGCTTCGCTGCTGTCGACGATGTTCTGGGGCATGCAGGCGGGCGGCCGGTGGAGCGACACCCGCGGCGAGAACATCCTCGATTCCGGCGCGCCGTGGTACGACGTCTATGAGACGCAGGACCACAGGTTCATCGCCGTCGGCGCCATCGAGCCCAAGTTCTACGCGGAACTGCTGGCGCGAATGGGACTCGCGGAGGAGGCGTTGCCGTCGCAGCACGACCGAGCGCGCTGGCCGGAATTGCGGCAGCGTTTCGCCCAGGTATTCGCCGCAAAGACGCGCGACGAATGGTGCGATATCTTCGCCGGATCGGATGCGTGCTTTTCGCCGGTGCTGACATTCGCGGAGGCGGGCGCGCATCCGCACAACGTCGCGCGCCACGGCCACATGAACGCTTGGCGGCATCGACCAGCCCGCGCCCGCGCCGCGATTTTCCCGCACGCCCGGCGCTGCGCTTCGCGCGCCGCCCGAGCGTGGCGCACTCGGCGCCGAGGCGCTCGCGGATTGGGGATTCACGCACGCCGAAATCGAACGCCTGCGTGCCCAGGGCGTAGGCTGCGCCTGATGTCTACCACACCCAAGCAGTTCAAGTACTACGACCTCGTGATGGCGGCGTTCGTTACCGTCTACATCTGCTCCAACCTGATCGGTCCGGCCAAGGCGGCGACGCTGTTCGGGTTCACGTTCGGCGCCGGCGTGCTGTTCTTTCCGATTTCCTACATCTTCGGCGACATCCTGACCGAGGTCTACGGCTATGCGCGCGCGCGCAAGGTGGTGTGGGCAGGCTTCGCCGCGATGGTCTTCGCTTCATTCATGGCGTGGGTGGTGGTAAGCCTGCCGCCGGCCAAGGACTGGCCGAACCAGGCCGTCTACGAGACGGTGTTCGGCCAGACGCCGCGCATCGTCGCCGCGTCGCTGATCGCGTATTTCTGCGGCGAGTTCGCGAATTCGTTCACGCTGGCGAAGATGAAGATACTCACCAATGGCCAATGGCTGTGGACGCGCACGATCGGCTCCACGGTCGTCGGCGAAGCGGTCGACTCGGTGCTGTTCTATCCGCTCGCGTTCTACGGCATCTTCAGCAACGAGCTGCTGCTGACCGTGATGGTCACGAACTACCTGCTGAAGACCGGCTGGGAAGTCCTGATGACGCCGGTGACGTACAAGGTCGTGGCGTTCCTGAAGCGCAAGGAACACGAGGACTACTACGACATCGGCACCGATTTCACGCCGTTCTCGCTCAAGACCTGATCACGGCGTGGCGGCCGGCGCGCGCCGGCGCACGAGCTTCAATCCCGACCACGTCGCGTCGATCGCGCACACCTTCACATCGACGACGCCCATCGGCAGCGCGACGGCGCGCACCGTGTCCTCGGTCACGTCGGTGACGACACCCGACGCCTTCTTGGGCCACGCCACCCAGATCATTCCGCCGGCGCCCAATTTCGGCAGCGTGCGCGCGAGTGATGCGGCAAGCACCGCTCGCGACGTGATGAACAGTATCGCGATGTCGAATTCGCCGAGGCGTGACAGCGACGCCATGCCTTTGGGCGCGCCCGCCAGCAGTCGCGGCCACGTCGCCGGCGCGTCCGCGACATAGAGCCGGGCGCCGTCCTTCAATCCCAACTTCTGCCACAGCGGCTTGCCGGAATAGCCGGCGGACGCGGCAACGGCCATCAGCCCATCCGCGAACCGGGACGGTAGAAGAGGTACACGGCAAAGCCGAGCGAATCGCGTCCCCAGCGAAGATACGCGTCGCGCCAGCGCCGGCTGCGCTCGAGCATGGCCGGAATGTCGGGATCCTCGGGCTGCTCGCGCGCATAGCGCTCGATCGCGCGGCAATACTTCCATTCGTAGTCGTCCCACTCGTCCATCGACGCGGTGGACGCGTGCATCGGGATGAGTCCCGCGTCGATGCCGGCCTGCACGTTGCCGCGATGGTCGAGGTATTGCGATTCCTTGCCGCCGAGCAGCGCCAGGTATTCGGAGTGGGGCTTCTGCTTCCAGTAGCCTTCCCCGATCAGCAGGTAGCCGCCCGAGCGCGTCCAGTGCCTCAGTTGCGCGCAGATGCCGGCCATGCCCCCGCTGATGCCGCCGGCTCCCAGCATGACGGAGAGGTGGAAATTCTCCGGATCGGCGCGGTATTCGGCGATGTCGACGTCGTCCAGGTGCAGCTTGCCCAGCGCGCCGGTCCATTCCGCCCGTTCCCGCGCGGCGTCGAGCATCATCGACGAGCGGTCGATCGCCACCACCGTGGAGCCGAAGCGTTCGATGATCCGAAGCGCCAGTTCGGCGCGTCCGCAACCCAGGTCGAGGACCCTGGACGTTTCGTCGAGCGGAAGCAGGTCGAGCAGGCGCTCGATCTTGCCCGCCTCGATGGGGTTGCAATAATCGTGATCACGATGCGCTATTGCGCTGAATTTGTGCGGATTCATGGGCGAATTCCCTCCTTGGCACGATCGCGCCAAGGAGCTACACGCAAGAGTAGTGCCATTCCGGGCACGGCAAGCAGCGTGCACAGCAGAAAGAAATTGAACCAGCCGGTCTCGGCGACGATCCAGCCGGTCGTCGCGTTGACGACGGTCCGGGGCACGGCGGCCAGGCTCGTGAACAGCGCGAATTGGGTGGCGGTGTAGCGCGGGTCGGTCGCGCGGGCGATGAAGGCAACAAACGCCACGGTGCCCAGCCCGACACCAAGCGCCTCGAACGCGATCACGAAGGCCAGCAGCAGCCGGTCCGGCTGATGGACCCACGCCAGCAGTGCGAAGCCGAGGATCGAGAACATCTGCACCGCGCCAAACAGCCACAGCCCGCGATTGATGCCGATCTTCACCATCCACAGCCCGCCCAGCATGCCGCCGGCCACGCTCGCCCACAGGCCGGCATTCTTGGCGATGATGCCGATGTCGGTCCGCGAAAATCCCATGTCCAGGTAGAACGGCGTGGCGAGCGCCGTGGCCATGCTGTCGCCCAGCTTGTAGAGGAAGATGAACAGCAGCACCAGCACTGCGTCCTTCCAGCCGTTGCGGGTGATGAATTCGTGGAAGGGCTCGACGACCGCCTCGCGCAGCGTCTTGGGCGCGCCTTTCGTCAACTGCGGCTCGGCCACGAGCAGCGTCATCGCCACGCCGGGCAGCATGAACAGCGCCGTGATCATGAAGACCGACGACCAGGGCAGCAGGTCGGAGAGGATCAGCGCCAGCGAGCCGGGGACGAGGCTCGAAATCCGGTACGCGTTGACGTAGATGGAATTGCCGAGACCCAACTCCGCTTCGGGCAGGATCTCGCGCCGGAACGCGTCGAGCACGATGTCCTGGCTGGCGGAGAAGAAGGCCACCGCCGTGGCCAGGTAGGCGATCGCCCAGATGTCGAACTTCGGATGCAGCAGGCCGAAGACCGGGATGGCGACGAGCAGCAGCACTTGCGTCGCGAGCATCCAGCCGCGGCGCCGTCCCAGCATCGGCAAGCCAAAGCGGTCCATCAGCGGAGACCACAGGAATTTCCACGTGTACGGCAACTGGATCAGCGCGAACAGCCCGATCGCCTTCAGGTCCACGCCCTCGGAGCGCAGCCATGCCGGCAGAAGGTTGATCAGCAGATACAGCGGCAACCCGGACGAGAAGCCGATGAAGACGCAAATCAGCATCCGCCTGTTGAAGAGCGCTTCGCGCCAGGATTCCTTCGGCGGGGCCGGGGTGGGCGTTGCCCCGTCCGTCACGTGTCGTCGCTCGTCAATACAACACTACGCATATTCATCGCAGCAGTTGGAGCCGCGCTATCGCGCTTGGAAGTCGCAAACATCGGCGTGCGGCGGGTGGTCGTGGATCATGATGTCGGCCTCCGCGCCCACCAATAATCTCCCTGCACTGAGCCGTCGGCCTCCCTTAGTCGCTCGCGGACGCGCCCTTCGGGCCTTGGCTACGCCCCGCTCGCTCATGCGCGCCTGAACCGGTAGATCGCGAGTTCTCCGCGCAGGTTCGGCATGACCGACACCCGATGACCGCCTGCAAGCACCACGCGGTTCTCGACGACGTAGCGCCGCTCCGCCAGGAATGCATCGAAGTCCGCCACCGTGCACAGGTGGATGTTCGGCGTGTCGTACCATTGGTAGGGCAGGCGGTCGGAGACCGGCATGCGCCCTTTCAGGATCTGCCAGCGGTGCGACCAGTGGCCGAAATTCGGGAACGTGATGATCGCCTCGCGTCCGACCCGCAGCATTTCGACGACGATCTCTTCCGTGTGGCGCATCGCCTGCAACGTCTGCGACAGGATCACGCAGTCGAACGAGGCGTCGTCGAAGCCGGCCAGCCCCTGCTCCAGGTTGCTCTGCAGGACGTTGATGCCGTTGCGCACGCTGGCGAACACGCCCATGTCGTCGATCTCGATGCCGTAGCCGCGCACATCGCGTTCGCGCATCAGGTACGCGAGCAGGCCGCCATCGCCGCAGCCCAAGTCGAGCACGCGGGCGCCCTTGTCCATCCAGCTCGCCATCGTGGCGTAGTCGGCGCGCTGCGCCTCGGTTTCCCGCTCGTCGATCTTCCTCTTCACCTCGCTGCCGAAGCGAAACGTCGAATATTGCTTCGTGTCCGGCGCGATGCGGCCGAAATAGGCGCCGATGAGCGCGTGGTACTGCGGGTTGTCGAGCAGGAACGCGTCGTGGCCGTGCGGCGCCTCGATTTCCGCGTACGACACCTCGCGCTGGTGGTCGACCAGCGCCTTGACGATTTCGCGCGAACGCGCGGGCGAGAACCGCCAGTCGGTCGTGAACGACACGACGAGAAACGAGCAGCGCGCTGGCGCCAGCGCGCGCGCCAGGTCGCCTCCGGTCGCATGCGCCGGATCGAAATAGTCGAGCGCCTTGGTGATCCGCAAATACGTGTTCGCGTCGTAGTACTCGGCGAATTTTTCTCCCTGGTGGCGCAGGTACGACTCGATTTCGAATTCGGGTGCGAACGAGAACTTGAGGCCCTCGCGCAGCGAGCGGCCGAATTTCTCCTCCATCTGCTCGTCGGACAGGTACGTGATGTGGCCGATCATCCGCGCCAGCCGCAGGCCGCGCCGCGGCTTGGTGCCGTGCGCCTCGAAGTGGCCCTCGTGGAATTCCGGGTCGGTGAGGATCGATTGGCGCGCGACTTCGTTGAATGCGATGTTCTGCGCGGACAGGTTGGGCGCCGCGGCGATCACCAGCGCGTTGCGAATGCGTTCCGGATAGCGGATCGCCCAGCACAGCGCCTGCATGCCGCCCAGGCTGCCGCCCATGACCGCGGCGAATTGCGCTATTCCCAGGTGATCGGCCAGGCGCGCCTGCGCGTCGACCCAGTCCTCGACGGTGACCAGCGGGAAGTCCGAACCCCACAGGCTCCCGGTGGCGACATTCTTCGACTGCGGCCCGGTGGAGCCGAAGCAGCTGCCGAGGTTGTTGACGCCAATGACGAAGAAGACGCTCGTGTCGAGCGGCTTGCCCGGTCCGATCATGTTGTCCCACCAGCCGACGTTGTCGGGATCGTCGGCGTAGTAGCCGGCAACGTGGTGCGACGCGTTCAGCGCGTGGCAGACGAGGACGGCGTTGGACTTGTCCTCGTTCAGCTCGCCGTAGGTCTCGTAGGCGAGTTCGTAGACGTCGAGCGATTGGCCGCAGGCGAGCGGCAGCGGCCGGTCGAAATAGGCGGCGCGGGAAACCACAGGCCCCACGGAACGGGGAATGTTCGGCGTGGCCTGGCGGGGTGGGCGGGGCTTGGGGGAGGGCGAAGGCATGTTCGAATGGATTTCCGGCACTACTTCGGCCCGGCCGGCCTTTTTGGGGCCCGTCGATTGGACGGATTAAACGCGGCGTCCGCGTCGGCCGTATTTGTTTTGAAACAGTAGGTTACCGGCTCCCCGCGCCCGCAATCTGGGTCAAATCGGCGCAATCGGACAAGTTTAGCCTCATCCGCCCCGGTTTGGAATGCCGGGGCCGGGCGCCGGCATTCTCGAGCAGGTCGACCACCATTGTTCCCGCCTTGGCTGGCAGTCCGCCGCCTGTCGGCGGTCATGACAACGTACTATGACAACGGCTTATGACGATGCCATAATCCGCGTCTAGTCGCAGGTCCGGGCTTCTTCAATCGTCTCGATGCCGCACCCGCCGTCTGGAGAATTTGCATGCGTCTGCGCCCTCTTTCCCTCGCCCTGATCGCTTCGGCCGCCGTCGCATGGACTTTGCCGTGTTTACGCGATCCGGGCAGTCTGCAACAACGGCAAGGCGCTCTACACAAAGACGACTGGCGTCGAATCCCATCGCCTGCTCGGACGGCAATTGCCACATGGCGCCAGCGTCAGCAAGAACAACATCCAGAACGGCATCGGACAACCCCGATCTCGATCGACCAGGCGCTCGACGGCCCACCCGGCGACGCGGCCATGTTGTCGATACGTTCGCAGCACTGCCGCCTCAGCTATTCAGGATCATCGACGACATCGCGACTGTGGATCTTCTACGCGCCGTCGTGCCCAGCCAGCGGAACGCCCAATCTGCAGGCGGCGCCGGCACCGGTGACGCTTTCGGCTCGACGACCGTCAACGCGACCAGCGCGACCACCACGATCACGATCACGAATGCCGGCTCCGCGTCGGCGCTCGCGGTCACGGCCAGCAGCAACGACTCGACGCATTTCCCGCTGTCCGCCAACACATGCAGCAACGTGACCGTTGCCGCGGGCGGAAACTGCAGTTTCAAGGTGGCATTCCATCCGACCGCGGCGGGCGCGTTGAGCAGCAACATCACCGTCAATCGTACTGGCGGTACGCTGACCGTGGGCGTCAGCGGCACCGGCAGCGCGGTCGCCACGCCTGGCCAGCTGTCGATTCCCTCGGCGCTGAATTTCGCGAGCCAGGCGGTCGGCACGACCAGCGCGCCGAACAGTGTGACGATCTCCAACATCGGCGGTAGCGCGGTGAACGTATCCAGCGTGTCCAGCAGCAACCCCAGCGAGTTCACGGTCGCGAGCAGCTCCTGCAACACGGTCAGCGCCGGGGCGAGCTGTGCAGTCGGCGTGACTTTCACGCCCGGCGCCGCCGGCACGCGCAGCGGATCGATATCGGTGGTCAGCAACGGCACCGGCAGCCCGCAGGCGATCAGCGTCAGCGGCACCGGAACATCGGGGGGCTCGCCAGCCACAGTCACGGTTGTCGAGTATTACAACGCCGCGCTCGATCACTTCTTCATCACGCCGGTCGCCGCGGAAGTGTCCCTGCTCGACACCAAGTCGGCACCGTTCCAGGATTGGTCGCGCACGGGCTTCTCGTTCAACAGCTATGCGAACGCGACCGCCCCGGCGTCGTCGGTCGCCATCTGCCGCTTCTTCAACGACAGTTTTGCGCCGAAGAGTTCGCACTTCTACGCTCCGCACGGCTTGGGCTGCGAAGCGACGATCGCCAGCTTCCCGGACTGGAGACTCGAAGACGACAAGCTGTTCAACGCGATGCTGCCGGACGGTGGCGGGAATTGCCCGGCAGGCACCATTCCAGTCTACCGCCTCTACAACAGCGGCATGGGCGGCGCGCCGAATCATCGCTTCGTCACGAGCCTCGCCGAGCGGCAGAAGATGATCAACAAAGGCTATGTGGCGGAAGGCAACGGCATCGGCGTGGGCATGTGCGCGCCGCAATGAACGAACATTTGCCGCGGTAGAAGTACCGACTGGGCCAGCAATTGGCCCGGTTCCTCGGAGCAGGTCCCACAAAAATACTATGCCATTGTCATATTCTGGGTTATAGCTGGGGTTGCGGTTTCAGCGAGCGATACCTATTGCCGGATCGAATGCGCTGACGATTCCCCACTCAGTCGAAAGAGGCAGCCATGACCCCATCGGTGATTGCGCGCAATATCTTCATTTCGATTCTGACCCTGGCCCCCGCAGTTCCGGCGTTCGCGACCGGCAACTGTGCCAACGGCCAGAACCCTTTACACCACGCCCGTCAGCGGCCTGACCTGCGCGTCGAATTCGTGCCACAAGGCCGATCCTTCGCAAGGCGTAAACAAGATCCAGAACGGCGCCAACAACCCGGCAAAGATCGCCTCGGCGATCAACAGCGTGCGGGGAAATGGCGGTCTTCAAGGGCAAGTACACCGCGAGCGACCTGGACGACCTGGCCACCTGGATCGCGGCAGCCCCCACGTGCCCGGCGGCAGGCGCGCCCATCATTGGCGTCGCGCCCGCGTCGTTCGCGTTCGCGGCGCAGAACGTCGGAACGACCAGCGCGGCGACGACCATCACCGTATCCAATACCGGAACCGCATCGGCCACGGGCCTGAGCGTCGCCAACAGCAATTCCACCGAGTTTCCGACCACCAATACCTGCCCGGCGACGCTTGCCAACGGTGCGTCCTGCACGATCAGCGCGTCGTTCTCGCCGTCTGCCGCAGGGAGTCGCAGTGCAACGCTGACCGTAAACAGCAGCGCCGGCGCCAAGACGGTAACGCTGTCGGGCACCGGCAACGTCGTCGCCCCTGGCGCCTTGAGCATGCCGGCTGCGTATGCGTTCGCTGCCCAGACCGTAGGCTCGCCGAGCGCGCCGCATTCGTTCACGCTGACGAACACCGGCGGCAGCGCGGTGACCATCTCGTCGCTGGCGAGCAGCAACGCCGCGGAATTCCCGATCAGCGGTTCCACCTGCGCCGGCAGCGTGGGCGCCGGTGCGAGCTGCAGTTTCAGCGTCACCTTCACGCCCTCGGCGGCGGGCGCGCGCGCAACGTCGATCACGGTGACCAGCACGGGCGTCGGCAGTCCGCAGTCGGTTGCGGTCAGCGGCACCGGTGCGTCCGTCGCCACGCCGGGTGTGCTGAGCGTGCCTGCGTCATTTGCGTTCGGATCGCAAGTGGTCGGCGCCGCCAGCTCGCCACAGGCGTTCACGCTGACCAACACGGGCGGAACCGCGGTGGTCATCTCGGCGATCACCAGCAGCAATGCCGGGGAATTCCCGATCTCGAGCTCGAGTTGCAGCGGCAGCATTGCGGCAGGCGCAAGCTGCAGCTTCAGCGTTACGTTCACCGCATCTGACATAGGCGGGCGATCGGCGTCGATCACGATCGTGAGCACCGGCACGGGCAGCCCGCAAACGCTCTCGCTGACAGGCACGGGGACCAGCGTGGCGACACCGGGCGCGCTCGCGGTTCCTGCAGCCTACGCATTTGCCGATCAAGTCGTCGGCGCAGTCCAGCGCGGCGAAGACGTTTACGCTGTGCCAACGCCGGCGGAACCCCCGTCACGATTTCGAATGTCGTCAGCGACAACGCGGCGGAATTCGCGATCAGCGCGTCCACCTGCACCGGCAGCCTGGCACCTGGCGGCACGTGTTCCTTCGCCGTGACCTTTGCGCCGTCCGCCACAGGTGCGCGCTCCAGCTCGATCACGATCAGCAGCGACGGTGTCGGCAGCCCTCAAGCGATCCTCGTTTCCGGCAATGGAACAAATACGCCGCCGCCACCACCACCGTCGCCGCCACCCGGTTCGACGACCGTCGACGTCTTAGAGTACTACCACGCCGGGTTCGATCATTACTTCATGACGACCGGCACGCTCGAGGTCACCGCGCTGGATGTCGGCGCGGTCAGTGGCTGGGTACGCACGGGTTACCAGTTCAAGGCGTACACGCTCGGCATGCCGGGTTCCGCCACCGTATGCCGCTTCTTCAGCGCATCGTTCGCGCCGAAGAGTTCGCATTTCTACACCGACCTGACTTACGAATGCGAACTGGCAAAGACCTATCCCGCATGGCAGTTCGAAGGCGAGGTATTCAGCATTCCGGGCGCCGCGCCGGATGGCACCTGCGCCGCAGGTACGGTGCCCGTCTACCGGCTCTACAACAATGGCCAGAGCGGCGCGCCCAACCACCGCTACGTCACGATGCCCGCGGTCCGCGACCAGATGCTGGCCAGCGGATGGATCCAGGAAGGAAACATGCCCGGACTCGCCTTCATGTGCGCGCCGCAGTAATCAGTTCCGAGCGGCGGCGGTTCCATGTATCGAACCGTCCGCCGCAATGGCGACGAACTCGACCTCTTGCCGGCGCAGAAAGGCGATGGCCTTTTTTCCGAGCAGCATCGCGATAGTGGAACAGCTGCCGGCCACCACGCATAGCGGCGCAACGACGCTCACCGATTGCCACGCCGTCACCGGCATGCCCGAGCGGGGGTCGAGGATGTGGCAATACCGCTTTCCGTCGACCTCGAAGAATCGTTCGTAGTCGCCGCTCGTGGCGATGGCGCCGCCTTCGAGTTCGACGTACGCGATCACCTTTCCCGCGCGCCGCGGATGGCTGATTCCGACGCGCCACGGCGCTCCGCTCTCCTGCGGACCCAGCACGCGCACGTCACCGGCCAGATCCACCAGGCCGTGCCGGATTCCGGCTTCCAGGCAGATCGTTGCGGCGCGATCGGCCGCATATTCCTTGCCGATGCCGCCGAAATCGATTTCCATGCCGGCGCGCGGCAGGCGAATGGCCTTCGGAGTCCACTCCACCGACGACCAATTCACCAGCGCGACTGTTTCGGCGAGCGCGGCAGGGTCGGGCAGTTGCGGCGGCTTCCGCTTGAAATCCCACACGCGGCGCAACACGCCCGACGTCACGTCGAAGAGTCCGCCGCTCAGCCGGTGGCACTGGTCGGCATAGTGCAGCAGCGCGGCCGTTTCGGCGTCGAGCTCCACCGGCTCCTTGCCGGCGGCACGATTGATGCGAGTGGTGATCGTATCGTCGCGGTAGCGCGAGTACTTGGACTCGATGCGCTGCACGTCGGCGATGGCCAGGTCCGCGATGCGACGCGCAGTCGCCTCATCCGGGGCCACGAGCTGCAACCCATTCTCCGCAGCCATGGCGCGAAACTTGAAATTGAACAGGGGCATCGCTGGGACGTCCATGCCGGCCCCCGTCACCCGAGCGCCGGCGAGGCTAAGGCTTGGCGAACTCGCGACGACGCCGCGCCGCATGTTCGCGTGACGCCGCAGTGTAACCTCTGGCTCGCGCGTAGCCGGCTAGAACGTCTTGGTGACGCCGACCTCGAACCAGCGCGCGGAGAAATCGAGAATGTCCGGACTGCCGCTGCCGCCGAGGTACCAGTCCGGCCGTTGCTGGTAGTACTGGTATTTGGCGTAGGCGCTCCAGCCCTTTTCGAACACCTTGGTCGCAGTGAGGCCGACGGTGAACGCGCCCCAGGTCGCCAGCCGCGTGTCGGCCGTGTAGTTCTGGCCATCGACGTAGCCGCTCGGAAACGGCGGGTTGTAGTAAAACGAAGCGCCATGCTGCGCGATGTAGCGGACGTTCGGCGCGATGCTCCAACCCTGCGGCAAGCCCTGGACCCAGGCCACTTCGAACATGTTCGAGTGATCGCCGAACGAGTTGAACAACAGGCGGTAGGACAGCTGCAGCACGCCGTCCGCCTCGACGAACGTCTGGTTGTATCGCGTGAGCCACGCCAGCGTGCGCCGCTCGCTGGGCCGCTGGTCGAGCGACTTGTAGGGATCGGAGTAGTAGCCGTGACCGGTGTAGTAGGTGAGGTTGGACTGCACGATCGCATTGGCGTTGAGGACCTGGGTGACGCCGACCAGGAACTCCAGCGAACGGCGGTGCTCGTTGACCGCGACGCCGTTGACTGAGTTGATCGTGTCGTACGCGCCGCCGATGCCGAACGCGAAGGTCGTGTTGTTGTCGGGCGTGGAGTAGCGCACGTCGACCGACGCGGCGCGCGACAGGTAATCCTGCTCCGAGGACACCGCGCCGCCCACGCCGACGGCCCAGCGTCCGAACCACTTCGTCACCTTGAGGTCGCCCGCAGTGCGATAGTCGCCGATGGAGGCCTGGGAAAGCGCGTTGAAGAAGTAAGGCGACGCACCGGTCACGGCGTCGTAGACCAGCGACCCTTGCACGGCCACCGTGTCGGAAACCGGAACCAGCATGAAGATCGTCGGCGATTGCACCGCCATCCGGGAAGCTCCGGGCTGCCAGTCGCGATAGTTGTAATAGGACAGCGCAAAGACGCCCTCGGTCGGCGCGGATTCCGCCTGCGCGTTCGAGGGCAGCACCCCTGGTAACGCAATAGCCGCGGCAAACAGCGCCTGCCCGGCGCGGCTCTGGCGAGGCTTGGTGCGGCCGCGCGTCTTCCTAGTTGCAGCCACAGCCGCCGCCGCCGACCCCGTACCCGCCCGTCGAGCCTTCCTTGCTCGCGTAGGTGTGCTCGCGCAATTTTGCCTGCAGCGGGTCCGGATCGAACTGCATTGCCGGCTTGGCGAGTTCCCCCTTTTCCCACGGCTGTGGCGGGTTGAACGACGCACAGCCAACACAGCCGGCAGCGACGATCATCGATAGCAACAAGAGTCGCATGCCTCGTATCCTGTTCACTTTGCGCCGACGAGCGCCTTGATTCGGTTCTCAAGCTCCGGCACGTTCTCGTCCCTGAAACCGGACTCGACCATGGCCACGTTGCCCTTGGTGTCGATGATGTAGGAAGTCGGCATGGCCTTGACGTCCCAGGCCGCCGGCGCGGCACCGGCAGGATCGTAGACGACGGTGAATTGCGCCGGCGTCGCCTGCAGAAAACGCTCCGCGTCCGGCCGCTTCTTGTCCACGTTCACGGCAACCACGGTGAAACCCGATGGGCCGTACTTCTTCTGCATCTCGGCCATCCAGGGAAACGATTTGCGGCATGGGGCGCACCACGACGCCCAGAAGTCGACGTACACGACCTTGCCCCGCAACTGGTCCAGCGCCACGGTTTCGCCGCCGGCCGTGGGCAGGGCTAAAGCGGGCGCCGGCGCGCCGACAGTGGCAGCAATCGCGAATGACGTGGCAACCCAGCCCAAAGGCCGCACAAACGAGAAAGATTGTTATTCGTATCTGTTTCATGACAATGGCATTGTGCACGAATCCTGCGGAATGCACTAGCCCCGGACGTTACTGCGCGTTCAGCCTGGCCAGGATGTCCGAGATTTTCATTGGATCGTCGGCGCGGCGGATCCTGTCCACCTGCGGCTTGGACGAAGCGAATTCCGACGTCAGCACGCGCTGCTTGACCGTCAGCAGGTGCGCCGGATGCATTGAAAAATTGCGCAGTCCGAGGCCCAGCAGCAGCCGCGTCATCTGCACCTCGCCGGCCATTTCCCCGCACACGGCAATGGGAACCTTGGCCTTGTCGGCGACGCTGATCGCGAGGGCGAGCAGGCGCAGCACCGCCGGGTGCAACGGATCGTAGAGATGCGATACCGCCTCGTCCGCGCGGTCGACGGCCAGCGTGTATTGGATCAGGTCGTTCGTCCCGATCGACAGGAAGTCGAGCTTCGAGCAGAACGCGCCCATGGCCAGCACGGCGGCGGGTATCTCGATCATGCCGCCGACTTCGACGCGCGAATCGAACGGCACGTTCTGCTCGCGCAGCGACTCCTTCGCCTGCTCGATCAGCAGCAGCGTCTGGTCGATCTCGCTGGACGACGCCAGCATCGGCACCAGGATGCGCACGCGGCCGTAGTGCGACGCGCGCAGGATCGCGCGCAGTTGCGTGAGGAACAGGCGCGGCTCGGCCAGGCAGAAGCGGATGGCGCGCAGGCCCAGCGCCGGATTGGGCGCGACCCGCGACAGCCCGTCCAGTCCTTCCTTGTGCTTGTCGGCGCCCAGGTCGAACGTGCGGATCGTCACCGGCAGCCCCTTCATGCCGGCGGCCACCGTGCGGTAGGCCTCGAACTGCTCGTCCTCGGTGGGCAGGCCCTCGCGGTTGAGGAACAGGAATTCGGAGCGGAAGAGACCGATTCCCGTGGCGCCGTTCTCGAGGACCTGTTCCACGTCGTCGGGCAACTCGATGTTCGCGTGCAGCTCGATGTGCACGCCGTCGATGGTTTCGGCGGGCTTGGTGCGCAGGCGCTTGAGCTTCTGCCGTTCGAGATCGAGCTCGGTCTGCTTCAGCCGGTATTCGGCGAGCACTGCGCGGTCGGGATTGACGACCACCACGCCGGCCTGGCCATCGACGATCAGCATCTCGCTGTCGCGGATCAGCTGCCGCGCATTGTGCGTCGCCACCACGGCGGGCACGTTGAGGCTGCGCGCGACGATCGCGGTATGCGACGTCACGCCGCCTAAGTCGGTGAGAAACGCGCCGTAGCGGTGCTGCTTGAACTGGATAACGTCCGCGGGCGAGAGGTCGTGGGCGACCAGGATCGTCTGCTCCTCGGCCACCGGCGCGGGCAGTGCGCCCGGCTTGCCCAGCAGGCGCTTCAGGACTCGCTCGCCGACCTGGACGATGTCCGCCTTGCGCTCGCGCAGGTACGGATCCTCGATCTGTTCGAACTGTTCGACCAGCACGCCCATTTGTTGAGTGAGCGCCCACTCTGCGTTACAGCGTTGCTCCAGGATGATCTTCCGTGGGACCTCGGAGAGCGTCGGATCGTTCAGGATCATCCAGTGGACGTCCAGGAAGGCGCCGAACTCGCCCGGAACGTCGCCGCTGGTCATCGCCGTATGCAGACCTTCCAGTTCCTTCTGGACCTCCTTGATCGCGAAATTGAAGCGTGCGATCTCGGCGTCGAGCTTCGCGGACGGAATCTGGTAGTGCGCGACCTCGAGGGTCGCGTGCGAGACGAGCTGCGCGCGGCCGATCGCAATGCCGGCCGAGACGCCCACACCCTGCAGCGCGAAGCTGACCATCACTCAGTACCCACAAGCGACCCCGGTCGCGCGGGGTGGTCCGCTACGATCGCTCGCCGAACCCGTCGTGGAAGAGCGCGGCGATCTCGCGCATCGCCGCCACTTCGTCCGGCCCGTCGGTCTCCAGCCGCACCGTGGTTCCGACGGACGCCGTCAGCAGCATGACCGCGACGATGTTGCGCGCGCTCGCGCGGCGGCCCTTGACCACCAGCGACACCTTGCAATGGAATTGCGATGCGATGTGGACGATCTTGGCGCACGCGCGGGCATGCAGGCCGAGTCGATTGGATATGGCGAGGTCGCGCGTCTGCATGAAACACCTCCGGCGAATGGTGAAAATAAAAAACCCCGCCGCAATGCGACTGGATACAACCGTTGGTCGGCGGATTCATCCGTTGGTTCCGCAAACTCTTTTTCCGATCATGATTGCCGTTGCAACAGTGGGGACTTGCGGCCTCCAATCCGTTGACGGATAACGGGTGTAACCGCTTACTGTCCCTCGCCGAAATAGTCACCGACCAAGGCGACGATGGCGTCCATCGCCTCCAGTTCGTCGGGGCCATCGACCTCGACCACGACCTTCGCGCCCTTGCCCGCGGCCAGCATCATCACGCCCATGATGCTCTTGGCGTTGACCTTGCGGCCATTGCGCGACATCTGCACGTCGCACTGGTACTTCGCGGCGAGCTGCGTCAGCTTCGCCGAGGCCCGCGCGTGCAGGCCCAGCTTGTTGATGATCTCAACCTCGCGCTGCTGCATAGACGGGATCGACCTCGATGCGCACCACGCCGTCACACCCCCCCGAGATCGCCTTCTTGATCATCGTATCCATGCCCTTCGCGCGATAGGTGAATGCGCGCACGAGCATCGGCAAGTTGACGCCCGCCACCACTTCGACGCGGCCGGGCACCAGCAGCTTGCTTGCCAGATTGCACGGCGTCGCGCCATAGATATCGGAAAAGATCAGCACGCCATCGCCCGTATCGAGCCGCGCCAGCGCTTCCTTCGCCGTCGGCACCAGGTGGAAGGGGTCGTCGCTCGCGGATACCGATACCGTTTCGAACTGCGGCGGCCGCGTGCCCAGCACATGCGTGACCGCCTTGACCAGGCTGTCCGGCAACGTGTCGTGCGCGATGATGAGGATGCCGATCATAAGGCTGTGAGGTTGCGGGCAGATGACACCGGCAACCCCTCAAAATGGTAGCACGATGCGTGCCGCCGGACGCGGGATCGCGGCTAGCGGCAGGCCCGCTCCAGGGCGTCGACGAACATGCCGGCCGTGTCGAAGCCGGACTGCTGCGCGATCTCCACGAAGCAGGTTGGGGAGGTGACGTTGACCTCGGTCAGGCAGGGGCCGATGACGTCGAGGCCGACGATCAGCAGGCCCTCTGCCCACAGCTTGGGTCCCAGCGCCGCGGCGATCTCGCGTTCGCGGTCCGTGATCGGCCGCGCCTCGCCCCGGCCTCCGGCGGCCAGGTTGCCGCGCGTCTCGCCCGGTTTGGGGATGCGCGCGAGCGCGAACGGCACGACCTCGCCACCGATTACCAGGACGCGCTTGTCGCCGTCGACGATCTCGGGAATGAAGCGCTGCACCATGACCGTCTGCCGGCCGAGGTGCGACACCGTCTCGACGATCACGTTGCGGTTGGGGTCGCTATTGCGAATGCGGAAGATCGACGCGCCGCCCATCCCGTCGAGCGGCTTGATGATGACGTCCTCGTGCTCGTCGATGAACGCATCGACAAGCGCGGCATCCCGCGTCACCAGCGTCGGCGCGATGAAGTCGGCGTACTTGGTGATCGCCATCTTCTCGTTGTTGTCGCGGATCGCCCGCGGGCGGTTGAAGACGCGCGCGCCTTCGCGCTCGGCGGCCTCGAGCAGGTACGTCGAATACACGTACTCCATGTCGAACGGCGGGTCCTTGCGCATGATCACCGCGGTGAAATCGCGCAGTGGGCGCGGGGTTGACTCGCCAGCGCGATACCAGTCGTGGTCGTCGTCCGACAGCGTCAGCGCGCGCGCCGCGCCGCGGGTCACGTTCCGGTCCCAGAAGATATCGGCCTGCCCGAGCGCAAAGACGCGATGCCCGCGCCGTTGCAGCGCGCGCATCATCGCGATGCTCGAGTCCTTGTAGGCCTTGAGCTCGGGCAGCGGATCGAGGATGAAGGCGACATCCATGGAAGTCTTCGGAGATGGCAATGCGGGCGAGCATCGTAACGCATTGCCAGCGGCGGTGTACATCGCCCGCGCAACAGGAATCGACAGCGCGTGCGTTCACGGGTTGCGTGTGATACGGCTCGCCGGCCATGCGCAATACGACGAGTCATCGGCGCGCCCCTGCGCATGCAGGCGATACAGCAACGCGTCCACGGGCTCGCGCAGCCGATCGCCGTAGAGCGCGAGCGCGCCCAGCGCCTCGTGGCAAACGCGGTCCGCGTTCCGCGTCAACGCGACCAACGTGTAGAACGCGTACCTGGCGTCGGTCTCGTGCCCCGTCAGCGCACTCGCGATCGCGAAGGTCGTCCAGTCCTCGGCACGGCCGGTCCGGTATTGTCCGTTGCGCAGGCCGATGGCGTACAGCGCAAGCTGGCGGGCGCGGTCGGGCTGCGCTGGAAGGACCTTCATGTAAAGGAACGCGAGATAGCCGGTGATCTCGGGATCGTATGGATTCGCGCCGAAGGCCTTGAGCTGCAGGTCGAGCGCGTCCGGTATGTCACGGCGCGACAGGTAAGCCTGCCGAGCTTCGTCGTGCAGTCGCCGCGCGTCGAGCGGAGCAAAGTCGCGCGCGACGAAAGCGACGTCGTTGACAACCCCGGGAGAGGCCGCCGCAGCGAACACTGCGCGTTCCTGGTCGGGATGATAGGCACTCGCAGCAATCAACAGCACGCGCGAGATCTGCGCATGCGATTGCGCCGACGTGCGCGGGACGACGTTCTCGAGTATCCAGCGCGCCTGCGCGCGGTATGCGTCGCCATCGCGGATCTCGTTGGGCGATGAACGGGGCCGCGGCGGCTCGGCAATCGCGCGCGGTGGGGACGAACGCGGCGCAACGACGATCGGGGCGGCGAGCGGAGGAGGTGCCTCGACGAGCGAGCGCGATGCGGGCGGGCGCGGCCCCGTGACAATCGGCGCCGCCGGCGGGGGCGACGCCTCGACGATTGGCGCAGACCCCGCCGCATTCGGCAACGGGTACGTCGATGCAGCAGGCGCATCCGGCATCGCAACCACCGGCGAGGCTTGCGCTTGGGGCAGCGCGACGGCACGCGGCGCGGTCGCGGGTTGGGACGGGGCCGAAATGGACGCGACCACTTGCGCCGACGAAGGTGCAGTAGCGATGCCAGGGGCTGCGCTGCCGGCACCGGCCGCTGCGTCGTTGGGCGCTATGGCTGCGCTGGCCGTTCCCGCCGTCCCGGCCACCGATGGCGCGACTGCAGGCGTGCTGGCCGAGGGTGTATTGGATGCAACCTGGGTGGGCGGCACGTTCGGCGGGACTCGCGACGCGACGAACGTGGTCTCGCCAGTCCGTTTCTTCGTGGCGACCTGCGGGGAGCGTGTCGTGGCGGCGCGCGCGACGGTCGTCGCGCGAGGCGCCTTGGCGCTGCCGGCGAGTTGCGTCCGCCGCGCCGCGTCCGCGTTTCGGGCCGGCGCCGCTTGCGCTGTGGCCGACGGAGGCGGCGACGGCGCCTTTGCGACGCGCGAAGGCGTCGACGCGGGTTTGGAACGAGAACCTTCGGTCTGCCTGCTACGTGAACTGCTGGCGCGGGGCGGCGGTGATGAAGGTAGCGTCGAGTTGCCTGCCCGTGCGGATGACGGAGGCGCCTCAACAGCGGCAGACGCCTGCGGTGCGTTGGCCGACTCCGCTGACTCCGGCGTTGGCGCAGACGACTGTGATTGCGAGGCGTCGAGCGATGGCGTCGATTCGGAGGATTCCGTCGCCGCGACCGGGGCGTCCTGCGGCGTGGCGGGCGCCTCGGTTGCCGTGTTCTCCTGAGTCCCCGGGCCTCCTGCGGCAGCCACCGTTTCCGGCGCGGCGGTCGCATCGGGAACAGAAGTTCCAACGGGCAACGTGGCCGTATTTCGCTTGTCGGCGGGCGCGGGCGATGCTGCGCCGGTCGCGCTCTCCGGGTCCACAACGCGATTCATCGCCGCGCTCAGCGATCGCCGCGTCTCCATGACCAGTTGGGCCGCGTTGTCCAGGAAGCTGCCGCTGTCCGCAGCGAACGCGAAGACGGCGACGGCAGCGATACCTATTGCGCCAGCGACGAGCGGCACCTTGTCGCGTCGCTTCGCCGGAGGAAACGGCGGCGCGAAGCGTTCGTCCGGCCAATCTGGATCGGCGACGGCGTGGTCATCGCGCGGCGGGATCACGAGCCGCAGCGGCAACGCCAGCCGCGTGACCGGCGTCAACGGCGTCGCCGGCGCCGCAAACGGCTGCGCGTCCCGCGCCAGTGTCCACCCTTGCTCCAGCGACTGCGCCAACGCGTTCTCGCGAACGTGCGCGCTCGTTTCCACGATCAGCGCGGCATGCGGACGGCGCAACGTCAGTTCGCGGTCATGCGACTCGCGAATCTTGAGGATCAGCGCCTTCGCCGCGTCGTATCGCTGCGCCGTCCACCCGCACGCGAGTTCCGGCTGGCATAGCCGCTGCTCGCCCGGCAGATAGCGCTTGAGCATCGCAGCCAGGCTGTACATGTCGCAGCGCCAGTCGAGATTCTCCGTCGGCCGCAAATCTCCGGCGCGGCCAGCCTCGAGCGCGTGCAGCAGCCGCGGTGACTGATAGTCGTAGTCCTGCTGCCAACCGATAGGCAGGGGTGTGGGCAGGCTCTCGCCAGACACCAGCGAGAACGCGAAGTCGATCAGCCGGAGCTTGCCGAACATCGGGAAGAGCCGCCCTTCAAGCGCGGCCGGATCGAACTCCGCAGGTCCGATGGGAATGCAGATGTTGTCGCCCTTGATATCGAGGTGCACCAGCTGCAGCGAATGGATCTCGTCCAGCGCAACGAGGCAATGATGTGCGAGCGCCCACCAGTGCGCACAGTCTTCGAAGACGCGCGCGTACAGGCTGCCGCCGCGCTGCACCGGCAGCAGCGTCGCCCACTGGTCGACGGTCGCGCCAGCATCGTAGGTCTGCACGAGCTTGGTCCCGCGCGCGTCGCGGTCGTATTGCACGATGTCCGGCACGCAACGCGAACCGTGCCCGACGAGCAGCGCAAGGATGCGCCATTCGCGTTCGGTCCACTGCGCGTAGTCGCCATCGGCGGTGGTCAGGAAGCGCTTGGTATAGCGGCGGCTCTCGCCCGGAGGGGCGGCTTCGCGGAACACTTCGACGTGTGCGCCGGTCTCCATCTTCAGGCGCCCGCGTCCGAATACGTGATCGATCTGCTCGGGAGTCATGGGGTCACCTTCCCTCCGGCGCCGCGATGGCGGCGCGATGAACCACCAGCACCGTGGCGTCGTCCGTGCTGCCCCGCGCGCGCGCCAGCGCGAGCAGGCGCGTGCAACGCCGCGCGAGCGGCACGGTGCCGCGGCGCAGCACCCGCGCGATATCTCGTGCCTGCAAGTGTTTGTGCACGCCGTCACTGCAGAGCATCAGCATCTCGTCATCGCCCAACTCGACCTGCGTGAGATTGGGGACGGTCACGGCACCGTTTCCGACCATGCGGGCGGGATCATCGGGCGAGCCTCCGGGCGGCGGCGTCTCCTCCAGGTGCCGGTACGTATCGTCGCGCGTCAGCAGTTCCGCCTCGCCCGCAGCGTCCGCGGTAACCCGGTAAGCGCGGCAATCGCCGACCCACGCAACGAGCCAGTTCGCAAGGTCTTTGCCGGTGCATGCGCACATTGCGACCGTCGCGGCACCAAGCTCATCGGTCTGGCTCGCGATGCTGCGCGCGACCTCGTGATCCGCGATGAGCAACGCAGCGCGCACCGAGGCATCCTCGATGCAGCGGCTGTCGAGCACCCGATGCACGCGGCGCACAAGCTCGCGACTCGCGCTTGCCGCCATCGCGCCGCCGCCTACGCCGTCGGCGACGACATACACCGGCGCCACACCGTTCAGTGCGCTGTGCGCGTCTTCGTTGACATCGTGCCGCGCGCCGCAGCGCGACGCGGCGGCGAGATCGAGCCGCGCCAGGTTCGTCATCAGCGTGCCCCGTTCGAACGTCGCCGCGGGGGCATGCGATATGCGCTCGTGGGTCACGGTCACGGGCTCATAGGGCGTCGTCATTTGCGGTGCCCCGCGCCCCCATGCCGTCATGACGACTGGCCGGACAGCAACAGCGTGCATTCCGGCTCCTCGCCCGAGGCGCGCCCGAGGGTCATGCGCTCGTTCACGCGCCAGCGGAATCGATCCCCTGGCGAATGGGCCGTACCTTCCACTGTCACGCCATTGTCGCCGTGAACTTCGACCTCCGCCCCCGTGTCGTCGATGTTCGTGAGGTCGATGTGATGCCCGGAAACACCTTCGTGCGCCCAGTCCACGACCAGGTCCTGATTGCGCGAGCGGCCGACGCGCACCGGCGCCGACTTCGCGCCGACCGTGAGCGTGCGTGTCCCGGAAGCCATGCTCGCTGTCACCGTCAGCTCCCGATTGCGCTGCCGCATAACGGCGATTGGCGTGATCGCCGTGGTGGGCACCTTGCCCGCCGAACTGACCGGGGTCGTGGTGGCAACCGGCGGCTCGCCCTGGTTCAGCAGCACCTGCGGATAATCGCCGGGCTTTCCCCGCGCGAGTGCCGAAAGCACGATTCGCGCACCGGGCACGATTTCGATCACCGCCTTGGCATTGGCGCCACCGGCGATGAGACCCGCGCGGCCGAGCACGTTCCGCGCGGATTCCACGCGGATGCCGTTCGTCGAGCCGGCGTCACCGGCCCACCATGTGCCGCTGTCGAACCATATTTCGCAATGCCTGCGGCTCGCGTACGTGCCGTTGACCACAATGTCGCAGCCCTCTCCCTTGCCGATCGCATAGCGCCGGTTCGGCACCACCGCCGACAGCGTCAGGTGGCGATGGCCATCGGCGTCGTCGATTTCGATCTCCAGTTGGCTGCCCGCGAGTGGCGTGTGCGGCGACGCCGCGGTCTTCGTCTCCTTCTCTCGCGTCGTCGCCGTGCCCGACTCCGTTTCGATCCAGCGGCCCAACAGCGTCACTTCGAAGACGTGCGGCTGCTCGCCGGGAGTCGATGCGCGAAGCTGCGCGCGCAGGTCGGCATACGCGTCGTCCGGCGCGAGATCCCCGTGCACGCGCGCCGCGTTCAATCCTCCGAACTGCGTCAAGTCGATAGCGCTCGCATTGGAAAGGCGCCCGATCACGTCGCGGGCAAGGAATCGCTTGGTCTGCTCGGGGGTGAACTCCCGCGTGAATCTATGCAGCAGATCGGCGCCGTCGAGATCATCCGCGCAGTCGACCTCGATGGACGTCAGCACGTATCGGTCCCGCTCGGCGATCGCCAGATGCAGCCGCAGTTCGCTTGCGACGAAGTGCTCGAGCTCGTCGCGGATCGCGCCGATCAGCGGCCCGTATGCCCCGAGATGCTCGGGACCCGGCGGCGCCGGCTCGTGCGTTTCCGACATGCCGCGCAGCGACGGCTCACGCGGTTCCATACCCCCGCCCGGCATTGGCGCCGTGCGCGCCGTGCGTTGCGGCAGATCGGTGCGACCGATCCGATTCATTTTCTGCAGAATCCAGGTCTTGATCGCCATGCTAGCTCCGGTAGACGATCACCAGCGTCGCGAGCGGGCCGGTGTCAGTGCGGGGCCGGACGCGCAGCGGGCACGGCAAGCCGTAGCGCTGCGACACCCGGGTCAGAAAGCGGCTCCATGCGGGTTGGATCACATCCCCCAACGCCACCCGCGCCGCAAGCGTGGGAAGCGACAGATCGATCGCGATGGCGACGCCCGAAATGTCGCCCAATTGCACGATCGCGCGGCGCAGCGTGTCCTCGATGTCAGTCAGGCACACCGCGAACGGACCGTCGAACGTCCATGTCAGCGGCGGCGAACAAGGGCGGACGCGAGGCGACGAAATGGGCGCGCCGCGGGCCGGCGCGGCGCGGCGATCACGATCCGCGGTTCGGCTCACCGGCCGTCTCCCGGAAGGATGCCCGCATTCCGCGTGATCACCTGGAAGGCTATCTCCGCCGCGGGATTCGGACCGTGATCGCCGGCCCCGTGGATGCGACCGCTGTCCGCTATCCAGTTGCGCTCGGTAAGGATGCCGATCACTTTCGTCCACGCCGGATTGGCGGGGTCGGTGCGCCAGGCGGCGACATACCACTTGTAGGGACGCAGTCCCCCGCAGGCTTTTTGCTCGACGGTCGTGCGTTGCGTGCCCGGCGCGCAGAGTTTCGCCAGTTCGTCGAGCGAACGGTCGTCGTTCGGGAAGGTGGGGGTACCGGTCTTGCCGGCGATCCAGTCGATCTCGCGACACGCGCGCGCATCGAGCACCTGCTCGCACGCGAGCCTCGCGGTACCGTTGCGATGGCTGTACGAGAGGCCGCTCAGGATTACTTCCGCAGCGTCATGCGACAACACGTTGGGTTCGCCGCCCGCGGCCGCCCAGTGGGCCGCGGTGGATCCGAAAGTGGAAAGTGAGGCGTTGGCAACGGGTCGCACCGCCTGCACCAGGTGCGGCTTGGGCATTTCACCCTGCCCGTTTGCCGCGCCCGCGAGCGCGGCCATCATGCCCGCCACGCCGAGCGCCGTGGACCGCGCATGCCCCTGTCCCCAGCCTTCGGCAACGATGTCGACGACCACGCCACCGCCGCACTTCCCCCAATCGTCCTTGCTCCCTGAGCGGCCATCGGCGCCGGCAGCGCAGCGTCTCACCTTCGCCGTATCGAGCGGGATCGCGGCGCGCGTGCTGAAGGGTGCGCCGAGCTTTCCGCCTTCGGGTTCGACGAGGAGCCGGCCATACGGCACCCATTCGGCCAACGACGCGAGATCATCCGACGCCGCGGCTGCGACCGAGCGGCCGAACAGCAGGTCGCGCTTGCCGCAACGCTCGTTCGGCTCGGCACACCCGCCGTTCCAGCCAAACGCACTCGCCATCGACTGCACTTCCCAGGGGCGCTCGCAAGGGCGAAAGCCCTGGTCGCCGCAGAACATGCGATCGAGAAAGCGCGCTGAATCCGACCGCATTAATTGCCCGCGCAGGCTGTCGCGCGTCGGCTGCGCAGACGTCCGCATCTCGGCGCGCTCGGCCGCGAGCCAACGCGGGCCGACGCTGGCATTGGAAAGGAATGCCGCCGCCATTACGGGCTTGATGACCGACCCCGGCATCGCATCGTGGAACACGGCCGGATTCAACAGCTGGTCCGGACGATAGCGGACCGCATACGGCAAGCGTGAATCGCATTTCGCCTCGCGGCCCGGGCCATCGTATTCCTGGCGCGTGCACGGGGAGAGGGCGCCGGCGAGCGCTTCGATGCGCCCGCTCGCCACATCGATGATCGCGATCGCCGCCATGCGCACCACGGCGTGCTCGAGCATCCGATGACCGACTGCCTCAGCGCCATCCTCGCCGCGATGCACGCCCAGCGAGCGGCAGACGTCCTGCCGACCCGTGTAGCAGGCCGCGGTCTTCTGCGCCAGCGCCTGCAGCGCGGGATCGATCGTAAGGTCGACCGAGAAACCCACATCGACTTGCGCGCCGTCGAGCGTGATCCGGTTCGGCCCGTAATGGTCACTTGCCACCGTTGCATCTGATGCTTGCGTGGCTTGAGTGAAGCTTCGGTAGAGCGGACCCCATGGCCGCTGCAGCGAATCGAGCGGCTGGAGCAGCGCCTGCAGCGAGGGCGGAACGTCCCAGCGCAGGTCGTCAGCGGCGACGTCGAGCCCGGGCTCGCCCGCGATGGCGACGGGGGCCGCGGTGTTGTCGTCACCGGCAGCCGCCGCTGCGAACACCGCCGGTTGCGTGCACACGCGCTGGCTCGCCGCGCCGGCGGTCCTCACGAAGAACGCGGGGGTCGCGTCCTTCCCATCCGCGCCACGGTTCGCGAGATACACGCAGCCCGGAACACCGCGCCATGGATTGGCGCGCGCGAGATGGCGCGCGGAGATTTCGACATACTGCCCGGGCTGCCACGACGCAGTGGTTCGGTCCACCTCGGTTCCGCGCCACGCGAGTGTGGCGAGCATCCGTCCTTCTCCGCGGGAGAGCATGGCCACGGCAGACGCCAGATCGGAGCAGCGCACGGTAAACGTTTGCTGCTCGTACAGCGGCGTCTGGATCGGCGTCGCAAGCGCCTGCTTCGCTGCCTCCGCCCAGCGCACCGTGTCAAAGCCGACCGCGTCGACGACGCGTCGATTGCCGCCGGCGCTCATCCCCAACAGCGCGTCGTCAATCTCGCGGAGATCCCTGGCGATGCGCTGCGCCGGCGTGCGCACCGTTTTCGTCGCGCGGCCGAAAACGTCTTTCATCTGATTGAGCGCGCGCTCAGTTGCGTGTTCGCGGGCACCCCATTCCGCGCCGCAGTCGGAAAGTTGTGCGACCAGTTCCTGCGCATCCGGCGGGCCCGCCTGCACGGTGTCGCGCCTCACGATCGCTCGCTCAAACGTCTTCAACGCCGCCACCTGACGCACGCTCACGTGGCTGTCGCCGTTGCGGGGGAGCTCGGAGGGCGCGATAGTGCCGATGCTCAACAGGACGGCGAGGAGCACGGGCACGACGGCGATGCTGGCGGCAATCGCGAAATCGAGGAGCGACGCGCGCCGGATGTCAGGCATGGTCCGTACCGGGGAGATTCACGTTGATGCAAAGCGCAAGCAAGGCGCTGTTGACGACCAGTGAAGTCATGCCGAAGCTCACGAAGGGAAACGTGACTCCGGTGAGCGGCAGCACCGCGACATTGCCGGCGACGGTCACCGCGAGTTGACACAGTGTGAGCACGACCCAAACCACGCCCATCCAGCTCAGGAACGCCTGATTGTCGGAAATGACACGACCCGCGTGACGAACAAAGCGCGGCTCGCCGCGAGTGACGCGCCCGTGATGGCGGATCAGCCGGTGCAGCCAGATTGCGCAGCCGAGCGTGAACGCCCACGCTGCGGACCACCCAAACACGCCTACCAACGCCGTGAACGTGTAATCGCTGTGGATCTGGGCCGGGACTCCGGCGCAACCGGCGGTCGTGAAGCCGCACCAGGGCACGGCGCCGAAGCCGAAGCCGTCCGGGGGCGCCGCCTGCCGGAACCACGTGACGAGCGCCTGCTGATCGTTGGCCGACGCCAATGGCGCCGCGAGGTTTTCCAAGCGGCCCGCAGTGACTTCATGGACGGTGCCGAACCAGAACAGCGCCATCGTTACCGCCGCAATCCACGCCGCGAACACGCAGACGGCGAGTGCGGCAGGCGCATACCGCGCCCCGGTGCGTACGTGCCACCACATCGCGATCGACGACGCCAGAAAGGCCCCCGCCGCATACGACGCAATCAGAAGTGGCCCCATGTCGCGGAGGATGAGCATCGCGCCCACGAGGACGAATCCCACGAAGGCGAGCGGCCACGCATAGCGAATCAGCGACAGCAACAGATTGTCGCTCCGCGCCATGCGCTCCGAAACCGGCGCGCCGCGAAGGAAAAAGAACCACGCGACGCCGACCATCAGCCACACGCGCCCCAGTTCCGAGGTCAGCTGCCGAACGCCCGAGAGCAGCGCGCCGATGATTCCCACGATGACGAGCACGGCGAGCACGACCGCGGCGGGTGCGAGCAGCGGGCCGAGCAGAGTGCCGAGACGGCCGCCGAACTCCGCGACGACCGACAGCAGCCACGCGAGTGCGCGCCCGATGGCAGGCCGCAGGAACGCCACCACCGTCAACACGAGCATCGCAAGCCACAGATGCCCGTAGTGATAGAGCGCCAGATAACGGTTGCCCGGGTTGCCGTTCGCCGACAGGTCCAGTAGCAGCAGCCAGCCGATCCCGGTGGCGATGACGAAGCCCGGATAGCCAACGCGCGACGCGAGCGTTTGCGGCACCGGGGCCAGCGGTTTGCGCAACCAGGGCGCAAGTGCGAGCAGCATGCCCGCCGCGAAGAGCAGCGCGATCACAAAACCCGCCGGCATCGCGTCCCAGCGCGCATCGAGGCGGCCGACCTCGAACACCCGGTCGTGTGCGAGCGGCCACGGCACGCGCCCTGCCCACGCGGCGGCGGCCCACGTAGCGAGCGCAAGCGAAACACCGATGGCGGCAGGCAGCCGCGTGCGGCTCAGCTTCACCAGGACGAGGCCCGCGAGCATCCACGCGCCCCATTGCCATCCCGCCGTGGCCAGCAACGCGCGCATTGCCTCGTTCTTGGCGGCAACGAGCGCGGCTCCATGCGCATCTCGAACCGTGAGGGTCGCCGGCGATTGTGGGGACGCGGCGAACCCAATGTCCTCGAAGCGATGATCGCGCGCTGCCCCACCGCTGCCGAACAGGGCGAACCAGGGCAATATGACGGCCACTGCCGCGATGGCGAGAACTGTTTCGACCAGCGACGGCCATGCGACGCGGACCGGCACCGATAGTGCGGACGCCGTCGTCGGAAAAGTTGCGGAGGACATAAGGTCGGCGCTTTCGTCAGCGAGCGTTTCGCGCGTCAGCGGGCGCTGATCAAATGCGAACACACGCAACCGGAGCTGCAAACTGAGCTGCGCAGCGTCCTACAAGAATGTCCTACAAAACGGCGTCTCCGCACGGGCACCCCGCATGCGACTTTCGTGCGCGCTCGTTATCGTTTCGCATGTCCGGGAAGGCAGCGAAGCAACGCGACCACAACTATCCTCAAACGCGCGTGCGTTGCGCTGGTTGACATCCGCTGTCGACGGATCGAGAGGCCCGGAATCGGGCATCTGGCGGGAAGGTCTAGTACGCCTTGAGCGGCGCCGTCGGCCCCGGCGCGCTGAAACATCTGCTTGCACAATTGTTCAAATCGGTGAACGGCCGAACGTCGATCATGCGGACGATTAACGTGCTGGCGACCGGGCCGCGGGTCGTTGGGCGAAACCCGCGCTGGATGGCCCTCGCTTTTGGGAAGCGCGCACTATCGGCGTACGTCCCCACCGTCACCCGCATGGGCGCGGGAGGGTGGGGGCGCCGTCTTCAGCTTCAGCTGCGCGGAGGCAGCGCCTTGCGCGCGAGATTGGGCCGGGGACCGACCTTCGGCTTCAGCACGCGCGATTTTTTGGCGAGCTGCAGCGCGGTCGCGAGGGCCTTCTCCAATTGCCGGTCGTGCTTGGCCGCGGCATCCTGCGGCGCGTTGTCGACCTCGATCTGCGGATCCGTGCCGTAATTCTCGACGCCCCAGCCGACGTCGGCGAACCAGAACGAGAATTCCGGCTGCGTGGTCTCGCTGCCGTCGACCAGCGCATGCCGCGGCCAGATGCCGATCACCCCGCCCCAGGTGCGCGTGCCCACGAGCGTGCCGATGCCCATCAACTTGAAGCAATGCGAGAAGATGTCGCCGTCGGAACCCGCGTGCTCGTTGGTCAGCGCGACCAGCGCGCCGGCGGGCGAGTCGCTGGGATAGGGCTCCGGCTTGCCCCAGCGCATCACGTTGTAGCCGATGCGCTTGCGCGCGACTTTCTCCAGCAGCAGTTGCGACACGTGCCCGCCGCGGTTGTAGCGGAGGTCGACGATCAGCGCGTCGCGGTCGCACTCGCCGCCGAAGTAGCGGTGGAATTCCGCGAAGCCGGCGGACTGCATGTCCGGCAGGTGCAGGTAGCCGACGCGGCCGCCGGAGTTGGCGTGCACCCAGCGGCGGTTGTGCTCGACCCATTCCCGATAGCGCGCCGGCACGTCGTCCGCGAGCGTGGTCACCACCACGTTGCGCGATTTGCCGCCGCCCTTCGCCGCCAGCGTGAGTTCCACCTTGGTGCCTGCCTGATGCACCAGCAGCGCCTGCGGCGGGCGGTCGCGCGTGACCGGCTGGCCGTTGACCGCGACGATGCGCTCGCCGACCGCGGCATGCACGCCGATCGCATTCAGCGGCGAATCCGCCGCCGCGTCCCAGGCGTCGCCGACGACGATGCGCGAGATCTCGTAGGCCGCTCCGCCGTCCACCGCGCGCAGTTCCGCGGCGAGATGGCCCAGCGCAACCTGCGGCGGCCGGCGATGATCGCCGCCCATCTCGTAGGCGTGCGACGTGCCGAGCTCGCCCTGCATTTCCCAGATCAGGTCCGACAGCTCGCCGCGCGTGGCCACGCGGGCGAGCAGCGGCTCGTAGCGGCGATAGATGGCCTCCCAGTCGGTGCCGGACATGTTCGCCACCCAGAACTGGTCGCGCTGCAGCCGCCACACCTCGCGCAGCATCTGCCGCCATTCGAGGCGCGGCTCCACCGACAGGCGGATGCGCGTGAGGTCCAGCCAGCCGGTCTTGCGCGACGGCTCGTCCGACACCGGCGCGTCCTTGCTTTCCGCGCGGGCGTTGGCGCGAATGGCGCGCAGGCGCTTGCCATCGCGAACCACGAGCGTCACGTGATCGGCGGCGAGCGCAAACGCGTCGGCGCGCTCGAGCAGCGGTTCCGCGCGCAACGTGGCGAAGTCGAACAATTCCAGGCGGCCGGGAGACTCCTTGTGGCCGCCACGGCCGTGCGCGCCGGGAATCGGAAACGTCGTCCACAGCACCTTGCCGGCGGTGCCGGCGATCTGGCCGAAGCGCCCTTCGGCCACCGGAAACGCCGCGACCCGCCGCTCGATGCCGTCGAGATCGATGCGGGAGGCGCGCGGCTTCGCGTCGACATGGTCTTCCTTGCGGCGGTCCTCAACGGCGGGCTTCAACCCTTTCGGTTCCGGATCGAAGGGGGGCCGCTGGTCGTTCTGCAACGCGATCAGGTAGGGCCGGGCGGCGCGCGGAAAGCTCAACTCGAATTGCACGTTGTCGTAGACCGGGTCGAACGTGCGCACCGACAGGAAGTAGAGGTACTTGCCCTCGGGATCGAAGGCCGGCGAATAGTCGCGGAACTCGGGCGTGGTGACCAGCGTGCCCGTCTTCTTCGCGACCTCGTGCAGCTTGATCGCGCAGGACCGCGGGTCGGTCCAGAACGAGTATGCGAGCCACGCGCCGTCCGGCGACCAGGCGAGGTCCTCGCTGCGCCCGTAGTCGCTGCGGTCGACGACCCCGGCCTTCTTCGTCGCCAGGTCGCCGATCAGGACTTCGTTGCGATGGTTGGTGATCGCCACGCGCTGAGCCGGCCGGCGCCGCGCGCAGCGCCTGCACGCGGCCGATGTCCCACGGCAGCGTCGTCACCTTGTCGCCGGCGACGACGACGACGCGCTCCTCGCCGGACTCGTCGCTGATCGCCACCAGCGTCTTGCCGTCGGCCAGCCATTGGCCATGCCGATAGCGCACGCCATCGGCGACGCCGTGCTGATGGACGGCGCCCTCCCACATCGCCATCGTGAACAGCTTCCCGCGCGCGTCGACGGCAACGCTGTGGCCGGCCGGATGCACGTTGAAGCCCGCCAGATGTTCGGCGGCATTGACGAACTTGCGCGTGGCCTGGGTCCGGTGCGACGGCACGTCGATCGGGAACGCGCGCCGTGCGGTTGGTGGCCGGATCGAACAGCCAGATGTCGGCGCCGCACTGATAGACGATGCGCGCGCCGTCCGTTT
Organism: uncultured beta proteobacterium; assembly: GCA_963834045.1. Taxonomy (GTDB): domain Bacteria; phylum Pseudomonadota; class Gammaproteobacteria; order Burkholderiales; family Casimicrobiaceae; genus VBCG01. The sequence goes on along the minus strand of CAWIAK010000020.1, from coordinate 60,337 downwards.
GCGCATTGCGGGCATAGTAGTCGTCGTGATCCGTATGGCGGCGCTGGTCGGAGCCGTCGGGCCGGCAGGAATAGAGGTTGCCCACGCCTTCCGAATCCGAGATGAAATAGATGCGCTTGCCGATCCACATCGGGCTCGTGATGTTGCCCTCGAGGCTGCGCATGCGGCGGAATGTCCCGCTGCCGGTCGCGTCGATCCACAGATGTCCCGCCGTGCCACCGCGATAGCGCTTCCAGCGCGCCGGATCGGCGGTGTTGCGGCCGATGACCATGGCCTTGCCGGGACCGAATGCGAGGTGATTGACCTGCCCCAGCGGAAGCATGTGCGGCAGCCCGCCGGTGACGGGAAGGGTAAACGCGCGATAGTTGCGAAAGAATGGCTGCCCATGCGTGGTGACGAACAGGATGCGGCCTTCCGGCGTCCAGCCGCGCACGATGACGTCTGGGCCCAGCCACGTCATGCGCCGCGCGGGGCCGCCTTCCGCGGGCATCAAATAGACTTCCGGGTGTTGTTCGTCGCGGCCGACATAGGCGATCCACTTGCCGTCGGGCGACAGCATCGGCGCCGCCGGCTCGCCCAGTCCCGCGGTCAAGCGTCGCGCGGTGCCGCCGCCGGCATCCACGCGCCAGAGATCGTCGTCGCAGACAAACACGATTGCCTGGCCCTGCAGCGAGGGTTGACGCAAATAGCCCTGTTGAGTCATGGGTTTATTTCCTTGAAAGGCGGGATGATTCCGGCAGGCGCGGCGCGGCGGACCGCAGATGATAGTCCTTTCGAATTGTGGTGGCACGCGCATGAGCCGCGGTGATCGCCACGTCGGGCCCGCGCGCGACTTGCCCGGACTGCGGCCCACATTAGCGCGGACCGCGTGTACCGGCTAGGCTAAAATTCGCCCTCGCCCGGCTACCGCCGAACGGGCATCGCGGTTGCGGAAGGAGCAGGAATGAAAGCATTCGCGCGTGGATGGCAGCTTTGCCTGGTGGCGCTCACGCTGTTCGCGGCGCCTGCGCAGGCGCAACCGCGCTTCGCCTTCGACGCCACGCCGGGACAGTTGTCGAAGGACGTCGTGCCCAGCGAGTACCGGCTGACGCTGGACCTCGATCCCGCCAAGGAAACGTTCGCCGGCGTCGCGGACATCGCCGTCAAGGTGCGGCGTCCGGTCGATGCGATCGTGCTCAACGCCTTCGAGCTGACCGCCGGCGAAATCGTGCTGGAGGGGCGCCGGCGGCAAGCGGCCGATGACGGCGACGGTCGACAAGGAAAAGCGCCAGTGGCGCATCGCCGACGGTCGCGGCATCGAACCCGGCGAATACCGGCTGCGAATCGCGTACACGGGAATCGTGCAAAAAGCCGGCGAAGGATTGTTCGCCGTTCCTTATACGGCCGAGGGCAAGCCCGCGCGGATGCTCGCGACGCAGCTCGAACCCATCTCGGCGCGCTCGGTCTTTCCCGGATTCGACGAGCCGTCGTTCCGCGCGAGCTTCGCGATCACCGTAACCGCGCCGTCGATGTACGAAGTCGTGTCCAACATGCCGGTCAAGACGCGCGACGTGCAGGGCGCCACGACGCGCTGGCAATTCGCGCCGACGCCGCCGATGCCGACGTATCTCGTCGCGGTCTCCGTCGGTCAGTTCGACGCGCTCGAGGACACCGTCGACGGGATTCCGCTGCGCATCCTCACCGCGAAGGGCAAGAAGGCGGAAGCGCGTTACGCGATGGACGTCACGAAGACAGGTGCTGGCGTACTACCGCGAGTACTTCGGCGTTCCCTTCGCGCTGCCCAAGCTCGACCAGATCGCGGTCCCCGGCGTTCGCAACGGCGCGATGGAGGACTGGGGATTCATTTCCTACAACGAATCCAACCTGCTCTACGACGCCGCGAAGAGCTCGATCGACACCAAGCAGGGCGTCTTCGAGGTGATCGCGCACGAGGTGGCGCATCAGTGGTTCGGCGACCTGGTGACGGCGGCGTCCTGGGACGAGATCTGGCTCAACGAAGCGTTCGCGACGTGGATGGCAGAACAAGGCCACGGCGCGGTTCAATCCGGATTGGGAGGTTCCGCTCAATCACGTGCTCGTGGCGCCAGCGCGTAATGCGTGGCGACGCCAGGTCCGGCCACTCGCGCGATCCGGTCCGGGCCCGTCTACGAGACCGCGGTGTTCGACGTGTTCGACGGCGTCACCTACACCAAGGGCGGCGCGGTGCTCGGGATGATCGAGACGTACGTCGGACCCGACGCGTTCCGGCGCGGACTCTCGGCGTATTTCGAAGGCCAGAAGCTTTCCAACGCGACGGCCGGCGATCTCTGGCACTACCTGTCGCAGGCGTCCGGAACCGACGTCGCCGCCGTCGCGCGCAGCTGGACCGACCAGAAGGGCCATCCGCTGCTGCAGGCGCGCGTAACCTGCGCCAAGGGCCAGCAGACGCTGGAGCTCGCGCAGCAGCGCTTCAGCGTCGACGGCAGCGAGGACACGGCGAGCCTGTGGCAAGTCCCGTTCGCGGTGACGGCAGGTACGGCCGCGCCGAAGCGCTTCCTCCTCACCGACCGCAGCGGAAAGTTCGCCACCGGGCCGTGCACGGACGCGCCCGTGTTCATCGATTCGTCGGCCGGCTTTTTCCGCGTCCAGTATCCGCCTGACCACCTGCGCCGCCTCGCCCAGGCGTTTCCGAAGCTCCCGCCGTCGGCGCGCCTGGCGCTCCTGACCGACACGTTCGCATTGGGACAGGCCGGACGCATTCCGCTGTCCGAGTACTTCGCGCTGCTCGACCGGCTGCGCCCGGCACGCGACACCGCGACGCTGGTCCTCTTCCTGCAGGCCGACTACGCGCTGTCGAACCTGTATGGCGCCATGTACGGTTCGCCCGCGCAAAAGCCGCTGGAGGCCTACGCACAGCGCAAGCTGGGACCGGTGCTGGGCCTGCTTGGCTGGACCGTGGCGCCCGGCGACGGTGCCGTCGTGCTCGGCCTGCGCAACGAACTGATCGAGGCGCTGGGCATGTTCGGCGACGCCGCGACGCTGCGCAAGTCGGAGGCGCTGTACGCGACCGAGCGCAACGGCGGCGCCGCGCTCGACCCGTCGCTGCGACCCGGCGTCCTGGCCAACGTCGGGCGCAGCGCGGACGCGGGCGTGTATGCCGAACTGGTCAAGCGCCTGACGACGGCGACCCGCGTCGAAGACGGCTGGGTGTATGCATCGGCGCTGGCGCACGTCGAGGACCCCGCGCTCGCAAAGGCGTTCCTGGCGCTCACGCTGGGCGACTCGGTGCCGACGCAGATCGCGTCGTGGCTGCCCGGGATGGTGGCCGGAAATTTCACGCATGGCGCGATGGCCTACGCCTTCGTGCTCGACAACTTCGACGCGCTGTCGCGCAAGAACACCGAGCAGACGCGGCCGTTCCTGCTGCCCGGCGCGGCGTCGGGATTCAATGAAGCGGCGCGCGCCACGGCATTGATCGCCGACCAGAAGCGGCTGCTGGGCGACATGGGCGAGAAGGCAGCGAAGGAAGGGGCCGCCGCCATCGAACTCAAGAGCCGGATCCGGACGCGGGACAGCGCGTCGCTTGCCACCACGCTGGCGCGCGGCACAAAGGCGAAACCCTAGTGGCCGCGCGCGGTCGCAGGCACCGATGACCAACTCCGGTCGGGTGCTGGTGACCGGCGGCAGCGGCTTCGTCGGCTCGGCGGTCGTGCGCGTATTGGTTGCCGCCGGCTACCCGGTGCGCGCGCTCGTCAGAACCGGGAGCCCGCGCGCCAACCTGACCACGCTCGACGTCGAGATCGTCGAGGGCGACATGCGCGACGCGGAATCGGTCGGCCGCGCGATGGCCGGCGTGCGCCACGTCATGCACGTCGCCGCCGACTATCGGCTGTGGTCGCGCGACCGCGAGGAGATCCACCACAACAACCTGTCCGGCACGCGGATCGTCATGGAGGCGGCGCTGCGCGAGGGCGTCGAGCGCGTCGTCTACACCAGCAGCGTCGCCGCACTGGCGCTGCGCGCCGACGGCGTCGCCGCGGACGAGTCCGTCGCGCTGGCCGAGCATGCGGCGGTCGGCGCGTACAAGCGCAGCAAGGTGGCGGCGCAGGACTTGGTCGAGATGATGATCGCGCGCCACGCTCTGCCGGCGGTCATCGTCAATCCATCGACGCCGATCGGGCCTCGGGACATCCGGCCGACGCCCACGGGAAGGATCATCGTCGAAGCCGCGTCCGGACGCATGCCCGGGTACGTCGACACCGGACTCAATCTCGTTCACGTCGACGACGTCGCGGCAGGACACCTGGCGGCGCTGACGCGCGGCAGGATCGGCGAGCGGTACATCCTGGGCGGCCAGGACGTGCTGCTCGCGGACATGCTGCGCGACATCGCCGTGCTCGTCGAGCGCCGCCCGCCGCGGCTCAAGGTGCCGAGACGGCTTCTCTTTCCCGCCGCCGCGGTGGCGGAGATGATCGCGTCGCGCACCGGGCGGGAACCTTTCCTGACGCTCGACGGACTGCGCATGGCGCGCAAGCGCATGTTCTTCAGCAGCGAGAAGGCGGCGCGCGAACTCGGCTATGCGGCGCGTCCGTACGGCGAAGGACTCAAGGACGCGGTCGCGTGGTTCCGTGGCGCCGGTCATCTGAAATGACGATGCTGGCAATTGCCGCGCTGGCGTGCGCAGCCTGGACGTTCGCGCTGCTGCTGCGCGGCGGATTCTGGCGCGCCGGCGAACGCGACGACGAGGCGCCCGCCGCGACGTCCGCACCGGTCGCCTGGCCGCGTGTCGTCGCCGTCATGCCGGCCCGCAACGAGGCCGAAGTCATTGCCGCAGCCCTTGCCTCGCTGCTGCGGCAGGATTATCCAGGCGCGTTCGATATCGTCGTGGTCGACGACCACAGCAACGACGGCACCGCCGCCATCGCCCGCGAGGCCGCCGCGAGCGCGGGCATGGCCGCACGCCTGACCGTACTTTCCGCGCCCGCGCTTCCGGAATCGTGGACCGGCAAACTGTGGGCAATGCACTGCGGGACGCAACATGTCGCGGCGCTGCCGGAGCAGCCTGACTTCATGCTGTTCACCGACGCGGACATCGGCTATGCGCCGGAAACGCTGACTGCGCTCGTCGTGCGCGCGCGCCGGGATGGCCTGGTCCTCGCGTCGCTGATGGCGAAACTGCACTGCGAGAGCTTCGCGGAACGCGCGCTGATCCCCGCCTTCATCTTCTTCTTCCGGATGCTGTATCCGTTTGCGTGGGTCAATCGCCCGGGAAACGCGACCGCTGCGGCGGCGGGCGGCTGCATGCTGGTGCAGCGCCAAGCGTTGCAGGCGGCCGGCGGCATCGCGGCGGTGCGGGGCCACCTGATCGACGACTGCGCGCTGGGACGCCTGATGAAAGCGCAGGGACCGATCTGGCTTGGCCTCACCACCCGCGCACGCAGCCTTCGCGTGTTTCGTTCCGTCGGCGAAATTCGCGCGATGATCAGCCGCTCCGCGTACGCGCAGTTGCGCTATTCGCCGTGGCTGCTGCTGGGAACCGTGCTGGCGATCGCCGTGACCTGCCTGGCGCCGCCGCTGCTGGTCGTGCGAGCCACGGGTGCCACCCGGTGGTTGGCATTGGCCGCCTGGGCGGAGATGGCGCTGGCCCTGCAGCCGACGCTTCGCTTCTACGGCCTGTCGCGTTGGTGGGGCGTGGCGATGCCGGCGATCGCGGGCGCGTATCTCGCGTTCACGCTGGACTCGGCGCTGCAGCACTGGCGCGGCAGGGGCGGCATGTGGAAGGGCCGCGCGCACCGTCCGGCGCCGGACGGGCGATAATGGGCGCCATGGGCACGAGGCGCGGCCAAATCGCGGGTTCGGAATATACTTCCGGGCTTGATTGCCGGAGACGGGCCCGGGTTTGCCGGGCCGCGGCGCGCATGGAGACTCTCGTGTTTGACGCTCGTCCACTGTCTACGGCGCGATGGCGCGGGTAATGCGAAGCGCGAAGCAATCGCTTCTTCGGTCGGCGCAAACCGCGCTCCGGCAGCCGGCGGTCGATCCGCTGGCAGATGTCGACGCGCGTGACGTCGCGACCGCGGCGCTCGACGCATGCGTGCAACGATCGACCGCGGCGCTGCTGGCGGAACAGCGCCGTGACGGCCACTGGGTGTTCGAGCTCGAGGCCGACGCGACCATTCCCGCGGAGTACGTCCTCCTCAAGCGCTACCTGGGCGAGGCCGACCCGGCGCTCGAGGCGCGGATAGGCATCTACCTGCGCCGGACGCAAGGCCAGCACGGCGGCTGGCCACTCTTCCACGACGGTCCTTTCAACATCAGCGCCAGCGTCAAGGCGTACTTTGCGCTGAAGGTCATCGGCGACCCCATCGACGCGCCGCACATGCGCGCGGCCCGGGAAGCGATCCTGGCGCACGGCGGCGCCGGCACGAGCAACGTCTTCACGCGCATGTTGCTGGCGCTGCACGGCATCATTCCCTGGCAAGCCGTGCCCTCGATCCCGGTCGAGATCATGTATCTGCCGCGCTGGTTCCCATTCCACCTGTTCCGGATTTCGTACTGGGGGCGCACGGTGCTGGCGCCGCTGCTGGTGCTGCAGGCGATGAAGCCTTCGTCGCGGCACCCGCATGGCGTGACGATCGACGAACTGTTCCCGAGCCGCAACGCGCGCATCCGCCGCGCGCCGCGCGCGCTGCACCAGTCGCGCCCATGGTTCGCCGTGTTCGCGACGATCGACGCGATACTGCGCTTCACCGAGCCGCACTTTCCGGCCGCGCCGCGCAAGCGCGCCGTGGACAAGGCCGTGGCGTTCGTCACCGAGAGACTCAATGGCGAGGATGGACTGGGCGCCATCTTCCCGGCGATGGCGAACACCGTGATGATGTTCGACGCGCTGGGTTATCCCCGCGATCACGAGCAAGTCGCGACGGCGCGCGAGGCCATCGACAAGCTGCTGGTGCTGAAGCGCGACGAGGCCTATTGCCAGCCGTGCGTTTCGCCGGTCTGGGACACGGTCCTCGCGTGCCACGCGCTGATCGAAGTGGGCGGCGAAGATGCGCTGTCCGGCGCGCGCAAGGGCCTGCAGTGGCTGGCGCCGCGCCAGGTGCTCGACACCGTCGGCGACTGGGCCGACCAGCGGCCGGACGTGCGGCCCGGCGGCTGGGCCTTTCAATACGCGAATCCCCATTATCCGGACCTCGACGACACGGCGGTGGTGGTCATGGCGATGGATCGCGGCGCGCATCGCCTGGAGATCTCGGGCGGCGCCGACTTCAGCGAGGCCATCGACCGCGGCCGCGAGTGGGTGCTGGGATTGCAGAGCAGGAACGGCGGGTGGGGCGCTTTCGACGCCGACAACACCAGCGAGTACCTGAATCACATCCCGTTCGCCGACCACGGCGCGCTGCTGGATCCGCCGACGGCCGACGTCACCGCGCGCTGCGCAAGCATGCTGGCGCAGCTGGGGTCCGCCGCCGACCGCCGGGCGCTCGACGCCGCGCTCGATTTCCTGCGCCGAACCCAGGAGGCCGACGGTTCGTGGCATGGACGCTGGGGCATGAACTACATCTACGGCACATGGTCCGCGCTGTGCGCATTCAACGCGGCGGGCGTGAGTCCGCAAGCGCCGGAAATCCGGCGCGCGGTGAAGTGGCTGGAGTTCATCAACAATCCGGATGGCGGCTGGGGCGAGCATGGCTGCAGCTACGAACTCGACCACCGCAATCACCAGCCTTCGCCAAGCACGGCGTCACAGACCGCGTGGGCATTGCTCGGCCTGATGGCGGCAGGCGAGATCGACAATCCGGTGGTCGAGCGCGGCATCGAATTCCTGTTGCGCACCAATGACGGCGACGGACACTGGCCGGAGCCGCAGTTCACGGCCGTCGGCTTTCCGCGCGTGTTCTACCTGCGCTATCACGGCTACTCGAAATTCTTTCCGCTGTGGGCGCTGGCGCGCTACCGCAACCTCAAGCATTCCGGCGACTGCATAACGCGCATCGGCATGTGAGCCGGGTCATCGCGGTCGGCAAATGAGGGCCACATGAGCGACGCACGATTCGTCGTCGCGGTCACGGGACTCGCCTTCGAGGCGCGCATTGCCGCTGGTCCGGGTGTGCGCAGCGTCGCCGGTGGCGGCGATCATGTCGGCCTTGAGGCCGCGCTCGAACGCGAATTGGCGCGCGGCGCGGCCGCGATCATCAGCTTCGGCATCAGTGGCGGCCTCGTCGTGGAGGCGACCGCCGGAACGTGGCTGGTGGCCGACGCTGTGATCACGCGCAACGCGCGCTGGCCGGTGGATGCCGCCTGGGCCGCGGCGCTTCAGCGCCAATTGCCGGGCGCAATCCGGGGCAGCGTCGCCGGCGCGGACGCGATCATCGCGTCCACGGCGGAGAAACGCGCGCTCGGGCTGACCACCGGCGCGTTCGCCGTGGACATGGAGTCGCACGTCGCCGCCGCGTTCGCGGCCCGGCATCACTTGCCGTTCGCGGCGTTCCGGGTGATTGCGGATCCTTTGACGCGGGCGCTCGCGCCGGCGACATTCGGCGCCATGCGCCCCGATGGCACGGTCAACCGGCGCGCGGTGCTGGGATCGCTGCTGCGTCAGCCGGGCCAGCTTCCGCTGCTGGCGCGCAACGCGCTCGACACGCGGACCGCACGTCCGCGCGCTGTCACGCGGCCGTCGACTCCTTGGTCCGGGCCTGGGTTACCCGGATTTCCGACAGCTTCTGGTCGACGTGGCGTGAGAACACGTACTGGGCCGGCCGCTGTTGCGCGAGCGGGATCTCGGGGGCCATCGCCCCATCCACCTTGGTGCCGCGCCGGTTGACCGCGAAGGCCTTCAGCGGGTGCCGCACGGCATCCTGCACGGCGGTCGCCTCGAATCCGCTGTGCACCATGCAGTTGGCGCACTTCTCGTAGTTGCCGGTTCCGTACAGATCCCAATCCGTCTCGTCCATCAATTCGCGGAACGTGTGCGCGTAGCCTTCGCCGAGCAGATAGCACGGACGCTGCCAGCCGAACACCGTGCGGGTCGGATTGCCCCACGGCGTGCATTTGTATTCCTGATTGCCGGCGAGGAAATCGAGGAACAGGCCCGACTGGCTGAACGACCACGCCTTGCCGCCGTTGCCGCGCTTGAAGATGTCGCGGAACAGCTGCTTGGTCTTCGCGCGATTGAGGAAGTGTTCCTGGTCCGGCGCGCGCTCGTACGCGTACCCCGGCGAAACGGTGATGCCGTCGACGCCCATCGCCTTGACGCTGTCGAAGAAGCGCGCCACGCGCTCGGGATCGGCGTCGTTGAACAGCGTGCAATTGATGTTGACGCGGAAGCCCTTCGCCTTCGCTTCCTTGATTGCCGCGACCGCGCGGTCGTAGACGCCCGTCTCGCACACCGAGCGGTCGTGCATTTCCTCGTCGCCGTCCAGATGCACCGACCAGACGAAATACGGGCTGGGCTTGAACAGCGACAGCTTCTTCTTCAGCAGCAGCGCATTCGTGCACAGGTAGACGAACTTGCGCCGCGCGATGATGCCCTCGACGACCTTGTTGATCTCCTTGTGCAGCAGCGGCTCGCCGCCGGCGATGGAGACAACGGGGGCTCCGCACTCGTCGACCGCCTTGAGGCAATCCTCGACGGAAATCCGCTGGTTCAGGATTTCTTCCGGATAGTCGATCTTGCCGCAACCGGCACAGGCCAGGTTGCAGCGAAAGAGCGGTTCCAGCATCAACACGAGCGGATAGCGCTTGCGGCCCGCCAGTTGCTGGCGGACGACGTAGGCGCCTATGCGGGCCTTCTGGAGCAGGGGGATCGACAAGGTGAACTTTCGCGCGGACATCCGCTATCGCTACAATCATGCCTCTTTGCGCCGCCAACGACAAGTTGCGCGACGCGGCCGGATTGCGCCGGCATCGTGGAAAGAGGGGTCGCCGTTTGCGAGCGCTGATTACCCGTGTGGTCGGCTATTGCGCAGGGCACGCGGGTCTCGTGCTCGTCATTGCCGCGGCACTGGGCGTGGTCGCGTCCGTCTATGCCGCGCGGCATTTCGCGATGGACACCAACACGGCGACGCTCATCTCGCCCGATCTTCCGTGGCGGCAGCGCGAGCTCGACTTTGCGCGGACCTTTCCGCAGCGCGTCGCGGTGATTGCCGTCGTCGTCGACGGCGCCACGCCGGAATTGGCGGAGCAGGCGACGGCGGCGCTGGCCACGCGCCTTGCCGGCAACACCGCGGCGATCGTCGGCCTGCGGCGCCCCGACGGCGGACCGTTCTTCAATCGCGCGGGTCTCATGTTCGCGCCGACGGAGGAAGTGGCGCGCACGACGCAGCAGATGATCGCGGCGCAGCCGCTGCTCGGCACGCTGGCGGCCGATCCCAGCTTGCGCGGCGTGATGGATGCGCTGTCGCTCGTCCTGGAAGGCGTGCGCCGCGAGCAGATCAAATTGGACGACCTGGCACGGCCGCTCGCCGCGTTTGCCGCAGCGATGGAAGCGGTCAATGCGGGTCAAATGCCCAGCTTTTCGTGGCGCACGCTGATCATGGGCCGCGCGGCCGATCCGCGCGAACTGCGTCGCTTCATTCTCGTGCAGCCGGTCCTCGACTTCGGCGCGCTGCAGCCCGGCGCGCGCGCGGTCGCCGCGATTCGCCAGGCCGTGGCCGACACGGGATTCGCGTCCGACCCGCGCGTGCGCGTGCGCCTGACCGGGCCTGTTCCGCTTGCCGACGAAGAGTTCGCCACGCTGGCCGAAGGCGCCGCGCTCAACGCGATCGTGACGATGCTCATCGTCGTGGTGCTGCTTTGGTTGGCGCTGCGTTCTGCCCGCCTCATCATCGCCATCCTGGCGACGCTGCTGGTGGGCATGGCGGTCACCGCCGCGTTCGGACTGTTCGTCTACGGCGCATTCAACCTGATCTCGGTGGCTTTCGCCGTGCTGTTCATCGGGCTGGGCGTGGATTTCGGCATCCAGTTCTGCGTCTGCTATCGCGCCAAGCGTCATCTGCACGACGACCTGCAGCTCGCGTTGCGCGAAGCCGGCTCGGAAGTCGGCGTGCCGCTCGCACTCGCCGGCGCATCGACGGCGGCGGGCTTCTACGCATTTCTGCCGACCGACTACCGCGGCGTATCGGAACTGGGCCTCGTCGCCGGCACCGGCATGATCGTCGCGTTCGTGACCAGCATCACGCTGCTGCCCGCGCTGCTGGCGCTGCTGCGTCCGGGCGGCGAGCGCGCCGCCGTCGGCTACGCGGCCGCGGCGCCCATCGATCGGTTCCTCGCGCGCCACCGCCTCGGCGTTCTCGCCGCCGCCGCCGTGATCGCCGTCGGCAGCCTCATGCTGCTGCCGAAGCTCCGCTTCGACTTCAATCCGCTCAACCTGCGCAGCGCGCAAGCCGAATCGGTGGCGACGTTGCTCGACCTGATGCAAAGCACGGACACGACGCCGAACACGATCGAGATTCTGTCCCCGACGCTCGGTGACGCGGAAGCGCTCGCGAAGCGCTTGTCGTCGCTTGCCGGACGTCAGTCGCGTATTGACGCTGGCGAGCTTCATTCCCGCGCAGCAGGACGCCAAGCTCGCGTTGCTGGGCGATGCCGCGATGCTGCTCGACGCCGCGCTCAATCCGCTCGACGTGAAGCCGCCCCCCACCGACGAGGAAACCGTGAAGGCCATGCTGCGCACGGCGCAAGCACTCGCGCAGGCGGCCGGGTCCGCACCAGCCGGCGTCGCGGCCACCGACGCCGCGCGGCTGGCCAAGGCGCTGACGATCCTCGCCAATGCGGATCCCGCGGCGCGCGAGCGGGCGCGGGAGGCCGTGGTGCCGGGACTCGTCGTGACGCTCGCGCAGCTGCGCGACGCGCTGCAGGCCGAGGCCGTGACGCTCGCGAGCCTGCCCGCGGATCTCAAGCGCGACTGGATGGCGGCGGACGGGCGCGCGCGCATCGAGGTCTTCCCCAAGGCCGATGCCAACGACAACGCCGCGCTGCAGCGCTTCACGGCCGCCGTGCGGCAGGTCGCCCCCGACGCCACGGGCACGACGGTCGGCATCCAGGAGTCGAGCCGCACCATCGTCAAGGCGTTCCTGCAAGCGGGCCTGTGGGCGCTGCTGTCGATCACGATCCTGCTGGCGTTCACGTTGCGCAGGGTCGCCGACGTCCTGTTGACGCTGGCGCCGCTGACGCTCGCCGGAATGGTCACGCTGGGCACGTGCGTCGCGATCGACCTGCCGCTCAATTTCGAGAACATCATCGCGCTGCCGCTCTTGTTCGGCATCGGCGTCGCGTTCAGCATCTACTTCGTCATGGCATGGCGGTCGGGTGCTGCGAACCTGCTGCAGTCGAGCCTCACGCGCGCGGTGCTCTTCAGCGCGCTGACCACGGGCACTGCGTTCGGCAGCCTCTGGTATTCGCACCATCCGGGCACCGCGAGCATGGGCAAGCTGCTGGCGCTTTCGCTCGCCTATACGCTGGCGGCGTCGCTGCTCTTCCTTCCCGCGCTGCTGTACTCGGTACGCAGACGCCGGTGACCGGCCGCCGCGTCGCCGCGCTGTTGCTGTGCGCCGCGCTTGCCGGGTGCGCGACGACGTCCGGTACCCGCGACAGCGAGAACGACGATCCGCTGGAGCCGATGAACCGCATGGTGTTCAACGCCAACGATGCGATCGACACCGCAATCATGAAGCCTATCGCCGAAGGCTACCGCACCGCCGTTCCGCAGTTCGTCCGCGATCGGATCCGCGCATTCATCGACAACCTGCAGGAACCGCGGATCTTCGTGAACAACCTGTTGCAGGGGCGCATCAACGACGCGGGCTTCACGTTTGCGCGCTTCTACGTCAATTCGACGCTGGGCCTAGCCGGGTTGTTCGACATTGCCAGCGAGCATGCGCTGCCGCGGCAGACCGGCGACTTCGGCCAGACGCTGGCCGTGTGGGGCGTGGCCAGTGGACCGTATCTGGTACTGCCGCTGCTCGGTCCGTCGAACTTCCGCGACGCGTTCGGATCGGCGGTCGATTTCTATGTGACGCCGCCCGCGCATCTCGTCCCGGGCGCCACGGGTTGGTGGATCACCGCCGGCACGTACGTGGTCAGCGGCATCGACTTGAGGGCACGCAACATCGAGACGCTCGACCAGATCAAGGAACACGCGCTCGATTACTACGCGCAATTCCGCAGCCTCGCGCGGCAGCACCGGGACGGCCAGATTCGCGCGGCACGCGGCCTGGCCGAGTCACCCGACGACCTGGTCGACCCGGGCGCTCCCGCCACGCAGTGACGCGACCGCCGGCGGTCAGGCCTTCTTCATCAGCTTGTCGATCTGCTGGCGCAGGCTCTCGATCAATGCCGCAGGCCCGCCGGCCTTGAGGATCGCGCCGAATTCCGAGCGCTGCGTCGCCAGTTCGCTGATGGTGCCGCTCAAGTAGACGTCGACGATCTTCCAGGTGTCGCCGGTGCCGCGCATCAGGTAGTTGAGCGTGACCGGCTCTTCCTTCGGCCGGATCAGCTTCGTGCGCACGATGCGGCCGGTATTGCGCGGCAGGACCTCCGCATCGACCTCGAAACTCTGCCCGGACCAGCCGTCGAAGCGATTGGCGTAGGTCGCGATGGTCATGCGCGCGAAGTTGTCGAGCAGCGCCGTCTGCTGTTCGGGCGGGATCGCCGTCCACTCGGGGCCGACCGCGATGCGGGTCATCGCCGGCAGGTCGAACGTCGAGCGGATCACCGGCGCGAGCTTGTCGTAGCGACCGCGCACGCCCAGCTGGTCGGCCTGCTTCATGACCGCCAGCAGCGTGTCGTAGAACGCGCGAATCGGCGCAGTGGCGGGGTCGGCTTCCGCGGCCACCACGTGAGCGGGAAGTGCGAGCCCGGCCAGCATCGCCGCGGCGCCGAGCAGCGCCCGCCGCCGATGGCATTGGCTTGGATTCAACTTCATGTGCGGCCGAATTGAAGTGAGGGCACCGGTCAATGATACCCGCGGGCAGGCAAACGCTCCTCCGCACCAATCAGAGGCCAGATGCGTCGAGATCCGCTGGCCGGCATCGATGGTCATGTCGGGCAAATTGACGATCGACCGCGGGGTCGGTTCCTAACGCATTGTTTAGACATGGTTGTATGGTAGTTGCTTGCCGTTCGTCACGCTGCCCGCCGTGCTTCGACACAAGGAGCCCCGCCATGAAGCGAATCGCCAGTGTGCTGTTCTTGGGTGCCGTCATGCTCTTGGCCGCGCCTGCCGTACAGGCAACGCTCATTCTGTTCGTCACGGACCTGTCCGGACCGGCGGAATCCCCGCCCAATGCGTCGCCGGGCACCGGGTTTGCGAACATCAGCATCGACGACGTCACCCATATGATGCACGTGCAGATTGCCTTCAGCGGCTTGATTGGAAATACGACGGCGTCGCACATCCACTGTTGCACGGCGGTGCCTGGCGCAGGCACCGTCATGGTCGCTACCGAATTGCCCTTGTTCACCGGGTTCCCGGTCGGTGTGACATCCGGCACCTACGACCACACGTTCGATACATCGCTGGCCGCGACATGGAATCCGGCGTTCATCGCTGGGCACGGCGGGACACCGCTCGGTGCCGAGGCGGCGCTGATAGATGGAATGTTGGGGGGCATGGCCTACCTCAACATCCATACCGACTTCCGCCCCGGAGGCGAGATCCGCGGCTTTCTGACCCCGGAGCCGGCGACGATCGCTCTCCTCTGCTGCGGGCTCCTCTTGCTTGGGTTCGCCCGGCGCAGGCGGCTGGGCTGATCGGTCGCCTGCGCGTCGGCAAGGACCCCGCCCGCGTGGCGGGGTTTTTATTTAGTGCGGCGACGTTAACCCAGCGCCTGACGCGGCGAAGGGCGGCAAGATGGCGGCTGGGTCAGTCCGACGCAGGACGGCGAGCGAACATGGTGCCGAGTACTAATGCGAACGTCGTGAAGATCAGCAGCGACGCCTGTGCCAGCGTGAGCCCGAGGATCTTGAACGACGTGTCCGAGCAGTCGCCCTTGGCGTTCAGCAACCGGGCCAGCACATCGGTGAAGGACAGCGTTTCCAGCATGTACGACAGGCTCGCGCTGCAGGTTCCGGTCATCGCGGGCGGCGACAGCTGCAGGTAGGTCTGATAGCCCGCCACGCCCAAACCGCCCAATGTCAGCACCGCGGCGAGGCCGAACAGTCCCCGTTGCAACGCGGCTTGCGAAGGCAGCAGCGCGGCGCCCAGGAAGACGATGGCGAGGGCGAGATAGGTGAAGCGCTGAATGATGCACAACGGGCACGGCTCGACGCCAAGCACGTGCTGGACGTAGAAGCTGGCGCCGACCAAGCCGGTGCAGGCCAATCCCATCAGGACGGCGACACGCGTGGGAGAGGCGAGAAGGCGGGAGAGTGCGTTCATGGGAGGTGTTGATGAATTGGTCGAAACGGAAGTCTGTCGCTAGCTACGGAAGGAAGGCATTGGGGGCAACACTTCCGCAAAGAGCCAATTGTGGCGTTGTCGCCCCATTTTACATCCGGCGCCGTGGCCGCCGTCCGGTGGGCTCGGAAGTGTTGATTGCAGGCACCTTTTCGGCCACGGCACGCTGGTTGCTCAGCTTGCCCATCGGCCTGGAATCCGCGATGTGGGCCCCACTCTCACCAGTTGAAGGGGCAGGCCCATGGCGTCGACGCGTTTCCGTTCCCAAGGCTTTACGCTCATCGAGTTGCTTGTAGTGATCGCCATCATCGCGGTCCTGATTGGACTGCTCTTGCCCGCCGTCAAGAACGTGCGCGATGCCGCAGCCGCGCAGGCAGCGCTCGAATTGCACAATAAGTCCTACGCTGCCGCAACTCTGTGCACCCCGCCAATCTGCAACTCGCTCGATGGCAATGCACGCGACGTGACTTTGCCTTTCCCCGCGATCCCCGCCGACATCGAGCTTGGCGCCGTGCTCGCCTCGGGCCTGCGCGTCAGCTATGACCCCGCCTATCTCGACACCCAACCCTTCGGCCTGATTCCCTGGACAGCGAACAACAGCCACGACCCGGGGATCGTCACAATGGACATCTCGGTGTTTGCGCTAATCGACACCCCCTACGCCGTCGACGCGGTCGACTGGCTCGGCGGCGAGCTCGATTTCAGCGTGCACCAGCCCGATGGCGGTCAGGCCTCAAAGCTGCGCGCGCTGATCGCGCCCGATACCCAGTCGGTGCACGTCGTCAATGAGGCGATCACTGTGCCAGAGCCAACGAGCATCGCGCTCGTCGTGGTGGCGCTGCTGGCGCTCATGGTCTCGGGCCGGCGGCGAATGGTTCGTCGATACCCGCCGTACGCCGAGTTCCTGGTGACGGGGGAATGAAGATTTGAATCAGAGACAATCGGCCTCGGTTATCCCTCGTTTATTCGACCGTGACGCTCTTCGCCAGGTTCCGCGGCTTGTCGACGTCGGTGCCGCGCAGCACCGCGGTGTGATACGCGAGCAGCTGCAAGCGGAATCACGTGCACGACGGGTGACAGCAATCCGGCGTGCTCGGACACGCGAATCAAATGCATGCCCTCGCCGGCGGTCACCTGGCTGTCGAGGTCCGCGACGACGTACAGCTCTCCGCCGCGCGCGCGCACTTCCTGCAGGTTGGATTTCAGCTTCTCCAGCAGCGCATCGTTGGGCGCGATCGCGACGACCGGCATGTCGGCGTCGACCAGCGCGAGAGGCCCGTGCTTCAACTCGCCTGCCGGATACGCTTCGGCGTGAATGTACGAGATTTCCTTCAGCTTCAGCGCGCCTTCGAGTGCGATCGGATAGTGCAGGCCGCGACCCAGGAACAGAGCGTGCTCCTTGCCGGCGAACGCCTGCGCCCACGCCATGAGGTTCGGCTCCATCGCCAGCGCGCTCTGGATCGCGCCCGGCAGGTGGCGCAAGGCGGTCAGCCATTTGGCTTCGTCGCCGGCAGACAGCTTTCCGCGCAACTTTGCCAGCGTGAGCGCCAGCAGGAACTGCGCGATCAGCTGCGTCGTGAATGCCTTGGTCGACGCGACGCCGACCTCGGTGCCGGCGCGGGTCAGGAACAGCATGTCCGTCTGGCGCACCATGGAACTGGTGGCGACGTTGCATATGGCCAGCGAATGCGGGTGCCCCAGCGCCTTCGCGTGCTTCAGCGCCGCGAGCGTGTCCGCCGTCTCGCCGGATTGCGACACGACGACGACCAGCGCGCCATCCTGCGGCACGCTGTCGCGGTAGCGGTATTCGCTGGCGATCTCGACCGTGCAGGGTATTCGCGCCAGCGTCTCGATCCATTGCTTCGCGATCAGGCTGGAGTAGTAACTCGTGCCGCACGCCAGGATCAGCACGGATTTCACGTGCGGCAAGCTTTCCGCGGCGCGCGCGCCGAACAAGGTCGGGTCGATGCCGGCCACGGCCTCGAGCGTGTCCGCGACGGCGCGCGGCTGCTCGAAGATCTCCTTTTGCATGAAGTGCCGGTACGGGCCCAGCTCCGCGGCGGCGCTGCCTGCCGGCACATCGACGACGGTGCGTTCGGCGCGCTGCCCCGACGCATCGTAGATCGCCCAGGATTCGCGCCGGACGTCGGCGACGTCGCCTTCGTCGAGATAGGCCACGCGCCGCGTGACCGACACCAGCGCGGCCGCATCGGAGGCGAGAAAGTGATCGTCGGCGCCGACACCGACGACCAGCGGACTGCCCTGGCGCGCGCCGACGACGCGGCCCGGTTCGCGCGTCGTGATCGCCGCGATGGCGTACGCGCCGTCGAATTCCGCGACGGCGAGCTGGACGGCGCGCAGCAGGTCGCCCTTCCCGGCGCCGTGCCAATGCGCGTGCACCAGATGCGCGATGACTTCGGTATCGGTCTGCGTCTGGAACACGTAACCCTGCGCCTTCAGCCGCTCGCGCAGCGCCTCGTAGTTCTCGATGATGCCGTTGTGTACGACCGCGACCTCGTTGTCCGACGTATGCGGGTGCGCGTTGACCGGCGACGGCGCACCGTGCGTCGCCCATCGCGTATGCGAAATGCCCGTCATGCCGACGAGCTGCCGCGCATCGGCCTGCGCGGCCAGGTCGGCGACGCGCGCCACGGAAACCAGCCGCTCGAGCATCGGCGTGGCGCCGCCGTTGATGACGGCAAGCCCGGTCGAGTCGTAGCCACGGTATTCCAGCCGCCGGACGCCCTCGATCAGGATCGGGACGACGTTGCTGCGCGAGGCCGCGCCGATGATGCCGCACATGTTCCGTTATCCCTGGCTCAAGGTTTCGGTTTCTTCACCGGCCGCGTCCAGGACGCAATCGTTTGCTGCCTGGCGCGTGCGACCGTAAGCTGTCCGGCCGGCGCGTCCTCGGCTATCGTGCTGCCGCCGCCGATCGTGGCGCCCTCGCCGACCGACACCGGCGCGACGAGGACGCAGTTGGATCCGATGCTGGCATTGTCGCCGATGGTCGTCGCGTGCTTGTTGACTCCATCGTAATTGGCGGTGATCGACCCGGCGCCGAAATTGACGTGGGCGCCGACGCTGGCATCGCCGATATAAGCGAGGTGATTCGCTTTCGCGCCGCGTCCCAGCCTGCTCGCCTTGACCTCGACGAAGTTGCCGACGTGGACGTCGGCGTCGAGCGCGGCGCCGGGACGCAGCCGCGCATAGGGTCCCACGCGGCAATTGGCGCCGACCGTGGCGCCGTCGAGATGCGAAAACGGCGCGATGACGGTCCCGGCGCCGACAGCGACGTCACGCAGCACGCAATAGGGTCCCACCTGCACGCCGTCGGCCAGCGTGACTTCGCCTTCGAACACGCAGCCTACGTCGATGCGCACATCGCGGCCACAGGCAAGCGAGCCGCGAATGTCGATGCGCGCGGGGTCGGCAACCGTCGTGCCGGCCAGCATAAGCGCGTCGGCGTTGCGCGTTTGCACGATGCGCTCCACCGCCGCCAACTGCGCGCGATCGTTGATGCCGCGCACATCGCGCTCGTCGGCGGCCGCGGTGGTCACCGGTATGCCGTCCGCCACCGCAAGCGCGACGATGTCCGTCAGGTAATACTCGTTCTGCGCATTGTCGGCCTTGAGCGCGGCCACCCAGCGGCGAAGCAACGCCGTGGGCGCGGCCATCACGCCGGTATTGATCTCGTCGATGGCCCGCTGGGCCTGATTCGCGTCCTTTTCTTCCACGATCGCGCGCACCCGTCCCGCGCCATCGCGAACGATCCGGCCCAGCCCTGATGGGTCGGACACATGCGCGGTGAGCACCACGAGCTTGCCCGCTTCCGCCTCGCGGACCAGTGCGGCAAGCGCCGCGGAAGGCACGAGCGGGATGTCGCCGATCGTGACCAGCGTCACGCCGTCGGGGGGCAGCGCGTCCAGCGCGACGCGGGTGGCGTCACCGGTGCCCTTGGGCGGGTCCTGCGTCGCGAAACGCAGGTCCGGCGCGGCGATGGCCGCCTGCACGGCTTCGGCGCCGTGGCCGATCACTACCACGATCGCGCGTGGCGCGAGCGCGCGCGCGGAGGCCAGGACATGGGCGATCAGTGGACGGCCGGCCAGCAGGTGCAGCACTTTCGGCAGCGCTGAATGCATCCGCTTGCCCTGCCCGGCGGCGAGGATCGCGACGTTGAGCGGGGAGGTCATGGAGTCCGGGATGATACGCCAGACACGTGACGGCCCATGATCCGGCGCGTTGAAGGCAGCGTGCAGCGGCCGACGACCGGCGTATCCTCCGCGCATGGCAGCCATCGCAGTCTTCAACCAGAAAGGCGGGGTGGGCAAGACCACCACCGCGCTCAACCTGCTCGCCGCGATCGCCCAGCGCAAGCAGCGGCCGCTGGGCATCGACCTCGATCCGCAGGGCCACCTGTCGCACATCTTCGGCGTGCAGCCCCGCCTTGCGGACGACACGGTGTACGGCTTTTTCATGCGCCAGCGGGGACTGGACGACATTGCGCAGGTCTCGCGCAGCGGCGTGGTGCTGTGCCCGTCCCACCTCGAACTGGCCAAACTGGACTCGCTGCTCGGCAAGGGAGTGAACGTGGTGACGCGCCTGCGGCAGGCACTGCACGCGCGCGACGCGATTCCAGGCCCGGTCATCATCGACTGCTGCCCGCTGCTCAACGTGCTCTCGCTCAACGCGGTATTCGCCGCCGATATCGTGCTGGTGCCAGTGTCCGCGGACTTTCTCTCTTTGCAGGGCGCGGAATCGGTGGAGCGCGCGCTGAATGCGCTGGAACCGGTGTTCAAGCGGCGCCTGCCGCGCCGCTATGTGCTGACGCGCTACGATGCGCGGCGAAGGATGAGTGCGGCGGTGGTCGCGCGGATGGCGCAGTCGCTGCGACCCGACGAGGTCTGCGTCACGCGCATCCGGGAGAATGTGAACCTTGCCGAGAGCCCGGCGGTTGGGCTGGACATCTTCCGCCATGCGCCGGGCAGCCGCGGAGCGCGCGACTACGCCGACCTGTACGACGAGTTAGTGGGTGCCGGCCTTTTGCAGTGACGGCGGGCCGGCGCTGATCAGCCCGATCACGGCTTCGATATCGAGCGTGTCCACGCGCCGGGGGACGGCGTGTTCGCGGCAATCGAC
Source organism: uncultured beta proteobacterium (assembly GCA_963834045.1). Classification (GTDB taxonomy): domain Bacteria; phylum Pseudomonadota; class Gammaproteobacteria; order Burkholderiales; family Casimicrobiaceae; genus VBCG01. Next base: position 39,822 of record CAWIAK010000020.1, on the reverse strand, counting down.
GATCTCGCAATGGTGGTACATCTGGCGCAGCCGCCGTTCCGCATCGTCGAGCGTCGCGGCCATGATCAGGATGTTCTCCACCCGCTGGCCGTGCTTGGTCTTGATGTTGAAGCCGTATCGGATCACGAAAAGCCTCCCCTTCCGGAGCGTCTGGCCCGTTGTATTCGGACCGTCCCCTAGCCGCATCAAGGCGTTAGGGCTGGGCGCTGCTATGATAGGACAGATAAAGCATGCAAATAGCGTACCGGCAAACGCCTACCCCCGATGACGTCTGTCAGCTCGCCTCCGCTCGGCTCTGGTTCGACCGGGCAAGACTCTGAACTAGCCCATTCTTTGCGGCGGATGGGGATAGTAAGCACTGACCAACAAATTGTGCTCACGCCCCTGGCGGGTGGCGTATCCTCGGACATCTATCGCGCCACGCTGCCCGGTGGCGTCATTTGCGTCAAACGCGCGTTAGGGCGCCTCAAGGTCGCCGCGGACTGGCAGGTCCCGGTCGAGCGCAACCGCTTCGAAGTCGAATGGATGCGCGTGGCGGCCGGCATCGTTCCGGAGGCCGTGCCGGCCATCCTGGGTGAGGACCGGGAGTCGGGTGCCTTCGCCATGACCTGGCTGCCGCCGGACGAGTACCCGGTCTGGAAGAAGATGCTGGCCAATGGCGAGGCCGATACGCGGACCGCCGCCGCCGTGGGAGACGTCCTCGGGCGTATTCACGCCGCGACCGCCGACAAGCCGGACATCGCGGCGCGCTTCTCCACCGACGCCCTGTTCCATGCAATTCGCCTCGACCCGTACCTGGTGACGGCGGCGAAGGCGCATCCCGACCTGTCGCGGCAGCTGTTGGCGCTGGTGGCGACGACCGGCTCGACCCGCCGGGTGCTCGTTCATGGCGATTTCAGTCCCAAGAACATTCTCGTCGGCGCGCAAGGTCCGGTCGTTCTCGACGCCGAATGCGCCTGGTATGGCGATCCGGCCTTCGATCTCGCGTTCGTGCTGAACCACCTGCTGCTGAAGGGCGTTTGGCGGCCGGACCTGCGCAGCGACTACCTGGCCATGTTCGCCGCGCTGTGCGCGGCCTATCGCAAGCGCGCGGCATGGGAGCCGTGGACCGCGCTGGAATCGCGCACCGCGGCGCTGTTGCCGGGCTTGCTGCTGGCGCGCGTCGACGGCAAGTCGCCCGTCGAATACGTGACCCGGGATGCGCGACCGCAACGCCATACGCACGTTCGCGCGCGCCCATTTGCTGCGTCCGGTGTCGAGCCTGACGGCGCTTGCCCACGCGTGGGCGGCGTGAGCAAGACCCTCATTTCCGGCGTCCGTGCCCGGCGCGTCTGGGATTCACGCGGCCGGCCGACCGTTGAAGCGGAAGTGACGCTCGCCGGCGGCGCAACGGGACGCGCCATCGCGCCGGCCGGCGCATCGCGCGGCGCGCGCGAGGCGGTCGACCTGCGCGATGGCGGCGAGCGCTTCGGTGGCTTCGGCGTGGACCGGGCGCTGGCCGGCGCGAACGGCGAGATCGCGCGCGCGCTCGCCGGCCTCGATGCCTGCAACCAGTTCGCCGTCGACACCACGCTCATTCATCTCGACGGTACCTCCAACAAGGCCCGGCTGGGCGGCAACGCCACCGTGGCGGTTTCGCTGGCGGTTGCGCAAGCCGCGGCCGCCGCGAGCGGCAAGCCGCTGTGGCAATACCTGGCCGCCGGCCACGCCGTGTCGCTGCCGATGCCCGAGATCCAGATCTTCGGCGGCGGCGCGCACGCGAAGCGGGCGCTCGACTTGCAGGACCTGATGGTGATGCCCGTCGGCGCGACGAGCTTTTCCGACGCGATTGCGATGGTCGCCGAGATCTACCGCGCCGCGGGCTCGCTGATGGCGGAGGCCGGCAAGCTGGCCGGCGTCGCCGATGAAGGAGGCTACTGGCCCGCGTTCGCGACCAACGAGGAAGCGCTGGTCACGCTGGTGCGGGCGATCGAGCGCGCGGGCTACCGGCCCGGACACGACGCGGCGTTGTCGCTCGACGTCGCCGCCACGGAACTGGGACGCGACGGGCGTTACACGCTCGCGCTCGAGGATCGCACGCTCGACCGCGACCAGATGACGCAATTGCTGCTGGACTGGCTCGACCGCTATCCGATCGCATCGATCGAGGACCCCTTCGGCGAAGACGATCGCGAAGGCTGGAAGATGTTCGCGCGCGCGGCGGCGGGGCGCGTGCAGATCGTCGGCGACGACTACCTGACGACCAACGCGCCGCGCGTGGTCGATGCGGCCGCTGACGGTTCGTGCAACGCCGTGCTGATCAAGGTCAACCAGGCCGGCACGCTTACCGAAGCCAAGGCCGCGCTCGATGCCGGCAAGCGCGCGGGCTTCGCCACCATCGTCTCCGCGCGTTCGGGCGAGACCGAAGACGTCGCCATCGCCCATCTCGCCGTCGGCTGGAACGCCGGCCAGCTCAAGGTCGGCTCGTTCGCGCGCGGCGAGCGGATGGCCAAGTGGAACGAGGTGCTGCGCATCGAAGAAGCGCTGGGTGGCGCGGCGCACTACGCCGGCGCGTCGGCGCTGCCCGGCTAGCGCTACGAATGTCCCCGGCGCAAGTCCCGGCAAGAGCGCTCGCATTCATCGGTGACCTGGTCGAGCGCAAGCCGATGCTGGGCGCGCTGGCGCTGCTCGCACTGACGCTGGCGACGCACGCGATCGTCCTCGCCGCGCCGGGCTTCTACTCCAATGACGAGTGGCAGAAGTTCGACCACCTTCGTCTCCACGGCGTCTGGGATTTTGTTCGTGCCTACGGCGCGCTTCGTCCGGGTCCGGAGTTCGGCTATCCGGTGCGGCCCATCGGTTTCATGCAGCAGGGGATTGCCGCGATGTGGATGCAGTCCGCGCCGTGGGCGTCGCATCTGGTCGGAATCCTGAACCATGCGCTGGTGGCGCTGGCCTTCGTCTGGGTGCTGCGGCGCGCAGGGTTCGCCGGCGCGACCGCCGGCCTGGCCGGCATCCTGTTCGTGCTGTCGCCGCTGACGACCATGGGCGCCGGATGGCCGGCGGCCTCGTTCGACCAGCTGTACGTGCTGTTTCTGCTGCTCGCCGCCGCGGCGATCGTGCGGCTGCCCGCCGATGGCATGTCGATGCGGCGCGCCGCATGGATCGTGCTGGCGACGACCGCGGCGTTGCTGGCGAAGGAAACAGCGATCGTCGCGCCGGGCGTCGTGTTGCTGATCGCCTATCTGACGTGGGCAGCGAACCCGGATCGCTTCTCGTGGCGGCCTTTCGCACTGGCGTTCGTCGCCGCGCTGCTCCCGGTCGTCGCCTATCTGCTCTTCCGCGCGCCGGCAATCGCTGTCTCGTTTGCCGGTCACGCGGACCCGGCGTACACGCCAGATTTGGGCAATGCGCTGGACAACGCCTGGCACTTCTTCGCGTTTCCGTTTCGTCTGAAACTCGTGGAAATGTCTGCCGCCGTATTCCGCTCGCCGTGGCAACCGCTGGCGGCCACGGCCGCGCATCTGCTGTTGATCGCTGCGTTGGTTCGATCGTTCGGAGCGCGCTTTGCGTGGGGCTATGTCGCGGGCTACTTCATTTTCCTGCTGCCCGTGCTGATGTTGCCCAATCCCGGCGCGCATTGCCTGTACGGTGCGGCGCTGACGATGTCGCTGGCGCTTGCCGCGGTTCTGCAGCGTTCGCTGGTCGCGCGACGCATGGGGCTGGCCGCGCTTGTTGCTCACGGGTGCCGGCGCGCTCTTCGCGCATGACCTGGCAATCCAGCGCCATCTCTACGACGTCGGCGAATGCCAGTCGCGCTTCCTGGCAGGCGTCGACACGCTGCTGGCGCAACAGCCACCGGGAATCATCGTCGTGCCGGATCCCGGAGCGTCGTTGCGCGTCGCGATTCGCGCCGTGTCGGCGCGGGAGGCCTATGTCGCGAACGGGCAGCCCGTCGTCACGTTCGACGCGCCGGATCCGCAGCCGGCGGCGTCGCCCGCCAAGGGCGCGTTGCGCGCGCGCATGACGGCGGCGTGCGTGCTGCGTCCGGAAACCGCGGCGGCCCCCTAGCCAGCGTCGAGCAGAAACTCCGCCAGTTCCACGAATCCGGCGCCCGCCTCGCGCTGCGTGATGTAGGCGGGAGGCGTGGCAATGCGGTCGAGGAACGGCCGGACGTTGGCCACGCCCACGGCATTCGGGAAAAACGCGAACATCGGCGCGTCATTGGGCGAGTCGCCGACGAACACGAAGCGCTCGCGCTCGGCGTCGAGATCCAGCGCAAAGACTTCCGAGAAGAAGCGTTCGCGTCATCGCCAGCTTGTCGTAGGCGCCGAACCAGCCGTTGACGTGGATGGAGCTGATCTTGGCGGTCATGCCTTCCGCCTCCATCAGCGCCACGATCCGGTCGATGGCCGCGCGCGGCAACGGCGGCACGTCTTCGCAAAAGTCGATCGCGAGATCCGTCTCGCGATAAAGCTGGTCCGAGGCCAGTGCGGCGCCGGGCACTTCGCGCAGGATCTTGGCGCCGATGACGGCCAGCCGCTCGCGATTGGCCGCGCGCTCCGCCGCATCCGCGACAAAGCGCCTGACGAGCCGGTGCTTGGCATCGTCGTGATGCATGTAGAACGCGCCATTCTCGCCGACGACGCCGTCCACCGGCCACATCCGCGCGATGTGGTCGCACCAGCCCGCGGGCCGGCCGGTGATCGGAATGACGAGCTTGCCCGCGGCGCGCAGCCTCTCCAGCGCCGCGTACGCGGCTCGCAGTGAGGCGCCCGTGCGTCGACAGCGTGTCGTCGATGTCGGCGAGCACGCCGCGAATGCGCTGGCGTGTGGAGCGCGGCATGTCGGCGAGCGGCCGCAGCGAGTTCATGGCCGCGGCGCCGCGGCGCGCAGCCATTCCGGCACCGGAGGCGCCTGCCACGATGCCAGCGACTCCAGCGCCGCGTCCACGGTGGTCGCGCAACCCAGCAGCGCGCGGTGCTCGCGCTTGAGCAATCCATCCGCCACCGCGCGATCGAGCTGCGTGAGGAATCCGTCGAAATATCCTTCCAGATTCACGATGACCACCGGTTTGGCGTGGATGCCGAGCTGGTCCCACGTCGCCATCTCGCACAACTCGTCGAAAGTTCCATAGCCGCCGGGCAAGGCGACGAACGCGTCGGAGAGCTTCGCCATCAGCGCCTTGCGCTCGTGCATCGTGGCGACGACATGGAGTTCGTCGAGCCCGGAATGGCCGACCTCGCGCTCCATCAACTGCGCGGTGATGACGCCGACGACCCGGCCTCCCGCATCCAGCGCGGCCTGCGCGGCGATGTCCATCAACCCGACGCTGCCGCCGCCGTAGATCAGCGTCAGGCCGCGCGCCGCCAAGCGCGCGGCCGAACTGCGTCGGCGGCTTCGGCATAGGCTGGCCGCGTGCCGACGTTCGAGCCGCAGAACAGGCAAACGCTGGCGATGCGGTTACTCATTGCGCGCTCGCCGGATGCATTACCCGATCGCAGTACGCCGCAACGGCATCACGCTGCGCCGGCGTCATCGGCAGGCCGCACTTGGTGCGCCGCCACAGCACGTCGTCCGCGCTGCGCGCCCACTCCTCCGCAATCAGGTAGTCGATTTCGCGCGCGGTGAGTCCCGCGCCGAAGTCCTGTCCCAGGTCAGCCATCGTCTTCGCGTCGCCGAGAACGCGCATCGCGCGCGATCCGTGGCGACGCGCCAAGCCACGCAGCAATTCCGCCGGCAGCCCCGGATACTGGCGGCACAGCAGCGCGAAGAGCGCATTGCGGTCGCCGTTGGGCAGGTCGCCGCCGGGCAGCGGCGCATCGCGCGTCCATCCCGGTTTCATGCCGGGGAAGAAGGGCGCCAGCACCGCGAGGGCGGCTTCGGCCAGCTTGCGGTAGGTCGTGATCTTGCCGCCGAAGATCGACAGCACCGGGGCGCGGCCCGGCCCCGGCTCGCCATCCAGCGCGTCGACCTTGAACACGTAGTCGCGCGTCACGGCCGCCGGATCGCTGGAGCCATCGTCGTGCAGCGGCCGCACGCCACTGTAGGACCACACGACGTCGGCGCGGGTCAGCGGCGTCGCCAGGTACGAATTGACGAGTTCCAGCAGGTAGTCGGTCTCGTCCTCGGAAATCGCCGGGTGTTCATATTCTTCGACCGGAACATCCGTCGTGCCGATCAGCGTGTAGTGATCCTGGTAGGGAATGACAAAGCCGATTCGCTTGTCGGCGTTTTGCAGGATGTAGGCGTGTTCCTCCGGATGCACGCGGGGAACCACGATGTGGCTGCCCTTCACGTGGCGAACCTGCTCCGTCGTCGGCGCCGCGCTGACGCTGTCCAGAACGTGCTTTACCCACGGGCCTCCGGCATTGACGATCGCCCTCGCCATTACTTCGGTGCGCGCGCCGCCGTGCGCTTGCAGCGTGGCGCGCCACAGTCCGCCCTCGCGGCGCGCGCCGGTGACGCGCGTGCGCACACGGATCTGCGCGCCCTTCTCCCGCGCGTCGAGCGCGTTGACCACGACCAGCCGCGCATCGTCGACGCGCGCATCGGCGTAGACGAAGCCACGCTTGAACCGCGGCTGCAATCCTGCGCCCCAGCGGCTGCCCGCGAGCTTCACGCCGAACGATTTGGGCAGCGTCATCCTGCCGCCCAGGTGGTCGTAGAGAAACAGGCCCAGCCGGATCATCCACGCCGGGCGCAAGTGCGCCTCATGCGGCAGCACGAACGCGAGCGGCTCGATGATGTGCGGCGCGGTCTTGAGCAGCACTTCGCGCTCGCGCAGCGACTCGGTCACGAGCCGGAATTCGAAGTACTCGAGGTAGCGCAGGCCGCCGTGGATGAGCTTCGTGCTCCACGACGACGTGTGCGCGGAGAGATCGTCCTGTTCCGCCAGAAGAACCGACATTCCCCGGCCCGCGGCATCGCGGGCAATGCCCGCGCCATTGATTCCCCCGCCAATGATGAGCAGGTCGTAGACAGGGGAAGCGGCGGACGTCATGGCATTCGGGAAAAACCGCAATTGTAGCGCGGCGGCCCGCTCGCAGCCACTTGCGGTAGGATGCTCGCTCGAACGCCGGAGGTCCTATGCGCATCGTCCCCGAAATCGCCGCCCTCGACCGCGACATGCGCGACTGGCGCCACCATATCCACGCGCGCCCGGAAACCGCCTTCGAGGAAACGCAGACCGCCGCGTTCGTCGCGGAAAAGCTGGAATCGTTCGGACTCGAGGTCCATCGCGGCATCGCCAAGACCGGCGTCGTGGGCGTGCTGCGGCAAGGGGAGTCGAAGGACGCCGTGGGCCTGCGCGCCGACCTGGATGCGCTGCACATCCACGAAAAGACGGGCGTTGCGCATGCGTCCACGCACGAGGGGAAGATGCACGCCTGCGGCCACGACGGCCACACGACGATGCTGCTGGGCGCGGCGAAGGCGATGTCGCAGCGACGGAACTTCGACGGCACCGCGTATTTCATCTTCCAGCCCGCCGAGGAGAACGACGGCGGCGGCCGCGTGATGGTGCAGGAGGGATTGTTCGACCGCTTCCCGATGAAGGCCGTGTACGGCATGCACAACTGGCCGCCGATGCCGGCCGGCAAGATCGCGCTGCGGGCCGGACCGCTGATGGGCGCGTACGACATCTTCGAGATCGTCGCGACGGGTCGGGGCGCGCACGCCGCGATGCCGCACCTGGGCCGCGACCCGATGCCTTTCGCGGCGCACGTCATCAACGCGCTGCAGACGATCGTTTCGCGCAACATCCATCCGCTCGAGGCCGGCGTCGTCAGCGTCACGCAGGTGCACGGCGGCGATACGTGGAACGTGATTCCCCAGGAAGTCGTGCTGCGCGGCACCGTGCGCTCGTTCCTTCCCGAGATCCAGGACCTGATCGAACGCCGGATGGGCGAGATCGTCGCCGGCATCGCGGCGACGTTCGAGATGACGGCAACGCTGCGCTACGAGCGCCGCTATCCGGCGACGATCAATTCGCCGCAGGAGACGCAGCACGCGCTGGCGGCGGCGACCGCGCTGCTCGGCGCGGCCAATGTCGACATCGACCCGATGCCGTCGATGGCCTCCGAGGATTTCGCGTTCATGCTGCAGGCGAAGCCCGGCTGCTACATCTGGCTGGGCGGCGGCCGCGGACCGGACACGCCCAACCTGCACAACCCGCACTACGACTTCAACGACGACGCATTGCAGATCGGCGCGAGCTACTGGGTGACGCTGGCCGAGCAGCAACTTCCCGTCAAGGCGAACGTGCGGCGGGCGGCGTAGCGCCGGGCATACCGACCGAACATCGCGCGTCCCCGGGGCCAATGGCGCCGTATCAATTCAACGCGCGCGCGATTTCCTCGGCAGCTGTCTGTGCATCCGGTACGAGGCCGCGCATCTGCAGGAATCCGTGCACCATGCCGTCCGGCGCAAATGTAGCGGGTCGCAACGCCTCCGGCCTTCAACCGTTGCGCATAGGCTTCCGCTTCGTCGCGCAACGTGTCGTACTCGGCGGCGATGATCAGCGCCGGCGGCAGACCGGCGTGGCTTTCGGCAAAGATCGGCGAAACGCGCGGATCGCGCGGATCGCATCGGTCGCCGCTGTATGTCCGGTAATACCATGCCAGATCCTCGCGCGGCACCAAGCATTCGGTGGCCGGCATGGCGATGGATGGGAACGACAACGTGAAGTCGATCACCGGCTGCAGCAGCACCTGGTGGCGGATCGCGACGCCTGGATTCGCTCGCAGGCGCAGGCAGGCTACCGCAGCCAGATTCCCTCCCGCACTTTCGCCGCATACGACGACGGGTCCCGATGCGCCGCCCAAATCGTGAGCGTGTGTCCCCGCCCAGAGAGTTGCCGCCACCGCGTCGTCGAGCGCCGCCGGGAAAGGATGTTCAGGGGCCAGGCGGTAATCGATCGACAGCACCAGATGGCGCGTGACCTTGGCAAGGTTGCGACAGAACGCATCGCTCTCTTCGATGCCGCCCTTGACGTACCCGCCTCCGTGAAAATACAGCATCACCGGACATCGGCCCCGGGCCATCCGGCGCATAGGCGCGTGCAGGAATGGCGGCGTCCGCGCCGGGAATCGTCACGTCCTCGATGCGTTGCAGCGGGACCGCTTCGCCGGTGATGGCCGGAGTCCACAGGTTCCGGAACGCCTGGCGAACCTCCGCGATCGGAAGCTCCCACTGCGGCCGCTGCGCATGAGCGAGCTTGGTGGCAATGAGTTGCTTCAATGCGGCGTTGAGTGCCATCGAGTTTGCCGGAATGGGTCCGCGTGGTATGGACCGATTCTTCGCCGCATTGGGTTGCTGCGTCAAGAATGATCGACCCGATGCAAGGGGCCAAAGACCGAACGCGAAGAATCGATTGTCTGTGTCCGCGTGTCAATACCGAACGACGGTTACCGACCCAAAGCAGACGATGGCGGGCAATCGTTAACGCGTTAGGTTACAGGGGAAACGCCTTCGCCAGGTCGGCTGAAGCGCGAGGCAGCCGTATTCACTTCGTCTTGTAGCCAGCCGTAACCTCCTTCTTGTGCGCTGCGAAGGCGGCGAGGACCTCTCCCTTCTCACGCGCAGGCACTTTGGCAAAGTCCAGACTACGACCCAACTCGGCCGCCACCTCGTCAAATTCCTCCGGCGAAATCTTGAGGTTACGATGCGCCTCCTCAAGGCCCAAGTGAGTTTTGCCCGGCTTCGTCGGCGAGAATTTGAACGGCCCGCCCGTGACTTCGCACACCCACAAGGTTCGCATGAACTTGAGCCCCGGTAACCTGTCCAGGTTCTTCGTGTGCCATTCCCTGAGGGCTGGGTTCTGCGAAGTCTTTCCCACGATTGGGTTCTGCACCAGCGCGTCGCTAAAATGGTCAACGACCGCGGCGATGGCGAAGACGCCACCAAGGCGTTCATACAAACTCTTCTCGGTTTTCGGAGCGGCCTGCAGCGGCAGCGCCACAATGAACAGCGACAGTAGTGCGACTGGGAACCTCATAATGGAACCTCCGCGATGTGGGTCATACCGAGGCGCCACCTGACCAAGAGAGTTGCGGGTTAGGCGGGACATGTCTGTTTGCTCAGCGCATGTCGCAGAGAGGCCCGATTGGGTCTCGTTCCACGCATTGCAGCCTGTTGCGATCAATGAAGCTTCCATTCGGACGATTCGCTAAAGATGCGGGCGACGTGAGTCGATCCGGTGAACTGATGCCGGTTTGTGGATGAGTAGTGGTTTGCGCATCCGCCTCGCAGGTCACCCACGCGTCTGCCACGTCGCTGCCAGCAGCAACGCGAAGCCCGCGACCGCCGCAGTAGCGTGGACGATGATGAGCCATTTGGGCAATGGCAGTTGCTTCCAGTGATAGTTCAGATTCAGGATTGCGCCGCCCCCCGCAGCGACTAGAAAGAGCGCGAGTGCAGCGAGTGCCATCCGCGGCAATCCCACCGTCGCAGCGGCGTAAAGCAGCAAGGTAACTGCGGCGGCAGCGAGGAATCCGTGCAACATTGCCAGCGATGCGGGCGGTGGTCGGTCGCCCATGAACCTGATCCCCGCCATGAGCAGTCCGCCTGCTGCAGCGAGGGCAAGCAAGACCGTCGAAGTAATCAGAATCGACACGGGTTCCATAGGGCTCCTTCCGTAATTCCGTTTGTGGCTGGTTCTGGTGTCACCCATTAGATGCGATGGCAACGCGCCGCGTTCCCGACGTCCATCGTTTCCCGCTGTTCGATCGTTGGTCCTCACGACTCGGGCTCGAGGTCGCCCGCGCCTTGGAGGGAGCCGGTGGCGCCCGACCGCTCCATCGGCGGCCTGACGGCGTAGACACATACCGGCGGGAGGCCAGCGCGGGTCGCGCCAAAGCCCTGCTTTGCGCGACGCCGCCGGACGGTGTCGTCGCTACAAGTCCGACGCAGGCCCCCGGCCGACTTGCTGGCGAGGTCAAGTCCTCTCATAGATCGCCAAGCCGGCGATTGCTTGAATGTCGCCACGCTGCACAATTAGGGGGCGGGAGGGCCTACAACCCCTTGGGGAAGGCGATCAAGTCCGTTTGCTATTTCCCCTGGACATCCATGTCTGTTCTCTGGGACGGCAGGGTCGTGACCTGCTGCATGGATTCCAACGGCGTTCAGGTCTTGGACGACCTCAACCTGCAGACTGTCCAGGAGGTGTGGAATGGTCCCGTGCTGTCTCGCGTACGAAACGACTTCGCGAGTCTCGAGTACGGGAAGTACCCGGTCTGCATGTCCTGCGATTGGGTACGAAGGGGTTGACCGGTACGACTACATCAACCGGCCCAGTTGGCGCTTCCCAGGAAATGGAGCCCAGTCAGATGTACGCTACGGGTAAAATATTCCATCAGTTTCACACGTTGAAATTGCCAGCGTCACTCTCGGCGTGCAACCTTTCCAGGATTTCGACCATGGCGAACATAGCATTTCTCGGGACGGGACTGCTCGGCGGCGCATTCGCAGAGGCTGCCGCCAAGCGTGGTGATACGGTCACCGCGTGGAATCGGTCACCAGACAAAGTGCTGGCTCTGGCCCAGTTTGGTGTCAAGCCAGCCACAACTCCAGTCGACGCGGTTCGCGGTGCATCGAGGGTGCATCTTGTACTCAAGGACGACGCCGTAGTGGACGAAGTGATTTCTGCCGCGCGCTCCGGGTTTTCCCTGGACACCATCCTGATTGATCACAGTACAACGTTGCCGAGGCTTACCGCCGACCGTGCCCAACGGCTCCTAGTCCAGGGGGTGAAGTATCTGCACTGCCCAGTCTTCATGGGACCAGCTGCCGCTCGTAATGCGCAAGGTTCGATGATGGTTGCAGGACCAAGCGCCCTCTTTGAGAGTGTCAAAGCAGAACTAGCCAAGATGACGGGACGCCTGGAGTACATGGGTGAACGCACTGATCTTGCGGCCGTAAACAAACTGTTCGGCAACGCCATGATCATTGGGATCACGGCTATGACCGCGGACATCCTTACCATGGCCCAGGCAAGCAGCGTAGGGGCTGGGGATGCCATCAAGCTGCTTGGACTTCTCGATCTAAACGCGATGGTGGCAGGACGCGGAGCGAACATGGCAAGAGGCAATTTCGCCGCGAGTTTTGAGTTGGCGATGGCCCGCAAGGATGTCGGGCTGATGCTTGAGACCGCTGGTGATAGACCCCTGGCAGCGCTGCCCGCAGTTGCGGCGCGGATGGATCAACTGATTGCGGGCGGACACGGTGCCAAGGATGCCAGTGTGATGGCAATCGATGCGTTGCGTGGAGCGTAGCTTCTGGCAATCTTCGCCCGAATGACGGCTGGGACTAGCTTGCAGGATTGCCATTAAGCGGGTTCTCCGGAGGACCGTCTTGGCCGCGTCCAGCCATTGCGAGACTTGAATTGGCTCTGGGCGCCCTCAGCTATCGCCGGACGCGCGTTGGCACGCGCCGAGAGGAATTCCATGAAGTCATTCGGCAGACGACCTGAAGGTTTGCGCCTCGAGCGCATCAAGTCTTCACTGCTCTGGGCAGGCGACGCGTTCCGCAACATTCATCCGGTGTTGCCCGGATTGCGGAACGAAACCGCACGTCCGCCGACGATCACGGAATTTCTCTGCGGCGGCGATCGGCGTGTCCCGCGAGCGCCGCTTCCGTCCGTGAATCCGATGTCGACGTGGGCCAAGGCTCCCGGCACCGGACTGCGCGCCACGTGGCTCGGCCATTCCACCGTGCTGATCGAGATCGACGGCCTCCGCGTGCTGACCGACCCCGTCTGGGGGCCGCGCGCCTCGCCATCGCGGATCGCAGGTCCGAAGCGCTTCCAGCCCGTGCCGATTTCGTTGCACGCGTTGCCACCCGTGGACGTGGTGATCATCTCCCACGATCACTACGATCACCTCGACTATCCGACGATCCGGGAACTGGCGCGGCGCGACGTGCCTTTCGTCACATCGCTCGGCGTCGGCGCGCATCTCGAGGCATGGGGCGTGCCGGCGGATCGCATCACCGAGCTCGACTGGTGGGAATCGCACACGCTGCCCGATGCCGACCTGACGATCACGGCCACCCCGTCGCAGCACTTTTCCGGCCGCGGCTTGAAGGACCGCAACACGACGCTGTGGTCTTCGCTGGTCATCCGGTCGCGCCGGCACTCGGTGTTTTTCAGCGGGGACACCGGATTGACCACCGAATACGCGGCGATCCGCGAGCGGCTGGGCCCGTTCGATCTGGTGATGCTCGAAGTCGGCGCGTTCCACCCCTCCTGGGGCCACATCCACTTAGGTCCCGAGAACGCGCTCAAGGCACTGGACCTCCTGGGTGGCGGCGCATTCCTGCCCGTGCATTGGGGCACGTTCAGCCTGGCGATGCACGCATGGGACGATCCTGCCGAGACGCTGCTTGGCATTGGGGCCGAAACAAGGCGTGCACCTCGTCATGCCTCGCTTGGGCGAGCCGGTCGAACCTGTGCACGTTGACCGGGTTACGCCATGGTGGCGCACCGTCGACATGCGTCGGTCCAGCAAGACACCGGCAGAGCCGCCCGCAATGACGCTGCCCAAGTCGATTCCCTGGCCGCTCGACTGAGCAGGCATCAACGGAGAGGCGCGGACTGGTCCGGCGCTCTCGCGGAGTCTCACTTCTTCCGCTGCCTCCGGGTGCGTTCTTTCGCGAGTTTGTAGAAAAGCGTGCCGTCGTAGAACGATTTCACTCTGGCGACGCTCAAGGCAGGCACCTTCTTGCCGTGCTCGACCGCTTTCGTGTCGGCGGCCAGTGCCAGCAACGTCTGCCACTCGACCAGCGAGACCAGGGAACCCAGGATCGTCTCGCGGTTTGCATTAACCATCTTGGTGAGCTCCGTCGCGGTGAATGCTTTGTCCCCGTTGCGGTCGACCGTGGAACACGCCCCGAACATTTTCTCGAAGCGGTGGGAGTTGAACCGGCCCCGTTTGTCCAGGATGCCGGTATCGCTGTCGTGCTTACCCTTCTGAATGTTCTCGATGTCGATGTTCAGCGCCAGCGGCGAGCCCCTGGTCTGCAGGCTCAAGGGTGTAACGATGGCAAGCGCGGCGGCCTCCGCCAATCCAATCGGGAAGCCAAGGGCCTTCAGTCCGCGCGTGCACTCGGCAACGTCGACGCCGCGATCCCCATTGTCATCGAAGAAAGACGCGTGCCGCTGCAGCGTGGTGTCGCCGGCCCGACTGCGCGCTTTCAGTGTGCGGGGCAAGGCATCGGACCTCCGGCTTTCAGGTTTACGACGAATGGGCGGCGCTTTGGGGAAGCTCGAGGCGGCTTTGGTAATTTTCATGAGGCGGACGGCAGGCGGTAGCCGGACGGAACAATGGCCGGGCCAGGAGCAACCCGACCGCCATTGCCGATCCGACACGCGGCCATCAGTGGAGTGCGATGAGAGAAAGTGGAATCGATTTCAGGACTTGCCGTATTGCGTCTTGGCTGCGCCGACGCATGAGTCCTTTGCGGCTCCTGCGAATGCGTCGCACTTCTCGATCGCAACCTTGTAATCAGCGTCACGCTTCTCCGTATTCGCTTCCTTGCGGGCGTCGGCCTGCTTCGTCGCCGCGTCCTGGCGGGTGTCGGCAGCAACACGGTCGACCTTGGCGTCCGCCTTGGCCTTGACCAGCGCGGCGTCCGCTTCCTTGACGCAAACGTCCTTGGCATTGCCCGCGAGGTCGTCACACTTTTCCTTGGCGACACTGTACGTCGCATCGGCGCGTGCCACGCGTGCATTCTCGCGCGCGACCGAACTGTTCCTATATGCAGCTTCCGCGTCCGCCTTGGCGATCATTTCCTTGCCGTTGGCTTCCGCGAGGCAAATGTCCTTGGCGTTTCCGCTTCGTGGCGAGCAGGCGTCCTTGTCCATCTTGCCTTGCGCATCGGCGTTCCTGATTGCCGTGTCGTAGGCGTCCTTCGATATCGGCGCCACCGGAACCACCGGCTTCGCAGCGGCCACTGGCGCGGCCCTTTGCGTGGCACAACCGGCAAGACCCAACCCGGCGGATACAAACAGCGCAATCATGAGTCTGGACATGTCATTCCCTTTCGGTTCAAGTGCGACGTTTTCTTGTTACGCAAGGCCCCTCGATTAAGAGGCAATCGACAATTCGAACCGAGACCCGCTAACGCGGTCGGTCCGCTTCCGACTCGGAAACTACGCGCGGCACGCATTCGCGTCTGTGCGCTCGAGCACATTGACCACCACCTGGAACGAGCGCTCTCGATGGGGCGACGTGGAGATCGGGTCACCAAGGCTGGTTTGGGCGAACTTGTGCTGGCCCCATAGGCGTTGGCGATCCGATTGGGTGCGCTGCCGTACAGACCATCACGCCAGTACGTAGAAGCATGAATCCCGGCGAGCCTGTTGCTGCGCCGCGATTTCAACCCGGATTCCGACCTTAAAGGAAACGCTCATGAACCGTCTCGTTTACATCGTAGGTGCCGTCGTCATCATCGTCTTTCTGCTGGGCTTCTTCGGATTGAGGTAACACCGCCAAACGTGCAGCCGCTTCGAATGGCAAAAAGCAGAGGCCAACGAGCGCGCGACCAACGCGCCCGGGAATCAGGAGTCCATGCGCCTTGTGGCTCACGCGTCTACAGTCGCGCCGGAACCGATGAACGACAAAATCACCACCGTACTGCTCATTGAGGACGATCACGCCGACGCGAAGTTGATTCAGGAGGCGCTTTCGGCAGAGGTCGACAGTCCGTTCCATGTCGAGTGGGTTACGGCGTTTGCGGCCGGTCTCGAGCGACTGGGCAGGGAAGGTATCGACGTGGTGATGCTCGATCTGTCGTTGCCGGACGTCAAAGGCATCGAGGCGGTGGATCAGGTATGCCTGGCTGCGCCAGATCTTCTCATCCTTGTACTGAGCGGCTTGACCGACGAGGAAGTGGCCAGGCAGGCTGTGCAGCGCGGTGCGCATGATTACTTCTTCAAGGGCCGCGTCGACGCTCACTGGCTCCCAAGGGCTCTGCGCTATGTTATCGCCCGCAAGACGGCGATGGATGCGCTGGCGGTCAGTGAGGCGCGCTTCCGAGCGATAAGCGATGCCTCGCCCCTGGGAATCTTAGTAACCGACAAGCGGGGCAGTTGCGTGTACACAAACGCCGCGTATCACAGAATTTCGGGACTGAGCTTTGAAGAGGCGCTAGGCGTGAACTGGAAAGTTGCCATCCACTCGGATGATCGCGAGCGCGTGATCTCCGAGTGGCAAGACGCAGCTCAGAACCAGAAGCCATTTCAGACAGAGTTCCGATTCTTGCAGGAAGACCAGAGCGTGGTGTGGACGCGCGTCAACGCAGCCGCCATGCGCCAAGGGACAAAGCTGTACGGCTATGTGCAAACAGTGGAGGATGTCACTGAGCGCAAGGCGGAAGATGCTCTATTGCAGGACGCCCAAGAACGATTATTCGCGGAGAAGGAGCGTGCCCAGGTCACGCTCAATTCCATCGGTGACGGCGTACTTACGACGGACACATTGGGGAACATCATCTATCTCAATCGGGTCGCCGAGGAAATGACCGGGTGGCCATGGCAGGACGCCTTGGGTCGTCCACTCGCCGAAGTGTTCAGTGTCATCGACGGCGCGACTCGCAGACCTGCTCGCAATCTGGCGGAGCTGGCGGTGAAGCAAGACAAGATTGTGAGCCTGGACATCCACAGCGTGCTTGTTCGGCGCGACGGGTACGAGGCTGGGATCGACGATTCGGCGGCCCCAATCCACGACCGGCGCGGCCGAGTCGTTGGCGCAGTGCTGGTGTTTCACGATGTCAGCGACTCGCGAGCCACTGCGCTCAAGATGTCCCACCAGGCACAACACGACTTTCTGACCGGTCTGCCGAATCGGCTGCTGCTAACCGACCGGCTCACCCAGTCGATCGCATTGAGTCGCCGTCACGGCATGAAAGTCGTCCTGCTGTTTCTTGACTTGGATCTCTTCAAACGCGTAAACGACTCGCTGGGGCATGTGATCGGCGACAAACTGCTGCAGTCGGTGGCGCAACGCCTGACGGCCTGCGTTCGCACTTCGGACACCGTATGCCGGCTGGGCGGCGACGAGTTCGTGGTGCTGCTGTCGGAAGTCGAACATGTGGACGCGGCGACCCGGTGCGCGGAGAAGCTGCTTGCCGCGTCAGCGGTACCCCACCTGATCAGTGGGCGCGAGGTTCACGTAACCTCGAGCATTGGCATCAGCGTCTGCCCGGATGACGGCCGGGACGCAGAAGCCATGATCAAGAATGCGGACACCGCGATGTACCATGCCAAGAAAATGGGACGCAACAACTTCCAGTACTTCACGCATACCTGAACGCCCCCGGCCATACCCCTTAGTGCTTGATGAATGGCGCAGCGTCGGTCGCGTGTTTCTTCTGTTGCTTCATCGTTTTCTTTTCCTTTGGCGTGTGCTGAGGCTTTTTCTTGCTTGTCTTCGGGGGCTGATGAGACATGGTTCGCTCCTGTGAATCGCCGAGGCCACTCTGGCGCTCAGTCACTATAGGCCAAAGGCCTTTGGTGTGCTGGTGTCGCCGTGCGGCCGCCCTCGTCCTGAGCCGTCGGCCAATCCTCTGGAAGCCTGCCCTTTGACCCGTGGACAACGATGTGCGATGCCCATACTCCGACGCTAAGCGCGTTTGGTGTCACACAGACCAGCCAGGAATGACTCAAGGGTCGCCCGTGGAACGACCTGAGGCCCTTTGTATCGAGCGATTGTCGCAGTTACATTGCGGACCTCTACGTCGCTCGGCGGCCGCGAATGAGCTTCCAGATAGCAATAGGTGAACTCGAGCACCGCGTGGGCGTTTCGCGTGTCGATTAACTGTGTTGACGCGGACGGCCGACGATTAGCCATATTGGCTGTATCACCGTAGTGCCTGACTGGTGGGTTTGGCATCGGTTGCGCTCCGCTTTGCTCTCGACGATAACCGGGCAGCCGGATGTCATCTGTTCGATACCGCACATAACTTGCGGACATCAGCGAAAACGCCCGTGCGGCAGCCAAACCGGCCCGTGGCAAGGTTGTGCTGGATGTCGTTCTCAGGCTCCTCAGAAGTCCGACGTGGAGGGCGTGGATTGCCCGTTTCCGCCGGAAGCCGAAGGTTGACCGGCAGTACCGGACGGCCAATACTAAGCGGCGTGTGATTGAAAATTCATGAACCAGCCCCTTCACCTGCATGTGCCCGAGCCGACCGGGCGGCCCGGACGCCACACCGACTTTTCCTACCTTCACCTGTCGCCAGCCGGCGAGGTGCGGCGTCCCCCTGTGGACACCCCGGCTGTCGATACGCGCGACCTCGCCTACGCGCTGGTGCGAGTTCTGAATGACGACGGCCGCGCCGTCGGTCCCTGGGCCACGCAAACCGACCCGCAAGTGCTGCGCCGCGGCCTCCGCGCAATGATGAAGACCCGCATCTTCGACGCCCGCATGTTGATCGCGCAGCGGCAGAAGAAGATGTCGTTCTACATGCAGTGCCTGGGCGAGGAGGCGATCGCCATCGCCCATGCCTTGGCGCTCGAACCCGGCGACATGTGCTTTCCGACCTACCGCCAGCAGGGCCTGCTGCTCGCGCGCGACGACGTGGACATGGTCGAGCTGATCTGCCAGTTGCTGTCCAACGAGCGTGATCCGTTGAAGGGCCGGCAACTGCCGGTGATGTATTCGTACAAGCGCGCCGGTTTCTTCAGCGTCAGCGGCAACCTGGCCACGCAGTTCATCCAGGCGGTGGGATGGGCGATGGCTTCGGCGATCAAGGGCGACACCAAGATCGCGTCGGCCTGGATTGGCGACGGCGCCACCGCCGAGGCCGATTTCCACACCGCATTGACGTTCGCCCACGTATACCGCGCGCCCGTCGTCCTCAACGTGGTCAACAACCAATGGGCGATCTCGACGTTCCAGGCCATCGCCGGCGGCGAAGGCACCACATTCGCGGCGCGTGGCGTGGGCTGCGGCATCGCGTCGCTGCGCGTCGACGGCAACGACTTTCTCGCGGTTCGCGCAGCATCGCAGTGGGCAGCCGAGCGCGCACGCGGCAACCTGGGGTCGACGCTGATCGAATGGGTGACCTATCGCGCCGGACCACACTCCACGTCGGACGATCCCTCCAAATACAGACCGGGAGACGATTGGTCGCACTTTCCGCTCGGTGATCCGATCGCGCGGCTCAAGCAACACCTGATTGCGATCGGCGCGTGGTCCGAACAGGAACATGACGCCGTGCAGAAGGAGCTCGAGGCGCAGGTGTCCGCCGCACAGAAGCAAGCCGAAAGCCATGGCACGCTGGCCGACGGTCACATGCGCAGCGCAGCCGAGATGTTCGACGACGTATACAAGGACATGCCGGAGCATCTGCGCCGCCAGC
This sequence comes from uncultured beta proteobacterium, assembly GCA_963834045.1. Taxonomy (GTDB): domain Bacteria; phylum Pseudomonadota; class Gammaproteobacteria; order Burkholderiales; family Casimicrobiaceae; genus VBCG01. Next base: position 20,487 of record CAWIAK010000020.1, on the reverse strand, counting down.
GTCAACAACTCGGATTCTGAGCATGGCGACGACAACCGCAACCACCGAGACCACCGTGAGCGCGCGCAAGACACCGATGACGATGATTCAGGCGTTGCGTTCGGCCATGGACGTCATGCTCGAACGCGATCCCAATGTCGTCGTGTACGGCCAGGACGTGGGCTACTTCGGCGGCGTGTTCCGCTGCACCGAGGGCCTGCAGGCCAAGTACGGCAAATCGCGCGTATTCGACGCGCCGATTTCCGAAGGCGGCATCGTCGGGACCGCGGTCGGCATGGGCGCCTATGGCCTGCGCCCGGTCGTCGAAATCCAGTTCGCCGATTACTTCTACCCGGCGTCCGACCAGATCGTCTCCGAGGCGGCGCGCTTGCGCTACCGGTCGGCGGGCGACTTCACGGCGCCGATCACCATCCGCATGCCCTGCGGCGGCGGCATCTACGGCGGGCAGACGCACAGCCAGAGCCCGGAGGCGCTGTTCACGCATGTGTGCGGGCTGCGCACGGTGATGCCATCCAACCCCTACGACGCGAAGGGGCTGCTGATCGCGTCGATCGAGTGCGACGACCCGGTCATCTTTCTCGAGCCGAAGCGCCTCTACAACGGCCCGTTCGACGGCCACCACGACAAGCCGGTGGTGCCGTGGTCCAAGCACCCGCTGGGAGAAGTGCCCGAAGGCTACTACACGGTGCCGCTGGAATCCGCCACGATATTTCGCCCCGGCAGCGAACTGACGGTGATCACCTACGGCACGATGGTGTTCGTATCGGAAGCCGCGGCGCTGGAGACCGGCATCGACGCCGAGATCATCGACCTGCGCAGCATCTGGCCGCTGGACCTCGACACGCTCGTCAATTCGGTCAAGAAGACAGGACGCTGCGTCGTCGTGCACGAGGCCACGCGCACCAGCGGCTTCGGCGCCGAGCTGTCGGCGCTGATGCAGGAGCACTGTTTCTACCACCTCGAAGCGCCGATCGAACGCGTTGCCGGCTGGGACACGCCCTACCCGCACGCGCAGGAGTGGGCCTATTTCCCCGGCCCGGCACAGGTGGCCACGGCATTCCGGCGCGCGATGGAGAAATCATGAACAACCTCCGCGTTTGCGGCCGCGCCGCCGCGCTTCCCCTCCACCGGGCGCATGCCGCCACAACGGAGGAATGATGGGCGTGCACGTGATCAAGATGCCGGATATCGGCGAAGGCATCGCCGAAGTGGAACTCGTGGCATGGCACATCAAGCCGGGCGATGCGGTGGCCGAGGACCAGGTGCTCGCGGACGTGATGACCGACAAGGCAACGGTGGAGATTCCGTCGCCGGTCGTCGGCACGGTGATCGCGCTCGGTGGCGAGATCGGGCAAGTGATGGCGGTCGGGAGCGAACTGATTCGCATCGAAGTCGCCGGCGCAGGCAATGTGAAGGACGCGCCGGCTGCGATGGCCAAGTCAGCAGCGCCTGCTGCGCCTGCCGCACAGACAGCCCCAGCCGCGCCCGCATCACCGGCGGCGCAAAGGCCCAGCATGAAGACCGCGGCCGCGCCTTCGCGCGAAACCGCGCCGGTCACGCAGGCAGCGCGCCAGCCCGGCGACAAACCCATCGCTTCGCCGGCCGTGCGCCGCCGCGCCTGGGATCTGGGCATCGAGTTGCAGTTCGTCGCGGGCAGCGGAACGGCCGGGCGCGTCACGCACGAGGACCTGGACGCGTACGCGGCACGCACTCCGGGAAGGCAACCTCCGAACGCAGGCGCCCGCTATGCCGAGAGGAGCGAAGAAGAGGCCATCCCGATCATTGGCCTGCGCCGCAAGATCGCGCAGAAGATGCAGGAAGCCAAGCGCCGCATACCGCACTTCTCGTACGTCGAGGAGATCGACGTCACGGAGCTCGAGGCACTGCGCGCGCAACTCAACGCCAAATGGGGCACCGAACGCGGCCGCCTCACGCTGCTGCCGCTGCTGGCCCGCGCGATCGTGCTGGCGGTACGGGACTTTCCGCAGGTCAATGCGCGTTACGACGACGATGCCGGCATCCTCACCCGCTTCGGCGCCGTGCACCTTGGCATCGCCACGCAGACCGACGGCGGGCTGATGGTCCCGGTACTGCGCCACGCCGAGGCGCGCGACCCGTGGTCCACCGCGGCGGAAATCGCCCGGCTCGCCGAGGCAGCGCGCTCCGCCAAGGCAACCCGCGAGGAACTCGGCGGTTCGACCATCACCATCACCAGCCTGGGCGCGCTCGGCGGCATTGTCACGACGCCGGTGATCAACCACCCGGAAGTGGCGATCGTCGGGGTCAACCGCATCGTCGAGCGGCCCATGATGCGCGGCGGCGCCGTTGTGCCGCGGCTGATGATGAACCTCTCGTCGTCGTTCGATCACCGCGTCGTCGACGGCGCAGTCGCGGCGGCGTTCGTGCAGGCGGTGCGCGGCTTGCTGGAATGTCCGGCGATCCTGTTCGTGGAGTAGCCGATGGAAACGCTATCGACCACCCTGCTCGTCATTGGCGGCGGTCCCGGCGGCTATGTCGCGGCGATCCGCGCCGCGCAACTCGGCGTCGCCACCACGCTGGTCGAAGGCGATACTCTCGGCGGTACCTGCCTCAACATCGGTTGCATCCCGTCGAAGGCGCTGATCCACGCCGCCGACCAATTCGAGAAGGCCGGACAGTTCGCGCACGATTCACCGCTCGGCATCCACGTCGAGTCGCCGCGCATCGACGTTGCGCAAACGGTGCGATGGAAGGATGGCATCGTCACCAGGCTCACCAGCGGCGTCGCCACGCTGCTCAAGAAGAACGGCGTTCAGGTCGTTGCCGGCTGGGCCCGCATCATCGACGGAAAGACGGTGGCGGTCACGACAGCCGCCGGCCAGGACGCGTTGCGCATCGTCTGCAAGCACCTGTTGCTCGCGCCGGGCTCGCAGGCGGTGGCGCTGCCGGCAATGCCTTTCGGCGGGCGCGTCATCTCGTCGACCGAAGCGCTGGCGCCGCGCGCGCTGCCCAAGCGCCTGGTCGTGGTCGGGGCCGGCTACATCGGTCTGGAACTCGGCACGGCGTATCGCAAGCTGGGCACCGACGTGGCGGTGGTCGAGACATTGCCGCGCGTGCTGCCGGCCTATGACGACGAACTCACGAAGCCGGTGGCCGCTTCCCTGCGGCGACTCGGCGTGCATCTGCATCTGGGCTGCACCGTGCAAGGACTGAACGCAAGCGGGGATGCGGTGCGCATCCGCGACGCGCAAGGCGAGGAGTCGGCGCTGCCGGCCGATCAGGTGCTGGTCGCCGTCGGGCGACGGCCGCGCACCGATGGCTGGGGGATGGAGACGCTGATGCTCGACATGAATGGCCGCGCCGTGCGCATCGATGACCAATGCCGCACGTCGATGCGCAGCGTCTGGGCGATCGGCGACCTGACCGGTGAGCCGATGCTCGCCCACCGCGCGATGGCGCAGGGCGAAATGGTGGCCGAGATCATAGCCGGCGCGCGAAGGCACTTCATGCCCGCCGCAATCCCCGCCGTGTGCTTCACCGATCCCGAGGTGATCGTCGTCGGCCGGACGCCGCCGGAGGCGGCGCAAGCCGGGCTCGACTGCATCAGTGCGCTGTTTCCGTTTGCCGCCAATGGCCGCGCGATGACGCTGGAATCGAGCGACGGTTTCGTGCGCGTCGTCGCCCGCCGCGACGACCACACAATCGTCGGGTGGCAGGCGGTGGGCCAGGGCGCGTCGGAATTGAGCGCCGCATTCTGCCACTCGATCGAAATGGGCGAGCGGCTCGAGGACACCGCGGGCACGATCCATGCGCACCCGACACTCGGCGAAGCGATGCAGGAGGCCGCGCTGCGCGCGCTCGGGCATCCGCTTGCACGTGGCGCGTGCCTAAGGACCGCCCGCGCCTCCATTTTGGACACGGGCCGTCGCCGCGACTGCATGCACCCTGCGCGATCGGACGAGCGACGCTCAGGCAATGGGCTCGAAGCGTCCGAGGAAGAAGCGCAACTGTTTCGGCTCGTAGGTGAAGCGCAGGCCTTGAATCGCATTCGCGTGCTCCGCCACGTCGATCACGCTCTCGGCCACGACGTCCATGTGCGCCTGCGTGTAGACGCGGCGCGGGATCGTGAGCCGCACCAGTTCCAGCCTGGGCTTATAGTTCTCGCCCGTCTTGGCGTCGCGTCCGGCCGAAACGATGCCGCGTTCCATCGACCGGATGCCGGCATCCAGGTAGAGCGCCGCCGCCAGCGCCTGCGCCGGGTACTGTTCCTGCGGTAGGTGGGGAAGAATGCGCCTGGCATCCAGGAACACCGCATGCCCGCCGATCGGTCGCACGATGGGCACCCCTGCGGCCGCAATCTTCTCGCCTAGGTACTCGACCTGGCCGACCCGCGCCCGGATGTGGTTGTCGTCGATGCTCTCGCGGATGCCGATGGCCATGGCCTCCATGTCGCGTCCGGCGAGCCCGCCATAGGTGTGCAGGCCCTCGTAGATGACGATCATGTCGCAGGCGCGGCGGTACAGGTCGTCGTCGTTCATCGCCAGGAAGCCGCCGATGTTGACCAGCGCATCCTTCTTGGCACTCATGGTCGCGGCGTCGGTGAGCGCGCAGATCTCGTGCACGATCGATGCGACCGAGTGATCCGCGAAGCCGGACTCGCGCTGCTGAATGAAATAGGCGTTCTCGGCCACGCGCGTCATGTCGTGGACCAGCAGCACGCCGTGGTGCGTGCACCAGGCGCGCAGCTGCTTCAGGTTGGCCATCGACACCGGTTGGCCGCCGGCCATGTTGACGCACGTGGCCAGGCTGACGTATGGGATGCGTTCGGCGCCTACGCGCGCGACCAGCGCATCGAGCTTGGCCAGATCGACGTTGCCCTTGAACGGATGCTCGCTCTGCGGGTCGTGCGCCTCGTCGATGATCACGTCGACGAACGTGCCGCCGGCCAGTTCCTGGTGCAGCCGGGTGGTGGTGAAGTACATGTTCCCGGGCACATGGTCCCCTGGCTTGACGAGCAGCTTGGACAGGATGTGCTCGGCCCCGCGGCCCTGGTGAGTGGGCACCATGTGCCGATAGCTGTAGCACTCGCGCACGGTGGCTTCGAGGTGGTAGAAGTTGGCGCTTCCGGCGTAGGCCTCGTCGCCGAGCATCATGCCTGCCCATTGCCGGTCGCTCATGGCCGAGACGCCGGAATCGGTCAGCAGGTCGATATAGACGTCCTCCGAGCGCAGCAGGAACGTGTTGTAGCCGGCCGCCACGATGGCGCCGTTGCGATGTTCGCGGGTCGTGGTCTTGAGCAGCTCGACCATCTTGATCTTGTAGGGCTCTGCCCAGGAGCGGCGGCGGGGAAGGTCGCTTGCAGTCATGTCGTCTCAAAAGGGGCGATAGGTAACCGTCAAGCGGACTCTACCGGCGCCTCCTTCGATGGACCTTGCTCTCGCTCAAGAAACCGCAGCGGGCGCCGCGCGACCGCAATTCCATGCTGCGTTAATGGATTACCATAGCCGTTCTCGCTCGCCCGCTCCCTGCCCACCCCCATGTCGCTCAACCTGTTCAGCCGCCTGATGCCGCGCGAGGAGAGCTTTACCGCGCTGTTCGTCGAGCAGGCGCAGCGCATTCTCGAGGCAGCGCTGGAACTGCGGCAGATGATCGTGAACAACGTCGGCGCCGAGCAGCACGTCGTGGCCATCCGCGCCATCGAAATGGCCGCCGACGAGGTGGCGAAGCGGGTGTTCATCGCCGCCAACCGCGCGTTCAATGCGCCGATCGATCGCGAAGACATCCTCGTGCTCGCGCACATCCTGGACGACGCAGTCGACCTCATCGAGGACACCGCCAAGGGGATTCAGCGCTACGACGTGCGCGAATTTCCGCCGGAGATGTGGTCGATGGCCGACGCGATCGTGGAAAGTGCCGAGCTTCTGTGCAAGGTCATGCCGTTCCTCGACTCGGTCGCCCGCGACCACAAGGCCATCTTCGCGCTGTGCGAGGAGATCGGCCACATCGAGGGGCGCGCCGACGAGTCCTTCGACCACGCGCTCGCGCTGCTGCGTACCCAGTTGCGCGCGGGCGCCGTCGACACCGTGGGCTACATCGATCGCAAGGAGCTCTACGAACTCATCGAGGACGTCGTCGACAAGTGCGACGACATCGCCAACTCCATTCAAGGCATCACCGCGAAGCACGTTTGATCGCGGTTCCGACGCGGCGCGCGCCCGATTGCCATGGACCCCTCCGCTCTCGGTCTTCCCCTCCTGATCGGCCTGATCGCCGTCGCGCTTCTGTTCGATTTTCTGAACGGGCTGCACGACGCGGCGAATTCGATCGCCACCGTCGTCGCGACACGAGTGCTGCGCCCGCAGCTGGCGGTCGTGTGGGCGGCGTTCTTCAATTTCATCGCGTTCGCCGTGTTCGGCCTGCACGTCGCGCAGACGGTCGGGACGGGCATCGTCAACGCCGGTGTCGTGGACGGGAGCGTGATTTTCGGCGCGCTGACCGGCGCGATCGTGTGGAATGTCGTCACCTGGCGGCTCGGCATTCCTTCGAGCAGCAGCCACGCGCTGATCGGCGGCCTCGCCGGCGCCGGGATCGCGAAGGCAGGCATAGCCGCGGTCGTCTTCAGCGGCCTGGCCGTTACGGCGCTGGGCATCGTGCTGTCGCCGCTGCTCGGGTTCGCGCTCGCGCAGCTCCTCGTGGTGATCGTCAGCTGGGCCAACCGGCGGGCGACGCCCTACGCCGTCGATCGCCGGTTCCGCATCCTGCAGCTGCTATCGGCGTCCATGTATTCGCTCGGCCACGGCGGCAACGACGCGCAGAAGACGATGGGCATCATCGCGGTGCTGCTCTTCTCGCAGGGAATGCTCGGCACGGAGTTCCACGTGCCGTTCTGGGTGGTATTGAGCTGCCAGGCCGCCATGGGTCTCGGCACGTTGTTCGGAGGCTGGCGGATCGTCCACACGATGGGATCGCGCATCACGCAGCTCAAGCCCATCCAGGGGTTCTGCGCCGAGACCGGCGGCGCGATCACGCTGTTCATCGCAACCGGACTGGGAGTGCCGGTGTCCACCACGCACACGATCACGGGCGCCATCGTCGGCGTCGGCGCGGCGCGCCGCGCGACGGCGGTGCGCTGGAGCGTGGCGCAAGGAATCGTCGTCGCGTGGGTGATCACGATGCCGGCGGCGGGAATCGTCGGCGCGGCGACCTATTGGCTCGTCCACCGGGCGTGACCCGCAGCGCCCTTCGCCACGCGCTACCTGACGTTCTCCGCCTTCCAGCGCATCGCAGCCAGGATGCGGTTGTATCCGCTCGGATGGTCGAAGAGGAGGAATTCTTCGATCGGACCGGGTTCGAGCTTGCGATAGTCGGCCACCTTCAGGATCGCTTCGGCAAAGCCATCCGGTTCGCGTGAAGCATTCAGGCCGAAATATGTCCGCTTCGGTTTCGGCGCTACGGATGATCGTGTTGAGGAAAGGCGTTGCAAGGAACATGTAGACGGAAAACAACGCGGCCAGCAGCGGCAGGCCGGCAGGATCGGCGATATCACGCACGCCGAAAGGAATGGCAAAGCGCGGCGCAGCCCATTCCCAGCTGAATCTAATGAAGAGCAGGCCGCCCAACAGCAACAGGCTGAATTCCACCGTCTGCTTGATGCCGTGGTTCAGAACGTAGTGCCCCATCTCGTGCGCCATCACCGCGCGTATTTCCGGCGGCGACGTCCCGTTGAGCAGGTTGTCGTTGAGCGAAATCCGGGTCGTGCCGAAAAGGCCGCTCACGTTGGCGCTCACGCGTTTCGTCTGCTTGGACGCGTCGAAGTAGTAGACGTTGTCGGCGGGAATGCCGTTGGCGCGCGCCAGCGACAGGATCTCTTCCCGAATCGGGCCTTCGGGAACCGGCTTGTAGGTATTGAAAAGCGGCGAGATGAACACCGGTCCGATCATGAATGCAAATGTCATGAAGACGGTTCCGGCAATCGTTCCCCACGCCCACCACGTCCGCGGAACTCGCCGCAGGATCGCGTACGAGCCGGTGATGGCGATTCCCCCCAGCTACCATCCCGACGCCGAGTCCGATGCCCGCTTCCCCCAGCCAATGCAGGAACGTGAGATTGGAAAGTCCGTATTGGTGCTCGCGGTAGAACCCTTCGTAGTACGTCATCGGCAGCGTCAGCAGCGCTGTCAGCGGTATGTACACGAACGCATAGATGAGAGTCTGCAGACTCCGGCGCTGCGTGCGGCGTTCGGCGAAATCACGGATGCGCGTGGAAATCCTGCGCGACAGCAGCAGCCAGGCCACCGCCAGGCCGTACAGCAGGTCCCATAGCAGCAGCCAATAGCCGCCTTCCGAATAGGCGTCCGATTTCACCCGCGCCTCTCCTTGCACGCGGTCCATGAACTTCCGGGTGGCGGCCACGGGGTCCAGAGGAAGCGCGGCGGGCGCGGCCTGACTGGCGGCGACAGGCGCAGGCGGCGCCGCCACTTCGGGATTGACCTGAGCGCCTGCCGCGCAGCAAAGCAGCGCCAGCGCGCATGCGGCCAACAGTTTGGTCATGCCGGACTCCCTCGCAGAGGGGCGCCATCATAAGGCAAGCGCGCGCTGAACGCGCGGGCGGTCAGGGCTCCCGGCCGGGTCATCGCCTCGGGATCGATCCAGCGATCGAAGTCCTTCGCCGACACCAGCTCCAGCTTCAATGCGGCCTCGCGCAGCGTGGTGCCATGGCGGTGCGCGTACAGCGCGATCTTGGCCGAGTTCTCGTAGCCGATGTGCGGGTTGAGCGCCGTGACCAGCATCAGCGATCCCTCGACGTGCTCGCGGATGCGCTCGCGGTCGGGCTCGATGCCCACGCGCGCAGCGGACGTCGAACGAATGCATGCCGTCGGCCAGCAGCTCGATCGATTCCAGCACGTTGTGCAGGATGATCGGCTTGAAGACGTTGAGCTGGAAATTGCCCTGCGCGCCGGCGAAAGCCACCGCCGCGTCGTTGCCGAAGACCTGCACGGCGATCATCGTCAGCGCCTCGCACTGCGTGGGGTTGATCTTGCCCGGCATGATCGACGATCCCGGCTCGTTGTCGGGAATCGTCAGCTCGCCCAACCCGGCGCGCGGGCCGCTCGCATACCAGCGCACGTCGTTGGCGATCTTCATCAGCACGCCGCCGAGCGTGCGCAGCGACGCGCTGACGTTGACCATCGCATCGTGCGCCGACAGCGCGGAGAATTTGTTCGGCGCCGTGACAAACGGCTTCGACGTGGCCAGCGCGATCTGCAGCGCGACGGCTTCGCCGAACGCGGCCGGCGAGTTGATGCCGGTCCCGACGGCCGTGCCCCCCAACGCCAGCGGATACAGGCCTTCGCGCGCCGAGCGCACATAACGCAGCGCGTCGTCGAGCTGCGCGACCCAGCCGCCGATGACCTGCCCGAGCGTGACCGGCGTCGCATCCTGCAGGTGCGTGCGTCCCAGCATCACGACGCCGGCGAATTCGCGTGCCTTGGCGTCGAGCGTCGCGCGCAGGCCGGCGAACGCGGGCAGCAGCGCGCGGTCGATTTCCTCCAGCGTCGCGATGTGCATCACCGCCGGAAACACGTCGTTCGACGACTGGCTGCGGTTGACGTCGTCGTTGGGGTGAATCGGCTGCTTCGATCCGACCACGCCGCCAGCTGATCTGTATCGCGCGATTGGCGATCACTTCGTTCGCGTTCATGTTCGACTGCGTGCCGGAGCCGGTCTGGAACACGACGAGCGGAAATTCGCCATCCCAGCGACCGTCGATGACTTCCTGCGCGGCGCGGACGATCAGCAGGGCCTTGTCCGGCGCCAGCTGGCCCAAGTCGACATTGGCGCGCGCCGCGCATTGCTTCACCAATCCGAACGCGCGGATGACCGGCCTTCCCCATGCGAAGCGGCCGACGCCGATCGGGAAGTTGTCGATGGAGCGCTGCGTCTGCGCGCCCCACAAGCGCGCAGCGTCGACGTGGACTTCGCCTAAGGCGTCCTTTTCGATACGGGTGGTGGTGGAGTTCACGGCCGCCGTGTCCTCGCGTGGCCTGCGTCGATGCAGGCGTCCATGATACTAAACGCGGACCCGGGCTTCACGTCCGGCTGCGCGGGAGCGGTCACTCCCTGGGCAGCAGCTTCGTCCGGCGGTCGTGCGCGACCAGTTTCAGCACCGCGGTCGACGCCAGGCGGGTGCGCACGTTGTCGGCGCGCGACGTCAGCACGATCGGCACGCGCGTGCCCACCACGATGCCCGCGCTGTCGGCGCCGGCCAGATAGGTCAATTGCTTGGCGATCATGTTGCCGGACTCGAGATCGGGCACCAGCAGGATGTCGGCCACGCCGGCCACCGGCGACACGATGCCCTTGGTCCTCGCCGCTTCCGGCGAGACGGCGTTGTCGAAGGCCAGCGGACCGTCGAGGATGCCGCCGGTGATCTGGCCACGGTCGGCCATCTTGCACAGGGCTGCCGCGTGCAGCGTCGATTCGATCTTCGGATTGACCGTTTCCGCCGCGGAAAGGATCGCGACCTTGGGCAGCGGGTTGCCGAGCACATGCGCCAGGTCGATCGCGTTCCGGCAAATGTCCGCCTTGCAGTTCAAATCCGGCGCGATGTTGATCGCGGCATCGGTGATCATCAGCGTGCGCGGATACGCGGGCACGTCCATCACGAACACGTGGCTGATCCGGCGCTCGGTGCGCAATCCGGTCGCCGAGGGCACGACCGCCTCCATCAGCTCGTCGGTGTGCAGGCTGCCCTTCATCAAGCGCTTCGACGTCGCCCGCGCGCGCCATCGCCACCGCGTGGTCCGCGGCCGCATGGCTGTGCGGCGTGCCGATGAGCCGATAGGGCGTGATGTCGATGTCCGCCGACTCGGCCACCGCACGGATCTTGGCTTCCGGACCGATCAGTATCGGCACGATCAGCCCGCGCTTCGCCGACTCGACCGCGCCCTTCAGCGACTCGTAGTCGCACGGATGCACGACGGCGCAGGTGACCGGCGCCAGGCCTTCGCATCGCTGCAACAGCCGCGCCAGCGCGTCATTTCGCCGCAGCACCACTTCGGGTGTCGCGATGTTGGTGTAGGCGATGCGCACCGACGGCGCGGATACGGTCGCAATCCCGTCGACCAGCAATTCGCCTTCCCGGTTCGTGCATCGGCACTGGAAGTCGATGCGCTGCCCGGCAGCATGCTTGGCGGTCGCGGTGACGACGACGGTCAGCGTGTCGCCCGCGCGGACTTTGCCTGCGTAGCGGAAATGCGTGCCGACGATGGCGCTGCCGGGTCCGGGCAAACGGCGGTTCAGGACGCCGGCCACCAGCGCAACGGCGGCCGCGCCCGGCGCCGTCGCAGGCTCGGCGATCGCGCCCGGCGTGAGGTCCAGGTGGAAGGATTCGACGTCACCCGCGGCCAGCGCCAGCGCTTCGACATCGGTGGCCGTGAGCGTGCGCACGACGGTGTCGCTCGCGCCGACCGCGATCTCGTCGAACGTCCGGTTGGTGACCTGCTGCATCGCGCGCCCGGCAATCGCGCCCGAATCGCTACGCGCGGGCGCGGCCGCGCGGCGCGGCGCGGGTACGTGGCTTGCGCGATGGCGGCGGCAACGCCTTGGGAACCTTCGCTCCGATGCGCGCCGCGGCGGCCGGCAGCAGTCCGCGCAGTTCGATCACCAGGTGGCGCTGCTTGTCGTCCAGGTCGCCGTGCTGCTGGATGCGATCGAGCAGCGCCAGCGCATGGCGGCGTTCGGCGGGCGTGCGCAGCAGCTTGGGCAGCGAGCGCTTGGCGCGCTCCGGTTCGAATTCGACGACGATGGTCTCCTCCTGCAGCAGGCGGCGGCGCTCGTCCTCGGACAAGTGCGCGATATCGCCTTCCGGCGACAGTATCTCGCGCGTGCGCTGCATCTGCGACAGCCGGCGCTGGCCCGGCCCGGCCTTGGTGATCAGCATCGCGATGCGCGCAAGGCCTTCGATGGCGCTGCCCTCGTCGATCGTGTCCAGCACTTCGCGCACGGCGGGCAGCGAGCGCGGGTCGAACTTGCGGCTGCGCCGGATTTCCTCGCGTTCATCCGCCATGTGCAGCGAAAGCATGTTGCCGTAGACCTCGAAGAAGGCGGCCTCCGACGCCGCGTCGCGAAGTTCGCGGTACCGGTCGAGCGATGCGCTGATCAGTTCCGACGCGAGCTTCTCCAGCTTGACCGAGTCGTTGTCCGCGCGCTCGCGGCTTGCGATTGTTCGCGGCCGCGCTGGCCAGGTACGGCACCGCCCACAGGAACGGATTCTTGTCGGAAAACGCCCAGTACTGGACGCGCAGCGGATGCATGCTCCGGCGCGCCTTGGCCAGCCACTCCGGCGACAATTCGCGCACGAACGGCCGCGCCAGCAGCGAGTACGCGCGTTCCAGCAATTCGGACAGCGCGGCGACGGCCTGGAACGGCTTTTCGTCGACGCGATCGAACTTCTGCATCGAGCGCAGGTCCTCGACCTTGCGCTCCTTCAGCGTGACCTCGTAGCTGACTTCGCCGTGCGCGTCGAAGTGTTCCTCGATGTCCATGCCGTACAGGCCGGGCGGCAGCTGCTGGATGTATTTCAGCACCTCGACGATCTGCGCGTGTTCCTTCTTGGCCACCTTGCCGGACACGAAGATGCCCAGGTGCCCGACGTCCTCGTGCAGCAGGCCGACGATGGTCTGGCCGTTGGCCTTGATTTCCTCGGTCGACGAGTAGACGTCGGCGATCCAGTTGAACGCCTGTTGCGGCGGCGTGATGTTGTCGCCCATCGACGCGAACACGATGATCGGCTGCTTGATCGCCTTCAGGTCGAAGTAGCGTCCGGGACCCAGCCGCGCCTCGCCGGCCGACAGCTTGTTGCCGACGAAGAGATTGTTGACGATCCAGCGGATCTCCTCCTCGTTGTACGCGTAGAAGCCGCCCCACCAGCGTTCGAACTCGAGGAAGCGTTCCGGCTCGGTGTCGATGTTCTCGAACAGGTGATACCACTTGTCCCACAGCGAATTCGCCGGGTTCAGGTATTCGAAATTGGAGACGAGGTTGGCGCCGTCGAACTTGCCCGCGCCCAAGTCCGCCGAGAACAGCGACAGCCACGCGCCGCCCAGCAGGCCGCCCATGTAGCGCATCGGCGAATCGCCGTCGTTGCCCGACCAGTACGACATCGGCGCGCCGTTGATGACGAGCGGGCCGGCGATGTCCGGCCGCGCGGCCGCGAGCATCATCACCGCCCACCCGCCCTGGCAGTTGCCGATGATCACGGGCTTCTGGCTGCGCGGATGGCGCTCGGCGACGATGCGGATGAATTCGGCTTCGGCGTCCGTGACGTCGGCAAGCGTCTGGCCGGGACACGGATCGGGGAAGAAGATCACGAAGTACACCGGATGGCCGGCGGAAAGCGCGACACCGACCTCCGAGTCTTCCTTGGAGCCGCCGATGCCCGGGCCATGGCCCGCGCGCGGATCGACGATCACGAAGGGCCGCTTGGTGTCGTCGACGACGACACCCTTGGGCGGAATGATCCGCACCAGCGCATGATTCGCGGGCCGCGCATAGTCGCGGGCGTCGGCGATCATCTCGTATTTGTAGGTGAGCACCGGCGGCTTGCCCGCCGCTTCGTGCTCGAGCCACTGGTTGCCGCGCTGGCGCAGCGTGTCCCAGTAGAGCGCCGAGCGCTGGGCGAAGTCGACGTTGTATTCGGCCCATTGCCGCCAGAATTCGGCCGGCGTCTTGGGCGGCGTGCACCCTTCCTGCCAGGCGGCGCCCGCCTTGCGCAGGCGTTCGCCGAAGCGCTCGTTGGCGGTGCGCGTCCGGCGCTGGAGAACGTCGGCGACCGATCGCGAGATGCTGATCGAGCGGTCGATGGTGCGGTGCAGGTCGGCCATGGATTTTCCCGTCGGAACAGGGTAATGTTGCGCTGCACCATTCTAGCATGCCGCCGTTGCGCCGCAACTTGCGTTTCCGCAAGGTGCGCCCCTGACCGGATGGCGGCCGACAGGCGCCCCCGGAGCCCTTCCCGGAGGTGTTCAACGCGGCTAGACTGCAGCTATTCGGGCGCTCCGCATTTCCGGGATCGCCCGTCGCTTTTTTGCCCAATTTACTGGAGTACTTGGCTTATGACCCTGAACGTTTCCCGAACCCTGCGCATTGTGCTGGTCTGCGCCATTGGCGCCGCGCTGGTCGCGGCCTGCGGCAAGCAGAACGATCCCGTCGCGCAGGCCGAAAAGAAGGACGTGGCCAAAGGCGTTCCGGCACCGAGCGTCGCCGAAACCAAGGCCATCGCGGAAGAGGCATTCATCTATGGTCTGCCGCTGGTGATGAACTACGCGGTGATGTATGAGTTTGCCGTCGACACCAAATCCAGCCAGTTCAAGGCGCCGTTCAACGAGATCAACAATCAGCACCGCGTGGCCACCCCTGAAGACACCGCGGTCGTCACGCCCAACAGCGACACGCCGTATTCGATGGTCTCGTTCGACTTGCGCGCCGAGCCGGTCGTGGTCTCGGTGCCGGGAGTGCCGAAGTCGCGCTATTACTCCGTGCAGCTGATCGACGGAAATACGTATAACTTCGGCTATATCGGCACCCGTTCCACGGGCAGCGAGCCTGGCAGCTACCTGGTGGCGGGCCCGGACTGGAAGGGCGATACGCCAGCGGGAATCAAGAAGGTCTTTACGTCGAGCACACCCTTTGCGCTCGCCGTCATCCGGACGCAGCTCTTCAATCCCGGCGACATTGGCAACGTCGAGAAGGTGCAGGCGGGATACAAGGTGCAACCGCTCTCGGCGTTCCTCAGGCAACCTGCGCCGCCGCCGGCGCCGAAGATCGATTTCGTCCCGGCGACCACCGAGGGCATCAAGAAGAACTACTACGAGTACCTCGATGCCGCGTTGCAGTTCGTCCCGCCGTCGGAGGATGACAAGGCCATTCGCGCCAAGCTCGCCACGATTGGCATCGGACCGGGCAAGACGTTCGATTTCAAGGACCTGTCGGCGGAGCACAAGGCTGCAGTATTGCTGGGCATGAAAGACGGCGACGACAAGGTTGAGAAGTACCTGTCGGGCGGCATGAAGAGCATCAATGGCTGGAGCGTGGGTTCGATGTTCGGCGACCGCGACTTCTACAAGGGCGATTGGTTGAAGCGGGCGGCGGCGGCCAAAGGTGGACTGTATGGGAACGATGCCGCGGAGGCCATGTACCCATTTGGCCGCACAGATGCGGACGGCAAGCCGCTCGACGCCAGCAAGAACAATTACACGATCACTTTCCCTGCCGGTCAGCTCCCGCCGGTGAATGCGTTCTGGTCGGTAACGATGTACGACGGCAAGAGCCAGCTGCTCAGCAAGAACCCGCTCAACCGGTACCTGATCAACTCGCCGATGCTGCCGGGGTTGAAGAAGAATGCGGACGGCTCGCTCACGCTGTACATACAGAAGGATTCGCCGGGCAAGCCGAAGGAGTCGAACTGGCTGCCGGCGCCCAACGACACCCTCTACCTGGTGATGCGCCTGTATTGGCCCAAGGACACGCCGCCATCGATCCTGCCGCCCGGCGAGGGAACGTGGAAGCCGCCGGGAATCGTCACGGCGAAATGACGAGGATTCCGGCCGTCGATCGGCGGCAAGAAAAAGGGGCGGTCCGCATCGGCCGCCCTTTTTTCATCGTGATACTGCGTGAGAACTACGCGCGGTGGCGGAACTTCCGGATCGCCTCGAGCTGCGCCAGCGCGGCGGACAGTTCCGCCTGCGCCGCCGCCATCGACTCGTCGGACTCCTTGTTCGTCATCGCCTCTTCCGCGCGCTTCTTGGATTCGAGCGCCTTGACCTCGTCCAGGTCGTGCGCGCGAATCGCCGTATCGGCCAGCACCGTCACCTTGTGCGGCTGGACTTCGAGGAAGCCGCCCTGCACGAACACCAGTTCTTCCTGCGCCTGCCCGGGGACCTTGATGCGCACGGCACCCGGCTTGATCTGCGTGAACAGCGGCGTGTGACGGGGATAGATGCCGAGCTCGCCATCGATGCCCGGCAGGACGACGAATTCCGCCTCGCCGGAGAAGATCTGCTCTTCGGCGCTGACGACGTCGACGGTGATGGTGTGGGTATCGGCCATGGGCTTTCAGTCTCGCTGCCTATTGCAGCGTTTTTGCCTTCTCGAATGCTTCCTCGATCGTGCCGACCATGTAGAACGCCTGCTCGGGCAGCTGGTCGCACTCGCCGTTGACGATCATGTTGAAGCCCTTGATCGTGTCCTTCAGCGACACGTACTTGCCCGGCGAGCCGGTGAACACCTCGGCCACCGTGAACGGCTGCGACAGGAAGCGCTGGATCTTGCGCGCGCGCGACACGGCGAGCTTGTCTTCCGGCGACAGCTCGTCCATGCCCAGGATCGCGATGATGTCGCGCAGTTCCTTGTATTTCTGCAGCGTCTGCTGGACACGGCGCGTGCAGTTGTAGTGCTCCTCGCCGATGACGTGCGGGTCGATCTGGCGCGACGTCGAGTCGAGCGGGTCGACGGAAGGGTAGATGCCGAGCGAGGCGATATCGCGCGACAGCACGACGGTCGCGTCCAGGTGGCCGAAGGTCGTCGCGGGCGACGGGTCGGTCAGGTCGTCCGCCGGCACGTACACGGCCTGGATCGACGTGATCGAGCCGGACTTGGTCGACGTGATGCGCTCCTGCAGGCGGCCCATTTCCTCCGCCAGCGTCGGCTGGTAGCCCACCGCCGACGGCATCCGGCCGAGCAGCGCGGACACTTCGGTGCCGGCCAGCGTGAAGCGGTAGATGTTGTCGATGAACAGCAGCACGTCGCGGCCTTCGTCGCGGAACGATTCGGCGATGGTCAGGCCGGTCAGCGCGACGCGCAGGCGGTTGCCCGGCGGCTCGTTCATCTGGCCGTACACCATCGACACCTTCGACTTGCCCAGGTCGTCCTTGTCGACGACGCCGGATTCGATCATCTCGTGGTAGAAGTCGTTGCCTTCGCGCGTGCGCTCGCCCACGCCCGCGAACACCGACAGTCCCGAGTGCGCCGACGCGATATTGTTGATCAGCTCCATCATCGTGACGGTCTTGCCGACGCCGGCGCCGCCGAAGAGGCCGATCTTGCCGCCCTTGCGCGAACGGGCAGATCAGGTCGATGACCTTGATGCCGACCTCGAGCAGCTCGGTCGACGGCGAAAGCTCCTCATAGGCCGGGGCGGTGCGGTGGATCGACATCGTCTTCGCGGCGTTGACGGGGCCGCGCTCGTCGATCGGCCGGCCCAGCACGTCCATGATGCGGCCCAAGGTTTCCGTGCCGACGGGCACCTTGATCGGCGCCTTCGTGTTGACCACCTGCATGCCGCGGCGCAGCCCGTCGGACGAGCCGAGCGCGATTGTGCGCACGACGCCGTCACCGAGCTGCTGCTGCACTTCGAGCGTCAGCCCGATCTCGTCCAGCTTGAGCGCGTCGTAGATCTCCGGGATCTGGTCCCGCGGAAACTCCACGTCGACCACCGCGCCAATGCATTGAACTATCGTTCCCTGGTTCATAGTTTTCCCTGCCCGTTAACCGCGTATTCAGATTTGCGAATTCGTTTCGCCGTCGAATATCAGACGGCTGCCGCGCCGCCGACGATCTCCGACAATTCCTTCGTGATCGCCGCCTGCCGCGTCTTGTTGTAGATGAGCTGCAGTTCCTTGATGATCTTTCCCGCGTTGTCGGACGCGGCCTTCATCGCGACCATCCGCGCCGACTGCTCGGAGGCCATGTTCTCGTTGACCATCTGGTACACGACGGATTCCAGGTAGCGCCGCATCATGCCGTCGAGCAGCGTCCGCGCGTCCGGCTCGTAGATGTAGTCCCAGGAACCGTCGGACAAATCCGCCTTGCGCACCTCGCCGGCCGACGTCCGCCACTGCTCGGGGATCGGAATGATCTTTCCGTGCCGCGCCTCCTGGCTCATCGTGGTGCGGAACGTCGTGAAGTAGATATGTACTTCGTCGACCCTGCCTGCGAAATATTCGTCGATCAGCGTCTTCACCGGGCCGACCAACCTGTCCACGTGCGGGCGGTCGCCCAGCTGCGTGACGCTGGACACGATGTTGGCGCCCATCCGCTGCAGGAAGCCCAGCCCCTTGCTGCCGATCGCGACGTAGTCGACGTCGATGCCCTTGGCGCGCCACTCCTTGTGCTGCGCCAGCACCAGCCGCAGCACGTTGGTGTTGAGGCCGCCGCACAGGCCCTTGTCGGTGGTGACGACGATGGCGCCGATGCGCTTCACCACGTCGCGCTTCTGCAGGAACGGGTGGCGGTATTCGGTGTTCGCCTTGGCGATGTGCATGACGATGTTGAACGTGCGCTCGACGTACGGACGCGAGGCGCGCATCCGGTCCTGGGCCTTCTTCATCTTCGAGGCCGAGACCATCTCCATCGCCTTGGTGATCTTGCGCGTGCTCTGCACGCTCTTGATCTTGGTGGTGATTGCCTTGGAACTTGCCATGTCGGACCTTCTTTTGCGCTACCTGTTCAACGCAACTGAGCAGGGGTACTAATATGTGCCGGTCTTCTTGAAGTCCTCGATCGCCGCGGACAGCGCCTTCTCGTCGTCGGCCGTCAGCTCGTTGGTCTGCGCGATCTTGTCGACGATGCCGGCGTACTTGCCTTTCATGAACTGGCGCAGCGCCGATTCGAACGCCAGCGCCTTCTCGACCGGCACGTCGTCGTAGTAGCCCTTGTTCACCGCCGAACAGCGTCAGCGCCTGGTCGGCCACCGACATCGGCGAGTATTGCGGCTGCTTCATCAGTTCCGTCACCAGCTTGCCGCGGTCCAGCTGCTTGCGGGTGGCTTCGTCCAGGTCGGAAGCGAACTGCGCGAACGCGGCAAGCTCGCGGTATTGCGCGAGCGACAGGCGCACGCCGCCGCCCAGTTTCTTGATGACCTTGGTCTGCGCGTCGCCGCCGACCCGCGACACCGAGATGCCGGCGTTGATCGCGGGACGGATACCGGCGTTGAAGAGGTCGGTTTCGAGGAAGATCTGGCCGTCGGTGATCGAGATCACGTTGGTCGGCACGAATGCCGTGACGTCGCCGGCCTGCGTTTCGATGATCGGCAGCGCCGTCAGCGAGCCCGTCTTGCCCTTGACCGCGCCCTTGGTGAACTTCTCGACATAGGTGGCGTTGACGCGCGCCGCGCGCTCGAGCAGCCGCGAGTGCAGATAGAACACGTCGCCCGGGTACGCCTCGCGGCCCGGCGGGCGGCGCAGCAGCAGCGACACCTGCCGGTACGCCCACGCCTGCTTGGTCAAGTCGTCGTAAATGATCAGCGCGTCCTGGCCGCGATCGCGGAAATACTCGCCCATCGTGCAGCCGGAGTACGGCGCGATGTACTGCATGGCCGCCGATTCCGAGGCGGTCGCGGCGACGACGATCGTGTAGTCCATGGCGCCGTATTCGGTCAGCTTGTTGACCACGTTCTTGATCGACGACGCCTTCTGCCCGATCGCGACGTACACGCAGATCAGGTCCTTGCCCTTCTGGTTGATGATCGTGTCGATCGCCACCGCGGTCTTGCCGGTCTGGCGGTCGCCGATGATCAGTTCGCGCTGGCCGCGGCCGATCGGCACCATCGCGTCGATCGACTTCAATCCGGTCTGCACCGGCTGCGACACCTTCTGCCGCTCGATCACGCCCGGCGCGACCTTCTCGATCACGTCGCGCATCTTGGCGTTCACCGGGCCCTTGCCGTCGATCGGCTCGCCGAGCGAATTGACCACGCGACCGATCAGTTCCGGCCCGACGGGCACGTCGAGGATGCGGCCCGTGCACTTGACGGTATCGCCTTCCTTGATCTTCTCGTAGGCGCCCAGGATCACCGCGCCGACCGAGTCGCGCTCGAGGTTCAGCGCGAGTCCGAACGTGTTGCCGGGGAACTCGAGCATTTCGCCCTGCATCGCGTTGGACAGGCCGTGGATGCGGCAGATGCCGTCGGAAACCGAGACCACCGTCCCCTGCGTCCGCACTTCGGCGGCCGTGTCCAGGTTCTGGATCTTGGTCTTGATCAGTTCGCTGATTTCGGAAGGGTTCAGTTGCATGATTTCCTCACGTCTGCCGCAGTCTGGATAAGTGCCGCGGCGTCACGACTATCGAATTCTTTGGTTGCTCTCGAGTTCCTGTCGGACAGGTCACGCCCGCAACTGCGCGGCCATCGCCCGCAGCTGCTCCTGGACCGATCCATCGATGACCGAATCGCCCACGGTCACGCGCGCGCCGCCGATCAACTCGGGCCTGACCTCGACGGTGGCCTCGATCTTCTTGCCGAAGTGTTTCTCCAGCGCGGTCGTCAGCTCCGCGAGCTCGTTGCCCGCGAACGGGAAGGCCGTCTCGATCTTCGCCTTGGCAACGCCATCCGCGGAGTCCTTGAGCGACTCGAACATCGCCTGGATCTGCGGCAGCACGCGAAACGCGTTCACCCTCGATCAGCACGCGCACGAAGCTGCGGCCCTCGGCGTTCAGCTTGTCGCCGCAGATCGA
>CAWIAK010000019.1:0-9949 GCA_963834045.1 uncultured beta proteobacterium | reverse complement strand
CCATCCGCTGCAGGAAGCCCAGCCCCTTGCTGCCGATGGCGACGTAGTCGACGTCGATGCCCTTGGCGCGCCACTCCTTGTGCTGCTGCCAGCACCAGCCGCAGCACGTTGGTGTTGAGGCCGCCGCACAGGCCCTTGTCGGTGGTGACGACGATGGCGCCGACGCGCTTCACCACGTCGCGCTTCTGCAGGAACGGGTGGCGGTATTCGGTGTTCGCCTTGGCGATGTGCATGCACGATGTTGAACGTGCGCTCGACGTACGGACGCGAGGCGCGCATCCGGTCCTGGGCCTTCTTCATCTTCGAGGCCGAGACCATCTCCATCGCCTTGGTGATCTTGTACAGTGCTCTGCACGCTCTTGATCTTGGTGGTGATTGCCTTGGAACTTGCCATGTCGGACCTTCTTTTGCGCTACCTGTTCAACGCAACTGAGCAGGGTGTTCTGGTTAGTGCCGGTCTTCTTGAAGTCCTCGATCGCCGCGGACAGGGCCTTCTCGTCGTCGGCCGTCAGCTCGTTGGTCTGCGTGATCTTGTCGACGACACCGGCGTACTTGCCTTTCATGAACTGGCGCAGCGCCGATTCGAACGCCAGCGCCTTCTCGACCGGCACGTCGTCGTAGTAGCCCTTGTTTACCCCGAACACGTCAACGCGTCGGCCACCGACATCGGCGATCTTGCGGCTGCTTCATCAGTTCCGTCACCAGCTTGCCGCGGTCCAGCTGCTTGCGAGTGGCTTCGTCCAGGTCGGAAGCGAACTGCGCGAACGCGGCAAGCTCGCGGTATTGCGCGAGCGACAGGCGCACGCCGCCGCCCAGTTTTTTGATGACCTTGGTCTGCGCGTCGCCGCCGACCCGCGACACCGAGATGCCGGCGTTGATCGCGGGACGGATACCGGCGTTGAAAAGGTCGGTTTCGAGGAAGATCTGGCCGTCGGTGATCGAGATCACGTTGGTCGGCACGAATGCCGAGACGTCGCCGGCCTGCGTTTCAATGATCGGCAGCGCCGTCAGCGAGCCCGTCTTGCCCTTGACCGCGCCCTTGGTGAACTTCTCGACATAGGTGGTGTTGACGCGCGCCGCGCGCTCGAGCAGCCGCGAGTGCAGATAGAACACGTCGCCAGGGTACGCCTCGCGGCCCGGAGGGCGTCGCAGCAGCAGCGACACCTGCCGATACGCCCACGCCTGCTTGGTCAAGTCGTCGTAAATGATCAGCGCGTCCTGGCCGCGATCGCGGAAATACTCGCCCATCGTGCAACCGGAGTATGGCGCGATGTACTGCATGGCCGCCGATTCCGAGGCGGTCGCGGCGACGACGATCGTGTAGTCCATGGCGCCGTATTCGGTCAGCTTGTTGACCACGTTCTTGATTGACGACGCCTTCTGCCCGATCGCGACGTACACGCAGATCAGGTCCTTGCCCTTCTGGTTGATGATCGTGTCGATCGCCACCGCGGTCTTGCCGGTCTGGCGGTCGCCGATGATCAGTTCGCGCTGACCCCGGCCGATCGGCACCATCGCGTCGATCGCCTTGAGTCCGGTCTGCACCGGCTGCGAAACCTTCTGCCGCTCGATCACGCCTGGCGCGACCTTTTCGATCACGTCGCGCATCTTGGCGTTCACCGGACCCTTGCCGTCGATCGGCTCGCCGAGCGAATTGACCACGCGACCGATCAGTTCCGGCCCGACGGGCACGTCGAGGATGCGTCCCGTGCACTTGACGGTATCGCCTTCCTTGATCTTTTGTAGGCGCCCAGGATCACCGCGCCGACCGAGTCGCGCTCGAGATTGAGCGCGAGTCCGAACGTGTTGCCGGGGAACTCGAGCATTTCTCCCTGCATCACGTCGGCCAGACCGTGCACGCGGCAGATGCCGTCCGTCACCGAAATGACGGATCCCTCGGAGCGCTTTTCTGCCGCCGCGGGAAGGTTTTGAATCTTGGACTTGATCAGTTCACTGATTTCGGAAGGGTTCAGTTGCATGATTTCCTCACGTCTGCCGCAGTCTGGATAAGTGCCGCGGCGTCACGACTATCGAATTCTTTGGTTGCTTCCTCGATGTTCCTGTCGGATAGGTCACGCCCGCAACTGCGCGGCCATCGCCCGCAGCTGCTCCTGGACCGATCCATCGATGACCGAATCGCCCACGGTCACGCGCGCGCCGCCGATCAACTCCGGCCTGACCTCGACGGTGGCCTCGATCTTCTTGCCGAAGTGCTTCTCCAGCGCGGTCGTCAGCTCCGCGAGCTCGTTGCCCGCGAACGGGAAGGCCGTCTCGATCGTCGCCTTGGCAACGCCGTCCGCGGAGTCCTTCAGCGCCTCGAACATCGCCTGGATCTGCGGCAGCACGGAAACGCGTTCACCCTCGATCAGCACGCGCACGAAGCTGCGGCCCTCGGCGTTGAGCTTGTCGCCGCAGATCGATGTTGGCGCCCATCCGCTGCAGGAAGCCCAGCCCCTTGCTGCCGATCGCGACGTAGTCGACGTCGATGCCCTTGGCGCGCCACTCCTTGTGCTGCTGCCAGCACCAGCCGCAGCACGTTGGTGTTGAGGCCGCCGCACAGGCCCTTGTCGGTGGTGACGACGATGGCGCCGATGCGCTTCACCACGTCGCGCTTCTGCAGGAACGGGTGGCGGTATTCGGTGTTCGCCTTGGCGATGTGCATGACGATGTTGAACGTGCGCTCGACGTACGGACGCGAGGCGCGCATCCGGTCCTGGGCCTTCTTCATCTTCGAGGCCGAGACCATCTCCATCGCCTTGGTGATCTTGCGCGTGCTCTGCACGCTCTTGATCTTGGTCGTGATTGCCTTGGAACTTGCCATGTCGGACCTTCTTTTGCGCTACCTGTTCAACGCAACTGAGCAGGGGTACTAATATGTGCCGGTCTTCTTGAAGTCCTCGATCGCCGCGGACAGCGCCTTCTCGTCGTCGGCCGTCAGCTCGTTGGTCTGCGCGATCTTGTCGACGATGCCGGCGTACTTGCCCTTCATGAACTGGCGCAGCGCCGATTCGAACGCCAGCGCCTTCTCGACCGGCACGTCGTCGTAGTAGCCCTTGTTCACCGCCGAACAGCGTCAGCGCCTGGTCGGCCACCGACATCGGCGAGTATTGCGGCTGCTTCATCAGTTCCGTCACCAGCTTGCCGCGGTCCAGCTGCTTGCGGGTGGCTTCGTCCAGGTCGGAGGCGAACTGCGCGAACGCGGCAAGCTCGCGGTATTGCGCGAGCGACAGGCGCACGCCGCCGCCCAGCTTCTTGATGACCTTGGTCTGCGCGTCGCCGCCGACCCGCGACACCGAGATGCCGGCGTTGATCGCGGGACGGATGCCGGCGTTGAAGAGGTCGGTTTCGAGGAAGATCTGGCCGTCGGTGATCGAGATCACGTTGGTCGGCACGAATGCCGTCACGTCGCCGGCCTGCGTTTCGATGATCGGCAGCGCCGTCAGCGAGCCCGTCTTGCCCTTGACCGCGCCCTTGGTGAACTTCTCGACATAGGTGGCGTTGACGCGCGCGGCGCGCTCGAGCAGCCGCGAGTGCAGATAGAACACGTCGCCCGGGTACGCCTCGCGGCCCGGCGGGCGGCGCAGCAGCAGCGACACCTGGCGGTACGCCCACGCCTGCTTGGTCAAGTCGTCGTAAATGATCAGCGCGTCCTGGCCGCGATCGCGGAAGTACTCGCCCATCGTGCAGCCGGAGTACGGCGCGATGTACTGCATGGCCGCCGATTCCGACGCCGTCGCGGCGACGACGATCGTGTAGTCCATGGCGCCGTATTCGGTCAGCTTGTTGACCACGTTCTTGATCGACGACGCCTTCTGCCCGATCGCGACGTACACGCAGATCAGGTCCTTGCCCTTCTGGTTGATGATCGTGTCGATCGCCACCGCGGTCTTGCCGGTCTGGCGGTCGCCGATGATCAGCTCGCGCTGGCCGCGGCCGATCGGCACCATCGCGTCGATCGACTTCAATCCGGTCTGCACCGGCTGCGAAACCTTCTGCCGCTCGATCACGCCCGGCGCGACCTTCTCGATCACGTCGCGCATCTTGGCGTTCACCGGGCCCTTGCCGTCGATCGGCTCGCCGAGCGAATTGACGACGCGGCCGATCAGCTCCGGCCCGACGGGCACGTCGAGGATGCGTCCCGTGCACTTGACGGTATCGCCTTCCTTGATCTTTTCGTAGGCGCCCAGGATCACCGCGCCGACCGAGTCGCGCTCGAGATTGAGCGCGAGTCCGAACGTGTTGCCGGGGAACTCGAGCATTTCACCCTGCATCGCGTTGGACAGGCCGTGAATGCGGCAGATGCCGTCGGAAACCGAGACCACCGTTCCCTGCGTCCGCACTTCGGCGGCCGTGTCCAGGTGCTGGATCTTGGTCTTGATCAGTTCGCTGATTTCGGAAGGGTTCAGTTGCATGATTTCCTCACGTCTGCCGCAGTCTGGATAAGTGCCGCGGCGTCACGACTATCGAATTCTTTGGTTGCTTCCTCGATGTTCCTGTCGGATAGGTCACGCCCGCAACTGCGCGGCCATCGCCCGCAGCTGCTCCTGGACCGATCCATCGATGACCGAATCGCCCACCGTCACGCGCGCGCCGCCGATCAACTCGGGCCTGACCTCGACGGTGGCCTCGATCTTCTTGCCGAAGTGCTTCTCCAGCGCGGCCGTCAGCTCCGCGAGCTCGTTGCCCGCGAACGGGAAGGCCGTCTCGATCTTCGCCTTGGCAACGCCGTCCGCGGAGTCCTTGAGCGCCTCGAACATCGCCTGGATCTGCGGCAGCACGGAAACGCGTTCACCCTCGATCAGCACGCGCACGAAGCTGCGGCCCTCGGCGTTGAGCTTGTCGCCGCAGATCGACAGCAGCAGCGATTCCTTGGCGCCCGCGTCGAGCGCCGGATTGTCCAGCGCCGACGCCACGCGCGGGTCGGCGACGACGGAGCTGGTCAGGCGCAGCATCTGCGACCATACCGGCAGCGCATTGCCTTCCCGGGCCAGCGCGAACGCGGCTTCGGCGTAAGGACGTGCGATCGTGGTCAGTTCAGCCATGGTTTGGGGTGTGACTGCTCGGGTTGCGTCCGGTGGCTAGAGCTGGCGCTTGAGTTGCGCCAGCAAATCGGCGTGGACCTTGGTATCGACGTCCTTCTTCAGGATCTTCGATGCGCCGGCGACGGCCAAGTCCGCCACCGCGTCGCGCAACTGCTCCTTCGCGCGCGCGATCTCCTGCTGGATCTCGGCCTTGGCGGCGGCGATGATGCGCTCGGCCTCCGCTTTGGCTTCGAGCTTCGCCTGCTCGATCGTCTCCGACTTGAAACGCTCGCCGGTCGCGACGATCTCCGCGGACTTGCCCTTGGCTTCGGTCAGCATGGCGGCCATCCGCTTCTCGGCGTTCGCGAGTTCCTGGCGGCCGGCTTCGCCCGCGGCCAGGCCGTCGGCGATCTGCTTCTGGCGCGTCTCGATGGCGCGCATCAGATGGCGGCCAGATGAATGCGATAGCACAACCAGATGAAGACCGTGAACGACACGGCCTGCATGATCAGCGTCAGATTGAAATTCATGGCGGACCTTTAAGCGGAAAAGAGGCTCTTGCGAGTCCTTACTTCGTCACCACGCCCAGCAGCGGGTTGGCGAAGGCGAAGAACATCGCCAGGCCGACGCCGATGATGAACGACGCGTCGATCAGGCCCAGCAGCAGGAACACCTTGGCCTGCAGCTGCGGCATCAGTTCCGGCTGGCGCGCGGCGCCTTCCAGGAAGCGCGAGCACATGATGCCCACGCCGACGCAGGCGCCGAGCGCGCCCAGGCCGATGATGAGACCGATCCCGACGGCGGTGTAGGCCTGGATCATCGACAGCATTTGGATCTTGTCCATGTTCTATCCTTTCGATTGCACGTGACAGCGGTGTTGTGGGAAGTCCGAAACAGAATGGATGGGTGACTGGGTCGGTGATGCTCAGTGATGTTCCTCGGCCATCGACATGTAGACGATGGTCAGCATCATGAAGATGTAGGCCTGCAGCGCGACGATCAGGATATGGAACAGCGCCCATGACCACGTTGAAGAACAGCGCGACCGGGACCCAGCCCGCGCCGGCCGCGGCCAGCATGGCCAGCAGCAGGAAGATGATTTCGCCGGCGTACATGTTCCCGTAGAGCCGCAGGCTGTGCGACAGCGGCTTGGAGATGAATTCGACCATCTGGAACAGGAAGTTGACCGGCCACAGCAGGAAGAAGCTGCCGAACGGCGCGACGAAGAGTTCCTTGCGTCCAGCCGCCCAGGCCCTTGGCCTTGATGCCGAAGATGATCATCAGCGCGAAGACCGTCAGCGACAGCGCGAAGGTGGTGTTGATGTCCGCGGTGGGCACCGGGCGCCAGTTGTGCAGGTGCAGGACGTTCTCGTAGAACCACGACATGATGTCGACGGGCAGGAAGTCCATCGCATTCATCAGCAGGACCCAGAAACCGACCGTCAGCGCGACCGGCGCCACCAGCTTGCTGTCGCCGTGGTAGATGCCCTTGACCTGGTCGTTGACGAAGTCCAGCAGCAGCTCGACGAACGCCTGCGTCTTCGACGGCACGCCGGACGTCGCCTTGCGCGTCGACCAGCCACATGAAGCCCAGCGCCGATCACGCCCAGCATCAGCGACATGACCATCGTGTCGACGTTGATCGCCCAGAAGCTCCCGTCACCGACCGGCTTGGTGAAGAACGTGAGGTGATGCTCGATGTATTCGGAGGGGGTGCTGGCCGCCATGGGTTCGGGGATCGGGTTCGAGGATCGGGATTGGTCAGTTGCGCGCAGTTGCGCTCAGTTGCCCTCGGTTTCCTTGTCCAACAGGGCCATGCGGAACAGCAACACCGTGATCACGAAGCTTGCGAAGAACACCACGAAAACGACTTCCTTGTAGTTCACCAGCACCAGCCAGAGCTGGAGGATGATCACGAGGATCTTGCATGCCTCGGCGCGGAACAGCGCAGCCACGGTGCCGCCCGCCGACGCAGGATTCGACATCCGCCAGCACCACTGCGTAGACCACCACCGAAGTGATGTTGACGACGCCTCCCAGCGCTGCCGACAGCGCGCCGTGCGGCCCCTGCCACAACCCGGCAATGACCGCGATCACGACCGTCGCGGCCGCCTGCCATCGGAGGACGCGGCGGATCGGTTTGGTCGAGAGGGGCGCTTTCATCACCGCGCCAGGCAAATAGGCCCGGGCAACGCAGCAAACTTGTCGATTTTAACCGCTTTGACCCCTCGCTCGCAATGAAATGTTGCGGCGCAATGGCGCACGGGCGTTCGATCCGAGCGCGGCGATCAGCCTCCGGACAATGCGGCCACGATCATGATGTCGGCGCCGGGGGGAATCGGCGCCGCCAGGTTCCTCTGCACCGCGGCGTCCACGAACACCTTGATGTGCGGTCGCAGCTTTCCCTGTTCATCCTGCATCCTGAAGCGAATGCCCGGATGGGCCGATTCGAGGCCGGCCAGAACGTCCGCCAGCGACGGCGACGATGACGCGCACGCGACCGTCACCGTCGCCGCGCCACCGCAATAGGAGCGCAGCGGCGACGGAATCGCGACGCGATGATTCACGCAGCGAACGTCCGCCGACGGTCGCCGCTCAGACCGCCTCGACGGCATAGATATGCGGCAGATGCGCGGCCAGGCATTTCCAGGTCCGGCCCTCGTCGCGGCTTCCCCATACCTCGCCGGACGTCGTCCCGAAGTACACGCCCGCGACCGGGAAGCGGTCGACGGTCATCGCCTGCCGCTTCACGGTCCACCATGCCTGCGCCTTGGGCAACCCGTCGGCCTGGCGCTTCCATGTCTTGCCTGCGTCGCGCGTGCGGTAGGCCGCCGGCTTGCCGCCCGGGGAAATGCGCGGCCAGACATCGGTCCCGTCCATGGGGAAGATCCACGCGCTGTTGGGATCGTGCGGATGCGGCACCATCGGAAAGCCGACATAGCCGACGGCTTTGGGCATGCCGGTGCCGATGTCGGTCCAGCGTGTGGCCGGCCGGTCGAGCCGGAAGAGGCCGCAATGGTTCTGTTGGTACAGGCGGTCGGGATTGCCGGCGGCGAAGCGCACGCAATGCGGATCGTGGCCGTATTCGAGGTCGGGGTTGGGCTGGAAGTCCGCGCGCACGCCCTGGTTCAACGGGTGCCAGTCCGCGCCGCAGTTGGTGGACTCGAACGTGCCGCCGCTCGACATGCTGATGTACATGTGGTTCGCGTCGCGCGGGTCGATCAGGACCGAGTGCAGCTTCGGGCCGTCGGGCGTGCCGTCCTGGTCGCCGCCGCACCACGCCTTGCGCTGCGGATGAGCGTTGAAGCCGGCAACGCCTTTCCAGTTGGCGCCGCCGTCGTCGGAGCGGAACAGTCCCTGCGGCGACGTGCCGGCAAACCACACGCCGGGCTGCGATGCGTGACCCGGGGTCAGCCAGAACGTGTGGTCGACGACGCGTCCGCTGCCGGCGTCGAACGCCGGCGGCGTGGTCGCCTCTTTCCAGGTCTTGCCGTTGTCGGTGGACCGAAAAACCGTCGGGCCGAGATGCCCTGTACGCGCCGCGGCCAAGCAGCGTCTTGCCATCGCGCGGGTCGAGCATCACGTGATGGACGATGTGGCCCAGGAACTGGGGTCCGGCCAGCTTCCAGGTGCGGCGGGCGCCGTCGGTGGTCAGCGTCCACAAGCCCTTTCGCGTCGCAATCAGCAGGCGCGTCCGCTTGGGAGCCTCAACGCGTTTTCCTGCCGGTTGCTTCGCTGCGGTGCGCGCCATGACGTTCTCCTCGCGGTCGGAATCAAAGACCTCGAAAGTTACCGCTTCGCGATTGTCCCGGCAAGAAGCAGGGTTGAAATTTTTGTCGATTGCCTGCAATCCTCCCCGGTTCCCCGTTCCCTTTCCGCACGACCGCCACCAGGAGATTCCATGACGATCAAAGTCGGCGACACGCTGCCCGCGGGCACGCTGTCCGAATTCATCGAAGTCGAGGGCAATGGCTGTTCCGTGGGTCCCAACACGTTCAACGTAGCGGACCTCACGCGCGGCAAGAAAGTCGTCATCTTCGGTCTGCCCGGCGCGTTTACGCCGACCTGCTCGGCCAAGCACGTGCCGTCGTATCTGGCCAACTACGACAAGCTGAAGGCCAAGGGCGTCGACGACATCCTGTGCATGTCGGTCAACGACCCGTTCGTGATGGGCGCATGGGCGCGTGACCAGAAGGCGGGCGGCAAGGTGCGCATGATGGGCGACGGCAGCGCCGACTACACGAAGGCCCTCGGACTGGTCTTCGACCTCACCGGAAAGGGCATGGGCGTGCGCTGCCAGCGCTTCTCGATGCTGGTCGACAACGGCGTCGTGAAGACACTGAATATTGAGGCGCCTGGCAAATATGAAGTGTCAGGCGGCGACACGATGTTGGCGCAGCTCGGCTGACTGCGATGAAACGCGCCGCTTCGCTGTTGGCTGTGGCCCTCGTCGCCGCGCCAGCACACGCGGCGGCGCCCGTGGTGCTGGTGAGTTTCGATCCGACGGCGGCAGGCAACGTCGAGCGCGACCTGCAGTACGCACCGGACGCAAATGCGCTGCGCGAAGAGTTGCGCAGGTTCGTTATCTCGCGCGCAGCGCCGAATCTCGCCGATGGCTGCACCTTTGCCGTGACCTTCACGCACGTGGCCCTCGCCGGAACGGTCGAGCCGTGGCGCCTTCCCGGATGGAACTCGGTGCGGATCGTCAACGGAAACTATCCGCCGCGAATCGAACTCGAATATCGCCTCGTGGCCGCTGATGGCTCGCTCATCCGCGCCGGGCGGCGCACGCTCTCCGATCTCGATTTCCGGCTGAATCATCCTGAAGCGCAGCTGAGCAGCGATCCGCTGCGCTACGAAAAGCCGCTGATCGCGCAGTGGCTCGCGGCCGAACTCGAGCCCGCCGGCCGCGCCGGTTCGGCGCCGTG
>CAWIAK010000018.1:0-681568 GCA_963834045.1 uncultured beta proteobacterium | reverse complement strand
TCGCCGGGCGCGGTTGCGCCGCAAAGGGTTGCCGCCGACTGAAACGCGGCGCGGCACGCTACCAAGCTGCCGATTCAACAACAGGAGCTGCCTGCATCGCTGCGAGCCGTGTCTAACTCAGCAATCGGTAGCTGACGACGGACCTAGTGACGCCGCTTAGGTTTCGACCAATCCAGCGCGCGACAGCGGCAACCGGCGCACACGCGGCCCCCCAGCTTGGCAATCGCATTGGCCACGGCGGGCGCGAGTGGCGGGACGCCCGGTTCACCCACGCCGCTCGGCTTCCATTGCTTTGACGATGTGCACCTCGACCTCGGGCATCTCGTGGATGCGCAGCGAGCGGTAGGTGTCGAAATTGCGTTCGCCGCGCGCCCGTCCTCGATCTCGATTCGCCGTAATACAGCGCGCCGAGGGCGAAGCCGATGCCACCTTCCATTTGCGCGCGGATTATGTCTGGGTTGACCGGCGACGCCGCAATCGACGGCGCACACCACGCGCTCGACCTTAACTTGCCTCTTGCGCATCGATACTTCGGCGACCTGCGCGACGAACGTATCAAATGATTGTGCACCGCGATACCCTGCGCGACACCGGGCGCAGTGGCCCGCCCCAACCTGCTTTTTCCGCCGCCAGCTTGAGCACACCGGCCGCGCGCGGCTTTGTCGAGCAGCGCCAAGCGGAAGGCGACCGGATCACGACCTGCGGCGGCGGCAAGCTCGTCGATCATCGTTTCCATCACGTACGCCGTGTGCGTGTTGCCCACCGAGCGCCACCACAGCGGCCGCACGGACAGCACGGGTGAGTGCAGCGAACCAGCCAGCATGGGCAGGTCGTAGGCGCTCTTGTCGACCCCTTCCACCGATGTTGGGTCGATGCCATCCTTGATCATCATGGCCATCGGCCCGCCCGCCATGATCGACTGGCCGACGATCGTGTGCTCCCAGACCGCAATGTTGCCTTTGCTGTCGAGTCCCGCCTTGACGGCATGCACATACATCGGCCGATACAATCCGGCGCCGGTATCGTCTTCGCGGGTGAATTGCACCCGTACCGGGGCACGGCCGCCGATCGCCTTGGCGACGTTCACAGCCGCAACGGTGAAGTCGCTCCACGAATTGGCGCGACGGCCAAAGCTTCCGCCAGACACGAGTGTGTTCAGCTTGACCTTCTCCATCGGCAAGCCGGCCGCCTTCGCCGCGAACATGTGGTCGAACGACGGAAACTGGTGTCCGGACCACGTTTCGAGGTGCCGTCGTGCAACCATGCGACACAATTCATCGGCTCCATCGACGCGTGCGCCAGGAATGGAAACTCGTAAATCGCCTCGATGGTTTTGCCGGTCGCAGCCGCGGCAGACGCGCCCGTCGGCTTGGCGAACGGTGTGCCGGGCTGCGCGGCGCGAGCGCGATAATCCGTCAGCAGCGCGTCCGAATCGAGTACCTTGCTCGCAGACTCGTCCCATTGCACCTTGAGCGCGCGCCGGCCCTGCATTGCCGCCCATGTTCCCGTCGCGACCACGGCCACGCCTTCCGGAACTTCAACGACATCGGTGACGCCCTGCACTTTCTTCGCCTCTGTGGCATCGAACGACACGAGCTTGGCGCCAAAGCTGGGCGGCCATGCAATTACCGCCGTGAGCAGTCCCGGCAGCTTCACGTCGCAGGTGTACATCGCCGTGCCATTGCACTTGGAAGGCGAATCAACGCGCGGCGTGGAGCGATCCTTGCTGATGAACGTGAACTGCGCCGGGCTTCTTCAGTTGCGGATTGTCGGGCGGCGCTTGTTTGCTTGCAGCCACCGCCATCTCGCCGTACGTCGCGCGACGCCCCGAGGCATGGGTGAGCGTATTCTTCGACGTGCGAATTTCGCTCGCCGGCACCTGCCAGGTTTCCGCGGCCGCAGCGACCAGCATCGCGCGCACAGTCGCGCCGGCGCTGCGGTATTGCATGAACGAATTGGCGATGGCGGACGAGCCGCCGGTTCCCTGCATCGGGCCGAAGTTGAGGTTGTTATAGAGCTTTGCATCGGACGGCGCATACTCGGTGCGCACCAGCGCCCAGTCCGCGTCGAGTTCATCGGCCACCAGCGAAGCCAGGCCCGTCGTATTGCCCTGTCCCATCTCGTGATGCTTGCAGATCACGGTGACCAGATTGTCGGTACCCACCCGGACGAAGGCGTTCGGCGCGAGCGGGCCCGCAGCGGCGCCTTCGGCACCCGGCAGCGCGGCCTCGGCGCTTGAGGGCGCCAGCCAGCCGAATCCGAGTACGAGGCCGGTTGCTCCGGCACTCTGCAGGAATACGCGGCGTGACAGCAATGGCGCGCTCGATTGCAGGTCGCCAAGCAGCGCCATTAAACGACGCTGCTCGTCGGCGTGAAAACCACTTATCAGCGGATGCATGGCGATTCCTCAGCCTGCGAGCTGCGCCGACGCGGCGTGGATTGCCGCGCGGATTCGCTGGTAGGTCGCGCAACGACAAATGTTTCCTGCCATCGCATGGTCGATGTCCGTGTCGCTCGGCTTGGGCTTCTGCTCGAGCAGCGCTGTCGCCGACATGATCTGTCCCGACTGGCAGTAGCCGCATTGCACGACGTCCAATTCCACCCACGCTTTTTGTACCGCTTTGGCCGTACGCGACGAAAGTCCCTCGATCGTCGTTACCGGGCGATCGGCGACCGCCGAGACCGGCGCCGAGCAGGAGCGCAAGGGTCGCCCGTCAACATGGACCGTGCAGGCACCGCACTGAGCGATGCCGCATCCGTACTTGGTGCCGGTGAGGCCAATATCCTCGCGAATGACCCAAAGCAACGGGGTATTCGGGTCGCCCTCGAATTCACGACGCGTGCCGTTGACTATCAGTGTGACGGACATTCAAGACTCCTTACTCGGAAAGCGCGCGCCGCGGAATCGGTTCGTCAGGATGCGGGGCATGCGGCGCCAGATTCGATCCACGCGGCAATCAACGCGCCCAGTTGCGCTTGGGTGCCGGGCGCGGGCACGCGATTTCCGCCGGGCATCCATGCCCAGCCCACCAGCGAGTCGTGCGCCATGTGCTCCTGGATCGCCGCAAGGGTCTTGCCACCGTTGCGGCGCGGATCCTTGATCTGCGCGCAGATCTGCGCCAGTGATTTTGTCTGCCATGCCATCGACGCCGGAGCGACCTGCCACATCGGATGTCCCGGCACGCCCGAAGGCTCGAAGTTGGCAGCCTGATGGCAGGTCGTGCAGCGCATGCCCGTAGCACCCCTGTCGTCGGCACCGCGCACGACCAACGGCGAATGCGGATGGGCGTCATTGCCCTGCAATGGCCGATCGCTGACCGGATGGCAATTCAGGCACCGCGGATGCTGAAGAACACGACCCGCCTCGGTAAACAAGGCGCGGGAGCGCTCAGCCGGATTGGCAATGGAGGAAAAAGCTTCGGGCGCGCGCAAGTCCTGTGCAAATGCAAATGAACCGGAGGCGACTGCCAGAAGGGCGAGCAGCAGCCGTACCTTTACTGATGCAGCCATGCAAACTCCTTCTGCCGCCGCCTCGATTTGCGTCGCGCTTCCGATCGGCACGAAGCGTAGTTACGCCGATTCCGGACTTCTGTAGGAAATAGGACGAAACGATTGTTGACGGTCGCCGACAAGCCGTAGGGATTACCCTACATAAACGCTGGCACGCACTTCGATCAACCTGTGCTTGGCCATTCGCGAAGGTTGACTCGTCTGCCGCGTCGACCCCGGTGTTGGTTACCGTCCGGCCGACAAGATCTATTGCGATCCGCGAGCGCGCTATGGTCGCGACACAATCTCGTCAAAAGTCGCGGCACGGCCGTGGCGAAAAAGGGGCGCCTCGCGGCAAGCCCTTGATTTGTTGGTTGCGGGGGCCTGATCACTCCCGGCACTATTTCTGTTAATTCAATGACCTACTCTTTGCAGGAGAATCCCGCAGTAACTCCGAGTTGCCCGGGTCAGCGACGTGCAGTGACTTTGCGCGAGCTCCCCTCTCCGCCTTCGAGGACGGCTCCCAACATCCGCCATCGCTACTTGGAAATCTGTCAGTCGATCATCCTGAAAGTGGTCAAAGATCTTCTTCGCTAACGTCGAGTTGAAGGATCGTCGCCACGTATGTCGTCCTCTACGCGGCGAGTTGTTACGGTGGCGAAACCGTGAAATTCAGCGTTGAGCGACGGGTTAGGCGTCTTTGCTTTGTGACGATAGGGGTATAGCCACCACTTTGCGTCCCGTCCGCGAAGTGGTCACTGAATTAGATTGTCGGCACGGAGTAACAACGATTGCGGGATTGCAATCCCGAACGCCTTCGCCGTCGCAAGGTTAATATCCAGCCGGAACTTCGTTGGCTGCTCGACGGCTAGCTCGCCCGGATTCGCCCCGCGAAGGATCTTGTCGACATACTGCGCGGACCGTCGAACCATTTGCACTTCATCGACTTCCAGAGACAGCAAGCCAGGCAGGCCATCGGTATAGCCAGCCAGCGGAATGCGGTTCGCAATGCCCAAACGAATGAGTCTGTCTTTGACTTCCGGGGAACCACAAGTCCAGTTATCGCCTGCACTCCTGCGCCGATCATTTCCTTCAAGCGCGAGTCCAGACTGTCGATCGGTCGAATCTCGACCATCTTGAGCTCGACACCATGTGTCTTGGCCGCGGCCTGAAGTGCTCTTGCGATTCCCTGGCGCTCTGGGCCAGCACTGTCCATGACAACCCCGACCTTTCGGAGTCCTGGCATGGCCTCCTTAAGCAAGGTAAATTCCTTGGCGTATAGATCAGGAGCCATAAGCGACAGACCCGTCGCGTTTCCGCCCGGACGAGCCAAACTGGTCACGAGTCTTGCGCCCTCCGGGTCCCAGCCCAGTGGAAACACAATCGGAATTTGCCGCGTGGCGCGCATGGCTGCCTGGAGCGCTCGCGGTCGCCCGAGCGCAACGATCACGTCGACCTTGAGCGAAACGAGCTCCGCTGCCAACCCGGCAACCGCTCACGTCTGTCCATTCGCCTATCGCTCAACGGACTCGAGTGTTTTCTTCTTTCCAGCCTAGTCCGCCATTCCGGATCGGAACGCCTTCAGATACCCGCATCCGCTTCGCTGTCCCCGAAAGCAAGCCGATTCGGTAGACGTGACCAGGACGGGGTGGCTCCGCAGCGAAGGACGTGGCGGCAGACAGAAGGGTGCCCACGAACGTGAGCGCCAATATCAGCCTACCGAGAACGAACTTCGCATTGGAGAGGCCAACGGATAAGCTAACCGGCGGCCCGCCGCGTGGGCGCAGCCCCGCATGCGGGACGTCCGCGTTGAGCGACGGGTTAGGGGGCACATTAGCAAATAGCGTGATGCGCAAAGAAGGTCTCCCAAGCGGCAACCGCTGCCTTTGCAATATCTTCAACGCGTTCTCGGTCCCCGTGCGCGAATTGAACCTTGAGTCGCCGCGGTGGATCAACTACCAGTTCAACTCTCTTATGCTCGATTGCATCGGGTGCAACGACAATCGAGTTGGCCGCACTTAGCGAGTAATCCAGATGGTCAACAACCGGAGGAAACTTCCGGTAGTAATGGTTCGCCAAGTCAAGTGCATTGTGCTTGTGAGAATTGGCGATGTCTCGACAAGCTTGTATATACATTGGCGTTGAGGCACGTGTATGCGGCCGCCTCGAGATGAGGAGAGGAAAACTTTATCGAATCTAGAATGTGATACGCCGTTACGGAGAAATCAAAGAGCTTGTCCTGAATCAGAGCTCATTGCCGGATTCTGCGGCAGTAATCAAAGCATCGCGGTCGCGCCGAGCCTTTGCAAGGACGTCCGCTAGGCCCCGAGTAGAGTTGGTCGAGCTGGCCTGATCGTCTGAATGTGCCCTCTAACTAGAGGCGGCAAGAAGCCTCACCAGAGCAATGCTCCGACCAATACTAGAGGAACCTAACGACATGGACGCGAGCCTAGCTTCGGTGTGCGAGCCCGTCCATTACCAGACGGGCGCTTTAGCGCCAAGGATTTGAACGCGGCACGACAGGGAAACTGATTGGGTAGTCGATGCTAAGTGCTCGAAATCAACAATCTGCGACACGAATTTGTCTGCCGTGAGGGAGCGTTTGTATTATGCATGTGATAGCGGTACTCGTTACTCAGATGCTCAAATGTCAAGGGCAGCCAAAGCATAAAAAAATGGCCTACGATTTGTCGTAAGCCATTGCTTTTAAACAAATATTTGGTTGCGGGGGAAGGATTTGAACCTTCGACCTTCGGGTTATGAGCCCGACGAGCTGCCAGACTGCTCCACCCCGCGTCAGAAGGGTAATTATAGCCCGCGAAGGGCATTCGGGTCAAACCGGGATTACATTGCCTCCGTCTCGGCGGTCTTCGGCCGCCACACCAGCAGCCGCGATTCGATCCGCGTGACGATGTAATCGAGCAGCAACGCGAATACCGTCAACACGAAGATGCCGGCGATGACCGTGTCGATGTCGAACACGCCTTCGGCCTGCAGGATCAGGTAGCCCACGCCTTTCGCCGACCCCAGGTATTCGCCGACCACGGCGCCGACGAACGCCATGCCCACGGACGTGTGCAGGCTCGAGAACACCCACGACGTCGCCGACGGCAGGTAGATGTAGCGCAGCAGCTGGCGCCGCGACGCGCCCAGCATCCGCGCATTGGCGAGCACCACCGGGCTCACCTCCTTCACGCCCTGGTAGACGTTGAAGAACACGATGAAGAACACCAGTGTCACGCCCAGCGCGACCTTCGACGTGATCCCCAGCCCGAACCACACGGCGAAGATGGGCGCCAGGATCACGCGCGGCATCGCGTTCATCGCCTTGATGTAGGGGTCCGCGAGCGCCGAGGCCAGCGGCGTCAGCGCCAGCCACAGGCCGATGCCGAGGCCCAGCAGGCTGCCCACGGCAAACGCCAGGATCGTCTCGATCAGCGTGATGGCGAGATGCGGATAGATCTTGCCGCTGGTGAACCATTCCCAGATGACGTGCGCGACCTTGAGCGGCCTGCCGAAGAAGAACGGCGCGAGCACGCCGGTCTCGGTCAGCACGTACCAGATGCCGAAGATGACGAACAGCAGCAGCGCCTGGCACAACGCCAGCAGGGCGCCGCTGATCTTCACGTCACCGCCGGCTTTGCGCATAGCCCTTCAGGACCTCCGACTTGAGCACCTGCCAAATCGCCTCGTGGATCTGCGTGAAGCGCGGCTGCATGCGGATCTCCGCCACGTCGCGGGGACGCGGCAGGTCGATCGCGAATTCGCCGATCGGATGCGTTTCCGGTCCCGCGGACAGCACGATCACGCGGTCGGACAGGGAGATGGCCTCCTCGAGATCATGGGTGATGAAGAGCACGGACTTGCGGTCGGCGGACCACAGTTCGAGCAACTCGTTTTCCATCAGCTGCCGGGTCTGGATGTCGAGCGCGGAGAACGGCTCGTCCATCAGCAGGATTTCCGGATCGAGGATCAGCATCTGCGCCAGCGCCACGCGCTTGCGCATGCCGCCCGACAGCTGATGCGGGTAGCGGTCCTCGAAACCGGCCAGGCCCACCCGCGTCAGCCATTCGCGCGCCTTCTCCACAGCCTCCGTCTTGGCGACGCCGTGGAATTCGAGGCCGGCGGTAACGTTGTCCAGCGTGTTGCGCCAGGGCATCAGCGCATCGGACTGGAACATGTAGCCCGCCCGCGTGTTGATTCCCGCTCAGCGGCACGCCGTGAACGAGCGCGCGCCCGGACGACGGCGCGAGCAGGCCGGCCGCGACGTTGAGCAGCGTCGACTTGCCGCAGCCCGTCGGCCCCACCACCGACACGAATTCGCCCGCGCCGATGGTCAGCGACGTGTCGCGCACGGCGATGTAGCGCCCCCGATCCCCGCGCGCCGCGAAGGCGCACGTGACGCCTTCGAGGTCCAGCGCGGCAGCGGCCGGCGCCGCAGCGGTCATCACTTGTATTTCTGCGCGGCCTTCTGCTGGAACGTCATGTTCACGGTCTTGGCCAGGTCGACCGTGGCTGATTGCACGCCGGGATCGAAGGTCTTGAGATCGCGGTAGACGTTCTGCGAGGCCTCGGGGCTGATGAAGCCGTCGTGCTTGAAGCCGTCGAGGTTCTTGATCAGCGCCGCCTTGTACAGCGCCTTGTCGGCGTAGTACTCGGGCGGCACCGCGGCCACGATCTGGTCCGGCGTGGACGCCTGGATGAAGCGCAGCGCGCGCACCATCGCATTGACCACGGCCTGCGCCGTGTTCGGGTATTTCTTCGCGAAGTCCACGGGCACGTAGATGGATCCCGCGGCATACGCGCCGTTATAGACGTCCTGCATGCCCTTGGCGGTGCGCGTGTCGATCACCGGCACGATCGAGCCGTCGGATTCGAGCTGCGAGATGACCGGGTCGAGGTTGGAGATGGCGTCGATCTCGCCGCGCTTCATGATGGCCACCGCACCGGCCGTCGCGCCCACGCCGATGATC
This sequence comes from uncultured beta proteobacterium, assembly GCA_963834045.1. Taxonomy (GTDB): domain Bacteria; phylum Pseudomonadota; class Gammaproteobacteria; order Burkholderiales; family Casimicrobiaceae; genus VBCG01. The sequence continues at coordinate 673,106 of CAWIAK010000018.1, read as the reverse complement.
GCGACCGCGTCGGGCTTGAGGGATACCTTGGCCAGAAGGATGTTGACGAACATGTTGGTCGACGAGCCGGGCGCCGTCACGCCGATCTTCATGCCCTTCAGGTCGGCGGGCGACTTGTAGGCGGCCGCCTTCTCCTTGTTCATGCCGAGCACGATGCCGGCGTACTTGCCCTGCAGCACCAGCGCCTCGATGAACTGGCCCTTCGCCTGCTGCGTGATCGTGTGCTCATAGGCGCCGGACACGACATCGACGCTGCCGCCCAGCAGCGCCTGCAGCGCGCGCGCGCCGCCGGGGAAGTCGAGGATCTCGACATCGAGCCCTTCGGCCTTGAAGTAGCCGTTGCGCTCGGCGATCGTCAGCGGCAGGTAGTAGAAGAGCGGCTTGCCGCCGACGCCAATCGTGAGCTTCGCCTTTTCCGGCGCTTGCGCGACGGCGGGCCCCGCGAGCGTGGCGAGAGCAAACAGCGCCAGGACCAGGCGCGTCAGGAAACGAACCATGCAACCTCCGGATGTTGTTATGAGCAGTTCAACGGCCAGGACGGACAGCGCATTGTCGTGGCCCGGAATGCCGGCGTCAAACGCCACGGACGCGCCGCGCGCAGCCAGGGCGAACCGCGGCGATCATTGAAGCGAGTTGTAATGCCGCTGGCGGGGCCGCCGCGGTGCAGCCCGGACAGCTTGGCGGCCATCTCCTTGCCGATCCACCATTGCGGCTCCGACGGCGGCGAGATCTTCCGGTCCCGTTCGCGCTCCGCCACGTGGATTTTTGCCACTTCGAACGCCGCGGCAAGGGTGGCGGAGTGGGCCATTCCCTTCTGGAAGAACGCTTCGCCGAAATACGCGGTCTCCGCAGCCTTGTCGCACCCCGGGGACAACTTGTCGGCGCGCGACGCCGTGATTATCAGCGTGTGATCGTCCTGCAGCGGCTCGATGAAACCTCCCGAATAGCATGCGGACACGACGATGATTCGCCACTTGATTTCGGCGTCGTCCAGCAATTGCCGCAAACCCGGAGGCGTGAGCTCGACCAGCGACAGCGGCGGCAGCTCGGCGCGAAGCCGCGGGCCACGCGCGCCGGGGCTTGCGAGGTAGAGCATGACGACGTCGTCGTCGACGTCGATCGCCGATCCGATCTCGTTCAATGTCTCGCGCAGGTTCGTCACCGTGGCGAAGGGCGTGGTCAGCAGCGTCTGCGGACTGTTGATGAGGAGCAACGAGCGGCCGGCGGTGCCCCAGCGTTCGTCCATGACCTTCTGCGCCGCCTCGGCGCCGCTGCGAAACGCATCGTCCCCGCCGTAGGGTGAAAAGCCGACGAAGTAGAGATCGGAGGAGCCGGGTCTCTCGTCCTCGAGGCCGGAGAGTTCGTGGTCGAGCAGCATGCTCTGCGTCGCAAGCACCGCTTCCGACCCGGCCGACATGCCTTCCGGCGCCATCGAGGGCGCGCCTGGTCCGTGCCACCAGGGATCGTTGGGCGAGAACGTGGACGAGAACATGATGGGCGTCGCCAGCAGCAGTCCGCCGCAGATCGCCAGCAGCCAGACGCGCGGCGGCGACGGCGCGAAGGCGACCGCCACGCTGCGCACGAGAATCGCCACCATCCACAGTTCCACCACGTCGACGCCGAGCGCGCCGACCAGGTCGCGCGTGAACGCCGCTAGCCGTCGACAGCGGTATCAGAAAGTTCAGGACCTGCACGATCGGCACCGCGGCCATCACGATGACCGGAATCGCGAGCGCCAGCGTGCGCTGCCGGAAGGCAAGCGCGAGAATGGCCGCGATCAACAGCAGCGCGGCGCCGGAATAGAGCTCGGTGCCGGCCCCCAGCAGCGAAAACTCGCGCCCCTCCCCCGCACGCAGCCAGTCGCCAGCCACGTCGATGGCCGCCGAAAACACGAACAGCAGAACGAGTTGCGCGACGTCGATGCGAAAAGCGAGCCGCGTCACCGGCAGGAACAGCGCCAGGCGCAATCCCGCCACGAGGTTGCGGCCGAACGAGGTCAAGGCGTAGCGCATGTCGGGTAACAGGACGTCGATCGTGGGGAACCGTCGTGGCCGCGATCACGCGGCCGCGGCGTGCTCCGCGATGAACGCCTTGACGAGTCCCGCATCGGCGGCGAGCGTCGTGCTGTGCTGCGGACGCGACTCGAGTCCGCGCCAGACGGCCGGCCGCGCCGGGTCACGCCCGACGGCCTCGCGGATCGTCGCCGCGAATTTGGCCGGCAGCGCCGTTTCCACGCAAACGAGCGGCGTGCCGGGATCGCGCAGTTCGAGGCCGACCTTCACGCCGTCGGCCGTGTGCGGATCGATGACGATTCCGTAGCGCGTGGCGATTTCGCGGATCGTGGCCAGGCGGTCGGCATGCGTGCTGCGCCCGGACACGAAGCCGGCCGCCTGCACTTGCGCCCAGTGGGGCGTCCGCGACAGGTCGAATCCGCCTTCGGCGGCCAGCGTCGACCACAGCTTGCGTAGCGTTTCGGGATTCCTCCCGGTGACGTCGAAGATGAAACGCTCGAAATTGGAGGCCTTCGAAATGTCCATCGACGGTGACGATGTCGCATGCGTCTCGCTCGCCGAACGCGGCCGGTAGCGGCCGGTGCGGAAGAACTCGTCGAGCACGTCGTTTTCGTTGGTGGCCAGGATCAGCCGCCGTACCGGCAGCCCCATCTCGCGCGCCACGTGCGCCGCGAGGATGTTGCCGAAGTTGCCCGACGGCACGGCAAAGTCGACGCGCTGCGCGTTGTCGGCGGTGGCGGCGAAATAGCCCTTGAAGTAATAGACCACCTGCGCCGCGATCCGGCCCCAGTTGATCGAGTTCACGGCGCCGATCTTCCAGCGCGCCTTGAATTCCGCATCGTTGGCCACCGCCTTGACCAGGTCCTGGCAGTCGTCGAACGTGCCGTCGATCGCGATGTTGAAGATGTTGGGATCCGCGAGCGAGAACATCTGCGCCTGCTGGAACGGGCTCATCCTGCCCCGCGGCGACAGCATGAACACCGTGATGCCGCGCTTGCCGCGCATCGCGTATTCGGCCGAGCTGCCGGTGTCGCCCGACGTGGCGCCGAGGATGTTGATCGATCCGTGGTTGCGTCCCAGCACGTACTCGAACAGGTTGCCCACGAGTTGCAGCGCGATGTCCTTGAACGCCATCGTGGGCCCGTTGGACACGCGCAGCAGGAAGAGGCCCGGCGCCAGCGTCGCAAGCGGGGTGATCTCGTCGCTGCCGAACACCTCCGGCGTGTACGTGTCGGCGATGATCCGCCGCAGGTCGGCGGCCGGAATGTCGTCGATGAATCGCGACAAGACGGCGAACGCCAGTTCGCGATAGCCGAGCGGACGCAGCGCCGCCAGTTCCGGCGTCCGTGAAGCGCGGATAGGCCTGCGGCACCGCCAGCCCGCCGTCCGGCGCCAGCCCTTCCTGCAGGATGGCGCAGAACGGTTGCGGATCGTCGCCCCAGGCGCCGCGCGTGCTGATTACCGCATTAGGGTCGCTGCAACGTTCGCATCATGTGTGAACGGCCCATTCAGTTCTTCGAGGCGGATGCGGACGATCGTGCCGCGCACGGTGGGCAGCGCTTCGATCTTGGCGATCGCGTCGACGACGTTCTTTTCCACGACGCGGTGCGTGAGCAGGATGATGTCGGTCTGCTCCTCGCCTTCCGAGGGCTCCTTCTGGATCATCGCGTCGATCGAGATGTCGCGGTCGGCCAGGATGCGCGTGATGTCCGCCAGCACGCCGGGCCGGTCCTCGACGCGCATGCGCAGGTAGTAGCTGGTCACGACCTCGCCGATCGGCAGGAAGGGCACGTCGGTCAACTGGTCGGGCTGGAATGCCAGGTGCGGCACGCGATGCTCCGGGTCCGCCGTATGCATGCGCGTCACGTCCACCAGATCGGCGATCACCGCGCTGGCCGTCGGCTCGGCCCCGGCGCCGGCGCCGTAATAGAGCGTCGGTCCGGCCGCGTCGCCCTTTACCAGGATCGCGTTCATCACGCCCTCGACGTTGGCGATCAGGCGCTTCGTCGGTATCAATGTCGGGTGGACGCGAAGCTCGATGCCCTCGTGTCCGTCCGCCACCGCGCGGCGCGTGATGCCCAGCAGCTTGATCCGGTAGCCCAGTTCCTCGGCGTAGCGGATGTCCTCCTGCGTCAGTTTCGAGATGCCTTCCGTGTACACCTTGTCGAACTGCATCGGCACGCCGAACGCGATGGCCGACATGATCGCCAGCTTGTGCGCCGCGTCGACCCCCTCGATGTCGTACGTCGGGTCGGCCTCGGCGTATCCCAGCCGCTGCGCCTCGGCGAGCGCGGCGCCGAACGACGTCCCCCGTCCGCGCATCTCGGACAGGATGAAGTTCGACGTGCCGTTGATGATGCCGGCAATCCATTCGAGGCGGTTGGCGGAGAGGCCCTCGCGCAGCGCCTTGATGATCGGGATGCCGCCGGCCACGGCCGCTTCGAAGGCAACCATCACGCCCTTTGCGTGGGCGGCGGCGAAGATCTCGTTGCCGTGGCGCGCGAGCAGCGCCTTGTTGGCGGTGACGACGTGCTTGCCGTTCGCGATCGCCTCGAGGATGAACGTGCGCGCGGGCTCGATGCCGCCGATCAATTCGACGACGATGTCGATGTCCGGATGCGCCAATACCACGTGCGCGTCGTCGGTCAGGTTGACGTCGCTCGCGCCGCGCGTCCTCTCCCGCGCGACGTCGATCGCGCGCTCGGCGATCCACGTGATGCGGATCGGCCGCCCCGCGCGCCGCGCGATCTCTTCGGCGTTGCGGCGCAGTACGGTCCACGTGCCGTTGCCGACCGTGCCCATGCCGAGCAGGCCCACCTGCAGCGGTTTCAGTTGCGACGGCGTCGGAGGCACAGTCATGTCAGTACCGCCGGGCCGTCCCAAGGTACTGACGCGCCCCCTCCGGGGGCAGCGATGGCGAACGCAAGTGAGCCGAGCGTGGGGGTCGTCATCAGATCAGTCCGTCTTCGCGGAACATCTGCTTGATGCCGCGAATCGCCTGGCGCGTGCGGGCCTCGTTCTCGATCATCGCAAAGCGCACGTGCTGGTCGCCGAACTCGCCGAAGCCGATGCCGGGCGACACCGACACTTTCGCGCCGGCAAGGATCTTCTTGGCGAATTCGAGCGATCCCATCGCGCGGTACGCCTCGGGAATCTTCGCCCACACGTACATCGACGCCTTCGGGTTGTCGACCATCCAGCCGGCCTCGTGCAGCCCCTTCACCAGCACGTCGCGCCGGTTCTGGTACTTGTGCGCGATTTCCGCGACGCAGTCCTGCGGCCCTTCCAGCGCGGCGATGGCGGCAACCTGCAGCGGCGTGAACGTGCCGTAGTCGTGATAGCCCTTGATGCGCGCGAGCGCGTTGACCAGCGTGTGATTGCCGACCATGAAGCCGATCCGCCAGCCCGCCATGTTGTAGCTCTTCGACATCGTGAAGAACTCGACGGCGACATCGCGCGCGCCCGGCACCTGCATGATCGACGGCGCCTTCCAGCCGTCGAAGCAGATGTCGGCGTAGGCCAGGTCGTGCACGACGTAGATGCCGTATTCCCTCGCCAGCGCGATGATCTTCTCGAAGAACGGCAGCTCGACGCATTGCGCCGTGGGGTTCGACGGGAAATTGATGATCAGCATCTTCGGCTTGGGAAAGCTGGTGTGGATCGTGCGCTCCAGCTCCTCGAAGAAATCGATGTCCGGCGTCATCGGCACGTGCCGGATGTCGGCGCCCGCGATCACCGGCCCGTAGATGTGGATCGGGTAGCTGGGGTTGGGCACCAGCACCGTGTCGCCGCGGCCGAGCGTGGCGAGCGCCAGGTGCGCGATGCCCTCCTTCGAGCCGATCGTCGCGATCGCCTCGGTCTCGGGGTCGAACTCCACGCCCCAGCGGCGCTGGTACCAGTGGCAGATCGCGCGCCGCAGGCGGGGTATGCCCTTGGACACGGAATAGCCGTGGGTGTCGGGGCGCTGGGCGCTTTCGACCAGCTTGTCGACGATATGCTTGGGCGTGGGGCCGTCCGGGTTGCCCATGCCGAAGTCGATGATGTCTTCGCCCCGCCTTCGCGCCGCCATCTTGAGCTCGGCGGTGATCGAAAAGACGTACGGGGGCAGGCGCTCGATGCGCGCGAATTCCGTTTCCATGGGGACTGCACTGCGAGGGGGGGCCATGCGGGTCTTCCTTGCGTAAGCGCCCGGAACCGTCCGAGCGACGTAAGAAGCGGTGAAATCCACTACTCCCGTATTATTCTAGCGGCGGCCAGCGCTTTGCCGCAATGCACAAATGCTCACCGCGAGCGCCCGGCACGTCATGAAATTCCATCTTCAGCCACCCGCCACCAATGTGATCGCCGCCGTCGGCGCGGACTGGATACGCATCGGCGAGACCGAATACCGGCAGAACCTGGTCGTGACGCCGGACGCCGTGGTGCCCGGATGGGCGCCGTCGGGCTTCGCGGCGCTGACCGAAGCCGACTTCGCCGGGCTGCTCGCAGCACCGCCCGGAACTCGTGCTGCTGGGCACGGGCGCCACGCAGCGCTTTCCCCATCCTCGGCTATTGCGCGCGTTGTCGGCCGCGCGCGTCGGCGTCGAGGCGATGGACACGCGCGCGGCGTGCCGCACGTTCAACATCCTGGTGGCGGAGGACCGGCGCGTGGTCGCGGCAGTCGTGCTGCAGTGACGGCTACTCGCCCATCTGCAGCAGTTTGCCGTGCACGCGCGCGTAGTTGATCGCGTAGCGGAACGTGGCCGCGCCGACGATCAGGTAGCCGATGTCGAGCAACAGCGCGGACCAGAAGTGGTTCCACGGGAACGTGCCCTGCAGCAGCACGGCGCGCATGCCTTCGAACGCGTGCGCCGACGGCAGCATCCACGCCACGGACTGCAGCCATCCGGGCAGCACGGTGATGGGGTAATAGACGCCCGACACCGGCGCCACCAGGAAGATCGCCGCCCACGCCAGTTCTTCCGCGCCCAGCCCCCAGCGCAGGATCATCGCCGACACCGCGAGCCCGATGCTCCAGCCGAATGCGAGCAGCAGCCAGAAGTAGGCGATCAGCGGGAATCCCAGCGAAAATATCGAATAGCGGAACAGCAGCCAGGCGAAGAAGCACGCGCCGCCGACGCCGATCAGCGTGCGCAGCACGGAGAGCGTCAGCTGGCCGGCGATGAATTCGTACAGGCGCAGCGGGCTCACGAACAGGTTGCCCAGGTTGCGCGAATACATTTCCTCGATGAATGTCAGCGATACTCCGAGCTGGCCGCGGAAGAGCACGTCCCACAGCAGCACGGCGCCGATGAAGAAACCCGGCGCGTCCTGCAGGAAGTTGGTCGTGGGCTTGAGATAGATGGTCAGGAACGCCCACAGCACCATCGTGACCGTCGGATAGTAGGCCATCGACACCAGCCGCGGCCACGACTTGAGCAGCAGGTACGCATGGCGGCGAATGAGCGCGCGAACGCGGCGCGCCGACGCCGCCGGGCCCGCCTGCGGATAGAAGCCGGCGTCGAGCGCGCGTTGCATCGTCATGCCGCCACTTCCCGCGTCGGACCGCCGAGGTCGGACTCCTCGCCCCCGCCGCGCGCGACATCGAGGAACACCTCCTCCATGTTCCCGCGCCCGTACTGCTCGATCAGGTGCCGCGGCGAGCCCTGGTCCACCACCAGGCCCTCGCGCATCATGATCACGTCGTCGCACATGCGCTCGACCTCGCCCATGTTGTGCGACGCGAGCAGCATCGTGCAGCGGCTGTCGCGCTGGTACCGCTCGAGATAGGTGCGCATGCGGTCGCCGATGTCCGGGTCGAGGGAGGCGGTCGGCTCGTCGAGCAGCAGCACCTCGGGCCGGTTGAGCAGCGCCTTGGCCAGCGACACGCGCGTGCGCTGGCCGGCGGAAAGATTGCCGTACGGCCGCGCAAGCAGGTTCGCGAGATCGAATTCGACGGCCAGCTCGGCGATCCGCTGCTTCGGCTCGCGCACTCCGTACAGGTCCGCGAAGACGCGCAGGTTTTCGCCCACGGTCAGGCGGCGCGGCAGGTCGACGTAGGGAGACGTGAAATTCATCCGCGGCAGCACGCGGTAGCGGTCCGTCAGCATGTCGCAGCCGAGCACGGAAATCGACCCTGCCGTCGGCGTGAGCACGCCCAGCAGCATCGACAGCGTGGTCGTCTTGCCGGCCCCGTTGCCGCCCAGCAGCGCCGTCGTCGTGCCGGCGCGCACGGCGAACGAAATCCCCTTCACCGCCTCCACCGCGTCATAGCGCTTGCGCAGGTCCGCGACGACGATCGCGGCGTCCGCCGCGACTAGCACTGGATCGTCGTCCGGCAGTAGTTGGTCAGCTCGCGCAATGTCGACGTGCCGTTTACCGCGACGCGTCCGCCTTCCTTGCCGTACTCGAGCTCGAGCTTCAGCCTGTATTTGGTGAAGAAGGCGTCGAACTGCTCGGCGCCCTGCGTGCCGAGCGAATAGAGGGCGTCCTCGGTCGCGTCGTGCTCGAGCATGATCGCGGCGAGCGGCTGCGGCGCCGGGCCGGCGACGACCCGCGCGCCCTGCGCCGGGTCGTACACGCTGTGATCGGCGCAGCAGTGGATCACCTGCCCCGAGGACGTTGCCGAGCGCTCGCGCTGGAAGCGGATGAACGAGACCTCGCGTGTCGGATAGGCCAGTTTGTGCGCGCAGATCGCCGAAAACGCGACGACATTGCGCGCAGCACCCACGCCCCCTTGCCACGCATACGCGGCGCCGTCTTCGCGTTTCAGGTTGACGGCGGCGGCCGCCGGGCGCGACATCCTGACCAGCAGGCAAGGCGTCGCCAGGAAAGGATACTGAAATACGTAGTTGGTATCGGGCAGCAGGTCGCTCGCGCGAATCGGCCGCCCGTGCACGTCGACGAGCCGCGTGCGCGCGTACAGCCGGGGCGGCGTATCCGCGCGCGCCATTTCGCCGGCGAGAAAGCCGGCGCCGCTCAGCACCGCGCACGTCGTGAGAAACTGCCGCCGTTCCATCGCTCTCCCGGTTGTGTACTGCCTGCCCGTCGGCGCGGCGCCGCCGGAACGCTAACCCGCGAGCAACTCGCGCACGTGCTCTGTGGCGCTGCGGCCGAGCGCCGACAGCGCGTAGCCACCCTCCAGCATCGACACGATGCGTCCCTGCGCATGCCGGTCCGCGACCGCGATCAGCTCCCGCGTCACCCACGCATAGTCGGCCTCGACGAACTTGAGCCCGGCGAGCGGATCCTCCCGGTGCGCGTCGAATCCTGCGGAGATGAAGATCAGCTGCGGCCGATGCGCTTCGAGCGCGGGCAGCCAGTGGTCGCGCACCGCGGCGCGAAACTCCTCGCCGCCGCTGCCGGCGGAAAGCGGAATGTTCACCATGTTGGGCGCGGGATTGTCGAGTCCCGAATACGGATACAGCGGATGCTGGAACGTCGACACCATCAGCACCCGCGGGTCGCCGGAGAATATGTGCTCGGTGCCGTTGCCGTGATGCACGTCGAAATCGACCACGGCAACGCGTTCCAGGCCGTGCGCGGCAAGCGCATGCGCCGCGCCGATGGCCACGCTGTTGAATATGCAGAAGCCCATGGCCCGATTGCGTTCGGCGTGGTGTCCCGGCGGGCGCACGGCGCAGAACGCAGTGCGGCATTCGTTGCGCATGACGAGGTCCACCGCGAGCACCGCGGCGCCGGCCGCATGGCGCGCCGCTGCACAGGTGTGCGGATTGAGCGCCGTGTCGGGATCGATGTAGTGCAGCCCCGATTCCGGACTGGCTTCCTCGACTTCGCGAATGTAGAGCTGGCCATGCGCCCTGGCGATCTGCTCGTCGGTCGCCGCCGGAGCCGAGTAGTGATACAGGTAGGCGTCGAGTCCCGAGGCGATCAGCCGGTCGGTGATGGCCGCGATCCGTTCCGGACACTCAGGATGGTACGGCCCCATCTCGTGGAGACTGAATACCGGATGGGAGACGAACGCGGTGGTCACGGCGCGGGAACGGGCGGGTCGGAATCGAATATCGGTCGGTGAACTTTGCTGGCCGGCAGCAGCCGAAACGTTGCCTGGGAGGGATCGCGCGCGCTCCTGTCCGCCTTTGGCAACCGCCAGACGGAGTTTACCCCGGGCTCGCCGGTCGTGACGAGGTCGGGGTCCCCGGTTAGAGTGCCGAGGAGGCCGACGGGCCCGCCCCCTACAAGGAACGAAAGACCCGCCATGACCGTCCGACCCGCTTCCCAGGCCAGTACGCCCGCCGCCGGGCGCCTTGCGATCGTCCTGCAGTCGCTCGCCCGCATCGTCGTGGGCAAGGACGAACCGCTCAAACTGGCCCTGGCGTGCATGCTGGCGCGGGGCCACCTGCTGATCGAGGACATCCCGGGCGTGGGCAAGTCCACGCTGGCTCAGGCGTTGGCGGCGACGCTGGGACTCAAATATTCGCGGATCCAGTTCACGAGCGACCTGCTGCCGGCCGATGTGCTGGGCGTGTCGATCTTCGACGAACGCGCGCAATCCTTCCGCTTCCATGCCGGTCCCATCTTCAGCTCGGTCGTGCTGGCCGACGAAATCAACCGCGCCCCGCCCAAGACGCAGAGCGCGTTGCTCGAGGCCATGGAAGAGCGGCAAGTGTCGCAGGATGGCCAGACGCGCAAGCTGCCCGACCCGTTTTTCGTCATCGCCACGCAGAACCCGATCGAGCAGATCGGCGCGTACCCGCTGCCGGAGTCGCAGCTCGACCGTTTCCTGATGGCGATCGAGCTGGGGTATCCGGACCCGGCAGCCGAGCGCGAGCTGCTGGTGAGCGGTGACCGCCGCATCCGGATCCCCGAGATGCCGGCCGCCGCCGACGCGCCGACGCTGGCCGACTGGCAGCGCGAAGCGACGCAAATCCACGTCGCGCCGGCGTTGCTCGATTACGTTCAGGCATTGCTCGCCGCCTCGCGCGGCCATGTCCCCATCGTCGGCGGCAATATCGGCGGGCGGCACGGATTGTCTCCGCGCGCGGGACTCATGCTGCTCGCGGCCGCGCGCGCATGGGCCATGATCGCGGGACGGCCGATGGTGCTTCCCGAAGATGTGCAGGCGGTGTTTCCGGCCGTCGCCGGCCATCGACTGGCCGGCGGCACGCGCGCGGGAGCGGTGCAGGCGCAGGCTCTGGTGCGCGCGGTTCCGCTGCCGTAGCGCGCCTGCCTGGCGATCCGCGGGATGACCACCGCTGGCAGCGCTTCCACGATGACGGGCTGGCTCGCCCGCGTGCGGCAACGCGCGTTCCGCGGGTGCCCCGGCCGATCGCGAGCCGGTGGTCCTGCGCCATTCCCGCATCTACATCCTGCCCACCAAGCGCGGCTGGGCCATGATCGCCACCATCGCGATCATGCTCGTTTCCTCGCTCAACTATGCGTTGACGCTCGGTATCGCGGTCGCCTTCCTGTTGGCAGGGCTGATGGCGGCCGCGCTGCTGCATACATTTCGCAACCTGGCCGGCATCGAGGTCACGCCGTTGTCGGCCGGCGAGGCGTTTGCCGGGGGCCACGTGCCGTTCATGCTGTCGCTGCACGGCGGCGCCATCGCGCGTACCGCGGTGGACCTGGCGGCGGCCGGCGCGCGCGCTGCCGGCGACGTTCCTGCCGGCGCGGCGCTGACATTGAAGCTCGACGTTCTGGCCAACGAGCGCGGAAACCATCCGCTGGGACGCGTGACGCTGTCCACGGTGTTCCCGATGGCGCTGTGGCGCGGCTGGGCGTACGTGCACTTTCCGCTTGCCGGGATCGTCTATCCGGCCGCCGAGATCGGCGCGCCGCCGCTGCCGCAAGGAACGTCCGGGCCGGACGTCACGGCCACGGGCCGCAACGAGGACGCCGATCTTGCGGGGTTGCGCGAATTCCAGCGCGGCGACCCGCCGCAGCGCGTCGCGTGGAAGGCCGTCGCGCGCGGCGCCGGCTGGTTCACCAAGGAATTCGATGGCGCCGGCGGCGGCGGCGCGGTGACGCTGGCGTGGTCCGCGCTTCCCGACACGCTCGACCAGGAAGCGCGCCTGTCGCGCCTCACCGCTTGGGTGATGGCGGCCGAACGCGCGGCGCGGCCGTTTGCGCTGTCGGTTCCCGGCACGAGCCTCCCGGGCGCGCAAGGGCGCGAACACCGTCACAACGCGCTCACGGCGCTGGCGTTGTTTCCGCGGGAGGAACGCGCGTGAGCCTTGCGCACGCCCTTGGCTTCGGTCGGCGCGCGGCGCGCGCGAACCGGCAGGAACAGGAGCTGCTGACGCCCGCGCAGATAGGCTGGCTCGGCGCGCTGCTGCTGCTGGCGCAACTGCCGCAAGCGCCGCACCTGCCCATCTGGGCGGCCGCGACCGGCGTGCTGCTGGTCATCCTGCGCCTGCTGGTATTGCGCCGGGATCGCCAGAGACCGCTGGCGCCGCCGCCGCGCATTCCCTCGTGGACGCTCGTGCTGTTCGCGGTGGCGGCTGCGCTCGCCGTGCGCGCGTCGTACGGATACCTGTCGGGCCGCGACCCTTCCGTCGCGTTCCTGTACATACTCGTCGCCATCAAGTTCCTGGAGACCCGCACGAATCGGGATGGCGCGCTGCTCGTATGCCTGTCCTGCTTCCTGCTGATCACGCCATTTTTCTACGGGCAATCGCTGCTGGCGGCGCTGGCCGTGCTGCCGGCCGTGGTGCTGGTCGGCGCGACGCTCGATGCGCTGACCGATGGCACGAAAGAAGGCGCGACGGCGCGGAGTCGCGCGGCCGCCGTGCGGCGCAGCGGCATCATGATCCTGCAGGGGCTGCCGGTCGCGGTTCTGCTGTTCGTGCTTTTCCCACGGCTTGCCGCGCCGCTCTGGGGATTGCCGTCGGACCACTCGGCGCAAACGGGACTGTCCGACACGATGGAGCCGGGGCAGATCAGCGAGTTGTCGCTGTCGGATGACGTCGCGTTTCGCGTCGACTTCGAAGGGACGCCGCCGCCGTCGCGCGAACGCTATTGGCGCGGCCCGGTGTTGTCGCGTTTCGACGGCCGCAGGTGGACCTCGGGCAGCCCGCAATATGGCGGCATCCCCGCTTCCCGCGGCAAGGCCCCGATCACGTACATGGTCACGCTGGAGCCGTCGTATCGCGCGTGGCTGTTCGCGCTCGACCTGCCCTCGGCGCTGCCGAAGCCGGAAAACGACGCCGATCGCGGCGAACCGGGAAGCACGATCGCCTTCCTCACCCGCGACCAGCAGCTGTTGTCCCGGTCGCCGCTGACGCAGCCGTTGCGCTACGTGCAGCAATCGGTGCTGAGTGCATCGTATCCGGGCTCGCGTTTCGACGCCGCGGCCAACCTGGCGGCTGCCGGACCGCAACCCGCGCACGCGGCAGCTCGCCGCGGAGTTGCGCGCCAGGTATCCCGACGACCGGCAGTTGATACGCGCCGTGCTGACCTGGTTCAACCGCGAGAATTTCGTCTACACGATGTCCCCGCCGCTGCTCAACGAGAACACCGCCGACGAATTCCTGTTCGACACGCGCAGCGGCTTTTGCGAACACTACGCAAGCGCATTCGTGGTGCTTCTGCGCGCCGCAGGGATTCCCGCGCGGGTCGTGACCGGCTATCAGGGGGGCACGATGAATCCGCGCGGCGGCTACATGATCGTGCGTCAGTCCGATGCGCACGCGTGGGCGGAAGCGCTGATCGACGGCCGCTGGCAGCGCTTCGACCCGACGGCCGCGGTATCGCCATCGCGCATCGAGGCCGGATTGGGCGCCGCGCTGCCTGCCGGCGAGCGCGTGCCGTTCCTGGCCCGGCTGGATGCCTCGTGGTCCAAGAACGCGCGGCTCACCTGGGATGCCATCAACCACAGCTGGCGCCGCAACGTCGTCGGATTCAACTACCAGCGGCAGCGTGCGCTGTGGCGGGATTGGCGGCTCGACGGCCTTGCGCCATGGCACATCGCCGCGATGTCGGCAGCGGCGCTGTTCGCGTGGGCGGGCCTGCTCGCCGGATGGCTGTTGTTCCGCCGCCGCCGGCAGGAACGCGCGTTGATGCTGTGGGAGGATCTTTGCGGGCGCCTGGCGCGCGCCGGGCTTCCCCGCCTGGGGCACGAAGGTCCGGTCGCATTTTCCCAGCGCGCCGCACAGCGCTGGCCGCAATTCGCCATTGCCTTCGCGGCCATCGGCCAGTCGTTCGCCACGCTGCGCTACGGCGAAGTCGGCGCGACGCCCCAGCGCGACGCGCTGGTCGCGACGCTGCAGCGCGCAATCGAGGTGCTGCCCGCGCCCGCCGCATTGCGACAGGCCACGTGACTCACCGCTAGCGCGGCGGCGGCGCGTCTCGCGATCCGCGTGGCGCGATCGTCGCGCGCCGCCCGCGCTCATCCGGCCGGAAGGTAGCGCGCCGGATCCACCGGCTTGCCCAGCCGGCGGATTTCGAAATGCAGCTTGACCGTGTCGGCGTCGGTGTTGCCCATCTCCGCGATCTTCTGGCCCTTGGTGACCTGCTGGCCTTCCTTCACCAGTATCTCGCGGTTGTGCGCGTAGGCCGACAGCCACGTCTTGTTGTGTTTGACGATGACGAGCTTGCCGTAGCCGCGCAGGCCGTTGCCGACGTAGACCACCTTGCCGCCCGCGCTCGCGATGACCGGTTCGCCCGATGCGCCCGCAATGTCGATGCCCTTCAGGTTCGCCGTTTCGGAAAAGCCGACGACGACTTTGCCTTTGGCGGGCCATACCCAGTCGATCTTCTCTTCGTCGTCGACCTCGGTGGAAGCCGCCGGTGCGGGCTTTGGCGGCGGTTCGGGCTTGGCCGCGCTGGGTGCCGCCGCCATCGCCACGGTTTCCGGCGCCGCCTGTGGCGCGCGCGCGACATCGCGCAGCGCCTGTTCCGAATAGGGTTCCTTGAATGCCTTCGGCGAGGACTTGTAGTTGTCCGCATTGCGAGGGCCGGACGAGGCCGCGGTAGCCGCGGCCGCACCGGTTCCCGGTGTCGCGGCGACACCTGGCCGCGCCTCGCTGACCGCCGGGCCCACTTTGAGCGGCGTCGTGGTTACGCCGGTCGCCGCCGCAGGCGCTTCGCCGGGCGCGGCGACGCGCAGCACCTGCCCGACCAGGATCTTGTTCGGATTCTCGAGGTTGTTCCATGCCGCGAGATCCTTGTAGTCGAGACCGTGGTCGAGAGCGATCTGGTAAAGCGTATCGCCGCGCTTGACCGTGTACGTCGGCACGCGCGATTCCGGCTCCGCCGCCGGCGGTTGCGGCGCGGGCGCGGCGGCGGATGGCGCGACGGTCGCAGGCGGCGCGGTGCGATCCTCGACCGGCGCACGGGTTCGCGACGCGCAGCCTATGAGCGCGACCGCGAGCAGCGCGACGGCGCCATAGCGGATGCGTCCGATATGGCATCGTTCGCGCAACGCTGGACTTCGGAATCGGCGAATGGCCCATTGAAACGAATTCCTCGTGGTGCGCGGCCAGAGACTAGCCGACACCGGGAAGCAATGGAACAAATCTTACCGCATCGAGCGTCTGTTCCTTGAGACCCATCGGCGTCATGTCGATGACCGTGAGCCTTTGCACGCCGCGTTCGTCGCCGGTTTGCGCCAGCGGCAGGACCATGCGCCCGCCAGTCTTGAGATAAGGCAGCAGCGCCGTCGGCACGTGGGTGGCGCCCGCGGTGACGACGATCGCGTCGACCTCGAGCGTCTCGCCCAGGTCGTGGCTGCCGTCGCCATGTTTCAGCGAAACGTTGGCGAGCTTCAGCGACTTCAGGTTTCGCCGCGCCTTGGTTACCAGCGCGGCGATGCGCTCGACGCTGTAGACATGCTTGGCGACGTGCGCCAGCACCGCGGTCTGGTAGCCGCAACCGGTGCCGATCTCCAGCACCGCGTCGAGATCCCTGCCGTTGCGCGCGAGTTCGGTCATGCGTGCCACGATCCATGGCTGGGAGATCGTCTGGCCGTGACCGATCGGCAGCGGCACGTCGTCGTAGGCGCGGATCGCCAGCGCCTCGTCGACGAAGATGTGCCGCGGCACCGCGTTCAGCGCGGCGAGCACGACCTCGTCGCCGATGCCCTGCTCGCGCAGGCGCTCGATCATCCGGGCGCGCGTTCGCGCCGACGTCATGCCGATGCCGGTCTGGTTCATGCCGATTTCGTCGCGCCCCGGTTCCCTCGCCGGCGCGCGATGGCTACGCGCCGATCCACGCCGCGACACCCGGCATGAGTTCGCGGTTGGTGAGGTCGATCTGCAGCGGCGTCACGGACACGTGGCCGGTTTCCACCGCGCGAAAATCCGTGCCCTCGCCCGCATCCGCCGCCGGGCCCGCGGCGCCGACCCAGTACACGGTTTCGCCGCGCGGGTTCTGCGCGCGGATCACGTCCTCCGCCTTGTGCCTGCGCCCCAGGCGCGTCACCGCGAAGCCCTTGCATTCGCCAAGCGGGATGTCCGGCACGTTGACGTTGAGCAGCCACGCGCCCGCCGGCATGCGCGCATGCCGGTCGACCAGTTGCAACGCGACGTCCGCGGCGGTCTCGAAATGTCGCGCCGCCTTCGACGCCAGCGAGATCGCGATCGACGGAATGCCCAGCAGGAAGCCTTCGGTGGCGGCGGCCACGGTGCCGGAATAGATCGTGTCGTCGCCCATGTTGGCGCCGAGATTGATGCCGGAGATGACCATGTCCGGCAGCTGCTCCAGCAGACCGGTGACCGCGAGGTGCACGCAGTCGGTCGGCGTGCCGTTGACGAAGAAGAATCCGTTGGACGCGCGGCGCACGGTCAGCGGGCGGTCGAGCGTCAGCGAATTGGAGGCGCCGCTGCGGTCGCGCTCGGGCGCGACGACGGTGATGTCCGCCTTGGCCGAAAGTGCGGATGCGAGACGCTCGATGCCCGGCGCGAAGTAACCGTCGTCGTTGGAAATTAGGATGCGCAATAGGATTCCCGCAGGCGCAAGACGGCGCGCGGCTCGTCCGATTATACCTGCGCCCGCATGCCGTCCCGCGCCGCCGTGCGGCACGCTGCAGTCGCCGCATCAACCACTGTTGCGCAGGCCGGCGGCGAGGCCGTTGATCGTGAGGTGGATCGCCCGCTTGGTGCGGTCGTCCGTCTGGCCCGCGCGATGCCGGCGCAGCAACTCGACCTGCAGGTGATTCAGCGGATCGAGGTAGGGAAAGCGGTTGCGGATGCTGCGCGACAGGCCCGGATGCGTCTCGAGCAGCATGCGCTCGCCGGTGATCGCAAGCAGCAGCGTGACCGTCCGGTCGTGTTCGGCCGCGATGCGCGCGAACACCGTCTCGCGCACCGCGGCGTCGGGAACGAGTTCCGCGTAGCGCGATGCCACCGCCAGGTCGGTCTTGGCCAGCACCATCGCCATGTTGGAAAGCACGCTGCGGAAGAACGGCCACTTCGCGTGCATTTCGCGCAGCAGCGCGAGCCCTTCGGTCTCGCCGTCGGCGCCCGGCTTCGCGATTCGAGCCAGGCCGCGACCGCGGAACCGAATCCGTACCAACCCGGCAACATGAGGCGGCACTGGCCCCAGCTGAATACCCAGGGAATCGCCCGCAGGTCCTCGATGCGCGCCGAACCCGTGCGCGACGCGGGACGGCTGCCGATGTTGAGTTCCGCGATCTCGGCGATCGGCGTCGCCGCGCGAAAATACGGCAGGAACTCGGGCGTTTCGTACACCAGCGCGCGATACGCCGCGTACGCATTCGCGGCGAGCGCGTCGAGCACCGCATGGTAGGCCGGCGCGCGCGCGCCGATCTGCTCGGCGTCGACCAGGCTCGCCTCCATGGTCGCCGCGACCAGCGCCTCCAGGTGGCGCCGGCCGAGTTCCGGGTCCCCGTACTTGCTGGCGATGATCTCGCCCTGCTCGGTGATGCGCAGGCCGCCGGTCACGCTGCCTGCGGGCTGCGCGAGAATGGCTTCGTACGACGGGCCGCCGCCGCGGCCGACGGTGCCGCCGCGGCCGTGGAACAGGCGCAGCTTCACGCCGTGATCGCGAAACGCGTCCACCAGCCGCATCTCGGCGCGATACAGCGCCCAGTTGGCGGCGAGATAGCCGCCGTCCTTGTTGCTGTCCGAGTAGCCGAGCATGACCTCCTGCCAGTCGTTCCTTTGCGCGAGCCACGTGCGATAGAGCGGCACGGCAAAGGCGTCGCGCATGATCGCGCCGCCCCGCGTCAGGTCGTCGATCGTCTCGAACAGCGGCACGATGTTGACCGCCAGCGCGCCGCCGTGAACCAGTCCCACCTCCTTCAGCAGCACGCCCACTTCGAGGAGGTCGGACACCGACTGGCATTTGGAGATGACGTAATTCGGCACGGCCACCGCGCCGAACCGGCGATGGATGTCGGCGGCGGCCGCGAGGATCGCGAGTTCTCCGGTCGTGCGCTCCGCATAGTCGAGATGCGGCGAATGCAACGGACGCGGCGACGCGAGCTCGCGCGCGAGGAGCGCGACCCGCTCGCTTTCCGGCAGCGCCAGGTAGTCGTCCGCGACGCCCGCCCGCGCGAGGAGATCGGCGACCACGGCTTCGTGCACGTCGGCGTTCTGGCGCAGGTCGAGCGACGCCAGGTGGAATCCGAACACTTCCGCCGCGCGCCGCAACGGAAGCAGCCGCCGCGGCGCGAGCAGGCTGGCGCCGTGAGTCGCGAGCGACGCGCGGATGATGTCCAGGTCGGCCACGAACTCGGCGGGCGACGCGTACGGCGGACGTTCGGCGTGCGGCGCGCGGGCGGGCGATTTCCCGGCCAGATCGCGCATGCTCGCGGCGAGGCGCGCATAGATGCCGATCAGCGCCTGCCGATAGGGCTCGTCCTGCCGGTGCGGATTGCCGTCATGCGCCGCTTCGGCCAGCGCCAGCAGCTCCGGCGTCGGTTGCACGAGGCGGGCCGACAGCGACAACTCGCCCCCGAGGCGATGCACTTCGTCCAGATAGTGTTCGAAGGCGACGCCGGCCTGCGCGCGAATCGCGTAGTCGAGCGTGTCGGCGACGACAAAGGGATTGCCGTCGCGGTCGCCGCCGATCCACGAACCCATGCGCAGGAACGGCGGCAGCGACGTCGGCTGCGACGTCGCGAACGTTTGTCGCGATGCTCCGCGGCCAGTTCTTCGTAGATCCGCGGAAATTCGGCAAGAAACGTATACCGGTAGTAGGCCAGCCCGTTGTCGATTTCGTCGTGGACGCGAAGCTTGGACAACCGCAGCATCGCCGTCTGCCACAGCGTCAGCACCTGCCGGTAGAGTCCCGATCGCGAAATCGCCCGCTTCGTCAGGCGTCAGCGCAACGCGGTCGCGCCACATCAGCAGGCGCGCGATCTCCCGCTCGCAGTCGAGGATGCTCTTGCGCTGCACCTCGGTGGGATGCGCGGTCAGCACCGGCGAAATCAGCGCCTCGGCGAGCCAGGCGTCCAGTTCGCCGGCGGTCACGCCGTTCCCGGCGACGTTGGCGAGCGCGGCCGCCACGCTGCCGACCTGCGGCGGCGATTGCGCCAGCGCGTGCGCGCGCCGCCGGCGGTTCTGGTGGACGTCCTCGGCGATGTTGCTCAAGTGCGAGAAATAGGAGAACGCGCGGACCACGTCGAGCGTGACCGGAATCGTCAGGTCGTTGAGCAGCGCGGAGAGCTCGGCGCGAACGTCGGCGGCCTCGGCAGGCGCCGCGCGCCGGAACCGGATCGCCGTCTGCCGCACGGCCTCGATGCGCGCATAGCCGCCGTCCCCGGTCTGCGCGCGCAGCACGTCGCCCAGGAGCCGGCCGAGCAGGCGCGTGTCTTCCTTCAACGGCGCATCCTTGAGCGGCCGGCATCCGGCAATGCCTGGCCGGACAGCGAGCGGGGTTCGTCGGCCATGATCGTCAACGCGCCGCGGCGTACGCCTCCTTGATCGATTGCGCCAGCGCGAACACGGTCGCGGCGTAAAGGCGGCTCTTGTTGTAGCGCGTGATGACGTAGAAATTCGGATACGCGATCCAGTAGCTCGCGCGCGCTTCGCCGTTCTCCGGCGGCTCCTCCAGCAGCAGCAGTCCGACGGGATCGGCGCATGGCGTCCAGAGCGCAGTGGCTCCGGCGTCGACGCCGTCGTCGCTCCAGGCGGACAGCGGCCGGCGCTCGCTGATGCCGCCGTCGAGACGTCGCAGCGCCGCATCGCGCGCTTCCGGATCGATGCGCGCGGGCAACAGCACCGGCTGGCCGCGCGAGCCAGTCGTGGCGCGCCAGGTAATTGGCCACGCTGCCGATCACGTCGGCCGTGTCGTGCCACAGGTCGATGTGGCCATCGCCGTCGAAATCGACCGCGAACTGGCGATGGCTGCCGGGCATGAACTGCGGCATGCCCATCGCGCCGGCGAACGAGCCGGTGGGCGCGAGCGGCGTCCAGCGCTGCTCGTGCGCGAGCAGCAGGTATTCGCGCAGCTCGCCGCGGAAGAACGGCGCGCGGCGCGGGTAGTCGAAGGCCAGCGTGGCGAGCGCGTCGAGCACGCGATACTTCCCGGTGTTGCGGCCGTAGACCGTCTCGACGCCCAGGATGGCGACGACGATTTCCGGCGGGCACGCCGTATTCGGCTTCCGCGCGCGCGAGTGTCGTGCGCATTGCGCGCGCCAGAACGCGACGCCGCCGTCGACGCGCTCGCGGCGCGAGAAGCGGCGGCGAATACTCGAACCACTTGGGCGGCACGAGCAGCGGCCGATCCATGGCCGCGACGATCTTCGGCTGGAATTTCGCCTGCGGCGAGCCAGCGCTCGACCTGCTGCTGCGAAAGTCCCGTCGACGCGGCGATCTCGGCCGCGAATGCGCGCACGTCGGCGCGCGCGGCATAGGAAGCGATGCGGCTGCCCCGCGGCCTGCGGCTCCGCCGCGTCCGCCAGCGGAACAAGGAGCAACAAGGATACGGCCAAAGCGCGCAACGACAAGCTCGATTTCCCCATGGCGCTGCACGAGACGCAACGAAACACGATGGTATCATCGCTCTCGCATCGCGCCTCGCGTTCCCGTCGTGCGCAGCACCGCCCCATTCCATGCACAAGGCCTATCCGTTCGCCCGCCCGTTTCTCTTCGCGCTCGACCCGGAAACCGCGCACGACCTGGCCTTTGCCAGCCTTGACCGCGCCGCTCAATTCGGACTGGCGCGGCTGTTCGCGCCACGCGTGCCCGCGACACCGGTGTCGGTGATGGGAATCACGTTTCCCAATCGCGTCGGCCTGGCGGCCGGCCTCGACAAGAACGCGCAGCACCTCGCGGGCCTGGCGACGTTCGGATTCGGCTTTCTCGAAGCAGGCACCGTCACGCCGCGCCCGCAACCCGGCAATCCCAAGCCGCGCATGTGGCGGTTGCCGCAGGCGCAGGCGCTGATCAACCGGCTGGGGTTCAACAACGGCGGCGTCGACCGTTTCCTGGCCAACCTCGCGAAGTCGTCGTACCGGGGAATCCTCGGCATCAACATCGGCCGCAATTTCGACACGCCGAACGAACGCGCGGCGGACGACTACGTCACCTGCCTGCGCGCCGTCTACGCCAAGGCCGACTACGTCACCGTCAACATCTCGTCGCCGAACACGGCCGGCCTGCGCGAATTGCAGGCCGAGGACGCGCTCGCCTCGCTGCTGCGACGTGCTGAAGCAGGAGCAGAAGGCGTTGGCGCAGAAGCACGGGCGCCGCGTGCCGCTCGTCGTCAAGATCGCTCCCGACCTGACCGATGACGCGCTGCGCGGCATCGCGCGGCTGCTCGCGCTGCATCGCTGCGACGGCGTCATCGCGACCAACACGACGATCGCCCGCGACGGCGTGACGGGCTTGCGTCATGCCGACGAGATCGGGCGGCCTTTCCGGCGCCCCGCTGCGCGAGCGGTCGACAGCAGTGATCCGCAAGCTGGCGCGGGCGCTGGACGGCGCGTTGCCGATCATCGGCGTCGGCGGCATCCTCTCGGGGGAGGACGCGCGCGAGAAGGTCGCCGCCGGCGCGTCGCTCGTGCAGATCTACACGGGCCTCATCTATCGCGGCCCGGAGCTGATCGCGGAATGCGTCGCCGCGCTGGAGTCTGCCATGACGCCCGCGTCGCCTTCGCCGCACGCACTGCCCGCGCATTCGCGCGGCACCACGCTGCTGCTCAACGTCGCGCACGCGATCGACCACATGTTCCTGCTGATCTTCGCCACCGCGATTTCGGTGATCGCCGCGGACTTCGGCTTCGCGTCGTGGGAGCAGCTGATGCCCTACGGCGCCGCGGCGTTCCTGCTGTTCGGCCTGGGCGCCATTCCGTCGGGCCGGCTGGGCGACCTGTGGGGCCGCCGGCCGATGATGCTGGTCTTCTTCTTCGGCATGGGCGCCGCGGCGCTGCTCGCCGCCGCGACGCAGAACGCATGGCAGATGGCGATCGCGCTGACGCTGCTCGGCGCGTTCGCATCGATCTACCACCCGGTCGGCATTCCGATGCTGCTGCAGACCACGGATCGCCCGGGCTGGACGATCGGCGTCAACGGCCTGTCCGGAAACCTGGGCATCGCGCTCGCCGCGCTTTCGACCGGTCTCGCCGTCAAGTTCCTGGGCTGGCGCGCCGCGTTCGCGATTCCCGGACTGCTCGCCATCGCGTGCGGCATCGTGTTCGCGCGCATCACGCCGGTGGAAACGCATGCGCCGGCCAAGCGCGCATCGCGCAAGGTGACCATCCCGGCGTCCGATCGTCGCGCGGGTGTTCCTGGTCATGACGACCGCGGCCGCGACCGGCGGCCTGCTGTTCAACTTCACGACCAACGGCAATCCCGAATTGCTGAAGGAGCGCATGGACGGGATCGTCACCGACCCGGCCGCGCTCGGACTGCTGATGGCCGTCGTGTATGCGGTGGCGTCGCTGGCGCAGGTCGTGGTCGGGTGGCTGCTCGACCGCTTTTCGCTGAAGCGGATCTATGTCGCGATCCTGGCGCTGCAGCCGCCGTTGTTCCTGCTGGCGGCGCACGCGGCAGGGTGGCGTCTCTACGCGCTGCAGATCCTGTTCATGATTTCCGTGTTCGGCGCGATTCCGTTCACCGACGTGCTGATCGCGCGCTACGTGGACGACCGGATGCGCTCGCGCGTCGCGGGCGTTCGGCTCGCCATTTCACTGGGCGTGAGCTCGGTGGCGGTCGCGCTGCTCGGCCCGGTGGTCAAGGCCGCGGGATTTCCGGTGCTGATGATCGCGCTCGCGGCCATCGCGGCGTGCACGCTGGCCACCGTCGCGTTCCTGCCGGGCGACTCCCGGCAACTGTCGCCCGCGGAGTAGCGTGGTCAGGGCCGGGCGTCGCGAGAGGCAGCAGCCCGCGCGCGGTACGCCGCCAGTTCGCCCAAGCAAAGGTAAGTGAACGCGATGCCCGCATAGATCGGCGCGATCAGGTTGACGAAAGGTATCAGCGACAGCGGCGCGAGCAGCAGCCCCAGCAGCAGCAAGCGGCCGCGCGCACCGCCGTATCACCGCCGGCAGCTCGTCGCGGCCGGCATGCAGCGCCAGCGCGTCGTACCGGAACAGCCGCTGGTTGAGCCACGCGTTCAGGAGCAGCGAAACGCCCGCGAAGAGCGGCGGCAACGAAAGCAGCAGCAACGCCAGCAGCGCAAGCGGCAGGAACACGATGATCGCAGTCATCGCGTTGCCGAGACTGCCGGCGAAGGTGCCGCCGTTGCCGCGGGCGAGCAATGGATAGTCGCGCGCCGCCACGGCCGCGACGATGACCGGCATCGCCAGCACCGCCACGGCGGCCAGCACGGTGATCACCGCCGCCAGCATCAGCAGCAATGCCGCGCCCGCGCCCGCGGCCCAGTGGCTCCAGCCGGCGTCGCCGCCGAGGAACGTGTCGGCGAGCCACCGCGACAGCGGCTCCCACGCGAACCAGGCGATCGACCGACCACAGAAGCGCGGCCCCGACCAGCGGCGCGAACACCACCGCCAGGATGCGGGCGTCGAACATCGCGGGGAGCGCCCGCGCAAGCGCGCGCAGCGCCGCAGCCAGTGCCGGTTCACGCGCGTTCGGAACGCGAAGCTATGCCGTCGCCTCGATCGGTTCCCAGCGGAATCCGGCAGCCTCCACGCCCGCCCGCAGATGCGCGATGCCGGCATCCACCAGCGCCGGATCGCCCTTGACGCCGAGTTCGATCCTGCGTCCGCCGTCGGGCATGAACGAAGGCAGGCTGAACAGCTTGAGCAGCGGAAAGCGCGCGACGTTGGCCTCCATCAACGGCAGCAACTGGCTCTCTCCGGCGCCATAGACGACGATGGCGCGTTCCTGCGGCGCCTCGCGCCGCAGTGCCGGGTACCACGTCGCCAGCACCCAATCGAGCATCGGCCACGCCATCTGCGGGAAGCCGGGAAAGAAGTGGTGGTCGCGAATCGCGAAGCCCGCGACGCGGTTCACCGGATTGGGAATGATGCGCGCGCCTTCCGGAAACTCGGCCATCAGCACGCGATGCGGATACGCTTCGGCGCCGAAGCGCGCCTCGATCTCCGCCACGGCCTCCGGATGCCGCGCGAGCGGGACGCCGAGCGCCGCCGCGGCCGCCTGCCGCGTGTGGTCGTCGGGCGTGGCGCCGATGCCGCCGAAGCTGAACATCAGGTCGCCGCGGGCAAAGGAGTCGCGCAGCAACGCGGTCAGGCGCTCGCGGTCGTCGCCGAGATAATGCACGAAGTCGAGCGCGAGCCCGCGCGCGGCGAGCGTGTCGATCACGTGCGGCAGGTGCTTGTCCTGCCGCTTGCCCGACAGAATCTCGTCACCGATGATCAGCGCGCCGATGGCCATGGCGAATTATGGCTCAAGGCGCGCGCCGCGGTGCGCGAACGCACTGCTGCTGCCGCGCCGTTCAGGCGTCGACGGACTCCGGCAGCTTGTCCTCCATCTGGCTCATCATGCTCACGAACGCGCGGTCGATCAGCGGCTCGGCCTCGACCAAGCGCGCGCGGTCGTTGCGGAAGCGCTCGGCCAGTTCCTCGGCGGTCATCGACA
The DNA here is from genome assembly GCA_963834045.1 of uncultured beta proteobacterium. Taxonomy (GTDB): domain Bacteria; phylum Pseudomonadota; class Gammaproteobacteria; order Burkholderiales; family Casimicrobiaceae; genus VBCG01. The sequence continues at coordinate 648,190 of CAWIAK010000018.1, read as the reverse complement.
GCGCCTTCTGGCCCTGGCGGTTGGTGAACAGGTACGTGCCGCGCAGCGGGCTCACCCAGGCGAGCTTGGCGAACGCGAGCTGGCCGTCGTCGGACTCGAACTCGATCCACATGCCGCGTTCCATGCTGCGGGCGATTTCCAGGTAATCGTCGTCGATGACCTCGCGTTCCGGCTCGACCGGCTCCGGCACGGCATCGGTCATCGCCTCGGCCAGCGCCTCGGCCTTGGCGGCCAGCGTCGCGTCGCCGGCGGCCTTGGCCATTTCCGCCTGCACCTTGGCGGCCTCCGCAACCGCGGCGGTCGGCGAACGCTCGGCGGCGAGCGACGGCTTGACCGCCGCGGCGTGCGCCTCGACCAGGTTCGCCATGAATGATTCGCGCTCGGCCGGCGGCCAGCCCTGGCTGTGCATGCCGGCGGACAGCCGCTTCAGCAGCGACGGCAGCAACGCCACCAGGTGCCGGCGGTCCTCCGGCGACTTCTTGGGCTGGATGCTCCAGACCAGGTCCTCCAGCGTCGTGACCGCGGAACCCCACGCCTCGCTTTCCTCGCCGTCGTTCAGGTAGATGTGCGACAGCGTGGCGTCCCAGTTCTGGCGCAGGAACGACGCCAGGAAGTTGGGCACCGGGTAGGCCTCGATCCGGCGCTCGATTTCGGCCTTGGCGACGGCCGAGGCAATCTGCTGCCGGTCGCGCTGGTTGATCTCCTCGGCCGTGGTCTGGATGTTCGTTTCGGCGGCCTTCTCTTCCTCCGCCAGAAACGCTTCCAGTACGACGCGCTGGTCTTCGAAGATCGCGAGATCGTCGGAAAAGTTGTCCAGGATGTCGTGGACGATCTCGCTGATCTTCTTGTACAGCGGATCTTCCTGCCCCATGACCGGGGACCAGCCCAGGCCCGCCTGCGCCAGCGCGTTGACCAGCAGGCGCGACGGATGCGACTTCTTGGCGAAGAACGCGCCGTCGAGCATCGCCGCCTTCAGCACCGGGATCTGGATGCGCGCGAGCAGCGCCTTGATTCCGTCCGGCAGGTCCTTGGTGTCGAAGATGAAGTCGAACAGCATGGCGACCATCTCGATCGTCATCGATTCGATCTGGTTCGCCTTCTGGCCGAGCGGAGACTCCTGCAGGTCCCGCAGCACGTTGTGCATGCCCTGCGGAATGCCCGAGAACGCGACGGTGGCGCCGCCGACGTCGAAGTCCGTCTGGCCGGCCTGCAGTCGGGTCAGGCCCTCATGCAGGTCCTGCGTGGAAATGATCGGCGCGCCCGGCACGTAGCCGGACGGCGTGGGCGCCATCGGCGAAAACGAGTAGCCGCCTGGCGGCTGGATCTGCGGGAAGTCCCCGCCTTGCGGCGGCATCGGCTGCCTGGACCCATCTGGTTGGCCATCGCGGCGCCGAGCACCGAACCGAAGGTGTCGGCCATGCCATGCGGCGACGCGTGCGGCGCCGACGATGGCGTCGCGCTGCCGTACATGCGCTTGAACATCGCCATCACGTCGACTTCGGGCGGCGGCTGCGTTGGCCTTGGCCCTCGCGGCTTCGGCGCGCGCGTGCTCGCGGTCGGAGGCGCCGCCGCGATTGATGATCGACGGGCGCATCGCGGCAGGGATGACCTTGAGCTTGGCGAGGTGCTGGTTCAGTTCCGCATAGATGACGCCGATGTCGCCCATCGGCGCCTGGTTCAGCTCCTTCAGGATCTGGAACTTGATGCGCCGGTCGGTCTTGACGGTCTTCAGCGCCTCGGCAAACGCGTCGACGATGGCCGCGGGCGAAATGCGGATTGGCGTCCGTGCCGAGATCCGGCCGGCCCAGCAGGAAGCCCAGGCCGCGGTTCAGCGTCAGCAGTTCGTCGTGCGAGAGGTTCTCGACGATCCGCGTGATGTTGCCGGTGAGGACCGATTCGTCCATCGACGAGGTTTCGACCAGCGTCAGATTCGCCGCGTCCGCCTTGGAGAAGTCGGCCTTGTCGGCCGCCTTGCCGGCGATGCGGTCGTTGATGGTCCGGCGCAGCTGCCTTTCGAATTCCGCCATCAGCGCAGGGCGTTCGCCCTTCAGCGCGTGCCGCGCGTCGAGATAGAGCTGCTGCTCCTCGCGCACGTCGGACTTGTTGGCGCGGTCCATCAGCAGCTCGCCCACGCGGTCCATCATCTGCGCGAACGAAATGGTCAGGCGCGAGATCGCGAGATCCCGGCAATCGCCGAGTATCTTGGTGGTTTCCCGCGGCGTGGCGTGATGTACCGCCGCCTCGGGTTTGGTCGTTGCGCTCACGGCATGGATCCGGGTTGTCCTGTCGCCTGCCATCCTTGTTGCCCCTGCCCATCAAGGCGCCCGGGATATTCGCTCCCGACAGCCTGTCGATGACCTCGCGATCGCCATTCGCTGCCCGCCAGACAATTCACGCGAATTATTAGCAGACAAGCTCTTAGGCAACAAAACCGCGAACTTACTGTAGCACGCGCCACCGACCCTGCCAAACGTCCCGGCGCATGGCTATCGGATGAGGTCGGCCCACGCCCGTTCGACCCGCTTGAAGGAAACCGGATAGGGGGTCTTCAGCTCCTGCGCGAACAGCGATACCCGGAGTTCCTCCAGCAGCCACCGGAACGCCTCGAGCGCCGGTTCGGTGCGTCCGGCCTGGGCGTTGCGGTCTGCCCGCTCCCGGTAGTGCTGCCAATGCTGCGCGACCTGTTCGGCATGCCTGGCGTCTCGATCCGGCCGCTCGGCGAATTTGGCGAGGCGCCGGTCGAGCGCCTTCAGGTATCGGGGCAGATGCTGCAATTGCGGCCACGGCGTCGCGGAAAAGAATCCGGGGTAGACCAGCGCGTCGCGTTGCGCCCTGACCTCCGCCGCGAGCCGCGATTGCGCGGGCGGCAGGCCGGCCAGCCTTGGGCCAAGCGCCGCGTGTTCGGCCGCGATGTCGGCGAGCAGCCTGAACGCGCCCTCGGCCACCGCGGGCAGGCGCGTCCGCGCGCGCTTGACCTGGTCGGCGAAGGCCCGCTCGTTGCGCGGCAGCGGATCGTCGCCGATGAAGGCCCGGTCCGTCGCCGCGGCAAGCACGTCGGCCAGCAGCCGGTCGGTGGCAATCGTCGTCTTCAACTGCAGCGCCGCCTGGGCGAATCCCGGCCCGCCCTTGTCGAAGCGCGCAGTCGCATCCTTGAGGTTCAGCTTGCAGCAGGCGCATGACGCCGGCGCGCGTCGATGCCTCCGCGCGCGTCCCGCGTATCGCGCATGGCCAGCGAGACGCTGTCGCCGTCATCCACCAGCGCGGGATAGCCGGTCAGCCGCTGCGCGCCGCGCGTGATCGACCAGCGTCTCGGGCAGGTCGCCGAAATCCCATTTCCGGATTCCCCGCTTCTCGTGCACGGGCGCGCCTGCGGCGAACGACATCTGCGCGGCCTCGCCCAAGTTGCGCGCGCAGCGCGGCGAGGTCGCGGCCCATCGCCAGTTCGCCGCCGCCCGCGTCGACGACGCGCACGTTGACGATCAGGTGCGGCGGCAAGTCGACGCCGTCCCACACGTCGGTCGGCGGCGCGTCGCCCAGCCGGTCGCGCAGATAGCTGCGCAGCGCATCCGGCAATGGCCGTCGCAAGGTCCGGCGACGACTCGAGGAACGCGGTGACGACCTCGGCCAGCGGAATCAGGCGATTGCGCCACGCCTTGGGCATCGCTTTCAGGTAGTGCGTGACTTTTTCCCGGATCATTCCGGGGACCAGCCAGGTCAAGCGCGCATCGTCCAGCTGGTTCAGCAGCGACAGCGGCACCGTCAGCGTCAGGCCATCGAGCGGATGTCCCGGCGAGAAACGATACTTGAGCGGCAGCGCGGTCCCGGCCAGATCGATCGCGGTCGGATATTGCTCGACGGTGACCTGCGACGCGGCGTGCCGCATCAGGTATTCGCGGGTCAGGAAAAGTATCCGCGGGTCGTCGCTCTCCGCCTGCGCGCGCCAGCGCTCGAAGGCAACCAGCGAATGCACATGTTCCGGCACGTGTTCCGCGTAGAACGCCGCGATGGTCTCGTCGTCGACCAGCACGTCCTGCCGCCGCGCCTTGTGCTCGAGTTCCGCGACCTCCGCGACCAGCTTCCGGTTGTGGGCGAGAAAGCGCTCCGCGCGTGGCCAGTGCGCCGGGCACCAGCGCCTCGCGGATGAAGACCTCGCGCGCGACCGCCGGATCGATCGCGCCGAACGAAACCGTGCGCCTCGCCACCAGCGTCAAGCCGTACAGCGAAACGCGCTGCGCGGCCACGACCTCGCCGCGCTTCTCTTCCCAATGCGGTTCGAAGTATTCGCGGGTGACCCGATCGCCCGCGACCTCCTCGATCCAGTCGGGCTCGATCCTCGCGGCGCAGCGCGCGAACAGGCGCGACGTCTCGGTGAGTTCCGCGGCCAGGATCCACTTGCTGCGCCGCCGCCCTTGCCCTTCCGCGCCAGTCCCGACCCCGGATGCAGGTAGAACTTGAGGCCGCGCGCGCCCAGGTAATGCTCGTCGGCATCCGCCTTGGACGCCGATGTTGCCGAGCAGCCCCGCCAGCACCGCCTTGTGCAGCATCGCGTAGCGCGGGGCGTCGATGACCGGCGGCAGTTGCGGCGACCACTTCCAGCCCGCCTCCTCCAGCGTCGCCACCAGCTGCTGGTGAACGTCGCGCCACTCGCGCAGCCGCAGCCACGAGACGAACTGCGCGCGGCATGCGTCGACCAGCCGGCGGTGCGACATCTTCTGCGCCAGCGCGTCGCCGAAGAATTCCCACAAGGCGACCAGCGACAGGAAATCGGAGCGCTCGTCGCGGAACTTGAGATGCGCCTGGTCCGCCGCCTGCTGCCGTTCCAGCGGACGCTCGCGCGGATCGGGCACGGCAAGCGCGCTCGCGATGACCAGCGCCTCGGGCAGGCAGCCCGCATCGCGCGCCGCGAGCACGATGCGTCCGATGCGCGGATCGAGCGGCAGCCGCGCGAGTTCGCGGCCCAGCGGCGTCAGGCGCTCGTTCGCCGTCCACGGCGCCCAGTTCCTGCAGCAGCTGATAGCCGTCGGCGATCGCCCTGCGGTCCCGGCGGCTCGAGGAACGGAAACGCGTCGACCGCGCCAAGCTCCAGCGATGCCATGCGCAGGATCACCGCGGCCAGCGACGAGCGCAGGATTTCCGGATCGGTGAATTCCGGCCGCGCGGCGAAGTCGTCCTCGTCGTACAGGCGCACGCAGATGCCGTCCGCCACGCGGCCGCAGCGCCCGGCGCGCTGGCGGGCCGCGGCCTGCGACACCTTCTCGATCTGCAGCAGCGTCGTCTTGTTGCGCAGCGAATAGCGCTTGACGCGCGCCAGTCCCGCATCGATCACGTAGCGGATCCCCGGCACCGTCAGCGACGTTTCCGCGACGTTGGTGGCGAGCACGATCCGGCGGCCGTTGCCCGGCGCGAAGATTCGCTGCTGGTCGGCCACCGACAGCCGCGCGAACAGCGGCAGGATTTCGATCTGCGCCGCATAGGGGCGGCGGGCGAGCCCGCGGCGCAGCAGGTCGCCGGTCTCCCTGATCTCGCGCTCGCCCGGCAGGAACACGAGGATGTCGCCCGGGCCTTCGCGCCACAGGTCCTCGGCCGTGCCGACGATCGCCTCCTCCAGTTCCTCCTCGTCGTCGGACTCGTTCGCAAGCACGGCGTCGCCCGCGCCGCCGCCCTTGCGCAACGGCCGGAAGCGCACGTCGACGGGAAACACGCGGCCGGAAACCTCGATGACCGGCGCCAGCTTGCCCCCCGTGCCGAAGTGCCGCGCGAAGCGATCCGCGTCGAGCGTGGCCGACGTGACGATCACCTTCAAGTCGGGCCGCTTGGCGCAGAGCTGCTTCAGGTAGCCCAGCAGGAAGTCGATGTTGAGGCTGCGCTCGTGCGCTTCGTCGACGATGATCGTGTCGTAGGCCTCGAGGTTCCGGTCGCCCTGCGTCTCCGCGAGCAGGATGCCGTCGGTCATCAGCTTGATGTACGCATCCGGGCTGCGTCTGGTCGGTGAAGCGCACCTTGTAGCCGACGGCCTCGCCCACCGGCTGCCCCAGTTCGTGCGCGATGCGCGTCGCCACGGCGCGCGCGGCGATCCGCCGCGGCTGCGTGTGGCCGATGAGGCCGCTTCTCGCCGCGTCCCGCCGCCAGGCAGATCTTGGGCAACTGCGTCGTCTTGCCCGAGCCCGTCTCGCCGCAGACGATGACGACCTGATGCTCGCGGATCGCGCGCGCGATCTCCTCGGCGCGCTGCGCGACCGGCAGGTCCGGCCGGATACGAGATGGCGGGCTTGGCCGCCGCGCGCGCCGCGCATTTCGCGATCGAGCGTTCGAGGTCGGCGGCAAGCCGCGCCCATTCCGGCTCGGACGCGCGCTGCGCCCGCGCGCGGTCGATGCGCCGGGCGAGGCGCGCGGCGTCCCGGGCCATGGCCAGCGACAATCGGGACGAGGAGCGGGGCAGGCTTGCGTGGCCATTGCAGGGTTATCATTATCCCTTGCGGGCGTCAGCCTGGCGCGTGCGTTTCCCATCCGGAGGTCCATCCGATGCATTCCTCAATTGCCGGCCGGCCCGGCCGAACGCTCGCTGCCGCCGTGTGGCGGCTCTGCTCGCCGCCGCGGCGTTGGCGGTCGACGCCGCGACGCTGCGCTGGGCCGGCCGCGGCGACATGCAGACGACCGATCCGCATTCGCAGAACGAGAACCTCACCAACAACATCAACTCGCTCGTCTACGAATCCGCTGCTCATCCGCGACAAGAAGCTGGGCCTCGTGCCCGGCCTCGCCGAATCGTGGACGCAGGTCAATCCGACCACGTGGCGCTTCAAGCTGCGCCCCGGCGTCAAGTTCCACGACGGCACGCCGTTCACCGCCGACGACGTCGTGTTCAGCTTCGAGCGCGCGCGCGCCGACACGTCGCAGCTGCGCGTGTACGCCAACGCCTCGGGCATCCCGAAGAAGATCGACGACCTCACCGTCGAGTTCACGACCAACGGGCCCAACCCGATCGAGCTCGAGCACATCGCGACGATCAACATCATGAGCAAGGCATGGTGCGAGAAGAACCGCGCGACCAAGCCGCAGAACTTCACGCAGAAGGAGGAGATGATCACCGCGCGCCAGGCCAACGGCACCGGCCCCTATTCGCTGAAGTCGCGCGAGCCCGACGTCAAGACGGTGCTGGTCAAGAATCCCAACTGGTGGGGCATCAAGGCCGGCAGTGTGGGAAGGCAACGCCGACGAAGTGATCTACACGCCGATCGTGTCGGACGGGACGCGCGTCGCCGCGCTCATTTCCGGCGAAGTGGACCTGGTCAACGATCCGCCGCCGCAGGACGTGCCGCGCCTTACGCAGACGCCCGGGATCAAGGTCCTCGAAGGCACGGAGAACCGCATCGTGTTCATCGGCATGGACCAGTTCCGCGACGAATTGCTGTACTCGAACGTCAAGGGCAAGAACCCGCTCAAGGACAAGCGCGTGCGCGAGGCGCTCTACTACGCGATCGACATCGAGGCGATCAAGAAGAACACGATGCGCGGACTGTCGGCGCCGTCGGGCGCGATGCTGCCGTCGACGCTGCAGACGACGCCCGAGGTCGAGAAGCGGCTGCCCTTCGACCGCGAGCGCGCGAAGAAGCTGCTGGCCGAGGCCGGCTATCCGAACGGCTTCGAGGTCACGCTCGACTGCCCGAACAACCGCTACATCAACGACGAGAAGATCTGCCAGGCGCTGGCGGCGATGTGGTCGCAGATCGGCGTGAACACCAAGGTCAACACGATGCCGCGCGCGGTCTATTTCCCGAAGCTCGAGAAGAACGACACGAGCATGTACATGCTGGGCTGGGGCGGCGGCACGACCGACGCCATCTTCATCCTGCAGCCGGTGCTGGCGACCAAGAACGGCAAGGGCGACGGCGACTACAACTACGGCCGGTACACCAACCCCAAGCTCGACGAGCTGCTGGCGAAGATCAAGGTCAACATGAACGCGGACCAGCGGCTGAACGAGATCCACGCGGCGCTGCTGGCGCACAACGCGGAGACCAACCACATTCCGCTGCACCGGCAGGTCATTCCGTGGGCGGCGCGCGCCAACGTCACGGCCGTGCACCGCGCCGACAACCAGGTCATGCCGTATCTGGGTGACGGTGAAATGAGGTCGGGTTCAAGTACGCGGCGCGGCAGCGGCCGGGCGATGTAGCGCGTCACCGCCCACGCCACCGCCACCGTGACCGCGGCCCCGGCGGCAAACAGCCCCCAGGCGCCGGCGTCGCCGTCCAGCGCCGCGTTGCGCGCCGCTTCGAGCACCATGCCCGTCGCCAGGAACGACAGGAACGGCGCGCAGGTCGTAGCGCAGCACCCACCACAGCAGCACGAAGCTCACCAGTCCCCTGACCACGCCGCGCAGCAGCGCGCGCTTCCGGTTCGCCGCCGCCGGCCAGCGCGACCGCGCAGGAAATCAACACCAGCAGCAGCGCGGCCATCCACGGCCGGTGGCTCCAGCCGCGCGTGCCGCGATCGAGCAGGTAGAGCACGAACAGCGCCGCGCCGCTCGCGCCCACGAGCTCGATCGGATCGACCAGCGCGCCGACGAGCGGCCACGCCAGCGACGCCAACTTGAGCGCGGGCCACAGCGGCGCGGTCGCGCGGCGCCAGCATGCCCGGAGACCGCCGCCAAGCCCCGCGACGGCAAGCGCGACCGCGACGCCGACGGCCCACGCCGGCAGCCGCGTCGCCAGCGGCGTCGGCGGCGTCGAACGCGCATACCACGCCCCGACGCCGGCCAGCAGCGCCATGAGCCCCGCGGCCAGCAGCGCGGCGAACAAGCCGCCGGCAATCGTCGTGGCCAGCTGCGATGCCACCGGCTCCGCCGTGCGCAGCTGCATCGCGATCTCGGGCCAGGCATTGGCCATGTCGATGACCGCAACGATCGATGGCCAGCGCGCCGACGATGAGCAGCGCGCGCCTGTCGCAATGGCCGTGGTTCCAGCTGATCACCGCGAAGACCAGCGCGGCCAGCGCGCCCAGCGCCATGGCGAACACGCCGGCGTAGCTTGACGGCCTGCAGGCGATTGTCGCGCTCGGTCTCGGCGCGCTGCCACGCTTCCGGCACGAATACGGAGCGGCCGGCGGACGCCACTTCGTCGCCCGCCAGCACGCACCTGGATGCGCGCCTCGCCGTCCTTGCCGACGAAGACTTTCGGGTCCGCGAAAACGATCGTCCAGTCGCTGCGCGCGTCGCGCTTCGTCAAGTCGGCGGTACGCAGTTGCAGCTGGGAGGCGTCCAGCCCGAACTGGTCGCGCACGACCCGCTGCGCGAGGTCCAGCGCCGCATCGCGCGCGAGGTTGGCGCCCGGCGCCGCCTTCGGGCAGCCGGTGCCGCACCTGCCGGACCTGGCCATTGCCGATCACGGTGACGCGCCATTCCTCGGTCCGTTCCACGACGTCGCCGTCGAAGCGGGCAAAGCGCACGTCCCACATCGGCGGCGCCAGCGTGTTGCCGGCGAGAGCGCGATAGGCGTCCGCACCTGCCTCGCGCCAGACAAAGCGTTGCGCGAGGCTCTGGCCCAACTCTCCGCTGCCGGCGCGGATGTCGGAGAAGCGTCGCCATTCCGTGCCAAGCACGACGCCCCTTTCGCCAAGCGCCGCGACGGCCGTGGCTTCGGCGCCCGCGCGACTCGACCGTCAGCGCCGGCACATCCGCAGAGAATGGCGTGCACGCTAGCCACGCCGCCAGCCGGCCACGCCCAGCACGGGCAGCGCGCGCTGCAGCGCGCCGGCGCGCATGCCGACCGTTTCTGCGCGAATCCGCTCGACGGCGCGGCGCGCCGCGGCGGCCGATGGCTGCCATGCGCCGTTCCACAACGCGGCGGGGAGCTCGCTCCACGCGCCGGACTGCGCGCGCCGGATGCCGATGACCGCAAGCGGGACGGCCGCGGCCGCGATCACCAGCGCGCGCTGCACCCATGCGCCCGGCGCGTCGACCAGGAACAGCGGGATCGAGAACAGCGACAGGTCGAAGAGCGCATGCAGCAGGATCGTCGGCAGCAGGCCGAAGCGAAGGATAGATCAGCGCCCACAGCGTCGCGGGCAACAGGAGTTCGACCAGCCGCGAATACGCGGGAAGGCCGGGGTAGTTGGCATGGGCGCCGGCGAACACCACCGCCTGCAGCACCACGGCGAACCCGATCCAGTGCGCGCGCTGTCCGAAATGCGTGCCGAGCAACGCGGCGAGCGCCAGCGGTATCGCGCGGAACGCGCACTCCTCCATGAATCCCGCCTGCAGCGACAGGGCGATCGGCGCCAGCGCCGGCACGAACGAAGAAAGCACGTTGGGATCGGTGAGCGACTCGGACGGCTGCCACCAGCCCAGCCACCGGTTGGTCACGAAGTAGAACGCCGAGATCAGCGCCAGTTCGAGCGGCACGAACAGGTAGCCGCCCACGGTCCTTCCGGCGACCTGCACCGTCGCGCCCGCTTCGCGCGACCACACGCGCCACAGCTGCGGGTGGTGCGGGAACGCGCGTCGCGTCAGGCTCTCCGCCGCCATGAACACGAGGCCGTAGCCGAGCGTGCCGCCGACGCAGCGCCAGCATCGCCATGCCGACCTGCTGCACCCAGAAGGTGCCACTCGTTTCCGCGGTATCGAAGCCGAACCATGCGGCGGGCGCGGACGCCAGCACGGTCAACGCCATCAGGCCGCCGACGACGGCGCCCGCCACCAGGGCCGGCCGCCACAACAGCCAACGTCGGCGCAGCAGCCAGAGCACGGCGAGGATGCATCCGCCGATGCCGTACAGCGCGCCGGCTGCCAGACTCGCGAATTTGGCGATGGTGTTGTTCGCGCTGCGCAGCTCCTCGAAGTGGCGGTCGAATTTCTCCGGCACGTGCACAAAGGGTTCGACGCCGGTCAATTCGTCGCCGGTGACCGTGACCCGCAGGCGGATGCTGGCGCCGGCGTACCGTTCGTCGCGTTCGAACACGAATTGGTGATCGACGCGGCCGGTCGGTCAGCGTTTCCTGCGACTGCTCGAGCAGGTGATAGGGGCCGAAATCGACGTGCCAGTCGTCGTGGGCCCGCGTGCGCGCCAAGTCCAGCGCGACCGCGGCATCGAGCGCCTTGGTGCCGCCGTCGCGGATGTAGGTTTCCGGCACGCGCCGCGTAAATCCCTGCGAGCGCGCCGTCGGGTCGGAAACGCACCACCGCCTCCTCGACGACGCCGGGCTTGAACAGGCGCACTTCCCACCAATACGGCGCATACGACGTTGCCCTCGACCATCTGCGCGAACGCCGGCTTGCCTCCGCCTTCCAGCTCGATGTAGTTTTGCGCACCCTGGTCGTTGCGGAAGCGCGCCGCGGTGCGCGGGTCGTCGAATGCGACGAGGGTGCGCTCCGTGGCCAGCGCCAGCGCGCTTGCGCGACCGCATCATGCCGCGCGAGCTTGATGTCCAGGTTGACCAGCGGAATCGCCAGCGGGAACAGCCGCCACGCGAGCACCAGGCACATCGCGGCGAGGCAGCCGTAGGCGATCCAGAACGCGGGCCTGCGCGTGGGTTGATACATGAGGCCGGTCATGCCTTGCCGCATCTCGATGACTCCCTCGGCGGCGAGGCGCGCGACGGTGGCGTCGTCCAGCGCGAGGCGTTCGCGCAGCACCTGCAGCGTGTGCTGGGCCAGCAGCGGCGGCGGCCGCTCGGGCTCGAGCGGCGTCCCCGACATCCTGACCGGCACGTTCACCTGCGGCACGCTGCCTGCGAGCGGATGCGGCAGGTCGAGTCTCATGCCGCGCGCCAGCAACTGCGGATCGGCGAACACCGCATCGAGCTTGTTGATCGGGCCGCACGGCACGCCGACCGCCTCCAGCGCGGCCGAGCCACTCGCGCTGCGTGCGCGTGGCGATGGCGCCGGCGACCAGCGGCACGAGCGCGTCGCGATTGCGGACGCGATCCACGTTGCGCGCGAAGCGTTCGTCGCGCGCCCATTCCGGATGGCCGGCGACGGCGCAGAACTTCGCGAACTGGCTGTCGTTGCCGACGGCGAGGATCAGGTGCCCGTCGGCGCACGCGAACACCTGGTAGGGGACGATGTTCTGGTGCGCGTTGCCGGCGCGGCCCGGCGGCGTGCCGGACACCAGGTGATTCATTCCCATCACCGCCATCATCGCCACCGCGGAATCGAGAAGCGCCAGGTCGATGCGCTGGCCCTGCCCCGTGCGGTCACGATGCTGCAGCGCCGCCAGGATCGCCACCGCCGCGTACATGCCGGTCATCAGGTCGGTGATCGCGACGCCCGCCTTCTGCGGGCCGCCGCCGGGCAGATCGTCGCGCTCGCCGGTGACGCTCATGAATCCGCTCATGCCCTGGATGATGAAATCGTAGCCGGCACGATCGGCGTAGGGGCCGTCCTGCCCGAATCCGGTGATCGACGCGTAGACCAGGCGCGGATTGAGCGCGGCCACGCTCGCGTAGTCGAGGCCGTACTTGGCGAGGCCGCCGACCTTGAAGTTCTCCACCAGCACATCGGCCTGCAGCGCGAGATCGCGCACGATGCGCTGCCCTTCGGGCTTGGTGAAATCGACGGCGACCGACAACTTGCCGCGATTGCAGGCGAGGTAGTACGCGGCCTCCGACGTGTCGCTGCCTTGCGCATCCTTGAGGAACGGCGGACCCCACGCGCGCGTGTCGTCGCCGCTTCCCGGCCGCTCGATCTTGATGACGGTCGCGCCCAGGTCGGCGAGCAGTTGCGTGCACCACGGACCGGCGAGCACGCGCGACAGGTCGAGGACGGTGAGGTGGGAGAGCGGGACCCGGCGAGTCGTGGGCCCCCACGCTCGCTGAAGGACGTTGCTCGCTGCCCCCCGAGGGGGCGCTGTTCGCGGCTCGGGACGGCCCGTCGCCGCTTGCATGAGCCCCCACGCTCGCTGAAGGACGTTGCTCGCTGCCCCCCGAGGGGGCGCTGTTCGCGGCTCGGGACGGCCCGTCGCCGCTCACCCCTCAGGCAGCCTTCAGCGCGACGAGGACTTCGTCCAGCATCTTCTTCGCATCGCCGAACAGCATCCGGTTGTTGTCCTTGTAGAAGAGCGGATTGTCGACGCCGGCGTATCCCGACGCCATGCTGCGCTTCATGACGATCGAGTGCTTGGCCTTCCAGACTTCGAGCACCGGCATGCCGGCGATCGGGCTCGTCGGGTCGTCCTGCGCCGCCGGGTTCACGATGTCGTTGGCGCCGATCACGATCGCGACGTCGGTGTTCGGGAAATCGTCGTTCAACTCGTCCATCTCGAACACGATGTCGTACGGCACCTTGGCCTCGGCCAGCAGCACGTTCATGTGGCCGGGCATGCGGCCGGCGACGGGATGAATGCCGAAGCGCACATTGATGCCCTTCGCCCGCAGCGCCTGCGTGATCTCGTTCACCGTGTGCTGGGCCTGCGCCACGGCCATGCCGTAGCCGGGGACGATGATGACGTTCTTGGCGTCGCGCAGCAGCTCGGCGGTCTCCGCGGCCAGGATCGGGAATCACCTCGCCCGCGGGTTGCGCGGCGCCCGCCGCGGCGGGCGCGCCGCTGTCGGTGCCGAAGCCGCCGGCGATCACGGAGAGGAAGTGGCGGTTCATCGCCGAGCACATGATGTAGGAGAGGATCGCGCCGCTCGAGCCGACCAGCGCGCCGGTCACGATGAGCAGGTCGTTGTTGAGCATGAATCCGGTCGCGGCCGCGGCCCAGCCCGAGTAGCTGTTGAGCATCGAGACGACCACCGGCATGTCGGCGCCGCCGATGGCCATCACCATGTGCACGCCGAACAGCAGCGCGACGACGGTCATCACGATCATCGGCGTCATCGCCTCGGCCACGCTGTGGGCGTGGATGAAGGCGTAGCCGAAATAGATGACGATCAGCAGGCCCGCGAGGTTGAGCAGGTGCCTTCCGGGAAGCAGCACGGGCTTGCCGGTGATCTTGGCGGAGAGCTTGCCGAAGGCGATCACCGACCCGGAGAACGTCACGGCGCCGATCAGCACGCCCAGGTACATCTCGATCTCGTGGATCGTGTTCTCGGCGGGCGTGAGGCCGACCGACACCGCCGGATCGATGAAGTTGGCGTAGCCGACGAGCATCGCCGCGAGGCCGACGAGGCTGTGCATCAGCGCCACCAGCTCGGGCATCTGCGTCATCTGCACGACGCGCGCCGCATACAAGCCGATTGCCGCGCCGACGGCCATCGCGCCGATGATGTAAGGCAGGCCGGCGGGGGTCACCTGCACGCCGAAGATCGTGGCGACCACGGCGATCGCCATGCCGATCATTCCGTACAGGTTGCCGCGCCGCGACGTTTCCTGGTTGGACAGGCCGCCCAGGCACAGGATGAAGAGAATCGTGGCGCCGATGTAGGAGACGGTCGAGAGACTGGAGGTCATGTTCTTCGTCCTTATTGCTGAACCTCATTTGCGAAACATCTGCAGCATGCGCTGGGTCACGGCGAAGCCGCCGAACATGTTGATCGTGGCCAGCGCGATGGCGGCCACGGACAGCCAGCGTATCCACTCCTGCGGACGCGTCAGGTCGGCGGAGATCTTCGACAGGTCCGGCGCGATCTGCACCAGCGCGCCGATGGCGATGATGCTGCTGACCGCGTTGGTCACGCTCATCAGCGGCGTATGCAGCGCGGGCTTCACGTTCCACACCACCATGTAGCCGACGAAGCAGGCCAGGATGAACACGGTGAAGTGGCCGAGGAAGGAAGCCGGCGCGAAGCGGCCGACCAGCAGGAACAGCAGCGCGCCGACGCCGAAGATGACGGCCGTCTTGGTGCCCGCCATCGGACCGCTCGCCGCGCCATGCCCCTTGGCCTTGGGGACGACCGCGGTGGGCTTGGCGACTGCCGGCGGCGCGGCGGGAAGTTTCGGCGGCGGGGCCGGCCACGTGATGGTGCCGTCCTTGATGACGGTGAGGCCGCGGATCGCGTCGTCCTCCATGTTGACGTCGACCACGCCGTCCTTGGTCTTGCACAATTCCTCGGTGAGCCGCAGCAGGTTGTTCGAGTACAGCGTCGACGACTGCCTGGCGAGGCGGCTCGCGAGGTCGGTATAGCCGACGATCGTGACGCCGTGCTTGACCACCGCCATGCCGGGCTCGGTGAGCTCGCAGTTGCCGCCCTGCTCGGCCGCCATGTCGACGATGACGCTGCCGGGCTTCATGCTCTTCACCATGTCGGCGGTGATGAGCTTGGGCGCGGGCTTGCCCGGGATCAGCGCGGTGGTGATGATGATGTCCACTTCCCGCGCCTGCTTCGCGTACATCTCGCGCTGGGCCTGTCTGGAAGCCTTCGCTCATCACCTTGGCATAGCCGCCGCCGCCGGAGCCCTCTTCCTCGTAGTCGACCTTGACGAACTCGCCACCGAGCGATGTCACCTGGTCGGCCACCTCGGCCCGGGTGTCGTTGGCACGCACGATCGCGCCCAGGTTCGCGGCGGTGCCGATCGCGGCAAGCCCCGCCACGCCCGCGCCCGCGATGAAGACCTTCGCCGGCGGAATCTTTCCGGCCGCGGTGATCTGGCCGTTGAAGAAGCGGCCGAACGCATTGGCGGCCTCGATGACGGCGCGGTAGCCGCTGACGCCGGCCATCGACGTGAGCGCGTCCATCTTCTGGGCCCGCGAGAGCTGGCGCGGCAGGCTGTCGATCGCGAGCACGGTTGCCTTTTTCGCGGCCAGCTGCTGCATCAGCTCGGGGTTCTGCGCCGGCCAGATGAAGTCGACCAGCATGCCGCCCTCGCGGATCAGCCCAACTTCCTCCGGGCTCGGCGGACGCACCTTGAAGACGATGTCCGATTTGGCCCAGAGCTCGGCCGCCGTGGGCACGACCTCAGCACCCGCGGCGCGGTAGGCGTCGTCGGTGAAGTTGGCGGCCTCTCCCGCACCCGACTGGACGGCGACGCGGAAGCCCAGCTTGATCAGCTTCTCGACGACCTCCGGCACGGTCGCCACGCGCTTCTCGCCCGGGAAGACTTCCGTGGGCACTCCGATCAGCAATGACATTCCTGGCTCCCTCGTTACATGCGCCGGCCGCAACCGCACCGCTGCGGCGCGCCCGGATCGTTGTTCTGGTGGTGGGGTCGATGCATCGGGTGGCAATGCCGCGTCAGATCTGCGCCGCGATCGCGCGGCCCAGGTCGACCGTGGTGGCGCGGCCGCCCAGGTCCGGCGTCTTCGGCGCGTCCTTGTCCGCGAGCACGCGCTCGATCGCCGCGACGACCGCGTTCGCCGCGTCCTTGTAGCCCAGGAAGTCTAGCATCAGCGCACCCGACCAGATCTGGCCGATCGGATTGGCGATGCCCTTGCCGGCGATGTCGGGCGCGGAACCGTGCACGGGCTCGAACAATGACGGGAACGTGCGCTCCGGATTCAGGTTGGCCGACGGCGCGATGCCGATCGTGCCGCACACGGCGGGGCCCAAGTCGGACAGGATGTCGCCGAAGAGATTGGACCCGACCACGACGTCGAAGCGCTCCGGCCGCTGCACGAAATGCGCGCTCAGGATGTCGATGTGGAAGGCGTCGGTGCGGATGTCGGGATAGCCCTTGGCGACCTCCTTGAACCGCTCGTCCCAGTACGGCATCGTGATCGAGATGCCGTTCGACTTGGTCGCCGAGGTCACGTGCTTCGCGGCCCGCGTGCGCGCCAGCTCGAACGCGTACTTCATGATCCGGTCGACGCCCTTGCGCGAGAACACCGTCTGCTGGAACACGATCTCGCGCTCGGTGCCCTCGAACATGCGACCGCCGACCGACGAATACTCGCCCTCGGTGTTTTCGCGCACCACGACGAAGTCGATGTCGCCGGGTTTCCGGTTGGCGAGCGGCGACGGGATGCCCGGCATCAGCTTGCACGGGCGCATGTTCACGTACTGGTCGAAGCCGCGCCGGAACTGGATCAGCGAGCCCCACAGCGAAACGTGATCCGGCACCGTCGCCGGCCAGCCCACCGCGCCGTAGAACATCGCCTCGAATCCGCGCAACTGGTCGAACCAGTCCTCCGGCATCATGCGGCCGTGCTTGGCGTAGTAGTCGCAGCTCCAGTCGAAGTGCGTGAACGCGAAGTCGATCGCGAACTTGCGCGCGACGGCTTCCAGCACGCGCAGGCCCTCCGGAACGACCTCCTTGCCGATGCCGTCGCCAGGCATTACCGCGATCCGATGCTTCCCCATCCCGCCTCCCGTGGAACCGGCAAATTCTAGCAGCCGGACGGCAATCTAAGCCGATTGATCCTATGGCCGCCCCCGCGAACCCTTTGTAACATCGGTGCCGCGGAATTGCAGAACGCGCTGTCACGAGGAGGCACTATGCACGAGCGCAATTTCTGGATCGGCGTCGTTTCGAAAGACCACGTCGCCATCGGCGTCGACGGCGGCTTCATGCAGCTGAACCATGGCAAGGCCGGGCCGCTCGAGCGCATGCGCGCCGGCGACGGCTTTGCGTACTACTCGCCACGCACTGTCCTATCCGGACGGCGCCGCCACTGCAGGCATTTACCGCGCTCGGGCGCATCCGCGATGGCACCGTCTTCCAGGCGGGCAGCGATGATCGCGGCGACATGGGCCCCATGGCGGACGCGGCGACATTCCGGCCGTTTCGCCTCGCGGTCGACTATCTGCAGGTGCAGGACGCCCCGATCAGGCCGCTGATCGAGGAGCTCTCGTTCATCCGCAGCAAGACGCACTGGGGCGCGGCCTTCCGTTTCGGATACCTGCGGATACCCGAGGCCGACTTCGCGCGCATCGCCGCCGCCATGGGGCGCGACTTCGCCGCCGACTTTCCCGTGTCCCGGAGCGCGGCGGAGAGGATGCCCGACGAACAGGCCATTTCCGCGAACTCGACGTAGGACGGCCACTGCGCTATCGTCGCCGCGTGTTAACGAAAGGCAGCGGGGCGACGATGGGCAGGATGGTGATCGCGCTGTTCCGGCCCAAGCCGGGCAAGGCCGCGGACCTCATGGCGTGCATGCGCGACCATCTGCCGGTGCTGCGAGCGCAGGCGCTGGCGACGAGCCGCCCGTCGGTCGTGTTGCGCGCCGCCGACGGAACGCTGCTGGAAATCTTCGAATGGGTGTCCCAGGCGGCGATCGACTCCGCGCACACCAATCCCGCCGTACTCGCGTTGTGGGAGCGCTACGCGGCGTGCTGCGACTACGTGACGCTGGGCGACTTGGCCGAGGCCGGCGTCATGTTTCCGGGATTTGAATTGGTCGAGATTTGACGCATCGATCGCGTCACCGCCGCGCCGTCCTGTTCATGGTCGTCGCCGCCGTCTGCTGGTCATCAGGCGGCATCCTGGTGCGCCAGCTGTCGATCACCAACACCTGGGAAATCGTGTTCTGGCGCTCGCTGTTCATGGCGGCGTTCGTCAGCGGCGTCCTGCTCGTGATGCACGGCCGCGCCATGCCGCGCGCGGTGCGCGCCGTCGGCTGGCCGGGCGTCCTCTCCGGTCTGTTCCTTTCCGGCACGTTCTTCTTCTTCATCGCGTCGCTGACCCATACGACGGTCGCCAACACGTTCGTCCTCATGAGCGTGTCGCCGTTCCTGGCTGCAATTTCCGGCCGCCTGGTGCTGAAGGAGCCGGTGCCCAGGCGCACGTGGGTCGCCATGACCGTCGCCTTCGCCGGCATCGTCATCATGTTCGGCGACGCGATCGATTCCGGGCGTCTGCTCGGCAACCTGCTGGCGTTCGGCGTGTCGATCTGCTTTGCCGCGCAGCTCACGATGCTGCGCAAGTTCCACGCGACGCGTCGACATGCTGCCGCAGGTGATGATCGCCGGCCTGTGGACGCTCGTCCCCGCTTTCCTGCTGGCCGGGGCCTTCGCCGCGACGCCGCGGGACATCGCCATCCTCGCGTTCATGGGCTGTGTCCAGCTCGGGGTCGGGTGCCTGCTGGCCACCGCCGCTTCGCGTACGCTGTCCGCGACGGAATTGGGGTTGCTGGCGCTGCTCGAGCCGATCATCGGTCCGCTGTGGGTGTGGCTGCTGATGGGCGAGGATCCGGGCGGCAACGCGCTGCTGGGCGGCGTCATCGTGCTCGGCGCCGTCATCGCCAACGAGGCCTTCGCGGCGTGGCGCGGCCGGGACCCGGTGCTGCACGATCCCGCGCCCGGACCATGAAATCCGCCGGCGGTCCGCGGCAGGGAAAGGACGCCGCTTCGTTGATGCTTCCGGACTTCCCCGTCGCGTTCTACGCCGTCGCGATCTTCGCGGTGCTCGTCACGGGCGTCGCCAAGGGGGCCTTCGGCCAAGGCTCGGGCGGCATCGCCGTGCCGCTGATGGCGATGTTCATCGCACCCAACGAAGCCGCCGGCATCATGCTGCCGATACTCTGCGCGATGGATCTCTTCAGCGTCCACGCGTACCGCGGGCAGTGGTCGCGCGCGCACCTCGCGATCCTGCTTCCCGGCGCGCTGGTCGGCATCGCCCTGGGTGCGATCGCCTTCGGCGCGCTGCCGGTGAACGGCGTCCGGCTGCTGCTGGGCCTCATCAGCGTGACGTTCGCGCTGAATCAATGGTTCAAGTTCACCGAGCGCATCGCGGCGCGCCTGGCTGCGGAACGCGGTCAACCTGGCGCCATCGCGGGCGCGTTCTGGGGCGCGCTCTCCGGGTTCACCAGCACGCTCGCGCACGCCGGCGGCCCGCCGTTTGCGATCTACATGCTCGGACAGAAGGTCGACAAGACGCTGTTCGTCGCCACGTCCGCCATTTTTTTCCTCATCGTCAACTACATCAAGCTCGTGCCCTATTACTTCCTGGGGCAGTTGAACATCGGCAACCTCACGACGGCGCTTCTCTTCTCCCCGCTGGTGCCCATCGGCGTGTGGCTCGGCGTCTACCTGCACCGCACCGTTTCCCAGCGCACCTTCTTCAACGTGAGCTATTCGCTGCTGCTCGCCACCGGCATGAAGCTCATCTGGGATGCGCTCGCGGGCGGCCATTAAGGAACCTCTGCATAAGTCCCGCGTGTTTGCGCTGCACGGCCCAATGCGGATGAGTGCGAGACGGGCGACGCCGGTCGTAGTCGATACTACGATGCCAAGGAGCCCGGCGAAGCAGGCGCCGCATTGGGCAGCAGCCCGAAGGGACGGGGCTGTTCGGGCGGTCTGCTATGTCGCGAACCTCGCGAAGGGGGTCGACCGTTCGCTTCGGCTCGCTTCGCGCATCCCATCCCGAACAGCTTCCCGTCGCAATCGCGCGCGACTTATGCAGAGGTTCCCTAAGCAGCCTGCGCCGCATTGCGCTATCATGCGCGCCTCAACCCAATGAGGCCGCGCGTCCATGAAGCAGACATTCCTGGATTTCGAGCAGCCGATCGCCGAACTGCAGCAGAAGATCGACGAGTTGCGGTTCGTGCACGAGGATTCCGCGGTCGACATCTCCGACGAGATCTCGCGGCTCGCCAAGAAGAGCCAGCAGCTCACCAAGGACATCTACGGCAAGCTCACGTCGTGGCAGATCGCCCACGTCGCGCGCCACCCGCAGCGGCCGTATACGAAGGACTACATCGACGGCATGTTCGGCGGTTTCCGCGAGCTGCACGGCGACCGCACGTATGCCGACGATCCGGCCATCATCGGCGGCCTCGCGCGCTTCAACGGCCAGCCGTGCATGGTGATCGGCCACCAGAAAGGGCGCGACACCAAGGAAAAGATCCATCGCAATTTCGGCATGCCGCGCCCGGAAGGCTATCGCAAGGCGCTGCGCCTCATGAAGCTCGCCGAGAAGTTCGGGCTGCCGCTGTTCACGTTCGTCGACACGCCGGGCGCGTATCCCGGCATCGGCGCCGAGGAGCGCGGCCAGTCCGAAGCCATCGGGCGCAACCTCTATGAAATGGCCGGCCTGCGCATTCCGATCATCGCCACGGTGATCGGCGAGGGCGGCTCGGGCGGCGCGCTGGCGATCGCCATCGGCGACATCACGCTGATGCTGCAGTACGCGACCTACTCGGTGATCTCGCCGGAAGGTTGCGCGTCGATCCTGTGGAAATCGGCCGACAACGCGGCCGAGGCGGCGGAGACGCTGGGCATCACGTCCGCGCGGCTGAAGCAGCTGGGCCTCATCGACAAGGTCGTCACCGAGCCCCTGGGCGGCGCCCATCGCGATCACGCGGCGATGATGATTCCGCTCAAGAAAGCGCTGACCGATGCGCTGCGCCAGTTGCAGGAGCAGCCGATCGACACGATCCTCGAAGCGCGCGAGGACAAGATCCTGGCCTACGGCAAGTTCAAGGAAATCTCCGCGGGCTGACGTGCCGCGCGGAAGTCCACGGCCCACCGCAGCGAGCGTCGACGACCATGCGGCGCGAACCCGACGACGCGACTGCCGTGGTTCATGTCGCCGTGCGGCATTCCCTCGAGACCGAGCTCTCCGCGGGCGCGCCGATTGCCGTCGCGCTTTCCGGCGGCCGCGATTCCGTCGTGCTGCTCGATGCGCTGGCCGCCGTGGCGCCGCCGCGCGGCCACGCGGTCACGGCCATCCATGTTCACCACGGCCTGTCCGCCAACGCGGACCGGTGGGCGCAGGACTGCGTCGAGCGCTGCGCCGCGCTGCGCGTCGCCTGCGTGGTTCGCCGCGTCGATGTCGTCCGGCGCGCCGCGTGCGAGTCTCGAGGCGCTCGCGCGCCGCGCGCGATACGACGCGCTCGCCGCCGCCGCGCGCGACATGGGCGCCGGCGTCGTGGCCCTCGCGCATCATCGCAACGACCAGGCCGAAACGCTGCTGCTGCAATTGCTGCGCGGCAGCGGTCCGCACGGGCTGGCCGCGATGCCCGCGTTGCGCGAGGACGCCGACGGCCTCGCCTGGTGGCGCCCGCTGCTTGGCGTGCCGCGCGCGCGCATCGACGCGTACGCGATCGACCGCAACCTGCGCTGGTGCGACGACGAAAGCAATGCCGACCACCGCCACGCGCGCAATGCCGTCCGCCATTCCGTGCTGCCGGCGCTGTTGCAGATCGCGCCCAACGCCGACGCCACGCTGGCGCGCGCAGCCGCGCACCAGGCCGACGCCGCGCGCCTGCTCGACGAACTGGCGCGGCAGGACGCGCAGGGTGCATTGGACGGCGAATTCGCTGCGGCGCGCAGTGTTCGACACGCTGTCCGCCGCACCGCGCGCGCAACCTGCTGCGCTGGTACCTGCGCGACCAGGGACTGCCTGCTCCATCGACCGCGCGTCTCGCCGCGATGCTCGACCAGCTGCGCGGCGCGCGCGGCGACGCGGTGATCCGGCTCGCGCACGCGGGCGTCGAGATCGGCGTGCATCAGGGCAGGATCGCGCTGCATGCCGCGCCGCCGACGAGCTTCGATCTGCGCTGGCGCGGCGAGCCGGAACTCGCGTTGCCGCACGGGACGCTCGAATTCGGTCATGCCGAAGGCGCAGGCATCGACCTCGCGCGGTTGCGACGGCGAGGTGCGGGTGCGCTCCCGCGCGGGTGGCGAACGTTTCCAGGTCGCTTCCGACCGGCCCCGCCGCGCGTTGAAGTCGGTGCTGCGCGACGCAGGGATTCCGCCCTGGGAGCGCGGCGGACTGCCGCTGGTCTTCTGCGGCGACGCGCTGGCCGCGGTGGCCGGACTGGGAATCGACGCCGCGGCGTGTGCGGCGCCCGGACAACCCGGCCTGACGGTCGTCTGGCATCCAAGGTGGGTTTGATCCAGCGCAACAACACGCGGCCGCCTGCCGTTGACAAATCAGGCGGCGACTAGGCCTAATTCGTCGGACACGGGCGCGCCAAGTACGTGGCCCGCGGTTTTTCGCATCCATCCGGAGGAAACATGAAATTCCCGAACGTCGCCCTAGCGATCGCCGTTGCCTGCACCGCGCTCGCCGTCGCTGCCGGCCCCGCCCACGCGCAGCAGCCCATCATCATCAAGTTCAGCCACGTCGTCGCCAACGACACGCCGAAGGGCAAGGGCGCCGAATATTTCAAGAAGCTCGCCGAGGAACGCACGAAGGGCAAGGTCAAGGTCGAGGTGTATCCGAACAGCCAGCTGTACAAGGACGGCGAGGAAATGGAGGCGCTGCAGTTGGGATCGGTACAGATGCTCGCCCCGTCGCTCGCCAAGTTCGGGCCCCTGGGCGTGCGCGAATTCGAAGTCTTCGACCTTCCCTACATCTTCGACAACTACGAGGAGCTGCACAAGGTCACCGAAGGGCCGATCGGGAAATCCCTGTTCCAGAAACTCGAAAGCAAAGGCATCGTCGGCCTCGCGTACTGGGACAACGGCTTCAAGGACATGAGCGCCAACAAGGCGCTGAAGTCGCCTGCCGACGTCAAGGGCCTCAAGATGCGCATCCAGTCGTCGAACGTGCTCGAAGCCGAGATGCGCGCGATCGGCGCCATTCCGCAGAAGATGGCGTTCTCCGAGGTCTACCAGGGGCTGCAGACCGGCGTCGTGGACGGCACCGAGAACCCGCCATCCAACTTCTACACGCAAAAGTTTTTCGAAGTGCAGAAATTCAACACGCTGACCAACCACGGCTACCTGGGCTACGCGGTGATCGTGAACAAGAAGTTCTGGGACGGGCTGCCGGCCGACGTTCGCGCCGCGCTCGAAAGCTCGATGAAGGACGCGACCAAGTACGCCAACGACATCGCGAAGAAGGAAAACGAGGACGCGACGGAGGCCGTGCGCAAGTCGGGCAAGACGCAGGTCCTGACGCTCACCCCGGCTGAAAAGGCCGTGTGGAAGAAGGCGATGGTTCCTGTCCACAAGGAACTGGAAGGCCGCATCGGCAAGGACCTCATCCAGTCGGTGTACAAGGAAACCGGCTTCACGCCCTGACCCGGCGCGCCAGCGACACGCCACCACGCCACTGCAGCGCCGCCACGGCCGCGGTGGCGTTTTCACATCCGGACCAGCGCCTGAGCGCAACGAAGGGGACCGCCGATGCTGAAGTTCCTGGACCACCTGGAGGAATGGCTGATCGCCTTCCTCATCGGCGCGGCGACGCTGCTGATCTTCATCGCGGTCGTGCATCGCTACGCTGCCGGCCTGCCGATCCCCCATGTCCAGGACTGGCTCCTTGCGATCAACCTGTCGTGGGCGCAGGAGCTTTGCATCTACATGTTCATCTGGATGGCCAAGTTCGGCGCCGCGTATGGCGTGCGCACGGGCATCCACGTCGGCGTCGACGTGCTGATCAACGCCCTTCCGCCGGAGACGCGGCGCAAGTACGTGCTGTTCGGACTCCTCGCAGGCGCGCTGTTCACGTCCGTTGTCGGCACGCTCGGCGCCAACTACGTCTGGCAAATCGGGCACACCGACCAGGTGTCGGCGGACCTGGAATTGCCGCTGTGGATCGTCTACCTTTGCATTCCCTTCGGGTCGTTCCTCATGTGCTTCCGTTTCCTGCAGGTCGCCTGGCATTTCGCCAAGACCGGTGAACTGCCGAAGCACGACCACGCGCACGTCGAGGGCGTCGAAGACATCAACCCGTACAACATGGCGGACAACCTGCATCCGGCCGAAGCGCCGACGGGAGGACAGCGATGAGCCCGGCCCTGCGGTTCTGGTCCGCGCTGCCACCGGTCATGGTGGTGGTCCCGCTGGCGCTGTTCTTCGTCGGCGTCCACCTACCCACGCCGCTCATCATCTTCCTGCTGCTGTTCGGGCTGATGCTGACCGGCATGCCGATCTCGATCTCGCTCGGCCTCACCGTTCTGACGCTACATGTTCACGATGACGCAGGTGCCGATCACGGCCGTCGCGCTCAAGCTCTTCACCGGCATCGAGAAGTTCGAGATCATGGCGATCCCATTCTTCATCCTCGCCGGCAATTTCCTGACCCACGGCGGCGTGGCGCGGCGGATGATCAACTTCGCGACGGCGATGGTCGGGCACTGGTACGGCGGACTGGCGCTCGCCGGCGTCATGGCCTGCGCGCTGTTCGCAGCCGTCTCCGGTTCCTCGCCGGCGACCGTAGTCGCGATCGGCTCGATCATCCTGCCGGCCATGGTCAAGCAGGGCTTCCCCAAGTCGTTCGGCGCCGGCGTCATCACCACCTCGGGCGCGCTCGGCATCCTGATTCCGCCGTCGATCGTGATGGTGATGTACTCGGTCGCGACCAACACGTCGGTCGGCCAGCTGTTCATGGCCGGTGTCATTCCCGGAATCGTCCTCGCGACGATGCTCGGACTGACGACGTGGCACCTCGCGCGCAAGAACAATTACCCGCGCCTGCCCAAGGCAAGCTGGGCCGAGCGCTGGCGCACCTTCCGCCAGAGCGTGTGGGGTCTGCTGCTGATCATCATCGTGATCGGCGGCATCTACACAGGTTTGTTCACGCCCACCGAGGCGGCTGCGATGAGCGCGGTCTACGCATTCGTGATTGCGGTGTTCGTGTACAAGGACATGACGCTGTTGAAGGTGCCGAAGGTGCTGCTCGACTCGGCCAACATGAGCGCGATGCTGCTGTACATCATCACCAACGCCGTGCTGTTCTCCTTCCTGATGACGTCCGAGCAGATTCCGCAACTGATGGCGGCGTGGATGCTGGAAAAAGGGCTCGGCGTCGTCGCCTTCCTGCTCTTCGTCAACATACTGCTGCTGCTCGCCGGCAACGTCATGGAGCCGTCGTCGATCGTGCTGATCATGGCGCCCATCCTGTTCCCGGTTGCCATGAAGCTGGGCATCGATCCGGTGCATTTCGGCATCATGATGGTCGTCAACATGGAAGTCGGCATGTGCCATCCGCCGGTCGGCCTCAACCTCTATGTGGCGTCAGGCATTACCAAGATGGGCATTACCGAACTGACCGTCGCGGTCTGGCCGTGGCTGCTAACGATGCTGGTGTTCCTGATCATCGTGACGTATTGGCCGGCCATGTCGCTGTGGCTGCCGCAGACGCTCGGCATGATGCGCTAGCGCAGTTCCTGCCCCGATTTGCTGGACCCGGCACCCCGCCGGGTCCAGCCGCCAAATGCCCCGTTTCCGGCCGGCGTTCCGCCAGGTCGCGTCACCCCGGGCGGCGTGCTATAATTTTGAATTCATTCGCTTTTATCCATTTTATTACCTGTTGGAGCCTCATTCATGGCGGTTGAACGCACGCTTTCCATCATCAAGCCTGACGCGGTCGCACAAAACGCAATTGGTGAAATCCTTTCCCGTTTCGAGAAATCCGGCCTCAAGATCGCTGCCGCGCGGATGGCCTGGCTGTCCCGCGCCGAAGCGGAAGGGTTCTACGCCGTCCACCGCGAACGGCCGTTTTTCAAGGCTCTCGTCGATTTCATGGTCTCCGGCCCGGTGATGATCCAGGTGCTCGAAGGCGAAAACGCCATCGCGAAGAATCGCGAGCTGATGGGCGCGACGGACCCCAAGAAGGCCGCCGCCGGCACGATCCGCGCCGACTTCGCCAAATCGATCGACGCCAACGCGGTTCACGGCTCCGACGCGCCGGAGACGGCCGCCGTGGAAGTCGCCTATTTCTTTCCCGCACTGGCGGTATACAGCCGCTAGGACGAAAATCCAGAATCCGCATGACCAACCTGCTCGACCTCGACCCCGCCGGCCTCGCGACGTTCTTTGCCGAACGCGGCGAGAAGCCGTTTCGCGCCAAGCAGGTCGCGCACTGGATCCACCAGCGCTTCGTCGACGATGTCGGCGCGATGACGGACCTCGCCAAGCCGCTGCGCGAATCGCTCGCCGCCGATTCGTTCGTGCGTGCGCCGGCCGTCATCCGCGACACGACGGCGCCGGACGGCACGCGCAAGTGGCTGCTCGACGCAGGCAACGGCAACGCCGTGGAATCGGTGTACATCCCGGAGGACGACCGCGGCACGCTGTGCATTTCGTCGCAGGCGGGCTGCGCGCTCGACTGCGCGTTCTGCTCGACCGGCAAGCAGGGCTTCAACCGCAACCTCACCACCGGCGAGATCATCGGCCAGCTCTGGCATGCCAACCGTGCGTTGCTGGCTGACGGGGTGACCGCTCCGTGGATCGAGCACGGCCGGCCGCCGATCACCAACGTCGTGATGATGGGCATGGGCGAGCCGCTCGCCAATTTCGACAACGTCGTACCCGCGCTGCGCCTCATGCTGGACGACAATGCGTATGGGCTGTCGCGCCGGCGCGTGACACTTTCGACGTCCGGACTGGTGCCGCTCATCGACCGGTTGCGCGACGAATGCCCGGTGGCGCTCGCCGTGTCGCTGCACGCGCCGGACAACGCGCTGCGCGACCGGCTGGTGCCGATCAACCGCACCTATCCGCTGGCCGACCTGATGGCTGCCTGCGTCCGCTATCTGGAACGCGCGCCGCGGGATTTCGTCACGTTCGAGTACGTGATGCTGGACGGCGTCAACGACAGCGATTCGCACGCGCACGCGCTGCGCGATCTCGTGCGCAACGTGCCGTGCAAGTTCAACCTGATCCCGTTCAATCCCTTCCCGGGAACCGAATTCCGGACCAGCGCGCGCGATCGTATCGTGGCGTTCCAGTCGGTGCTGATCGACGGCGGCCTCGTCACGACCATTCGCAAGACCCGCGGCGAAGGCATCGACGCCGCATGCGGCCAGTTGGCCGGCCAGGTGCAGGACCGCACCAAGCGCAGGCTGGGCACGCGTGTCGTTTCCGCGCCGGCCGCGTGAATCCGACTTGAGGGAAAACACTTTGATGCGTCCGGCTTCCTGGCTGATTCCGCTGCTCGCCGCGCTCGTGCTGGCCGCGGGATGTTCGTCGACGAGCACCACGTCGCCTCCCGTCGCAGTGGCCCCGACACCGCCGCCCCCGCCGCCGCCCATCAAGGAGGCGCCGCTGCCCGTGCGCGCCAACCTGCGCGCGGAACTCGCCGCGGGTTACTACGAACGTGGCCAGATGGATGTCGCGCTGCAGGAACTCGCCGAGGCGGTGAAACTCGACCCGACCAATCCGAAGATCTACAACGTCTACGGCCTGGTCTATGCGACGCTCGGGCAGGACACCGACGCGGCGCGGAATTTCCGCAAGGCGCTCGAATTGGCGCCGAACGATTCCGAGTTCCGCCAGAACTGGGGCTGGTACCTGTGCACGCATGCCCAGGCTAGGGAGTCCATTCCCGAGTTCGAGCGGGCGGTGAGCAACCCGCTGTACAAGACGCCCGAGATCGCGCTGATCAACGCGGGGCGCTGCGCCGGATCGCTCGGCGAGAGCAAGCAGGCGGAAGCGTTTTTCCGTCGTGCGCTCGTCGTATCGCCGAACAATCCGGAGGCATCGCTGAGCCTGGCGCAACTGACGTACAAGGAAGGGCGGTTGCCTGAAGCGCGCGCGCTGATGAAGCCGGTGATGCAGCAGACCAACCCGCAGCCGGAAGCGCTGGCGCTGGGCGCGTGCATCGAGCGCAAGATGGGCGATCGCAGCGCGGAGGCTTCCTATATTTCGCAGCTGCGCAACCGGTATCCGGATTCCGCCGAGGCCAAGTTCATCGCAACGGGGGCCTGCGAGTGACGGAAGGCACCGAGCCGCTGGTCGAGGATGCAAAACTGGACGCCGCGCTGCCTGCCGGCGAGATTCTGCGCGCGGGCCGCGAGGCCGCCGGACTGTCCATCGCCGCAGTCGCGCAGCAGTTGAAGCTGGCTCCGCGCCAGGTGACGGCGCTCGAGGAGAGTGATTTCGCCGCGCTCCCCGGCCGCACCTTCGTCCGCGGCTTCGTGCGCAACTACGCGCGCCTGCTGCGTCTCGATTCGGAAGCCGTGCTGAACGCGCTGCCGGAAGCGATCGCGCCGGCCGCGCACGATAATCCGTCGCTGGCGCCTACGCCGCGCCCGATGGGCGAATTACCCGCCGAGGCGCAGGCTCGCCCGAGCGCCGCGCGCTGGGCCATTCCCGTGGCGCTGGTCGCGGTCGTCACCGTGGCTGCCGTGTACGAGATCGCGCGACCGTCGGCGGATCATCCCCGTTCAAACAGCGTCGACAAGTCCGCACCGGCGGCGGTAATGGCTCCGCCGGTTCCCGACACAGCGCCTGACGGTGCGAGGACGGCGCTGCCGAATCCGCTTGCCGGCGCCGACGACAAGACGGCCGCGAGCCCGGACAACGCCGTCGGCAGGAACGAGGACGCGCCGACGGTACCGACCGCCCCTGCGCCGGACGCCGCCGATGCGCCGATCGTCCTCACGTTCCACGGCAAATCATGGGTCGAAGTGCGCGACGCCACGGGCACGCTCATCCTGTCCGTCACCGACAACGCCGGTGGCCACCAGACTGTCAACGGTCGCGCGCCGTTCGACGTGGTGCTCGGCAATGCCGCGGCAGTCGACGTCTCCTGGCTGGGCAAGTCCTTCGACACGGCGCCGTTCACGCGGCAGAACGTCGCCAAATTCACGCTCAAGTAGCCACCATGCATTCGTTCATCCCGCGCCGAACTTCGCGCCAGGTCGACATCGCAGGCGTCCGCGTCGGCGGCAATGCGCCCATCGTCATCCAGTCGATGACGAACACCGATACCGCGAACGTGGCGGCGACGGTGGCGCAGGTCAAGGCGCTCGCGGACGCAGGTTCCGAACTGGTGCGCGTCACCGTCAACTCGTCCGAAGCCGCCGCGGCGGTGGCCGCGATCCGTTCGCAACTGGACGCCGCCGGATGCACGGTGCCGCTGGTCGGCGATTTTCATTTCAACGGTCACAAGCTGCTCACCGACTACCCGGACTGCGCGCGGGCGCTGGCCAAGTACCGCATCAATCCGGGCAATGTCGGCAAGGGCAGCAAGCGCGACCCGCAGTTCGTCGTGATGATCGAGAAAGCCATCCAGTACGAAAAACCGATCAGAGTTGGCGTCAACTGGGGCAGCCTCGACGCCGACCTGCTGGCGCGGATGATGGACGACAACGCGAAACTGCGCGAACCGCTGCCCGCCGACGCGGTGATGCGCGAGGCGCTCATCACGTCGGCCATCGACAGCGCGCAGCGAGCCGAGGAACTGGGTCTGCCCGGGGACCGCATCATCCTGTCGTGCAAGGTCTCCGACGTGCAGGACTTGGTCGCCGTCTATTCCGAACTCGCGCGCCGCTGCGACTATCCGCTGCATCTCGGGCTCACCGAGGCCGGCATGGGCAGCAAGGGCATCGTTGCCTCGACGGCGGCGATGGCCGTCCTGCTGCAGCAGGGCATCGGCGACACGATCCGCGTTTCGCTGACCCCCGAGCCGGACGGCGACCGCACCCGCGAAGTGATCGTCGCGCAGGAAATCCTGCAGACGATGGGGCTGCGCTCGTTCACGCCGATGGTCATTGCGTGCCCCGGCTGCGGGCGCACGACGAGCACCTATTTCCAGTCGCTGGCCGAGCAGATCCAGTCCTACCTGCGCGCGTCGATGCCGGAGTGGCGCGCGCGCTATCCCGGCGTCGAGAACATGCAGGTCGCGGTCATGGGCTGCGTCGTCAACGGCCCGGGCGAATCGAAGATGGCGAACGTCGGCATCTCGCTTCCCGGCACGGGCGAGACGCCCGTCGCGCCGGTGTTCGTCGACGGCGTGAAGACGGTCACGCTGAAGGGCGAGCGCATCGCGCAGGAGTTCCAGGCGCTGGTCCACGACTACGTGCGCGCGACCTACGGCGGCGAAACGCCGGGGCCGCATCTCAAGCCGGACCGCAAGACCATCGCAATCAAAACCGCCGCCGCGCAGGTTCCGTGATGGCCGGCGCATTGCAAGCCGTGCGCGGCATGAACGACGTGCTGCCCGACGACGCGCTCCTGTGGGAGTTCTTCGAGGACACCGTCCGCGACGTGTTCCGCCAATACGGATACCGCAACATTCGCACGCCCATCGTCGAGAAGACGGAGCTGTTCGTGCGCGGCGTGGGCGAGGTGACCGACATCGTCGAAAAGGAGATGTACACGTTCGACGACAACGGCGAGAGCCTGTCGCTGCGCCCGGAAGGAACGGCGCCGACCGTGCGCGCCGCGCTCGAGCACAACCTCCTCTACGACGGCCCGAAGCGGCTGTGGTACAGCGGACCGCTGTTCCGGCATGAACGTCCGCAAAAGGGCCGTTACCGCGAATACCACACGTTCGGCGCCGAAGCGCTGGGTTTTCCCGGCCCGGACATCGACATCGAGCTGCTGGTCATGGTGCAGCGGCTCTGGCAGCGCCTTGGGCTCACCGGCATCACGCTGGAACTGAATACGATCGGCAGCGCGGAGGAGCGCCGCGCGTTCCGCGACCGCCTGATCGCGCATTTCGAGCGGCACGCCCGAATTGCTCGACGCCGACGCGACGCGCCGGCTGCACACCAATCCGCTGCGGATCCTGGACAGCAAGAACCCGGCCATGCAGGAAATGATCGAGGCGGCGCCCAAGCTCTGGGACACGCTGGGCGAGGCATCGCGCACGCTGTTCGAGGAAGTGCAGGACGGGGTGCGCGAAGCCGGCATCGCGTTTCGCGTCAATCCGCGGCTGGTGCGGGGACTCGATTACTACAATGCCACCGTCTTCGAATGGGTCACCACGCGGCTCGGCGCGCAAAGTGCCGTATGCTCCGGCGGGCGCTACGACGGCCTGTTCGAGCAGCTGGGCGGCAAGCCCACGCCGGGATGCGGGTTCGGCATCGGCACCGAACGCACGCTTCTGCTCCTGCAGGACGCGGGACGCAAGGTCGACGCGTCGCCCTTCGCGTACGTCGTGCACGCGGGCGCGGCCGCGGGCCCGTTGGCGCGGCGGGTGGCGGAAACGCTGCGCGGTGGCGGGCACGCCGTCGTGTTGCACGCCGGCGGCGGCAGCTTCAAGGCACAGATGAAGAAAGCCGATGCGAGCGGCGCCCGCTTCGCGCTGGTGATCGGCGACGACGAGGCAGCGGCCGGGACGGTCGCCGTGAAGCCGTTGCGCGAACAGGGCGAACAGGTCGCCGTGGCGGAAGCGGACATCGCACGCCATGCCGCTCAACTCACCGCAAGCAGCTGAACAGTCAATCAATCCAGGACGAAGGAAGAAACATGGCAGTTTACGATCTCGAAGAACAGGACCAGCTGGACGACCTGAAGGCGTGGTGGGGCCGGTGGGGCAACACCGTGGCCACCGTGCTCGTCGTCGCGGCGCTGGCGGCCGCCGCGGTGCAGGGCTGGCGCTGGTGGAACCAGAGGAAAGCGGAGGAAGCCGCGGTCCTGTTCAATGCCGTGACCATGGCTGCGCGCGCCAACGATGTCGCCAAGGCCCGTGACGCCGTCGCCCAGCTCACCGACAAGTTCGCCGGCAGCGGCTATTCACCGCGTGCCGCGTTCATCGTCGCGAAGTTGCAATTCGACGCCGGCGAAAGCGCCGCGGCTCGCGCGCAGCTGCAATGGGTGGTCGACCACGCCGACGAATCGGAACTGAAGGAGATCGCGCGTTATCGCCTGGCCGAACTGATGCTGAACGACAAGCAATACGACGACGCGCTGAAGATGCTCGACGCCAAGCACGGCGAACCCTTCTCCGGCCTCTACGCCGATCTGCGCGGCGATGCGCACGCTGCCGCGGGGCGCACGGCAGAAGCGCGCGCCGCGTACCAGGAGGCATTGACCAAGTTCGACGCCAAGGCGCAATACCGCAACTATGTGCAGGTGAAGCTCGAGTCGCTCGGTGGCGCGGCACCCGAAGCCGCCGCGACGGCGCCGATGGCCGCGCCTGCGGCAGCACCGGCAGCCGCGCCTGCGGCGTCGACGCAACCCGCGCCGGCCGGGAAGCAATGACCGGGCGCGCTCGCATCTTTCCCCGCGGCGGTTCCGCAGGCGTCTTCCAGCGCAGCGTCCCCCGCAGCAAGGACGATGGCGCTTTCCGCGATGGCGCTGGGCGTGCTTGTCCTGACCGGCTGCGAGACGATCAGGGAATACACGCCGACGCTGCCCGCGCCGTCGATGCGCTGGCTGTACGATCCGAAAAAGCCCGGCGCGCTGCCCGAGCTGAAGGCGTCGGCGACGGCCGTCGTCAGCTGGCAGGGACAAGTCGGCAGTGCAGGTCCCGGGTTCTCGCCGACGGTATTGTCCGACGCCATTTACGCGGCGGCCGAAGACGGAACCGTGGTCCGGCTCGACCCCGCCAACGGCCGCAACGTTTGGCGCATTTCGGCCGGCCAGAAGCTTTCCTCCGGCGCCGGCGCCGACGCGACGCTGGTCGTGGTCGGCACGGACAAGGGCGAGGTTCTCGCCTTTCTTCCCGACGGCAAGCCGGCGTGGAAGGCGCGCGTTTCAACCGAGGTCGTCGCTCCTCCGCGCGTCGCGGATGGCGTCGTCATCGTTTTCACCGGCGACGGCAACCTGCACGCGCTGAACGCGGCCGATGGCACGCGCAAATGGGTCAGCCAGCGGGTGACGCCGGCACTGATCGTGCGCAACTACGCGGGCGGAGTCGTCCGCCGTGGCGGCCTGTTCTTCGGAACGCCCGGTGGCCACCTGCTCGCGATGGATGTGCAGACCGGCATCGTCGGCTGGGACGCCACCGTCGCGAGCCCGAAAGGCTCGACCGAACTCGAGCGGATCGCCGACGTGACCAGCCTGCCGCTCGTTCTCGAGAAGGACGTGTGCGCGATCGCCTACCAGGGCCGTGTCGCGTGTTTCGATATCGCCCGCGGAACGCTGCAGTGGTCGCGCGACATTTCCAGCCTGAGCAACATGGCCGCCGACGCCAAGTACATCTACGTCACCGATGACAAGGGCAATCTCCACGCGCTCGACCGCTCGACCGGCGCGTCCGTGTGGAAGCAGGAATTGCTCGCCCCGCGCAAGATCGGCGCCCCGCAAATGGTCGGCGACTACGTCGGCGCCGTCGACGCCGAGGGCTACCTGCACCTGTTGTCGCCCGTCAACGGCGCCTACGTGGGAAGGCTCGCCACCGACGGCAAGCCCGCCACCGCACAGCCCGAACTGATGCTGACCGGCGCATTGTGGCAGTCGACGTCGGGCACGCTGTTCGCCGTGTCCGCGAAGTAGCCCGCGCACCCGGGCCTTGTATCCAGGCCGATCATGCTTCCCACCGTCGCCATCGTAGGCCGGCCCAATGTCGGCAAGTCCACGCTGTTCAATCGGCTGACCAAGTCGCGCGATGCGCTGGTCGCTGATTTCCCCGGATTGACGCGGGACCGGCATTACGGCCGCGCGTTTGCCGGCGACCAGCCGTACTTCATCGTCGATACCGGCGGCTTCGAGCCGGTCGCCACGAGCGGCATCCTCCACGAAATGGCCAAGCAGACGCGCCAGGCCATCGCCGAATCCGACGTCGTCATCTTCCTGGTCGACGGCCGCAACGGGCTCGCGCCGCAGGACCGTGAAATCGCCGACCTGCTGCGCAAATCGGGACGTCCGGTCGTGCTCGCCGTGAACAAGGCGGAAGGACTGCAGCCGGACCGCGCCGTCGCCGAGTTCCACGAGTTGGGGCTAGGCGAGCCGATCGCGATCTCGTCGGCGCACGGCGAGAACGTGCGCGGCATGATCGAGCTGGCGCTCGCGGCGATTCCCGGACATGCACCGTTTCACCGACGACGCGAAGCGCAACACGTCGACCGACCCGGAGCGTCCGGACACGATCAAGGTTGCGATCGTCGGCCGCCCCAACGTCGGCAAGTCCACGCTCGTCAACGCGATCTTCGGCGAGGAGCGGGTCATCGCCTTCGACGAACCGGGCACGACGCGCGACGCGATCTACCTCGACTTCGAGCGCGACGGCCAGAAGTACACGCTGATCGATACCGCGGGCGTGCGCCGCCGCGGCAAGGTATTCGAGGCGATCGAGAAGTTTTCCGTGATCAAGACGCTGCAGGCGATCGAGGACGCCAACGTCGTGGTGCTGCTGCTCGACGCGGAACACGCGATCACCGAACAGGACGCGCATCTTGCCGGGCACGTGCTCGAGGCCGGCCGCGCCGTGGTCATCGGCATCAACAAATGGGACGCCGTCGCCAAGGAACAGCGCGACCAGGTGAAGCGCGACCTCGACCGCAAGATGGCGTTTCTCGCGTTCGCGCAGTTCCACTTCATGTCGGCGCTGGAGGGGAAAGGGCGTCGGACCGCTGCTCAAGTCCGTCGACAAGGCGTTTGCCGCGGCGATGTCCAAGCTGCCCACGCCGCGCCTCACCCGCACGCTGCAGCTGGCGGTGGAGCGCCAGCAGCCGCCGCGCGCCGGTTTGGTGCGTCCCAAGCTGCGCTATGCCCATCAGGGTGGCGTGAATCCGCCGCTCATCATCATCCACGGCACGGCGCTGCATCACGTGCCCGACGCCTACCGCAGGTACCTGGAACATTTCTTCAGCGACGCGTTCCAACTGCGCGGGACGCCCCTTAGGATACAATTCAAGGTCGGTGCCAATCCCTACGCGGACGCCCCGCGCCGCTGACGCACCGAGCCGTCCGCCTCCGCAACCCCTGCGGCGCCGGATGCGAGGGCGCATCGAAGCGGGCAACAACAATAGCGGAGCTCGACCATGAGCAACAAAGGGCAAATGCTGCAGGACCCGTTCCTCAACACGCTGCGCAAGGAACACGTGCAGGTGTCGATCTATCTCGTCAACGGCATCAAGCTGCAGGGCCAGATCGAGTCGTTCGACCAGTACGTCGTGCTCCTCAAGAATACCGTCACCCAGAT
Organism: uncultured beta proteobacterium; assembly: GCA_963834045.1. GTDB lineage: Bacteria > Pseudomonadota > Gammaproteobacteria > Burkholderiales > Casimicrobiaceae > VBCG01. The sequence goes on along the minus strand of CAWIAK010000018.1, from coordinate 612,666 downwards.
GGTGTACAAGCACGCGATCTCGACCGTCGTCCCGGCGCGCCCGGTCGTCATGCCCCACCACGCCCCCAACGGCGACGCGGACGCCTGACCCGCTGGAACCTGATGTTTGAACGCCCTTCCGGCGGCGAACGCGTTCTCGTCGTCGCACTGGACATGGGCGAGCCCGACCGGGCTCATCGCCTCGTGGAGATCGACGCGCTCGCGACGTCCGCCGGCGCGACCGTCGTCGGCACCGTCCAGGGTCGCCGCCAGCGGCCCGATCCCGCCTTCTTCGCCGGCAAGGGCAAGGTCGATGAAATCCTGGCGCGGCGCACCGAACTCGAGGCGGATCTGGTCCTGTTCGACCACACGCTGTCCGGCGTGCAGCAGCGCAACCTCGAGGAAAAGCTCTCCTGCCGCGTCGTCGACCGCCCGAGCCTGATCCTCGACATCTTCGCGCTGCGCGCCCGCAGCGCCGAAGGCAAGCTGCAGGTCGAACTCGCCCAGCTGAAGCACATGTCCACGCGGCTGGTCGGCGGCTGGACTCACCTCGAGCGCCAGAAGGGCGGCATCGGCCTGCGCGGCCCGGGCGAAACCCAGCTGGAAACGGACCGCCGCCTGATCGGCGAACGCGTCAAGCTGCTCAACCAGCGGCTGGCCCGGGTGGCGCGCAGCCACGCCGTGCAGAGCCGCACGCGCCGCCGCGCCCGCGTGCGCACGGTGGCGCTCGTCGGCTACACCAACGCCGGCAAGTCGACGCTGTTCAACCGCATGACGGGTGCCGAAGCCTACGTCGCCGACCAGCTGTTCGCCACGCTCGATACCACGCTGCGCAAGGTCTATGTCGAGGGCGCCGACGCCATCGTCATGTCGGATACCGTGGGCTTCATCCGCGACCTGCCGCACGACCTGGTCGCCGCATTCCGCGCGACGCTTTCCGAGGCCGCCGACGCCGACCTGCTGCTGCACGTCATCGACGCCGGGGCGGCGAATCGCGACGAACAGATCGCGGCCGTCGATCGCGTCCTGGCGGAAATCGGCGCGGCGGCGGTGCCGCAGATCCGCGTGTTCAACAAATGCGACATTGCCGGGACTGGCCCCGGGCGTCGAGCGCGATGGCTGTGGTACCATTTCGACCGTTCGATTGAGCGCGCTGACGGGCGCCGGGACGACCGATTTGCGCGCTGCCCTGGCCGAGCGTTTCCCGCGCGAAGCGACCGTGGAGCGCGTGCCGGTAGCCGCCTCGGAACCCTGAGGGCGCCCCATGGGCGCCGTCCGCTTGATCGACGAACCGCCCGCCCCCATCTTCAACAGTTCCCCGATGTTTCCATTTTCCGACCGAAAAGCTTCGTCATGTCGCTGAACGATCCCCAATGGGGCAAGCGTGGTAATGGTGGCGGCGGCGGACCGCCCGACCTGGACGAGATCTGGCGCAACGTCAACCGCCGCATGGGCGAACTCTTCGGCCGCAAGGGCGACGATGGCGCCGGTGGCGGCGGCGATCGTCCGCCGCGCCGCGGCCTCGCCATGGGAGGCGCCGGCCTGCTGGTCGCGCTGGTCCTGGTCGTCTGGCTCGCGAGCGGTTTCTACATCGTCGACGAAGGACGGCGCGGCGTCGTCACGCATTTCGGCAAATACACCGAGACCACCCTTCCCGGCCCGCGCTGGCACCTGCCGTTCCCCGTCGAGGCGGTCGAGCTGGTCGACTTCTCGCAGGTCAAGACGGTGGAAATCGGCTACCGCAACACGCCCAAGAACAAGGTCGACAAGGAAGCGGTGATGCTGACGGATGACGAGAACATCATCGACATCCAGTTCGCCGTCCAATACAACATCAAGAACGCCGAAGCCTACGTGTTCAACAACCGCAAGCCCGACGCGATGGTCGCCTTCGTCGCCGAGACGGCGATTCGCGAGGTCGTCGGCAAGGCCAAGATGGATTTCGCGCTGTACGAAGGCCGCGAGCAGATCGCGAAACAGACGGAAAAGATCATGCAGGAGACGCTCGACCGCTACAAGACCGGCGTCTACATCCAGAAGGTCACGCTGCAGAACGTGCAGCCTCCCGACAAGGTGCAGGCCGCGTTCGACGACGCGGTGAAGGCCGGCCAGGACCGCGTGCGGCTGGTCAACGAAGGCCAGGCCTATGCGAACGACGTGGTGCCGCGCGCGCGCGGCATGGCGTCGCGGCTCATGGAAGAGGCCAACGGCTACACCACCGAGGTCGTCCAGAAGTCCGAAGGCGACGCGTCGCGGTTCAAGTCGGTGCTCTCGGAATACGCCAAGGCGCCCGGCGTTACGCGCGATCGCCTGTACCTCGACATGATGCAGTCGGTGCTCGGCAATACGACCAAGGTGCTCGTCGACCAGAAGGCGGGCAGCAACCTGCTGTATCTGCCGCTCGACAAGCTGATCCAGCAGAGCGCGGCCGCGGCCGCCACGGTCGCGCCGGACCTGCCGTCGTCGGCGACGCGCCCGGGTTCCGCCGCGCCGGCGCAGGAACCGGCGGCGACGCTCGACGCGAACCGGTCGCGCGACGGCATGCGCAGCCGCGAGCGCTAGGAGACGACGATGAAATTCACCATGCCGATCCTGGCGCTCATCGTCGCGCTCCTGCTCGTCGCGTCGCAGTCGATCTACACGGTCGACCAGACCAAGTACGCGATCAAGTTCCAGTTGGGCGAGATCGTCGAGACCAAGACCGCAGCCCGGCCTTTACTTCAAGGTCCCGCTGGTCCAGAACGTCCGCTTCTACGACAACCGCAACCTGACGCTCGAGAACAGCGAGTCCGACCGCGTGACGACGTCCGAGAAGACGCCGCTGCTCGTCGACTTCATCGTCCTCTGGCGCATCAACGACGTGAAGCAGTACTACGTTTCCGTCCAGGGCGACGAGGAAGCCGCGCGCCGCAGGCTGTCGCAGACGGTCCGCTCCAATCTCGCCGAAGAGTTCAACAAGCGCACGATGCACGACGCCATTTCGACCGAGCGCGATCGCATCACCGCCGTGACGCGGCAGAAGGCGGACGCCGACGCCAAGACGATCGGCGTCGAAGTCGTCGACGTGCGGCTGCGCCGCATCGAGTTGCCGCCGGATGTCACGGGACCGGTGTACCAGCGGATGGAATCGGAGCGCCGGCGCGTGGCCAACGAGCTGCGTTCGATGGGCGCCGCCGAATCGGAAAAAATCCGTGCCGACGCCGACCGGCAACGGCAGGTCATCCTTGCCGACGCTTATCGCCAGGCGCAGAAGATCAAGGGCGAAGGCGACGCCAAGGCCTCCGCCATCTACGCGCAGGCGTATGGGCAGAATCCGGAGTTCTACTCTTTCTACCGGAGCCTCGAGGCCTACCGCTCGACGTTCCGCAACAAGAGCGACCTCATGGTCCTCGATCCGAGCACGGAGTTCTTCCAGTACTTCAAGCAGTACGGTTCGGGTCGCGCCGCGCGCGCGCCCGCAAAGTAAGCGCGACCGAGCGAAACGCGTCAGGGTGCCTTGTTGTGGATTCGTTGTGGCCGGCCTTTGCATTGCTGCTGATCGTCGAAGGCATCCTGCCGTTCGCGGCACCCGGCATATGGCGTGAGACGTTTCGCAAGCTGATCGACATGAGCGATGGCCAGCTCCGGTTCATCGGACTCATCTCGATGGCGCTGGGCGTCGCGTCCCTGATCGTGATCCACTATGCGTAAATGGCTGCTGCCGGAAGCGATCGAGGACGTGCTGCCCGTCGAGGCCGCGCGTGTCGAGGCGCAGCGGCGCACGCTGCTCGACCATTTCGCGGCGCATGGCTACCGGCTGGTGTCGCCGCCGCTCATCGAACACATCGATTCGCTGCTGACCGGCACCGGGCGCGATCTCGACCTGCAGACGTTCAAGATGGTCGATCCGCTGTCCGGCAGGATGCTCGGGCTCCGGGCCGACACCACGCCCCAGGTCGCGCGGATCGACGCGCACCTGCTGAACGAGACCGGTGTCACCCGCCTTTGCTATGCCGGAAGCGTGCTGCGCACCGCGCCGGCCGGACCGGGCGCCACCCGCGAGGTGGTGCAGATCGGCGGCGAGTTGTACGGACACGCCGGCATCGCCGCCGATCGCGAGGTCATGCTGCTGCTGCTGTCGGCGCTCGAGCGCGCCGGCGCGGGCAGGCTGCATCTCGACCTCGGCCATGTCGGCGTCTATCGCGCGCTGGCGGGCGCCGCCGGCCTCGACGCCACCGGCGAGGGCAACGACAGCGATCTGTTCAACGCGCTGCGCGACAAGGACTTCCCGGCGTTGCGCGAGCTCACCCAGGGCATGCCGGACGCGGCGCGCGACGCGCTGCGCGCGCTGGCGGGCCTGTATGGACCGGCACCCGCGACGATCGACGCCGCGCGCCGTGCGCTTCCCGATCTTCCCGAGGTCCGGCAGGCGCTCGACGAGGTCGCCAGCCTCGCCGCTGCGGCCGGGGATGTCGATGCGATCCACGTCGACCTCGCGGACCTGCGCGGCTATCACTACTATACGGGCGTCACGTTCTCCGTGTTCGCGACCTCCGGCGACGGCGCGGTGGTCGATTGCGGCCGCGGCGGTCGCTACGATGGCGTGGGACGCGCGTTCGGTCGCGCCAGGCCGGCCACCGGCTTCACGCTGGACCTGCGGCGCCTCGCGGCGCTGGCAGGCGGCGGCGATGCGCACGACGCGATTGCCGCGCCGGACGATCCCGACCCGGCATTGGCCAAGCACGTGGAACTGCTGCGATCGCGCGGCGAATCTGTCGTCGTGATGCTTCCCGGTGAAGCGACCGCGGGCGCGCCGGCCCGGCGGACGCTGGAGCGCCACGGCGGTGAATGGCGCGTCGTCTCCCGCAACGCATAGCCTCCGGACAGGAATTCACATGGGCAAGAACGTCGTCGTCATCGGCACCCAGTGGGGCGATGAAGGCAAAGGCAAGATCGTCGACTGGCTGGCCGAGAGCGCAACCGGCGTCGTGCGCTTCCAGGGCGGACACAACGCCGGACACACGCTGGTGATCGGCGGCAAGAAGACCGTGCTGCGCCTCATTCCCTCCGGCGCGCTGCATCCCGGGGTCGCGATCTACATCGGCAACGGCGTCGTGCTTTCGCCGTCGGCGCTGTTGACGGAAATCCGCGAGCTGGAAACCGCGGGCGTGGACGTCCGCTCGCGCCTCAAGATCTCTCCGGCGTGCCCGCTGGTGCTGCCGATCCACGTCGCGCTCGACCAGGCGCGCGAGCACGCGATGGGCGTCGACAAGATCGGCACCACGGGCCGCGGCATCGGGCCCGCCTACGAGGACAAGATCGCCCGCCGCGCGCTGCGCGTGCAGGACCTGCTCCACCCGGAGCTGTTCGCGAGCAAGCTCGAATCGCTGCTCGAGCTGCACAATTTCATGCTCGTCAACTATTACAAGGTCGACGCCGTGCCGTTCGCGCGCACGCGCGACGAACTGCTGGCGCTGGCCGGTGAAATCCGTCCCATGGTCGCCGATGTCGCCGGTCTGCTCCAGAACGCGCGCGCGCGCGGCGAATCGCTGCTGTTCGAAGGCGCGCAGGGCGCGCTGCTGGACATCGATCACGGCACCTACCCGTACGTCACCAGCTCCAACTGCCTGGCCGGCGCCGCCGCGCCGGGGAGCGGCATCGGGCCGCACATGCTCGATTACGTGCTGGGCATCGTGAAGGCGTACACGACGCGCGTCGGCACCGGACCGTTCCCGACGGAGTTGTCGGACAGCATCGGCGCCGGCTTGGCCAAGCGCGGCAACGAGTTCGGCTCGGTCACCGGCCGCCCGCGCCGCTGCGGCTGGCTCGACATCGCGGCGCTCAAGCGCTCGCTGCAGTTGAATGGCGTCGACGGCCTGTGCATCACCAAGCTCGACGTGCTGGACGGCATGGACGAGATCAAGCTCGGGACATCCTATGTCATGGATGGCGAGGCGCTGGACCTGATCCCCACCGGCGCCGAAGCGGTGACGCGCTGCACGCCGGTCTACGAAGCAATGCCGGGCTGGCGCGAGTCCACCGTCGGCGCGAAATCCTTTGCCGCGCTGCCGGCCAATGCGCGCGCCTACCTGCAAGCGGATCGAAGCGCTCACCGGCGTGCCCATCGCGATGGTTTCCACCGGTCCCGACCGCACCGAGACCATTCTTGTCCACCATCCCTTCAGCTAGGCGGAGCAGCCGTGGACCTTGACGTCAGCTGGGACGAATACAACCGGATGGTCGAGCGGCTCGCGCTCACCGTCCACGAGTCCGGCTTCAAGTTCAACCAGATCATCTGCGTCGCGCGCGGAGGCCTGCGCGTTGGCGACGTGCTGTCCCGCATCTTCGAAATGCCCCTTGCGATCCTGTCCACGCATTCGTACACCGCCGAGGGCGGGACGATCCGCGGCGAACTGGTGATCGCCGAGCACATGACGATGACCAAGCCCAGGCTGGGCGACCGCGTCCTGCTGGTCGACGACATGGTCGACTCCGGCCATACGCTCGAGGCCGTGTACAAGGAATTGCCCAGGCGGTTTCCGCACATCACGGCGCTGAAGACCGCCGTGCTGTGGTGGAAGGCGTGCTCGGTGTTCGCGCCGGACTATTTCGTGCAGCACCTTGCCGACAATCCGTGGATCCACCAGCCGTTCGAGGTCTACGACACGCTGGGCCCGGACAAGCTCAAGGCGCGCCTCGCGCCCTAGTTCGCTGCAGCGTCGCGCCGTGGCGCCGCGGCCGGACGCCGGTTCGACGACTATTCGCGTTGACGACGGTCCGGGGCCGCAGGACACTTCGCGCAACGAACCGTCTGCCCGTCATGACCGTTCTCCAACGCGAGCGTCCCATGCTATTGTCATAGACCGTCCCGGATCCGGCCCGCAGGGCCGCGATCCGGGTCACCTTCGGTCTCGCTTGAAAGGGCCACCATGCGTCCACTGCTTGCCGCCGTACTGGCCACCGCGCTGTCCGTCTTCGCCTCTTCCTGCGTCTTCGCGCAGACCGGCTATTTCCAGGGCACCACGCCGCGCCCGCCCGACGTCTGGAATTTGCCGGCCAGCGTGACGGTGACGCGCAGCGCGCCGCCCGGCGGCTCGCCCGTGGTCATCCCGACGCTCTACACGCATCTGACCACCGATCCGGAATCGAGAACGTTCGAATGGGCGGGCCTCACGATTCTCAACAACCGTTCCAATTACGGCAACAACGTCGCGACGTACGCGCAGGCCAACAAGCTGGCGCGCGGCACGTCGTGGGCCGGCGTGTTCGAGGTCCAGGATTCGACCGGCACCGGCGGCTTCTACGGCGTCGAAATCGACGCGTTCACGCAGGGCCCCAGCGCGTACCCGGGATCGCGCGAGGGCGACCGCATCGGGCTCGGGATCATCCTCGGCCGCGCCGGCAATGCCGGACCCAAGGCGACGCTCGACTACGGCATCCTGGTGGCACCGATGGGACTCGACGACACGCAGGCCGACGTCAACTTCGGCATGATGGTGTGGTCGCAATGCCGCTATGCCTGCTATGCGATGCGCGCGGGCAACAAGCTGGCGTGGGAAGAGTCGGCGCAGATCGCCAGCAAGTTCGATCCGGCCACCGGGCGCTGGGGACTCTTCAACGGCGACAAGCCGCTGTTCGAGGTGGATGTCGCGACCGGCGAACTGCGCGTGAACGGGCGCCCGGTCCAGGTCACCTACAAGGACTGAAGTCTCGGCGCGCTTGGGCGGTGGTCCGTGGTAATTTGCGTGCTCATCATGGTACCGAGCACGACCACGAAAGCGCTGCTTGAAGGCCGTTGTCCTCACCTATCACTCGCACCACGTGCAAGGCCCGGACTATGCGCGGAACGACCATGTCGCGCTGCCGGTCGATTTGCTCACCATTGCGCGCGCCGGTGCGCGCATCGTGTCGCTCGCCACGCTCGTCTCGGCCATCGAGTCGCATCAGGCGGGGACGGACACGGCCGGCGGCGGCGCGACGATGGTGGCGCTCACCTTCGACGACGGTCCCGTGTGGGACTTCGCCGACTTCGTCCATCCGACCTTGGGCAAGCAGCGCAGCTTCGCCAACGCCATGCACGACTTCCAGGCGACGGAGGCTGGCCGCGCGCAGCCCGGACTCGCGGCCACCAGTTTCGTCATTGCGTCGCCTGCCGCGCGACGCGTGATGGAGTCGACCTTCGACGCCGAGTACACGTTTCTTCAGGCGGGCACGCTCGGCGACGACTGGTGGGCGACGGCAATCGACAGCGGCCTGATCAGCATCGCCAACCACAGCTGGGATCACCTGCATCCGGCGCTGGAATCCGTCGCGCACTCGCGGCAGGTCCGCGCCGACTTCATGCAGGTATCGACCAGCGCGGACGCCGATGCGCAAATCCGCGACGCGATGACCTACATCAACGCTCGCACCGGAGGCCGCGCTGCGCCGTTCTTCGCCTACCCGTTCGGTCATTGCAACGACTACCTGGCCGACGATTACTTCCCGAGCAAGGGAACGAGCATGGGCCTGCGCGCGGCCTTCACCACCGAGCCAAAGGCGATCGACGGATCGCAGAGCGTCTGGCGCCTGCCGCGCTTTACGTGCGGGCATCACTGGCGAAGTCCCGAAGGGCTGGCGGCGATCCTGAGCGCAGCCTGAGGCGACGGCGTGGTCCGCACCTGCGGAACCGCTGACGTCATGTCCTACAGCGCAGCAGGTTCGACCTACAGCGCAATCGTCCATGCGCCGAATCCGCGCTCGGCTTGCGAAGGCCACTCTAAGGCCTTACGGGGGCCGCTCCAAGGTTTACAGGAGGACCGCGGATGCACGCACGATCCGATCACGCAGAGTCGCGGCGAACGACCGCCCTGGCGCTCTGGCGCTATGGGCACGATTACCTGAAGGCGGTGCAGGCGCTGGGCGAGGCCGACCACGTGACCTGCGACGAGTCGCAGGCGCTCTACCACCTTGGCGCGCAGGGCATCGAATTCGCGCTCAAGTCCTGCCTGCGCTCGCAGGGCGTGCCGCCGGAAGACTTGAGCAGCCGCATCGGCCATTCGCTGCTGGACGCATTGCAGGAAGCGCTGGCGCGGGGCCTGCCGTCGCCTCCGAGGGAGGTGATGCAGACAATCCAGGCGCTGGCGCCGCACCTTCGCGACGACCAGTTCCGCTTCCTTCCGGCGCAACAGGGAGAATTCCCCGATCTCGCCCCGTTGATTTCCGCCGGAGTCTGGATCCTGTCCCACGTCGCCGAGAATGTCGTCGCCGACTATTACGTCCACTACGGGCGCGAATCGGTGTCGGAGCGAGTGGCCATGCTGCGGCGCCTGCATGCCGACCTGGATGTGACCGCCAGCAAGATTCCGCGTCTGCAATAGCCTCTTGCGGCCGGAAGCGCGCGCGAGTTCGCACCGCAGCACGTCTCGCGCCTGCCCACGCCCTTGGCATGTAGGACGCGTCCTACCCGCGATTGGAGCTAATCCCCACTGACCTGGCATGGGTAGCCCGGGAAAGAATAGAATAGTTCCGTACAACGGGCGCCGGCGACGGCGCCATTGCCGACCATGCGCCTTTCGCTGCGCTTCCTGTTCCCGCTGCTGCTGGCGCTCGGCGCCTTTGCGTGGGCGGCGGTGCCGCTCGTCGACGCGTGGATGACGCGGTGGTACCTGCGCGATCTCGAGACGCGTTCCACGTTCGTCGCGCAGACGATACGCGAACCCTTGAGCGATCTGCTGCAGTCGACGTCGACCGTGCGGCTCGCCCGCTATTTCAATCGCATCACCGACGACGAACGGCTGTACGCGGTCGGCCTGTGCACCCGGCGCGACGCCGCCGATGATCGCGTCGAAGTCGTTTCCCGGGGAAGTGAAGTGCGCCGACCTGCCCGCCTTCGAGAACGGGGAGCGCACCATCGCCACGGCGCATGGCCTGCTGTTCGTGGTCGTTCGCCCCACGCCGACGGAGGCCAGCCCGGGCGCCTCCGTGGTCCTCGTCCACGACCTGGCCTTCCTCGCCAGCCGCACCGAGGAATCGCGGCGCTACCTTTTCTATTTCTTCCTCGCGTTGAGCGCCAGCGTCGCCCTGATCACCGTCGTGATCGCGCAGTTGTCGTGGCGCGGGTGGGTGGCGGGCCTGCGCGCGCTGCTTCATGGCGAAGGCATCCTGCGGCCTTCGGCCCGGGCGACGGCGCCGGAGTTGAAGCCGATCGAGCGCGACGTGAGCGCGCTGTTGCGCGACCTCGAGCGCGTCTACCGCCCCCTGGACAAGAGCCAGCAGCGCTGGACGCCAGGAGACGCTGCGCGCGACGCTGCGCGGCGAACTGCGCGGCAATCAAGTCATCGCGGTTTCGAACCGGGAGCCGTACATCCATGTGCGTACCCCGGAGGGCATCCGCATCCAGCATCCGGCAAGCGGCCTCGTCACGGCGCTGGAGCCGGTCATGCGCGCCTGTTCGGGAACCTGGATTGCCCATGGCAGCGGGTCGGCGGACCGCGAGACCGTCGATCGCAACGACCATGTCGACGTGCCGCCGGACCATCCGGCTTACCGCGTCCGCCGCATCTGGCTCACGCGGGAGGAAGAAGCCGGGTACTACGCGGGGTTCGCCAACGAGGGGCTGTGGCCGTTGTGCCACAACGCGTATGTGCGCCCCACGTTCCGCAAATCCGACTGGGACTATTACCGCCTGGTGAACGCGCGCTTCGCCGACGCGGTCGTAAGCGAGGCCAACGGCGATGATCCGGTGGTGCTGGTGCAGGACTACCACTTCGCGCTGCTGCCGCGCCTCATCCGCGAGCGACTGCCCAACGCCACCGTCATCACCTTCTGGCACATTCCCTGGCCCAACCCCGAAGCGTTCGCCATCTGCCCCTGGCGGCGGGAAATTCTGCATGGCCTGCTCGGCAGCAGCATCATGGGCTTTCATACGCAATTCCACTGCAACAACTTCCTGGACACCGTCGATCGGCTGCTCGAAGCCCGTGTCGATCGCGAGACTTTCACCGTGTCCTACGTCGGCGCGGAAACGGCCGTGCATCGCTACCCGATATCCATCGAGTGGCCGCCGGCGCCGCTGGCAAAGGCGCCGCGCGTCGCCGAGTGCCGCGAAACGGTGCGCGTCCGCCTCAACCTCCCGCGCGACCACAAGCTCGGCGTCGGCATCGAGCGGCTGGACTACACCAAGGGGATCATCGAGCGGTTCCGCGCCGTCGCGCGCCTGCTCGAACTCGAGCCGCGCTGGGTGGGCCGCTTCTCGTTCGTCCAGATCGCGGCGCCCAGCCGCGCGGTGATCGACACCTATCGCGACTATGCCGCGCGGGTGCAAGCCGTGGCCGACGAGATCAACGCGCAATTCGCGGGCGCCGAACGCCCGCCGATCATATTGCTCGCCCAGCACCACGAGCCCGACGCCGTCTACGAGTATCACCGGGCGGCCGACCTGTGTTTCGTCAGCAGCCTGCACGACGGCATGAACCTCGTCGCCAAGGAATTCGTCGCCGCCCGCGACGACGAACAGGGCGTGCTGATCCTGTCGCAATTCGCGGGCGCGTCGCGCGAACTTCCGGAAGCGCTGATCGTCAATCCCTATGACGCCGACCAGTGTGCCGCGGCACTGCGCCTGGCGCTGACGATGTCCGTGGACGAACAGCGTGACCGGATGCGGCTGATGCGCAGTGAAGTCCGCGAATTCAACGTGTACCGCTGGGCCGGCTGCATGCTGCTCGACGCGGCGGTCATGCGCCAGCGTCGGCGCTTCGACGCGGACATCGGCCGCAAAGCGAACCTGGTCGCGGGATGAACGACGTCGCGCCAAAGCGGATCTCGCCGCCGGGGAAACGCGCGCGCCGCGTCCGCGGCGCACCACCGGCGCTTACGTCGGATTGCGCGCTGTTCCTCGACGTCGACGGCACGCTGGTCGAGGACGCGCCGAAACCGGATGCAGTACACGTCGACGAGGAACTCCTGAAGTTGCTCCCCCGCGTCGCGGCGCGGCTGGGGAATGCGCTGGCGCTGATCACCGGCCGCTCGATCAGCGGCGTCGACCGTCTGTTCCCCAAGCTGCGCCTGCCGATGGCCGGCCAGCATGGCAGCGAGCGGCGCGCCGGCGACGGAACGATTCACCTCAATGCCTCCGATCCCGTCAGCTTTGCCAGCATGCGCCAGCTGCTGCAGGTGCTGTCGGACCGGCATCCCGGGCTCTTCCTGGAAGACAAGGGAAACACGCTCGCGCTGCACTATCGCGACGTGCCGCAACTTGCCGCACACGTGCATCGCGTCGTGCGTTCGTCGGTGCGCAATGTGGGCGGGAACAAGTTCGACCTGCAGCCGGGTAAGCGCATGGTCGAAGTGCGACCGGGCAGCCGCAACAAGGGAACCGCCATTGCGGATTTCATGCGCGAACCGCCGTTTGCCGGCCGCCGGCCCGTGTTCGCCGGCGACGACAAGGCGGACGAATTCGGCTTTGCCGTCGTCGACTGCATGGGAGGCTGGTCGGTCAAGGTGGGCATGGGGCGCACCCACGCCCAATACCGCCTGAAGGACATCGCGGCGGTGAGGCGCTGGCTGTCGACGCCGATGTCCGTAGTGTCGACCGATCCGGCCAGCGGGCTGACACGTGCGCGACCTCGACCTCGCGCTGATCGGCAACGGCCGCATTGGCGCGCTGCTGGCGGACGACGGCACGATCGTCTGGGGCTGCTTTCCGCGCTTCGACGGCGACCCCAAGTTCTGCGCATTGCTGAACGAAAAGCCGGACGCGATGGAAAACGGCCTGTGGTCGATCGAATTGGTCGACGGCATGCGCAGCGAGCAGTCGTACGTCACCAATACCGCCGTGCTCACGACGCGACTCACCGACCGCACGGGGGGCGCCGTGGAGATCACGGATTGCGCGCCGTGCTTCTTCCAGTACGGGCGCCTCTTCCAGCCCATGACGATCGTCCGTGCGCTGCGCTGCGTCGTCCGGCAAACCGAGGGTCATCGTGCGCCTGCGTCCCGAGCGACGCGTACGGGCGAGCGCTGCCGCAGCGAACCGTTGGCAGCCGCCATGTGCGCTACGTGGGGAGCGACCTCGCGCTGCGGCTCACGACCGACGCCCCGATCACGGCAATCCTGGAGGAGCGCCCGTTCCTGCTCGAGGACCCGGTGACGCTGCTGCTCGGCGCCGACGAGAGCGTCACCAGCGACGTGCACCAGGTCGGGCGCCGGTTCATCGAGGAAACGCTCGCCTACTGGCGCGCGTGGGTTCGCCGCCTCGCCATTCCCTTCGAGTGGCAGGATGCGGTGATTCGCGCCGCGATCACGCTGCAGCTCAACACGTTCGACGACACCGGGGCGATCATCGCGGCCATGACGACCTCCATACCGGAGGCCGCGGACTCCGGCCGCAACTGGGATTATCGCTACTGCTGGTTGCGCGACAGTTATTTCGTCGTGAACGCGTTGAACCGCCTCGGCGCAACCGAAACCATGGAGAACTACCTTCGCTACATCGCCGGCATCATCGCGGGGGTGGGCGACGGGCCGCTGCAGCCCGTATACAGGATCAACGGCGACGCCGCGCTGACGGAACAGGTCGAAGGAGCGCTCGCCGGCTATCGCGGCATGGGCCCGGTGCGCATCGGCAACGACGCGTTCCGGCAAACGCAGCATGACGTGTACGGCGCGGCGATCCTTGCCGCGACCCACTCTTTCTTCGACAAGCGCCTGATTCGCGGCGGGGACATCGCGCTGTTCGAGCGCCTCGAACCGCTGGGACATCGCGCCATCGCCGTCCACGACCAGCCGGACGCGGGAATCTGGGAATTTCGCAACACCGCGCGCGTGCACACGTTCTCGAGCGTCATGTGCTGGGCCGCGTGCGATCGGCTGGCGCGGATTGCCGCGCAGCTCGGACTACCCGAACGCGCGTCGGCGTGGACAGAGGCGGCATCGCGAATCCACGCCTTCGTCACGACCCATTGCTGGAACGAGCGTCGCGGCAGCTACGTCGGGGCGGTCGGCAGCACCGAAACGGACGCGAGTCTGCTGCTGCTGGCCGAACTCAACTTCACCACGCCGGACGACCCCCGCTTCATTGCCACGGTCGAGGTCATCGAACGCGAACTGAAGCGCGGCGACTACGTCTTTCGCTATCTGGAAAAGGATGATTTCGGCACGCCACGCAATGCGTTCGTGATCTGCACATTCTGGCTGATCGATGCGCTGGCGGCCATCGGGCGGCAAGACACCGCACGCGCCCTGTTCGAGAACCTGCTTGCCAGGCGCAATCGTCACGGACTTCTTGCCGAGCATCTCGACCCGGACACGGGCGAAGCCTGGGGCAACTTCGTGCAGACCTACAGCATGGTGGGGCTGATCAACGCGGCGATCAGGTTGTCGGTGCCCTGGGAGGACGCCTTCTGAAATCCCCTAATCGAGCTGCGCCGGAGGCGGCACGGTGTCGGTCGCGAATTCCATTGCCGGCGGCACGGTCGGGGAGGCTGCAGCGGCAGTCGCGCGATTCGGACTTCCCGACTTGATCGCCTTCAACTCATTGTCCAGCATCTGCACGCGTCGCAACGCGGAGTGCAACGCCGCCGTCAAGCCACCCATGCAGAGGCAAACGAAGACGAACGATCCAAGGCGGATGGCATCCACCGGATTCAACAGCTGAAAGCTCAGCGGAGGACTCATGTAGAAGTAGCGCGCGATGCACGCGCACAGGGCCGTCGTGAGCACAGCAGGGCCATATCCACCGACCCAGCCGGCAGCGGCGACGGCGATGAAATAGGTAATGAAGGGAATCGAGCCAGGCACATAAGGATCGATCACCATGCGCAAACCCCACGCTACCATGCGCCGCGACCACCGCGAAAACATAGCCGAACGCCGGCTCCCGAAACGGATGCCGTGCGGTGTCATCGCGCTTCCTGGCGAGTTCCTCCCGGCGCTGGCCCTCGAGCGCCGCGGCTTGCAGGTCCAGCCAGTAGGCCAACGCAAACATGGCGATGGCAGGCAAGCCGAAGGCCAGTGTCGCAATCAATACCGCGGCCATGAGCGCGTCCGCCGACGCGGTCCACCCAATGCCGCCCACGACGACCAGGCCGGCCAGTATCGCCAAGATGGCCGACGTGCGCTGCAGGCCGACCACGATGCGATCCGTGACGAAATGAGCCATATGCCCCCCACATGGTTCAGGGCGCCATTCTATTACCAAAATCCCGCTGCCGGCGTTGCGGCGGCGTAGGGCAATTGCCGCACCGAAATGTGGGACATTTCTGACAAGGCATTCGGCGGAGTGCGGACGGACGCGACCGGCGCTGCCGGGGAGAATTGCACCGTCATCGCTGCGATTCCAAGTTGGGGTTCGAATCGTCCGATCCCGCGTCCGACGAGCCAATGCAGGGAACTCCCCTCCCCGGCATGGGCACGAATGCTCGATGCGGAATGAAATAGCCCTCGCAGTGAAGACAGGCGGCCGCCCTTGTGCGGCCGCTTTTTTTAGGCGCAGTCGCCGGCCGGGGCCAGATGCATCTACGCAGCGTCGGCGAGGTCCGACGTCGCATTCAGTCGCGCGCGCATGGGCATGTAAACGTCGCGCGCCTAGCATGGCTGCACGATGCGCGCTGGCGCTTTCCAGCGATAGCCGAAAGAGGAGATCATGAAAGCGATCGTGAAGTCATCTTATGCTCGTCGTTGCTGCGGCCTGGCTTCCGGCTGCACGTCGACTGGCAACCCCTTGGTGGACCCATAGCAACAGTCATTACTACACGACACCGTCCGGAACGCTCACGTCACCTACCTATCCTGCCGTCGGCAACGCCAGCGACCGGCGCGCCGGACAAGGTGGAGGGTTCGCAGACGCCGGCCGTGCCGGGTCCGACCAAGTGAGAATAAGACCGTGCCCGCGCGCCGTGCCGCACGGCGCGCGATCTCTGCGCTAGGACAAATTGTCGGCCGCAAAGCGCCAGTTGAGGAGTTTGTCGACCAGCGCTTTCACGTAATCCGGACGCCGATTCTGATAATCGAGGTAGTAGGCGTGTTCCCAGACGTCGATCGTGAGCAGTGGCTTCATTCCCTGCGTGAGCGGAGTCTGCGCATTCCCGGTCTTGACGACTTTCAGTTTTCCGCCATCGAGCACCAGCCATGCCCAGCCGCTTCCGAACTGCGATGTCGCAGCCGCGGCCAGTTCGCTCTTGCATGCGGCCATGCCGTCGAACGAACTGTCGATGAGCTGTTTGAGTTGCGCGGGCGGCTCGATGCCGCCGGCCGGCTGCAGGCTGTGCCAGTAGAACGTGTGGTTCCACGCCTGCGCGGCGTTGTTGAATACTTCCGCCTGGTCCGCCTTGCCGGCCGTTCTCGCAATGATTTCCTCCAGCGACAAATCGGCAAGGGCAGTGCCGGCGATCAACGTGTTCAGCTTGTCGACATAGCCCTTGTGATGCTTGCCATAGTGGAGGCCGACCGTTTCGGCTGAAATCACCGGATCCAGCGCGTTTTCAGCGTATGGCAGCGGGGGCAGCACATGCGGCGAACTCTTGACGGTGGTGGCGGTTGTCATGGGAGTTTCCTTCGGTGGATTGACAGTGGCTTGGATCAGGTCCCACCTTCATTCACCGCGACCGGTGGGATGGCGATCATTCATCGAGCATCGGAGAGGCTCGTTGCGATTCAGCCTCCTGACGTTTCCCCGCCCATCACCTGGAGTACCGTTCCCGTGATGTATGACGAGTCCGCATTCGATGCCAGGAATACGTAGGCGGGCGCCATTTCTTCCGGCTGGGCGGGCCGACCCATCGGATTGTCGCTGCCGAATCCCGCAACGTCCGTCGGCGACATTCCGGCGTCCGACGGATTGAGCGGCGTCCACACGGGCCCGGGCGCGATGGCGTTGACGCGTATCCCGCGGCCGATGACATCCTGCGCCAGCGACTTGGTGAACGCGTTCACGGCGCCCTTGGTCGCAGAATAATCCGGAAGCTTGCGCGATCCAAGAATTCCCGTTTCGGAGCTGGTGGCGATGATGACCGCACCCGGCGCCATGACTTCGAGCGCGGCACGTGCCAACCGGACATAGGCGAGGATATTGGTCGCGAAAGTCTCCACGAGCTCGTCGTCCGAGAGATCGGCAAGACTCTCCTTGCGATTCTGGTGGGCGGCATTGGAAACCAGGATGTCGAGCTTGCCCAACTCCGCGACCGTCCTCGCCACGACATCGCTGCAATATTGCGGCGATGTCAGGTTTCCGGGAAAAAGCATGCATTTTCGCCCCTCGCGCTCGATGCAGTCGCGCGTTTCGGCGGCATCGGACTCCTCTTCCGGCAGGTAGGCCAGCGCGATGTCGGCGCCTTCACGCGCGAAAATCACGGCGACAGCGCGACCGATCCCGGAGTCCCCTCCGGTGACCAGCGCGACCTTGCCTTCGAGCTTGCCTGCGGGCCGGTAGAACGGCGCCTCGAACTGGGGGCGGGGACGCAGTTGCGATTCGATGCCTGGCCCGCTTTGATGCTGAGGCGGAAAGGGAGGACGGGGCTTGCGTTCGCCGGCCGCTGCATCGTCCGGAGGACCACCTCGGCGACACGCACGAATTGCGTTCGCCCTATGTCACGACTGGCGGGCTCGTCGCTCAATGGCCGCTTTCGACTGAACCGCGCGTCCGGCTTCGCCCCGCTTTCTTGAGCGATATCGCGACAGCCTGCTTGATTGCCTTCTTCTTTGAAGCCGGGTGGCTGGTGCCGATCGTCCCCTTGGCCTCGTATTCGTGCGCGAGCTTCTTGATGTTGGCGCTGATGGTCTTGTTGCTGCGGCCTTTTTGCAGGGGCATGTCGAATCCTCCGTTGGCGGCGAAGAAGCCACCTTCCACGGAAACGATTGTCGGGAATTCACCTCGTGCGCGTGATCGGCCCACGGCCCAAATTCCTGTCCGGCGATGTCCGACCGGCCCCGGCCGCCGCCGAGCGACGCTCGCTAGCGGGGCCGGCCGAAGCGCGTAAGCATTTTGGCGTGACGGAGGATCTCGCGTTCCACGTAGGCGGCCGCGGCGTCGAGATCGAGCCCAAGGTAGGTGATCCCGACCGGCGTGAGTTCCTTGCGCGCGGTTCCCGCGCGATTGATGCCATACCATCCGGACTTGAGGCGTCCGCGAACGGCCTCGGACTCGCTCTTTGCCGCGACAATCGCCACGAACGTGCTGAAATCCTCGCCGGGCCAGCGCTCGCCGAACGAGGGAACCTCCGGGACGGCGGCGGCACGATCCTTCGACGACACGGCCAATATCCGCGCCGAAGCCAGCGGAGCCTCTTCCAGCGCGTTGGGCAACCCATCGATGTAGGCATCGATTTCGCCGCGTCGCAGCGCTGCATAGCCGGCGTCGGCGGCGGAAAAGCTGACGGTTTCGACGTGCCCTCCAAGCATTTCGGCAAGGAACTGCGCCGCAAGCATGCTCATGGAACCCGGCGCGCCAGCCCCGAGCCGCAACGGACGCGCGCGCTGGGGCACGTCCTTCAACCACAGTTCGAATGTGCCGGCGCGTTCCGCCGGCGCCGACCACGAGCGCGCCGCCAAATGTGCCGACCACGCCGATCCAGTCGAAATCCTCGCCGGGATTGAACGTCGCCGACTTGCTGAGCAGCGCCCCGGTACGACCTGCGTGTTCGTGGCATAGCCCACGCGAATTTCGCCTTGCGCGGGCTTGGCGACCGCAGCCAGTGCGTCGACACCCATGCCGCTCGGCATGTTGCGGACGATCACGCTGCGGTTAAGGGACTCGGCGAACGACGCCGAGATGATCCTGCCGACGCGATCGGCGGAGCCGCCCGGCGGAAACGGCACGATCAGCACAAGCGGCCAATCGGCGCTGCGCGTCGCGGCGTCGGGAAGGCGGTCGACGTTCTGGGCGCCCGCGGATGTCGCGAGGATGGACATCGCCACCAGCAGGCTCGCCTTCATGCGCCCATTATAGGCGGGGCGACCGCCGAGCCGTGCCGTGCTCCAGCAACGCCAAGGGCCGGCAAGACTGCTGCCGGCCCCGGCCGTTGCGGACCGCCGCCGCTACGGCAACGGCGGATATCGCTCGGCCGACGCCATGGCCCGACTCCGGGGCATACCGTATTCATCTTCCCAGTACGGATTGACGTCGTAGTAGGCGATGGACCTCCGTCGCCCAGCGTCGGTCGGCCATGGCCGGCCAATGGTCTTTGTCGAACCCCGGCGCGCTTTCGAGCCGCTCCTTGCTGATGTCGAGCAGGAACCGCTTTTCGGCGGCATCCAGCGTCAATGCCGACCAGGGAATGGCGAAAAGCTTGCTGCCGATGCCGAAGAACCCGCCGAACGACAATACCGCGTAGGCAATCCTGCCGGCGGCGACATCGAGCATGATCGCTTCGATCTTGCCGATGTCCTCGCCGGCGGAATTGACGACGTTGTCGCCATCCAGCGTGGCCGCGTCCATGACGAACGGACCGGGCCCTCGGAAACATGGTCGGGATCCCGCAAAATCGCGGCGCCGCCGTTGCCCGGCACTGCCGTTCCGGCGTCTTGCGTAAATGCTGTCATTTGAACTCCTTGTTAGTGGTGTTCGACCCCTGCATCACTCGCCGGTGCGCTATCCCTGCGCCGCCTTGGTGACGAGGTTGTCCACGACGTCGCGCACGCCCGGGACGCTCGCCGCGATTGTTTCGCACGGTCCTTGAGAGGCGGCGAGTCGACCGCTCCGGTCAGCGTCACCACTGCGTCATGCGTTTCCACGCCGATTTGCAGCGACTTGAGGCCAGGCTCGGCCAGGATCGCCGCCTTCACCTTGGCGGTCAGCGCGCTGTCGTCGATCGCATCCGCCGTCTTGCTGGCGGCTTCGCTCGTCTTGGCGGCCACCTTGTCGGCCGTGCGATCAAGCTTTTGGCCGGCCGTTTCGGAGGAATTGCGTTGATCGCATCCGGTCGCTGCAAACGCGGTGCCCATCAGCAGCGCCGCGAACAGCGTCGTTCGGGTCGTCTTGTCCATTGCTTTCTCCTGTCGATGTGTTCGTTTGGCCGACGTTCGCAGTGACTAGCGAATGACACGGCCGACAAAATAGCCGAGCGCCAATGCGCCGGCCACGCTCACCAGCGGCCGCGCACGCACGTACCCGGTGCATGCTTCGGCCAGCGCGCCTGACTTGTTGGCGAGTTGAGTTCCGTTCTTCGCTGCCCAGTCGGCAGCGGAGCTTCCCGCACTGGCGACCTTGTCGATCGTTTCGTGCGCGCGCGTTGCCGCGGTGCACTGCGGGCGCTGCCTTCTGGGCGACGTCGTCGACCATCTGGTGAGCCCGGCCTGCAGCCGAAGAAATTGGGTTTGAACCGGTCAGCGTGGATCCGGTCATCGAATTGGTGGTCATTGGCGCTCCTTCGTTTGGCAAGTGGATTGGATCGTGACGACGCGGAAGAACTCACGTGCATTCCGCTGCCGCCGTTGCGGATTCGATGGCCCTATGAGCACGGGATCGATTTCGTTCTGCCATCGTAATGACGTCGTTATCGGTGTTCATTCGGACCGGGGACGACATTCGTGTCGGACAAACACCCAAACGAAGCGGACGGACGGTATCACGACGCGTTGTCCCAGGAGCCGGGTAGGACGCACGCGGACGGGCGATCGCGGGGGCCTCCGCTTTTATCGTGCGTTGGCCAACCCCACACTGGGCACCACGCGGAAAACGCCGCCGGCGGGTTCCGCCAAAGCAAGGGCCAACGACATGCGAATATCGCCCCTAGAGGCCGCGGCAATCCTGAGCATCGGCATTGTCACGATGCAGCTCCACTCGGCGGAGCGCGCGAATCCGGCGCTTGCGATCCAGGCTTTTTTCGCGGCGTCGAGCGAACGGGTAATGGCCCGATTGGAAGAGCGGACCGCGAAGGCCGCGCAACTTCCCGCGACCGCGGCCACCGACTGACATGCATGCCGGCGGCGACCCCGCATCGGCCACCTGCTCGTCACCGCACGGCGGTCCCGCGTCTCGCCCTGCCGCATCTCCCTTTCCGCCGGCTGGGGTCCTTTGCGCTGCGCGCCATCAAGGGTTTTCGCAGAACCAGGGATTTCTGCTTGCGGGCGCGGTCGCGTATTACTCGCTGCTCTCGCTTATACCGCTGCTGATCCTGGTACTGATCGCGTTATCAGGCGTTGACCCCGATCAGCTGCTCGCAACACTCGGGGAGTACCTCGAATACTTCGTCCCGGGACAGGCTATGGCTCGCTGGCGACTGCCGT
Organism: uncultured beta proteobacterium; assembly: GCA_963834045.1. GTDB lineage: Bacteria > Pseudomonadota > Gammaproteobacteria > Burkholderiales > Casimicrobiaceae > VBCG01. The sequence goes on along the minus strand of CAWIAK010000018.1, from coordinate 591,507 downwards.
GATGCTCATGCTCAGCGTCGAGATCGGCGCGGTGCTGCTCCTGCTGGGCGCGCAGATCATCGCCGAACATGAACGTGGCCGCTAGCCGCGGCGACCGCTCAACGTCGGATAGTCGCCTCACGCGCCAAGTCGCATTCGGGATCGTCCGTTGTGGGCAGGCCACTGAGCGGGTCGGCATGCATTCCATACAACCGCCGCTCCCGCTCGGCTTCCTCCGGCGTATTCGGAAGGGCCGTTCGAAGGGCGATCGCGGCACGAATCCTCGTTCGCCGCTGGCATACTCGTTACCCGGACGGCAGTCGAATTCATCGATCATGGCAACGAGCTGGTCGAAGCGGTAGCCGGCAGGGGAGCCCGGATCGCAGAGAAACAATTCCTCCAGTTCACGCAATGCCGCGTGATATTCCGCGTGGTCGCGCAACCTGGAAGGTTTAAGCCTGTCGCTCATGGCTATTTCGCGGCGACGCCCACTATTCCATGCCCGCCCAGACCGCGTTTTGCCAATACCTGCCGAGAGTCGAGCGCCGCTTCCAGAGGCGTTGCCACGAGGCAATGTATTCGATGGCCATGCTCGTGCGCGAGATTGGCTGACTCCCATGCCGCGGGCTCTTCGCAGCGCCACGTATAGGCCACCACCGCCAATCCCAATACGGAACTTGCCATCGCGATGGTGCCTAGAAGTCGTATTCCGACCACAGGCCCGGCCGCGACGCAGAGTGCTCCCGCGACGAGGCCGAATGCGAAGAAGGCGAATGCGGCACCATGCCACCGCGAGTTGGAAACCAACTTGTCAATCGGCATCGTCACGATCTTCTCCTAGTTCTAGTTGCCCGGGCCAGCACTTTGTTGCGATACGTGCCGATGGTGACGCTCACCTTCGTTCTGCATCGGCTGCGCCACTTCGGCGTGCCCGCCATTGCGATACGTCAACATCTTGGCCAGCACGCCCGCCACCAGGAGCGCGATCGAGCCGTACAACAGGTAACTGGACCATTGCTCCGTCGGCGGCAACGAAATCGCCGCAAAGGCGGGAGACACGGCACATGCCGCGGTGAGGAAGGCTCCGGCGACTGCAATGGTGCGCGGTCGGATCGGGTTGGTTTGTCATGGCCTGCTCCGATCGTGATGGATTGGCCTCACTCTAGGCCCCGATGTCGAGCCCAGAACCGGCCTGTTTTCCATTCTGGTGTAGGCGCGCTGTCCCACGCTGCCGCGACTCCATCACGGATCGCTCGAGTGTCGCAAGCATGCTGCATGTCTGGGCTGCTGCCGAGCGATCGCGAAACGAGACTTGTAGGGGGCCGCCTACTCAAGAACGCGTGCTTAAGCGTCTAGCCACAACGCGCATTTCCCCATAATTCCCATGCGTCGGGATGCGGCTGGCCCACTCACCGCGCGTCACATCCTGGTGACTTTTACAATTCATTCACGGGAGGAAGAAATGTCTATCGGCACCATCCTGCTCATCATTCTGGTACTCGTCCTCATCGGCGCATTGCCGAGTTGGCCGCACAGCCGCGAATGGGGCTACTTTCCCAGCGGCATCACCGGGATCGTCATCGTCATCGTGTTGATCATGCTGCTGACGGGCCGTCTCTAGGTCCTCCTTCCCAGTCGCAGCGTCGGCAGCCGGCGCCGAAACTGCAAACGTTGCGCGTGAATTTCGCCGGCAACGTTTGCAGCGCGCCGCGGAAACTTCAGCGCGGCTTGTCCTCGACCTTGGGCGGGCGCCCTTTGCGATCGGTCTCGACATCCGTGACGGAATCATCTTCCTGGATGTACGGATCCTTGCCGGGCTGGCGGGTGCTGTCGTCCTCCTGCTGATGCTGACGGCGTTGCTCGTCCTGATCACCGCCTCCTTGCTGCTTCTGGCGCTCCGGTCCTTTTCGGTTTGAGTCTTGTTTCGATTCATCGCGTGTCTCCAATCGGATGGTCGTCAGCGGTTGCCGACGGCCACAGTATCGGCACGCGACCGTGCGCCGCGCATCGGCGCACCAACGGTTTTGCTGTCGGCGGCGTCCGACAGCCGGATTCGGGCCGACCGATCGGCCGCGCATGCGCGACTCCCGCGCTCAGTCCTTGAGGCCGGCGAGCAACGACGCCATGTCCTCGGCGTGCTCCTCCTCGACGGCGAGGATGCCCTCGAGCATCTTGCGGGTTGTCGAGTCCTTGCCTTCGAGCCACGCGATGATTTCCCGGTAGCTCTCGATCGCCACGCGCTCCGCCACCAGGTCTTCCTTGATCATGTCGCGCAGCGATATCGCCCTCCACGTACTCGGAGTGGCTGCGCGCAGCCAGGCCCTCGGGATCGAGGTCGGGCTCGCCGCCAAGCTGCACGATGCGGCCGGCGATCTCGTCGGCGTGCGCCTGTTCCTCGTTGGCGTGCGCCAGAAACTCCGCCTTGACGGACTCCGAGGCGATGCCCTGCGCCATGAAGTAGTGCCGCTTGTAGCGCAGCACGCAGACGATCTCGGTCGCCAGCGCCTCGTTGAGGACCTTGCACACCTGGTCCGCGTCGGCGCCGTATCCTGCGTCACGGCGCCTTCCTCCATGTGCTCGCGCGCGCGCTTGCGCAGCGTCTTGACGTCGGACAGAAAGGATTGCGGTGCAATTGGCTTGGTCGCGGTACGAGCAGGCATGGCGGATTTCCTCGATGAATGACGTGGCGCGTTTGTTGGACCTTGCCGCTTCAACGTCGCACGACGCGTGCCAGACGCCCGACGGCGTGAATGAGCCATCGTTTCAATTCATTGCGATCGTCGGCATGCGCCGACGCCGCGCCGCCGAGGTGATTCCTGCCCGTCGCTTTGCACTTGGCGGACGCGGCGTCGGCGGGCTCCTACACCCGCTTCCGTCTTTCGCGGATGCCGCGCATTGCCGCTTGCCGCGCAGAGTCGACGACATGGGCAATTCGCCCGAGGACTTGAGGAGACCATCGTGGGCGTTCGCCATGCAACTTGATAACCGGGGCTGTTTGTGTCCTTTTACTGGTCGCTTGCGGCGAGCCCCCCTCGCCGTCCGCGCCTCCATCGACGTCGTCGGCGAATTCACGGCCGCCGGCGGTCGCTCCGGCCGTTCCGCCCAGTCCGTCAGGACCCGGGCCGATTCCGCCGCCGACGGTGGATGCAGGAGCGAGGGCCGTCGACAGTCCGGCAACGCGACCGATGGATTCGCTGAGCAAGGAAAAGGAAGTGAATTCCATGCCGCTGGCCGGCCAAGGCAACAATCACTCGTCGCCCTCGCTTGAAAAGCCGCCGGCCAAATAGTCGACAGCAAGGGAGTACCCATCATGAAGCAAGTGCCAATCGCAGGCGTCGTCCTGTTAGGCTTGTTCGGCGTGGCCTGTGCCGTGGAGTACTGGCTGCGAACGCGCAGCGCCGGTCATGCCGCGGCCAAGCGAATGCCGGTCGAGCAGTGGGAAAACGAAGGCGGGGCGCTGGCGCCCGCCCCCGGCGCGGCCAAGACGTCACAAGTTCCGCACTGACGTGGCGCGGTCACCGGCCGCGGCATGCTGCCGGCCGAAAATCGTGGCCGACAGGAGCACGCCGTGAATTTCATCGCGACGGAGCCCGCATCCAGCGCACGCGGCCGTCCCGTTGAACGGGCACAGCGGGGTGCGTATAGTCGGCCTGTCGACCGCTCGCCCCGGAATCCGTTCGTGAAATCGGCGCTCCCGCTCAAACTCGTCATCCCGCTGGTGCTCGGCATCGTCGCGTCGCTGGCCATCGCCGTGTATGCGGAGCTGGGCTATCGCCGCCTCGAATCCGCCAATCGGCAAATGGCCGTGGCGCTGGCGATGCAGGCCGCCGTGCACCAGACGCTGGCGCTCATCACCGACGCGGAGACCGGCCAGCGAGGATACCTGCTGACCGGCAAGGACGAGTACCTGGGGCCGTACAAGGCCTCGATTCCGAAGATCGAGGGCGAATTCAGCAAGCTGCGCGAACTGCTGGTCGAGAGCGGAACGCCGGCCGACCGCGACCGGGCCGATCGGCTGAACAACCTGATCGGCAAGAAGCTCCTCGAGCTGGAAGCGGTCATCGCGCTCTACCAGAAGGACGGCGCGGAGAGCGCGTTGGCGCTGATGAACACCGGCATCGGGCGGCGGACGATGGACACGATCCGGACCGAGGTCGAAGGCATATCGGCGACGCAGAGATTGCAGCTGAATGAAGCGAACTCTCGCTGGAGCCGGGACATCGAGTTCGCCCGCGTCGGCATGATGGTCGTGACGGCGCTGACGGTCGCCTTGCTGCTGGTGGTATGGGTCCTGGCGCGCCGCGACGCGCATCAGCGGGAGGTGACGCGTCGCGCCGCGCATCTCGAGAACCAACGGCTGGAAACGCTGGTCGAGGAGCGAACGGCGTCGCTTTCGGAACTTTCGAATCACCTGCAGGTCGTGCGCGAAGAGGAACGCTCGAAGCTCGCGCGCGACATCCACGACGAGCTGGGCGGAATCCTGGTCAGCGCGAAGATGGACATGGCCTGGGTCGACGCGCGGATCAAGGGACGCGACGCCGAGGCCGCCGCCAAGATCGAGCGCGCGATGCAGGCGCTGGACGAAGGCGTGCAGATCAAGCGCCGCATCATCGAGGAACTGCGGCCGACACTCCTCGACAATCTCGGCCTGTCCGCCGCGCTGGATTGGCAGATCCACGAGATCTGCGACCGCGCCGGCCTCAAGTGTGTGATCGCGACGCCCGCGGACGACAGCTCGATTCCCGCTTCCGCGTCCATCGCGCTGTTTCGCATCGTCCAGGAGGCGCTGACCAACATCGTGAAATACGCGCGCGCGAAGAATGTCAGCGTCGACCTGGGCATGACCGCCGACACCATCACGCTGCTGGTGGAGGACGACGGCATCGGCATTCCCGACGATGCGCAGAACAACCTCCTGTCGCACGGCATCAGCGGCATGCGGCAGCGCGTGCGCGCGCTGCACGGCGAGTTCTCGATCGTTCGTCGCGCCGAAGGGGGAACGATGATCGAGGTGGCCATTCCCATCGACCCCACGTCGCCGTCGAGCAGCCGCAGCGACCTGAGCCGGCCCCTCAGTCAAGCGCAGGTCACTCCGGCGGTCGAGACCGCCAACTCCGTGTGCACCGGCAGCGTGAAGCCGTTCGCCGGGTCGTCGTCCGCGTCGATCACCACCCGCGGCATGACGGTCCGCACGGGCCCGAAGATCGTTGCGAACGAGACGTCCGCAGCGTCGCGGCCGGTGCCGATGCGAAGCAGTCCGGTGATCGGCGAAATGCCGGTCGGATCGAACATGTACCAGTCGTCCCCGACGAACACCTCCACGTAGGCATGGAAGTCGGGCGGGCCGAGCGCCGGATCCGCGCCGTAGTCGATGCCGGTGACGAAGCGCGACGGATAGTTGAGCGCCCGGCATAACGCGATCATCGTGTGCGCAAAGTCGCGGCAGACCCCGGCACCGTCGCGAAGCGTATCGACCGCCGACGTCGTGCTGCGGGAGACACCGATTTGGAACTTGAGCGACTGCCGGACCCAGTCGCGCACCGCGCAGAACCTGCCCGTAGCCGCGCGGAAGCGCGCCGAAACGGTCCCATGCCTGCTGCTGGATCAGGTCGGCCTGGCAGAAACGGCTGGGATAGAGATAGCGCAGCGTGCCGGCGTCCAACGCGGAAGGCGGCGCAGCCGCAATGTCGGCAGGCTCGACGATCCGGTGCGCGATCTCGACCAGCGCTGCATAGCGGACGACGAGCGATCCGATACGGCGGCAAACGCAGCGATGCGGTTGCCGGTGAACGCGTCCTCGCTCAGCGACACGTCCCGCGGCGGGTCGACGCTGAAAAATTCCTCGACCACCGCCTGCCGCGCGTTGCGCGCGGCTGGATGTTAAGCAGGAATTCGGATGGCCCGTCGACGGCGTAATCGAGTTCCACGCTGTAGCGAAGGCGCACCCGGCTCCCCGAGACCTCCTGTGTGTTGAAGCGCATGTCGACGTCGCCCGGCGTTCACGCGGGAGGCACGTCGAAATAGGGATTGAAGCCCGCTGGCGACGGCGCGACCGGCATGTCCTCGGGAAGCACCCCGACGGGACGCAGCGACTCGGCTTCGACGACGACGCGGCAATCCGGCGACAGCACGACGCCGAGCGCCGCATAGTGATCCGCGAGTTCGTGGTGGGGGCGAACCACGAACCAGGTTTCGACGTTGCCGTGGTGCCTGCTCTCGACGACATATTCGAGGTCTCCCATCGGAGAGCAGGTCGACCTGGCCCCCATCGTCGTCTCCGGCGCGCAGGAACGCGCCATCGTTCAAGGCCCGCGCCGGACAAGTCCCGCGACCAGCGAGATGACGAACAGCACGACGAACACGAAGAACAGGATCTTCGCAATCTCGGCGGCGCCAGCGGCGATGCCGCCGAATCCGAACAAGGCGGCGATCAGGGCGACGACAAAAAAGATAAGGGCATAGCGGAGCATGATGGGCCTCGATGTAGGTTGAGGGAGGATCAGGCGGACTGGCCGCCCGCGTGGGGTGTTGGCTTTGTCGGGATCAGGCTTGCTTCGCGCCTCTTCCGGCGACGGCGGCCGATTCACGGGCTCGACGATGGGCGCCTTGACACAATCGGGATCATCGATCCTTGGGGGCCTGGGCTGCGGCAACAACAGCGCCGGCAGTTCGGATGGCGCGTTCCCGGTCGTCCGATGCCGCTCGCTGTGCCTTCCGTGGATTCCGCGTTCCCGCATCGTCGTCTTCCTTGCAGTCACACGCGTTCTCATCGGTCCCGCTACTATGAAAGGGCGTTCGGTCGGATAGGATCAGTGCTTTCCCGATTGCCCTGTCGCAGCGCGTCCTACATTTCGAAAAAGACTGGCCGGAGGTCCGGGAAGGCACTCCGGCCAGGGAATTCCGGTCCGTTGGACGCATTCGTTCCTCGAGGACCGGGAGGGAGCTTTGAATCAGGTCTTGCCGAAGCGGACCTTGGCTTCATGCACGCACGAGTCCTTGGCCGCGCCGGCAAGCGCATCGCACTTCTCGATCGCGACCTTGTAGTCGGCATCGCGCTTGTCGGCAGCGCCTCGCGCCGCGCTTCGGCGGTCTTGTCCGCCGAATCCTTGCGCGTATCGGCCGCAACGCGATCGACCTTGGCGTCGGCCTTGGCCTTGACGTAGGCCGCCTTCGCTTCCTTCACGCAGACGTCCTTGGCGTTGCCGGCCAGGTCGTCGCACTTCTCCTTGGCGACTTCGTAGTTGGCGTCAGCACGCGCCTCGCGCGCGTTCTCGCGCGCCTTGGGCGTGTTCTGGAATGCCGCGTCGGCTTCGGCCTTGGCGACCTTCTCCTTGCCCTTGGCTTCCTCGACGCAGACGTCCTTGGCGTTGCCGGACATGCCGTCGCACGCCGCCTTGTCCATCTTGTATTGCGACTCGGCGTTCTTGATCGCCATGTCGCGCGCGTCCTTGCTCATCGCCTGCGCTTGCGTCGCCGCCCGCCAGGCATAACCCTGCGGCGGCGAGCATCGCCATGACCAGATTCGATGGTTTCATGTCGCCTCCTTACTGGTAGTTGGGAAAGTCTTCGTCGCGGAACGCGTTGCCCCAGCGGTCCACCTGCTGTTCGGCTTCATCCTTCTTGATGCCGTATTGCTCCTGGATCTTGCCCACCAGCTCGTCGCGCTTGCCGGCGATGACATCGATGTCGTCGTCGGTGAGCTTGCCCCACTGCTGCTTGACCTTCCCGCTGAATTGCTTCCAGTTGCCTTCGATGCGATCCCAGTTCATTGCGTCTCCTTGGCTTGATGTTAGTCGGACGCGGATCGTCCGAACACGTGGTAATCATTGCAACCGGCGTGCCATGCGTGATTCCTCGGCCAAACAATGACTTAGCTGGCGCGACCTCGCTCCAACGCGCAACAGCGACCGATGGATATGTAAGGTCCGGCGTGAACGTAGGAAGGGGACGACGAAACAACGCGCGGTCATGCCGATGGACATCGACAGGAAACTAGCGGAATTGAACTCGGCGACGCGACGCTTAGGCGGCGCCGCGAGATCGTCACTCCGCGAAACGAACGCTCGCGGTCTCAACGCTGCGGAGGAACCACCCAGCGCGGAACGCTCACTGGATCGAAGTCGACCCAGGCGCCGTCGCGCCACGTGCCCTCTGCTTCCTCGACCGACCGCGCGTGATGCCTCAGCAGCGCATCGAACACCAGCGCCTTCCGTCCAGGCGTCGGCACCTGTACGACGACGCGCACGCCTGCGGGACGGCGGATCGTCGGCTCGCTGCTCCTCGATCCGCATGCTTGCCCATGACGTTGAGCGCGCCCGCGAGCGAGCCGGTATAGGCGCCGATGGCCAAGCCCGCGACCGCCGCGGCAGGTCCCACGACGGGAATGGCGGCGGCTCCCAACGCAACGCCGGCGGCGCCGCCCAGCGCGGCGCCCTGTCGCCGCGCCGGTTTCGCCGCCGCGCGCCGTCGGATCCGCATCCTCGTCCCCGCCGATCGGGTAAACGATCGTGCTGCCCCGGCGCATTGAGCATGAATTTCTGGATGTCTTCCGGATCCACGCCGAGCGTCTGCAGTTCCGCAACCAGCAGATCGGCGCGTTCCATATCGTCAAACTGCCCCGAGAGATTTGTGTCACGAGGGTCTCCGGCTGAATTCGACGCGCCACGAAGCAGCGCGCGGAAACGTGCGTTGGCGCCCGGGACGGAACTCGCCCGGGACCAGCGCACGCCACCATCAGGATTACTTGGGCTTGGCCTCGTCCGCGGCTTTTTCCACGGCGGCACCAGTCGCCTTGACGTCTTTTCCCGCGCCCTCGACCGTGTTGCACGCGGTCAGGCTCGCGCCGAACATGCCCAGCAGGACAATCATCATCGCCTTCATCATGGGACTCCCATAGGGTTCAAAGTGAACTGCCCACCCTATGACGCACATTGCGTGCCGCAACCGTTGCTTTTCAAATCATGGCTTGCAGGCGCATCTCCGCTGCCGCGTAGGCTCTACAATCCGCTTACCCGACATTACGATCGATGTAGGAGGCGGCCGACGATTGTCTTCCGGTCATCTCCCGAGCATCTCGCTCAACGGCTTCATGGCCTCTACGCGATCGGCGATCGTTTTCAGCACCGCCAATATCGGCATGCCGAGAAGAAGACCCCACGCGCCCCACAACCAGCCGAAGAACATCACGCCGACAAAGGTCGCGACGGGGTTCATCTGCGCCGACCTGCCCTGCAGCCAGGTCGCGAAGCCCAATCCGATCGCCTCCGCGATGAAACCACCGCGCCCATGGCGAGCATGGCGTCGCCCAGGGTGCCCATTCCACCAGCGCCGCGACGCCGACGGCCCCGGCGGCGATCACCGTGCCGGCATAGGGAATGATGTGCAGCACGCCTGTGACCACGCCCCACATCCCCGCATTGGGCAGCGACAGCAGCGATAGCGCGGCCCACGTCAGCGCGGCGATGAGTACGTTCGTGATCAACAGCGTCGCCATGTAGCGCTGTATCTGCGTGTCGATCTCGTTCAGCACCTCGACCGTGACCCGCCGGCGCCCCAGCGACTCGCCTGCGAGCCTCGCCATCTTCCGCCGGAAAGTGTCGCCCGCCGCAAGCAGGAAGAACGTCAGCAGCAATGCCATGGACATCTGCACGAGCATCACCACCACCTGGCCCGACTGCTCGGTGATCCACTCCTGGATTTGCGACGTCGCGCTGGGCGCAGGGGCCTCGACGCGCGCAGTCTTGCCCGTGGCCTCCGCTGCCGCGCGATCCAGTTCGGCTGCGGCGGCCTTCATGTTGCTGACGGGGCCGGGTGACGAGCGGGCGGCATCCGCCGCAATGTGCCGCAGCTTGCGGGCGGCGGTAGGCAAGGTTGCCAAGACGTTGTTGAATTCGCCGCTGATCGCGAAGAAGGACGCGGACACCACGCGATCAGCGAGAGCATGACCAGCGACGTGGCGGCCAGCCGCGGCAGTCGTGCGCGTTCCAGCGCGGATACCAGCGGCCGCAGCGTATAACTCAACAGGATGCCCGCGACGACCGGGACGAGAAACGCCTCTGCGATCCGGGCCGCGGCGATGATGGCGATGATCGCGACGACGACCGCGGCAATTTCGATGGCCGTCAGCCCCGGCGCAACGACGGGAACCGGCGGCGTTTCCGGCTTCTGCGAGTCTGCGCTCTGGCGGCTCGCGTCGCGCCGCGTCGCGCGGTTCCCGGCAGCGGCCTAATAGGTCTTCGCCTTGTCTGCGGCCTTTTCTACCGCCTGGCCGGTCGCCTTCACATCCTTGCCGGCGCCCTCGACCGTATTGCAGCCGGAAAGCAGCATCAGCATCGCCGCCAACAGTGATAGGGTAAGAGTCTTCATGCGGGTTCCTTTGGCAGGTTGAGTGAAAATTGCGCGGCGCGATCCGCGCCACATGCTATTGCAGTGACCGTGCCTGCGACGGCACGCGACGAATCAAGCAGATAGCTGCGGTCATGCGGAGGCGCGCGTAACGGCTGCGCGCCGAAGGAAATACCTACACTGGCAGTGTCAGTGGGAACCCGACGGATTGCCCACTGCGAGATCGGAGAGCACTTCGCGCACGCGGTGGAATTCGCGCGACTTGTCGAAGAAATAGTCGGCGCCGAGCGTCAGGCTGCGCTCGCGGTATTGCGGAAACGCGTAGTTGGTAAACACGATGACCTTGCTGTGCGCTGGCTTGGGAACCAGGGCCAATGCCTTGAGCACGCCCAGGCCCGTACCCTTCTTGAGTTGCAGGTCGAGTATGGCCGCGTCCCAGTCGGCGTCGCGCAGGAGCGCCACCGCTTCCTGCTCCGTCTCCGCCAGCCCGACGATTTCGAGGTTGGGAATCTCCGTCAGGGACTCCGCAAGGCGAGCGCGAATAATCGCCGAGTCCTCGACGATGACGATGCGCAATTTCGTTGACGCCACCGAATTTCCGCCTTGGGCCCCGACGCCTTCGCCGACTGACATCGCAATGTTCATACGATGTCCGAGTCGATGCCGCGTTACGTTCCTCGGACGTTCCACCAAAACCATATCATCGGGCCGGTCGGGGTTCTGTCGGCGTTTGTCCGACAATTCCGCACGGTTTGCGCGACAATTGCGACTTGTCGACGACAATCAGTCGATCAGGCCGTTCTTGATCGCGTAATAGGTCAAGTCCGCGTTCGACTTCATGCCCATCTTCTCCAGGACGCGCGTGCGGTAGGTGCTGATCGTCTTGACCGAAAGGTGCAGTTCGTCGGCGATCTTCGACACGGCGGCCCCTGCGGCGAGCTTGCAGAAGATCTGGAACTCGCGCTGCGACAATTCGCCATGCAGCGGCCGGTCCGCGTCGCCGGTCACACCGTCCGCCAGTATCTGCGCCAACGCCGGGCTAACGAACTTGCGTCCGCGCACGACGGTCCGGATCGCGCCCACCAGCTGGTTGGAGGCCGCCTCCTTGTTCAGGTAGCCCGCCGCGCCGGCGCGCAGCAGGTTGACCGCATACTGGTCTTCGGCATAGCCCGAAAGCATCAGGATCGGCAATTCGGGCCGCGCCTGCTTCACGTCTTCAGCGTGTCGATGCCGTTCTTGTCGGGCATCGAGATGTCGAGCAGCACGACGTCGAACTCGCCGGCGCGAACCAGCGCGATGGCTTCGCTCCCTGTCGCCGCTTCGCCGGCGACCACCATGTCGGGCTGGTCGGCGATGAATTGTCTCAGACCCGCGCGCACGATGGCGTGGTCGTCCGCAATCAGGATTCGGATCATGGTCGTCTGGCCCCGGTTGTTTGACGTGAATTCACGTTACTGGCGGCTAGATTACAGCGTCGCCACATCGGCGGCGCCGGACTGATACCCGCTCAGCCGGTTGTAAAGCGTCTTGAGGCTGATGCCAAGCACCTGCGCGCACCGGCGCTTGTTGCCGTCGCAATGATCGAGCGTCGCATAGATCATCTGCCGCTCGAGTTCTGCCAGCGGAGTTCCCACCGGGAAGCTTGAGGCAGTTGCCGATGGGCTCGGCACAGGCGAGGCCCGCGAAATCCAGCTCGACCACGTCGTCGGCCAGGATGAATGCACGCTGCACCGCATTCTTGAGCTCGCGGACGTTGCCCGGGCCAGCGATGCGAGCGAACGGTCATGATGGCCTGGCGCGAATACGCCTTGGCCGTGCCTTCGGCCGCATTGAGCTGCTGCAGGAAGTGTTCGGCCAGGAGTTCCGCGTCGCCTTCACGTTCGCGCAGCGGCGGGAAGCCAATGGGAAACACCGCGAGGCGATACATCAGGTCTTCGCGCAGCTGGCCGTCCTGCACCGCGCTGCTGCGGATCGCGGTTGGTGGCGGCCAGGACGCGCACGCGCGCCCGGATTTCGGTCTCGCCGCCGACGCGGGTGAACCTGCCCGTTCTCGAGCACCCGCAACAGCCGCACCTGCATCTCCGGCGCCATTTCGGTGATTTCGTCCAGGAACAGCGTGCCGCCCTCCGCGCGCTCGAAGCAGCCGCGATGCATGCCGCGCAGCGCCGGTGAACGCACCCTTCTCGTAACCGAACAGTTCGGCCTCGATCAGGTTGGCCGGAATCGCGCCGCAATTGACCGCGACGAACGGCGCGTGCGCATTCTGGCTGCGATCGTGGATCGTGCGCGCGACGAGTTCCTTGCCGCTGCCGGATTCCCCGGTGATGAGCACGGTCGCCGACGTCGGCGCGACCTTCTCGATGCGGCGGTAGACTTCCTGCATGGCCGCCGAACAGCCGAACAGGTGCCCAAAGCGGCCCGGCGCAGGCCGGACGCCGCCCGCGCCGCCGCGACGAATGGCAGGCTCACGATGTTGCTGGTCATGTCGTCGCAGTACATGCTAGGCTTCCTTGTCGCGTGGGTGGATGAGCGCCATCGTAGGCAGTTCGCGCGCCACCCCCGATAGGCGCTCAACGCAAAGGGCCGTGGGACTCGTCCTACACTCGCCCAGTGTGCGTCGCGGTTCGACGTCCTACAACGGGTATGGGGCGCCAGGGCAACTGGGCTTCCTGGCCCGGGCGCACGCGTCGTGGGAGTCGTCCGACACCGGTCCGTCTGCGCGGCCGATGGTTTCGTTGACGCTCCCCGGCGATATCTGGCCAGCCATTCCATGCCCACGGGAGAGTCCCATGGAAGCCACGGCGCTGAAACCGACCCGTGCCGCGCGGCGTTGCAACCCGGGAAGCGCTGCTGGATGCCGCAGAGACGCTGATCGCCGATTATGGCTTTCATGCGCCATCGCATCGCATGATCGCCGGCCAGGCGAAGGCGCACGTCGCGTTGGTCAACTATCATTTCAGCAGCAAGGAGTTGTTGTTCGAGGCGGCCATCGAGCGCCGCGCGGCGCGGCTGGCCGACGCGTGGCGCGCCGCGCTCAATGGCGTGCGCGGGCGCCCTGCGGTCCAGGTCGAGGACAGTCCTCGAGGCGTGGTGGCGCCATTCGGCGCCATCGATTCGGAATCGGACCGGCCGTGGAGCAATTATCTGTGCGCCGTGGCGCGGCTGGCTTCCGCAGCCGACGGGGAGGCGTGGCATCAGCGCTACTTCGGGAACATCGACCGCGAATTCCATGCGGCGCTTGCGGATGCGCTGCCGGGCACGAATCGCGACGACGTCGAGGCGGGCTTCCGCTACTCGCGGAGCCTGTTCGGGGAAGTCCTGCTGCATCGCTGCGGAAAGATCGGCGGCACCTGCCGCCCGCGGGCTTTCGCGAGGACGACATGGACCGATTGATTCGTTATCTCGGCAGCGGCCTGCGAGGACTCGCAGCCAAATTTCGCCCGCGGCCCGTTGAGCGCGCGTACGAAACGGCGCCGGGGCGTTGCACGCCCGTGCAAGGCCGTGCAGCGGTTTGACCCTACATTACGGTCCCTGCCCGCGCCACGCGGGCCAACCATCGGCATCGCACCGCATGATCCGCCGCATTGCCTACGTCAGCCGTCCGTGCAACGGTCTTGCGTTCGCCGAAATTCCTCGCATAGTTGCCGCCAGCCGCGCGCGAAACACCCTCGCCGGGATCACCGGCGTGCTCCTGTTCACAGGACAGGACTTCGCGCAGGTGATTGAAGGTGCGCCGCAATCCGTCGCCGACTTGTGGCGATGCATACTCGCGGACCCGCGGCACCATGACCTGACCGTGTTCCTGGACGAGCACGCCCCTGCTCCGTGGTTCGGCGATTGGCGTGTGGGTTTCCCGTCGGATCCTGGCGTCACCGCGCAGATCGACTCGTGGCGCAAGCGCGGTGGCCAATGGGACGATGCGCAGCGCGGCGAGCTTCGGCGCCTGCTTGCCGCCATCGACGCGATCTAGAACCGGCCGCTTACTCCGCTGCAGGCCTGCGCCTATGGACAGGCGCCAAAAAAATGCCCGCGAATGCGGGCACGAGATCCATTGCCAAAGGGTGCGCGCCCGTGTGCTATGGCGCAAGCGCTGCGATGTTACAGTGGTGCCCGGGAAGGGACTCGAACCCCCACACCTTGCGGCGCATGGACCTGAACCATGTGCGTCTACCAATTCCGCCACCCGGGCGACGCAACCCATAATTTTACTTTTCCGCCAGACACTTGTCAAAAAAACCGCCCAAAACCGCGCAAACCGCCGAGTGCGCAAGCCGCAGGAGGCGCGCAAGAAACCGCGCCGCGCACGACGAGTCGTGACCGCCAGCCCGACCCACGCGCAGCGTCGCCCGACCCCGCGCCGACACGCGGCCGGGACACTCGCCGCTCGCGCGCCGGCGACATCGACCCGGCATTGCTGCCGTCGCGCGAGGCCATACTCGCCGCGTTGCGCAACGCCGGGCACGCCGCTGCCACCCGCCGACCTCGAGCGCGAACTCGCCGTGGGACCGGTCGCGCGCGAGGCGTTCTACGGCCGCCTGGCCGCGATGGAACGCGATGGCCAGCTGCTCACCAACCGCAAGCGGCGAATTGTGCGTCGTCGCCAAGCTCGACCTCGTCGTCGGCACGGTGCAGGGCCATCCCGACGGCTTCGGGTTCCTGGTCCCGGACGAAGGCGGCGACGACTATTTCCTGAGTCCGCGCGAAATGCACAAGGTGCTGCACGGCGACCGCGCGGCGTTGCGCAAGACCGGCACCGACCGCCGCGGACGACCGGAAGGCGAGATCGTCGAGGTGCTGGAGCGCGCCAATCGTCGAAATCGTCGGGCGCCTGCTACGAGGAACGCGGCATCTGGTTCGTGGTCGCCGAGAACCGCCGCATCAACCAGGACCTGCTGATTCCGCCCGGCGACTTGGGCGGCGCCAAGCCGGGCCAGGTGGTCGTCGCCGAAATCGTCGAGCAGCCGGCGGCCAATCGCGAAGCGATCGCGCGCATCAAGGAAGTGCTGGGCAGCGCCACCGATTCCGGCATCGAAATCGAAATCGCGCTGCGCAAGCACGCGCTGCCGTTCGAATTTTCGCCGGCCGCCGAAGCGCAGGCCAGGCGGCTTCCGACCGAGGTGCGCGCCGCCGACCGCAAGGACCGCGTCGACCTCACCCAGCTGCCGCTGGTCACCATCGACGGCGAGACCGCCAAGGACTTCGACGACGCCGTCTACTGCGAGCGCAAGGGCAGGAATTTCCGGCTGGTCGTCGCGATCGCCGACGTCTCGCATTATGTCCGCGACGGCGACCCGATCGATCGCGATGCGCGCGAGCGCGGCACCTCCGTCTATTTCCCGCGGCGCGTGATCCCGATGCTGCCGGAGGAGCTGTCGAACGAGATGTGCTCGCTGAAGCCCGACGTCGACCGCCTGTGCATGGTCTGCGACATGGAGATCACCGCGGCAGGGCGCGATCAAGGACTACACGTTCTATCCGGCGGTCATGCACTCGCGCGCGCGGCTCACCTATACGCAGGTGTGGGAGTGGCTGGACGCGCCGGCCAAGGCCAACACGCCGAAGGCCCGCGCGCTGCTGCCGCATCTGCAGAACCTGTACGCGCTCTACCACGTGCTCGCCGGCGCGCGGGACAAGCGCGGCGCCATCGACTTCGACACGGTCGAGCTGTCCACTGGAATTCGACGAGCACGGCAAGATCACGCGCATCGTGCCCGGCGCCGCGCAACGACGCGCACAAGCTGATCGAGGAATGCATGCTGGCGGCCAACGTCTGCACCGCGGAGTTCCTGGCCGAGCACAAGCACGTCGCGCTGTACCGCGTGCACGAGGGGCCGCCGCCGGACAAGCTGGTCGCGCTGCGCGATTTCCTGAAGACGTCGGCGCTGCAGTCTGGGCGGCGGCGCCGAGCCCGACGCCGGCGGACTACGCGAAACTGCTCGACGCGATCCGCGAGCGCGCCGGATTTCGACCTGCTGCAGACCGTGCTGCTGCGCTCGCTGTCGCAGGCGCAATACCGGCCGGAGAACGAGGGGCATTTCGGCCTCGCCTACGAGGCCTACACGCATTTCACTTCGCCCATCCGCCGCTACCCGGACCTGCTCGTGCATCGTGCGATCAAGGCGGTGCTCGCCGGCAAGCGCTACACGCCGTCGGGGATGACATGGGAGGAACTGGGCGCGCACACGTCGATGACCGAACGCCGCGCCGACGACGCGTCGCGCGACGTGACCAACTGGCTCAAGTGCCATTTCATGCAGGACAAGATCGGCGAGGAGTTCGAGGGCACGATCAGCGGCGTGACGAGCTTCGGGCTGTTCGTCACGCTGGACGGACTCAATATCGACGGCCTCGTGCACATCACCGAGCTGGGCCGCGACTACTTCCATTTCGATGCCGGAAGGCACGCGCTGATCGGCGAGCGTGGCGGCCGCGTGTTCCAGCTGGCCGGGCGCGTTCGCGTGACGCGTCGCCCGCGTCGACATGGAGCAGACCAAGATCGACTTCACGCTCGCGGAAGACGCCGCGCCGGCGCTGCCGACGCCGGCAGCGCGGCCGACCTTCAGCGAGCCGCTGTCGCGCGACAGCCGGCCGCCCGCCGTCGAAGGGGCGCGGGCGAAAATAACGCTGCTTCGGCTGCGCTTATTTTGGTTGCGGAACAATGCGCAGGTAGGGCTTGGGCGACTTCCAGCCGTCCGGATACTTGGCCTTCGCGTCTTCGTTGCTCACCGAACCGGCGATGATCACGTCCTCGCCGCTCTTCCAGTTCACCGGCGTCGCCACCTTGTGCTTCGCGGTGAGCTGCAGCGAATCGAGCACGCGCAGCACCTCGTCGAAGTTGCGGCCGGTCGTCATCGGGTAGGTGAGGATCAGCTTGATCTTCTTGTCCGGTCCGACGATGAACACCGAGCGGATCGTCGCGTTGTCGGCGGCGGTGCGCGGCGCGGCGCCGCTCGCGTTCGGATGGATCATGTCGTAGAGCTTGGCCACCGTGAGATCCGGGTCGCCGATCATCGGATAGTTGACGCGCCGTGCCCTGCGTCTCTTCGATGTCCTTTGCCCAGCGCGTGTGGTCGCTGACCGGATCGATGGACAGGCCGACGACCTTGGTGTTGCGCTTGTCGAACTCGGGCTTCAGTTTCGCCATGTATCCCAGTTCCGTCGTGCAGACCGGCGTGAAGTCCTTGGGATGCGAGAACAGGATCGCCCAGCCATTGCCGATCCAGTCGTGAAAGTGCAGCGGGCCTTCCGTCGTGTCTGCGGTGAAATCGGGCGCTTCGTCGCCAATGCGTAGCTGCATGTTGACCTCCATGTGCTCATTCGGCCGCGGCCGGTTTCCCGGTGCCGCGGAACACGGGAATTATAGCGCCGCAGCCGGAAAAGCAGGCTGCCAGGCCCACGTTGCCTTCGGACGGCTGCCGACAGCGCCGCAGCAGGGTGCGATGCTAGGTTGCCAGCATCATCCCGCGGCAGAGGTCGTCCCTCGGCCGCTCGGCATGGCATCCACGTTGCGAGGATCGGCAAATGGAAACCATGGAAAGCATCGAGACCAATGTCCCGAACAAACTCGCGGAACTGGCGAAGTGCGGTCACGGCGGTTGCACCTGCACGGTCGAATCGGCGGAGAGCAGTACTGCAGTGACTACTGCGCGTCGATGGCCAACGGCGACCACGCGGCCGGCAAACACGAATGCGGCTGCGGACACCCCGAGTGCACGGCGTCCGCCAGCTTGCCCAGCACGCGACGATAGGGCGCGAAGTCGCTGAACGCGGGTGCGGTCCGGACCGTAGCTCGGCGTCAGCCGCCCTTATGGTGGGCGCGTCGCCATCGATGCTGCGCGCGCAGTCGCTGTTCAATCCGATGTCGGGGACGCCGCCCAGTGGCCTTTGCCGATTTTCGGGTGCGGTTGCCGCCGTGCAACTATAATATTGCGCTGCAACAACCCCTGCGACAACCATTTCC
The DNA here is from genome assembly GCA_963834045.1 of uncultured beta proteobacterium. Taxonomy (GTDB): domain Bacteria; phylum Pseudomonadota; class Gammaproteobacteria; order Burkholderiales; family Casimicrobiaceae; genus VBCG01. Next base: position 573,224 of record CAWIAK010000018.1, on the reverse strand, counting down.
GCGACCGCCCTCATGCACATCGGCACACCGCTCTCCCCCACCGCCACCCGCGTCATGCTGCTCGGCAGCGGCGAACTCGGCAAGGAAGTCATCATCGCGCTGCAGCGCCTCGGCGTGGAAACCATCGCCGTGGACCGCTACGCCAACGCGCCGGGCCACCAGGTCGCGCACCGCGCCCACGTGATCACGATGACCGACGCCGCGGCGCTGAAGCGCCTCATCGAGCAGGAGCGGCCGGACATCATCGTGCCCGAAATCGAGGCCATCGCGACCGAGGTCCTGGTCGAGATCGCCGAGGCCGGAGTGGCAACGGTGATCCCGACCGCACGCGCCGCGCAGCTCACGATGAACCGCGAAGGCATTCGCCGCCTCGCCGCCGAGACGCTGCGCCTGCCCACATCGCCGTACAAATTCGCCGACAGCCTGGAGGCGGTGCAGGCCGCGATCAATGGCGGCATCGGCTATCCATGCGTGATCAAGCCGGTGATGTCGTCGTCCGGCAAGGGGCAGTCGCTGGTGAAATCCAAGGCCGACGTCGCCGCCGCGTGGCAATACGCGGAGTCCGCCGGCCGCGTGCGCGGCTCGCGCGTGATCGTCGAAGGCTTCATCGACTTCGACTACGAGATCACGCTGTTGACGGTGCGCGCGCTTGGCGCGAGCGGCGACATCGAGACCCATTTCTGCGAGCCGATCGGCCACGTGCAGGTCAACGGCGACTATGTCGAGTCGTGGCAACCCCAGCCGATGACGGCCGCCGCGCTGGCCAGGGCGCACGACATTGCCGCCCAGGTCACGACGGAACTGGGCGGACGCGGCATCTTCGGCGTCGAGCTCTTCGTCAAGGGCGACATGGTCTGGTTTTCCGAAGTCAGCCCGCGGCCGCACGACACCGGGATGGTCACGCTATGCACGCAGCGGCAGAGCGAGTTCGACCTGCACGCGCGCGCGATCCTGGGGTTGCCCGTCGACACGCGGCTCGCTTCGCCCGGCGCTTCCGCAGTGATCTACGGCGGCGTGGATGCGCGCGGCATACGCTTCGAAGGCGTGGCTGAAGCGCTGCGCGTCCCCGATTCCGACCTGCGCCTGTTCGGCAAGCCGGAAGCCTACAAGAAGCGCCGCATGGGCGTGGCGCTCGCGCGCGGCCGCGACATCGACGAGGCACGCGCCCGCGCCAAGGAATGCGCGAGCCGCGTCCTGCCTCGGACATGACCGGCGCGGCATTGGATCCTTAGCGTGGCATCCACGGACTTCATCGTGCAGGCGCGGACCATCGCGCCGGGCGCGCTCGACATGCTCGCAGCGCGCACGCGCGCCGGCGCGATCATTCCGTTCGGCGCGGGCACGCCGCCGGCGTATCGCTTTCCCGGTGTAGCGAAGGACGACGCATTGCTGGCCGTCGCCATGGAGGCCGGTTGCGACGCGGCATTCGTGCCCGACAAGCGTCGGCTCGCCGACGTCCGGCTGGTGGCGATGGACATGGATTCCACGCTGATCACGATCGAGTGCATCGACGAGATCGCGGACATGCAGGGAATCAAGCCCGCCGTCGCCGCGATCACCGAAAGCGCGATGCGCGGCGAGATCGAGTTCGCGGAGAGCCTGCGCCGCCGCGTGGCCCTGCTCGCGGGCCTGCCGGTCGCGGCGCTCGAACGCGTCTACGTCGAGCGCCTCCGACTCTCGGAAGGCGCCGAGCGGATGCTGACGGGATTCGCCGCAATCGGAGCAAAGACGGCGCTGCTCTCCGGCGGATTCACGTTCTTCACCGACCGCCTCAAGGCGCGACTCAAGCTCGACTACACGATCTCCAATACGCTCGACATCGTCGACGGCAAGCTGACGGGAACGATCGCCGGGCCCATTGTCGACGCCGCGGTGAAGGCGGCGACGCTGCGGCGTCTCAAGAATGAGTTGGCGTCCGCGGAGGGAATCGTGGTGGCCATCGGCGACGGCGCCAACGACCTGCCGATGTTCGCCGAGGCCGACGTCTCCGTCGCCTATCGCGCCAAGCCGGTCGTGCGCGCCCGCGCGACGCACGCGATCGACCACTGCGGACTGGACGGCGTGCTGAACCTGTTCCGCTGACCGCTAGCAGCTAGAGAAGAACGCCGCGATATCGGCCGCGGCAAGCGTGACGATCACGCCGACGGTGCCGACGGTTCCCAGCATGCGCTGCCACGACGCGCCCGCCGACCTCGAAAGTCCCGAGGCATGCAGCACCCTTGCCACGACGAGAACGATGCCGCATCCGTGCAACAGCGCCGGGCGGCCATGATTGAGTTCGGCGACCAGCAACAGCAGCAGCGCGACCGGCACGTGCTCGGCGGCGTTGCCGTGGATGCGGATGGCGCGCGTCATCGCCTTTTCGCCGCCGTCGCCCAAGCCGACGCGAAATTTCCAGCGCAGCCGTATCACGCCCAATGCCAGCATGACCATCAGCAGCGCAAGCACGCCCGCGTAGAGCGCGGTGATGGGCACCGGAAGCGCCGCGGAATTCATGGCGTCAGGCCTCGTCGATCCAGGCCATCTGGATGGCCTCGAGAATCTTCTCCCCGCTGCGCGCCGGATCGTCGGCGAACCCGGGCAGCGCGCAAACCCACGCGTGCAGATCGGTAAAGCGGACCCGCTGCGGGTCGACGTCGGGATGCGCGTCGGCCAATGCGATGGCAATCTCGTTCACGTCAGTCCACTTCATTTTCCCTCCTTCACCTGGTTGATCGTGTACTTCGGAATCTCGATCACCAGCTTCTTGTCTTCGACGATCGCCTGGCAGGAAAGCCGCGACAGCGGGGTCAATCCCCACGCACGGTCGAGCAGGTCGTCTTCGTCCTCCGACGACGGCGGCAGTGTCGTCAAAACCTTCGCGCACGATCACGTGACAGGTCGTGCACGCGCAGGACTTCTCGCACGCGTGCTCGACGTCGATGTCGTTGCTCGAGCAGGTTGTCGAGTATCGATACGCCCGATTGCGCCTCGAACGTCTTGCCCTCCGGGCAGATGTCGGGATGCGGGAGAACGACGATTTCCGGCATCGCGATTCAGCCCGAGAGCGCGTCGATGCGCTTGCCGGTCAGCGCGCGCGCGACACTGCGGTCCATGCGCCGCTCGGCGAGCGCGGCCGTCGCGTGGTTGAGCGATTCGACCGCCGCGCGCAGCGCAAGGTGGTCCGTGCCGTCGTGAAGCCGCCGCAGCGTCGCGAGCGCCGCGTCGATCGCGGCGCGTTCGCGGGCGTCGACCAGGTCGCCATCGTGGGCCAGCGCGGACTCGGTGGCCGCGGCAATCTGGTCGGCATCGACCCGGGCTTCGGCCAGCGCGCGGGCCTGCATGTCATCGGCGGCATGCGTGAAGGAATCGGCCAGCATCTTCGCGATTTCGCCGTCGCTCAGGCCATACGAGGGTTTGACCGTGATGGTGGACTCGACTCCGGTCCCCTGCTCCCGCGCGGCGACGTCGAGCAGGCCGTCGGCGTCCACCTGGAACGTCACCTGGATTCGCGCCGCGCCTGCGACCATCGGCGGAATGCCGCGCAGCTCGAACCTGCGCGAGGGAGCGGCAATCGGCGACCTTTTCGCGCTCGCCTTGCACGACGTGGATCGCCATCGCGGTCTGTCCGTCCTTGTACGTCGTGAATTCCTGCGCCCTCGAAACCGGAATGGTCGAATTGCGGGGGATGATCTTTTCCGTGAGCCCGCCCATCGTCTCGAGCCCGAGCGAAAGCGGGATGACATCGAGCAGAAGCCAGTCATCGTCGCGCTCGCGGTTGCCGGCGAGCTTGTTCGCCTGGACCGCGGCGCCGAGCGCCACGACCTCGTCGGGATTGAGGTTGGTCAACGGCGGCTGGCCGAAGAATTCGGCGACGGCCCGCCGGATCTGCGGCATGCGCGTCGCTCCTCCGACGAGCACGACGCCCTTGATGTCCGAGGGTTGCAGTTGCGCATCGCGCAGCGCGCGCTTCACCGGCAGCAGCGTCTTCGCCACCAGGTTGGCGGTGATTTCCGTGAAGATCGCCTTGGTCAGCGTGAGGTTGACCGCCTGCCCGCCGGACAACTGTCGCAAGGATCGGCGCGGTTTCGTGTTCGGACAGGTTTTCCTTCGCTTCCCGCGCCTTGACCAGCAGCAGGCGCGCATCCGAAGGCGAAAGCGGCGGCAGTTTGGCGGCTTCGATGATCCAGCAGAACACGCGATGGTCGAAATCGTCGCCGCCGAGCGCCGAGTCGCCATGCGTGGCGAGCACTTCGAAGACGCCGCGCGACAGGCGCAGGATCGAAATGTCGAACGTGCCTCCGCCCAAATCGTAGACGGCGTAGACCCCTTCGGACGCGTTGTCGAGGCCATAGGCGATGGCCGCGGCGGTGGGCTCGTTCAGCAGCCGAAGTATGGGCAATCCCGCGAGTTGCGCCGCGTCCTTGGTCGCCTGCCGCTGCGCGTCGTCGAAATAGGCGGGCACGGTCACCACCGCGCCATCGATGGGGCCGGCCAGCGACATTTCCGCCCGCTCGCGCAGGCCGCGCAGCAGGTCCGCGGACACTTCCACCGGGCTCTTCACGCCCGCGCGCGTGGCGAGCTTGACCATGCCCGGCGTGTCGACGAAGCGATACGGAAAACGCCGCGCATCGGACAGGTCGGGTAAGGCCCGGCCCATCATCCGCTTGACGGAGACGATCGTGTTCTGCGGGTCGTCGGTCTGGTGCGCCATCGCGGCATAGCCCGTCTCGACGCCCTGCTCTCCGTAACGCACGATCGACGGCACGAGCGGGCGCCCCTCGATGTCCGGCAACACCACCGCGAGGCCATTGCGGACCGTGGCCACGAGCGAGTTGGTCGTGCCGAGGTCGATGCCGATCGCGCGCTTGCGCTGGTGCGGCGCCGGCGCCTCGCCCGGTTCGGAAATCTGGAACAGCGCCATCAGGTTTCGATCGACGCCAGCATCGCGTCGATGTCCTCGGCAAGCTTGGCCAGGAAAGTCAGTTCGCGCACCTGCGTGCGCGCCGTCGCGAAGGCTCGATCGCCGTCGAGCAACTGCGCCAGCCTGTCCTCCAGCGCACGGCTCTCCGCGCGCGCGTCCGCGAGCAGCGTGGCCAGCGTTGCGACGTCGCCGGCCGCCTGCGCATCCGCGGCCTGCTCGCGCCGTTCGAGTTGCCGCTCCAGGAAGTCCAGCGGCAGCGCCGTATCCGTTTCGCCGACGGCGTCGATGTCGTGCAGCCGGAGAAGGTATTGCGCGCGCCGGACCGGATCCTTCAGCGCACGGTAGGCCTCGTTGACGCGGGCGGACGACTGCAGCGCGAGGCGCTTCTGCGCGTCGCTGCCGCCGGCGAAACGGTCGGGGTGCACTTCGGTCTGCAATTCGCGGAAGGCGCGGTCGAGCACCGCGCTGTCGAAGCGGAATGCCGGAGCCAGGCCGAACAGGTCGAAGTAGTTGCGGGAGAAATCGATCATGGTTCCGGGCCAGCAGGCTCGAAAATCGCGCGAGGCCGGCGCAACGCGCGCAGACAGTACATCGTTAGTACGACAAGCGCGAACGACGCAGCATCGCGCGATTCTGTCGAGGCTGCTAGACGTTGAAGGACTCGCCGCAGCCGCACTCGTCCTTGACGTTCGGGTTGTTGAACTTGAAGCCTTCGTTCAGGCCCTCGCGCGCAAAATCGAGCTCGGTGCCGTCGAGATAAGGCAGGCTCTTCGGGTCGACGACGACCGTCACGCCATGGCTCTCGAACTTGATGTCCTCGGGCTTGGCGTCGTCCGCGTATTCGATCTTGTACGCGAGTCCGGAGCAGCCCGTCGTGCGCACGCCCAGGCGCACGCCGACGCCCTTGCCGCGCTTGGCCAGGTAAGCCGAAACGTGCTGCGCCGCCGAAGGGGTAAGGGTAACTGCCATGCGCGATCTCCGTTCGTTTGTGCGGCGTCAGTCGGCCGCGAGCTGGGCAGGATTCGCCCGCATGCGTCGACGCCGCCCTGCGCCTTGTTTCCTGCGCCGTGCCGTGCTTCTGCTTGTAATCGGCCACCGCCGCCTTGATGGCGTCCTCGGCCAGGATCGAACAATGGATCTTCACCGGCGGCAGCGCCAACTCCTCGGCGATCTGCGTATTGCGGATCGTCATCGCCTGGTCGAGCGTCTTGCCCTTGACCCATTCGGTGACCAGCGACGACGACGCAATGGCGGAACCGCAGCCGTAGGTCTTGAACTTGGCGTCCTCGATGATGCCATCCGGACCCACCTTGATCTGCAGCTTCATCACGTCGCCGCAGGCCGGCGCGCCGACCATGCCGGTGCCGACATCGTCGGCATCCTTCGCGAACGAGCCGACGTTGCGCGGATTCTCGTAGTGATCCAGAACTTTTTCGCTGTATGCCATGTTCGTACTCCTAGTGCGCGGCCCAGACGATCTTGCTCAGGTCCACGCCATCCTGATGCATTTCCCAAAGTGGGGACAACTCCCGCAATTTTCCAACCTTGCGCTTCAGCAGCGCGATCGTGTAGTCGACATCGGCCTCGGTGGTGAAGCGGCCGATCGAAAAGCGGATCGAGCTATGCGCCAGCTCGTCGCTGCGGCCCAGCGCGCGCAGCACGTAGGACGGCTCCAGCGACGCCGACGTGCACGCCGACCCGGACGACACCGCGATATCCTTGATCGCCATGATCAGCGACTCGCCCTCGACGAAATTGAAGCTCGCGTTGAGGTTGTGCGGCACCCGCTGCTCCATGTTGCCGTTGACGTAGACCTCCTCCATTTCGGAGAGGCCCTTCCACAGCCGGTCGCGCAGCATGCGGATGCGCTCGTTCTCGGTCGCCATTTCGAGCCTGGCGATGCGGAACGCCTCGCCCATGCCGACGATCTGGTGCGTGGGCAGCGTGCCCGAACGCATGCCGCGCTCGTGGCCGCCGCCGTGCATCTGCGCCTCGATGCGCACGCGCGGCTTGCGCCGCACGAACAGCGCGCCCATGCCCTTCGGGCCATACGTCTTGTGCGCCGAGAACGACATCAGGTCGACCTTGAGCTTGCCCAGGTCGATCGGAACCTTGCCGGTCGCCTGCGCGGAATCGACGTGGAAGATGATGCCCTTGGCGCGGCAGATCTCGCCGATCGCCGCGATGTCCTGGATCACGCCGATCTCGTTGTTCACGAACATCACCGACACCACGATCGTGTCCGGCCGCAGCGCGGCCTTGAACGCATCGAGGTCGAGCAGGCCGTCATCCTTGACGTCGAGATACGTGACCTCGTAGCCTTCGCGCTCGAGTTCGCGCATCGTATCGAGCGTGGCCTTGTGCTCGGTGCGGACGGTGACGAGATGCTTGCCCTTGTCCTTGTAGAAGTGCGCCGCGCCCTTCAACGCCAGGTTGATCGACTCGGTCGCGCCGGACGTCCACACCAGTTCCTTCGGGTCGCAACCGACCAGCGCGGCGACGTGTCCCCGGGCTTCCTCGACCGCGGCCTCGGCGGTCCAGCCGAACGAGTGCGAACGCGACGCCGGATTGCCGAATTCCTCGGTCAGGTACGTGACCATCTTTTGCGCGACGCGCGGGTCCACCGGCGTGGTGGCCGAGTAGTCCAGATAGATGGGGAGCTTCGCAGGCGTGGACATCAGGCGGCCACGGGTGATTTGTTCGGCGCCGCGACATTCTGCGCCTGGCGATGGTCCTGCAGCACGGCGACGTCGGCGGGCTTTTGCTGCGCGACCATTTCGGCCAGCGTCACGCCGTGCAGGTAGGAAAAGATATGGTCGTTCAGGCCGGCCCACAGATTGTGCGTCATGCAGCGCCGGTCGTCGCGACAATTCTCGCGACCGCCGCATTGCGTCGCGTCGATGGGTTCGTCCACGGCAAGGATGACGTCGGCGACGGAAACCGTCTCCGGCGCCCGGGCAAGCGTGTACCCGCCGCCGGGTCCGCGCACGCTTTCAACCAGGCCGTGCCGCCGCAGTTTGCCGAACAGCTGCTCGAGGTAGGACAGCGAAATTCGCTGGCGCTCGGAAACCGCCGCCAGCGTTACCGGCCGCTTGGTGCCGTGCATCGCAACGTCGATCATCGCCGTGACGGCGAATCGTCCCTTGGTGGTCAGGCGCATGGTTGGATCCTTTGCATCATGCTGTTCGGTGCAGCCTCAAATGGGCTGTCGCGAATAGGTTGTCCAGGACAACGGACATTATCCTATTCCCGAACAAATTAGTCAACTAAAAGGCCCGCAAGTTCACTCAAGCATTTTGTTGATCTGCGTGGGGTCGAAGCGCTCGGCCGTCGCCTTGGCGTCGCCGCAATCGACCCCGTCGCGCTGCAACAGCGTGACGAGCTTGTTGAACCGCTCCTCGGTGGCTGCCGCGTGGTCGAGAAGCCGGTGGATGGCCTGGACCACCGGGTCGTTCATGTCCGCGACGATCGCGTATTGCGAAAAGCCGATCTTCGCTGCCTGGGCCTCGCGCCGGTCCTGGTCGTCCGCGGTCACCAGCCGCGCAGGAATGCCGACGGCGGTGGCCTCCGGAGGGACGTCGCGCACGACAACCGCATTGGAACCGATCTTGGCGCCATCGCCGATCAGAAGCGGCCCGAGCACCTTTGCGCCGGCGCCGATCACCACGTTGCGCCCCAGCGTCGGATGGCGCTTCCCCTTGTTCCACGAAGTCCCGCCCAGCGTGACCCCGTGGTAGAGCGTGCAATCGTCCCCGATGACGGCCGTTTCGCCGACCACGACGCCCATGCCATGATCGATGAAGACTCGCCGGCCGATCGTGGCTCCCGGGTGGATTTCGATGCCGGTCATCCATCGGCTCCAGTGGGCGAGAAAGCGCGCAAGCCAGCGCAGTCCCATTCCCCACAGCGGATGGGTGATGTTGCGATGCCACACGAGCGCATGCAGCCCGGGATAGCAGGTGAGCACTTCCCATCGCGTCCGTGCCGCAGGGTCGCGGTCGAAAACCACGGCCATGTCTTCGCGTAGTCGGGCAAACATCGTTGAATTGTCCCATTTCCGATTAAATTACTCAAGTATTGCCTGAGACGCGCTGGGAGCTCCGGGGGCTTTTGCTAGACTGGCCAGTGCAACTTCGGCGATTCCTGCGTTCTCCACCGCGGGCCGCGCCAATCCCTGGAGACCTTCAATGCCCTACATTTTCCCATTATTCGCCCTGCTGCTTGCGGTGGCCCTCCCGCCCCCGGCAGCGGCACAAACTGCCGCCGCCGGGCGCGGAACCGACGAAGCAATGCATGACGGCGCGCAAGAAAGAGGACAAGGAGCAACGGTCGCTGACCTCGGCCATCGACTCCATCGCCCGCGACAAGAAGGCGCGCGAAAGCTGCTCGTCGAAGAGCATGTGCGCACGCTACGACTCGGCGATCAGCGCCATGGAAAAGCGCCAGGCGCGCCATGAAACGCGGCTGACGCGCTTCAAGGAAGACGTCGACAAGGCCTGCAAGCCGTAGGAAACGCCAGCGCTAGCGCACCAGGACCGCGACCATCAGCAGCCCGACGATGACCAGCGCGAACAGCGTGATGTAAGCCACGCCGACGACATAGCCGCGCAGCAGCAGCCCGCTCCATCGCCCGCGGTATACCTTTTTCGTCGCCCAGACTCCGTAGAGCACGCACCAGACCGCCAGCGCCACGCGCACCGGCGTGACGGGGATCGACAGCGCCAGCACGCCGACCAGGAACAGAAACGCGTGCGTATGCGCCGCGAACACGAGATGTTCCGCGTAGCGGCTCGGACGATCCGGATAGCGGCGGCGGCGGCCGAAATACGCGAGCAACTGCAGCAGCGCGAATGCCGGCATCAGCACGAACATCGCGTAAGGCCCGTAGCGAACCACGCCCAGGAAGACCTGCTCGGATTTTTCCTGCCGATTGAGCTTGTTGAAATGTTCGAGTCGCCTCTTCAGGTCCTTGGTCCAGGGCAGGTTGGCGTCCGTGAGGTCGAGATTGAAATCGCGGTCGACATGGATCGTGAAGCCCGGAACGTTGAAGAGGTCACCGCCATTCTCGCCTTCGTCGAATTTCAGCACGGGTTTCGCCGCTGATTTGGCGTTCCTGGTCCTTGGCGATCTCCTTGGCGATGTCCTTGGCCACCTCATCCGCATTCAGGACGACGTCGTCGGACACGATGATCGGCGCGCTGGCAAACAGGCGGATCGCGGCAAACAGCGCGAGCGACAGCACCAGGAACAAGCGCGCCGGCCGGATGTACCGCCGGCGGCGGCCCTGCAGGTATTCGCGCGTGAGGAATCCCGGCCGGAACAGCAGTGCGGCCAGCGTGCGCCACATCCGGCCATCCAGCGAGAAATAGCGTCCGGTGGCCTCGCGCATGAATACCCGCGCGGTCGGAAGCTGCAACCGCGTCTCCTGTCCGCATGTCGGGCAGTATTCCCCCGGCGCCGGCGCGCCGCAGTTTCGGCAGGCACGCGCGGGCGCGATTGCGTTGACGTAGGCGGGTTCGGCGGACATTGCGAGGACGCAGTTGGATCAGAAGATCGCGAAGCGCGCGGAATGATAGCCGAGTGGCCAGCGGCCGCGGGTGAACAGCGCGTACTTGCGGACGAAGCGGTGGTCCGGGACCCTCGCCTGCCAATAGCGCGAGCGCGCTCTGGTGCGCGGCCAGCAAAGCCATTCCAGTCGCCTCGGTGGCGAGGGCGGCGTCGACGATCCCGGCGCGGCCCGTCGCGGCGAGCGCTGCCGCGCGCATTTCGACGTCCAGGCCGCGGATGCCCGCGTCGAGTTGGCGCAACACCTCGGCCTCGGTGCGGACCTCGGTGGCACGTGCCCAGAGCGCCTCGCGTTCCTCTTCTTCCTGGTCCCACGCTGTCGAGTCGCGCTCGGCCGCGCGCACGAACTCGGCAACCTCCTGCCACGACCCAAGCGCCGCGACCGCGACCGCCGGGTGCGGCGCCACGATACGCATCAGGCCGAGTACCTCTGCTTCCTCGTCCGGCTCCAGCGGCAATCCGACGCGCGCAAACCAGGCCGTCATCGCTTGTCGGCCTTGGCGACGAATTCGTCGACGCGGGCCAGTATTCCGCGCAGGATGTTCACCTCTTCGCGCTCCAGCGCCGCGCGCCCGAAGAGCCGGCGCAGGCGGGGCAGCAGCCGACGTGGGTTTTCCGGCTTCAGGAAGCGCAACGCCGTGAGCGTGCGTCGCGCGTGCGCGTGCAGCGCCTCGATTTCATCGTGAGTCGCCGGCGAGAACCGCGGCGCCGACCACACCTGCGACAGGCCGGCGGTCACGCGCAATTCGTAGGCGGCCACCTGCACCGCCGCGGCAACGTTCAGCGACGAGAACGCATCGTTGGTGGGAATGGTGGCCACGATGCCGCAACGCGCGAGCTCGGCATTGGACAGTCCGGACATCTCCGTCCCGAACACCATCGCCACGTCGCCCGCGTTCGCGTGGGCGATCGCCTCCATCGCCGCTTCGCGCAGCGGGAGCACACGACCGGCGTACTCGCGCGGCCGCGCCGAAAGTCCGATCGCGAGCGCGCAGCCGGCAAGCGCGTCGCCGAGCGTGGCGACGACGCGCGCGGCATCCAGCACGGCCGTCGCGCCGGCTGCGAGCGCCACCGCTTCCGGATCGGGAAAGCGCGCCGGGGCGACCAGCACCAACCGGGCCAGGCCCATCGTGAGCATCGCTCGCGCCGTGGCGCCGATGTTGCCCGGATGGCGCGTGCCAACCAATACGATGCGGATGCGCGCGAGAGCTGCGTTCGAGGTGGGCACGGTCGCAAATGGGGAATCGTGAGGGAAGCGGGTAAAATAGCCGCATTCCGCTCTTTTGACACGCGTCGCGGCAACGCCGCGGCCTCATCGTCGAAACTCATTGTCGTAACTTCAAGCCATGCATCCGATGCTCACCACCGCGGTGAAGGCCGCACGCCGCGCAGGAAACATCATCAACCGCGGCGCGCGCGACCTGGACCAGCTCACGGTCACCGCGAAAGGCCCCAAGGACTTCGTCAGCGAAATCGACCGCGGCGCCGAAGCCGCGATCGTCGACACGATCCTCAAGTCCTATCCCGACCACGCGATTCTCGCGGAAGAAGGCACGAACAAGGGCAACAATCCCGGTTCCGACTACGTCTGGATCATCGATCCGCTCGACGGCACGACGAACTTCCTGCATGGCTTCCCGCAGTACTGCGTATCGATCGCGCTGGCCCACAAGGATGTCGTGCAGCAGGGCGTCATCTTCGACCCCGTGCGCAACGACCTCTTCACGGCCACCCGTGGCCGCGGCGCGTTCCTGAACGACCGCCGCATCCGCGTCTCGAAGCGCCAGCACCTGCGCGACTGCCTGATCGGAACCGGTTTCCCCTTTCGCGACGGCAGTTATCTCGACACCTACCTGCAGATGATGAAGGCGATGATCACGCAAACCGCCGGATTGCGGCGGCCGGGCGCCGCGGCGCTGGACCTGGCCTACGTCGCCGCGGGCTTCTACGACGGTTTCTGGGAAGTCGGCCTCAATCCCTGGGACGTCGCCGCGGGAAGCCTGCTGGTGCTCGAGGCCGGCGGCCTGATCGGCGATCTGGCCGGCGAAGGCAACTACCTGTTTGGCGGGCAGGTCATCGCCGGCAGCCCCAAGATCTTTGCCCAGATGGTCACCACGCTGGGACCCTACCGCCAGGACATGGAGCGCGACCGCGCCGCGGCGATCGCTGGCGCAAAAGGCTGATCCACCCACGGCGCCTTCCGTCGCGCCAGCGCATTCCGCCCTAGCCATTTCCGGACGCCCCGGCGTATCCTGTTGTCATTAGAATGACGCTTTCGGCGGTTGTTGGCATTGGACTTGCTCGTATCGTTCGTTCCGGCAATCCGCCGTTTGCCGCCCTGGGAGCCCTGAGCATGTATTTTCGCGCCTCGAAGCTGGCCCGCATCACGGGCGTGCTGGCCGTTCTGTTCGCCTTCGCCTTCGCCTTGCCGGTGTCGGCGCAGTCCGTTTCAACCATTCGGGTCAGGCTGCACCCGAACATCGCCGCTGCGGGCGCGCTGCCGCCGGACGCGCTGGCCAAGCTCCAGGCGCTGGTCGGCACCGGGCTTTCGCTGATGGGCACCACTCGGACGGGCGCGCTGGACTTGGCCCTCGCGGAACCGCAGGACAGCAAGGCCATTGCCGCCTCCCTCAAGGCCCTGCGCAACGACCGCAGCGTCCTGTGGGCGGAAACCCCCCGCGTCGTATCGGCGAGCCCCAAGGCCGCAAAGGCGTTGCCGGCGGCCGCAACCGAGCCGGGCCAACGCCTGCTGGTGCGCCTCAAGGACGACGCGGCACCCGACTGGTCACTGCTTCTGCCGCGCCTCGGTACCAGGCTCGGGACCGTGCTGACCGTCGAGCGGCAGATCGGCAACGTATGGGTGATGAGCGTCGCGATGCCGCAAACGCCCGCGCAACTGGCGCGCATGGCCGAGGAGCTGCAGCTGGATGGCGCGGTGCAGTATGCCGATCCGGTCAAGCGAGCATTCACGTTCGCGGCGCCGAACGACCCCTTCTATCCCGACCAATGGTCGCTCAACGATCCGCTTTCCGGCGTGAACGCCGAAGCGGCCTGGTCGTTGCAGCCGAATTCGTCCAGTGTTGTCGTGGCCGTGGTGGATACGGGAATCCTGCCGCACCCGGACCTGGAAGGCCGCGTGCTGCCCGGTTACGATTTCATCACCGATCCGTTGCGGGCGCGCGATGGCGATGCGCGCGACTCGAATCCGCGCGATGAAGGCGACTGGTCGAACGAGGGCGAATGCGGATCGGCGCAGCCCAGTTTCTTTCACGGGCTGTTCGTCGCGGGCCAGATCGCCGCGAATACGAACAACGGCATCGGCATTTCCGGCCTGACTACCGGCGCGATGATTCTGCCGGTGCGTGTTCTCGGCAAATGCGGCGGCACGTTCGAGGACATCCTGGCGGGCGTGCTCTGGTCTTCAGGAGTGCCCATCGCCGGCGTCGCCGGCGAATACCAATCCGGCCAAGGTCATCAACCTGAGCCTGGGTGGATTGGGGCCATGCGATCAGTCGATCCAGGAATCCATTGACGATGCGCTCGCCCAAGGGGCCGTCGTCGTCGCCGCCGCCGGCAACGCGTCCGCCAATGTCGCGGATTTCTCTCCCGCGAATTGCAGCGGTGTCATCACCGTCGGCGCCATCATGAAAGATGCGTCGCTGACCAGCTATTCGAACTTCGGGCCGCGCATCGACGTGTCGGCGCCGGGCGGCGATATTCCCGGTGTCCGGCCTCATTGTCTCGACATCCAACGACGGCACGACGATTCCTGGAGAGGCCGGACTACGAATCCGCGAGAGGCACCAGTTTCGCCGCGCCGCTGGTCTCGGGCACGGCCGCGCTGATGCTGGCCCGCAATCCGATGCTCACGGGGGGCCGCATCCTGGACCTGGTGACCGGCACGTCGCGTGAATTTCCGTTGGGCTCGATCTGCGCCGGCGTCCCGTTCTGCGGATCAGGGCTGCTCGACGCCGGGGCTGCGCTTGCCAGCACCGTGCCGGGCGGCAGCACGCCGCCGCCGGGCGCTTTCGAAGTCGTCGAGTACTACAACGCCTACCTCGACCATTACTTCATCACGGCGCAGCCGGCCGAGATCGCCTATATCGATACGGTGCTGTCGGGCTCGTTCCAGCGCACCGGCCTGTATTTCTACGCTTACCTGTCGCCGATCATCGCGCCGTTCGACTCGCGGCCGGTATGCAGATTCTTTGCGACGGGCCTCATCAATTCGCATTTCTTCTCGGCGAGCGCATCGGAATGCCAGTTCGTGCTCACGCACTGGCCGGGGATCTGGGCCCTGGAAACGCCGGCATCCTTCTACATCCAGGTTCCGGACTTCAACGGCAATTGCCCCGCCGACACGCTGCCGGTCTATCGCTTCTTCAACAACCGCAACGACGCCAATCACCGCTACACCGTCGATCGTTCGGTGCGCCGCGCGATGCTGAACCGCGGCTGGGTTCCCGAAGGCAACGGCAAGGACGCCGTCGCGTTCTGTTCGGTGTTCTAGCGCAGGCCGGCGGTTTCGCGGACGGTCAGGGCTCGGCGCGCGCCGATGGCCCCTTGGCGCTCGCGTTGGGCGAGGCTCCGGCCCATTCCTTGATCAGCGCGAAGCCGAGCGCCAGCAGCACGGGGCCCAGGAACACCCCGATGAAGCCGAACGCGACCACGCCGCCGAACACCCCAAGCAGCACGAGGATGAACGGCAGGTTGGTGCCGTAGCTGATGATCATCGGCTTGATGACGTTGTCGACGGTCGAGACGACCAGCAGCCCCCACAGGAACAGGAACGCGCCCCACGCATGGTCGCCGTGCATGATCAGGATGACGCTCGTGGAAATCCAGACCAGCGGCGGACCGACGGGCACCGGCGAGAGAAAGAAGGTGAGCAGTCCCAGCAGTGGCGCCGCCTTGAAGCCGGCGATCCACAGGCCGATGGCCATCAGCACGCCCTGAGCGAGTGCCGTGCCGAGAATGCCGTAGACAACCGCGCGCGTGGTGTCGAGCGCGACCTGCAGCATGTGCAGGCCCCGCTCCGGCGCGATGCGGCCGACCGCGCCCCGCAATCGCGCGACAATGGCGTCGCCGTCGCGGAACAGGAAGAATGCGATCAGGACCGACAACGTGAGCTGCAACAGGCCCTCCGCCACGCTGGCGCCGCCCTTCAGCGCATAGGCCCTCGCCGGCTCGAACCACCTCTTCAATTCGACGAACGTCGCGGCGCTGTCGTGCGCGAGCGCGGACCAGTACGTCACGACGCGGGCGCCGACCAGGGGCAGGTCGTTCACCCATGCCGGCGGATCCGGCGGGCCGCTTTCGATGAGACTGCGCAGGAACGCGGAAACGCGATCGTAGTTTTCGGCCAGCGTGACGCCGACAACCAGGAACGGCGTGACGACGACGAGGAGAATGAGCAGCGTCGCCAGCGTCGCGGCGGGTCCCGACCTGCCGGCAAGACGGCGCCGCAGCCACGCGAACACCGGCCATGCGGTCGCGGCGACCACGGCGGCCCAGACGATCGCCGAGATGAATGGCTGCAGGACGAGAAAGACGCCGACGACCAGCACCGCCAGAACGACCAGCGTGATCGCTTGATCCGTCGTGGAGGGGCGTAGCTTCATGGGCAGCGGGCGCCGGCACGGCGCGGTTGGCGTACGGCTTCAGGACGTCGCGCGCCGCGGTCCCGGCCCAAGCCTTTGGCGACTCCGCCGCGCAGCCGATTCGACCGGCGTCGTCGAAGTCGCGGAGAATTCTGGCGGAGAGATAGGGATTCGAACCCTAGATACGGTTGCCCGTATGCTTGATTTCGAGTCAAGTGCCTTCGACCACTCGGCCATCTCTCCGGCAAGCCGAGCATTATAGCGTGAATGGAGAGCCTGATCAAAATGCGCTAAGCCGCTCGGCCACGAGAGCGAGCCCGCGTTTGCAACAGGCAAAAAAACAGGGGCGTAGCGCCCCCGTTCAACTCCTTCGCAACCAGACGCCGCTTATTTCTTCGCGGGCGCCGCCGCTTTCGCTGGTGCCGCAGGTGCCGCCGGCGCCGCCGCCATTTGCGGCGGAGGCACGACCTTGCCCTGGGCCTTCATGTTCGCGAAATATTGCGCGGCAACGCGATCCTCGGCCTTGGCCTGTTGTTGTTTTGCCAAGTCGGCCGCGGCATCGGCTTTGGCTTTCGCCTCGGCCTTTTGCGCATCCGTCAACGGCGCCGCCGGCGGCAGCTTGGCCACCGCGACTCCGAATGACGCGACCACGATGGTGGCCGCAAGGATTGCCCGGATCGTCTTCATCGTTGCGCTTCCTCCCCCCATTTGCTTCTGATTCATGTCGTTGCTCCAGTGCCCCGCGTCACGACGCAAATTGCCCTGAGGCGCCGATGTCCGTGTCCGGAAACTTTCCCGACTTGACTTCGTTGTACCAGTATTCGTGATGTTCGCGGGCCCACGTTTCGTCGACGTAGCCGGTGCGCATCGCATCGAGCGCGCCACGCATGCCGATCGTGCCGAGATAGATGTGTCCGCTCACCAGGATGATGCCGATGAGGCCGGCGATCATGTGCACGACGTTGGCGACCTGCATCGTCTGCCGCGTCTGGTTGAAATTGGGGAAGTCGAGGATGAGCCCCGTGACGCAAAGCGTGATGCCGGCGCCGACCACCATCAGCCAGAACAGCACCTTCTGCCCGGCGTTGGCCTTGCCCGCCGGCATGTGCGTGCCCGACAGCATGCCGCCCAGCTTCTTCAGCCACGCCCAGTCGCCTGCACGGAACAGGTTCGTGCGCATGAACATGACGATCATGATCGGCAACAGGATCACGAGGAGCGGCCCGACGAAGTTATGCAGATTCTTGGCGAGGATCGCCAGCCAGGAGAACAGCGTATAGCCGATCAGGGGCAGCAGCACGTTCTTGCCGAACGTCAGGATGAGTCCGGTGATCCCCAGCGTCACGAAGGTGATGGCGACCGACCAATGGACGGCGCGCTCGACCAGAGTAAATCGCTCGATCATCCGGCCGGTGGGAGCCCCGTGCGTCTTGATGGGTCCGCGCAAGCACATAGAACACGGCGATCGCGAGCAGCGTCAGCGCGAACAGGAAGCCGCCGACGGTGGCGAGCGGCACCCGCACCGCGCGCCACGTCTGCCCCTGCGGCTGGACGAGCACGTTGGTTTCGCGCCCCTGGATGCTGGTGTACTGCGGCTGACCGGTGCGAACCTCGCTCCACAACGGCTGGTTGTTGAGCGGCTGCACCAATTGCTGCGCCGCCTGTTGCTTCGCCTCTCCGGCTTCCTTGGGCGACACCGCCGGCGACTGGGCCAGCGCCGCGCTGGCGACGGCAAATCCCAATGCGGCGACGAACATGCGCGCCGCGAACATAAGGTTGTCGTGGGCCATGGCGGGCATCAGGTGCCGATACGCCGATATTCGTTCTGGTTCTGCGTGCGGTTGCGGATGTCGCGCTCCCACTGGTCCTTGTTGCCATTGAACGGCGCGGCCGCATAGGGCGGTTCGTCGGGCTTGCCCTGGTACTTGCCCTGCTTGTATTCGATCACCTGCGGGCGTTCGCCGCACCCCGCGAGCATCATCGCGGCCATCGCCCCGGACACCACCACCATCAACCGCATCAACTTGGTCATCACGATTTGCCTCCCGGCGCCGCCGCAGGCGCGGGCGCGGACTTGGGCGCTTCCGGACGGCCATAGGCGGTCGACCAGCCCCAGACCTCGCTGCCTTTGCCGCGGGACGTGGCACGCTGCCGATAGATTTCGGCGATCGTGTCGCCATCGCCACCCAGCAACGCCTTGGTCGAGCACATTTCCGCGCAGGCCGGCAGCTTGCCTTCGGCCAGCCGATTGCGTCCGTACTTCTTGTACTCCGCCTCGGAGTTGTCCTTTTCCGGACCGCCGGCGCAGAACGTGCATTTGTCCATCTTGCCGCGCACGCCGAATGCGCCCGCCTGCGGGAACTGCGGCGCGCCGAACGGGCACGCGTAGAAGCAGTAGCCGCAGCCGATGCACAGGTCCTTGTCGTGCAGCACGACGCCTTCCTCGCTGCGGTAGAAGCAATCGACCGGGCAAACCGCCATGCACGGCGCATCCGAGCAGTGCATGCACGCGACGGAGATCGACCGCTCGCCGGGAACGCCGTCGTTGATGGTCACCACGCGGCGCCGGTTGACGCCCCAGGGAACGTCGTTTTCCTGCTTGCAGGCCGTCACACAGCCGTTGCACTCGATGCAGCGCTCGGCGTCACACAGAAATTTCATTCGTGCCATGGTGAGGGCCTCCTAAGCCTTCTTTGCAACTTGGCAGAGCGTCGTCTTGGTTTCCTGCATCATCGTCACCGAGTCGTAGCCATACGTCGTCGCAGTGTTGACGGCCTCGGCGCGCACGATCGGCGCCGCACCCTCGGGGTAGAACTCCAGCATGTCCTTGCCCTGCCACCAGCCCGCGAAGTGGAACGGGATGAACGTGGTGCCCGCGCCGACGCGATCGGTGATCATCGCCTTGACCGAAATCTGCGCGCCGGTGGGCGACTTGACCCACACGTACTCGCCGTCGACGACGCCGCGGTCATTGGCGTCCTTCGGGTTGATCTCGATGAAGTTCTCCTGCTGCAGTTCCGCGAGCCACGGATTGGAGCGCGTCTCGTCGCCGCCGCCTTCGAATTCCACCAGGCGGCCGCTGGTGAGCACCAGCGGGAAGTTCTTCGCGACGCTCATCGGCGACGTTCTTCTCCTGGATGCTCTTGTATTGCGTCGGCAGCCGCCAGAAGGCCTTCTTGTCGTCGTGCGTCGGGTATTTCGCCACCATGTCGGGCCGCGGCGAATACAGCGGTTCGCGATGCTGCGGGATGGCGTCCGGGAAATTCCACACGACGGCGCGCGCCTTGGCGTTGCCGAACGGATGGCAGCCGTGATTCTTCATCGCGACGCGGATGATGCCGCCCGAGGTGATCCGTCTTCCAGTTCTTGCCCTCGGCCTTCTTCTTCTCGTCCTCGGTGAGTTCGTCCCACCAGCCCAGCTTCTTCAGCAGCACGTGGTCGAATTCGGGATAGCCGGTGGTGAGGTCGCTGCCCTTCGGATAGCGAGCCGTCCGCCGCGAGCAGCGACACGCCGTCGCGCTCCACGCCGAAATTGGCGCGGAAGCAGCCGCCGCCGTCCATCACGTGCCTTGGACGTGTCGTACAGGTTGGGCGAGCCGGGATGCTTCAGTTCCGGCGTTCCGTAGCACGGCCACGGCAGGCCGAAGTAATCGCCGTCGCAGGGGCCGCCGCGCGCGCGCAGCGACTTCACGTCGAACGTCGACATGTTCTTCATGTGCAGCTTGAGCCGCTCGGGCGACTGGCCGGTGTAGCCGATCGTGCACGTGCCGCGGTTGATTTCCTTCAGGATGGATTCGGGCGTGGGCTCGTCCCAGCCGTCCTTGTCCTTCACCATCTCGTAGTTCTTGATCGAGTTCCTTCTTGAAGCCGAACTTGTCGGCGAACGCGACCATCAGCGTGTGGTCGGGCTTGGATTCGAACAGCGGCTCGATGACCTTTTCGCGCCACTGCAGCGAGCGGTTCGACGCGGTGCACGGAACCGGAGGTCTCGAACTGCGTGCTCGCCGGCAGCAGGTAGACGCCGTCCTTGCGCACCATCGCGCACATGGCCGCGGTGGCCGAAGGATACGGATCGATGACGACCATGAGGTCCAGCTTCTTCATCGCCTCGACCATCTGCGTGCCGCGCGTCTGGCTGTTGGGCGCGTGGCCCCAGTACACCATGGCGCGCAGGTTGGGGCCCTGGTCGATCGTGTCGTTGGGATACATGACGCCGTCGATCCAGCGCGACACCGTCATCCCGTTCTTTTCCATCATCCCTTCGGCGTACTGCTTCTTGATCCACTCGTAATCGACGCCCCAGACGCCCGCCCAGTATTTCCACGAACCGGTGGCGAGACCGTAGTAGCCGGGGAGCGAATCCGGGTTCGGGCCGACGTCGGTCGCGCCCTGCACGTTGTCGTGGCCGCGGAAGATGTTCGCGCCGCCGCCGGACACGCCGATGTTGCCGAGGGCCAGCTGCAGGATGCACGACGCGCGCACGATGGCGTTGCCGATCGTGTGCTGCGTCTGGCCCATGCACCAGACGATCGTCGACGGCCGGTTCTTGGCCATCATCTCGGCGATCTTGTACACCTGGGCTTCGGGCACGCCGCAGACTTCCTCGACCTTGTCGGGCGTCCACTTGGCCATGATTTCGGCCTTGACCTTGTCCATGCCGTAGACGCGGTCGTTGATGTACTGCTGGTCTTCCCAGCCGTTCTTGAAGATGTGATACAGCATGCCGAACACGAACGGGATGTCGGTGCCGGAGCGGATGCGCACGTACTCGTCGGCCTTGGCCGCCGTACGCGTGAAGCGCGGGTCGACGACGATCATCTTCGCGCCGGTTTCCTTCGCGTGCAGCATGTGCAGCATCGACACCGGGTGCGCTTCGGCGGCGTTGCTGCCGATGTACATCGCGCACTTGGTGTTCTGCATGTCGTTGTACGAGTTGGTCATCGCGCCGTAGCCCCAGGTGTTGGCTACGCCGGCGACCGTCGTCGAATGGCAGATGCGCGCCTGGTGGTCGCAGTTGTTGGTGCCCCAGAACGACACGAACTTGCGCATCAGGTACGCCTGCTCGTTGTTGTGCTTCGAGCTGCCGACCCAGAACACGGCGTCGGGACCCGATTCCTTGCGGATCTCCAGCATCTTGGCGCTGACTTCGTTCAGCGCCTGCTCCCACGACAGCCGCTGCCACTTGCCGTTGACGAGCTTCATCGGCGTCTTCAGCCGGTGCGAATGCTCGACGACGCCGTGCTCGCGGATCGAGGCGCCCTTGGCGCAGTGCGCGCCCAGGTTGATCGGCGATTCGAACACCGGCTCCTGCCGCGTCCACACGCCGTTCTCGACCGTCGCGTCGACCGCGCAGCCGACCGAGCAGTGCGTGCAGACGGTGCGCTTCTTTTCCACCGTCTTGGCGTCGCCCTCCTTGGCTGCCACGGCGGGGCCGATCGCGCCGTACGGCAACTGGCTCGCGAATGCGCCGGCACCGGCGGCCAGGCCGGAGCGCTTCAGGAACGTCCGCCGGTCCATCGTGGACATCCTGCTGCCTGCGAGCCTCTTCAACCGGGGACCCGTCGTGCGTGCAACGTCCGACTTGCGCGTGAGCAGCATGGGGCCTCCTAGATCCGGGTGGTCGCGTAGTAGTCGCGAATGTGTTCGGTTTCGCGATATCCCTGCGGAGAATCAGCGTCGGCGGGAGCCGTCGTGGGCGTCACCGGACGCGCGATCGATTGGGTCGCGACCGCCGCGGCGCCCGCACCGCCCGCGCCCAGCGCAAGCAGGAAGCGGCGGCGTTTGAAATCGGGAGAGATTGTGGCGCGCGTCGGCTCCGACGCAGGCAATTTGCGTTGCGATGGTGTTCCCATGCTTCCCTCCGAAAATCCGAACCGCGTGACGTTATGAATCCGCGCCAAGGTGCCGCGACGGCCAATCAATCGATGGCGAGCGAGTCACGTTCGACCGCCATGAACGAACTGGTTAATTGTCCTACGCGGGCATAGTAATTAGCAAGCGGACAATCGCATATTGCGGTGCAGCAAACCTGTATCCACGACGCGATGTGGCGATCGAAGAATGCGCGCTGCTCGGCGATCGGCGCGGGCGCACGCGCGCCGTCGCCCGCGATGAGCATGCGCATCGTCTCGCACAGCACGGAAAGATGGTCTTCGTACAGCGTCGATCCAGCGCGCCGGGCGATTCCCAGATCGTGCCAGGTCGGAGCGCACGGCCACCAGCGGCTTTTCCGACATGGCCTCGGTAACCCAGTGCGATGCGTGCAGGTCCACGGTGCTGCGCCCGACGCCGATGAAGAGTTCCGTGTATTCCTGATCCGCCGCCGCGGCGTCCATGGCCGCGCTCGCCAGGACCAGCTTGTTCCACGCCGGCGCAAGGGAATTGTCGCTAGCCTCCGGCCACGGCGCTGTACTGCCGAGCGCCGCCAGCAGCCCGGCATCCGGTCCGCCGGCAAAGAGGCGCGCCAGCACGGCATAGACGCCGGCGCGCGCCTCGTCCTCCGGCCCGATTGGCTGCTGCATCGTCACGGGCACGGGTTCCAAGGCGTCAGAGATTGCGGATGTCGGCACTGTTTTCGTTCTTGATCAAGTCCACCACCCGGCAGTCGGCGCACATCTTGAGGCGGTCGAGCGCCCCCGGTGCAGCAAACATCGAATGCCCGGAAAGCTTCCCCAGCATCGTCGCGATCATCTTGTCCGTGCCGAGCGGCTTGCCACAGCCGATGCACTTGAAGATGGCCGCCTCGTTCAACACGACCGGCGTCCTTCGCGCCCGGCGCGAGGTTGAGGCGCGGAGTCAACGTGATCGCGTGTTCCGGACAGGTCGCCGCGCAAATGCCGCATTGCACGCACTTGGTCTCGATGAAGCGCACCTGCGGCGCTTCCATGTTGTCCAGAATCGCGGCCTCGGGGCACGAGCCCACGCAGGCCAGGCACATCGTGCACGTGTCGGCGTTGATGGCGATGGCGCCGAAGGGAGCGCCGTTCGGCAACGGGATGACCTGCTGCGGCACCGGCGCATGCAGCGCAAGGTGGTCCAGCGCAAGACCGATCGTCGTCCGCTTCTCGGGAGTCGGCGCAAAGGTGGCGGCGACGCGCGCGGTCAGCGCCACCGGCCACTCCCAGACCGCGCGTTCGAACCCGGCGACGTCGGCGCCGTCGACGATCCGGAAGTGCTCGCCCTGATAGCCGAGCGCGTTGGCTATCGTATCGCCCAGCCGCATCTGGAACGCCAGCGCGGCACGGTATTCGGGCGCCTCGTCGCCGGTCGCCAGCACGGCGATCTGCGACGCGCCCCACGCCAGCGCCGCGAGCCATACGTCGAGGCCCACCGAGGCGATGTGCTGCACTTCCACCGGAATGACCCGAGCCGGCAGCCCCTTGCCCCGGCGCGCCAGCCGGGCGATCGCGTCGCGACTGGCCTTCGGCGTGCAGCATGATGCAGGCGTCGCGGCCCCCGGCCTTCGCGTAGGTCGACAGCAGCGTTTTCAATCGGGCGCCCAGGTCCGGCACGGTCGGGTAGGCATAGGTGAGCGCACCCGACGGACACACGGTCGTGCAGGCGCCGCAGCCGACGCACAGATGCGGCTCGACGAATATCCGGTCGCCATCGGAGCGAATGGCCTCCGCGGAGCAGACGTCGATGCATTGGTTGCAGCCGGGCTGCTTCGACCTGCTGTGCGCGCACAGCGTTGCCTTGTAGTTGAAGAACCTGGGCTTCTCGAACTCGCCGGTCAGCGTCGCGATTTCCACGGCCATCCTTGGCCTGGGCGACGGAATCGCTTCCCGGCGCGAAATAGCCCTGCGGCGGCTGGTGCAGCTTGATCCACGGCTTCGCGTGCAGGTCGAAGACCAGATCGAAGCGTTCGGCGCGTCGCGTGTCCTGCCGATCGAAGTCGATCGCGCCGACGGCGCCGCACGCGGCGACGCACTTGCGATGGTCGCGGCAGCGGTCGAGATCGATCTGGTAGCTCCAGTCGATGGCCGACTCCGGACACGCATGAATGCAGGCATTGCAGCGCGTGCAAAGGTCGAGATCGATCGGATTGGCCTGCGTCCACTCCACGTCGAACGCGCCGAGCCATCCGCCCAGCGCCTTGAGTTCGCCCGAATACACGGGATAGGCACGCTCCGCGGGCAATTCCTCGCCCATCGTGCGTCCGGTGGCCAGCACGGTGACGTCGAGGCGATCCTTCAGCGCCTCCGCCCAGTAGAGCGCCGCGCTCAACGGACCGGTGATCAGAACCTGCCCGCCGGACTCGTAGCCGACGCTGGGAACCGGTTCGGGGTCGGGAAGCGCCGCCATGGCCAGCAGCGCCGCGATCTTGGGCGTCGCTGCGTGCGCCTCGTTCGACCAGCCGCCGGTCTCGCGGATGTTCACGAATCGGATCGCCTGCGTCTTGCCGCCTTCCTGCGCCGCGTCGGACAAAAGATGCTGTTCCTGCGTGCACGCCACCACGACATCGCCTTGCGCGCCGGCGACGAAGAGGCCGAGTTCGCGCTGGCACAACATCGTGTGCACGCCCGGATCGGCGCGAAGCTCGAGCGCCCGCGCCAAGGCCTCGCCATCGAGCGGCATCGTGCCGTTGCAGGAGCAAAGAAAAACCTTCCGGCCGTCGAAGCTCATGCGTTGCCGGATGTCGGTGGCGTGTCGCTGGCGTGGACCTTCCGGCGTCGACTGCGCGGGTTCGGCCGGAGATTCCGTCACGGGCGATTCGAGCAAGTCCGCCTGCGACGCAGACGCCGGTCTGGGGACTGTCGCGGCGCCGGCCGCATCGATCTCTTCGGCGCGCAGCGGGTTCGACGGGATCGAGCATCGCGTAGGCGGCGGTCAACTTTTCCAGCATGCCCGTTGGCATGGGGTCGGATTGCGTGTAGTCGCCGACGTAGATGTCCAGCCCATCCATCACGTTGAACGACGGATCGCTGAAAAGTTTGCGCAGCGCCGCGCGCTTGGTTTCTTCGGCGATCTTCGGCTGCATGAACGCGGAATAGTCGGAATCGAACGTCAACGATTCGACCGGCGGCAAGGGCTGGGGAACCGCCGCAGGCGCAACGTCGGTGGTCACCATTGCCGAGGGCGCATCGGCCGCCGGCAACGGCGGTGTCGGCACTGGTGGCGTCTGCGTGGCGGCGCGCTTGCGCTGCGACCAGCGCTTGAGCGAGAAGGGTTCGGGAGTCTCGGGGTTGTCGGCCATGTGCAGCGGCGCCGCCGGATTCAACTCAGCTGCGCGGCGGACGGTCGCGCTGGAACGCACCGTCCTTGAAGGGATCGTTGCGCCTCACCTTCCGGCGCGGCTCGGGCTTGTAATGCTCGGCAACAAAGGGGCGCATCCAGGCGAGGATCGCCTCCGGCATCGGCACCGGGTCGACCCGTTCGCCGCCATCCAGGATGCGGCCGGCCTGGTTGTAGCTGACGGTGACCATTTCGGGTAGGGCGGCGGGTTCGCTGCCGTCCTCCGCGCTGCGCCACATGACAAACACGAGTGGCGTATCCGACGTGATGTTGAGAAAGTAACCTTCGGCCTCGGTCGGATGCAGTTCGATCCTCCGCCGGGGAAAGCGCCACGTCGTGCCCGCCGGCCCGTCCTTGACGCACTCGGGAACACCCGACTCCGCGACCGCCGAATTGGGACCGATTTCGCCGAGCGGCACCACGGACGCGGGCCGCCATTGTTCGCTCACCCAGCGATTCGCGAGGGGGATGCGCTCCATCAGGACATCGACGGAAAAATACACTGGCGTCATGGGTATTCGTTCTGTTCCGATAGGGATCGCAATGAAGTCGACATCGAGCGCGCTCGAGCCGTTCGATCATACACCAGCGAGGGGCGTCGCCCGGAGGCGCATCGCATTGCGTCTGCTACCATTTGCATTGCGGAGTCGCATGCGCGCGAACCGCAAGACCATGGCCACGATCATCCCAGTCAAGTCCGTCCCGACCGCGAGTCGCGTCACGAACAACGCGAACGATTCGCTGCGCGCGGCAGCCTTGGGGCCGGCCCGCGCCGAGCCGGTGATCGACACGCTGGGCCGGGCGCTGTCGGACCTGCGCATCTCGGTGACCGACCGGTGCAACTTTCGCTGCATCTATTGCATGCCGAAGGATGTGTTCGACAACGACTACCAATACCTGCCGCACGCCGACCTGCTGACGTTCGAGGAGATCACGCGTGTAGCGAAGGTGTTCGTCGCCCTCGGCGTGCGCAAGATCCGGCTGACCGGCGGTGAACCGCTGCTGCGCAGGAATCTCGAAAAGCTGGTGGAGATGCTTGCGCGCCTGGGCGACCTCGATCTCACGCTCACCACCAACGGCACGCTGCTGGCGAAAAAGGCGAAGAGCCTGCGCGACGCCGGCTTGACACGGGTCACGGTCAGCCTGGACTCGCTCGACGACGCGACGTTCCGGCGGATGAACGACGTCGACTTTCCGGTTGCCGGCGTGCTCGCGGGAATCGATGCCGCCGCCGCCGCGGGCCTGTCACCGCTCAAGATCAACATGGTGGTCAAGGCCGGCATCAGCGAGGACTCCATCGTGCCGATGGCGAGGCACTTCAAGGGCAGTGGCCATATCCTGCGCTTCATCGAATACATGGATGTCGGCGCAACCAACGGCTGGCGGATGGACGACGTTGTGCCTGCCGCGGAAATCGTGCGCATGATCTCCGCGGAAATGCCGCTCGCGCCGGCCGACCCGAACTACAACGGCGAGGTCGCGCAGCGCTGGCGGTACGTGGATGGCGGCGGCGAGATCGGCGTCATCGCTTCCGTCACGCAGGCCTTCTGCCGCGACTGCACGCGCGCCCGGCTGTCGACCGAGGGCAAGCTCCACACGTGTCTGTTCGCCGCGCACGGCCATGATCTGCGCGACCTGCTGCGCGGCGGATTCACCGACGAGCAGCTCGGCAATGCCGTCGCTGCCGTCTGGAGCCGGCGCGGCGATCGCTATTCGGAACTGCGCACGGCCGCCACCGCGCGCGCGCCGAAGGTCGAGATGAGCTACATCGGTGGGTGAAGACTTCTCGACGAACCGCCGATCGCGCAAAGAAGGGCAACATGCGCTCGGCGACTTTGTACCGGTAAGAATGTGAATGCTCCGAATACTCCCTATCGCCCGCTGCTGACCGACGCCGCGCGCCCGTCGACGTACGAGGTGCGGGCGCTGGATGAGCACGGCGAGGCACGCGCGGTGCCTGTGGCCGGCGAGCATCCGCTGACGCTCTACGTCGACAAGCAGGAACTGATCACGCTGATGACGCTGGGCGCCGCGCCCGAAGCGCTCGCTTTAGGCTACCTGCGCAACCAGCGCCTGGTCGCGTCGATCGACGACATCGTCGCGGTGCAGGTCGACTGGGAAACCAATTCCTGCGCCATACGCACGCGCTCCGGGCTGGCCGACCTGGAGGCGAAAACGGCCCGGCGCACCAAGACGTCCGGCTGCGGACAGGGCACGATGTTCGGCGACCTGATGGACGAGATCGACGAAGTGCGGCTTCCGCCTGGCGCAACGCTGTCGCAAGCCACGCTGTACGACCTGCTCGATCGCGTGCGGTTGCACGAGACTATCTACAAGCAGGCCGGCGCCGTGCACGGTTGCGCGCTGGCCACCAATGGGACCGACAGCTCCGGAATCATCATGTTCGTCGAGGACGTCGGCCGGCACAATGCGGTGGACGCGATCGCCGGCAGGATGTGGCTCGACCGTCTCGACGGCGCGGACAAGATCTTCTACACCACCGGCCGCCTGACGTCCGAGATGGTGATCAAGGCGGCGCAGATGGGCATCCCGTTCCTCGTTTCGCGCTCGGGCCTGACGCAGATGGGACACGAAATCGCGGAAAAGGTCGGCATCACGATGATCGGCCGCGCCACCAACCGCCACTACCTGCTGTTCACCGGCGCGCAGCGATTCAGGGCGACATGAACTCGAGCACTGCGACGTGAGCGCCGCAGGGCCGCCCCAAGGCGCGAATTGCTCCCCCTCGGGGGGCAGCGTAGCGGCCGCGATTGAATCGGCCGCAAGCGTGGGGGTCCACAACATCACCGGCATCGTGCTGGCCGGCGGGATGGGCCGGCGCATGGGCGGCGTCGACAAGGGATTGGTCGAACTGGACGGCAGGCCGATGGTCGCGCATGTGCTGGCGCGACTTTCACCGCAGGTCGGCGGAGTGCTCATCAACGCCAATCAGAACCCGGAGCGCTACGCGGCGTTCGGCGTTCCCGTCGTCGCCGATGCTGTCGGCGGATTCGCAGGACCGCTGGCCGGATTGCACGCCGGCATGAGCGCCGCGACGACACCCTTCGTTGCGACCGTGCCCTGCGATTCGCCTTTCCTTCCCGTGGACCTCGTCGCGCGCCTGGGCAACGGCCTCGTGGCCAACGATGCGCAACTCGCGGTCGCCAGGACCTTCGACCAGCCGCACCCGGTATTCGCGCTCGTCCGCCGCGACGTGCTGCCGCACCTGGCGGCGTTCCTTGCCGGTGGCGGAAGGAAGATCGATGCGTGGTACGCCACGCTGCGCGTTGTCGAAGTCGCGTTCGACGACTGCGCCGACGCGTTTCGCAACATCAACACGGCCGACGAATTGGCGGCCGCGAGCGGCGGGACTTGACCGATGCTGCGGCTGGCGGCGCTTGCGCACGGCCGCGCCAACAATTTCCAGCTGATCCGCCTCGCCGCGGCAACTGCCGTGGTGCTGTTCCATAGTTATGCACTGACCGATCACTGGACCGACGAGCCGCTTTGGCAGCGGGTTCCCGAATTCAACTTCGGCGCGCTGGGCGTCGCGTGCTTTTTCGTGATTTCCGGTTTCCTGGTGACGCAGAGCTGGCTCGCGCGGGCGCGCGTCGTGCCGTTCGTCGCGGCGCGCGTCCTGCGCATCTATCCGGCGCTGGTGGCCGCGGTCGCGCTGTCCGTCGTTCTCGGGGGGCTTTCGAGCACTCTCGACTGGAGGAGTTTCCTCGCGCATCCGCAGACGCTCGACTACGTCCTGCACGTCACGCCGGCCTGGGAGATCAGGCATCGCCTGCCCGGCGCGTTTCCGACGAATCCGATTCCGCACGACGTCAATGGATCGCTGTGGACGCTGCCGATTGAATTGCGCTTGTATGTTGCCGTGCTTTTGGCCGGCGTGGCCGGGCTGCTCGCGCGACGCGTTGCCCTGTTCGCCACGCTCTGGCTCGCGCTCGCCGTGTACCTGTGGCACCCCGCACTGTTTCCGCTGCCCCCTTTCGTCAAGGTCACCGCTGACCTCGTGCTGCTGTTCGCGCTGGGCGCGCTGGCGTACGTGTGGCGCGCGGTCATTCCGGTGTCGCCGGTCATCGCGGCCACGGCATTGCTGCTGGTCGTCGTCAATCCCCTGGACCTCGCGCGCGGTGCGCTGTTTGCGCCGCTCCTCGCCTACGTCGTGCTCGTCGTCGCCTATCATCCGCGTCTGGTCTGGCCGGCGTTCAACCGCGTCGGCGATTACTCTTATGGCGTGTACGTCTATTCGTTTCCGATCCAGCAGACGCTCGTTCAGCGCATTCCGGGAATCGATCCCGTGCCGCTGTTTGCCGCTGGGCTCGCGCTGACGCTTGTGGTCGCCGTGCTGTCCTGGCATTGCCTCGAACGGCCCGCGCTCGGTCTAAAATCGCGTTTCAGGCCCACCGAGCGGATGCCATGAACACGCCGAAGTCGCTGTACGAGGTCTCCTGCGCCGACGACTACGATCCCGATTCCATGCCGGTGGATCGCGCGCGCGCGTTGATCCGGCAGTTCCTGACGCCGTTGACGGCGATCGAGCGCGTGTCCATCCGCGCCGCGCTCGGCCGCATCCTGGCGCAGGACATCGATTCGCCGGTTGCAGTGCCCGGTCACGACAACTCGGCGATGGACGGCTGGGCCGTGCGCTTTGCCGACCTGGCGACGAACACGCGAGACCGAGTTGAAGCGCGTCGGCGAGTCGTTCGCGGGCAAGCCCTACGCCGGCGCGATGGGACCGGGACAAACCGTGCGCATCTTCACCGGCGCCATCATGCCGGCGGGCAGCGATTCGGTCGTGATGCAGGAACGCGCGAAGGAAATCGCCGGCGGCGTGCGCATTCCCGCCGGCGCGCTGGCAAAGGCCGGACAGCACAGGCGGCTTGCGGGCGAAGACCTGAAGCGCGGGCAGCGCGTATTCGCGGCCGGGCAGCCGGTGCGTCCCGCCGAACTCGGCATGCTCGCATCGCTGGGCTTGGTCGAGGTGACCGTGTATCGCAAGCTGCGCGTCGCATTCTTCTCGACCGGCGATGAACTGAAGTCGATCGGCACGCCGCTCGCCGCAGGCGAAATCTACGACAGCAATCGCTATACGCTGTACGGGATGCTGATGCGACTCAATTTCGACGTCGTCGACATGGGATCCGTCCCCGACGTGCCCGATGCGCTCGAGCAAGCGTTCAGCGCGGCCGCCGCGAGCGCCGATGTCGTCATCACGTCGGGCGGCGTCTCGGTGGGCGAAGCCGATTTCGTCAGGCCGCTCATGGACAAGCTGGGCGAAGTGCTGTTCTGGAAAATCGCGCTGAAGCCGGGACGGCCGCTCGCCTACGGCAAGATCGGCAACGCGCATTTCTTCGGTCTACCCGGCAATCCTGTCGCGGTGATGGTGACGTTCTACGAATTCGTCCGTGAAGCGTTGCTGGTGCTCGCCGGGCAGCGCGACGCGGGACCGCCGCCGACATTCAAGGCAACGCTCTCCGCGCCGATACGCAAGGCGCCCGGACGCACCGAGTTCCAGCGCGGCATCCTAGCGCCGGACGGCACCGGCGGATGGACGGTGCGCACCACCGGCGACCAGGGTTCGGGAATCCTGTCGTCGATGTCGCAGGCCAACTGCTTCATCGTGCTGCCGACACCGACCGGAGATCTTCCTGCCGGCGAGACGGTCGACGTGCAACCGCTCGAAGGCTTGATCTAGACGCGTCGCACGATTATCATTTCTCGCAGGGGCCTTCACGCAGACGCCCCGCCGCACTGATGGTCCGATCCATCCAAGCTCTGCTTCGTTGTCGCTACAGGCCACAATCGGCCGCGACAGGAGGCCACAAGATGAGCACGGACCTGAACATCACCCCCGATGATTTGCAGCAGCGCCTGCGCGCATTTCCGCCGCCGGCCGTTATCGACGTGCGCCGGACGCCGGCATTTGCCGAAGACCCG
Organism: uncultured beta proteobacterium; assembly: GCA_963834045.1. Lineage (GTDB taxonomy): Bacteria > Pseudomonadota > Gammaproteobacteria > Burkholderiales > Casimicrobiaceae > VBCG01. The sequence goes on along the minus strand of CAWIAK010000018.1, from coordinate 541,976 downwards.
CAGGTCATCGCGGGCGCGCTGAGGCGCGCGCCGGAAACAATCGCCGAATGGGCGCGTGAGCTGGAGCCCTGGCGCCCGGTGGTCGTGTATTGCGTGCATGGGCACAACGTGTCGCAGGACGCCGCGGCATTCCTGCAGGCCGCCGGTTTCGACGCGCGTCACCTGGAAGGCGGCCTCGCCGGTTGGCGCGAAAGCGGCCTGCCGACGCTGCCGTTCGCGCCACCTGCGCGCTGGGTCACGCGGGCGCGGCCGAAGATCGACCGCATTGCCTGTCCATGGCTCATCCGGCGCTTCATCGATCCCGCCGCGGAGTTCTTCTACGTGCCGAATCAGGAAGTGCGCGCATTCGCCGCGGCGAACGGCGCCACTGCCGTACGACGTCCCGGACGTCACGTACACGCACGTTGGCGCTCAGTGCAGCTTCGACGCCTTCATCCGCATCCACGCGCTCGCGCATCCTGCGCTCGACGCGCTCGCGACCATCGTGCGGGCAGCCGACACGTCGAACTTGCCGCTGGCCGCGCAGGCGCCGGGCCTCCTTTCCGTTTCGCTCGGACTGTCCGCGATGTTCGCCGACGACCACGCGATGCTGAAGTGGGGCATGCTCGTGTACGACTCGCTCTATGCCTGGTGCCGCGAGGCGCAGTCGGAGACGCACGGCTGGTATCCGGAAAAACTGCGCGCACGGGAACCCGCGTGATCGTCGCGGAAGCCGCAGTCGTCGCGCCGCCCGCGCCGACGCGCGCCGAGGCGCTGGCGTACTGGTTCCGCCTGGGCTGCCTGAGTTTCGGCGGCCCGGCGGGACAGATCGCGCTGATGCATCGCGAACTGGTCGACGAAAAGCGCTGGATTTCGGAACGCCGCTTCCTGCATGCGCTCAACTACTGCATGGTGCTGCCCGGACCGGAGGCGCAGCAGCTCGCCACGTACATCGGCTGGCTGATGCACCGGACGTGGGGCGGCATCGTCGCCGGCGGCCTGTTCGTGCTGCCTTCGCTGGTCGTGCTCATCGCGCTGTCCTGGCTGTACATGGCCTACGGCAACGTGCCGGCAGTGGCGGGAATCCTGTACGGCGTCAAGCCGGCGGTCGTCGCCATCGTGCTGCAGGCGGCGTGGCGCATGGGATCGCGGTCGCTGCGCCATCCCGTGCTGTGGATCATCGCGGCGCTGGCGTTGATCGCGATCGCGCTGTTGTCCGTGCCCTTCCCCGCCATTGTCCTTTCAGCCGGATTGGCGGGATACGTCGGGGGGCGAGTCGCGCCGGCCGCGTTCGCCACGGGTTCGGCGCACTCGGTTGGCACCGGGACCGCGCTCGGCATCGATCATCGACGACGACACGCCAACTCCCGCCCATGCGCGCTTCGCGTGGCGGCGCCTGGCGGTCGTGCTGGTCGTCTTCCTGTCGTTGTGGGGAATTGCGCTTGGAACGCTAGCCGTTGCAGCGGGACCGGATTCGCCGCTGGTGCAGATGGGCTGGTTCTTCTCGAAGGCGGCGATGCTCACGTTCGGCGGCGCCTACGCCGTCTTGCCTTACGTCTACCAGGGCGCGGTCGAAGCGTTCGCGTGGCTGACGCCGGCGCAGATGATCGACGGCCTGGCGCTGGGCGAAACCACGCCCGGTCCGCTGATCATGGTGGTGGCGTTCGTCGGATTTGTCGGCGGCTGGTCGAAGCAGGTGTTCGGGCCGGACGCTGTTGCCGCTCGCCGGGATCGCCGCCGCGTGCGTCGTGACATTCTTCACGTTCCTGCCGTCGTTCATGTTCATCCTGGCAGGTGCGCCGGTGATCGAAACCACGCACGGGCAGCTCAAGTTCACCGCGCCGTTGAAAGGCATCACCGCCGCGGTCGTCGGCGTGATCGTCAACCTCGCGTTGTTCTTCGCATGGCACGTGTTCTGGCCGGGCGGCTGGCGCGCGGACGCGGCGCTTGCGGGCCTCGATGCGGTTGCGCTCGCCATCGCGGCGGCCGCGACGCTCGCGCTACTTCGCTACAAGGCCGGGGTGATTCCGGTCATCCTGGCGTGCGGTGCCGCGGGCCTGGCCGCGACCTACGCGCGCTGACGGGATCAGTAGTACGTGAACTGCGGTTCCCGCTCGAGTTGCCGGATCCTGCGTTCCAGGTCGAAAATGTCCGTCGACTTGGCCAGGTAGGCCTCGCGTTCCTTGACTTGCTGCCGGTAGAACCAGTCGGCCAACGCCGATGTCCAGGACCGCACCTTCTTGGTGCGCACGTCGCCAGTCTTGGATGGCATCACGTCGGAAAACGTCGATTGCGCCATCTGGATGCAGAGGTTGATGAAGCCTGATTCAGGCATGGTTGGGCTTGCAGTACTCATTGATGACTCCTGATCGCCTTGTGGGCTATGTCGTGCAATATTGGTGCATCGCACAACGACAAGATAAGGCCGATCAAAAAAATCTTCCAATCGTTCTTTCGAATCAAGGTAATCGGCTAAGATTATGTCAGCCCACGTCTTTGCTGCATCGCAGCAATGCTGGTATAATCAACGCTTTAGAACAGATACGGAGTCCTATGGAGCTTTACCAGCTCAGGAGCTTCGCGGCGGTCGCCGAGTCGGGACACCTGACCCGCGCGGCCGATCGGCTTCACATCAGTCAACCGGCGCTGAGCGCCCAGATCAAGGCGCTCGAGGACGAACTCGGCGTCCCGCTGTTCGAACGGCTGCCGAGCGGCATGGAATTGACCCCGGCCGGCCGCAGCCTGCTGCCGGAAGCGCAAAAGGTCGTTGCCGCGGCGCAGGTGTTGCGCAGCCACGCCAGCGCCTTCAAGGGTGAAGTCGCCGGGCGGGTCAGCGTCGGCACCGTCTCCGATCCGGGCTTCATCCGCGTCGGTGAACTGCTCGCGCAAGCCGTCGAGACATTTCCGCTGCTCGAGATCGAACTTCACCACGTAAGTCACCGGCGAGGCGTTCCAGAAGGTGCGCGATGGCGAACTCGACGCGAGTTTCTATTACGGCAGCCTTTCCCACCCCACCGTCGCCTTCCTGCCCCTGCTCAATGTCGCGTATCGCGTCGTCGCGCCGGTGGCCTGGCGGGATCGCGTCGAGAACGCGCCGTGGGACGAGATCGTGGCGATGCCGTGGGTCATGACGCCGCCCATCAGCACGCACAGCGCGCTGGCCGGCCAACTGTTCCACGAACATGGCGTTTCTCCCGCGCGGCGCGTCGAGGCCGATCATGAGGCGGTGATCAGTTCGCTGGTCGTGGCCGGGCTCGGCGTATCGCTGATGCGCGAGGACCTGGCCATCGCCGCGGTTGCGGCGGGCGACGTCGTGCTCTGGAGCGACAAGCGGCTCCTGACCACGCTGTCGTTCATCTATCTCGCCGAGCGCGAAGACGAGCCCGTCATCCGCGCGTTGCGCGACATGCTGGCCCGGGTGTGGACGCACGCGGAGCAAACCGACCCGGCGTGAGCGCGGCAGCGAAGGCGCGGGCTCGCTGCCCGTCTCGATGCGCTACTCTTGGCGCACGCCCTCCTCCGCAGCCCGAAAGCGCCGTGCTCTCCCTTCGTTCCGTCAGCAAGACCTTTGCCGGCCCGCGCAGCCTGACCGTCCTGCGCGATCTTTCGCTCGACATCGCGCGCGGCGAGTTCGTCGGCATCATGGGCGAGTCCGGCATCGGCAAGTCGACGCTGCTCAATCTCATTGCCGGCCTCGACCGGCCGGACCACGGCGAGGTCATCGTCGACGGCATCGATCTGGCTGCGCTCGACGACGACGCGCTGACCAGACTTCGGCGCGAGCGCATGGGATTCGTGTTCCAGGCGTTCCACGTGCTGCCCTATCTGACCGCCGCGCAGAATGTCGCGCTGCCGCTGGCGCTGATCGGCGAGCGCGGCGCCGCGGCAGACGCCCGCGTGGCCGCGCTGCTCGACGCCGTCGGCATGGACGCGCGTGGCGCCAGCATGCCGCGAGAATTGTCCGGCGGCGAGCTGCAGCGCGTGGCCATCGCGCGCGCGCTCATTCACCGCCCGGCGCTGGTCCTGGCCGACGAGCCGACCGGCAACCTCGACGCGGAAAGCGCCGCCGGCGTGATGGCGTTGCTGCGCGGGCAGTTGCGCGAGAAAGGCGCGACCGGCGTGCTCGTCACCCACTCGCGGGCCGCAGCGTCCATGTGCGATCGCGTGCTCACATTGACGGCGGACGGGTTGCGCGAGACGTCGCTGCCTGCCTCGCGATGAACCGAGGCAACGCGCACGTCGGCGTGCTTGGCGCCACCCTGGGCGGCGCGCATCAGGGCAACCGCGGAAGGCTGGTGCTGTCGGTGCTGGCCATCGCGCTGGGCGTCGCGCTGGGTTTCGCAGTCCAGCTCATCAATCAAGCGGCGGTCGGGGAGTTTGCCGGCAGCATGGCGACGCTTTCCGGGAACGCGGATCTCGAAGTGCGAGGGCCGCGCTCGGGCTTCGACGAGACGCTGTTCGTGACGCTCGCCCAGGATCCGGACGTCGCGGTCGCCAGCGCCGTCGTCGAAGTCGATGCGCGGATCATGGGCCGCGACGACGCGTTGACGGTGTTCGGCGTCGATGCGTTTCGCGCGGGCGTCGTCACGCCGGCGCTGCTCGCCGACGCGGCCGATCCGCTGGACGCGCTGCGGCCGGACACGGTGTTCCTGAGTCCCGCCGCCGCGGCGTGGCTTTCCGTGCAGACCGGCGACACGATTGCCATGCAATCGGGCTTGCGCGACGTGACGTTGAAAGTGGCCGGCCTGGTCCGGTCGCCATCGTCGCAGCGCTACGCCGTCATGGACATCGCCGCCGCGCAACAGGCATTCGACCGGGTCGGAAGCCTGACGCGTGTCGACTTGCGCGTTCGTCCCGGCGTCGCCGTCGCAACGTTGCGCGCGCGGCTCAATGCCGGAATGCCCGCGGGGCTCGCCGTCGAAGCGCCGCGCGCGCGCGCCGATGCCACGACGCGCATGTCGCGGGCGTACCGGGTCAACCTCAACGTGCTGGCGCTGGTCGCGCTGTTCACCGGCGGCCTGCTGGTGTTTTCGACGCAGGCGCTGTCGGTGGTCAGGCGCCGCGCGCAATTCGCGCTGCTGCGCACGCTGGGCCTCACGCGACGGCGCCTGGTTGCGCTGCTGATCGTCGAAGGGGCGCTGGTCGGCGCGGCAGGATCGCTGCTGGGATTGCTCGCGGGATTTGCGCTTGCCGTGGCGGCGATGCGCGTCTTTGGCGGCGATCTCGGCGCCGGCTTCTTCCGCGGTGTGCCGCCGTCCGTCACCGTCGATCCGATCGCGCTGGTGATCTTTGCTGCGTTGGGCATCGCGGTCGCCGCAACGGGAAGCGCGATTCCGGCGCTGGAAGCCGCCCGCGCGGCGCCTGCGGCGGCGCTCAAGGCCGGCGACGAACAGGCGGCTTTCCTCCCGCTGCGCGGCGCGACGCATGGTGTCGCGTTGCTGGCCGCCGGCATGCTGTGCGCGCTGTTGCCGCCGGTGGCCGAACTGCCGCTGTTCGGATACCTGGCGATCGCGCTGCTGCTTCTGGGCACGCTGCTGCTCATGCCGCGAATCGCGTCGTTCCTTCTCGCGCACGTGCCCACGCCGCGCTCCGTTCCCGCGGCCTTGGCGTTCGACCAGCTGCGCGGAGCCCCGGGGCAGGCCACGGCGAGCCTGGCCACCATCGTCGCCAGCGTCTCGCTGATGGTGTCGATGGCCATCATGGTCGCCTCGTTCCGGCATTCGCTCGACACATGGCTCGTGTCCGTCCTTCCCGCCGATCTGTATGTGCGCTCGGGCACGGCCGGAGACAGCGCATTCTTCAGCGCCGACGACCAGCGCAAGTTCGCCGGCCTGCCCGGCGTGCGCCGCGTCGAATTCCTGCGCGTGCAAAGCGTGCTCGTCGATCCGGCGCAGCCGCGCGTCGCGTTGCTGGCGCGCGACCTCCCGGCGGACGATCCGGCGCGCGCGCTGCCGCTGGTCGCGCAAGCACCGCCGCGCGGCGCGGACGATCCGCCGCCGGTATGGGTGAGCGAGGCGATGGTCGATCTCTATGGCTACTCCGTCGGCAAGCAGATCACGCTGCCGCTCGCCGGGCGCGATGTCGCATTGACCGTCGCCGGCGTGTGGCGCGACTATGCGCGGCAACAAGGTTCGGTCGTCATGGATCGCGCGTTGTATGCGCAACTGACCGGCGACACCACGGCGAACGATGCCGCGCTGATCCTCGATGCCGATGCCCGCGTCGACGACGTGCGGCGCGAACTCGAGGCGCGCGTTGGCGCGGGCGGCGCGCTCGCATTCGCGGTTCCCGGCGACATCCGTTCCGTGTCGCTGCGCATATTCGACCGCACGTTCGCGGTGACCTATGCGCTCGAGGCGGCCGCGGTCGCCCTGGGGCTGGTGGGCCTTTCGTCGTCGTTCGGCGCACTGGTGTTCGCCCGGCGGCGCGAGTTCGGCATGCTGCGGCATATCGGCCTCACGCGGCGGCAGATCGCCGCCATGCTCGCGACCGAGGGACTGGCGGTAAGCGGCATCGGGCTCGTCGTCGGGCTGGCCCTCGGATGGCTGATGAGCCTCATCCTCATCTTCGTCGTCAACCGCCAGTCGTTCCACTGGAGCATGGACTTGCGCGTGCCCTGGGGCCCGCTGCTGGCGCTCGCGATCGTGCTGCTGGTGCTGGCCACGGCCACGACGCTGGTCAGCGCCCGGTCGGCGATGAGCGGCAACGTCGTTCGCGCGGTGAAGGAGGACTGGTGAACCGGCGCGCGTTCCTGTCCGTTCCGTTCGCGCTTGCGGCTGCCCGCGCCGGTGCGGAGGTTCGCTACGCCGATGTGTCGCCGGAATCCGTGCCCGAATTTCCGCGCGACCATGGCAGTCATCCGGAATTTCGCACCGAATGGTGGTACATCACCGCGTGGACGCGCGATTCCGCCGACGATCGCGACCTGGGTGTCCAGATCACGTTCTTTCGCAACCGTCCCGGCGTCGCGGAAAGCGGAACCAGCCGGTTCGCGCCGCGGCAGCTGCTGTTCGCGCACGCGGCGATCGCCGACCCGCGCGCCGCGCGATTGCAGCACGACCAGCGGGCGGCGCGCGCAGGATTGGGGCTGGCGGAAGCGGCAACCACCACGACCGACGTGCACATCGGCGACTGGTCGTTGCGGTTGGACGGGAATACCTACAAGGCGCGAATCCCCGCCCGCGACTTCGACCTCGACCTCGCGTTCACCGCGCAGTCGCCGCCGCTGCTGCAAGGAGACCGCGGCACGAGCCGCAAGGGACCTCGCGCCGCAGCAGGCAAGCCACTACTACAGCCGGCCGCATCTGGCCGTCGCCGGCACCATTGCGATGGGCGGGTCGATCGCAGGATGTGCGCGGCACGGCCTGGCTCGATCACGAATGGTCGAGCGATTACCTGGCGCCCGACGCGCGTGGATGGGATTGGGTCGGCATCAATTTCGACGACGGATCGTCGCTGATGGCGTTCCGCATCCGCGACTCGGGCGGCGGCGCGTATTGGGCCGGTGGCGCGCTGCAGGACAAGCACGGCGCGACTCGCAACCTGCAACCCCCGGAAATTCGCTTTACACCGATGCGCCGGTGGCGCTCGCCGCGCACCGGCATCGACTATCCGGTGGCGTTCGCCATTCGCGCCGGCGACGTCGACATCACGCTGGAACCGCTGATGAACGACCAGGAGCTCGATTCGCGCGCGAGTGTCGGCACGATCTATTGGGAGGGCGCCGTGCGCGCATTCGCGGGCGGGCGCGAAATCGGCCGCGGCTATCTCGAGTTGACGGGGTACGGCAGCGCGCTGAAGCTGTAGATGCTTGCAGCCGGCGCGTGGCCGGCTGAACTGAATCCAGCGGACCACCTGGCGAAATCAGCGCTGGTCCACCGCCTTGATGGCCTCGCGCGCGGCAAGGGCCAGCGGATCGTTCTTGTTGGCCGCGAGTCGCGCGAGCGTCTCGCGCGCGCCGGGTCCGCCGATGATGCCCAGCCCCGCGACGGCGTTGGCGCGATAGCCGGTGGCGAAGCGCCGCACCTGGTCGTCGACATACGCCTGGCGCGAGACGCGCCTGAACGCGGCGAGGTCCTTTTCGTTGACGCCTTCGACTGTGTAGTCCTGGATGGGGAATTTCTGCCGCGCGGCGAAGCGCGCCTCGGCCGCCGCGCGCACCTCGCGCAGTTCGGCCGGCGGCGGCCCGTCGACGATCGCCTTTCGGAAAGCCGGTTCGAGCTGCGCCGCATAGCGCCGCAGTTGTGCCGCCAGTTCGCGCGCCTCGTCGCCGACGCAGGTCGCCATCACCCACCGCTCGAAGACGGCGGAGACCTCCGGCGCCAGTCCGTATCGCGGCTGCGCGATCGCGCCTGCCGCGATCAACGCAAATGCAGGCGCCACAATCCATCGCAGGGCGGCGCGCATCAATGGCTTGGTTGGTTGCATGGGCCGTTCTCCACGTTGGGTCGCGCAGCGCTCCATGGGCTCAATTGGCCGGAAAGCCAGGCTCCGCCCACACCCGTTTCTTGATGGTCGGACAATTGATGACCGGCGTATCGCGATCGCAGTCGCGCGTCGGCAGGCCGGGGCGCAAGCCGAAGAACTGGTTGATCGCGGAATTGGTCCGCAGGTGCGCGCGGAAGATCTGGCCTTCGGTCAGGTACTGCCGCGAGCTGCTCTCGGAATGCATCACGTTGCTGCGGCTGAAGTCGGACGTTAGGTCGTCGATGTGCTCCAGCGCGAAATCGTGTCCCAGCTCATGCGCCAGCAGCTCCGCGCCGGAGCCGGATGCGATAGCGACAAAGCTGCCGCCGATGGCGCAAGCATTGCCGCGCGACGTGGAGCCATCGACCAGGCTCACGACGTAGACGTTGAGGCGGCCGGGACGAGCGCCGATGTCGGCCGCGATCGACGTAACGTTCGCGTTGCCGGCGCCGCAGGTGAACGCAGCGTAGCTGGCCGCTTTCGCGTTGGCGGTGGCGTCGACAAACTCCACCGGCGACAGCTGCACGCCGAGGCGTTCGTCGGCGTAGATCTGTTGCGCGGTCTGCCACAGCGTCAGCGCCGTCTGCTGCGTGGTCGCATACGGTCCGGCCACGACCCATATCGTGACGGGCGTGGCGAAGGCATTGGCGAACGGCACGCTGACGATCTGGTTGCCGAGCGCGGTCGCCCACAGTGTCGACTGCAGCGCCGGAGGCCGATCGCGGCTGAAGGTGATGACCTCTCCCGCGCCGGAGCGCGCGCCGACGTCGACGCTGTCGGTGGCCGAGACGAAACCCTGGAACGTGGAGGCAAGCGTGCTCGCGCCGTCGCTGACGAGTGCGCCGCTGGGCGCGCCGGTCCCTGCGACGAATACGACCTTGCCTGTGCCCGCGGACGCCGCGCACATGATCACCGCGTTCGGCCCGTAGCCCTCGGCCACATAGCCCGTCGCGATCATCTGCGCCTTGATCGCCGCTGACGCCGTGTAGCGATGGTTGGAGTCGATGCGCTGGTTCCACAGGCGGTAGACCGGCGCGGTCCCGGCGGGACAGGCGCCCGTCGTCGTGTCCGGAAGCGTCGCGTAGAACACGTTGGGCGACTCGAACACGTAACCGCTGAAATTCGGATCGGTTGCCGTCTTTTGCACGACCAGGTTGCACTCGGCCGGCGAGGCGGAAAAGAAATGCGAATTGCCGTGGACCGGCGGAATATAGAAGCGGCAGACCGGGTTCACGCTTGCGCCGCCGCTGGCCTGGCTGGGAAAGACCCTGAACGACTGGCCCGTGCGCGTCCAGCCGGCGATGCGCCCGGAATCCAGCGTGTCGATTTCCTGCTGCAGGCTGCTGATGAAATAATGGTCGAGGCCGGCGTGGTAATACTCGACGGCGGTCACCGGCAGCGCGGGAAACGACACGGCCTTGCCGGCGAAGTTGGTGGCGACATTGGGGACCGTTGCGCCGAGGCGATTGATGGCGGCGACACCGTCCGTGGGCAGCGCCGCATACGTGAACGTGTCGACGCCGGCGTAATTGAGCGTGCCGCCATCCACGGCAAGGAACCCGTCGGGGATCACGTAATCCGGCGTGATGAAGCCGAGCGTCGCCAGTCCCTGGGTGCCGAGCAGGACGCGCTTGTTCGCCGTCGCCGTGCCAGGAAGGTCGGCCGGAAACGGAAACGATTTCGTTACGCCGGCGTGCGTGCTGGTGAACGCATGGCCCGACCAGGCGTTCTCTCCGTTCGCACCGAGCGATTCGCGCAGGACGACGAATTGCACGGTACCGTCGGCGTTCGAGTAGACCTGGTCGATGACGAACCCGTGAAAGCTCGCCCACGCGGTCGTGGCCATCATGGCGATGGCACCCACCAGCAATCCGCAGAATCGTTGGGCCAAGCGTGAATCCTCGATGAGCGCGATGATCGCGAGGAGGCTTTACCTCTGCTCGCGTTGTATCTTATCCTTGTTCCACGATGATTGCGCCTCCCTCAACGTCGGCCGCCGGCGGCCGGATCTTCCTGTGAACGGCCTCGTCGCAGGAGTCATTGCCGGCGCATTCGGCATGGCGTACTTTGTCTATGGCAAGCGGCAGAGCAAGGTGGTTCCGCTGCTGGCTGGCGTGCTGCTGTGCGTCTACCCGTATTTCACGGAAAATCCGTACGCGCTTATCGGCATCGGCGCGGCGCTCCTTGCAGCACCCTTCCTCCTGGACTTCTGAACATGCGCCGGATACTGGTCTGCGCGGTCGCTGCAGCGACCCTTGGCCTGGACGGCGCGACCGCGGGCATTCGCCGCCGCGGCGGAACCTGCCGACGCGGAATACGTGATTCGCTGGAACGCCCGCGACGGCGGGCCCGCGTCCCTCAATGACGTGCTGGGGATTCATGAAATCGCGCGCGACCCGTGATCGGAACGTTCAAGGTCGACTATTACGACCTGCCGCCGAACATTGCCGCGCCGCCGGGATATTCGGTGATCCTGCGCCGGCGTATCGAGGACGGCGCGGCGCGCGGAACTCACGTGGAAGCTGCGCGGCGACGCCGCGCTGGCGGACTGGACGTGCCCGCTGCGAAATGCCAAGGAGTCCAAGGCCGAAGTGGATGTCGCGTTTCAAGCTGCCGACACGCTCGCCCGTTCGTTCTCCTACAGTTGCACGAGCGACGGCCCGGAGGCCGCCGCTGCCCGAACTGTCCGCGACGCTCAAGGCGTGCACGGCGACCGTGACGCGCAAGGTCGCGGGCCCCCTCAAGCTCGAGGAATGGCGCTTTCCCGGCGACGTCGTCATCATCGACGTGTCCATGGCTAGCGTGAACAAACCCGCCGCGCTGGAATTGTTTCGCACCCGGATCGCTCAACCCTTGTTCGCTGCGGGCGTCGTGGCGCTGTCGGAAAGCAAGACCGAGCTCGGCAGCCATTGCAAATGATCGGCTGAGCGTCAACCGAGGGACAGACGGAAGGCAAAAGGAGCGCGCCGGCTAACGCCGTGTCGCGGCCGTCACGCCGGGCACGTCGGTGATGAGCGCGAGCGCGCGCTTCAGCACCGCGAGGCTCTGCACCTCGACGGTGAACGCCATCCGCGATTGCATGTTGCGGGTCAGCGTGTTGGCCGCAGTGACGTTGATCTTCTCGCGCGACAGGACTTCCGAAATGTCGCGCAGCAGCCCCTGCCGGTCCATCGCCTCCACGACGATGTCCACGGGGAACACCTCGTCGCGCGGCGCGCCCCAGCCGGCGGTGATCAGGCGCTCGGGTTGTGTGGCGCGCATGCGCGTGACGTTGGGGCAGCTGGCACGGTGGATGGTCACGCCCTTGCCGCGCGTGACGAAGCCGGCGATCGGATCCGGCGGCGCCGGCTTGCAGCAGCGCGCGAGCCCCGTGAGCAGGCGGTCGACGCCGACGACGAGGATGCCGCCCCCCGACCCGGCCGCCCTGCTCTTGCGCATCTGCACTTCCGGCTCCGGCGCCAGGCGTCGCCGCCGCCGACGGCAACGCCAGCGCCTGGATCGCGGTCTGCACCTGCTTCGAGTTGATCTCGTCGCGCCCGAACGCGGCGAAGAATTCCTCGGCCTTGTCGAAGCCCGCCTTTGCGGCCAGCGCGTCGAGCTTCAACGCCGTCTGGCCCATGCGCGCGAGTTCGCGCTCGACCAGCGCGCGCCCCTGCGCGACCGTCTGCTCGTGCTGCTGCGCGCGGAACCACTGCCGGACTTTGGTGCGCGCGCGGTGGCTTTGCACGTAGCCCAGGTCCGGATTGAGCCAGTCGCGCGACGGCCCGCCCTGCTTGACCGTGACGACCTCGACCTGCTGCCCGTTCTTCAGCGTGTAGTGCAAAGGCACCATCTGCCCGTCGACGGTGGCGCCGCGGCAGCGGTGGCCGAGGTTCGTGTGCACGGCGTACGCGAAGTCGACCGGCGTCGAGCCACGCTGCAGGTCGATGACCTTGCCCTGCGGCGTCAGCACGTAGATGGAATCGGTGAAGAGGCTTTCCTTGAACGCCGACAGCCATTCGCCGGAATCGGCGACCGCGTCCTTCCAGTCCAGCACCTGCCGCAGCCACGCGATCTTGTCGTCGAAGGTCGGATCGTGGCGCACGCCCTTCAACGCGCCTTCCTTGTAGCGCCAGTGGGCGGCGACGCCGTATTCGGAATGCTGGTGCATCTCGCGCGTCCGGATCTGCACCTCGAGCGGCTTTCCTTCGGGCCCGATGACCGCCGTGTGCAGCGAACGGTAGTTGTTGGCCTTGGGCTTGGCGATGTAGTCGTCGAACTCCCGCGCCAGCGGCGTCCACAGATGATGCACCAGCCCGAGCGCGGTGTAGCAGTCCTTCACCGAATCGACCAGGATGCGCACGGCGCGGATGTCGTAGAGCGCATCGATGCCCGCCTGCTTGCGGCGCATCTTGCTCCAGATGCTGTAGATGTGCTTGGGACGTCCGCTCACTTCGGCGGCGACCCCGGCGGCAACCAGTTCGCGGCGCAGCGTCGCAAGCACGTCCTCGATGTAGTGCTGGCGGTCGAGACGTCGCTCGTCGAGCATCGTGGCGATCGACTTGTATGCGTCGGGTTCGAGCGCGCGCAGGCTCAAGTCCTCGAGCTCCCACTTCAGCTGCCACACCCCGAGCCGGTTGGCGAGCGGCGCGAACAGGTCGAGCACCTCGCGCGCGACCTGCGTCCGCAGCGCCGCGTCCCCGCTCATCAGCGTGCGCAGCGCCTGCGTGCGTTCGGCAAGCTTGATCAGAACGACGCGGATGTCCTCGACCATCGACAGCAGCATCTTGCGCAGGTTCTCCGCCTGCGCCGCGCGTTCCTCGGCGTTGCCGGTCGACGGCGTCGTGCGGATGACACCCATCCGCGCGACGCCCGCGACGAGGGTCGCGACGTCGCTGCCGAATTCTGCGGCGATCGCGTCGGCGTCGAACGTTCCCGCAACGGGCAGCCCCAGCAGCAACGCCGCGCGGATCGAATCCGGATCGAGCTTGAGGCCCGCCATGATCGTCGCCGTGCCCAGCGCGCGGTCGAGCGCCGCTTCGCCGTCCGGCATCGCGGCGTCGCCGCAACCGGACCGCGCACGCTCCAGCGCCGCGGCGAACGATGCGCGCTCGGGCGCGGAGTACTCACGGGAGAGGGTTTCGAGCCACGCGGCGACCGCCTGTGGCGCGGCGGTCTGCGGCGCGGCGTGCAGCACGGCGACCATGGCGGAATTATACGCGGCGCGTGCGGCGGCCCTTACAACCAGAACGCCTGACCAAATTACTTAATCGCGCGCACGCGCAGCACGGGGCGCGAACCCCAACGACCGCTTCAGCACGGGCAGCAGCACTGCCGGCGAGAACAGCGCAAACGGGCTTTTGGTGAGATGCATCACCTCGAGAAACGTCGCCTGAACCTTCGGGTCATCCGCCGACAATTCGAGCACGTTGACGTTGTACCAGCCAAGGATCCCGCTGCCGGCGGGCCGCTTGCCGACGGCGCCCGGGTACAGGAAGTCGGCGCCCGTCGCGAGCAGCCAGGGGCCATCGATGATGCGCGCCGCACGCCGGAAGAAACGGCGCGGAAGCCCGGCCAGGTCGCTGCGCTCGCGCAGGCAGTCGGCGAGCGCGGCCGCCTCCAGCGCCGCCACGCTCATGCCCTGCCCATACAGCGGATTGAAGCTGCACATCGCATCCCCCAACACGACCAGCCCATCGGGGAAGCGGTGCATTTTTTCGTAGTGGCGCCGCCGCTGCGCGGGAAAGCGGATCGTCGTGATCGGCGTCAACGGCTTCGCGTCCTTGATCGCGTTGAACAGGTCAGGCCGCTCGAGGCTGCGCGCGAAGTCGAGAAATCCCGCCTCGTCGTCCGGTGGGTAGTCCTTCAGGCATCCGGCCAGCGTGACGATCCAGCGGTCGCCCTCGATCGGCGACACGATGCCCATGCGCGTGCCGACGGGTGCGCGCGCATAGACGATCAGCATCTGCCAGTCCCTGCCCTCCTGGGGCGGACGCTGGTAAATGCGGGTCGCGTAGCCCAAGTCGATCACGACGGTCTCCTCGGGCGCCGGTTGGTATCCCATGGCGTCGAGCCACTTCGGGACATGGCTGCCGCGGCCCGAGGTCTCGACGATCAGTTCGGCCAGGCAATCCTCTTCTACGCCGGAGCCATCGCGCCGGCGCACGCGGGCACCGCGCACGCGGCCCCCGTCGGCGTCCGGCAACAGTTCGATCACGTCGCCCGCGACGAACGCGACGTTGGGCAGCGCCGCAAGCCGCCGCCGGACGTGCCATTCCAGGAAGGGCCGGCTCTGCGCGAGCAGGAGCACCCCGGCGTGCGCGCGGTTCTTCCAGACGCCATGATGAAACCAGCGCGCGGCGCTGCCGCAATCGAATGTCAGCGCGCCGGCGGCGAGGAGTTCTTGCTTGAACCCCGGGAAGAAATTCTCGAGAATCGTTGCGCCTGCGCTCAGCAGGACGTGGATGTGCTGGTCCTGGGGCACGCCTTTGCGGTGCGCCGGCGTGGCAGGCGGCGCGTCGCGCTCGACCACGGTGACCCGCGAAAAACGGTACGCGAGTGCGCGTGCGGCGAGCAGTCCGGCCATGCTTCCGCCGAGCACGACGGCATGACCTGAGCGCAGGGAATCACCGGCTTCGGGGGCGGCCATCGGTCTCGTCTGTCGGAGGCGCCCTGGCGCGCCTTGGTGCATTGTTGTTTGTCGGTGACAACGGATATCATACCGCGGGCCACGCACTGCACGCCCCGTTTCGGGCTCAAGGTTCTCGCGTCCCTCGCCTTCCCAACCAAAGTCATCGCGCCATGCAATGTCCGCAGTGTCTGATCGAGTGTCGTGACGGACAGCGTTTTTGCAGCGAGTGCGGCACCGGTCTCCCCGTCAAGTGCGCAGCCTGTGGTTCAGCCAATGTCGCAGGCGCGAAGTTCTGTGGCCAATGCGGCCGGACACTGGCATCCGCGGCCGTACCCGGCGCACCGGCGGCATCGGCGCGCGAGGAGTCGTCGGAGCGCCGGCAACTTACCGTCATGTTCTGCGACCTGGCGGACTCGACTGCGCTGTCCCAGCGGCTCGATCCGGAGGACACGCAGGAAGTCATGCGGCTATATCAGGAGACCGCTACCCGCGTGATCGCCGAGTTCGACGGATTCATCGCCCGCTACATGGGCGACGGCGTCCTCGCGTATTTCGGATACCCGCGCGCCCACGAAAATTCGGCGGAGCGGGCGATCCTGGCCGGACTTAAGGTGGTGGACGCGGTAACCGCGCTGGAGCCGATGCCGGGCCTGAAGTTGGGCGTGCGCGTGGGAATCGCCACCGGACTGGTCGTGGTTGGGGACATCATCGGCCTCGGTTGGGCGTCCGAACGGAACGTCGTCGGCGATGCGCCCAACCTCGCCGCGCGGCTGCAGAGCCTCGCGACGCCCAACTCGGTGATCATCGCGCCGGCGACGCATCGCCTCGCCAGCGGCCAGTTCGACTTCGAGGACCTGGGCGAGCACGCGCTGAAGGGAATCGCCAAGCCGGTGCGCACCTGGCGCGTCATCGGCCCAAGGCATGTGGAGAGCCGGTTCCAGGCCGCGCACGTGGCCCCGCTGACGCCGTTGGTTGGACGCGACGCCGAGTGCAGCCTCCTGCGCGAGCGCTGGCAAAAGGTCGTCGCCGGACAGGGCCACGTGGTCGGCATCGGCGGCGAGGCCGGCATCGGCAAGTCGCGCCTGGCGCGCGTCATCATCGACGAAACGCGCGGCGACAACGCCGCCTGGGTGCTCCAGCTGCAGTGCTCGCCATTCCACAGGCAGAGTTCGCTGTATCCGGTGGCGGACCAGTTGCGCCAGGCCATCCTCGGCGACGAGCGCAACCTCGATGACGCGTCGCGCTGGTCTGCCATCGAAACCTATCTGCGCAATACGTCGCTCAACGTCGACGACGCGCTGCCACTGTTCGCCAACCTTCTCTCGGTGCCGCCTCCAGCCGAGCGGGCGCCCGCGACCATCACGCCGGAGCGCGCACGGCTGCTGACCCGGCATTTCCTAGTGTCGCTGATGATCGACCGCGCGCGAACCGGCCCGGGAATCTTCATTCTCGAGGACCTGCACTGGGCCGATCCGTCCACGCTCGATCTCGTCGATTATTTCGTCGAGCGCGTGCGCGACGCCCGTATCCTGGTGCTGCTGACGCATCGTCCGGAATTCGACCATCCGCTGCCGCCGCAGCCACATGTCACCACCGTCGCGCTGTCCCGGCTGCGCGGCGCCGATGCGTCCGAGCTGGTCAGGCTGGCTTTCCGCGAGGAGGACTTCGAGCCGGACGTGCTGCGCAAGGTCATCGAGAAGACGGACGGCGTTCCGCTCTATATCGAGGAGTTCACGCAGGGCGGTCGTCGAATCGCGCATGGCGGCGATCACCGCCGCGACGTCTAACGTCGTCATTCCGGCGAGCCTGCACGATTCCCTGCTCGCGCGGCTCGACCTGCTGGGAGAAGCCAAGGGCGTGGCGCAACTGGCCTCGATGCTGGGACGCGAATTCGGCCGCGACGTGCTGGCCGCCGCGTGGACCGGCAGCGCGGATGCGCTTGCCAGCGGGATCGCCCGCCTCGTCCAGGCCGAATTCATCTATCCAACCAGCGACAAAACGCGCGAACGCTATCTCTTCAAGCATGCGCTGATCCAGGACGCCGCCTACGAGTCGATGCTGAAGAGCAGCCGGGTCGCCCATCATCGCCGCATTGCCGAAGTACTCGAATCGCAATTCACAGGGGTCGTCGCGGAGGCGCCGGAAGTCGTCGCCCACCACTATGCAGCCGGCCGCGTTCCGGATCGCGCCTCGCAACTGTGGCTGGACGCCGGCCGCAAGTCGCTGCGCCGCAACGCGCACGTGGAAGCGGCCGCCCACCTGCGCAGCGCGCTCGGCACGCAGAGCGAACTGCCCGACGGACCGGAGCGGTCCCTCGCCGAACTCGACGTGCAGATCACGCTCGGCACCGCGCTGGTCGCCGCCAAGGGCTATGCATCGCCGGACGTCGAAGCCACGTGGACGCGCGCGCAGCGGCTTTGCGCGATCGTCGGCGACGTGCCGCAGCAATTCCCGGCGCTGTTCGGACTGTGGATGTACGAGATGCGTGCGCGCCAATCACCCGGCGGCGCTCGAGCTGTGCGCCAACGTCCTGCGCAGGGCCGAAGCCGTGCAAAGCGACGACCTGCTCATCGAAGCGCACCTGGCGACGGGCATTACCAACTTCTTCCTGGGTGAATTCGGCGAGGCGCAGGCGCACTTCGAACAGGTCGGCGCCATGTATGACGCGAAGCGCCACGGCGGCCACCGCTTCCAGTTCGGACAGGACCCGGCGTCGGTCGCCCTCGACTACCTGTCCTGGATCTACTGGCTGCGCGGAGACGCGGTGCGCGCGCTGGCGACCAGCGACAGCGCGGTGGCGTTCGCGCGCAGCCTCGAGCACCCGTTCACGCTCTCCTTCGCGCTCGCATTCGCGGGATGGCACCGGCACTACGCCCGCGACGTCGCGAGCGCGCAAATCTTCACTGCCGAGGAAATCAAGCTGTGCACGGACGAAGACATCCCGGTCTTCCTGGCGCATGGCGTCGTGCTCGACGCGTGGTCTAGTTGCGCGACGGGAGATGCCGCAGGCCCCACCTCGCTGCAAAACGGCACTCGACGTGTTCCGCTCAACGGGGTCGCGCTGCTTTCTTCCTTACTGGGATGCCTTTCACGCCGACAATTTGTCCGCGCGCGGCGATCACGCGCAGGGCATGGCGCGACTCGACCACGCGTTCGCGCAGATGGAAGCGACGCACGAACGCTGGGCCGAACCCGAGCTGCACCGGATCCGCGGCCTGCTGCTGGAGCGCAGCGGCGAGTCCGCGGCGGCCGTCGAAGCCTGCCACCGGCGGGCGCTGGCGTCCGCGCGGCAAAGGGGTGCCCACGCGTGGGCACTGCGTGCCGCGACGAATCTCGCTGCATGCCTGCGCGCGCAGGGACGCGCCACGGAAGCGCGCAACACGCTGGCGCAGGCATTGTCCGAAGTCAGCCCGTTGCCGGAGAGCGCCGACCACCTGGACGCGCTTCACCAATTACAGCAATTGCAGTCGTTGCCCGCCTAGAACATTTCAACGGAGAGTCCCATGGCAGCACCCGCCCCTTCGCGCGTCGGCCCGTTTCCCGACCTTTCGATCGACGATTTTCTGTACGGACATGAAGGCCCGTGGCCGCAGCCGAGCCGCGACCACCCTTTCGGCCTGGCGCCCGGGGATCTATCAAATTCCCAAGGCGGAATGGGACGACTGGAGCAAGTACGTCGGCAATTACTATCTGGAGAAAGCGGCGCCCTTCGGCGTGAAGGCCGCGGAAATCGCGCTCCACGACGCGCGCGAAACCGATTCCGAACATGCCGACATCGCCGATGCCGAGTTCAACACGCTGGTGTGCGAAGGGTTGTACAGCAAATTCCTGTCCACGCTCGATCCGCGCGACGTCGAGCTGTTCAAGCCGTTCATGACCGACGCGGACCGCTTCGACTACTTGAAGTCCGACTACAGCTGCATGCGCGTGGTGAAGGAGACCCATCCGGGCGAAGCCGCGGCCGCGTCCGTTGCGCTGGTGCGCCGGCCCAAGAACGACACGGGCTTCAACTACGAGGTGGTCGCGATCCAGCTGCAGCACTGGAACAAGGCCAGCAAGCAGTTCGAGATCTCGCCGGTGTTCACGAGCGCCGACGAGGAGGCCTGGCGCATCGCCCGCTACTTCCTCCTGCAGGGAGCGATCCACCGCATCAACCTGATCGACCACACCGAGGTCCACTTTCCGCCCGACGCCATCAACGCGATCACCAAGACGGTGCTGCCAAAGGACAACCTGATCCTGCGGCTGCTTCGTCCGCACATGTGGCTGTCGATGTGCGTCAACAACACGGTGCTGGAAGGCCAGCGTTCGCTGATCAACCGCAACACGTGGTATCCGTGGAGCCCTTTCGTGGCCGCCGGCGACGAAGTGCGCAAGCTGCTGCCATTCGGCTGGTATGGGTCGGAATATTATTCAGCGGAATTGTCGCCCGGCGACCCATCGAAGGACGCCTACTTCGACAAGCCCAACAGTTCGTACCCTGCGTACAAGTACGATCCGGTCCCGCCGGAGATCCCTTCGCGCTACGGGCAATTCCTCAACGCGTATTTCGTGCCTGTGCGCAAGTTCGTCCGCGGCGTCGTCGACCAGATGAGCGAAACGGACTGGAGAGAAGTTCGCTACTGGGCCGACCACATCACGATCTGGATTCCCGGCTTTCCGTCCGGCGCGGACCTGCTCGGGGCGGGCGATGGCACGACGCCGAACAAGGATCTGCTGGCCGACGCCGTCGCGCATTTCATCTGGAACGCGTCCGTGCGCCATTCGGCGGACCACCAGACGCTGCACGAGATGATGGACGGCGAGCGCGACGCCGCCGGCAAGCTGGTCAAGGCGGCGCCGCCGGTGCCCTTCATCATGCGCGTCGCGCCGCCGATGACGAAGGACTACAAGCCCGTGCCCGCGGCGATCGAGGCGACGGGATTCCACTTCTTCGAAAAGCTCGGCGAAGTGCTCGAAACGCTGACGCACAAGACGCCGCTGTGCTGGCCCACCGACCTGCAGCATGCGCACTGGGCCGACCTGCTTTTCTACATGCCGCACAACTCGCGCCGGCTGATGGACGTGACGGCGTCGATGACGGAAGACCCCAACCAGAACTACGCGTTCGACACGCCCGCGCTGACGGGCCTCGTCGCGCAGTTCCAGCAGGACCTGCGCGCGCTGGACGCAAAGCTCGCGCAGGATCCGGCGCTGCACTTCGTGCCGCTCTCGGATATCGCCAGCAGCATCCAGTACTGACGGCGCGGCGCGCCGGACTGTTGCGCGCTACGCCGGCGCAGCGGCGGCGATCGCCTGCGCCAGCGCTTCGGCGTGGCGGTCGGCCAGGCCGCGTTCGCGCGCCTCGACCATCACGCGCAGCACGGGCTCGGTGCCCGACGGCCGCAGCAGCACGCGGCCCGCGTCGCCCAGCGAAGCGACGGCTGCGCGCTCCGCGGTGCGCACGGATCCGCTCGCCTGCCAGTCCCACTCGCGCGTCACCGGCACGTTGATGAGCCGCTGCGGGAACATCGTCACGCCGGCGGTGGCTTCGGCCAGCGTCTTGCGCTGCTCGATCAGCGCGCGCAGGACCGCAAGCGCGGCGATGATCGCGTCGCCGGTCGTGTGCTTGTCGAGGCAGATCACGTGCCCCGAATTTTCGCCGCCCAGCAGTCCAGCCGCGCTCGCGCATCTGCTCGAGGACATACCGGTCGCCGACGCGCGCGCGCGCAAGCGGAATGCCGTCGCGGGCCAGCGCCTGCTCGAAGCCGAGATTGCTCATCAGCGTTCCCACCACGCCGCCCATGGCCACGCCGCGCCGGCGGTAGTCGGCGGCGATCACGTACAGCAGCTGGTCGCCGTCGTAGATGGTGCCCGCGCTGTCGACCATGATCAGGCGGTCGCCGTCGCCGTCGAGCGCAATTCCCAGGTCGGCGTGATGCGCGCGCACCTGTTCGGCCAGGAACTTGCGGATGCGTCGCGCCGACGCCGCTGTTGATGTTGATGCCGTCGGGCGCGACGCCGACGGCGATGACGTCGGCGCCCAGTTCGTGGAACACCGGCGGCGCGACGTGGTAGCCGGCGCCGTGCGCGCAGTCGACGACGATGCGCAGCCCGCGCAAGTCGAGTTCCGACGGAAACGTTCCCTTGCAGAACTCGATGTAGCGCCCGGCCGCGTCGTCGATGCGGCGCGCCTTGCCGAG
Organism: uncultured beta proteobacterium; assembly: GCA_963834045.1. Taxonomy (GTDB): domain Bacteria; phylum Pseudomonadota; class Gammaproteobacteria; order Burkholderiales; family Casimicrobiaceae; genus VBCG01. The sequence continues at coordinate 520,739 of CAWIAK010000018.1, read as the reverse complement.
TTGCGCCGATGTCGACGCATTCGAGCGGCGCGTCCATGCGCGCCTCGATCGCGGCTTCGACGTCGTCCGGCAGCTTGGCGCCGGCGGCGGAGAAGAACTTGATGCCGTTGTCGTCGAACGGATTGTGCGACGCGCTGATCACGATGCCCGCCGCGAGACGCAGCGCGCGCGTCAGGTAGGCGATGCCGGGCGTGGGCAGCGGCCCGCAAAGATAGACGTCGATGCCCGCGGCCGAGAGGCCGGCCTCGAGCGCCGCTTCCAGCAGGTAGCCGGAGATGCGCGTGTCCTTGCCGATCAGGACGCCGGGCCGGTCGCCGGCCCGCTCGGTGGCCACCACCGCGCGATGCGCCCCGTCGACCGCGGCCAGCGTGCGCCCCGCCGCCCAGCCCAGCTTCAGCATGAGTTCCGGCGTGATCGGCGCTTCGCCGACGCGGCCGCGCATGCCGTCGGTGCCGAAATATCTGCGTTTGACGACCGGTTCAATCTGTTTCGATGGCATGCCACACCTTTAACGCGTCAACGGTTTCGCGCACGTCGTGCACCCTGACGATGGCCGCGCCGCGCGCAACCGCCGCCAACGCCGCGGCGACGCTTGCCGCCGCGCGCTCGTTCACGTCGCGGCCGGCGATCCCGCCCAGCATCGACTTTCGCGACAGGCCCGCCAGCACGGGATAGCCGGTCGCGGCCAGGGTGCCCAACGCGCGCAACAACTGCGAGATTATGCGCCTGCGTCTTGCCGAAGCCGAACCCCGGGTCGATGACGATGCGGTCGCGCGCGATGCCCGCCGCCTCGCACAGGCGCGCGCGGCCGACCAGGAAGTCGCGGACCTCGGCGACCACGTCGCCGTAGCGCGGTTCGGCCTGCATCGTCCGCGGGCTCGCCCTGCATGTGCATCAGGCACACCGCCGCATCGCTGGCGGCGAGCGCAGCCATGGCGCCGGGCGCCTGCAGCGCGCGCACGTCGTTGACCATGACCGCGCCGGCTGCCAGCGCGGCGCGCATGACGTCGGGCTTCTGCGTGTCGACGCTGACCCGAAGGCCCTCCTTCGCCAGCGCTTCGACCAGCGGCACGACGCGCTCCAGCTCGACGTCGACGGGCACCGGCGCGGCGCCGGGCCGCGTCGATTCGCCGCCGATGTCGATGATGTCGGCGCCGTCCGCCGCCATCCGGCGCGCGTGATCGAGCGCGCGCTCGCGGTCGACGAACATGCCGCCGTCGGAGAACGAATCCGGCGTGACGTTGAGGATGCCCATCACGCGCGGACGCGAGAGGTCCAGCGATGATGCCGCACCGAAGGCAGACGGTCACGGTCATCGAAGCTTACAAAGACGGGGCGCCGCGCGCGCCCGTTTCCACTAGAAGTTTTCCCTATGCAGGATTGGCCGACGGCGCGGCATCGGGATTGGCGGTCGTGCCGCCCGACGACGGCCCCGTCGACGGCCGGCGTGGGCTTGGGCGGGCGCGGCGGCTTGCCGCCCATGATGTCGGCGATCTGGTCGGCGTCGATCGTCTCCATCTCCAGCAGCGCCTTGGCCATCGCCTCGACCTTGTCGCGGTTGTCCTCGAGCAGCTTCCGCGCGACCGCGTACTGCTGGTCGATGATCTTGCGGATCTCCTGGTCGACCTTCTGCATCGTCGCCTCGGACACGTTCTTCTGCGTGGTCACCGAGCGGCCGAGGAAGACCTCGCCTTCGTTCTCGCCGTAGACCATCGGGCCCAGCTCGTCCGACATGCCGTAGCGCGTGACCATGTTGCGCGCGATTTCCGTCGCGCGCTCGAAGTCGTTGGAGGCGCCGGTGGTCATCTGGTTCATGAACAGTTCTTCGGCGATGCGGCCGCCGAACAGCACCGAGATCATGTTCAGCATGTGGTTGCGGTCCATGCTGTAGCGGTCTTCGGTCGGGCAGCTGCATCGTGACGCCCAGCGCGCGGCCGCGCGGAATGATCGTGACCTTGTGCACCGGGTCGGTCTTGGGCAGCAGCACCGCGACGATCGCGTGGCCGGACTCGTGATACGCCGTGTTGCGGCGTTCCTCTTCCGGCATCACGATCGAGCGCCGCTCGGCGCCCATGATGATCTTGTCCTTGGCGCGCTCGAAGTCGTGCATGTCGACCAGGCGCTTGTTCGAGCGCGCGGCGAACAGCGCCGCCTCGTTGACGAGGTTGGCGAGGTCCGCGCCGGACATGCCCGGCGTGCCGCGCGCGATGATGTCGGCCTTCACGTCCGGCGCCATCGGCACCTTGCGCATGTGCACGAGCAGGATCTGCTCGCGGCCGCGGATGTCCGGCAGCGGCACCACCACCTGGCGGTCGAAGCGGCCCGGACGCATCAGCGCCGGGTCGAGCACGTCGGGCCGGTTGGTCGCGGCGATGACGATGACGCCCGCGTTGCCTTCGAAGCCGTCCATTTCCACCAGCAGCTGGTTCAGCGTCTGCTCGCGCTCGTCGTTGCCGCCGCCCAGGCCGGCGCCGCGCTGGCGGCCGACCGCGTCGATTTCGTCGATGAACACGATGCACGGCGCGTTCTTCTTCGCCTGCTCGAACATGTCGCGCACGCGCGCCGCGCCGACGCCGACGAACATCTCGACGAAGTCCGAGCCCGGAGATCGAGAAGAACGGCACCTTGGCCTCGCCGGCGATGGCCTTGGCCAGCAGCGTCTTGCCGGTGCCCGGGCTGCCGACCATCAGCACGCCGCGCGGAATGCGCCCGCCCAGCTTCTGGAACTTGGACGGGTCGCGCAGGAACTCGACCAGCTCGGCGACTTCTTCCTTCGCCTCGTCGCAGCCGGCGACGTCGGCGAACGTGATCGTGTTGTTCGCCTCGTCGAGCATGCGCGCCTTGCTCTTGCCGAACGAGAACGCGCCGCCGCGGCCGCCGCCCTGCATCTGGCGCATGAAGAAGATCCACACGCCGATCAGCAGCAGCATCGGGAACCAGGAAATGAAGATCTGCGACAGGAACGACTGCTCCTCCTCCTGCTTGCTGTCGACCTTGACGCCGTACTTGAGCAGATCGCCGACCATCCAGATGTCGCCGGGGCTGTAGGTCGTGAATTTCTTCTTGTCGGTCGACGTCCAGTTGATCTTGCGGCCCTCGACCGTGGCCGACTCGACCTTGCCGTTCTTGGCCGAGTCCATGAATTCGGAATAGGAAATGGCATCCTTGCCCGGCTGCCGCGAGTCGAACTGCTTGACCACGACCAGCACCACCAGCAGGATCACGGCCCAGATGCCGATGTTCTTGACCAGATTGTTCAAAACAGGCTCCTTGCGGCCGTCGTCGAATCCGGCAGGCCGCGCACCGGCAATTACTGCCCGGACGTCATTGCCGTCCGGAAAGCAAACCCATTCTAGCTGCGAATACATCCCCAAGACCAGCGATCACAGCGTGGACAGGCTTCGTTTGCACGCCAAACATCGCAAAACTCCGGCAACGCCGCCCAAGCTCGCGCTTGTCGCCCGCAAACGACAACTTCACGGCAAAAACCCTTTGCCCACCAGGAACGTCTCGCGGCTGCGGTCGCGGGATGCCTTGGGCTTGCGGACGTAGACCTTGGCGAAATGCGCGGCCATCTCCCGCTGGAATTCGCGTCAAGCCCGCGCCCTGGAACACCTTCACCAGCAAATCGCCGCCAGGCGCCAAGTGTCCGACGGCAAATTCCAGCGCAAGTTCACCCAGATGCACGCTTCGTGCCTGATCCGCCGCATCGATACCGGAGAGATTGGGGGCCATGTCCGAGACCACAAGGTCGCACGGCGCATTGCCGAGCGCCGCTTCCAGCGCGGCCAGCCCTTCCTCTTCGCGAAAATCGCCCTGGATGAACGTGACCCCGGCGATGCCGTCCATGGGCAGCAGGTCGATGGCGACGATCCTTCCCGCCGGTCCCAGCCGTTCGCGCAGCACCTGCGACCAGCTTCCGGGCGCCGCGCCCAGGTCGACCACCGTCATGCCGGGCCTCAGCAGCTTGTCGCGCTCGGCGAGTTCGATCAGCTTGAACGCCGCCCGCGACCGGTAGCCCCGCCGCTTCGCCTCCTGAACGTACGGATCGTTCAGGTGCTCCTGCATCCAGGCCTTGACGAACTTGTGCTTCTTTGCGGGATTCTGCGGCGCCATTGCGCGGTGCGTCGATAACGGGGGCGAGAAGCTTACTCCATCGCGCGCCTGCCCCGCGCCTTGCCGACGGCAACGGACACCGAAGCGTCTCGTGCCTTGCCGCGGCATTCGCCGCAAAGGCGCCACGTTTGACTTGCATCAAAGGATTCACCGCAGTTTCGCGCAGGATTGCGCGACGGCCCATGTTGCTTGCATCGGGCGACAGTGGAGGCTGGAGGAGGATGTTTCAGGTTCGCATTCATGGCCGCGGCGGCCAGGGCGTGGTGTCCGGCGCGGAGTTGCTGTCGGTGGCGGCGTTTCTCGAAGGCCGGTACGCGCAGGCATTCCCGAGCTTCGGCTCCGAGCGCATGGGCGCGCCGGTGATGGCCTTCTGCCGCATCGACGTGCGCGAGATCCGCCTGCGCGAGCCCGTGATGGCCCCCGACGCGCTGATCATCCAGGACCCGACGCTGCTGCACCAGGTCGACCTGTTCAATGGCCTTTCCAAGGCGGGATTCATCCTGCTCAATTCGACGCGCAGCTTCACCGAGCTCGGCCTCGCCGGATTCGTCGCCGGCTTCCGCCCCGAAAGGCTGTGCACGCTGCCAGCCACGGAGATCGCGCTGAAGCACGTCGGCCGCCCGGTACCCAACGTGCCGCTGCTTGCCGCCTTTGCCGCGATCACCGGCCAGATCCGGCAGGAATCGGTGATCAAGGCCATCCGGGAAAAATTCCCCTCCGCGATCGCGGAAAAAAATGTCGCGGCAGCGGCCGAGGCCTTCGAGCTCGCCGGCAAGGGATTGGAGACGGCCCATGCTTAAGCAAACCGAAGGCTCGCATGCGGTCGCCGAGGCCATCGCGCTGTGCCGTCCGCAGGTGATCTGCGCCTACCCGATCACGCCGCAGACGCACATCGTCGAAGGCGTCGGCGAAATGGTGAAGGACGGCACGCTCGTCAATTGCGAGTTCATCAACGTCGAATCCGAATTCGCCGCGATGTCGGTGGCGATCGGCGCCTCGGCGGCCGGCGCGCGCACGTACACGGCGACCAGCAGCCAGGGACTGCTGTTCATGGCCGAGGCCGTCTACAACGCCGCAGGACTCGGATTGCCGATCGTGATGACCATCGGCAACCGCGCGATCGGCGCACCGATCAACATCTGGAACGACCACTCGGACAGCATGTCGATGCGCGATGCTGGCTGGATCCAGCTCTTTGCCGTCACCAACCAGGAGGCGCTCGACCTGCACATCCAGGCGTTCCGCCTGGCCGAGGAGTTGTCATGCCCGGTGATGGTGTGCATGGATGGATTCATCCTGACGCACGCCTACGACCGCGTGGACATTCCCGACCAGGCGGACGTCGACGCTTACCTTCCGCCGTTCCAGCCGAGGCAGATCCTCGATCCGGCGGACCCGGTCACCATCGGCGCGCTGGTCGGCCCGGAAGCGTTCACCGAAGTGCGCTATCTGGGCCACCACAAGCAGCTGCGCGCTCTGTCGCTCATACCGAAGCTCGCGGCGGAATTCGCCACGCGGTTCGGGCGCAACTCCGGCGGCCTCATCCGCGAATACCGCACCGAGGACGCGGAAACGATTATCGTGGCCCTGGGCTCGGTGATCGGCACGGTGCAGGATGTCGTCGACGAATTGCGCGAAGGCGGCGAGCGGATCGGCGCGGTATCGATCTGCTCGTTCCGGCCCTTCCCGGTCGCCGTGCTGCGCGAGGCGCTGCAGGCGGCGAAGCGCGTCGTCGTGCTGGAGAAATGCCTCGCCGTGGGCTTGGGCGGCATCGTGTCCGATGGCGTGCGCAAGGCGCTGTCGGGAATCCAGCTCAAGGGCTATACGGTCATCGCGGGATTGGGCGGGCGTGCGATCACCGTCGCATCGCTGCGGCAATTGTTCCAGGACGCGATCGCGGACGAGCTCGAGCAGGTGACGTTCCTCGACCTGAATGCCGAGGTCGTCAGCCACGAGCTCGAGCGCGAGGCACAGGCGCGGCGCACGGGGCCGACCGCCGAGGCCATCCTGCGCCGCATGGGCACCGTCGCCTCGCAAATCGGATGATCGGGCCGAGACGCGCCATGCCGAACACCATGCAGGAAGTGAAGTTCTACCAGACGGGCACGTTCACGGTCGGCAATCGCCTGCTGGGAGAGAACGAGCGCGCCGTGCAGGCGAACATGGAGCGCACCAACTCGCTCAATTCCGGGCACCGCGCGTGCCAGGGCTGCGGCGAAGCCCTCGGCGCACGCTACGCGATCGATGCGGCGATGCGCGCGACCAACAACCAGCTCATCGCCGTCAACGCCACCGGCTGCCTGGAAGTCTTCTCCACGCCTTACCCGGAGAGCTCGTGGCAGATTCCGTGGATTCATTCGCTGTTCGGCAACGCGGCCGCGGTCGCGTCGGGCGTGGCCGCGGCCATGCGCGTGACCGGCCATACCAAGACCCGCGTCGTCGCGCAGGGCGGCGACGGCGGCACCACCGACATCGGCTTCGGCTGCCTGTCCGGCATGTTCGAGCGCAACGACGACGTGCTGTACATCTGCTACGACAACGAGGCCTACATGAACACCGGCGTGCAGCGCTCCAGCGCGACGCCGCCGACCGCGCGCACGGCGACGACGATGGCCGTCGGCAAGGAACCGGGCAACGTGTTCGGCACGGGCAAGAACGTGCCGCTGATCGCGATGGCGCACTTCATTCCCTATGTCGCCACCGCCAGTGTCGCCAACCTGCGCGATCTCGAATTCAAGGTGACCAAGGCGATGTCGATGCACGGCGCCCGGTACATCCACATCCACGTTCCCTGCCCGTTGGGCTGGGGCTCGGCGCCGGCGGACACGATCAAGCTCGCGCGGCTCGCCGTGGAGACGGGGCTCTTCCCGCTGTTCGAGGCGGAGGACGGCGAGATCACCGGACGCACCAAGATCCGCCGCCAGGTCCCCGTCGAGGATTACCTGAAACTGCAGAAGCGCTTCGCGCACCTGTTCGGTCCCAAGCCGGACGAAGCGCGTCTCGCGCGCATCCAGGCGAACGCCGACCGCAACATCGCCAAATTCGGCCTGCTCGACTGACGACGAACATGGAAAAGCCGTACGCGATTTCCCTCTACCCCGGATCGAGCCTGGCCAACAAGACCGGCTCGTGGCGCACGTCGCGGCCGATGTACCTCGACCGGCTGCCCCCCTGCAATCATGCATGCCCGGCCGGCGAGAACATCCAGGGCTGGCTCTATCCTGCGGAGAGCGGCGACTACGAAGCCGCGTGGCGGTTGCTCACGGCCGACAACCCGTTCCCGGCGATCATGGGGCGCGTCTGCTATCACCCCTGCGAAGGCGCCTGCAACCGCGGCAAGCTCGACGAGTCCGTCGGCATCAATTCCGTCGAGCGCTTCCTAGGCGACGAGGCCATCAAGCACGGCTGGCAATTCGCGCGGCCGGCATTCGAATCCGGCAAGCACGTGCTCGTCGTCGGCGCCGGGCCGTCGGGACTGTCCGCCGCTTACCACCTGCGACGGCTGGGTCACCGCGTCAAGATCATCGAGGCGGGTCCCTTGTCCGGCGGCATGATGCGCTTCGGCATTCCCAAATACCGGCTGCCGCGCGACGTGCTCGATGCCGAGGTCAAGCGCATTCTCGACATGGGCGTCGTGCTCGAGTTGAACAGCAAGGTGTCGAACATCCTGGAAACGGTGCGGGTGGGCCAGTTCGACGCGGCGTTCCTGGCCGTCGGCGCCCACATCGCCAAGCGCGCCTACATTCCCGCCGGCGAAGCGGCGCACATGCTCGATGCCGTGTCGGTCTTGCGCGGGATGGAGGGCCAGGACAAGCCGATGCTCGGCCGCCGGGTCGTCGTCTACGGCGGCGGCAATACCGCGCTGGACGTCGCGCGCACCGCGAAGCGGCTGGGCGCCTCCGAGGCGATCATCGTGTATCGCCGCAACCGGGAAAAGATGCCCGCGCACGACTTCGAGGTCGAAGAGGCGCTGCAGGAAGGCGTGCTGATCAAGTGGCTGTCGACGATCAAGAACATGGCCGACGAAGGCACGCTCACCGTCGAGAAGATGGAGCTGGACGCCAAGGGCTTTCCGCAGCCGACCGGCGAGCTCGAGACGCTGGAGGCCGACTCCCTCGTGCTGGCGCTGGGGCAGGACGTGGATCTGTCGCTGCTCGACGGCGTGCCGGGACTCACGCTCAAGGATGGCACCGTCCAGGTCGATTCCAACATGATGACCGGCTATGCCGGGATCTTCGCCGGCGGCGACATGGTGCCTTCCGATCGCACGGTGACGGTCGCGGTCGGCCACGGCAAGAAGGCCGCGCGCCACATCGATGCCTGGCTGCGCGGCACGACCTACGACCCGCCGCCCAAGCACGAGCTGGCCGAATTCGACAAGCTGAACACCTGGTACTACGCCGATGCGCCGAAGACCGTGCGGCCCATCCTCGAGCTGGCCCGTCGCACGTCGACGTTCGACGAGGTCGTGAGCGGGCTCGACGAGACCAACGCGCTGTTCGAGGCGCGGCGTTGCCTGTCGTGCGGCAACTGCTTCGAATGCGACAACTGCTACGGCGTGTGTCCCGACAACGCGGTGATCAAATTGGGACCCGGCAAGCGCTTCGAGTTCAATTTCGATTACTGCAAGGGCTGCGGCATCTGCGTGTCCGAATGTCCGTGCGGCGCCATCAAGATGGTGCCGGAGACCATCTGAACTTCGCTTAGCCGCCGGCGGCGGCCGCGCATCATCCTCTGCGCCCGCGGCGCCAGGTCGGGGAAACGGTACACGGTGGCGTTGAGGTAGCGCGCCACGTCCTGGATTTCCTCGCTGCTCCAGTCGAGGCCCGTGTTCTTCTGCCAGCGCGCCACCTGGGCGGTGAGGCTCGCAGGATCGGTGACGACGCGCCGGTCACGCCAATGCACCTGCATTGGTGTGGCAGCCAATGCAATGCGTCGTGTACAGCAATTCGCCGCGGGAAGCCGCCGGCGTTTGCGCGTGCAGCGGCAGCGCGAATTGAAGCAGCACGGCCGCGAGCAGGACGCGCGGTTGCATCGGAGCCTTATCGGCGGCCGGCGAGTTCGTCGGCGCGTGCGATGGCGATCGCCAGCTCCCCGTGTTCGCGCGTCGTTCCCGGAATCTGCGCCAGCAGTTCCCGCCAGTATTTCGCGGCGGCAGCGTAGTCACGTGCTTCGAACGCGACTCCGCCCGCCATTTCCAGCGCCTTGGGATGCTTAGCGTCGAGCGCCAGCGCGTGCATGACCAGGTCGCGCGGCTGGCCGGCCAGAAGGCCGCCCTGCGTCATCGCAATTGCATCGGCGTATTCGCACCATACCGCCGGGTCGGCGGCGACCTTGGTGCTGGCGGCAACCGCCTTCGCGTAGTCCGCTGCCGCCTCGGCATGGCGGTCCGCCGCGGTCTCGAGGCGGGCCAGCAGCACCCAGGCGCGGCCGTCGCGAGGATTGCGCTCCAACTGGGCGACGAGGACGTCGCGCAGCGCGGGCGCGCGCGTCCCGACAGCGGCCGCATCCCCGTTGGTCGCCCCCTGCCCCGGAGGTCCGCGCAGCGCGTACGCACCAATGGCCAGTACCGGCAGCAGCAGTGCGGCAATCCACGCCCGCGACAGCCGGTTCCAGACCACGACCTCGCGCGGCAAACGCGATGTGCTCAGCGCGGCATCGGACATGATTGCGACCGATCTCTACTTGGATGCGGCGGGCGCCGGCGGAGGCGCAGTCACCGGGACGGCCGAAGCCGAGCCCGGAGCCTGCTTCGCCTTCATCGCGTCGTCGAGAATCTTGATTCCCGCCTGCGACGCGGTCACCGAGTTGGCGAGCGACGACTTGGCGAGTTCGAGGTTGTGGAACGACGCGCCATTCACCGCCGTCCACCATTCCCAGTTCGCGTGCGCGTCGCCGTGCTTGGCGCGCGCGGCCTTCAGCGCATCTTCGGGCACGCCGACCAGTTGCGCCTGCGAGAACTTGCCGATGAGCTGGGTCAGCCAGAACTCGGCATTGCGCACCTTGCCCTGGTAATGCGACGCCATCGACTCGATCACGTAGCGCGCCTGCTGCTCGTCCCACTGGTGATGGCACTGCAGGCAGGTCTCCTTGATGTAGTTCTTCGGGTTGGTCTGCCAGTGCGACGTGTAGAACTTGCCCGTCTTCGCATCCTTGACGCGAGGCATGTGGCACGCCGTGCAGTCGATGCCGAGCTTCTCGTGCGTCGAGTTGTAGTACGTCTCCACGTCCGGGTGCTGCGCCTTCCACAGCGCCGCGCCCGTGAACTGGTTGCGGAAATCGCGAAACTCGATGCCGTCGTAGGCTTTCAGGATGTTGTTGACGTCGACGAACGGGAAGTAGTTCGTCCGCCGGTCCCCCATCGCGATGGGTTCGCCGGTATTGGGATTGAAGCCGGGATTGCAGTTGTACTCGACGTGGCACTGCGCGCATTGCAGCTTGCCGTCGTAGCGCTCGAGGAGACCGATCTTGCGCGTGAAGCCGCGCACGCCCATTTCCCGCACGTCGACCTTCGTCTTGCGCGGATCCATGCGAATAGAGGTTCGGCGGTCCGGTGCGCGTCACCACGTCGATCAGCGCGTCGCGCACGATGCGCGGCTTGGCCGCGTGCGGATCGTGGCAGAAGATGCAGTTCAGCGAATGGTTCACCGACTTCGCCAGCTCGACGACCTTCGACGTGCGGCTCCACTTGGCGCCAGGCGCGGCGTCGCCCATGTACGCCCATTCCAGGATGTGGTCCTGCGTCTTGCACGACAGGCAGACGGGGTTGGCCGCTGCGGCCGTGCCCGGCTTGAAGGGCTTCTGCTCGGTATTGTCGGGGTAGTTGTCGACCACGATGTCCCACACCTTGAAGTCGCCGGTGCCGGCAAGATAGCGCCACGACTCCTTCGGTCCGAAGCGGCCGCCGAACGCGCGGTCGACGACATACTGGTCGAGCAGCGCGAACGTGTGCCCGCGCGGCAGGTTGTGCTCCTTGGTGAACCCGTGCGGCGTCATCAGCAGGTCGTACGCCGGGTCCGGCGCAGGACCGGTCGCCTGCTTCTTTTCGAAGCGGGCGCCGCGGCGCCAATCCATCTGCGCGTAGGACTTGTACTGGTTCTGGTGGCACCCGCCGCAGGTGGCGAGGTCGGTATGCGTGGCCGGCCGCTTGGATGAATCCGCCAGGTGCGCCGCCGTGCCGTCGTGGCAGGCATCGCAGCCGACCTTGCTGTGCTTGCCCATGTCGTGCAGCGCCTTGATCGGCGTGTGGCAGCCATAGCACGCGGACGCATCGAATGCGCCCGCCTTGGCCTTGTTCGCGACGGCCGGCTTTCCCTGCGCAAGCGCCGGAAGGCTGACTGCAAGGAAGGCGGCCGCAGCCGCGATGACGGCAGCGCGCAACAGCGCGCGGGCATGGATCTGGCACATGATTGCTCCCCTTTTCTTCTGTCTCGCCTGTTGAGGGAGTCTAGCAACGCGACACGCAGCGACGGCGGACGAAGCGCAGTTCTGTTGATGCAGGTCAAGCCGGATCGGCCAACCTGCCCTGACCCCCGCGTCGCGCAGGCGAAAACGCAATGAAAAAGCCCGGTTCTGCGATCTGGCTCACGACTTTGCCTGAGGGGCCGCCTGCATCCCGTTTGTCCCGCATCAAGGTTTCGCCTGGGGCAACCGGTTAGGCTCGCGAAATTCGCCCGGGCGCCTTCGCATCGGTGCGCGAAGGAGGTCCGATGCCCACCACCCTGCCCTTCGATGTGGAAACCGCCGGGTTGCCGCCACTGGTCATCCGCGGCCGCCGGATGTTGCCGATCGTCCAGGGCGGCATGGGCGTGGGGGTGTCCGCCCACCGGCTCGCGGGCAGCGTGGCGGCGCTCGGCGCGGTGGGCACCATTGCGAGCGTCGACCTGCGCCGCCACCACCCGGATCTCATTGCCGCGACGCGACACGCCGCCAAGGCCGACGTCGATGCGGCGAACCTCGAGGCGCTCGACCGCGAAATCGTCGCCGCCCGCGCGCTTGCGGCGGGCCGCGGCATGATCGCCGTGAATGTGATGCGCGCCGTGTCCGAATACGCGGCCAACGTGCGGCAGGCGTGCGCCAGCGGCGCCGATGCGATCGTCGTCGGAGCCGGACTTCCGCTCGACCTTCCGGACCTGGCCGCCGACCATCCGGACGTCGCGCTCATCCCGATCCTGTCGGATGCCCGCGGCGTCGCGCTGGTCGTGAAGAAATGGGCGCGCAAGGGACGGTTGCCGGACGCGATCGTGATCGAGCATCCGCGCTATGCGGGCGGGCACCTGGGCGCCGCCAAGGTCGAGGACCTGGCCGACCCGCGCTTCGATTTCGAGAACGTGCTGCCTGCCGTGCTGGAATTCTTCCGCGCCGAAGGGATCGAACCGGGCACCATTCCCTTGATCCCCGCCGGGGGCATCAATCACCCGGCGCGAATCCGCGAACTGCTCGCGCTGGGCGCCTCCGCGGTCCAGCTGGGCACGGCGTTTGCCGTGACCGAGGAAGGCGACGCCGACATCGCATTCAAGCGCGTGCTGGCGGATGCCCGGCCCGAGGACATCGTTGAATTCGTCAGCGTCGCCGGATTGCCTGCGCGCGCCGTGCGCACGCCGTGGCTCGCCAAGTATCTCGAGTACCTCCCCAAGCTTGCCGCGGTCGCGCACAAGAAGCCGCGCTGCACGCTCAAGTTCGATTGCCTGTTCCAGTGCGGCTTGCGCGACGGCAACGCCAAGGTCGGCCAATTCTGCATCGACCAGAAACTGGCCGAGGGTCTCGCCGGCGACGTGCGCAAGGGCCTTTTCTTCCGCGGCGCATCGCCGCTGCCGTTCGGCAGCGACATCCGCCCGGTGCGCGACCTGGTCGCCTACCTCCTCACGGGCGCGCGACCGGGCAGCCCGACGGTCGCATGTGAATTTCCCGCCTAGAGCACTCGGTTGATCTGCATCAACCCGATTCCGGGGCGATGCCTCTAGTCTGCACCGAAGCTTTAAGGCCGAGCCGAAACTGTCGCGCCGCAGCACCAGGGGCGCGCAGTCCACGGATCGTCCGAGACGCCAATTCGCCATGAACCCTTACGTCGTCTTCCTGCTCTACATGCTGGCGATCCTCGGATTCGTCGCGCGTCACGCTGTTGCTCAACCGCGTCCTCGGCCCCAAGTCGATTTCGTCGGCGATGAAGCTCGAGCCATTCGAATGCGGCGCCACGCCGGTCGACGTGCGCAACGTGAAGGCCGTCCCCATCAAGTACTACGCCGTCGCGATCATCTTCATCCTGTTCGACCTGGAGACGGTGTTTCTCTTCATCTGGGCGTTGGGCGCGCAGCCGGTCACGGGATTCATGCTGGCGACGTTCGGCATCTTCATCTTCCTGCTCGTGCTGATCCTGCTCTACGTCTACAAGGCGCGGCTGCTCGAGGCGGTCTCGGAGTAGGCATGGCGCATAAACAGATACCCATTCCGATTCACTCCGCCGGCGGCAAGTCCGCCGCGTTCGAGTACCTGACGACCAAGAAAGACGAACTGGTCGGCTGGGCGCGCAAGTTCTCGCTGTTCCCCTATCCGTTCGTCACCGCATGCTGCGCGATGGAATTCATGGCGGTGAGTTCGTCGCCCTACGACACCGACCGCTTCGGTGCCGCGCTGCCGCGCTTCTCGCCGCGCCAGGCCGACCTGCTGATGGTCGTCGGCACGGTGACGCACAAACAGGCGCCGGTCCTCTACAGGGTCTACGAGCAGATGTGCGAGCCGAAATGGGTGATGGCCTTCGGCGTTTGCGCGACGTCCGGCGGCTTCTACCAGAACTACGCGGCCGTGCAGGGCATCGACAAGATCATTCCGGTGGACGTCTATGTCCCGGGCTGTCCGCCGCGCCCCGAAATGGTGATCGACGGCATCATGCAGCTGCAGGAAAAGATCGCCCGCTCGCGGCACCCCATCGTGACGAAGACCTTCTGATGGCGGCCGTGCTCGGATCGCTGCAATCGCGCTTGGGCTCGCCCGACTACGAGGTGACGCTGGAGCGCGGCATGCCCGTCGTGCATCTGCCGCCGGCGCGCCTGCTGGAAACGGTGCGGATCCTGAAATCCGAATTCCAATTCGACCTGTTCCTCGACGTCACCGCCATCGACTGGCTGCCGCGGCAACCTCGCTTCGAGGTCGTCTACCACTTCTACTCGACCAGCCACTTCGGCCGCGTTCGCCTCAAGACGCTGGTGACCGACGCGGACCCGACCGTCGATTCGCTGGTTTCGCTTTATGGCGCGGCCGGCCTCATGGAACGCGAGTGCCACGACATGTACGGCATCGTCTTCCGCGGCAACCCGGACCTGCGCCCGATCCTGCTCTACGAGGGCTTCGTCGGGCACCCGCTGCGCAAGGACTATCCGAAGCTGCAGGAGCAGCCGCTGGTCCCGTATCGGAAATAAGCGGAAATGACCTGACATGACCCTGGACGCGAAGCCGCCCGAATTCACGCTGCCGAACCCGGTCCGCCCGGCGTTCGACACGACGGGTCACGACGATCACGTCATCGTCAACATCGGCCCTTCGCACCCGGCCACGCACGGCACCGTGCAGATCATCGCCGAGCTGGACGGCGAGCGCGTCGTGCGCACCGACGTGCATTGCGGCTACCTGCACCGCGGCTTCGAGAAGGAGTGCGAGTCGCACACCTGGCACAACCTCATTCCCTACGTCGACCGCCTCAACTACGTGTCGGCGCTGATCAACGACTTCGCCTACTGCGAGGCCGTGGAGACGCTGGCGGACATCCAGATCACGGCGCGCTGCCGCCACCTGCGCACGCTGCTGTCCGAATACTCGCGCATCGTCGATCATTTGACCTGCGTCGCCGCCGGGCTCATGGAACTGGGCGCGATGACGGCGTTCCTGTACCTGGTCATGGTCCGCGACTACATGTACGAGCACATCGCCGACCTGACCGGCGCGCGCGTGACCTACACCTACGGCCGCATCGGCGGCCTGGCGCGAGACCTGCCGGAAGGCTGGCTCGCCAAGCTCGAGGTCATCCTCGACAAGTACGAGATGTTCATCGGCCGCGTCCACGGCCTGATGGACCGCAACCGGATCTTCATCGACCGGATGCGCAACGTCGGCGTGATTTCCGCGGCCGATGCGGTCAACTGGGGCTACACCGGCGTCATCCTGCGCTCGACCGGCGCGCCGCGCGACCTGCGCCGCGATGCGCCCTATCTCGCCTACGCCGACCTGGACTTCGAAGTGCCGGTCGGCATCAACGGCGACAACTACGATCGCTACTACGTCCGCATGCGCGAGATGGACGAGTCGGTGCACATGATCCGGCAGCTGGTCGACACGCTCCCTGCGGGCCCGATCAACGTCGACGACCACCGCTTCACGTTTCCCGACAAGGCGCTGGTCTACACGGAAATCGAATCGCTGATCAACCACTTCAAGCTCGTGATGGACGGACCGCAGGTGCCGGCGGGCGACGCCTATGCCGCGCACGAGTCGCCCAACGGCGAGCTGGGTTTCTACATCGTGAGCACCGGCGGCGGCGTCCCGGCCAAGGTCCACGTGCGCGCGCCGAGCTTCGTGCACATGGGCGGCGTGCACCGGATGCTCGACGGCTACCAGCTCGCGGACATCGTCCCGACGTTCGGCTCGATCAACATGATCGGCGGCGAGTGCGACAGATGATGAGCGCCGCATGAAGCATCTCATTCCGGAATTCGAGAAGCTGAAGGCCCGTTTTCCCGCGGGCTTCGAGTCCTCGCTCGTATTGCCGTGCGTGCGCCGCATCCAGGAAGACCGCGGCTACATCGCCGACGAAGACATCGCCGGCCTGGTCGAGTACCTGGGCGTCCCGCGCATCCAGATCGAGGAAGTGCTGTCCTATTACACGCAGTTCCGGCGCAAACCGATCGGGCGCTGGCACCTGCAGGCGTGCCGCAACGTCACGTGCTCGATGCGCAGCGCCGAGCGGCTGATCGACCACCTGTCGCAGAAGCTGGGGGTGGCGCCCGGCCAGACGACACCCGACGGCGTGTTCACGCTGTCGACGGCCGAGTGCCTGGGATCGTGCGGCACCGCGCCGGTCGTGATGGTCAATGACACGTACCACGAGAACATGAGCGTCGAGAAGCTCGACGCGCTGCTCGAGGAACTGAAGGGGCAAGGCTGATGCCCGGCAAGCAACTGCTGATGACGTTTCCCGTCACGGCCACGTCGCACACGCTCGCCGACTACGTCGCGCGCGACGGCTATGCGACGCTGCGCCGCGTGCTGACGCAGCTGAAGCCGGAAGACGTGACCAAGGAAGTCACCGCCTCGGGCCTGCTCGGCCACGGCGGCGCCGCGTTCCCGGCCGGCCGCAAGTGGGGCGTCGTCCACCTGAACGACAACCAGCCGCACTACCTGTGCGCCAACGCCGACGAAGGCGAGCCCGGCACGTTCAAGGACCGCTGGATCCTCGAGAACGCGCCGCACCTGCTGCTGGAATCGATGCTGATCGCGGCGTACGCGCTGCAGGTCCGCAACGCGTTCGTCTACATCCGCGGCGAATTCGACCTGCCGTACCGGCGCCTGGCCGCAGCCGTCGAGGAAGCGTATGCGGCCGGCTGGTTCGGCGAGCGCATCCTCGGCACCGAGTTTTCCTGCGACATCGTCATCTACCGCGGCGCCGGGTCGTATGTGTGCGGCGAGGCGTCGGGACTGCTGTCGTCGATCGAAGGCAAGCGCGGCTACCCGCGCAACCGGCCGCCGCGGCTCACCGTGCAGGGTCTTTACAAGCGGCCCACGGTCGTCAACAACGTGGAGACGCTGGCCAACATCACGCGGATCATCGCCGAGGGAGCCGACGCCTACCGCAAAGTCGGGACGGCCAAATGCCCCGGCACGCAGCTCGTCTCCATTTCCGGCCACATCGCCAAGCCCGGCGTGTACGAGGTCGAGTACGGCTACCCGATGCAGAAATTCCTGTTCGACGACTGCGGCGGCATGCTGCCCGGACAGAAGCTGAAGTGCATCGTGCCCGGCGGCATCTCCACCAAGGTGCTGACGGCCGCCGAAGTCGAGCCGCTCACGTTCGATCACCAGTCGTTCGCGGGCGCCGGCTCGTCGCTCGGGTCGGGCGGGATGATCGCCATCGCCGAAGGCACGTGCATGGTGCGCCTGCTGCAGGTGATGCTGCGCTTCTACCACCACGAGTCCTGCGGCCAGTGCACGCCCTGCCGCGAGGGCATGGGCTGGCTGCACCGGATCATCGACCGCATCGTCGCCGGCGAAGGCAAGCCCGAGGACATCGACAGCCTGTACCGGATCTCGCGCCTGCAGGACGGCATGACGATCTGCGGCATGGGCGACGCCGCCGGCTACGCGACGATCGGCATCCTCGACAAGTATCGCGACGAATTCGAATACTGGATCGCCAACAGGCGCTCGAAGCTCGCCGGCAACCTCGAGGGAACCGTCCATGCCTGAGATCTTCATCAACGGGCAGCCGGTGCAGGCCGAGGCCAACCAGACCGTCCTGCAGGCGGCGCTGGCGAACGGCTTCTACATCCCGTATTTCTGCTGGCACAAGGAGCTGTCCATTGCCGGCAACTGCCGCATCTGCACGGTCCAGGTCGAGGGCCGCAGCTGGGTCGAGATCTCCTGCAACATGCCGGTGACGGAAGGCCTGCACGTGCTGACCGACTCCGACCTGGTGCGCGAGCACCGCAAGGCGACGATGCAGTTCATCACGCTCAACCATCCGGTCGACTGCGGCATCTGCGACAAGGCCGGCGAGTGCACGCTGCAGGACTATCACTTCGCGTACAACGGGTCGCCGTCGGTCTCGCGCGAGCCCAAGGTGCACGCGACCAAGTTCCACGACCTTTCCGAGCGAATCCTGCTCGACAACGAGCGCTGCATCCTCTGTTCGCGCTGCGTGCGCTTCACGCGCGAGATCTCGAAGTCGAACGCGCTCGGCATCAAGAACCGCGGCGACGTGTCGCTGGTGCGCGCCGCCGACGATTCGCCGCTCGACGCCGATCCCGTACTCCGACAACGTCATCGACATCTGCCCGGTCGGCGCGCTGCTGTCCAAGCCGTTCCTGCACAAGGCGCGCGTCTGGTACCTGAAGCCCACGCCTTCCGTGTGCCCAGGTTGCGAGCGCGGCTGTTCCGTCAACATCTGGCACCGCAAGGCCGAATGGCACCTGCGCGCGCTGGACCCGAAGCAGAACACCAGCATCGCGCGCGTGACGCCGCTCGAGAATCCAGCGGTCAACGGCCCGTGGATCTGCAACAAGGGCCGCGATCTGGCGCAGATATTCGAGCGTCCGCGCGCCGACCGCGCGATGCAGAAGGGCAAGCCGGTCGAGTTGGCAGTCGGCCCTCGCTGGCCGCGCGCAAGCTGATCGCCGAAGCGAAGCATCCGGTGGCGCTGGTCTCGAACTGGGGCTCCAACGAGGAGCTGGCGGCCTGCCACGCAATGCTGAACGGACGCTTCGCGACGTTCGTCAAGCACGACCACGCGCCGCAACCGGGCGAGCGGCTCGAGGACGACCTCCTGATCCGCCCGGACAAGAACCCGAACACCGCCGGCGCCCGCGCGGTCTTCGGCGAGTCTGCCTTGCGCGAGCCGGCGTTCCCCGCCGGCACCGACCTGGTGCTGGTGTGGGGCGAAGGCTGCAACTTCGCGACGCTGCCGGCAGGCGCCAAGATCATCTTCCTCAATTCGTACCTGCAGCCCGAGAACGGACATGCCGATGTCTTCATTCCGATAAGCATCCAGACCGAGCGCGCAGGCACCTACACGAATTTCGCCGGCGTCGTGACCGGCTTCGAGCAGTGCTTCCCACGGAAATCGACCGTCGCGGACGCGCAGGACGTATTCGCGGCGATTGTCCCGGGCGCGGCGGCCAGACCATGATCCAGGACCTCGTCATCTACGCGGTCTACATCGGCTACGCGCTGGGCGTGCTGCTGACGTTCGGCACCGTGCTGACCTGGGTCGAGCGCAAACAGGCCGCGGTCATGTCGGACCGCATCGGCGCCAACCGCGCGTATATCCGCATACCGTTCACGCAGATCAAGTTCGTCTGGTGGGGACTGTTCCACGGCATCGCCGACGGTCTCAAGATGCTGCTGAAGGAGGACTGGAGGCCCAAGTCCTACGACTGGTATGCCTATGCGGTCGCGCCGTGGGTCGTGTTCACGCCGGTGCTGCTCGTATTCGCGGTCATTCCGTTCGGCGGCATGCTGGACCCGGGCCAACTGCTGCAGTCGCTTCCCGCCGCGTCGGCGTGGTTCGAAGGCCGCACCTATCCGATGCAGATCGCGCGGCTCGATGCGGGCCTGCTCATCGTGTTCGCGTTCGGCGGCATGTCGATCATCGGCGCCATGCTTGCCGGCTGGTCGTCGTCGAACAAGTTCTCGATGCTGGGCGCTTCCCGCGCCGGCTCGCAGATGATCTCGTACGAACTGGTGATGGGCCTGACGGTGCTGGGCCTGATCCTGATCTACGGCACGCTCGACCTCTCCGCCATCGTGCAGCAGCAGTCCGGAATCCTGCTCGGCTTCCTGCCCGCGTGGGGCGTGTTCTACCAGCCCTTTGCGGCGATGCTGTTCATGGCCGCGGCGATCGCCGAGAACAAGCGCATCCCGTTCGACCTGCCCGAGGCCGAATCCGAGCTGATCGCCGGCTTCTACACCGAATACAGCGCGATGAAGATGGGGCTCTTCATGTTCGCCGAGTTCATCGAGATCGCGATCGTGTCGGCGCTGTTCACGACGCTGTTCCTGGGCGGCTACAACCTCCCCTTCATGTCCGACGCCGGATTCGCGTTCCCGGGCAATCACGTGGTGCCGATGTCCCACGGCGTGGTCGTGGTGATCCAGCTGCTCACCTTCCTGGGCAAGGTGCTGCTGATGTCGAGCTTCCAGATCCTGATCCGCTGGTCGCTGCCGCGCTTCCGTTACGACCAGGTGCTGAGCTTCGCGTGGAAATTCATGCTGCCGCTGGCGATCGCCAACCTGACGGTCACCGCCGTCGCCGTGTGGGCGCTGAACTCCATGAGCCGCAAACCCTACGTGCGCAAGGTGTACTGGAACGAGCCCACGATGACGTGGTGGGAGCGGGCGTACCTGTTCGAGATCATCCGCGGGCTCTTGATCACCGGCGGCGTGTTCCTGCGCAACATGGGCAAGTGGATGACCGGGCGCAAGGGCGCGCTGACGACCTATTACCCGGAGGAGACGCGGGCCGACTACGCCGCGGGCAACCGGGGCAAGCACATCCTCACCCAGCGGCCGGACGGCAGCCCGCAGTGCATCGCATGCAACATGTGCGCGACCGTATGCCCGGCCCAGGTGATCGAGATCGACGCAGCGTTCGATCCGAACGATCCTGCGCATCCCAAGTATCCGTCCCGGTTCGAGATCGACTATTCGCGCTGCATCTTCTGCGGCCTGTGCATCGAGGCCTGTCCCGAGGACGCGATCCGCATGGTCAAGGAGACACCCGGCCTGCCCACCACGGGCGACCGCGATCACATGTGGCTCAACCTGACCGAACTCATCACGTGGCACCCGGCAAGCGACGTCGCGAAGCCCTATCCGCCGCGCGATGCGGACCCCACGTCCTCGTCGTCGCGCGTCCCCTCGTCCAAGCCCGGGCACACGCAATGATCAATTCCCTGCTTGCCCACCTGGACACGGCGCTGATTTACGTGTTCGCGCTGTCGCGCGTTCGTCGGCGCGGCGCTGATGCTGGTCCTGCGGCACCCGATGCAGGTCGCCATGGCGCTCATCTCGACGATGGTCTTCCTGGGCGGCATCTACGGCCTGCTCGGCGTGCACTTCATCGCGGCGTTCCAGGTGCTGATCTACGTCAGCGCGGTGATGGTGTTCATGGTGTACGTGATCATGCTGCTGGACGTGCGCGACGTCTCGTTCACGCACCGCTTCTCGCGCTGGCTCTTTCCGGGAATGGCCTTCGGCACGCTGCTGTTCGCGGCACTGGGTTACGGGCTCGTGCTCGGCGTCGATCGCCTGGCGACGACCACCCCGTCGTTCGGGCTCGCGCAGTTCGCCGCCGCGTTCCTGTCGGAATACTGGCTGCAGTTCGAGCTCACATCGGTGTTGCTGGTTGCCGCGGTCGTCGCGGCGCTCGCCGTGATCAAGGGCAGCAGGAGGCGCGACCGTGGATAGGATGCAGATCCTGCTGTTGCTCGCGATGGCGCTGTTCGCGCTGGGCCTGATCGGCGTCATCGTCCGCCGCAACCTGCTCGTCATGCTGATGTGCATGGAGCTGATGCTCAACGGCGTGAACTTGAGCCTCGTCACTTTCGCCCAGCAGACCGGCACTTCCGCCGGCGCGGTGCTGGTCTTCCTGATCTTCGTCGTCGCGGCGGCCGAAATCGCGATCGCCATTCCCATCGTGCTGGTGCTGGTGCATCAGCGACGCACGCTGGATGCGGACGCGTACATGGACCTTAACGGATAGCCGCAATGCTGCTCACGCTGATCGTCGTCCTGCCGCTCGCCGGGTTCTTCGCCAACGGCCTGCTGGGCAACCGCCTGGGCAAGCCGTTCGTCACCGTGGTCGGCTGCGGCCTGCCGCTGCTTGCCTTCGCGATCGCCATCAAGTCGTTCCTCGACCTATTGGCAGGCGGCGGCGCGCCGATCGTCGAGACGGCCTTCACGTGGGCGCGCATCGGCGGGCAGGTCTTCGACATCGCGTTCTGGTTCGATCGCCTGAGCGCCGTCATGGTGCTCATCGTGACCGGCGTGGGTACGCTGATCCACATCTATTCGACCGGCTACATGAAGGAAGACAAGAGCTACGCGCGATTCTTCGCGTACCTCAACCTGTTCCTCTTCTTCATGCTGCTGCTGGTGCTGGGGCGCTCGCTCCTCGTGCTGTTCGTCGGCTGGGAAGGCGTGGGGCTCGCGTCCTACCTGCTGATCGGCTTCTGGTTCGAGGAGGCCGACAACGCGCGCGCCGGCAAGAAGGCCTTCATCACCAACCGCGTCGGCGACGCCGGATTCCTGCTCGGCATGTTCCTGCTGTACTGGGCGACCGGGACGCTCGAGATGGACAAGATCAACGCGGCGTTCATGGGTCCCGTGGCGCCCGCCGTGTCGGCGAGCCTGGTCGGCATCCTTCTGTTCATCGGCGCATCCGGCAAGTCGGCGCAGATCCCGCTGCACGTCTGGCTGCCCGACGCGATGGCCGGCCCGACGCCGGTGTCCGCGCTGATCCACGCGGCGACGATGGTCACCGCCGGCGTGTACCTGGTCGCGCGGATGTCGGGCGTCTACATGCACGCGGAGGCCGCCTCGCAGGTGGTTGCCGTGATCGGCCTGGCAACGGCCTTCTTCGCGGCCACCATCGCCGTCACGCAGTACGACATCAAGAAGGTGCTCGCGTACTCGACGATCTCGCAGCTCGGGCTCATGTTCCTGGCGCTCGGCGTGGGCGCGTACAGCGTCGCGATCTTCCACGTCTATACGCACGCGTTCTTCAAGGCGTGCCTGTTCCTGGGCGCGGGCAGCGTCATCCACGCGCTTTCCGGCGAGCAGGACGTGCGCAAGATGGGCGGGCTCGCGCGCAAGATCCCCGTCACGTTCGCCACGTTCGTCGTGGCCACCGCCGCGATCGCCGGCATTCCGCCGCTGGCCGGCTTCTTCTCCAAGGACGAGATCCTCTGGTTCGCGTTCGCCAGCAGCCGCGGCGGCTCGCCGCTGTTGTGGGTCGTCGCGTCCGCGACCGCGCTGCTGACTTCGTTCTACATGTTCCGCCTGGTCTGGCTCACGTTCCTCGGCAAGTCGCGGATGGAGCCCAAGGTCGAGCATCACGTGCACGAGTCACCGAAGTCGATGACCGGGCGTGCTTGCCGTGCTCGCGGCGCTGTCGGCCGTCGGCGGCTTCCTCGCGCTGCCGCACTTCCTCGAGCCGATGCTGCCGCTGCCGGCAGTGCCGGAGACCCTGCACCACCTCGAGACGCCGCTGCTGGTCGGCTCGATCGTGATCGCGTTCGCGGGCTTGGGGCTGGCCGCCTACTTCTTCGGCAACGGTGCCGTTCGCGCGGCGCGCATGCGCGAACGGTTCGCCGCGCTGCACCGCCTCCTCAACGGCAAGTACTTCATCGACGAGCTCTACGATCGCCTGCTGGGGAGGCCGCTGAACTGGATATCGGAAATGGTGTTCCTGCGCGCCGGCGACCGGTTCCTGCTCGATGGGTCGCTGCATGGGCTGGCGAACCTCGCGCGGCGCACGGCGGGCGCGTTCTCCCGCGTGCAGACCGGCAACCTGCATCTTTACGCGTTCCTCGTCGTCGCGGGCATGGCCGCCAGCCTCGCCTGGAGCTTCCGCCATGGCTGACGCGATGCTCCTCAACATCGTCCTGTTCCTGCCGGTTGCGGGAACGGTGCTGCTGTTGTTCATTCCCAAGGGGTCCGAAGGCGCGATCCGCTGGACGACGTTCTGGGTGATGGTGCTGCAGCTGGCAGCGACCGCCGTACTCTACGTTCACTACGACGCCGCCGTGCCCGGACTGCAGTTCGAGACGCGCATCCCCTGGATCCCGGCGTGGGGCGTGTACTACCAGATCGGCCTCGACGGCTACAACGTCCTGCTGGTGCTGCTGACCGCGTTCCTGGGACCGCTGGTCGTCGCCGGCGCATTCAGCGCCATCAAGAAGGACGTCAAGCTGTTCTACGCGATGGTGTTCCTGATCCAGTTCGCGATGCTGGGGACGTTCATCGCGCAGGACCTGTTCGTGTTCTACCTGTTCTGGGAGACGATGCTGATCCCGATGTTCCTGATCATCGGCATCTGGGGCGGCGAGCGGCGGATCTACGCGACGATCAAGTTCTTCCTGTACACGGCGTTCGGCAGCATCCTGATGCTCGCCGCCGTCATCTACCTCGTGTACTCGCTGCAGGCGACGACGGGCATCACGTCGTTTGCCTTCGCCGACCTGAACCGCATCGAGCTGCCGCTGTCGGTGCAGCTCATACTGCTGTCGGCGTTCGGGCTGTCCTTCGCGATCAAGGTGCCGATCGTCCCGTTCCACACGTGGCTGCCCGATGCGCACGTGGAGGCGCCGACCGCGGGCTCCGTGATCCTGGCCGGCGTGCTGCTGAAGATGGGAACGTACGGCTTCATGAAGCTGGGCTTCCCGCTGTTCCCGGACGCGACGCGCTACCTGTCGCCGCTGCTGATGACGCTGGCCGTGGTCAGCATCATCTACGGCGCCTGCCTGGCGCTGGTGCAGAACGACATCAAGAAGATCATCGCGTACTCGTCGATCAGTCACCTGGGCTACGTGATGCTCGGTCTCATCAGCCTCGACCTGATCGGCATCCAGGGCGCGATCATCCAGATGGTCAGCCACGGCCTCACGGCGGCCGGCCTGTTCCTGATGGTCGGGATGATCTACGAGCGCTGCCACACGCGCGACCTCGCGGCCTATGGCGGACTGGCCAAGCTGCTGCCGGTCTACTCGGTGTTCTTCATGATCCTGACGCTGGCGTCGATCGGACTGCCGACCACCAGCGGCTTCACCGGCGAATTCCTGGTCCTGCTGGGCGCGTTCAAGGCGTCCTGGCCGCTCTACCTGCACGGCGACACCTTTCCGCTCGTGCTCTCCGCCAGCGCGGTGCTGGGCGTGGTGCTCGGCGCGCTGTACATGCTGCGGTTCGCGCAGCGCTTCCTGTTCGGCATGGCCAAGGTTCCGCACGCGCCGGTGGCCGACTTGAACCTGCGCGAGAAGCTCATCCTCGCGGCGATCGTCGCCGCCGTGTTCGCGACTCGGCCTCTATCCGGATGAGCCGCTCAGGAAGTCCGAGCTCGCCGCGAAGGAATTCCAGCAGCGGGTGATGAGCGTGGCGATTCCCGGGAGTGCGCGATGAGCTGGCTTGCCGTACTGATTGCGTTGGCGCCGGAAAACCTGCTTCTGGCGGGCATCGTCGTGCTGATCGGCGTCGAGATCTACGCGCGCAGTTCCAGGGCGGCGCTGGCGCTGTCGTGCATCGCCGTGGCGGCGGCCGCGATGGCGGCGGCCTTTCTCTATGTCCGCGGCTATGCGGCGACGCCTTTCCCCGGCCACTTTTCGATCGATCCGGCCGGGTCGCTCGCCAAGGCGGTCGTGCTGGCGCTGGCGCTGCCCGTGCTGCTGCTGTCGCGCGACGATTTCCGCGAGGACGGACAGTTCCACATCCTGGTGCTGTCGTCGCTGTACGGCTTTTGCCTGCTGCTCTCGTCGGACAGCTTCCTGACGCTTTTCCTCGGGCTCGAAATCATGGCACTGCCGGTCTATGTGCTGGTGCTGCTTGCATTCAAGCGGCCCGAAAGCCCGGAAGCGGCGCTCAAGTACCTGATCCTGGGCGGCACGGCGACGGCGATGTTCCTGATGGGCGTCTCGCTGCTCTACGGCGGCAGCGGCACGCTGTCGATCTCGGTCTTCGCGGCGGGCCTGCGGTCCGCCGACACGATGGCCACCGCCGGCGTGACACTGATCCTGCTGGCGTTCTTCCTGAAGGGCGCCATCGTGCCGTTCCACGCCTGGGCGCCGGACGCCTACGAAGGCGCGAGCATTCCGGTCACCGCGTACATGGCGACGATCATCAAGGCCGGCGTGCTGCTGGCCGCGCTGCGCCTGTTCGGCACGGAAGTGGTGTCGCCGCCGGTCGACGACCTGCTCGCGTTCCTGCCGCTGGTCTCGATCGTCTGGGGCAATCTCGCGGCGATGCGGCAGACGAGCTTCCGCCGCATGATCGCGTATTCGTCGATCGCGCACGCCGGGTACCTGTTCTACGCGTTCCTGGGCGACGGCGCCGGCCGCTTCCAGGCGGTCATGTTCTACCTGGTGGCGTACGGCCTGATGAACCTGCTGGCGTTCGCTTCGCTGCCCGCGGGCGACGACGACGCGTCGCGCGACCGGCTCGACAACCTGAAGGGCATGTTCCAGCGCCGGCCCGTATGCGGCGTTGACGATCGGCATGGCGATGCTGTCGCTGGCCGGCATTCCGCCGTTCCCCGGCTTCGTCGCCAAGTTCCTCATCTTCAAGAACGTGATGGCGGCCGGCTACACGACCTATGCGGTGCTGGGCCTGGTCGGCAGCTACCTCGGCATCTACTTCTACCTGAGGGTGATCCAGTACATGTTCATGAGCGCGGACGAGCCGGCCGCGGAAGGGCGCGCCACGCGGCGCGCGGCCATCGGCGCCAGCGTGATCTGCCTGGTGCCGGTGCTGCTGGTCCTGGTGTTCCCGGGCTGGGTGCTCGCCCGGCTGTAGCGCCGCGCCGCGATATCGTCGCGCGGACCGGCGCGGAACGGCGACGTGGGTCAGGTGCCGGCCCGCTTCGCCACCGGCGAGTACATGTCCAGCAACTGCAGCCGCGTGCCTTGCAGGCGCTCGGAGACCACGCCCAGCATCCGGTACATCAGCGCGAAGCCGAAAGACGGATCCTCGCGGCACATCTTGAGCAGCGCGCCGCCGTCGAACGCCAGCGCGGCGGTGCGCTCGAGCGCGCGGGCCTGGAAATGCTTGCCCCGGCCCATCAGGATGGCCGACCACCCGAGCTCATCGCCCGCCGTCAGCGTCTGCACGCGGAACGTATGGTCGGGCGCCTCGATCTCGAGCGCCACGCGCCCGGCGACGATCAGGTAGAACTCGTGGCACTCGTCGCCCTCGTGGAAGATCACCTGGTCGCGCGCGAATTCCACTTCCTTGGCGATGTTCGTGAGCAGTTCGATGTGCTCGGGCTGGAATTCCTCGACAAACGGGTGCCTGCGCAGCACCGCAAGCAGTGTTTCCTTCGTCATTGCCGGTCTCCTGTGATCGACGGTACCGCCCGGACCGGGCTAGTGTACTGCCGCGCGGCGGGGGGTCGCAGCCCGCGGGCATGACGTGGATCAAGGATGGGTCGGGTGCAGCGGCGCCCATTAGCGCGGCGCAGCATCACCGCCCCGGCGGCGGCATTTGATGCATGTCAACGGGAGTACGGCCGCCGCGCAGCACAATGGAGTCCAGCGCCGGCTGCGGTCCCGCGGCCGGCGCTGCCTGTTACGGGAGACGCCAATGAACTCGACCACGGACGTCATCGCCGGCGTCGGGCTCGCCGACGCGGGCGCGAAAAGCCGCTGGCCCGCGCGCCTGGACTGGGTGCAGAGCGCCTCCGGCTTGGCTCTGGCGCTGTTCATGTGGGGACACATGTTCTTCGTGTCCACGATCCTGATCAGCAACGACGCGATGTGGACGATCACGAAGTTCTTCGAGGGCTACTTCGTCTTCGGCCGCTCGTATCCGGGCATCGTGTCCATCGTCGTCGCCGCCGTGATCGCGCTGATCGTGCTGCACGCGATGCTCGCCGTGCGCAAGTTCCCCATCAGCTGGCGGCAATATCGGCTGTTCCGCGGTCACATGAAGATGATGCGGCACGAGGACACCACGCTTTGGTTCTGGCAGGTGTTCACCGGCTTCGCGCTGTTCTTCCTGGCGACCGTCCACCTCTACGTGATGCTGACGCGGCCGCACCTGATCGGTCCGTTCGAGTCCGCCGACCGCGTGTGGAGCGACCGCTACTGGCCGCTGTACATCCTGCTGCTGCTCGCCGTCGAGTTCCACGGCGGCATCGGGCTCTACCGCCTCGCGGTCAAGTGGCAATGGTTCGCCGGCGCGGCGCCCGACGCGATGCGCAAGCGGCTGAAGACGTTCAAATGGGCGCTGACCGTCTTCTTCCTCGTGTTGGGATTCGCGACGCTCGCCGCGTACATCAAGATCGGCATCGCGCACGCGCCGAACTACGGCCAGCCATTCGTGCCTTCGGCGCTGGCGCCAGGGAGCGGCAAATGAAGATCGTCTACACCGACGTGCTGGTCATCGGCGGCGGACTCGCCGGCCTGCGCATCGCCATCGGCGCGAAGCGGCGCGGCCACGACGTCATCATCCTGTCGCTGGTGCCGCCCAAGCGTTCGCACTCGGCGGCCGCCCAGGGCGGCATGCAGGCGTCGCTCGGCAACGTGATCAAGGGCCAGGGCGACAACGAGGACGTGCACTTCGAGGACACCGTGCGCGGCAGCGACTGGGGCGCCGACCAGCGCGTCGTGCGGATGTTCGTCAACACGGCGCCCAAGGCGGTGCGCGAACTCGCGGCGTGGGGCGTGCCCTGGAGCCGCGTGCGCAAGGGGGATCGCGAGGTCATCATCAACAACCAGAAGGTGACCATCACCGAGCGCGACGAAGCGCACGGGCTGGTCGCGCAGCGCGACTTCGGCGGCACCAAGAAGTGGCGCACGTGCTACGTCTCGGACGGCACCGGCCACGCGATGCTGCAGACGATGAGCGACCAGGCGATCGCCGCGGCGATTCCCGTGCATGAGCGCACCGAGGCAATCGCGCTGATCCACGACGCGGGCCGCTGCTTTGGCGCGATCGTCCGCGACCTCGTCACGGGTGAACTGTCCGCCTACGTCGCGAAGGCCACGGCGATCACCAGCGGCGGCGCCGGCCGGCTGTACCGGGTGACGACAAACGCAGTGATATGCGAAGGCATCGGCAGCGCGATCGCGCTCGAAACCGGTGTCGCGACGCTCGGCAACATGGAGGCCATGCAGTTTCATCCAACCGGCATCTTTCCGGCGGGAATACTCGTCACCGAGGGCTGCCGTGGCGACGGCGGCCTGCTGAAGGACGTCGACGGCCAGCGCTTCATGCCCGATTACGAGCCCGAGAAGAAGGAACTTGCGTCACGAGACGTCGTCAGCCGGCGCATGGAGGAGCACATCGCCAAGGGCAAGGGGGCGAAGAACCGCTTCGGCGAGCACCTCTGGCTCGACATCACGCTGCTGGGCGAGAAGCACATCAAGCACAACCTGCGCGAAGTCTGGGAGATCTGTCACCACTTCCTCGGCATCGATCCGGTCAAGGACTGGATACCCGTGCGTCCGGCCATGCACTACACGATGGGCGGCGTGCGCACCGACCACACGGGGCAGAGCCCCACGCTCAAGGGGCTCTTTGCTGCCGGCGAAGCGGCGTGCTGGGACATGCACGGCTTCAACCGGCTGGGCGGCAACTCGGTCGCCGAGACCGTCGTCGCCGGCATGATCGTCGGCGAGTACGTCGCCGATTTCTGTGACAAGGTCGCGAACGACGTAGACATTCCTACCAAGCTCGCCCAGGAATTCCTGCGCCGCGAACAGGCACATCTCTCCGGCCTCCTCACCGGCGGCGGCACCGAGGACGCGGCGGCGCTCAAGGCCAGCATGCAGGAGATCATGACCGCCAAAGTGGGCATCTTCCGCCGCGGCGAGGACTTGAAATCCGCCGTCGACGAGCTCCAGCAGCTGCTCGTGCGGAGCCGCAACATCGGCCTCAAGTACAAGGCCGCCGGCGCCAACCCGGAACTGGTCATCGCCTATCGCGTGCAGAAGATGCTGAAGCTGGCGCTGTGCGTTGCCTACGGCGCGCTCACCCGCACCGAGAGCCGCGGCGCGCACTTCCGGCAGGATTTCCCGCGCCGCAACGACGCCGAATGGCTGAAACGCACGCTTGCGACGTGGCAAGGCGACGCCACGCTGCCCACGCTCAACTACGAACCGCTCGACGTGACCGCGATGGAGCTGCCGCCGGGCTGGCGCGGCTATGGCGCGAAGGACTATGTCGACCATCCGGACACGCCGGCGCGCGCGGCGGAAGTCGACGCGCTGAAGCAGAAGATGGCCGGCGCATCGCGCTTTGCCGTGCAGGAGGCGCTGATGCCCTACGACGCACTGCTGCCCGAGCAGCTGCGCGGGCGCAACGAGAGGATAGACGAACGATTCGAGGCCGCACAATGAGCACTGCCACCGTCGTGAAGATCGTTCCCGCCCCCAATGGCGGCGGCAACGGCGCCGCCCACCGCGCGCTGAAGATCCACGTGCTGCGGCACAACCCGCACGACCCCGCGAGCGTTCCGCGGCTGCAGACGTACGATGTCGAGGAAGCCGACGGAATGACGCTGTTCATCGCGCTGAACGAGATCCGCGAGAAGATGGATGCGTCGCTGCAGTTCGACTTCGTCTGCCGCGCCGGCATCTGCGGCAGTTGCGCGATGGTGATCAACGGACGGCCCACGCTGGCGTGCCGCACGCTGACCAAGAACCTTCCTGCCGAGATCACGCTGGCGCCGCTGCCGTTCTTCGAACTTATCGGCGACCTGTCCGTCGACACCGGCAAGTGGATGCGCGGCATGAGCGAACGCCTCGAGGGCTGGCTGCACATGAAGGACCCGAATCCCGACATCTCGCGGATCGAGGAGCGGATGGATCCCGATCTCGCGGACAAGATCTACGAGCTCGATCGCTGCATCGAATGCGGCTGCTGCGTGGCCGCATGCGGCACGGCACGCATGCGCGAGGACTTCGTCGGCGCCGTCGGACTGAACCGCGTGGCCCGCTTCCGGCTCGACCCGCGCGACGCGCGCACCGACGCCGACTACTACGACGTGATCGGCGACGACAATGGCGTGTTCGGCTGCATGTCGCTGCTGGCCTGCCACGATGTGTGTCCGAAGAACCTGCCTCTGGCCACGCAAATCGCGTTCATGCGGCGCAAGATGGTGAAAATGGCCTGGGGCAAGTAGACTCAGGGCGGACTTTTCCTCCGCCCTCCGCCACTCATTCTTCATTCCGATGCTGATCCCGTTTCAGTGGATCGGCCTGTTCGCCACGGCGACGGTGTTCGCCGTCATGTTCTCGATCGGGCTGATGCTTGGACGCGAGCAGATCGCGGCCGCCATGCAACGCCGCGTGGTGCTGCTCGCGGTCATTTTCGCCGTCGTCGTGCCCATTCCGATGTTAGCGGTGCTGGCCCTCAAAGTGTTCGGCCTCACGGGGCCCATCGCCGTGGGCATCGTGCTCATGTCGATCTCCCCCGGCGCCCCCGTCGCGCTGCGCCGCGCGCTGGATGCGGGAAGCAACCGCGAATTCGCGCCGGCGCTGCACGTCGCCATCGTCGTGCTGGCCGTCGTCACCGTGCCAGCATCCGTGGCGATCCTGGACTGGATCTTCGTCAAGGATTTCACGGTCACGCCGTGGCATATCGGGCGCCAGGTGTTCTTCGCCCAGTTGCTGCCGCTAATGCTGGGAGCAGCGTTGCGCGCGGTCCGTCCCCCGCTGGCGGCACGTCTGGAACAGCCGATTGGACGACTCGGTAACGTGCTGCTCCTGATCGTTGGCATGCTGGTGCTGGTCGACTTCCCGCCCATCCTTGCGGAGGTCGGCTGGATCCCCACGATCGCCGGCATCGCGATGACCGTTGGCGCGCTCGCGTTGGGATCCGCCGTTGCATGGCGCGACGCCGACGTGCGGCCGGCCGCCGCCATCGCCGCGGCGATGCGCAATCCGGGCCTCGCGCTCGTCATCGCGACCGTGAATCGTGCGCCTCCTGCGGTCACCTCCGCCGTGATCGGCTATGCGCTCGGTCTCGCGGTGACGATCGTCGTCTACCTGCAATGGCGCAAGCGGCGGTAGTCCCGCCCGAAACGAAACTCCGACAAAAGTCGCAGCGTTCGCATCGCCCCTGAGCTGGCCATCGCTCAGCGCTGTGTCGCGTAGTAGAACAGCAAGTACAAAGTCAACAGAACTGCGACCCATGCGACCATGGTCGACGTGCTTGTCGCGCGCGCGAGACGTTCGCGATCGCCGAGCACAATTCCCATCCCCCGCAGGCACGCACGAAGAGTTCCTAGCGATACCTGGCGGACGAATCGATCCATCGCCACAATCATGCGTTCCAGGATGCGCGCGAGCTGCGGACCGAGCCGTCGGTAGAACCAGTCGGTGTCAAGCGTGATCGTCAGTGTCCGCTTGAGCCAGCCGCAGCATGACGAAGAACGCCAGGCCGGAGAACAGCAGCAGTTGGAGCATGGCGACGACGTGGGCGCCGGTGTAGGGCACGTAGTCGACGGGAAACGGCAGCAGGCGGTACAAGCGGCTCGTAGAAGACGCCCAGCCCGATGCAGAGCGCCGCAAACAGCATCATCGCGAGCCGCTGTGTCCATGGCGGGTCGGGCGGCCGCAGACCCGAATCCTTCTGGAAGAACACGAACCACGGGAACTTGATCCCGGCGTGCAGGAACACGCCCGCCGAGGCCGCCGCCAGCAGCAACCAGACGACCTCCAGTGCCCGTCCAACGCCGCCTGGGCGACCATCGACTTGCTGACGAAGCCCGAGGTCAGCGGGAACGACGAAATCGACAGTGCGCCGATCGTGCCGCAGACCGTGGTCAGCGGCATGGTGCGGAACAGTCCGCCCAGGTCGGTGCACTTGCGCCGGCCGGTCATCGTACAGCACCGAGCCGGCCGACATCAGCAGCAGCGCCTTGTAGAGGATGTGGGTGAAGGCGTGGGCGGCGGCGCCGTTCAGCGCCATCTCGTGCCGATGCCGATGCCCACCACCATGAAGCCGACCTGGTTGACGATGCTGTAGGCGAGGATGCGGCGCATGTCGTTCTCGAGGAGCGCGTAGACGATGCCGTAGAACACCATGAACAGCCCGACGATAGATCAGCAGCTCGGTGCCGGGAAATCCGCGCAGCAGCACGTATACGGCGGTCTTGGTCGTGAACGCCGACAGGAACACCATGCCGCTCCACGAGCCTCGGGATAGGCATCCGGCAGCCAGGCGGAGAGCGGCGGCGCGCCGGCGTTGACGAGGAAGCCGGCGAGGATCAGCCAGTGCGCCGGCGAGTCGAGCGCGATCGCTCGAACGCCATCGAGCCGGTCGTCGGCGACGTGCGCCGCGATGCCGGCCATCAGCAGCACGCCGCCGAGCAGATGGATCATCGGCGTAGCGCATGCTCGCGCGGTACGCGGCCGTCGGTCCCCGCGCTCCAGATCACGAGCGTCGAGCCGATCGCCATCAGCTCCCAGAACACGAACACGGTGACCAGGTCGCCGGCGAGCGTGACGCCGATCGCCGCGCCCGCATAGACGAAGGCCGCCGGCAGCTCGACGCGGCTGCGCCTGCTTCAGCGCGAACAGGCCGCCGCCGAACGCCATGATCGAGAAGACCAGCGCGAACAGGCGCGACAGCCGGTCGACGGCGAACGGCACGATCGCGTAGCCGAGGAAACGTGCCCTTCCAGAGCACGCCGTCGGGCAGCGCCAGCACGAGCGCGATCGGCGGCCGCGGCGCGAGCAGGGTCAGCGCCGCACGCGCCTGCCGCGCAGCAGCGCCAGCGCGACGCCGGCCGCGATCAGCAACAGGCCGGGGGGCAGCAACTCAGTCATCGCTGGCGTCGTAGTAGTTGTCCGGGCGCTTGAGCAACACGCCGAGCCCCTTGGCGAACAGGATCAGCACGGCACACGCGCCGAAGCCGAACCAGGCGCCGAAGCCGAACGTGCCGGCGAGTCCCGCGTGCGCGGGCTCGCGACGAAGAATCCACGAGCACCGTGAGCGCCAGCACGACGACGAACGCCATCCACAGCAGGCGGATCGTGCGCGGCCGTACCAGCCAGTGTCGGTCCATCGCTAGCCTCCGACCATCTGCCGCGCAAGCGTCAGCGGCAGTCTCTGCGAAGAAGAACATCAGCACGGTCAGCGCGGCGGTCACGACGAGCGCGACCACCATCGTGCCGGCGCCTCGCCGTGCGCGTGGCCGTCCGCATCGCGGAGCCGGCGCGGAAGAATGCGCGGTACACGATCGGCAGGAAATAGCCGGCGTTGAGCAGCGTGCTGACGACGATCACGCCGACCGCGACCCATTGCCCGGCTGCGATGGCGCCCGAGAGGATGAACCACTTGCCGAGGAAGCCGGCGGTCGGCGGCAAGCCGATCATCGACAGCGCGCCGACGGCGAAGGCGCCCATCGTCCACGGCATGCGCCGGCCGATGCCGTCGAGCTGGCTGACCTCGGTCATGTGCGCGGCGGTGTAGATCGCGCCGGCGGCGAAGAACAGCGTGATCTTGCCGAACGGCATGCGCGGCGATGTGCAGCGCGGCGCCGACGACCGACAGCGGCGTGAGCAGCGCGGCCCCGAGCACGACATAGGAGAGCTGGCTGACCGTCGAATAGGCGAGCCGGCGCTTCAGATTGTCCTGCGCGCAGCGCGATGATCGACGCCGCGATGATCGTGAAGCCGGCGACCGTCGGCAGCCAGTCGACGCTGGCCAGGCCGGCAATGTGTCGATGCCGAAGACGTAGACGACCACCTTGAGGATGGTGAAGACGCCGGCCTTGACCACCGCCACCGCGTGCAGCAGCGCGCTGACCGGCGTCGGCGCCACCATCGCCGCCGGCAGCCAGAAATGCAGCGGCATCACCGCCGCCTTGCCGATGCCGAAGACGTAGAGCGCGAGCAGCACGCCGAGCGCGGCGTGCCGAGCTTGCCGGCGAGGATGCCGCCGGGCGTGAAATCGAGCGTGCCGGCGACGGCCAGGTGGCGATGATGCGCCGGCAGGAAGCAGCAGCAGCGAGGTGCCGAGCAGCAGCCGAGATAGACGCGGCCGGCGCGCATCGCCTCCGTCGGTGCCGTGGTGCGTCACCAGCGGATAGGTGAGAGCGTCAGCACCTCGTAGAACAGGAACAGCGTGAACAGGTTGTTGGCGAACGCGATGCCGATCGTGCTGCCGAGGCGACGGCGAAGCAGACGTAGAAGCGCGTCTGGCGCGGCTCGTTGTTGGCGCGCATGTAGCCGATCGAGTAGATCGAGTTGACGATCCACAGCGAGGAGGCGACGAGCGCGAACAGCATGCCCGAGCGGCTCGACCTCGAAGGCGAGGCGAGGCCCGGGCAGCAGGTCGATGAGCGGATGCGCCGGCCGCGCGCCGCCGAGCACCGCGCGGGTAAGCGTCGCACACGACGGCGAACAGCGCCAGCGCCGTGGCAGCGTCACCGCCTCGCGCAGATTCGGCGCGCGGCGGGACAGCGGCGATGCAGCAGCGCGCCCGACCAGCGGTAGACGCGAGCGGCCGCCAGGATCGACGCACTGCGCGCTCATTGCAGCCCCCGAGCAGGGCCTCGGCGGCGCGCGCCGCGACGCCGACCGTGCAGCGTCGGTATCGAGGCCGAAATAGAGACCGCGGCGAGCAGCAGACCGGCCGGCAGCAGCAGGCGAGCGGCGGGTCGCGCAGCCGGCCACCTGTCGGACGGGCTCGCGGAACCAGGCGACCTCGAGGACGCGCCAGACGTAGACGACCGCGATCAGCGAGCTTGCCACGGGCAGGAACGCGAGCCACCACGAGCCCGCCTCGAGCGCGCCGAGCACGAGATACCATTTGGAGACGAAGCCGGCGGTGCCGGGCATGCCGATCAGGCCGAAGCCGGCGATCACGATGGCCGCCAGGTGAGCGGCATCGTCCGGCCGATGCCGGCGATGCTCGTCGAGCCGGACGACTCTGCAGCCGCAGAGCGACCGCGCCGACCAGCATGAACAGCGCGCCCTTCATCAGCCGTGGTTGAACGATATGGACGAGGCCGCCGGTCAGGCCGGTCGTGCTGGCGAGGCCGATGCCGAGCGTGATGTAGCCGATCTGGGCGACCGAGAATAGGCCAGCATGCGCTTCAGGTCGGTCTGGAACACCGCGCGACCGACGCCATGAACATCGCGGCGACCGACAGCACCATGATGATGTCGGCGATCGGCAGCGCGCCGAAGACGAACGCGACGCCGAAGACCGAGAAGTAGAAGCGGAGCAGCAGGTAGATCGCGACCTTGGTCGCGGTGGCGGCGAGGAAGGCCGTCACCCACGACGGCGCATAGGCATAGGCGTTGGGCAGCCAGACGTGCAGCGGAAACAGCGCGAGCTTCAGGCTAGATGCCGACGGTGATGAAGGCCAGCGCCGCGAGCACCGGGCGCGTCTGCTCGACCGCCGCCGAGGCGCGCGGCGATGTCGACGCATGTTGAGCGTGCCGGTCACCAGGTAGAGCAGGCCGACGCCGATGACGATGAAGGTCGCGCCGATCGTGCCCATGATCAGGTACTGGTAGGCGGCGAGCAGCGCGCGCCGGTCGCGGCCGAGCGCGATCAGCACATAGGTCGACAGCGACGAGATTTCGAGGAAGACGAAGGCGTTGAAGGCGTCGCCGGTGATCGCGATGCCGAGCAGCCCGGCGAGGCAGAGCAGTACATGCGTAGAACCAGGTAGCGCTGCTCCGCCGGCGACCTCGAAAGCGACGCTCGGCCGCGCGAACGGCGCGATGACCGCGGCGACCGACGCCGAGCAGGACCAGCACGAAGCGCGTTCAGCGCGTCGATCGCGGTACTCGATGCCCAGGGCGGCGCCCAGCCGCCGATGGCGTAGGAGATCGACGCCGGTCGCCAGCACCTGCGAGCAGCAGCGCGATCGGCGACGAGCGAGAAGACGCTGACCGCCAGCGGCGAGCAGCCAGCGCCAGCGCCGGCCGCGGCGCAGCAGCGACGAGCAGCGGCGCCGAGAAGCGGAACGACGACCTGCAGGGCGGGAAGATGCGGCGCGATCACGTCGGTCATCTTCCGGCGCCGCGGCCTCGTCGTGGTCGAGGATCTCGTCCTCCTCGATGGTGCCGTAGGCCTCGTTGATGCGCACGACGAGCGCGAGGCCGAGCGCGAGCGTCGCGACGCCGACGACGATCGCGGTCAGGATCAGGACGTGCGGCAGCGGATTGGAATAGACGGTGAACTGCGCTCGACGATCGGCGCCGTGCCGCCGATGATCTTGCCCGGCGCGATGTAGAGCAGATAGACCGAGGTCTGGAAGATCGACAGGCCGACCAGCTTCTTCACCATGTTGCCGCGGGCGACCACGATGTAGAGCCCGGCGATCATCAGGAAGATGGTGATCCAGTAGTTGTAGTGGCCGAGGAAGCTCACTCGTCGCCGCCATCAGGCGGCGCGCCCGCGAAGGCGTAGAACATCGCGAGCATCGTGCCGGACACGGTGACGAAGACGCCGACCTCGACCAGGAAGATGCCGAGTTCGCTGGCCGTGCGCGGGTCGTGGGCGAGGACGAATAGTCGAGGTAGTTGCCGCCCAGGAGCATGCCCGCGACGCCGACGCCGGCATAGATCAGCACGCCGAGCGGGATCATCGTCTCGACCAGCCGCTCGGGCACGATGCGCGCGGCGGCGAGGCCGAAGATGATGGCGTAGAAGATGATCGCCGCGGCGGCGATGACGCCGGCCTGGAAGCCGCCGCCCGGGCCGTAGTCGCCGTGGAACTGGACATAGAGCGCGAACAGCAGGATGAACGGACAGGATCTTGGTGCCGACGCGGAGGATGAGGTCGAGGCTCATCGCGTGTCCTCGTTCGTCGTCGGTCTCGCCGGCGCCGGCGCAGCAGCGCGATGCACGCCGATGCCGGCGGTGAAGATCACCGTCGTCTCGCCGAGCGTGTCGTAGCCGCGGTAGCTCGCGAGCACCGAGGTCACGACGTTCGGGACGCCGGTCTCGCGCACCGAGTCGGCGAGGTAGCGCGGCGCGACATGGCGTGTGGATCGGCGCCGCGGGATCGGAGAAGGGCGGCAGGTCGAGCGTGCCGTAGACGAGCACCGCCGCCATCACGATGTGCGCGGACAGCGGCAGCAGGGCCGGCGAACGCGGCTTCTGCCTCGTCGTCGTGCATGAGGTGCAGCGCGCCAGCAGCAGCACCGTCGAGATGCCGGCGCCGACCGAGGCCTCGGTCATCGCCACGTCGACCGCGTCGAGCACGACCAGCGCGGTCGCCATCAGGAAGCTGTAGATGCTGCCGAGAATGACGACAGCGAAGAGGTTGCGCTGATCGCGATGGCGACCGTATGACGCGAGCAGCGTCAGCAGCACGTTGACGATCAGCGCTTCGATGGCGTGCGCTCCTGTTCGCCGAGCAGCGGCTCGACGCCGCGCGTCATTGCAGGCCTTGGCCAGCGCGTGCGTGGCGGCGGGGCTGGTGAAGAAGAACAGCAGCCCGAGGAAGAAGAGCTTCACCGTCACCAGCGTCAAGCCCGCCTGCAGCATCATGCCGAGGAGCATGAGGCCGACGCCGAGCGTGTCGGTGACGCTGGCGCGTGCATGCGGGTGTAGACGTCGGGCATGCGCACCAGCCCGAGGCCGCCGACGATGCAGAAGAAGCCGCCGGCGACGAGCAGCAGCCAGCTCGCGATTTCGACGACCGCGATCATGAGCGGTGCGCCTCCTCGCGTCTCGCCCGGATCGCCGAGGTCGCCGTGGCGGAAGAACTTCAGCACCGCGAGCGTGCCGATGAGGTTGAGCAGGCCGTAGGTGATCGCGATGTCGAGGAACTCCGGCCGCCCGGTGAGAAAACCGATGACGGCGAGCAGCAGCGCGGCGAGCGTGCCGACCGTGTTGGCGGCCAGCACGCGATCGAACACCGTCGGCCCGTGATCGCGCGCGTGAGTGCGAGCGCGAGGGTGACGAGAAGCGCCAGCGCGGCCGCGGCAAACATCACGCGCGCGCCTCGAAGCGGGTGACGCGTCGATCCATCTCGCCGCTCTCACGCCTTCGGCGCCCGCGGCGGTCAGCGCGTGGACGAGGAACTCGTTGCGTCGACCTCGACCGTGATCGTGCCGGGCGTGAGCGTGATCGAGTTGGCATGGGTTGCGCAGGCCGACCTCGTGTGCTGCGTAGGCCTGAAGCGCACCAGCGTCGGTTGATCGGCAGCCGCGGGTTCAGGATGATCTTCGTCACATCCCACGCCGACTTACGATTTCCTTCGCCAGCCACGGCCAGTATCGACCGTCGCGGCGGGCCCAGATGGATCGGATGGCCCTCGCGGTCGACCACGTCCATGCGAGCGCGAGCCATGCGACGGCGATCGAGGCGAGCCAGCGCCGAGCACGAAAAGGCGTGTAGATGCCCGACAGCAGCAGCCAGAACACGAACAGCGTGGCGACTGAACTTGCTGCACGAAGCATCGACGCCTCCTGGACTGCGGCTGCGTCAGCCTGCCGCGGCGTCCGCCGGCGATTCGGGCACGTTGCGCACGACAGCCTCTCGCCGTTCGCGCGGTCACGCCCCCGTCCCGCCGCACGAGCCGCGCAGGCACGGCCGCCGGAAGATCACGCCGATCGCCATCGCCAGCACGCCGCGCGCCGATCAGCAACAGTGCGAGCAGGAACGACCGGCAGCAGCGTCATGGCGCAGCTCGGTCACGCCTGTGGCCCGGTGCGCCGCCGAGTGCGGCGAACGCGGGCGTGCCGATCGCGATAAGCGGCCCCGCCTTCGCGCACGATGAATTGTGCCGCGATATCACGGGCGGTGGCGAAGCGCGTGCCCGCGCTCTGGCCCGAGGACGATCAGTGCGGTGGCCATCGCGTCCGCATACGCGCATTCCTGGCGCACCACGCGTCACCGACGCGAGCCCGTTGCGCGATCGGCCGGCCGGTCGCCGGATCGATCTCGTGGCAGTAGCGCCGCCCGTCGTGCTCGAAGTAGATCCGGTAGTCGCCGGAAGTCGCCATTGCGAGCCCTGACAGCGGCACGATAAGATGCGCGCGCTGCGGGACCGCGTCGGGTCGCTCGATCGCGATCTGCCACGGCCGGCCGTTCGCGTTGTGGCCGCGCGTGCGCACTTCGCCGCCGGCTTCGATCATGTAGTCGCCGATGCCGAGCGCATCGAGCGCCTGCGCGGCGCGATCGACGCCGTAGCCCTTGGCGATTCCCGACAGATCGGCACGGACGTCGGGCCGCGCCTTGGTGGCCGCGCCCGCATCGCGGTATCGAGCGTCAGGATCCGCCAACCCACGCGCTCTTCCAGCGCAGCCGATTTCGCATCGCGTCGACGACGCGCTGCCGCGGCCGGGTCCGAATCCCCAGGCGTCGACCACCGGCGCGACGGTGATGTCGAACGCGCCGTCGGTGGCGACGCTCACGTCGCGCGCCAGCGCGAACACCGCGTATGTTTCGCTTGGATAGCGCGAATGGCGTCGGCGCCGCGTGGCGATTGAAGCGCGACAATTCCGATCGTCGCCTAGTGCGTCGACATCCTGCGACGACGCCGGCGAGCGCCGCTTCGACGGCTCCTGCCGCGCGGCCGTCGCGGCGGTTGCGACAGCGGCGCGCCGGCGATCTTGACCGTCTAGTCGATCCCATCGTCGGGCCGCCGAATTCGAAATCGGCGCGCGCGGCGCGCCGGTCGCCGCAGCCGGCGGCGAGCGCGGCCGCGCCGAGCGCCTGGAGGCCAGCGCCGACGGCGGGGGGAAAGGAGTCGTATCCATCAGCGGACTCCGCGACGATGAAATGCGATGGGTTGCGCATGGCGAATCGGCGATCATGGCGGCGGACCGGCGCGGCCGCGCGCGGACCGCGGCCTCGAACCGGCCTTCGCCACGCCGGACCATCTGGATGACCAGGTCGCGCATCGACATGAGGCCGTAGACGCGCGGTCCGTCGATCACGAGCAGATGACGGAAGCCGCAGCACGTGCATCAGTGACAGCGCGGCCTCGGTGGTCGTGCCGGGCGACACGAAGCGCACGTCGCGCGTCATCACCAGCGACAGCGGCGTCGTCGCCGGATCGCGCCCCGCTTGCACGACGCGCACCAGCAGGTCGCGCTCCGAAAAGATCCGGCGACGAGCCGGTCCTCGGTCATCACCAGCACCGCGCCGACCTCGCGCGCGACCATGACGTCGACGGCCTCGGCGACCGTCGCCGACGCCGGCACCGAAATGAGCTCGTCGCTGCGCGCGGTGGCGCGACGACTTCCGCAATCGTTTGTTCCGCCATGATTCCCTCCTCAACCGAAATCGTCGAGCATGATGTTCTCGCGCTCGACGCCCAGCGTCACAGCATGTCGATCACCGCCTTGTTCATCACGCCGGGGCCGCACATGTAGTACTCGACATCCTCGGGCGCCGGGTGCGTCGTCAGGTAGCGGTCGCGCAGCACGTTGTGGATGAAGCCGACGGCCCGGTCCAGTCGTCCTCGGGCAGCGGCTCGGACAGCGCGAGGTGCCACTCGAAGTTGGGGTGCTCGCGCGCGAGCCGTCGAACTCGTCGACGTAGAACGCCTCGCGCAGGCTGCGCGCGCCGTACCAGAACGTGATCCTGCGCCGCGGTGTCGAGGCGCAGCAGCTGGTCGAAGATGTGCGAGCGCATCGGCGCCATGCCGGCGCCGCCGCCGACGAAGCACATCTCCTTGTCGGTCTCGCGCGCGAAGAACTCGCCGTACGGGCCGGAGACCGTCACCGCGTCGCCCGGCTTCAGGTTGAAGATCCACGAGCTCATGATGCCCGGCGGAATGTCCTCGCGGTAGTCCGGCGGGAACGCGATGCGGATCGTGAAGAGCAGGATGCCCTTCTCGTTCGGATAGTTCGCCATCGAGTAGGCGCGCTCGATGGGCGCGTCGATGGTCGACTTGAAGCGCCAGAGGTCGAACCGGTCCCAGTCGTCGCGGTACTCCGGCGTCGATGTCGAACGTGCGGAACTCGAGCGCGTGCGGCGGGCACTCGATCTGCACGTAGCCGCCGGCGCGGAACGGCACGTCCTCGCCTTCGGGCAGCGCGAGCTTCAGCTCCTTGATGAACGTCGCGACGTTGCGGTTGGAGAGCACCCTGCACTGCCACTTGCGCACGGAGAAGATCTCGGGCGCGATCTCGATCTTCATGTCGCGCTTGACCTTCACCTGGCACGCGAGCCGGTAGCCCCGCCGCGCCTCGCCGCGGGAGATGTAGCCGGTCTCGGTCGGCAGCAGGTCGCCGCCGCCCTCGCGGACGATGACCTCGCAGACGCCGCACGCTCCCTTGCCGCCGCAGGCCGACGGGATGAAGATCTTCTGCGTCGGCGAGCGTCCCGAGCAGCGTGTCGCCGGCCGGCACGCGCAGCGCCTTGGCCGGATCGTCGTTGATCACGATCGTGACGTCGCCGCTCGCGACCAGCTTGCGCCTGGCGGCGAGCAGCAGCGCGACCACCAGCAGGATCACGCCGGTGAACATCGCGACGCCGAGGACGATTTCGCTCATCGTCCGGGCCGCTTCAGAGCTGGATGCCCGAGAACATCATGAACGCGAGCGACATGAGGCCGGCCGTCATGAACGTGATGCCGAGCCCCTTGCAGGCCGTCGGGCACGTTCGAGTAGCGCATCTTCTCGCGCACGGCGGCCATCGCCGACGATCGCGATCGCCCAGCCCAGCCCGGAGCCCAGCCCGTACACGACGCTTTCGCCGAACGTGTAGTCGCGCTCCTGCATGAAGAGCGACCCGGCGAGGATCACGCAGTTGACGGCGATCAGCGGCAGGAACACGCCCAGCGTCGTGTACAGCGCCGGCGCGAAGCGCTCGACCAGCATCTCGACGACCTGGGTCGCCGCCGCGATCGTGCTGATGAACAGGATGAACGCGAGGAACGTGAGGTCGACGCCCGCGAGCGACGGCGAGATCCACGCCAGCGCGCCCTCGGCCAGCAGGTAACGCAGGATCAGGTTGTTGAGCGGCACCGTCAGCACCTGCACGAAGACGACGGCGACGCCCAGCCCGAGCGCCGTCTCGACCTTCTTCGAGCACGCGAGGAACGAGCACATGCCGAGGAAGAACGCGAGCGCCATGTTCTCGAGGAACATGGAGCGGATGAACAGGTTGGCGTAATGTTCCATCGCGGGTCCTGCGTCAGTCCTTTTCCTGCAGCTCGGGCTTCCACGTGCGCAGCGCCCAGATCAGCAGCGCGACGATGAAGAGCGCCGACGGCGCGAGCAGCATGAGGCCGTTGCGGAGG
Source organism: uncultured beta proteobacterium (assembly GCA_963834045.1). GTDB lineage: Bacteria > Pseudomonadota > Gammaproteobacteria > Burkholderiales > Casimicrobiaceae > VBCG01. The sequence goes on along the minus strand of CAWIAK010000018.1, from coordinate 477,986 downwards.
TACCAGCCGCCGTCGTTGACGAGCGGCAGCACCGTGAAGCCCAGCACCTTGCCCGCGCCCGTAGCTCGCGGATGAACGCGACGACGATCAGCACGAGCGCGTAACCCAGGCCGTTGCCGATGCCGTCGAGGAACGACGGCCACGGCGGGTTCTGCATCGCGTAGCCCTCGGCGCGGCCCATCACGATGCAGTTGGTGATGATGAGGCCGACGAACACCGACAGCTCGAGCGACAGCTCGTACAGGTAGGCCCTGAGGAACTGGTCGACCATGATCACCAGCGACGCGATGATCGCGAGCTGCACGATGATCCGGATGCTGTTCGGCGTGTAGTTGCGCACGAGGCTGACCGCGAGGTTGGCGAACGCGGTGACGAGGATCACGCCGACGCCCATCACGATCGCCTTGTCGATCCGCGTGGTCACCGCGAGCGCCGAGCAGATGCCGAGCACCTGCACGGCGATCGGGTTGTTCGCGATGATCGGCGCCGAGCAGCGTGCGTGCGCTCCGCCCGTGTCCGAGATGCCGCGTCGATGCAGCTCATCTGCGTCGCTCCTTCGCGGAACCGCTTGAGATACGGGCCGTAGCCGTCGTTGGACAGCCAGAATCCGACGAGCCGCGCGACGCCGTTGCTCGTGATCGTCGCGCCGGAGATCGCGTCGACGCGATGCGGGTCCTGCGCCGGCGGGCCCGCGTTGCCCTTGATGACGGCGATCTTCGGCTCCCAGTTCGCGTCGTACGCGTGGCGGCCGACCCACAGCGCCTGCCACTTCGGATTGCCGATCTCGCCGCCCAGCCCCGGCGTCTCCTTCTGGTCGTAGAACGTGATGCCGCGGATCGTCTTGCCGTCGCGGTCGAGCGCCAGGAAGCCGTACAGCGTGCCCCACATGCCGATGCCCTCGATCGGCAGCACGACCTGCTCGCACCGTCCTGTCGCCGGTGCCGTCGCGGACGAGGTACACGCCGCCGTACGTCGGCAGCCGCGCGACCTTTGCGGCGTTCGGCGGCGCCGCGCGGCGACATCGCCGGATCGTTGCGCGCGCGGCGCTGGTCGTAGGTGCGCGGGTCGATCCTGCCGCCCTCCTCGTACTCGCCGGTCGCGATGTCGACCAGCCGCGTCTCGACGTGCGGTCGAAGAGCTGCTGCAGCTCGCGGTCGGTCAGCGTGTCGTCGGGCTTCACCAGGCCGGCCGCGAGCAGCACGTTCTTCTGCCGGAACGCCAGCGCGTTGTCCTCCTGCCGCGAGCGCAGGCCGACGGCGGACGCGGCGACGACGAGCGCGCAGACGACGCAGACGGCCGCCGCGAACAGGATCGTGTAGCGCGTCGAGTCAGTCTTCGGCACGGCGGCGCATCCTGCGCTTGATGTTGGCGCGGACCAGCGGATAGTCGATGAGCGGCGCGACGACGTTCATGAACAGGATCACGAGCATCATCGCTTCCGGATACGCGGGATTCACCGTCCGGATCAGCACGACCAGCGCGCCGATCAGCGACGCCGTAGATCCACTTGCCGCGTCTCGGTGAACGGCGAGGTCACCGGATCCGTCGCCATGAACACCGTGCCGAACGCCCAGCCGCCCAGCACCATGTGCCACCAGAACGGCACCGCCGAAATACGGATTGGTGGCGGAGCCGATCAGGTTGAACAGCGACGCCATCGCGATCGTGCCCAGCGTCACGCCGGCCATCGTCCGCCACGAGCCGATGCCCGTGACGATCAGGACCACCGCGCCGATCAGGCACGCGAGCGCCGAGGTCTCGCCCATCGAGCCCGGCTCGAGTCCGACGAACGCGTTCCACCACGACAGGTTCAGGTTCGCGAAGGGCTCGGTGGTCTGCCGCATCTGCGCGAGCAGCGTCGCGCCGGAAAAGCCGTCGACGGCGTGGGCCTTGTCGATGGCCGTCCACACGGTGTCGCCGGAAATCTGCGCCGGATACGCGAAGAACAGGAACGCCCGCGCCGCGAGCGCCGGGTTGATGAAGTTCATCCCGGTGCCGCCGAACACTTCCTTCGCCAGCACCACGCCGAAACTGATGCCGAGCGCCGCCTGCCACAGTGGCGTCGTCGGCGGCAGGATCAGCGGAAACAGGATGCCGGTGACGAAGAAGCCCTCGTTGACCTCCACCCGGCGGATGACCGCGAACAGCACTTCCCACGACAGCCCGACCACCATCGTCACCATGTACAGCGGCAGGAAGTACAGCGCGCCGTGGACGGTGCAGGCAAGGATGCTCTGCGGGGAGTAGCCGACGCCCAGCGCGCGCAGCACGTCGTGGCGCCAGCCGTCCAGCGTGGCCGCCTTGGCGGGGTCGAGCGCCAGATTGGCCTGCAAGCCGGTGTTGTACATCGCCATGAACACGCACGGCAGCGCGGCGATGACGACGAGCATCATCATCCGCTTCAGGTCGAGCGCGTCGCGCACGTGGGCGCCGCCGGTCGTCACCGATGCCGGGGTATAGAAGAACGTGTCGGCCGCCTCCCACAGCGGATAGAGGCGCTCGAGCCGGCCGCCCTTCTCGAAGTGGCGGCCGACGCGGTCAAGCGCGGCGCGGAAGGCGCGCATCAGCCGGTCTCCCGTCGCTTCATGCGCTCTCCTTCTCGATCCGCTCGAGCGCCCGCCGCAGCAGCGGACCGTATTCGACCTTGCCGGGGCAGACGAACGTGCACAGCGCGAGATCCTCCTCGTCGAGTTCGAGCGCGCCCAGCTCCTCGGCGCGCTCCATGTCGCCGGTGATCAGCGCGCGCAGCAGGAATGTCGGCATGATGTCGAGCGGAACCACGCGCTCGTAGGCGCCGATCGGCACCATCGCGCGCGGGCCGCCATTGGTGGTCGTGGACAGCGGCAGCCCGCGCCGCCGGCCCCACGCGCCCAGCACCACGCCCAGCAGCGAGAACTTGTCGCGGCCCGGCGCGATCCAGCCGAAGAGTTCGCGTTCGTCCCCTTCCGGAACCACGGCCACCTGCAGGTGATACCGGCCGAGAAAGCCGTGGATCTCGCCTTCGGCACGCCGGCCGTCCAGCACCGAGCCGGAGATCACGCGCTGGCGCCCGGCGCTGCAACTCGCCGCGGGTCAGCGCCGCCAGCGAGGCCCCGACGCGCGTGCGCAGATACCGTGGCCGGACCGCGCCGGGCCCGGCCAGCGAGATCACGCGTTCGACATCGAGCTGCCCGGTCGACAGCAGCCTGCCAATCGCCGCCACGTCCTGATAGCCGACGTGCCACGCGGTCCTGCCCGCGCCCACGGGGTCGAGCAACTCGATGTGCAGGCCCGCGGTGCCGGCCGGATGCGGCCCCGCGAATTCCTCCATGACAACCCGGTCGCCTCCGGAACGGCAATGCGCGATCCGGCAGCCACGCACACGTAGGTCTTGCCCGCACAGAGTTTGGACAGCGCGATGACGCCGGTCTGGAAATCGCCAGCTCGCGGCGCGAGCACGGCATCGACTTCGGGGGCATGCGGCCGCGTGTCGATCGCGGTGATGAACAACGCGTGCGGCGCCCCATCCGGCGCCGGCACCCTGGAATAGGGACGCGTTCGCAATGCGGTCCATGCCCCGGATTCGACGCAGCAATGCGCGAATGGCGTCCGCGTCGAGCGTCGCGGGATCCGCGCCGCTGAAGCTCGCGAACGCCACCTGCGGCGCGGGATCGTCGTCAGGATCGACCGCGATGACGATCGATTGCAGCGCGCGTCGCTCGCCGCGGTGCACCGCGGCGATCACGCCGGCCGCCGGCGACGTATGGCACACCCCGGTCCGCTTGTCCTCGACCAGTGGCGATCCGCGCAGCACGCGGTCGCCGACATTCACGCGCAGCGCCGGCTTGACGCCCACGTAATCGGCCGCGACCCAGGCCACGAACGCCGGCGCGGCGGCGACCTCGAGGTCGCCTTCCGGAGCTCCGGCAAGCGGAATGTCGAGTCCCCTGGCGATGCGATGCACGGACACGGCGTGCGCTCCTTCCTGCGGCGCTGCGGGACCAGGCCCGGCGGGATGCCCGGGGCGCTGGATTAGCAGGCGAGTCTAGCGGCCAAGTCGGCCCCGCTTGTTGATCGAGGGCAAACCCGACGCATCCACGCCCCCGGGGGGGCCAGGACATCGCCGGCGCCGTGGGCAGCCCAGCCCGATGTCTGGTAACAGGAAGCTCAGACCCTGGTCAGCAAGCGGGTTTAGTTCATCCGGCGAAGCACGATGAAAGAGCCAAGGCAAGTGGCTGCCACGGCGTAGGACGGCCGTGCGCCGTAAGGCTTTCGTGCTCCACTTGAGGGTCGTCAATACGCCGGACGCCGTTCGGCGGAAAATTCAACTGGACCGACAAACATCCGGGAGCGACATCATGGCCGTTCGGATCGAAAAAGACTTCCTCGGCGAGAAACAAATTCCGGCAGACGCGTATTACGGCGTGCAGACGCTGCGCGGGAAGGAAAACTTCCACATCACGGGCATCCCGATGTCGCTGGAGCCCAACTTCGTCAAGGCGTTCGGCTACGTGAAAAAGGCCGCGGCGCTCGCGAATCGCGACCTCGGCGTGCTCGACGCGAAGATTGCCGACGCGATCGCCGGCGCGTGCGACCGGCTGATCGCCGGCGAAATGCGCGACCAGTTCGTCACCGATTTCATCCAGGGCGGCGCCGGAACGTCGACCAACATGAACGCGAACGAGGTGATCGCCAACCTGGCGCTCGAGCGGCTCGGCCACAAGAAGGGCGAATACCAGTTCGTCAATCCGAACGATCACGTCAACTTCGGGCAGTCGACCAACGACATCTATCCGACGGCGTTCCGCCTGGCGCTGATCCTCCGCCTCGACAGCTACATGGAAGCGCTGCGCCGGCTGCAGCAAGCGTTCTTCGCCAAGAGCCGGGAATTCGACCATGTACTGAAGATGGGCCGCACGCACCTGCAGGATGCGGTTCCGATGTCGCTGGGCCAGGAGTTCCACGGCTGGGGCACGACGCTGGGCGAGGAAGTGCAGCGGATCATGGAAGTGCGCGCCTTCCTGCACGAAATCAACCTCGGCGCGACGGCGATCGGCACGACGGTGACGGCGGCGCCCGGGTACCCCGAACTCGCGACCAAATACCTGTCCGAACTGACCGGCCTCAAGTTCATTCTCGCCGGCGACCTGATCGAGGCGACGTCCGACACCGGCGCCTACGTATTGCTGTCCGGCGTGCTGAAGCGCACGTCGGCGAAACTCACCAAGATCTGCAACGACATCCGGCTGCTGGCGTCGGGGCCGCGCTGCGGCTTCAACGAGATCCACCTGCCGCAAATGCAGCCGGGCAGTTCGATCATGCCGGGCAAGGTGAACCCGGTGATTCCGGAAGTCGTGAACCAGGTCAGTTTCCTGGTGATCGGACTCGATCTCACGGTGACGCTGGCGGCGTCCGCGGGGCAGCTGCAGCTCAACGTGATGGAGCCGGTGATCACCTTCGCGCTGTTCACGTCGATCGCGACGATGGAGCACGCGGTCGACAGCCTTCGCGTCAACTGCATCGACGGCATCACCGCCAACGCGGAGCGAACGCGCGACATGGTGCTGAACTCTCTTGGCATCGTGACCGTGCTCAAGCCGTCGCTCGGCTACAAGCAATGCGCCGAAATCGCGCGCGAGGGCTACGAGACCGGCAAGTCGCTGCACGAGATCGTCGTCAACGAAAGAAAACTGCTGACGCAGGAGAAATGGGACGAGGTGTTCTCGTTCGATAACCTGATCAGTCCGAAATTCGAGCAATAGCGGTGCGAGCGGTGAGCCGGGTCCCCACGGCGCGCAGCGCCAAGGGGAGCGAACAATCGCGAGTCGCCGCAGCGAGGCCGACGATTCCACGGTCGCATGACGCGACCGCTGCGGAGGCCGAGGCGGTCCGACTGGCCGGCGACCCGCCCTACGCTGGAGAAAGACCATGACACTGTCGATCGTTCTGCAATTCGTCGTCGTTCTCGCCGCCATCTGGATGGGCGCCCGCTACAGCGGCGTCGGTCTCGGGCTGTGGGGTGCGGTGGGCCTGCTCGTGCTGGTCGTGGCGTTCGGGGTCAACCCGACGTCTCCCCCGATCGACGTGATGCTGATCATCCTGGCCGTGATCATGGCGGCGTCGGTCATGGATGCGGCCGGCGGCATCGATTTCCTGGTGCGCATCGCCGAGCGCATCATCCGCGCCAATCCGAAGTACGTGACGATCGTCGCGCCGCTGACCACGTGGACGTTCACGTTCCTCGCCGGCACCGGGCACATCGTCTATCCGTTGCTGCCCGTGATCTACGAGACCGCGCACCAGAGCGGCATCCGTCCGGAACGGCCGATGGCGGTCGCGACGATCGCGTCGCAGCAGGCAATCACGGCCAGCCCGGTCGCGGCGGCGACGGCCGCGATGATCGGCCTCTTCGCCGAGAAGGGCATGACCGATTGGGGCCTGCCGCAGATCCTGATGGTGTGCGTGCCGGCCACGCTCACCGGCGTGGTCGCGGCCGCGATCGTCTCGATGTTCCTCGGCAAGGATCTGAAGGACGATCCCGAGTACCAGGCGCGTCTCAAGGCCGGGCTGATCCCGGTGCCGAAGAGCGCAGCGGACCGCCCGGCGCTCAAGCCGGCGGCCAAGGCGTCCGCATTCCTGTTCCTGACCGGCGTCGCGCTGGTCGTCCTGCTCGGTTTCTTCCCCGCGTTGCGCCAGCTTCCGGGCGCCAAGGCGCCGCTGCAGATGCCGATCGTGATCGAGATCATCATGATGTCCGTCGCGGCCGTGATGCTCCTGGTCAGCAAGGTCGACGTCAACGACATCCCCAAGACATCCACATTGCGCGCCGGCGTGGTCGCGGTCATCGGCATCTTCGGCCTCGCCTGGCTGGGCGACAGCTTCATTGCCGCGAACAAGGACGTGATCGTGCCGGCCATTGGCGCACAGGCCGATGCGCATCCGTGGACGTTTGCCTTCGGGCTGTTCTTCGCTTCGGTTCTCTTGTACAGCCAGGCGGCGACGACCCGGGCGCTGATGCCGCTGGGTATCGCGCTGGGCATCCCGCCGCAGTTCCTGATCGCGATGTTCCCGTCGGTGAACGGCTACTTCTTCATCCCCACCTACGGGTCGCTGATCGCCGCGATCAACTTCGACCTGTCGGGCACGACGAAGATCGGCAAGTACGTGCTCAACCACTCGTTCATGATCCCGGGCATCGTGGCGACAGGTGTCGCGGTCGCGACGGGCCTGACGCTTGCGAAGTTCATGTTCTGACCGGAGTTTCCGTCCGGCGCGCACGCCGATCGCGGCGTGCGCTGCCCGGTCCCTGTGCAATGCCGCGCTAGAATGGCGATCATCGTCGATCGTCCGGGATACGGCATGCGCACGTCGAACGTCATTCGCACGGCTGTCGCGCTGGCCGCCATTTGGATTGTCACGTTGGATCCCGTGCGCGCTGCCGAAACGGCACCGTTCGCGGTCCCCGATGAAATCACCATGCCCAGCGGGCCGGATGGCGCGGCAGTCAACCTGGGCAAGGCCCTGGTCACCGAAACGAAGAAGCGGCTGCCGCGCAATGTCGGCAACGGCCTCAACTGTTCCAGCTGTCATTTAGGCGCCGGAACCGTGGCGCTCGCGGGGCCCTTCGTCGGCCTCTGGGGCGTGTTCCCCGAGTATCGCGCGCGTGGCGGCGCCATCGACTCGCTGCAGGAGCGGATCAACGACTGCTTCCTGCGGTCGATGAACGGCAAGCCGTTGGCCTGGGACTCGGCGGAGATGAACGCCATGCTGATGTACATCCGCTGGCTGTCGACCGGCGTGCCGACCGGCACTCCAGTGGCCGGGCGCGGCATGGGCAGCGTGGATACGACGCTGAAGCCTAACGCGGTCCACGGCAAGCAGATCTATGCCGAAAAGTGCGCGAGCTGCCACGGCGCCGGCGGAGCGGGCATCGCCAACCCGGCGGGCGGCTATGTCTTTCCACCCGTCTGGGGCAACGCGTCGTTCAATGTCGGCGCGGGCATGGCGCGCACCTACACCGCCGCGGCGCTTCATCAAGCACAACATGCCGCTGGGGCAAGGCAACACGCTCAGCGACCAGGACGCGATCGACGTGGCCGAGTACGTCACGCATCAGCCGCGCCCCGCCTTCGCCGCGGCCAAGGCCGATTACGCGAAAGGCCCCAAGCCCAAGGACGCGCGCAACTAGGTCGCGAGCCCGCAAGCGGCGCCGGGCGCCCTTAGGTCCCGTCGCGGTGCCGCGCGGCGACCAGCTTCCGCGTCAGCTGCACTCGAGGTGCCGCGCCTTGCAGGTCGCCAGCACTTCGTCGGGATCGCGCTTCCACCAGTTGTTCGCGGAAAAAATCTCGACCTCCTGGAAGCCGCGATAGCCGGCAGCGTCCATCCACGACCGCAGCAGGCGCAGATCGATGACGCCGTCGCCCATCATGCCGCGGTCGGTCAGCAGGTCGGTCGTCGGCACCAGCCAATCGCAGATGTGATGGGCAAGGAGCCGCGACGGATTCGCGCCGCCGGCGCGCTCGATCTCGCGTTCGAGGTGCGGGTCCCACCAGACGTGATACACATCGACGGCTATGCCCAAGTCCCGGCCCCAGTTCGTCGCAGAGATCGTTGGCGTGCTCCATCGTGTTCACGCAGGCGCGGTCGGCGGCGTACATCGGGTGCAGCGGCTCGATCGCCAGCGGCATGCCCGCGTCGCGGGCGTACGACGAGAAGTTCGCCGATGCCATCGCGCACCATTTCCCGCGCGCCGGCGAGGTCCTTCGATTCGATCTTCCCGTCGCGGCCTTTGGGCAATCCCCCGACGACCAGGATCAGGCACTGCGCGCGCAGCGCAAGGGCTTCGTCGACCGCGCGGCGGTTGTCGTCCAGCGCCGCCCGCCGTCCGTCGCGATCCGTCGCCGGAAACATCCCGCCGCGGCATAAGCCGCTGACGACGAGTCCGGCGTCGCGGATGCGCGCTGCGGACTCCTTGAGGCCCGCCGCGGCGACCTGGTCGCGCCACGGCGCAATGCCGCGGATGCCGTGACGGGCACAGCCGTCGATGATCTGCGGCAGCGTCCACTGCTGGCGCACCGTGGCGGTGTTGAGCGAGAGCAGGTTTGGGTCCGGTTCGCTCATGCTTCCGGCTTCATATCGCCGCGCGCGATCTCGAGCGCCCGGGTAGTGGTGTGGTACTTGGAGATCATGTCGGGCACCTCCCAATCGGGCAAGGCGCCCTCTTCCACATAGCTCAGGAATTGCGTGGCGACCTGCGCGAAATGCGCTTCGTGGCCCACGTGATACGCCGGCGGAATGACGACCTGCCACGCATCTCCGGCTCTCTTCAGGTCGACGCCGGGATACGTTGCGCACACGTCGCCCATGGCGCGTTGCAGCGCCAACGCAAGTTCAGCGGCGCCCGCGGCGGTTGCGGGCTCGATCGTCAGCACCGGCTGCCAGCCTTCAGCCGCGCCCTGGCGGATGACCAGATTCGCCTTCGAGCCGCGCATCACCGAGAAGTGCGTGTCGCCCGCGCCTTCGGGCGCCTCGAAATTCCAGAGCACGGAAACCTTGGCGTGCACGCCCTTGATCCGGTAATTGATCTCCCCGTTGGCGTAGGTGTGCAGGCTGCCGTTGGCCTGGACATCATTGCGCAGGTAACTCGGGATAGCTTTGCAGTTGCGTCACCTTCTCGAACTGCGCGGGCGTGATTTCGGTGGGCCAGCGCCGGGCGCTCAGGATGCGAATGTCCCGCGAAAATTCCAGGATCTCGCCGGGGAAGCACTCCCATTGCACAAGGTCGACCAGGTGCGTGGTGATGTCGACGAGGCCCTCCCCTTGCTGCCGCACGTCGAAGAACCACGCCGGCCGCTTGATCGGCGCACCGGAAACGAGCTTGGAGAAATGGTGGACGCTTTCCTTCGTGACGGCCGGATTCTCCTCGGTCCCCTGCAACAACGCGCCGAACACGTCCGGAATGCGCGAGAACGCCTTTTGCAGCATCGTGGTGATCTCGTGGCGCTCGGTCATGATGTCGTAGAGCAGAACGCCTTTTTCGCCGGCAAGCGCGAATGCCTTGCGCAACGACTCGAATCCCGCGGAGTCGATCGCCATCGGCTTGTCGGCCAGCACGTTCATGCCCGCACCGATGGCGCGGGTCAGATACTCGGTCTTGCGCCGGTTGTTGCCGGCGATGACGGCGACATTGCCGGCCCGATCCGCGCTGAATCGGTCCAGGAAATCGGGACCGGCATGAACCACCATTCGCCAGGACGTCGGATCGGCCGGCCGCGCGTTGTAGCTTTCGATCTTCTGCAGGTAGTCGCGCAGGTCCGGACCCTCGCTCGGCATAGACGTGCACGGTCGCGTCGACATTGGCGTACATGGTCTTTTGCAGCAGCGCCGCATGGAAATGGCCCGGATCGAGGATGACGAGTTTCATCGCTGGTTTCATCTCGAACTCACGCTTCGATGCCGTTGATGCCGAGGAACGCGCGCATCCGCGATGCCGCGAGTCCGGGATCGCGCAGCAGTCCGGCGGCGTCGGCGAGCCGGAACAGTTCCGACAGGTGCACGAGACTGCGCGCGCTCTGCTGCCCGCCCACCATCGTGAAGTGCGACTGGTGGCCGTTGAGCCAGGCGAGGAACACCACGCCTGTCTTGTAGAAGCGCGTCGGCGCCGCGAACACATGCCGCGAAAGCGGCACGGTCGGGGCAAGAATGGCGTCGAACCGCGCGCGGTCGCCGGCGGCGAGCGCCGTCAGCGCCGCCGATGCGGCAGGCGCGATCGCGTCGAAGATGCCGAGCAGCGCATCGGAGTGGCCGGTCGCGTCGCCGCCGATCAGCTCCGCGAAGTTGAAGTCGTCGCCCGTATACATGCGCACGCCCGCCGGCAGGCGCGAGCGCAACGCGACCTCCTTGGCCTTGTCGAGCAGCGACACCTTGACGCCGTCCACCTTCGCCGCGTTGGCGTTGATCACCGCGGCGCACACGTCCGTCGCGCGGGCGTGGTCGGGGTCGCTCGCGAGGCCGCCCGCGCCGACCCAGTAGCCGGCGAGCGCCGGGTCGAACATCTCGCCCAGCCAGTGCAGGATGACCGGCGCGCGCACCTGCGAGAGCACGCGCCCGTACACCATGCGCGTAATCGTCGGGCGAGCGCGCGCACGCCGCCAGCGCGCGGCTCGCCATCAGGATGATGCGGCCGCCTGCCGCCTCGATCGCCTCGCATTGCGCCTCGTAGGCCGCGACGATCTCGTCCAGCGAAACTTTGGCGCCGGCCGGAAGCTGGTCCGTGCCGGCGCCGGAGAATACGACGGCGCCCGGAACGCCCCGCGCTTCGGCCACGCTGCGCCGGATGAGTTCGAGCGACGTCGGCCAGTCGAGTCCCATGCCGCGCTGCGCGGTGTCCATCGCCTCGGCGACGCCGAAGCCGTGCGACCACAGATGGCGGCGGTAGGCGAGCGTCGCTTCCCAGTCGACGGCCGTTTGCAGCCACGGATCGATGGCGGCACGCGGATCGGCGACGACGTGCGCCGCGGCGAAGGCCACCCGATTCCAGCGCGGCGCGGCCGACGGCACGGGCCAGCCGGCCGCCGCGCGCAGCGTGTACGGCGCGAGCGTGCCGTCGGCCTGCGGAAGCTTGATCGTGTCGTCATCGCCGTGACCTCAGACCGGAAGCGCAGGCACGTCGATGAATCGCCGCTCGCGCCAGCTCTGCTGGCCGAGCTCGGCGAGCTGCACGCCTTTCGCGCCCTCCAGCAGGTTCCACTGGAACGGGCCGCCGTCGACGACGTGGCGCAGGAACAGTTCCCACTCGACCTTGAATGCGTTGTCGTAGACGCGGTTGGCCGGGACCTGCTGCCACGTATCGTAGAAATCGATGGTCTGCGGCACGTCCGGATTCCACACGGGCTTGGGCGTCGCGGCGCGCGGCTGGATGCGGCAGTCGGTCAGTCCTGCGACCGCCGAGCCGAGCGTGCCGTCGACGTGGAACGTGGCGAGGTCGTCGCGGCGCACCCGCGTGCACCAGGAGCTGTTGATTTGCGCGATGATGGGCTCTTTCGCGCCGCCGTCGAGCTCGAAGGTCGCGTACGCGGCGTCGTCGGCGGTGGCGGCGTAGGGTTTGCCGGCCTCGTCCCACCGCTGCGGAATGTGCGTCGCGCCGAGGCACATCACGCTCTTCACCGCGCCGAAGAGGTTGTCGAGCACGTACCGCCAATGGCACAGCATGTCGACGATGATGCCTCCGTCGTCCTCCTTCCTGTAGTTCCACGACGGCCGCTGCGCCGGCTGCCAGTCGCCTTCGAAGACCCAGTAGCCGAATTCGCCGCGCACCGAGAGGATGCGTCCGAAGAAGCCCGAGTCGACGAGCATCTTCAGCTTGAGAAGCCCGGGCAGCCACAGCTTGTCCTGCACGACGCCGTGTTTGACGCCCGCGGCCTCCGCGCGCCGGTACAGATCGAGCGCTTCGGCCACCGTCGGGGCCACCGGCTTTTCCGTGTAGATGTGCTTGCCCGCCGCGATCGCCTTGCGGATCAGTTCCGGACGAAGGCCCGTCGACGCGCTGTCGAAGTAGATCGAGTCGTTGCGGTCGGCGAGCGCCGCGTCGAGATCGCTCGTCCAGCGCTCGATGCCGTGGGCGCGCGCGAGCGCCGCGACCTTGGCGGCATCGCGGCCGACCAGGATGGGGTCCGGCATGATGCGGCGACCGGGGCCGGCCGGAACGCCGCCCTGGTTGCGTATCGCGATGATCGAGCGAATGAGGTGCTGGTTGGTGCCCATGCGGCCGGTGACGCCGTTCATGATCACGCCGAGGCGGATGGTTTCCACGTTGCAGTGCTCCAGTTTCCGTTAGGGTGTCGAAGGTGGCGGCGCACGTCGCGTGATGCGCCCGAGTTGCCGCGTGACTACCGGGAACTTGAGCAGGATGACCAGCACGATCGTGATCCAGAGCACCGCCGAGATGGGTCGCGTGAAGAACGGCCCGAGTTCGCCGTCGGAGAGTACGAGCCCGCGCCGGAAGCCTTTTTCCATCAGGTCGCCGAGCACCATCCCCAGCACCAGCGGCGCGACCGGATAGTCGAAGCGGCGCAACCCGTAGCCGAGCACGCCGAACCCCAGCATCACCCAGACGTCGAACAGCCGCTGCGAAATGGCGTACGAGCCGACGACGCACAGCACGAAGATGATCGGCAGGATGATCGGCTTCGGGACCATCAGCACCTTGATCAGCAGGTTGGTGAGCGTGAGGCCGTAGATCAGGATGCCGATCGTCGCGAACATCATCATCGCGACGACGTCGTAGACGAAGGTCGGCGCCTCGATCATGATCATCGGTCCCGGGCCGCACGCCGTGGATCAGCATCGCCGCCATCAGCACGGCCGCGGGCGCCGAGCCCGGAATGGCCAGCGTCAGCACGGGAATCACCGCGCCGGGCACGCAGGCGTTGTCGCCGGTCTCGGCCGCCATCAAGCCGTCGATCGACCCCTTGCCGAACAGTTCCTTCTCCTTGCTCACGCGCTTGGCGGCGGCGTAGGACGACCACGCCGCGACGTCCTCGCCCACGCCGGGCAGGATGCCGATGAACGTGCCGATGACGCCGGAGCGCAGGATCGTCCGCCAATACTTGGTGACGTCCTGCAAGCTTCGGGATCACCGAATCGAACGGGTTGATCTTCACCGGGCGCGGGCCGCTCGCGCACGGCCATCAGCAACTCCGCGAAACCGAACGCGCCGACCAGCGCGGGCACGAGGTTGAAGCCGCCGGCAAGATCGCGGCTGCCGAAGCTGAACCGGTCGTACGCGTAGATCGCCTCCTGCCCGACCGACGCGGTGAAGATGCCGACGAGTCCCGCGATCCAGCCCTTGAGCGGGTCGTCGCCGGTCAGCGTGCCGGCGATGATCACGCCGAAGAGCGCGAGCCAGAAGAACTCGTAGGCGCCGAACTTGAGCGCGAGGTTGCCGAGGACGGGCGTGAACAGCGCGAGGAAGAACATGCCGATCAGCGTGCCCAGCACCGAGCCGGACGTCGCGATGCCCATCGCGCGGCCCGCGTGGCCCTGCTTGGCCAGCGCGTGGCCGTCGAGGCACGACGCCGCGGACGCCGGCGTACCCGGAATGTTGAGCAGGATCGCCGAGCGCGAGCCGCCGTAGATCGCGCCGACGTACGTGCAGATCAGCACCAGCAGCGCCTGGTTCGACGGCATCTTGATCGTCAGCGTCGTCATCAGCGCGACGCCCATCGTCGCGGTCAGGCCGGGCAGCGCGCCGATGATGACGCCGACCAGCGACGACAGCAGGATCAGCCCCAGCGACAACGGATCGCAGAAGCTCCAGATCGATTGACCGAACGCGATGAGGCCGTCGAACATGGGGAGTCCGCGCCGGGCGCCGCTACGGCAGCCGCACGTAGAAGAGCTGCTCGAACACGAGCGTGACGATGAACGACGTGATGACGCCGCAGGCAAGCGCAACGACGATGCCGCGGGCCACGTTGCCGGCAGCCTTGCGCGAACTGTGCTGAAACACGAACACGAACGCCGTCACGAACAGCGCCGTGCCGAGCCAGAACGGCAGGCCGCGGCCGACCAGCAGCAGCGCGTACACGAAGAACATCGCCGCGGCGAGCGCGAAGCCCGAAAGCGGCGCGTAGTCGGTGTCGTCGGCTTCGGCCGCGTCCCAGCCGATGCGTTGCGCGCGGCGCCACGACCGCAGCATCAGCACGCCTCCCAGCGCGGCGAGCAGCGCGCCGACGATGAAAGGCCAGAGGCCGGGCGCGGTGTGCAGCGTCGCGCCCTGTTGCTCCATCCGGTCCATCTGCCACGACAGCACGGCGATGACGCTGCCGAGCGCCGTCCAGAGGACGCCGCCCTGCAGGTCGCGCCGCGGCGACGATGGGTAGATCTCGGTGGCCACGAGTGAATCCCTCGAGGACCCGCCTCGCGGGTCCGGAGTTTGCTCGAACTACGGACGCGGGATGCCCAGCGTATCCGGAGCGACTTTCGCCTTGCCCGTGTCGGCGGCGGCCCAGGCGTTGGCCTGTACCGCCGGGAACACGGCCTTCTGCGCTTCGGCGCCCGCGTACGGCGAGAACTGCGCGCCGCGCGCCGTCGCATATTGCTTCAGCGCCGTGGAGTTGACGATCTGCTCGGCCCAGATCTTCTCGACGGTCGCGATCACCTCCGGCGGCACGCTCTTCGGAATGAAGATGCCGAAGTAGTTGGCGGGCGCCTTGAAGCCCGGCACGAACTTGGTGAGCGGATCGATGATCCCGTAGCCGTCGATCTCCACGGGCTTGTCGCCGACGACGGCGAGCGCGCGCAGCTTCTTGCCGCGGATCATCTCGGCCTGCTCGGCGGTGAGCTGCGTCGTCGCGTCCGTCTCGCCGGCGACCGTCGCGACCACCGCCGGGTTGCCGCCGTCGTAGGTGACGTGCTTGTACTTGACGCCGGTCGCCTTGGCGATCGCCTCCATCGCGCTGTGACCGCTGGAATTGACGCCCGCCGTCGCGACGCTGATCGCCCCCGGCTTGGCCTTCATCGCGTCGATCAGTTCCGTCGCCGTCTTGTAGGGCGTGGCGGGATTGACCGAAAGCGTCGAGACGTTGGCGACGTTGAGGAAGAGCGCCCAGTCGCCGATCTTGGTGTCGAGCATGCCCAGCACCGCGTAGGTGCCGAGATCCTGTGCCGCGCCGGCGGTCCACGTGTAGCCGTCCTTCGGCGCTTCGAGCGCGTTCTTGGTGCCGATCGAACCGGATGCGCCGGGCTGGTTGACGATGACGACCTTCTGGCCGAGCGCCTTCTCGATCTCTGCGGCGGTCACCCGCGTGACCTGGTCGGTCGAGCCGCCGGCCGCCCACGGCACGATGATCGTGATCGGCTTCGTCGGCTTCCATTGCTGCGCCGACGCGGCGGGAACCATCGTCACCGCCATCAGCGCGGCTGCGATGACCAACACTACGCGTTTGCTGAGATCCATTGCTTCCTCCGTTGGGGTGTGCGTTGCCGCCGGCGCCGGTCGGGCGCCTGGCCCGCCGCCGTTCTCGTCGTGGTAACCGGCTGGTTAATTATCTTAGCGTCCGGGCGTGCCGTAGCGCAAGGGGCACTCACTAGCGTCTCACTTGCGACTGTCTCCTCACTTGTCCATTTGCGTCTCATTTTCCTGTCAGATAGCCCAGCGTGAATTCGACCGCGTGGGCGATCCGCGCTTCCTTGGCCGCCGCGGTCAGCAGGTCGCGCCCGAAGATGGTCGACAGCGTGTGGTTGTTGGACAGGTAGAAGTAACCAAGCGCCGCGATCGAGACGTAAAGCTGCACCGGATCCACTCCCCGTCGGAACACACCTTCACGCACGCCACGTTTCAGGAGTTCGTCCAGCGTTGCGACCAGCGGCGAGTGCATCGCCAGGACCTTCTTCGACTTCTTCAGATGCCGTGCCCGGTGCAGGTTTTCCGTGTTCAGCAGCGACATGAACTCCGGATGGGCGAGGAAGTAGTTCCAGGTGAAGACGATCAGCTGCTCGACGCCCCGGGCCGGCGGGAGTTCGAGCAGGCGAAGACTCTGCTCTTCGGCCCGGATGTTCTCGTACGCGCGCTCGAGCACGGCGAGGAACAGCGCTTCCTTGCGTCCGAAGTAGTAGTACAGCATCCGCTTGTTGGTCTTGGCCCGCTCGGCGATCCGGTCGACGCGCGCGCCGGACAGGCCGTGCCGCGCGAACTCATGGGTGGCGGCGGCAAGGATCGAAGCCTTGGTGCGCAGGGCGTCCCGCGTCGGTCGCGCGGCTAGCGACGCTCGTCCCGGCGGGTACGCGCGCGTCGGTCGCGGCGTGCATTGGGTCTCGATGGGCGCTGCGCATTTTGGGCTTTGCCGCTGGCGTCAGCGGCCGCGGCCCGATCTGACGAACTCGAGCGACGCCTCGAACAGCGGAAGGTCCTTCTGGTAGTCGCCGGCGTCGGCGCGGTCGATCTGAATCCATTCCCGCGTGCTGGCCACGCCGCCGGGATTGAACGGACCGACGTTGTCCATCGAGAACTGCAGTTCCGTCGCGGTGCTCACGGGCAGGCGCAGCCCGACCCCTTTGCCGCTGATGCACGCGAACATCTTGTCGGAGACGAAGTACGCGTCGAGGCCGTTGATCGTCCTTGCGCTGACGCCAGGCAACGCAAGAAGCAACGCGTCGAGCTGCGCCTTGCGCGGGGATACGGGTTTGTCGATGGCCAAAGGGGGTTCGCCTTGTCGGATTTTCGTTGAGCAATTGAAGGAGCCCGGAACTTCACCGGGTCTCCCGGCATGCAACGGCTGCGTACCGGACCGGCGTACCGGACAAGGTCCTATCGTAACGGCGTTTTGGCCATCCGGGCGAATGGCGCCGCGGGAATCACCCGGTAACGAGCATGATCCAGCCGGTTCCGACGGTCAGGAAGATGACCATGAAGAAGAGCGTCATCAGCAACCCGAGTCGGTAGAGTTCGCGCTGCGTGAGATAGCCGGCGCCGACGAAGATCACGTTCTGGCTGCCGCCCTGCGGCGTGATCACGGAGAAGTAGCTGCTGGCGAACAGCAACGCGAACGCCATCAGCGGCGCAGGCACCCCGCCGCGGATGCCCACGTCGAGGAACACCCCCAGCAGCGCGAGCACCTGCGACGACTGGCTGACGAACATGTAGTGGATGGCGACGTAGAGCACCACCAGCGTCACGTAGGTCACCGGCCACGACAGCCCGCCCAGATGCGACGCCAGCCGCTGTCCTGCGTAGCCCATGAACCCGAGCTCGTTCAATTGCCCGCTCAGCGCGAACAGAACCGCGAGCCAGAGAAACGTGGCGAGCGTGTCGCCCTGCGTCGCGATGTCGTGGACCGTCAGCACGTTGGTCATCAGCAGCAAACCGAGTCCGGCGAACGCTATGCTGGTCACGTTGAGCCCGAGCCTGTCGGCGAAAATCCAGCCAGAGACCATCAGCACGAACGCGACCGCGGTGATCCTTTCGTCGCGCGACATTCGCCCCAGTTGCGCGAGCGCCTTGCGCGCGGCCACCGGCGCGTCGGGCGTCTCGCCCACGCCCGGCGGGAAGATCCGCGCGACGACGCGCGGCAGCAGCAGGATCGCCGTCAGCGCCGGCACCGAGGCGGCGAGCAGCCACTTGCCGAAGCCGATCTCGAGGCCGAACTCCTTCGCTATCTGAATGCCGATCGGATTGGCCGACGTGGCCGTCATCCAGAGCGCGGATGACACGGCCAGGCTGGCCATGCCGCAGTACATCAGGTAGCCGCCGAGCCGTCGGCCTTCGGGATCGTCGGGACGCGAACCGGAGCCTGTCGCCACCGACAGCACCACCGGAAAGAGGACGCCGCCGCGCGCGGTATTGCTCGGAAATGCCGGCGCGATCACCGCATCGGTGAGCACGATGCTGTACGCGAGACCCAGCGACGAGCGGCCGAACTTGCTCACCATGAACAGGCTGATCCGCTCGCCCAATCCGGACTTCACGACCGCCTGCGCGACGAGGAACGCGATGACCACCAGCAGCACGCTGGCATTGGCGAATCCACCGAACGCCTTCGCCGGCGAGATCGTGCCCGAGAGCACCACGGCCGCCACCGCCAGCATCGTCGACGTGAGGAGTGGAAAGGCGCCCACCAGGACCGCGGCGATCGCCGCGACGAATATCGCGAAAAGGTGCCATGCCGGCGCGGTCAGCCCCGCCGGGACCGGCACGAGCCAGATGCCGATCGCCAGCGCAAACGGCAGCGCGCGGCGCGCCAGCAAGGCCGGGCTCATCATGGCTGTGTACCCCCCGCCTTGGGCGCGGCCGGCGCCGTGCCGACGCGCACCTTGCCGTTCAAGCCCTGCGATTGGCCCTGCACGGTCCCGTCCTCGGCTTCGAGCAGGAACCGCCACGAGAATTCGTAGGTGCCGGTCGCTCCCGAGTAGCGTCCCGTGCCGCCAACGAACGTCCCGACGACACGGTTGCCGGTGGCCGTCGCCTCGCCTTTCAATTCGCTGTACACCTCGTCGCCGCGGTCATCGATCCAGACGGACCGCCCGACCATGCCGGTGGCGCTGTCGTTGAGCACGAGCGCCTCGGCCCGGAAACCGATCGCCGGCCGCGACGGGCCCGCCAGCAGCAGCGAGCCGTCGAAATCCGCGATGGATGCCCGGCGATCGACGCCCAGCTGAATCGCTGTGCGGTGGCCGGTCGCGGTCCACGTTCCCTGGAATTCGTGCCACCCGGCAGCGGACATCTTCGCCTCGGACGGCGAATCCGGCGCGCCGCACGCCGCCAACGCGACGACAGCGGCGACGATGACGAACCGCAGGGCGCGCTGCAGCGACGAGGGACTCGAGCAAGCCAGCGCAATACACACCGTGCTGTCGAAGCTTCAATGGGAGTTCCACAATTCCTTCGCTGCCCCCCGGAATCGTAGCTGGTTCCGATTGTACTCGCGTCGAATCGAGCAACGCGGAGATGGCCGCATCCTTTTCCTGCCAAAGCGCCTGCAGCCAGTGCTGGAATGCCTTGCGGTACTTGGGATCGCGCGCGTAGTCTCCGCCGCGCAATTCGGCGGGAATGGGCACCTGTCGCGCCCGGACGACGACATGGCGCACGTTGCCGCAGAGGAACTGCCAGAACGTCGGCGCGCCGTCGGGATAGACGATGGTGACGTCGAGAAGCGAATCGAACTTCCCGCCCAGCGCGCCCAGCGCCAGCGCCAGCGCGCCCGCCTTGGGGCGTAGAAGATGTCGATAGGGCGAATGCTGCGCCCGGTGCTTCGCAGCCGTGAAGCGCGTGCCTTCGGCGAAGTTCATCACGCTGGTCGGCACCAGCGCAAACTTCTCGCAGGCCCGGCGCGTGGATTCGATGTCGTCGAAGCGCTTTTCCGGATGCCGCTTGAGCTGGGAATCGGTGTGGCGGCGCATGAACGGAAAGTCCAGCGCCCACCAGGCGAGCCCGATGACCGGAACGTAGATCAGCTGCCGCTTGAGAAAGAACTTGAGCATCGGTATCCGGCGGTTCAGCAGATGCTGCAGATACCAGGATGTCGACCCATGACTGGTGATTGCAATTGACCATGTACCAGCCGCGATAGGGAAGCTCGTCCAGACCGGCGACATCCCACCGGGTCCGCTGCGTGAGTCCCATCCACGCGCTGTTGCCGGACACCCATCGCGTGGCGATTCCATTCAGGACACGGTCGATCGCGGTGCGCACGCGCCTGGCGGGCACGGCCAGCTTGACCAGCGCGAACAGGAACAGGAACGCGCACCAGAACAGCGTGTTCAGTGCCAGCAGCGACGCCGCGACGACGCCGCGTACGAGAGCCAACAGGCTCAGCCCTTTTCCTCGAAATGCTTGCGCCGCTGTTCCTCGGACACGAACTCCTCGAGTGTCGGGTCCAGCGCGCTGCGGGAGGACACCATGCCGACGACCTTGCCGTTCTGGACGACCGGCAGGTGCCGGAATCCCCTCTCGTGCATCATCAGCAGCGCATAACCGAAGGGCTTGTCCGGCGCGATCGTCTGCGGTCCCGGCGTCATCACGTCGGCAAGCTGCGTCGCCCGCGCGTCGAGCCCCTTGGCCACGACGCGGAACACGATGTCGCGTTCGGTGCAGATGCCCACCAGGTTTTCGTCGGCAACGACCACCACGGCGCCGACGCTCTTGCTCACCATGAGCTTGGCGATCTTGCTCACATAGGCATCGGGCGGCGCCTTGAGGATCTTTTCCCGCCGCATCATTTCCTTGACCGGTCGATCGAACATGGGACTCTCGCAGACCTGGATTGGGAGCGTAGACTGTTTTCGGAAGAATCGCCTGCGGCTCATTTCGCCGCGTGAACGTGGCTCCACGACAGAACTTACTCCAGGCATTTCTGGCGGAAGTTGACCGTGGTCAACGGCGTGTGGCGGCGCGCAGGCAATGTGGCGGCACGCAGTGCCTGCATCCAACCCACGCTCCCCGGACATCATGAACGACACGACGCGACCCACCCCAGGCTATCCGACCTGGCACCACGACGACGGCGCTCCCGTTTCATGTCACGAGAAGATCAAGGTCATGAACGAGAATCTGGCCGAGATCCGGCAGATGGCCCAGGACGCGTTCGAGGATGCGCTTCTGATGGGCTGCAGCGAGGCCCAGGTTCGCGATGTGTTCATGGCGGTCATGCGCGACTTGCGCAATCCTTACCCGCCCGCAGGCTCCTGACGCGCTCGCGTCAGGCTGGCGCCGCCTTCGCGTGTAAGGGGCGCAGTATTTCAGAAATTGAATAGTTACACCCCTGGTGGCAACGGAACGTCAAGAAGAACCCGGATTTTCCGGCCCATCCGCCACAGGCGCGTTGCGGAATTGCAACGCCTGCCGACCAGCTTGTTTGGGGTCCCTAGCCACTTGATGTAGGTCAAGTGCGCAGAGGGGTCCGACGCGTAAAAGAACAATCAAGGAAAGGTATATTCGTGGCATGGTGTGGGCGTTCGTTTCATGGCGCACCAGCACGAAAGGAATGCTCCGGAGCGGCGGTCGACGAGAACAATGGCCGGGTTTCGGACGGTGGCAGTCGGAAAATCTTGCAGCTGACCAAAGGGGTTCACATGCGAATCAAGTCCTTCATCGCCGCATCCAGGACACTGGCGATCCTGGCGGCGTTTTTGGCATTTCCGGTACTCGCCCAGCAGAAGGCGTACACGGGTTCCCAGGTCGCCCCGGTATGCGCGAACTGCCACGAGGCGCAGTGGAACTCCATCGACCTCACGCCTCACGGCGCCAAGAGCGATGCCGCCGGCAGCATGTGCCAGGCCTGCCACGGCGACGCGTCCGAGCATTTGAAGGACCCGATGAAGGCCAAGCCTGCCAACGCCGTTCGCGAAGGGCGGCACTGCCGAGCAGCGGACCGCGGTTTGCCTGACCTGCCACAGCGGCAACAGGAACCTCGCTTTCTGGACGTCGGGCAAGCACGCGCTCAACGACGTGTCCTGCAGCAGCTGCCACAGCGTCCACGGGCAAAACGCGCCGAACTACAACGGCGTGACGCTCCGGCCTGCGCCGGTGACCATCAACAAATACACGACGACGTTCCTGCCGAACCAGGCAGAGACGTGCTGGTCGTGTCACCAGCAGATCCGTGCCGCGAACTTCAAGCCTTCGCATCATCCGATCATCGAAGGCAAGGTCAAGTGCTCCGACTGCCACAACCCGCACGGCGCGCTGTCGCCGGCGATGGTCAAGCAGCCGACGATCAACGACCAATGCTACTCATGCCATGCCGACAAGCGCGGTCCGTACGTGTTCAACCACCCGCCGGTCGAAGAAAACTGCGCGACCTGCCACAACCCGCACGGCTCGGTCCACGCCAAGCTGCTGAACGAGTCCGCGCCGAACCTCTGCCAGGACTGCCACGACGGATCGCGGCACCCCGGCACGGTGTATGGCGCCGCCGGTGGCTTCAATTGCGCGGCTGGGGATCCGAATCCAGCGTGCGCCGGGAAGACCGGACAGCCCAACCCGTCGGTGAACAACCGGTTGGTCGCCCGCGCCTGCCTGAACTGCCACAACGCGATTCACGGCTCGAACGCGCCGGGTAACCGCGGCAAGTTCTTCACGCGATAAGGCCAGGAGAAAATGATGAGCAAGAAGCTGCTTTCCACCCTGATCGCCAGCCTGTTCGCTGCCGCGCCGGCGCTCGCCCAGAGCACCGACCCGATGCGCTTCGAGGGCTCGGCGACTCTCGGGGGCATATACAACGACCAGAACGCGCAGGACCCGACGAAGCTCGAGGAGTACCAGGACCTCCGCAACGGCGCGATGTCCAACGTCGGCGTCCGCGGCCGCAACAGCACGACCTGGTTCACCGGCTACGGCGAGAACTTCGGCCGCAGCGACCAGTACATGTTCATGCGCGGTGGCATGTACGACTTCTTCAAGGCCGGGGCATATCTCAACGATATCCCGCACAATTTCCTCACGTCCGGACTGACGCCGTTCTACGGCCCCCCCGGCGGACGTGCTGACGGCGCCGTTCCCGAACCCCAACTCGAACACCTGGAACGGCGTCAACATCGGTTACGATCGCCGCGACTGGGGCGGCTTCTTCGAGTGGCAGAAGAACAGCCCGTGGTATTTCCGCGCTGACGGCAACCAGGTCACGTTCAACGGCACCAAGATCGGTTCGGCGGCGAGCGGCACGAGCCCGGGCAACGGCTTCGTCGACCTGGCCATCCCGACGCAGTACACGACCAACAACTGGGGCGCGGAAGGCGGCTACCAGTCCGGCAAGGCGACCTTCTCGCTGCGCTGGGATTACAGCCAGTTCGACAACTCGATCAAGACGCTCGATTGGACCAACCCGTTCTTCGGCGGCAACAAGCTCGACACGTCGTACCTGCCGCCGGACAACACGTTCAACAAGTTCACGGCGACGGCAAACTACCGCGACCTGCCGTGGCGCTCGGTGATTTCGGCACGGTACACCTGGGCCGAGACCAAGAGCGACTTCGGCCTCGCCCCGCTGGCACTCAACACCGGTTCCGTCTACAACGCGACGCTGCCGGACGAGAGCAACTTCGACGGCAAGAACACGAACCAGTCGTTCGCGCTGTCGTGGACGGCAGTGCCGATGACGAACGTCGACACCCGCGTCTACTACTACTGGACCAAGCTTGACAACGGCTCCGACCTCGTCGAATTCGGCAATGCGCCGACGACGCCGCTCGCGAGCGGCCTCGGGTGTGGCAACCTCGTCGTGGGCGGTGTGCCGACGCAAACCGTCGGCAATTGCGAAAACGAGCTCTACAACTACACGAAGAACAATGTCGGCTTCGACGTGTGGTGGCGCTTTGCCAAGAACCAGCGCCTGGGGTTCGGCTACGACTACAACAACCTCGACCAGACCCGCGTCGACTACGACAAGGCGCACTGGAACAAGTTGTGGGTCGAGTACAAGAACACGATGCTCGACACGATGTCCGGCCGTCTCAAGTATCAGTACCTGAAGCGCGACGCGACGCTCAACTACAGCAATGAAGGCCTGACGGCGAACAACCCGAATTACCTGCTGCCGTATACGTCGGCGTTCGACTTGCAGTCGTCCACGACCAACCAGATCAAGCTGTATCTCGACTACAACCCGATGGCGAACTTGGGCCTGTCGTTCGAGGGCAACTGGGCCAAGCAGGACTATGACGACGTCACCTTCGGGCGCACGAGTTCCGAAAAGCAGGGCTATTTCCTGAGCGGCAACTGGGGCGATGCCAGCAAGCTCATGCTGAGCGCCTTTGGCAGCTGGGAGGAAACGAAGTACCCGTCCAGCCACCGCTACATCGGCACGGTCGCGGGCGGCCCGAATCCGCCGCCAGGATACTGCACGGCAGCCAATCCGAACTGCTACAGCCCGAGCTCCTTCCCGAATTCCGGTTCGTACAACTGGAACTCGGCGACCAAGGATCAGACCTACATGATCGGCGCAGGGCTGGATTGGCCGGTCACGCCAGAGCCTGATGCTGAAGACGTCGTACCTGTACATACAGAACGACGGAGATGCGACCTTCGCGTCGCAGGACGCGACCGGCGCAATGGTCGCCGGCCCAGCCGGCTTCGGCAACCCGCTCAACATCGGCAACTTCGACAATTCGAAGCAGCAGTACTTCAACCTGAAGGCGATCTACACGCTGAACAAGAACTGGTCGTTCACGGCCGGCTACGCGTACGAGAAATACGACCACAACGACATCGCCACCAGCGGCTACCAGTACACGCTGCCCTATGTCGGCGTGGTGACGCCGACGACGCAGCCTGAGCTACCTGAACGGCTACGACGCGTTCACCAACGGCACGCAGAACATCTTCTACCTGCAGGCGACGTACAAGCTCGACGCGCCGCCGCTGCCGATCGCGCCGTTGAAGGTCGCGGAAGCGCCGCCCAAGGCTGCGCCGCCGCCGCCGCCGCCCCCGCCGCCGGCTCCCCCGCCGCCGCCGGCTCCGCAGGTGCAGAAGATCACGCTCGACTCGAAGGTCCTGTTCGACTTCGACAAGGCAGTGCTCAAGCCTGAAGGCAAGGCCGCCATCGACGCACAGGTCGTCGGCAAGCTGGCGCAGGTCACCAAGCTCGACGTGGTCCTGGTCACCGGCCACACCGACCGCATCGGCTCCGACGCCTACAACCAGAAGCTGTCGGAACGCCGCGCCGACGCCGTGCGCGACTACCTGGTCAGCAAGGGCGTGGACAAGGCCAAGATCGAGACCATCGGCATGGGCGAGAAGCAGC
Source organism: uncultured beta proteobacterium (assembly GCA_963834045.1). GTDB lineage: Bacteria > Pseudomonadota > Gammaproteobacteria > Burkholderiales > Casimicrobiaceae > VBCG01. The sequence goes on along the minus strand of CAWIAK010000018.1, from coordinate 452,772 downwards.
CCGTCGTGCAGTGCGACCAGAAGGCAATGAAGGCGCTGATCGAGTGCCTGCAGCCCAACCGCCGCGTTGACGTCGAAGTCAAGGGCGAGGCCAAGAAGTAATCAAACCAGCAGCTTTTCTCCAGGAGCCCCGCGTAGTAGTGCGGGGCTTTTTTTCGCGCGTCGATTGGGACGATGCGAGTGATTCTCGCTACGTCATAAAGATTGCGCCTGCGATGAGTTCGATCATCGCTCGTTGCAATCCGACGACAGAGTTCCGGCGATCGTCGTATCGATTGACGCAGGTCAAGTGAAACAATTTGTCACAGGTGTAAAAAAATGAAAGCGCGATTCATCCCTCGCTGACAGGCAGCAAGCAAATGCGAAGTCGTTTTCAGGCAGCGGGATGCGGCGGTAAGGATCGTAACGCAGGTAGTTACAACGGGCGTCAAAGGGGACCTCCACATGAGAATCAAATCCATCGTCAGCCGCCGGTCTGTTGGCGTTCGCAGCGGCGCTTGCGACATCACCCGCCTTCGCGCAGGAGAAGAAGGCGGCTGAACCTTTGGCGGTGTGCGCGAACTGCCACGAGAAGCAGCAGAACACCATTCTTCTGACCGGGCACGGCGCGAATTACGACGCGGCCGGCTCGACCTGCCAGGCGTGCCACGGCAACGCGGCGGAGCACCTGAAGGACCCGAGCAAGTGCGAAGCCGATCGAGCGCGCTGACCACGAAGGACGCGACGGCCGCCGAGAAATCGGCCGTCTGCCTGACCTGCCACGCCGGGCAGCGGCAGCTCGAGAACTGGTCGATCGCCAAGCACCGCAAGGTCGACGTGTCGTGCGTGAATTGCCACTCGATCCACGGCACGCAGACGGCGAGCAACAACAGCGAGATCAGGGATTCGCAGTTCGCCGCCGCGCCGTACACGACGACGGCCCGCAAGCTCGCCTACAAGACGTGCATCGGGTGCCACCGCGACGTCCGGGGCGAGATCCTCAAGCCCTCGCACCACCCGATCATCGAAGGCAAGGTCAGCTGCCAGGACTGCCACGACCCGCACGGCGCGCTGCAGAAGGCGAGCCTGCGCAACGAGTCGATCCATGACCTGTGCGTCACCTGCCACGCCGACAAGCGCGGCCCGTGGATCCACGAGCATCCCCCGGTGATGGAAAACTGCGCCACCTGCCATACGCCCCACGGCTCGTCGCACAAGGGCCTGCTCGCCCAGAAGCCGCCGGCGCTGTGCGCGGACTGCCATCCGGGCGGCCACACGCACGGGATCTACGACGGCAGGGGGACGCTGCCCAACGTGCTGCCGTCGAATATCCGGTTCGAAGGAAGCGGCTGCGTCGGATGCCATCGGCAGATCCACGGCAGCAACGCGCCGGCATCCGCCTACGGCCAATTCTTCCTTCGCTGAGACCAGGGGACAATCATGAGAGTCAAGCTCATCGCCATTGTCGTGGCGAGCCTGTTCGCGCAAAGCGCGTACGCCCAAGACAATTTCCTGTGGGGCGGATCCCTCGAGGCCGGCGGCCGCGGCACGAACATCGACGGCGCCAACCGCAATGGCGGGGTCGGGCCCGCCACCACATCGCACAACTCCCGCGTTTCCCACGCCGTACACCGGCCCGGTCGACGACGCCAAGGCGCAGGAGTACCAGGACATCAGGAGCGCGCCGATCGGCGTGATCGACATCCGCGGCAGCAGCCGCGCGTACTACCTGCGCGTGTTCGGCGAGGAGTTGGGCCGCGACGACCAGTTCATCAACGTCGTCGGCGGCGGCTACGGCGCGTGGAAGGCGTCGATCTACAACAACAACATTCCGCACAACCTACTCGTTCAACGCGCTGACGCCGCTGGCCGGCGTCGACGGCACGTTGCTGGTCGGGCCCGGCCTGCCGTATCCGCAGTCGCCGAACCCCAACAACTGGTACACGTTCAACTACGGCACCCAGCGCAACACGTGGGGCGGCAACGGCGAGTTCTCGGGCAAGACGCCGTGGTTCATCCGCGCCGACTACAACGAGGTCAAGACCAACGGGATCAAGCCGGGCAGCGGCCAGCTCGGAACGGGCTCCGGCAACGGACTGATCGAGCTCGGCATTCCGGTCGAATACAAGACGCAGAACACGACCATCGAGGGCGGCTACAACACCAAGCAGTACGGCTTCAAGGTCGCGTTCATCGACTCGAAGTTCACCGACGCCAACGACGCGGTGCAGTGGACGAACTTCTACATGCGCAGCGGCCTCGACTACTCGCTGCTGCCGCCGGACAACGAACTCAAGAAGTGGACATTCAACGGATACATCAAGCAGCTGCCGTGGGACTCGGCGATCATCGCGCGCTTCACGCAGAGCAAGCTGAAGAACAGCTTCGCGATCGCGTCGACGAGCCTCAAGCCGACGGGGAACACGCCCTCCGGCCAGTTCATTCCGCCCGGCGTGGGCAACCTCGTGACGCAGCCGGACTCGTCGAACTTCAACGGCAACATCAAGACGACGACGGCCAACGTCGCGTGGAACGCGGCCCCGATGGCGCAGCTCGACACGCGGGTCTATTACGACTACTACGATCTGCAGAACGACTCGACCAACGTCTCGTACGCCGCGGGCAGCCAGGGCAGCAGCTGCGCGACCCCGCCGGCCAACAGCGCGACGTGCTACACGATCGGTGCGCTCGCCGCCCGCGAGGCCTTTCCAGTACACGAAGAATTCGGCGGGGTTCGACGCGACGTGGGCGTTCAACCGGTACAACAAGCTGCTCGGCGGCTTCGACTGGATCAACATCGATCGCCAGCTCGAGCCGGCGCCGAAGACGGACGACTACCGCTACTGGGTCGAGTACCGGAACACGGGCGGCTGGCCCGGCAGCTGGGCGAACGTGACCGGTCGGCTCAAGTACGAGTACTGGCAGCGGCGCTCGGACCTCGACCCCAGCGTCACCAACAACGCGAACAACGTATCGCCGACCACGGTTCCGTACTACTTCACGGCCTACGACGTCTCGAACTTCGACCGCAACGTCGTCAAGTTCAACATCGACTGGACCCCGGATCCGATGTGGTTCGTGGGTTTCGGCGCAACGTGGCGCGACACCGACTACAAGGACAACTATTACGGGCGCGTGAACGACCACAGCCAGCAGTACGACGTGACGGCGTCCTGGGGCGACGACAAGCTCCGGATCACCGGCATCGGCAACTGGGGCAAGGTCAAGTTCGAGCAGGACTATCGCAACACCGCAACGGTTGCGAGCGGTGCCGGGGGATCCGCTGCCCAGCGGTCCGACCAACCCCACCAACTTCAACTGGGGCACGCAGAACACGCAGGACGGCTGGATGGCCGCGGCGCTGGTCGACTGGGCGCCGACGGACAAGTGGATGGTGACCACGTCCTACTCCTACGGCAAGACCGGCGGCGGCGTGGACTTCAACTCGGCGTACTACGGCCCACCCTGTCCCGGAACTCCCCCGGCCTGCGCGGGCGGATTCACGCCCCGGGAGGAACGCCTGGTCCGCTCGTCAACTACGTCACCGACAACACGACGCTGCAGCGGTTCCAGATCAAGGGAACCTACAACTACGACAAGAAGTGGGCCTTCAGCGGCGGGCTACGCGTACGAGAAGTACGACTACAGCGACGGCCAGATGGCGGGCTACTCGAGCTTCTACCCGTACTTCCAGAACCTCGGCAGCTCCAACATCAGCTGGTATTCGGGCGCATTCGCCAACCCGAGCTACACGACCAACCTGGTCTGGCTGACGGTGACGTACAAGTTCGATCCGCCGCCGCTGCCGATCGCGCCGCTGATGGTCGCGCAGGCGCCGGCACCCGTGGCAGCGCCGCCGCCGCCGCCGCCACCGCCGCCGGCACCCGCCGCCGCCCCCGGCCCCGCAGGTGCAGAAGATCACGCTCGACTCGAAGGTCCTGTTCGACTTCGACAAGGCAGTGCTCAAGCCCGAAGGCAAGGCCGCCATCGACGCGCAGGTCGTCGGCAAGCTGGCGCAGGTGACCAAGCTCGACGTGGTCCTGGTCACCGGCCACACCGACCGCATCGGCTCCGACGCCTACAACCAGAAGCTGTCGGAACGCCGCGCCGACGCCGTGCGCGACTACCTGGTCAGCAAGGGCGTGGACAAGGCCAAGATCGAGACCATCGGCATGGGCGAGAAGCAGCCCGTCGTGCAGTGCGACCAGAAGGCAATGAAGGCGCTGATCGAGTGCCTGCAGCCCAACCGCCGCGTCGACGTCGAAGTCAAGGGCGAGGCCAAGAAGTAATCAAACCAGCAGCTTTTCTCCAGGAGCCCCGCGTAGCAGTGCGGGGCTTTTTTTCGCGCGTCGAATGCCGCGGCAGCGCGCTGTCGGCGCGGCGACTACGCGGCCGGCGCGTACAACGGCGTGTTGTCGATGTAGATCAGGTAGTCCTGCACCAGCTTGCCTTGCATGTTGAAGACGTTGACGAAAGGCACCGTCACTTTCCGGCCGTCCAGGCGGGTGTAGGTCACCACGCCCTGCGAGACCAGGTGCCCCGCCGGCTCCCAGTTGTTGAGGATGTCGTGCCGGCTGGAATGGATGCTCGCGAAGAACCCGTCGACGGCGGCGCCGATCGCCGCGTGCCCGACCGCGGGCGGATAGTTGCCGAAGCGGAACTGCGCATTCTCGGTGAGGAAGGACAGGAAGCGCTTGGTGTCCTTGGCGTCGATCGCCTTGTACAGGTCCGCGGTCCAGTGGGCTTCAGGCATGCGGATTCCTTGGCGGGTGGGGATCGAAATCGGCCGGCGTGGCGCGTTCCGGCGTGGCGGGTGGCGCGAATCGCCAGCCGGCGTCAATAGCGGCCGTGCTGCTTGTAGATGTAGTTCGTCAGCTCGATCGAATACATCGAAATGCGGCGCTGGATGTTGTGGGCGGTGCGGATGATTGCGCGCATGACCCGGTAGACGATGTCCGGATGCTTGGGCAGCAGAGATTCCAGCTGTTCCCGTTCCAGCCCGAATACCTGCGTGGGGCCGCGCGCGACCAGCGATGCGTAGTGTTCGGTGCTGTCGATGAAGCTCAATTCCCCCACCAAGTCGCCGGCATTCAGCGTGAACAGCGTGACCTCCTCGGGATTGCCGGCGTTGCGGACCACGGCCAGCGTCCCGCTCACCAGCACGTACAGGTGGTTGTCGCGCGTGCCCTCCCCGACCAGGACCTCGCCATCGGCGAGCTTGCGCACCTTGATCAATTCGCTCAGGACCGCGGACTGGTCCGGCGTGAGCTCGGCGCCGATCTTGGACGCGCGCAGCATGTCGAGTTGTTCGAGATTGATCATGGCCAGTGGCTCCGGTTGGTTCGCAGGGTATTCATTGGGGCGAGCGCGGCGGCCGGGCCGTAGACGTCCCGGGCCCGCACGACGAACGCGTCGACCAGCGTATTGGTGATGCGGTCGAAGACGGTTCCGGCGACGCGCCCCATCAGCGGGCTGTCGAATTCGTATTGCAGCCCGAACTCGATCTTGCACGCCGACGGCGCGAGCGGAGTCAGATGCCACTCCCCTTCGAACTTTCGAAACGGACCGCGCTCGAGAACGATGGCCATGAATTCCGGCCGCCGCTTCGGGATTGCGCGTCGTGAGCTGGAAGCGCACGCCATGGAAGTCGACGGTGATCTCCGCGGCAACGGTTGCCTCATCCCGGGACAGGATGCTGGCGTGCGCGCACCAAGGCAGGAACGCCGGGTAATTTTCGGCAGCCTCGATCAGGTCGAACATGTTCTCCGCCGAATGTTCGACGAGCGCCGATTTGCGAACGATCATCGCGCCGCGGCACTACCGCGCCGATCCCGGCACGTCAGTGGAACCAGCGCCAGGCGACCAGCGAAATCGCGAGCAACACGCCGGACAGGCACGCCGCCGCGATGGTCTGCTGGATCGCAGGCGCCAGCTGCTGCGGGGATTCGGCGAAGCGCAGCAGGTCGCGGGACGCGCGCGCGGAAAGCAGCGCCGGCAGCAGCGCCACGAGCGCCGGCCACGGCAATGCGCCGGCAAGCACGGCGCCGAGAATCCACAGGTACGCGGCGGCGGCGATGACCGGATACCCCCAGCGCGCGCGCGCGACGCCCAGGCGCACCACCCAGTGATGCTTGCCCACGGCCTCGTCCGCCTTGCGGTCGGGAAACTGGTTGATATAGAGGATGTTGGTGACCAGCAATGCGTAACCGGTCACCGCGATCAACGGGAACATCGACAGGCTGCCGCGCTGCACGAAGTCCGCGCCGACGGCGATCAGCGCGAAGCCCGCCCACACGCAGGGCTCGCCCAGAGCCCCGGCTGTTGAACTTGAGCGGCGGCGCCGAGTACGTCCAGCCCACGATGAGGCCCGCGGCGCCGATCCAGATGAGACCGGAGGCGGACACATGGGTGAGCCACAGGCCCGCCGCGACGACCAGCGCCAGCAGCACCACGCCGAACACGGCCGTCTCGCGCATCGTGAGCACGCCGTTCTGGATGAAGCGGCTGCCGCCGGTGAACGGAAACACGCGCTCGGTGTTGATCGCGTCCGTGCCGTTGAGCGCGTCGTAGTAGTCGTTCAGCACATTGATGCCCGCGTGCGCCACCAGCGCGAACACGACGGTCATCGTGCCGGTCGCCGCGTTCACGGCGACGCCGCTGGCATAGGCGGTCGCCAGTCCGATCAGCGCGGCGACGAAGGTGACCGAAAGGAATGGCGGGCGCGTCGCCAGGATGTAGCGCAGGGCCGGATTCGGCAGCGCCGCAAGGGTAGGTTCAGCGGGTGGCATCGAGCTTGTCTCCTCTGGCGGAATCGCGAGACGGTCCACCGGACGCCGAAGCCGGCCGCGGCCCATTCTCCCCGGAAAAACCGCACAACGGCCGTATGGTACCGGTAAGCGGCCGCCACGGGCGGCCCGGCGGCCCCGATTCCCGATCGACGTCGAGGCTAGCGCCTTCGTTCCGGCGTTGCCTTGATCCACGTCAACGGGTACCGCGCGGCAACCGTTCAGGCTTGGAGCACGTGCAGGCGGCGGGGGCGATTTGTTATTGCTCCCCGCGCATGCGCCCGGTTAAACTGCTCAAGTTTGCCGCCCCGCGCGGCGCCTCTGGAGGATGGGAACATGAAATTGATGATTATGGTGGCGGTGACGGCGGCGGCCCTGGGCTCCGCGGGCGTGGCAGTGGCCCAGGAGGCGCTCGCGAAGAGCAGCGGCTGTCTCAATTGCCATGCCGTCGACACCAAGAAGATGGGCCCGGCGTTCAAGGACGTCGCCGCCAAGTACAAGGGCAAGGCCGATGCGGAAGCGATGCTGGTCACGAAATTGACCACGGCGAAGGGACACCCCGAAGTCAAGGCATCGCCGGACGACGTCAAGTCGCTCGTCAAGTGGATCCTGGCGATGTGATTCTTGCGGCTTAGCGCCCGCGGTGAAAGCGGGACGCGGCAACGGAAAAGCCGGCTCGCGCCGGCTTTTTTGTTTTGCGGCCGGGAGGTCGAATCGACCCATGGCGGGGCTTGCAACGTTCATGAGATGCGCTGGCCGGCCCTCAGGCGATTCGAGCACGACAGCTCCGCCGTGATACATATGTGCCGGCGCGCCGGCGTAGCGCTCGGTCCGTCACGCAGGCCGCGGACTTTCATTTGGATCAGGAACCCATGTTCGGCAAACGCGAAGTACGACGGTCGGATCTCCTTTGCTCGTTCGTGCTGGGTGCGGCGCTTCTAATCCCCATCGCGGCGCACGCGCAGGCGTATCCCGACCGGCCGATCAAGATCATCGTTCCGTATGCCGCGGGCGGCGCGGTCGACATCGTGGCGCGGACCGTCGGCCAGCCGCTTGGTGAGGCGCTGAAGCAGCCGGTCATCGTCGACAATCGTCCGGGCGCCAGCGCGAACATCGGCATGGAACTGGTCGCAAAGTCCGCGCCGGATGGCTACACCCTGCTGATGGCGTCCATCGCGCGTTGACCTCAGACGCATGCGTCAGCGGGCCCATATGGCCGGCGCCCGGGATCACCACGAGCCGGGCGGCAAGCATGAGCGTCGTTCCGGCATCTCGCATTCAGGCGCGTCGGCGCGGGCGCATGCTCGCCCCGCATGATCAGCGCAGGAAAGCGCAAATCGGCGTATGCGCTCGCTGGTGTCGGCTCGTCGATCAGCGCCCGAAAATCGAGCGGCGCTTTGGGCGTCCAGCGTGTCAGTGCGGCCTGCACGACGGCCGCAGCGCTGCCCACGCGCCCGGCCCGCCCCAGTCGTCGAGAAACGAGCTCACCCCTCCGCGGTAATCGCCGGTGATCACGCCGTCGGCGATCTGGGCAGCAATCCCCTGGATTTCCGCAAGCGCGACAGCCCCGCGAGCGCCCATCGCCTTGAGCAGGTGGAACGCGGATGGCTCGTAGAGCGTCAGGCTCGCAATCCGGTCCGGCCTCTCGACAGCGGCGCGCAGCGCGACGCCCCCTCCGTAGGAGTGGCCGACAAGGTGCACTTTGCGATCGGACCGATCGATGAATCCGATCGTCCTGGCGGCCTCGTCTGCGAGGTAAAGGCGTGCTCGCCGCTCCATGGGCCGACGCTGTCGCAGCCGTAGTGCTCGGGCGCGACCAGTCCATAGCGCGAGCCGAGTACGGCGCCGAGTGGCGCCACTGCGCGGCGCCGGCGCCGGAGCAATGTAGCGCGATTACCGGTGCGAGGTCTGTCCTGCGGCGCCGTGCTGCATAAGCCTGCACGTCCTCTGATTCAATCGGCGATCAGCCAGCCTTCAGTCTAATAGGCACGTCGGCAGGGAGACTTCAATGCGAGGCCATTGTTGTATCAGTTTGTTTCATGCGCCAGTTGCGCTTCCAGCTCGCCGCGCAGCAAATCCGCCTTTCTGATCGTTATCGGCCGCAGCAACTCGTCCGCCGCTGCCAACAGGCCGTTGGCGGTCATCCAGGGGCCACATGTGGCGGGCCCCGGTTTGAGCCCGACTGGACCTGTCGACGGGGCCCTTGACGCAGGTCAACCGCGACAATGGGCCGCGGAATCATCCTAGGCGGCGATGGGTCCCCTCTGGATTTCGCTGCTGATGCTCGCTTCTTTCGCGGCCTTCGCGTACTTCGCCGCGCGGAAGCTTCGCATCGTCACGCACCTTGCGCCCGAGATGCGCTGGGACCGCCCTGTTGCCCGACTGGGCAGCGTCGTCACCAACGGCTTCCTGCAGTCCCGGATGATCCGGCGCGAGTGGAAACCCGGACTGATGCACGCGGTCATCTTCCTGGGCTTCATGTCCCTGCTCGCGCGCAAGCTGCAGCTGATCGTCATCGGCTACGACGAGCCGTTTGCCTTTCCCGGACTTGCCGGAGGGCTGTTCGCCGCCGGCAAGGATGTGGTGGAACTCGCGGTCCTCGCCGCCGTCGGCTACGCGTTCTGGCGGCGCTATGTGCAAAAGCCGGCGCGGCTCGAAGCCAATCGCGAAGCGCTGCTGATCCTGTCGCTGATCACGGCGATCATGATCACCGACTTCCTGTTCGACGGCTTCCGCTTCGCGCTTTTCGCGGGCAGCGATCCAGGCATCGCGCACGAGCGCGCGTTCGCCTTCGCCGGCAGCCGCGTGGGCGACGCGCTGTCCGTCCTGTCGCCCGGGATTCAGCACTTAGGCTACGTGCTGTCGTACTGGACGCAGCTCCTGCTCGTGTTCTCGTTCCTGGTCATCCTGCCGCTGGGCGAGCATTTCCACATCGTGACTGCGTTGCCGACGCTCTATTTCCGCCGCGGGCGTCCCGCCAATCGGGTGCCTTCCGTCGATCTCGAGAAGATGCTCGGCGACGACGCGGACGCCGCCGACCTGCGCGTCGGCGCCCGCACGGCGAAGGACCTCACGTGGAAAGAGGGCCTCGACGTCTTCACCTGCACCGAGTGCGGCCGGTGCAAGGACGCCTGCCCGACGTTTCTCACCGGCAAGCCGCTGTCGCAAAAGTGGGTGCACGACAGCCTCAAGCACCACTTGCTGGAGCAGCGCGAGAACATCGTCACCGATCAGCCCGCTGCCGACGCGCTGCCGCCGCTGGCCGGCGGCGTGATCAGCGACGACACCTTATGGGCGTGCACGACGTGCGGCTACTGCGAAGCGGCGTGCCCGATCGAACTCGAGCATCTTCCGCGGTTCTTCCGCATGCGCCAGCACCGCGTGATGATGGACGGCGAGTTTCCGCACGAACTCAAGGCCGTCTTCGCGGCCTACGAGTCGCAAAGCAATCCGTGGGGATTGCCCGCGGATGCGCGCGCGGACTGGGCGCGGGAACTTGGCGTGCCGGTCGTCACCTCGCCCGAGCAGATGAAGGAACTGGACTACCTGTATTACGTCGGATCTGCCGAGTCCTTCGATCCGCGCGGCCAGAAGGTCGCCCGCGCCATCGTCGACATCCTGCGCGAGGCCGGAGTCAGGTTCGGCATTCTCGGCACGGCTGAAACGTCGACGGGGGAATGCGTTCGCCGCGCCGGCAACGAAATGCTCTTCCAGCAGCTGGCCGGAACGCTGGTCGGCACCCTCAACGGGCTCGGCGTCACGCGGATCGTCACGGGCGACCCGCATGCGTTCAACACGTTGCGCAACGAATACCCGGAGTTCGGCGGCCGCTACGAGGTGATCCACCACACGCAGCTCATCGCGCAGCTGCTTGCCGAGGACCGGATCCGCGTCGCGCCCGCATTCGAACGCGTCATCTATCACGAGCCGTGCTATCTGGGACGGCACAACGGCGAGTTCGAGGCGCCCCGCGCGATCCTTCGCCAGGTCACGCGCGACGCGCCGCTCGAATTCGCGCTTGCACGCGAAAAGGCGATGTGCTGCGGCGCCGGAGGGGCGCGGATGTGGCTCGAGGAACGCATCGGCACGCGAATCAATGTCGCGCGCGTCGAACAGGCGCTGCCGCAGTCGCCGCGGGTGCTGGCCACGGCATGCCCGTATTGCGCGGTGATGATGTACGACGGCGTGTCGGCGGTGGGGCAGACGGACGGCATCGCCGTCCGCGACATCGCCGAACTCGTGTCGGAGGCAATGGTGCGCGGGCCCAAGACGGCGCCGGCAGCCGCCCACTAGACCAAGGTCCGGCCGGAGTTCGCGTCCCCGATGTCCCGCGAAGCTAGTGCGCGAAAGCGAACTGCGTCTGGACTGCGTCGGCCTTGCCCGGCCGGGTAATGCGCAACGCCACCTGGAACGGCCCTGTGCCGGCCATCGCGAAGTAGTTGCCGTAGCTCGGCGCATTCCCAACCGCATTGGCCTGCAGCGTCTTTTCCGGACCTGCGCCCGCCGCGGTCGACACGCGCGCCTTCACCACGGCATCGCCGATGCGCTTGCCATTGTCGGCGTCGAACAGGCTGACCGTCACGTAATACTGGTCGGGCGTCGCCGGGGCCGCGCCGTACACGCTCTTCGGATACTGCTTGGCATTGGCCGCGGATCGCTTCCGCGGAAACGACGCCGAAATTGATCGTCATGCCCTCCACGATCCTGAAGTTCGGACCGCTCGCGCCGAGCCGCGCCGACGCGCGCCGGCGCCGCGCCGCCATTGAACATGTACACGATCGCGGCACGCAATTCGGCGTCGGTGAGATTGGACGCGCCGCCTCGCGCGGGCATCCCGCCATGGCCATTGATCGCGGAACGCACCAGCGGATCGAGTCCCTGCGCGAGCCGCGGAATCCAGGCTGCCTTGTCGCCGATCTTCGGCGCGCCGCCGGCGCCGCTTTCGTGACACTTCCCGCAATAAAGGCCGACAACCTGCTCGCCCCCACGTTCGGGAGCCGCGCTCGCCCTGTTGACGGGCTCGATCCAATCGCCACCCGACTGGTTCACCATGTAGATGATCGCCCGCTCGATCTCGACATCGGTCACGCCGGAATTGCCGCCGTGGGGAGGCATCTGGCGAATGCCGTTGATCGCGTTCTGGGAGAGGCTGGTGAGCCCCTGCGCCGCGCGCTTTCCCCAGGCCTTCCTGTCACCGATCTTCGGCGCACCGTTCGCGCCCGAACCATGGCAGGCGATGCATACGGCATCGACCACCTCCTTGCCGCTGCGCGCCTCGTTCTGGGCGCCTGCAGCGCCGGGCGAATTGACGAGCATTCCGGCGGCGAGCGCGATCGTTCCGAGTTGCAATACGCGGCGCGAATTGAGATGTGTTTTCACGTGAACCTCTCTTTGCAATCGGACGCCACCACCATGCGCTGTCGCCGTCACGGCGATGCCCAACGAACTCCGTTCCCGGGCGCCCATACTCGCGGCGCATGCTCCGGCGCCCAATCCTCCCGATACCTGTACCCGAGACGTGGTCAGGGCGCGTTGACGTGGGTCAATCCGGCGACAGAATCGCCGCGTAGAAGAGGCTTCGCGCGCAACCGTTCGCCGTGGACTCGACTCGTTCTTTCGAGCGCTGATTTGCTCCTTGGGTACCGGTTGATCCACGTCAACCAGGCGACCACGCGAGCATGTCAACATTCCTGCGACCTCCACCGCAACGCCTCGCTTGTTGCGGCGCCGCGATCGACGCAAGACGCCATCCCACGCGCACCACATCCCGGAACCCAGATGACCACCGTCCGCTCGCTCGCAGTCCAATGCGCGTTGCTGGTACTGCTGGGCCTGCTGTTCTTCGCGGCAGCGCCGGCCCGATCGGCCACGCCTGCCGCCGCGCCGGCGATGGGTGTGAACGAAACCTGCCTCATGTGTCACGCGGACAAGGACGCCAAGAGCGCGGCCGGCAAGTCCATCGCCGTCGACGCCGACAGGTTCAAGGCGTCGGTCCACGGCGGGCTTTCGCTCAAATGCACCGACTGCCACAGCGACGTGTCGGCGCAGAAGCTCCCGCACGCCGACAAGCTGAAGCCCGTCGACTGCGCGGCCTGCCACGACAAGGCCGTCGCCGCCTACGCCGGCACCGTGCACGGCCTGGCACGCAAAGGCGGCAACAACGTCGCGGCGAAATGCACCGATTGCCACGGCACCCATGACATCAAGCGCTCCAAGGATGCCGACTCGCGCACGAACCACGCGAACATCGAAGCCACGTGCTCCAAGTGTCATGGCAGCGACGCCGTCGTCGCCCAGGGCAACCTGCCGGGCGGCAACGTCGGCACGAAATTCCACGACAGCATCCACGGCAAGGCGCTCAAGGGCGCCGCGCAGGGTTCGGCGCCCACCTGCAACAACTGCCACGGGTCGCACGACATCCGCGCCAAGGGCGAAGCGGCGAGCCACACGAGCCGCGCCAACATACCCGCCACCTGCGGGTCCTGCCACAAGCCCGAGAGCGCGGCGTTCCTTGCCGGCCAGCACGGCAAGCTGCGCCAGGACGGCAACATGGCCGCGCCCGGCTGCACCGATTGCCATTCGGCGCACGGCATCCAGCAGCACGAGTCGGCAAAGTTCCAGGTGGACGTGATCAAGGAATGCGGCACGTGCCACTCGGATTACCTGAAGACGTACCGCGACACGTTCCACGGCCAGGTGACGGCGCTCGGCTACGCGCGCATGGCGACCTGCGCTTCCTGCCACGGCGCGCATGACGTGCTGCCCGCGTCGAATCCGGCGTCGAAGGTGTCGAAGGAAAACCGGCTGAAGACGTGCCAGCAGTGCCACGCGGGCGCATCGGCCAACTTCGCGAGCTTCGATCCGCACGCGAACCGGCACGACAAGGCACGCAACCCGCTGTACTACTACGCCGCGCTGTTCATGGAGCTGCTGCTCTTCGGCGTGTTCACGTTCTTCGGCATCCACACGCTGTTCTGGTTCTACCGTGAGGTGCGCGAGAAATTCGGTGGACGCGGCCGGCCGTCAGGCGGCGGCAACGACGAGGGGAAACACTGATGGCAATCGCGACGGCGCATCCTGCGGCAGCCGCACCCAGCGTGGCGCAACGGTACTATCGCCGCTTCAGGCCCGCGGAGCGCGTGCTGCATGCGCTGCTGATGCTGAGCTTCGTCGGCTGCGCGTTGTCCGGCCTGCCGCTGATTTTCGCGGACCGGCCCTGGGCGGCGACGCTTGCCCGCATCCTGGGCGGCTTCGAGGGCGCGGGACTCGTGCATCGCGTCTGCGCGTTCGTCATGATCGTCGTATTCGTCACGCACGTCGTGATGGTCTTCGGGCGGGCGATCGCCGGAGGCCGCCTCATGGGCGTCCTGTGGGGACCCGACTCGATGGTGCCGCAGCCGCAGGACATCATCGACATCTACCGCAACTTCAAGTACTTCATCGGCATCGGCCCGCGGCCCCAGTTCGACCGCTGGACCTATTGGGAGAAATTCGACTACTGGGCGGTGTTCTGGGGGATGTTCATCATCGGCGGCTCCGGGCTCCTGCTCTGGTTCCCGGTGTTCTTCTCCAAGGTGCTCCCCGGCTGGATGTTCAACATCGCCGCCCTCGTCCACGGCGAGGAGGCGCTGCTCGCCGTCGGCTTCATCTTCACGTTCCACTTCTTCAACGGCCACCTGCGGCCGGCCAAGTTCCCGATGGATACGGTGGTCTTCACCGGCCGGATCTCGGAACATGAACTCAAGGACGAACGGCTGGTCCAGTACGAGCGTCTGGCGCGGGAAGGTCAGCTGGCGCCCGCGGAAACGACGCCGCCTTCCAGCTGAGTCCAGGTGGTTCGGCTGGGTCATCGGCGGCTTGGCGCTGGCGCTCGGCATTGTCGCGATCGTCCTGATCGTTTCGAGCCTGTTCTAGATATAATCGGGCCGGACGCCGACGTGACACTCGGCGTGTGAAACAATCGCACGTGCGAACCATGGAGAGTCGGCGATGAAGATCAGGCTGGGAAAGCGCACCGTCATGATCGGTACCGCGATGACGATCGTCATCGCCGGAATCGCGCTCGCGCTGGTCGGCGCCGGCGGCATCGTCGCGTGGGAATACAGCAACAGCAACGCGTTCTGCACCAACCATGTCACGCAGTCCATCCCGAGGAGCCGGTTGCGCATGCGGCGGCGTTCCACGCGCGCGTCAACTGCGTCGAGTGCCACATGGGACGCCTGTCGACCTTGGAGCTGATGGCGATCAAGCCGACGCATATCAACGAACTCTGGGGAATGATCGCCGGCTACGAGCGTCCGACCGTGACCCACAGCCTCCGCCCGGCGCGCGAATCCTGCGAGGCGTGCCACTGGCCCGAAGCTCGCCACGACGACACCATTCGCACGAAGTATCGCTACGGAGCGGACGCGAAGAGTACGGAGGGCAAGACGACGCTGCAGATGCACACCGGTTCGGGCCCGGCGCTCGCCAGCGGCGACAAGGACATCACGCCGCAGCTGCGCCCAGGCGGCGCCGTTGCCAAAGGCATTCACTGGCACATCGCGCAGGACGTCGAGTACGTCGCGCTCGACCCGATGAAGCAGAAGATCGCGCTGGTCGAGGTTCGCGGCTACGACGGCAAGGTGAAGGCGACCTACTTCGATGCAACCGCCGGCGTCTCCCGCGCCGACGCGGAGAAGATGCCGCGGAGACGGATGGATTGCATCGACTGCCACAACGCCGTCGGGCCATCCGTTCACCAATCCGGCGAGGCTCGTCGACGACGCGATGGAGGAAGGACGCATCGATCGGAGCCTGCCGTCGATCAAGGCGCGCTCGGATGCGATCATCGAGAAATCGGCGGGCATCGGCGGCCCGGACAAGGAGCGCGCGGCAAAATTCGCGCAGATAATCGGCGCCGCGGCACCGAAGGAAGTTTCGGCAAAGACGAAGGACGCCGAGAAGAAATTCGCCGATTCGATGCAACAGATCCTGATGCTGACGTCGTTCTCCGGCGAGGTCAAAGGCAAGCCGCTCACCTGGAAGGACTTTCCGAACAACGTCGGGCACATGGATTCCCCCGGCTGCTTCCGCTGCCATGACGGCAAGCACATGAACGAAAAGGGCGAGGCGGTGCGACTGCAGTGCACGCTGTGCCATGCGCTGCCGCAGGTCGAGCGCGAAAACGGTCAGCGGTCGGTCGCGTCGACGGTCGCACCCGGCATGACGCCGCCGGGCAGCCACGAAGCGCCCAACTGGATGCACGATCACCGGTCGAAGGTCGACGATAGCTGCGCGATGTGCCATGGCCCCATCAAGTGGGGGACGGAAGGCGGGAATTTCTGCGCCAATCCTGCCTGTCACGGCCGCAAGTGGCCGGAGCTCTCGCTCGACGCCAAGAAGAGCTAGAGCGACGCCGAAACGGCGCGGGGCGCCCAACAAAAAGCCGGCGGACGCCGGCTTTTTTGTTCGGCTCAACCGTGCGTCATTGGGCCAGCACCCACTTCACCAGCGACTTCAGATCGTCGCCCGAGGCCTTGACCGCCGGGTGACCCTTGGCCGCGGCGAGGTTCGCCACGATCGTCGCTTCGGCATCGGCCTTGCCCTTGTACTTCGCGGAAATGTCCTTGAACGACGGGCCCATCTTCTTGGTGTCCATGGCGTGGCAGTTCATGCAGCCGCTGCTCTTGGCGAGCGCTTCCTGCGCATTGGCGACTCCGGCCGCGGCGATTCCGGCCACGGCAATGACCGCAATGACTATCGACTTCATGCTATCTCCTTCGGGGTTGGTGAGGCGACCGGCCACCCCGTCATGGGGCGACCCGTGAACCATCACTAGACACCTTCGCGGATTTTTTCGCCTTGACACATGTCAAGCACGCGCCGAATGGGCGCGCCCTCGCTCCGTAGCTTGTGGCGCGATTGTTATAGACTGGCGGCATGAACCCACTGACCCCCGCCAGTCGCCGCGAACTGCGCGCCAAGGCGCACCACCTGCAGCCGTTCGTCACCATCGGCCAGCACGGCCTTACGCCTGCGGTCCTGCACGAGATCGACCTGGCGCTGCTGAAGCACGAGTTGATCAAGGTCCGCGTGTTCAGCGACGCGCGCGACCAGCGCGAAGCGATGCTGGAACAGGTATGCGCGGACATGGAATGCGCGGCCGTCCAGCATCTGGGAAAGGTGCTGGTGCTCTGGCGACCCAATCCCGAACTGAAGAAGCCCGCGCCGCGCCCGGCGAAGGCCGCGTCCAAGCCCGCGCCGGGTGCCAAGCGGCCCAAGGCCGCGCGCACCGGCCCGCGCGCAGCCGTCGACCCGGTGCGCGAGCGCCGTCGCGGCATGACTCCGGACGCCTTGCATGCCGGCAAGGGGACTCGCGGCGCCGCGCGTTTTGCGGCCCCGGCGGACGAATTCAAGGCTCCGCCAAAGACCGTTCGCGCCGCGACCGGCACCGGCGAGCATGGCGCGTGGCGCCGCGGGAACGTCGCGCCAGAAGATCCGCGCGCGCGGCGCGGCTGCGCCGGCATTCGGCGACGCCTCCGGTCCGCGTTTCGAGGCGCCCGCGGAACGGCGCAAGTCGACCTACACGCCGAAGACCAAGCCGAAGTCGTTCAGCGCCAAACCCAATCCCCGCGAGGCCTGGGCCAAGAAGCCGCCGGCGGGCGGCGCCAAATCGGCCACACCGCGGCGCCGCCGCAAGGCCTAGAAGCCGCGACACGCGTTTCGCATCACCCGATGGGGACCCGGCGCCCGCTCGACGCGACCGCGATCGCGTTGATGATCCTGCTGTCATCGCTGTGGGGATTCCAGCAGGTCGCCATCAAGCTCGCCGCACCGGGCATATCGCTGGTGATGCAAGGGGCGATCCGGTCCGGCATCGCCTGCGTGCTCGTGATGGCATGGGCGCGCGCGCGCGGCATCGCGCTCGTGCAACGCGACGGCACGCTTGCTCCGGGCGCGCTCGCCGGCCTGCTGTTCGCCGGCGAATTCGCGCTGATCTACGCCGGCCTCGCCCACACGACGGCGGCGCGCATGGTCGTGTTCATCTACCTGGCGCCCGTCCTGACCGCACTGGGCCTCGCCTGGTTCGTTCCCGGCGAGCAATTGCGCGCAGTGCAATGGGCAGGCGTCGCGCTGGCGTTCGGCGGAATCGTCGTCGCGTTCGGCGAAGGGTTCGCAGTCGAACGGTCGACGTTGCTCGGTGACGTGTTCGGCATCGCGGCCGCATTTGGCTGGGCGGCGACGACCGTCCTGATCCGCGCCACGAAACTCGCCGGCATTGCCGCCACGCGGGTGCTGTTCTATCAGCTGGCAGTATCGGCGGCGCTGCTGCCGCTCGTGTCGGTCCTGCTGCGCGAGCCGGGAATCGTCGCCTGGACACCCGTGACGATGGCGAGCATCGCGTTCCAGTCGGTCGTCGTCGCGTTCGCGAGTTACCTGACGTGGTTCTGGCTGCTGACGCGCTACAGCGCGAGCCGGCTGGCCGTCTTCTCGTTCCTGGCGCCGCTGTTCGGCGTCGCTTTCGGGCACCTGTTCCTGGGCGACCGTGTCGGGCCGGCGTTCCTGGCCGCGACGTCGCTCGTCGGCGCCGGCATCGCGCTGGTCAACGCGCGCGCGCCCCGGGTTCTAGCCGTAGCGAACCGCCAGCACGTCGTAGCTGCGCACGCCTCCGGGCGCCTGCACGTCGGCCGTGTCGCCTTCGCTCTTGCCGATCAGTGCGCGCGCAATCGGCGAACTGACGGATATCTTGCCGTGCTTGATGTCGGCCTCGTCATCGCCGACGATCTGGTAGGTGACCGTGTCGCCGCTCTCGGCATCTTCCAGGTCCACGGTCGCGCCGAACACGACGCGCCCGTCGGCGTCGATCGACGCGGGGTCGATCACCTGAGCATTGGCCAGTTTCGACTCCACTTCGGAGATCCGGCCTTCGATGAAGCCCTGGCGCTCCTTCGCCGCATCGTAGTCCGCGTTCTCCGAAAGGTCGCCGTGGGAACGTGCCTCCGCGATCGCGGAGATGACCGAGGGCCGCTCGATGGTCCTCAGCCGGTGCAGTTCGGTCTTGAGGCGCTCGGCGCCTTCGATCGTCATCGGGACTTTTGCCATGTTCAGCTCAATTCGTACGTGTTAGTCCAGCCGCTCGTGCAGCTGCTGGATCGAATACGGCACCAGGCCGCGCATCACGCGCATGCCGATCGCCGCGGCGCGCGCGCCTGCCAGCGTCGTATAGGTGGGGATCTGGTCGACCAGCGCCGCGCGGCGGATCACATAGCTGTCCTGGATCGCCGCGCGCTTCTCCTCGACCGTGTTGACGACCAGCGCGATCTCGTCGTTCTTCAGCATGTCGACGATGTGCGGCCGCCCTTCGGCGACCTTGTTGACGATGGCCACGGGCACGCCCGCCAGCGACAGCGCGGTCGCGGTGCCCCGCGTGGCCACCAGCGCGAAACCGAGTTCGGCGAGCATCTTCGCGATCTCGATCACCTTGGCCTTGTCGGCGTTCTTCACGCTGATGAACGCACGGCCGCCTTCCGGCAACTTGACGCCGGCCGCCAGCTGGCTCTTCACGAACGCCTCGCCGAACGACTCGCCCACGCCCATGACTTCGCCGGTGGACTTCATCTCGGGCCCGAGGATCGTGTCGACGCCGGGAAACTTGATGAACGGGAAGACGGCTTCCTTCACCGAGAAGTACGGCGGCAGGATCTCGCCGGCCACGCCCTGCTGCTTTAGCGTGTTGCCGACCATGCAGCGCGCGGCGATCTTGGCCAGCGGCCTGCCGGTGGCCTTCGACACATACGGGACGGTCCGCGACGCGCGCGGATTCACTTCCAGCACGTAGACGACGGCGCGGCCCTCCGCGTCGTACTGGATCGCGAACTGGACGTTCATGAGGCCGACGACGTTGAGGCCGCGGGCCATGGCCACCGTCTGCGCGCGCAGCTCCTGCTGGACGTCCGCCGACAGCGAATACGGCGGCAGCGAGCACGCCGAATCGCCGGAATGCACGCCCGCCTGCTCGATGTGTTCCATGATGCCGCCGATCAGCACTTCGGTGCCGTCGCAGATCGCATCGACGTCGACTTCGGTCGCGTCGTTCAGGAAGCGGTCGAGCAGCACCGGCGAATCGTTGGACACGCTGACCGCCTCGCGCATGTAGCGCTCGAGGTCCCGCGGCTCGTGCACGATCTCCATCGCGCGTCCGCCCAGCACGTACGACGGCCGCACGACGAGCGGATAGCCGATCTCGGCGGCGGCGGCCATCGCCGCCTCCTCGGTCCGCGCCGTGCGATTCGGCGGCTGCTTCAGGTTCAGCCGGTGCAGCATCTGCTGGAAGCGCTCGCGGTCCTCGGCCATGTCGATCATGTCCGGCGACGTGCCGATGATCGGCACGCCGAATTTCTCGAGGTCGCGCGCGAGCTTGAGCGGCGTCTGGCCGCCGTACTGGACGATCACGCCCCACGGCTTTTCCACATGGACGATCTCCAGCACGTCCTCGAGCGTCACCGGCTCGAAATACAGCCGGTCCGACGTGTCGTAGTCGGTGGACACCGTTTCCGGATTGCAGTTGACCATGATGGTCTCGAAGCCGTCTTCGCGCAGCGCCATCGCGGCGTGCACGCAGCAATAGTCGAATTCGATGCCTTGCCCGATGCGGTTGGGCCCCCCGCCCAGCACGAGAACCTTCTTCCTGGCGGTGGGCTCCGCCTCGCACTCTTCCTCGTACGTCGAATACATGTACGCGGTCCGCGTCGCGAATTCCGCGGCGCACGTGTCGACGCGCTTGTAGACCGGCCGGATGCCGTCCGCGTGCCGGCGCGCGCGCACGTCGGTCTCGGTCAGCTTGAAAAGGTAGGCGAGCCGGCGGTCGGAAAAGCCCTTGCGCTTCAGTTCGCGCAATTCGAGCGCGCGTGATCGAGTCGAGCGTGCGCTTGTCGAGCTTGAGCTCGAGGTCGACGATCTCCTTGATCTGCGCCAGGAACCACGGGTCGATCTTCGTGTGCTGGTGAACCTCCTCCAGCGTCATGCCGATGCCGAGGGCGTCGGCGACGTACCAGAGGCGCTCGGCGCGCGGATAGGCCAGCTCGTCGGCGATCTTGTCCGGGTCCACCGTCTTCAGGTTGAAGCCGTCCACGCCGACCTCGAGCCCGCGCAGCGCCTTCTGCAGCGACTCCTGGAACGTGCGTCCGATCGCCATCACTTCGCCGACCGATTTCATCTGCGTCGTCAACCGGTCGTCGGCCTGCTTGAATTTCTCGAACGCGAAGCGCGGCACCTTGGTCACGACGTAGTCGATCGTCGGCTCGAACGACGCCGGCGTCGCTCCGCCGGTGATGTCGTTGCGCAGTTCGTCGAGCGTATAGCCCACCGCCAGCTTGGCCGCGACCTTGGCGATCGGAAAGCCGGTGGCCTTGGACGCCAGCGCCGACGACCGCGACACGCGCGGATTCATCTCGATGACGATCATCCGGCCGTCGGCGGGATTGATCGCGAACTGGACGTTCGAGCCGCCGGTGTCCACGCCGACCTCGCGCAGCACGGCGATCGACGCGTCGCGCATGATCTGGTATTCCTTGTCCGTCAGCGTCTGCGCCGGCGCCACGGTGATCGAGTCCCCGGTGTGCACGCCCATCGGGTCGAGGTTCTCGATCGAGCAGACGATGATGCAGTTGTCCTTCTTGTCGCGGACGACCTCCATCTCGAACTCTTTCCAGCCGAGCAGCGATTCCTCGATCAGCAGCTCGTGCGTCGGCGACAGGTCGAGCCCGCGCTTGCACATCTCGATGAACTCGTCCTTGTTGTACGCGATGCCGCCGCCGGAGCCGCCGAGCGTGAACGACGGGCGCAGCACGGCGGGAAAGCCGATGTCGGCCTGCACCTCCAGCGCCTGTTCGATGTTGTGCGCGATGCCCGAGCGCGCGCTGCCAAGCCCGATGCGCGTCATCGCCGCCTTGAATTTCTCGCGGTCCTCGGCCTTGTCGATGGCTTTCTTGGTCGCGCCGATCAGCTCGACGTCGAACTTGTTGAGGACTCCTTCGCGCGCCAGGTCGAGCGCGCAGTTCAGCGCAGTCTGCCCGCCCATCGTCGGCAGCAGCGCGTCCGGACGCTCGCGCTCGATGATCTTCGCGACCATCTGCCACGTGATGGGCTCGATGTACGTGACGTCGGCCATTTCCGGATCGGTCATGATCGTCGCCGGATTGCTGTTCACGAGGATGACCCGATAGCCCTCCTCGCGCAGCGCGCGGCACGCCTGCGCGCCCGAATAGTCGAACTCGCACGCCTGCCCGATGATGATCGGGCCGGCGCCGACGACGAGGATGGACTGGATGTCGGTGCGCTTGGGCATGGCTACGCCGTCGTCCTTCGTCGCCATCGACTTCACGAAGCGGTCGAACAGGTACTTGAGATCGTGCGGACCGGGGCTGGCTTCCGGGTGGCCCTGGAATCCGAACGCGGGACGGTCGGTGCGCGCGATTCCCTGCAGGCTGCCGTCGAACAGCGACACGTGCGTGATGCGGACATTGGCGGGGAGCGTCGCGGCATCCACGGCAAAGCCATGATTCTGGCTGGTGATCAGCACCTGGCCGGTATCGCGGTCGAGCACCGGATGGTTCGCGCCGTGATGCCCGAACTTCATCTTGACCGTGCGCGCGCCGGACGCCAGCCCAAGCAATTGATGGCCGAGGCAGATGCCGAACGTCGGCATGCCGCTGTCCACGATCTCGCGAATGGCCGAAATCGCGTACGTGCAAGGCTCGGGGTCGCCGGGACCGTTGGACAGGAAAACGCCGTCCGGACGCAGCGCGAGCACGTCGGCGGCGCTAGCCTGCGCCGGGACGACGGTCAACCTGCAGCCGCGATCGGCCAGCAGGCGCAGGATGTTGTGCTTGATGCCGTAGTCGTACGCGACGACGTGGAATTGCGCCGCGGGCGCCTTGCGGAACCCGCCGTCGAGCGCCCAGCCGCCGCCTTCGGCCCACTCATAGCGCTGCGTGCAGGACACGACCTTCGCCAGATCCAGTCCCGCCATCGACGGCGCGGCCTGCGCCTTGGCAATGGCGTTGCCGGCATCTGCCGCGCCAAGCGTCGGGCCGGCGACGATGCAACCGTTCTGCGCGCCCTTTTCGCGCAGGATGCGCGTCAGCTTGCGCGTGTCGATGTCGGCGATGCCGATCACGTTGTTTGCGCGCAGATAGTCGCCCAGCGTGCCCGATGCGCGCCAGTTCGATTCCATGGCGGGCAGGTCGCGGATGACGAGACCCGCCGCGAAGATGCGGCCCGATTCGACGTCCTCGCTGTTGACGCCCGTGTTGCCGATATGCGGATAGGTCAGCGTGACGATCTGCCCCGCATACGACGGATCGGTCAGGATTTCCTGGTAGCCGGTCATGGCGGTGTTGAAGACCACTTCGCCGGTCGCGCTGCCCAGCGCGCCGATCGCGCGCCCGTGAAACACGGTCCCGTCGGCCAGCGCAAGCAACGCAGGCGTGATCGGGGCGAACAGCGCGGGAGCGGTCGCGGACTGGACAGTGGCGTCGGGAGCGTTCATGGTGCGGTGGCCGAACGGTTGACGTGCAAACGGGGAAGGCTTGGCCTTCCCCGCTGTATCTGGCGAATTATACCCCGAACCGGCCTGCCTCTCCAAGGCGGCGGCGGGCCCCGCAAGCCGGTCAGTACGCCGCGCTGAAACCCCCGTCCACGTACAGCAGGTGGCCCGTGACGTAATTCGCCGCGTCGGAGGCCAGAAACACTGCCGCGCCGGCGATTTCGGGAGGATCCCCCCAGCGCCCGGCCGGCGTGCGCTTTTCCACCCACGCGGAAAATTCGGCATTGCCGATCAGCGCACTGTTCATCTCCGTCTTGAAGAACCCCGGCGAGATGCCGTTGACCTGCACGTTGTGCGGCGCCAGTTCCACGGCCAGCGCGCGCGTCATCATCCTGAGTCCGCCCTTGCTCGCGGCGTAGGCGACGATGTTCGGCCGCCCGATGTCCGATGCAAGGGAACAGATGTTGATGATCTTGCCGCGGCGGCGCGCCTTCATTCCCGGCACGACCGTGCGCGCGACCAGGAACGGGCCGTCGAAATTGGCGTCCTGCAGCGTGCGCCACTCGGCGAGCGTGTATTCGTCGAAAGGCTTGCGGATGTTGATCGCGGCATTGTTGACCAGGATGTCGACCGGCCCCAGCGTGCGTTCGATTTCGGCCATGCCGGCGCTCACCGCGGCCTCGTCCGTCACGTCGAAGGCACAGACGCTCGCCGCGTGACCGTCCGCGACCAAGGCCGTGGCTGCGGCGTCGAGCTTGGCGCGATTGCGGCCGTTGATGACGACGCGCGCACCGGCCCGCGCCAGGCCGCGCGCGATGGCCAACCCCAGGCCCGAGCCGCTGCCGGTGACGACCGCGAGCCGTCCGGAAAGATCGAATGGATGGTCGACCGCCATGCCTACCGGAGCCCCCTCATCTCAATCCCAAGACGTCGTGCATGTCGAAGAGGCCGGCCTGCCCTGCGGCGCGCTTGCCGGCAACGAACACGGCGGCGCGCAGCGCTCCGCTCGCAAAATTCTGCCGCGACGTCGCGCGGTGGGTGAGCTCGACGCGTTCGCCGGTGCCCGCGAAGACCACCGTGTGTTCGCCCACGACGTCGCCACCGCGGAGCACAGCGAACCCGATGGCGCCAGGCGCGCGCTCGCCGGTATGGCCTTCGCGCGCATACACCGCGCAGTCGGCCAGCTTGCGGTCGAGACCCGCGGCAGCGGCATTGCCCAGCTGCAGCGCCGTGCCCGACGGCGCGTCGACCTTGTGCCGATGGTGCATCTCCACGATCTCGACGTCGTAGTCGGCGCCGAGGCTGGCGGCGGCCTGCTCTACCAGCGACAGCAGGACGACCACGCCGATGCTCATGTTCGCGGCATATACGATCGGCACCCGCGTCGCGTGCTTTGCCAGATCGGCCTTTTGCGCTTCGTTCAATCCGGTCGTGCCGACCACGGCGCCCACGCCGGCCGCCGCGCACTCCGCGACGTGCGCCAGCGTGCCCTCGGGCCGCGTGAAATCGATCAGGACGTCGGCGCCGCGCAGCGCCGCGCGAATGTCGTGGCCGACGATGATGCCGGTGGCGCGGCCAAATCTTGCGCCGGCGTCGTGGCCCACGGCCGGGCTGCCGCCGACATCCAGCGCCGCGGCGAGCGCGACACCCGGCTGCGCGAGGGAAGCTTCGATCAACGCCTGACCCATCCGGCCCCCGGCGCCGGCGATGGCGAGCCGGACTGCGTCCATGGTCAGGGAACCGCGGGCGCCGACGGGTTGCCGATCTTGTTGAACCAATCGATGACCTTGCCGATGAAACCGGCATCGTCGCCGTAAGGATCATCGGGCAGCGCGCGCGTCGCGGCGGTCCGGTTCAGCTCCTGCACCGACTTCGGCATTTCGTCGCCTTCCCAGCGGGTCAGCGCGTCATCCTTGAAATAGACGGTGAACTGGCGCCGCGTCTGCAGCCGGCCGTTCTTGCGATACTCGTACAGATAGTCCCAGCGGTTGTCGCGGAACACGCTGGTGATGAGCGGCGTGCCCAGCACCAGCCGGACCTGCTGTTTGGTCTGGCCCTCCTTCAGCTTGTCGACCATGTCCTGCGACAGGTAATTGCCCTGGTTGATGTCGATCTTGTACACGCCGAACTGGCTTACGTACGGCAGCCACGTATCGAACGGAGCGGTCATGGACGAGCAACCGGCGAGGCCGAGCGCGGCGACAGCCGCCAACAGGGACGAAAGGACGAATTGGCGGGAACGGGAAGCCACGGGGAGCGCGTTGGGTTTCATTCTCATAAGCGGTTATTATATCCGTGCCAACCTACTGGAATGCACGGATGAGCACCTCGCAGGACCTGAAGAGCGCCGGCCTGAAGGCAACGCTGCCGCGGCTCAAGATCATCAATCTGTTCGAATCGTCCAAGGTCAGGCACCTGACGGCCGAGGACGTCTACAAGCTGCTGCTTGTGGAGGGTCTCGATATCGGGCTGGCGACTGTCTACCGGGTGCTGACCCAGTTCGAGCAGGCCGGACTCCTGGTCCGGCACCATTTCGAGTCCGGCAAGGCGGTCTTCGAGCTGAACCAGGGCGCGCATCACGACCATCTCGTCTGCATGCAGTGCGGGCGGGTGGAGGAGTTCTACGACGCGGAAATCGAGAAACGGCAGGTCAAGGTCGCCAGCGAACGCGGCTTCACGATCAGCGAGCACGCGCTGTACCTGTACGCCGACTGCACCAAGACGCGCTGCCCGCACCGCAAGCACTGACCCGCGACAGTCCCAGGCATTTCGGCGCCCGCTTCTCTGGCGCCGTGAAGCTAAAACGCCGCCCCCAAGGCGGCGTTTTCGCATTTCGGTGTTGCGTTGTTGTTAACCCCCTAGGCGGCGTTTTCGCATTTCGGTGTTGCGTGGGTGTTAATGCTCCCGCCGCGCGAAATCGGCAAGCCTGAACCCCAGCAGAAACAATGTCGCGAAGTAGGCGGCCGCGCCTGCCACGATGATCCCGGCAAGCCGGCCGATGCGTTGCCATGGCCCCGACTCGAGCCACAGCGCCGGCGGGCCGCTCAGCGCATACAGCAATGCGCCGAGCACGCCCAGCGCGACGAGCAGCTTGCACAGGAACAGAAACCAGCCGGGTTGCGGCCGGTAATAGCCGCCACGGCGCAGGAACCAGAACAGCAGGCCGGCATTCACGCATGCGCCGATGCTGATGGCCAGCGTGAGCCCGGCGTGGCCGATGCGCCACATCAGGATCAGCGCCAGCGTCTGCGAGACGAACAGCGTGACGAAAGCGATGCGCACCGGCGTCTTGATGTTTTGCCGCGCATAGAAGCCCGGCGCGAGGATCTTGACGGCGATGAGCCCGAGCAAGCCGACGCTGTAGCCCAGCAGCGCGGCGCGCGTCTGCCAGACGTCGTTGACGGTGAACTTGCCGTATTGATAGAGCGTCGCCACCAGCGGCAGCGCGAGCAGCCACAGTGCCACCGCAGCGGGCAGCGCCAGCAGGAAAGCCAGGCGCAGTCCCCAGTCCAGCAGCGACGAATACTGTTCGTGGTTGGCTTCGCTGTGGTGCTTGGCCAGCGTCGGCAACAGCACCGTGCCCAGCGCCACGCCGAGCAGCGCGCTGGGAAATTCCATCAGCCGGTCGGCGTAGGTGATCCAGGAAATGCGGCCGTCGCCCAGCAGCGAGGCGAGCTGGGTATTGATCAGCGCGGATATCTGCGCCGCGGAAACACCGAGCAGCGCGGGCCCCATGTTGCGCAGGACGCGCCGCACGCCTTCGTCGCGCCAGTCCAGGCGCGGACGCGCAAGCATGCCGATGCGCGCCAGCGGAGCGATCTGGAACGCGAGTTGCGCGACGCCGCCGATGAACACGCCCCAGGCCAGCGCCTTGATCGGCGGATCGAAGTATTTCGCCAGGAAGATCGCCGCGCCGATGATGGAAAGATTGAGCAGGACCGGCGTGAATGCGGGCACGGCGAAGCGCCGGTAAACGTTGAGCACGCCGCCGGCGAGCGACACCAGCGACACGAACAGGATGTACGGAAAGACGATGCGGATGAGCTCCGCGGTCAGTTCGACCTTTCCCGGCGTCGCGGCAAAGCCGCTGGCGAGCAGGTAGACCAGCGCCGGGGCCGCCAGTACGCCCAGCACCGTCACGCCCAGCAACACCAGCGCCAGCAGGCCTCCGACGCGCCCGACAAGATCGTGCGTGGCGTCGTCGCCGCGCTGGCGCTGGTATTCGGCCAGGATCGGCACGAACGCCTGCGAGAACGCGCCCTCCGCGAACATCCGGCGCAGGATGTTGGGCAGGCGGAACGCCGCCTGGAACGCGTCCATCTGCATTCCCGCGCCGAACAGCGCCGCCTGCAAGCGTTTCCCGGACGAGCCCGGTGATCCGCGACAGCAGCGTCATGCCGCTGACGGTGGTTAAAGCCTTGAGCAGATTCACTAAAGAGGGGCCTCCAGGCGCGGGCTAGGGGGCTTGAAAGTTGCCCGTAGGCCGGAAATCCGTTATTATGTCGGGCTTCTCACGCATCCCACAAATTTTCAGGACAAGCAATCCATGGCCAATTCGGCGCAAGCAAGAAAGCGCGCCCGGCAGGCGGAAGCGACGCGCATGCGCAACGCGAGCCAAAAGTCGGCGCTGCGCACGGCAGTCAAGAAGGTCAAGAAGGCCATCGCCACGGGCGACAAGGCCGCCGCCGCCAAGACCCTGCAGGAATCGCAGGCGGTGATGGACAAGATGGCGGACAAGAAGATCGTCCACAAGAACATGGTCTCGCGCACGAAGTCGCGCCTGTCCACGGCGATCAAGGCGCTGGCGTAACGCCACAGCCTGTTGTCGACAAAGAAAAAGGCGCCTGCGGGCGCCATTTTCTTGTCCGGTGAAGAAAAGCGGTCCGGCATCACACGGGTTCGCGGGGTTCCCTGCCCGATGCGGCGAGGCGGCACCAGTCCATGGGGCGAGGCAAGCGCGTCCTTCAGCCGCACGACCTGGAGTTCGTTGTCCTGGGCAAACGACAACAGGAAGCGAAACAGGCGCGGTTCGATGGCTTCGAGTTCGTGACCCACGATGACGGCGCGGGCGCCGTCGACCATGACCGGCAGCACCAGGGGTGAATAGACGAGTTTGCGGTCTTCGCCGAACGCCGACGTCAGCCCGGCGATCCGGTCGGTCCAGTCGCTGGGCCGAAAGGTCTTTCCCGCGGCCGTAATGCCCCAGATGACGACGTCGAAACCGGCTAGTTCCATGGGCGGCCCCCGCCTATGCGACAGGGCGAACACGCGGGAACACCGGGAAACGCGGGCAAAATCGGGGGTAACACCCGGCAAATTCTAACATTGCGCCCGTGCTTCGAATGGGCGGAACGGCTGGCACAGGCACGACAATTGCTCTATGTTGCACGCAGCCCATGCATGGCGCGGGATCGCGTTTCCAGGCGCGCGTGACGAGCCCATGCGATCCCTCCCATCCCGCCCCCGCCCCCCATGACACCACCGCCCAGCCCGACGCCGTCGCGCCATTGCGCCGCATGCGCCGCTCGTGGGCGCGGTGCGCTCGTGTGCGGGACGCGGTCGCTCGAAGCTGCGGACCCGGAGTTGGATGGTCGCGGCGCTCGCGCTATGGGCGACGCTGGCGATCTTTCCTTGTGCCGCGGCGACCGACGCGGAATTGATGATCAGGGGACGCAAATAGAAGCCAATCTGGATGGCTTCCCCAAGCGCGCGCTGGCAGAACTCGAGGAGCTGGTCGTGCCGGCGCGGAGCGCCGACGCGAGCACGCGTCACTACATCGAAAGCCTGTACGGCCAGGCGATGGTCCGGTCCAATCGCACGGCGGAAGCGCAACAGCTCGCCGACCGCCTGGAGAGCGAGGGCCGGTCCGTGCACGACGACAGCCTCGTCGCCATGGCATGGCTGGTGCGCGGCGCCGTCCAGTCCTGGAATGGCGAAGTGTCGCTGGCCAGTCGCCTGGCCGAAGACGCGCGCGCGCTGCTCGGCACGTCCGGCGACGCCTATGTCAGCTATTGGGCGGCGCTTTCCGCCGGCACCACCGCGCGGCAGATGCTGCGCAATGACGATGCGCTAAAGGCGCTGCAGGAGGCGTTGGCGCTCGCGATCGCCGCGCAAAGTCCTTATCGGCGCGCCGAAGCCACTGTATCAGCTGTCGGTGCTGGACACCCAGATGCGGCAATGGGCGAAAGCCTTCGACGAAAGCCAGGAGACCTTCCGGCAGGCCAAGCTTGCCGGCAGCGTGTTCATGATGTCCAAGGCCAAGAACGCCGAGTCCGCCGCGCTGCAATACCTCGATCGGCCGAAGCAGGAACTCGACGCGATGCTGGAGTCGGTGGCGATCGCGCGCAATGCCAAATCCGACGCCGCGGAAAGCATGGCGCTCATCAACCTGGCCGACGTCTACCTGCGCCGCCAGGATTTCAAGGAAGTGCTGGAACTGTCGCAACGCTCGCTCGAGCTTGCCAACGCGTCCGGCAACGTCTTCGACTGCCGCCACCAACAAGGCGAACATCGGCTTCGCCCAGCTGGGCTTGGGACAGATCGAAGCCGGCAAGCGCCTGGCCGAGCAGGCGGTGGAGGAGTACGAACGGGCAGGCGCCGTCGCGGAAATCGGCGACTTGCTCGTCGAGTACGGCCAGCATCTTGCCGAGGCGGGCGACTACAAGGGCGCCGTCGCGCTCTTCGACCGCGAGCGCAAGCTGCGCGACGAAATCGCCGCCGTCCAACGCGAAAAGACCGAGCGCGAACTGCGCGAATCCGAGAAGCGCAAGCGCGAGATCGAGCTCCTGAACCGCGAGCGAAGCCTGCAATCGGTGGAACTCCAGAACCGCCAGCTGCAGCAGCGCATCTGGTGGCTGTTGGCCGCGGTGTTCGCGGCATCGTTCGGCGTCGTCGCCATGCTCTACCGCAAACTGCGGACGACCAACCGCCTGCTCGCCACCAAGAACAGCGAACTGAGCTTCCAGAGCAGCCGCGATCCGCTGACCGCGCTCTTCAATCGCCGCCATTTCCAGAATTTCATCAGCGAAGGCCGCGGCGAGTCGGACCGCCGCAGCGGCGCGGTGGAAAAGCCGGTGCAGGCGCTGCTGCTCATCGACCTCGATCACTTCAAGCTGATCAACGACCAGTTCGGGCATGCAGCCGGCGATGCCGTGCTGATCGCCATCGCGCGCCGGTTGCGCGAGACGCTGCGGGAGACGGACATGATCGTGCGCTGGGGCGGCGAGGAATTCCTCGTGTTCGTTCCGGTGGCGCCGGTGGACCGTCTCGACGAGATCGTCACGCGGATCATGCACGCCGTGTCCGAGGAACCGATCCAGTACATGGGCCATTACATCCACATGACCGCTTCCATCGGCTATTCGCCGGTGGTGCTGCCGCCTGACGAAGCATCGCTTGGCTGGGAGCGCGTGCTCGGCCTGGTGGACAAGGCGCTGTACATGGCCAAGCTTCACGGCCGCAACCGCGCGTACGGCGTCGGCGGAATGCTGCGCACCGGCGAGGACGCGCTGGCGGCCGTCGATTCGGACCTGGAACAGGCGTGGCGCGACGGCTTGATCGACATGCGCGTGCTGGTGGGGAACCCCTCGCTGCAGACGTCGTCGATGCCCGCGCCGCCTCCCGGCACGTTGCCGCACTGACGTCCCGACGCAAGGACGGCGGGCCGGAACGCCCGTGCTAGTATTTTGCTTTGTTGACGACTGGTGCGAACGCGTCCCCGCAGGGCGCACTTTCGCTTCCGATGGCCTCTCCGATGGTCCCTTCTCCCCGGCATTTCCTGCAGTTCCGCGATTTCACGCGCGACGAGTTCGACCACCTGTTCGCCCGCACGAAGTGGATCAAGGAGCGATTCAAGCGCTACGAGCTCTACCAGCCGCTGCGCGACCGCACGCTGGCGATGGTGTTCGAAAAAGCGTCCACGCGCACCCGCGTGTCGTTCGAGGCGGGCATGAACCAACTCGGCGGCATCGCGATCAACCTCAATCGCGGCGACACGCAGCTTTCGCGCGGCGAGCCGATCGAGGACGTCGCGCGGGTGATCTCGCGCATGGTCGACGTCGTGATGATCCGCACGTTCGAGCAATCCATCATCGAGCGCTTCGCCGAACACTCGCGGGTGCCGGTGATCAACGGCCTCACCAATGAATACCACCCCTGCCAGATCCTCGCGGACATCTACACGTACGTGGAGCATCGCGGCGACATCGCCGGCAGGACGGTCGCGTGGATCGGCGACTCGAACAACGTCTGCTACACGTGGCTGCAGGCGGCGGCCATCCTTGGCTTCCGCGTCCACGTCGCCACGCCGAAGGGCTATGAAATCGACCGGTCGCGCGTGGACAGCGGGGCGTCGACGCATTTCGCGACATTCTCCGACCCTATGGAAGCCTGCCGCGGCGCCGACCTCGTCACGACCGACGTCTGGACCAGCATGGGATTCGAGGCCGAGAACGCGCTGCGGATGCGTGATTTCGCGCACATGAAGGTCGGCGCCGACATGATGCGCCAGGCGAAACCCGACGCGCTCTTCATGCATTGCCTGCCGGCGCACCGCGGCGAGGAAGTCGACGCCGACGTGATCGACGGACCGCAGAGCGTCGTGTGGGACGAGGCAGAGAACCGCCTGCATGCGCAGAAGGCGCTGCTCGAATACTTGGTCTGC
This sequence comes from uncultured beta proteobacterium, assembly GCA_963834045.1. GTDB lineage: Bacteria > Pseudomonadota > Gammaproteobacteria > Burkholderiales > Casimicrobiaceae > VBCG01. Next base: position 420,819 of record CAWIAK010000018.1, on the reverse strand, counting down.
GGACGCGTCAGCCCTTAGGAGCAAACCCATGATCGACCATACCGGTGTCAGCGTTTCCGATGTCGCGAAGTCCACGGCGTTCTATCGCGCGGCGCTCGCGCCGCTGGGCTACAGCGTCCTGATGGAATTCGAAGGGGCCGCCGGCTTGGGCATCGCACCCAAGCCCGACTTCTGGATCGGCCAGGGGGCACCGAACGAGCCGCGCGTGCATGTCGCCTTTCGCGCGGACACGCGTGCGGTCGTCGATGCGTTCTACAAGGCGGCGCTGGCCGCCGGCGGTCGCGACAACGGCCCGCCGGGCCCGCGACCGCACTACCACGACAATTACTATGGCGCGTTCGTGCTCGACCCGGACGGCCACAACATCGAAGCCGTCTGTCATTCGCCGGCTTAGCCGCCGCGCATCGATCACGCTCATCGCAAAGGACCCGTCGCAATGTCTCCACGCTTCGCCCTGCATTCGCTGATTGCCTGCCTGTGCGCCGTGGCGCTGTCGCCGGTGCCGGCGGCGGCGCAGGCCTGGCCCGACAAGCCGATCAAATTCGTCATGTCCGCGCCCGCCGGCAGCTCGATCGACGTCCTGGGCCGCACGATCGCGGACAAGCTCAAGGACCGCCTCGGCCAGCCGGTGATCGTCGAGAACAAGCCCGCCGCCGGCGGCACCGTCGCGACGGCGGAGGTGGCCAAGTCGGCGCCCGACGGCTACACGATGCTCCTCGCGTTCAACGGCCCGCTGTCCATCACGCCGCTTCTGTCCAAGGTTCCGTACGACGTGCAGAAGGACCTGGCGCCCGTGATCATCACGTCGAGCCAGCCGAACGTCCTCGCGGTGACGTCGCAATTGCCGGTGAAGTCCGTGCAGGAGCTGGTCGCCTATGCCCGGGCCAATCCGGGCAAGCTCAACTTCGCTTCGGTCGGCAACGGCAGTTCGTCGCATCTCAATGCGGAACTGCTCAAATCGATGGCCGGGATCGACATCGTGCACATTCCGTTCAACGGATCGCCGCCCGCGGTCACGGCGACGATCCAGAACGAGACGCAGATGATCTTCGCCGTGATGCAGCCGCTGCAGCCGCAGATCCAGGCCGGCAAGCTGCGCGCGCTGGCGGTCACGTCGGCGAAGCGCTTTCCGCTTCTGCCCGACCTGCCGACCATCGCCGAGTCCGGCTATCCCGGCTTCGAGGCGCTCGCGTGGAACGGTGTGCTCGTACCTGCGGCCACGCCCAAGCCCATCGTGCAACGGCTCAATGCCGAGATCAACGCCGTGCTCAAGGATCCCGAGGTCGTGCAAAAGATGCACGCGTCGGGGTTCGACCTGGTGGGCGGCACGCCCGAGGACTTCGGTGTCCTGATCAAGAGCGAATCCGAGAAATGGGCGCCGGTGATCAGGAAGGCCGGCGTCAAGATCGAGTAGCCGGCGCGTCCGCTACTTCTTGTCCGCGTCGCCGTCCGCAAGGCGCGGCAGCGGCGAATCCGCGGACGGCCGCAGCAACCCGGTCTTCATGTAGGTCAGCAGTTTCTCGCGCGTATCGGCGATGTCGAGGTTGCGCATCGTGAGCTGGCCGATGCGGTCCTGCGGCGTGAACGACGACGCGCCCTTCTCCATCGTGAGCCGTTCCGGCTTGTAGGTCAGGTTCGGGCTCGTCGTGTCGAGAATCGTGTAATCGTTGCCGCGACGCAATTCCAGCGTCACCTCGCCGGTGACCGCGCGCGCGACCCAGCGCTGCGCCGTCTCGCGCAGCATCATCGCCTGCGAATCGAACCAGCGGCCTTGGTACAGCAGGCGGCCCAGCCGCCGGCCGCTGTCCCGATACTGCTCGATCGTGTCCTCGTTGTGGATGCCGGTGACGAGGCGCTCGTAGGCGATGTGCAACAGCGCCATGCCGGGCGCCTCGTAGATGCCGCGGCTTTTCGCCTCGATGATCCGGTTCTCGATCTGGTCGCACATGCCGATGCCGTGACGTCCGCCGATCGCGTTGGCCTCGAGCAGCAGCGCGACCTCGTCCGTGAACGCGAGACCATTCAGCGCGACCGGACGGCCCTCGTCGAAGCGGATCGGACACGGTTTCGGGCTTGACGGCGACGTCGTCGCGCCAGAAGGCCACGCCCATGATCGGCTGGACGATGCGCATGCCTTTGTCCAGGAACTCGAGATCCTTCGCCTCGTGCGTCGCGCCCAGCAGGTTCGAGTCGGTCGAGTACGCCTTCTCCGAGCTCATCTTGTACCCGAAACCGGCGCGGGTCAGGTATTCCGACATCTCGCGTGCGGCCGCCCAGCTCGTCGATGAATTTGGCGTCGAGCCACGGCTTGTAGATGCGCAGCGATGGGATTGGCGAGCAGTCCGTAGCGATAGAAGCGCTCGATGTCGTTGCCCTTGTACGTGCTGCCGTCGCCCCAGATGTTGACGTCGTCCTCGCGCATCGCGACGACGAGCATCGTGCCGGTGACCGCGCGGCCGAGCGGCGTCGTGTTGAAGTAGGTCGCGCCGCCGGTCGAGATGTGGAACGCGCCCGCCTGCAGCGCCGCGATGCCTTCGGCAACCAGCGCGGCGCGGCAGTCGACGAGCCGCGCGGCTTCGGCGCCGTAGCCGAGCGCGCGGCGCGGAATGTCGTCGTAGTCGGGTTCGTCGGGCTGACCCAGGTTCGCCGTGTACGCATAGGGAATCGCCCCCTTCGCGCGCATCCAGTGCAGCGCGGCGCTGGTGTCGAGGCCGCCGGAAAACGCGATGCCGACTTTCTGGCCGGCGGGAAGGTCCTGCAGGATGTGCGACATGGGCGCGTCTTGAGGAAGGCGGGGAATCGGCTATTCTAGCCGAGTCGACTTCGGCCGGAACACGCGTCATTGCGTGCGGCATCGTTGAATCGCGAACCATGCCCGAACTGCCCGACATCACGATCTACCGCGAAGCGCTCGACGCGCGCATTCGTGGCCAGATGCTCGAACGGATTCGGATCATCAATCCGTTCCTGCTGCGCACCGCGGTCCCGCCGATCGCCGACGCCGAAGGCAAGCGCGTCCTCGCTGTCCAGCGCCTGGGCAAGCGCATCGTCGCTGGCGCTCGAAGACGACCTGTTCCTGATCCTGCACCTGATGATCGCGGGGCGCCTGCGCTGGCTCGCGAAGGCGGCGAAGCCGCCAGGCAGGATCACGCTGGCGACTTTCGAGTTCGCGAACGGCACGCTGGCATTCACCGAAGCGGGAACCAAGCGCCGCGCGTCGCTGCATTGCGTCCGCGGCGCGGCGGCGGTCGCGGCGTTCGACATGGGCGGCCTCGACCTGCTCGACGCCGACCTTGCGACCTTCGCGGCACGCCTGCGCAGCGAGAACCACACGCTCAAGCGCGCGCTCACCGATCCGCGCCTGTTCAGCGGCATCGGCAACGCCTATTCCGATGAAATCCTGCACCGCGCGCGGTTGTCGCCGTTGACGCTGACGTCGAAGCTGGATGCCGGCGAAATCGGCCGCCTGCATGACGCGACACGCGCTGTCCTCACCGAATGGACCGACCGCCTGCGCGCCGAGGCAGGCGGCGACTTCCCGGAAAAGGTGACGGCCTTTCATCCGGAGATGGCGGTCCATGGGAAATTCGGCCAGCCCTGCCCGGTCTGCGGCGCTCCCGTGCAGCGCATCGTGTACGCGGAGAACGAATGCAACTACTGCGCGCGCTGCCAGAACGGCGGCGTGATCCTGGCCGACCGGGCGCTGTCGCAGGCTCCTCCACAAGAGCTGGCCCAGGTCGATCGACGCGCTGGAATGACGCGCGCGTGGGCGGAGTTGTCCCCGCGCCAGCGAACGTGCTAGTTTAGCCATCCCCGCAATGTCCAACCACACGCGTCCGCCATGCCATCATTCGACATCGTTTCGGAAGCCGACCAGGTCGAAGTCAACAACGCGATCGACCAGACCAACAAGGAAGTCTCCACGCGGTTCGACTTCAAGGGCTCGGACGCGCGCGTCGAGCACAAGGACAAGGTGCTTACGCTGCACGCCGACGACGACTTCAAGTTGTCGCAGGTGACGGACATCCTCACGGGCAAGCTCACCAAGCGCGGCGTCGACATCCGGTCGCTCAAGTACGGCGACGTCGAGAAGGTGTCGGGCAACAAAGTGAAGCAGACGATCACCGTCCGTACCGGCGTCGAGCAGGAACTATCCAAGAAGATCGTCAGGATCTTGAAGGACAGCAAGCTCAAGGTTCAAGGGTCGATCCAGGGCGACGCGGTGCGCGTCTCCAGCGCCAAGCGCGACGAATTGCAAAGCGCGATCGCGCTGGTCAAGAAGTCGATCACCGACTTCCCGCTGCAGTTCAACAATTTCCGCGACTGATTCCCCGGCCGACCAGCCGGCCGGTCTTGGCAAGATCGGGCTTCAGGCCAGATCGGCCACCAGCGCGTCGCGCGTGGCGGCGTCGACCGAAGGAATCTGCGCCTGGTACGCAGGATGGTCGACGCCGATGCCAAGCGCCGCGCCACCTTTGAGTGCCGCCGCCATTTCCGGCGCCAGCTCGAAACGCAGGAAGTGCACGGCAGAGGTCTTCACCTCGTTCTCGCGCGGCAGGTCCTCGTCGGCGATGGCCCATACCTTGGGACAGCCGGCAACTTCGACCCAGACGCGGTCCTCGATGCCCTTCAGCTGCATCAGCGCCTCGCGCCGCTCCTCGACGTCGTCGTACTCGATCAGCATCGTCGCCTTGAAGTTGCTGCCATCCGGCACCAGCGGATTGTAGACGTCGAGCTCGTCCTGGATGGCCTCCTCCTCGAACGCCTTCTCGCTCAGCAGCATCTCCTGGATCTGGTAGCGCATCGTCTGCTCATCCTCGAACATCAGCGTGACGTGCTCGCCCAGATGCACCGTTCGCGTCTTCTTGTGCGGAATGACACGAGCCCGATACTCCTTGCGCGCCTTGGCGTAGGCTTCGAGCGTCATCAGGCTGTCGCGCTGGATGCGGGGCATCGCTCACTCCAATCCGTAGGCAATGCGCAGCAGCGTCAGCGGATGCGCGCGGCGGGCGCGCGACGGCCCGCTTTTCTCTTCGATGCCCTGCATGATCCGCCGGCTGGCGATCGGGCAGTCGGAACTGATGAAATCGGGATCGCTGTCGTTCATCCTGGCAAAGACCGGCTTGCCGATCTTCATCGAATCGGCGAAAAACTCCGCCTTCACGCCAAATGTGCCGTCGTGGCCGGCGCAGCGTTCGACCGTGTTCACGACGGTGCCCGGCACCCACTGCAGCACTTCGCGCGTCTTCTGGCCGACGTTCTGCACACGCGAATGACACGGGATGTGATAGCTGACGCGGCCGAGCGGCTGCGTGAATTCCTTCTTGAGCAGCCCGTCCCTGTCGCGCAGCACCAGATACTCGAAGGGATCGAACATCGCCTCGGCGACCGTGGCGACCTCCGGGTCATCGGGAAAGATCAGCGGCAGTTCCTGCTTGTACATCAGCGTGCAGGATGGAACAGGCGTCACGATGGCGTAGCCGTCGCGCGCCAGCGCCGCGAGCTGAGGAATGTTTATGTCCTTCAATCGCTCGACCGCAGGCAGATCGCCCAGTTCGAGCTTGGGCATCCCGCAGCACGCCTCCTTCACGACCACGCGGTACGGTATTTCGTTGTGCGCGAGCAGTTTCAGCAGGTCGTGACCGATGCCCGGCTCGTTGAAGTTTATGTAGCAGGTCGCGAAGACCGCGACCTTGCCGGGCGTGCGCTCGCCGTTGCGGACGGGCCACGCCAGCGACGGTTCGGGATGCGCGAGAAAACGATTGTTCGGCGTAGGGAGGAAGCTTGGCCGCTGCCGCGATCCCCAGCACCTTTTCGCCGATCTTGCGCAGCGCGGGTGTCGTGCTCGCCGCATTGACCATCTGCACCACCACGGGAATGGTCGCCAGCGTGCCCACGCGGTCGGTGGACGTGAGCAGGCGGTCGCGGAATCGCGCGCCCTTCGTCTCGAACTTCTGTGCCTTGGCGCGCAGCATCAGGTGCGGAAAATCGACGTTCCACGGATGCGGCGGCACGTACGGGCACTTGGTCATGAAGCAGACGTCGCACAGGTAGCACTGGTCGACGACCTTGCCGAACTCGGACTTGGGCACGCTGTCGAGTTCGCCGGTCTTGCTCTCGTCGATCAGGTCGAACAGCGTCGGGAACGATCCGCACAGGCTCACGCACCGCCGGCACGTGTGGCAGATGTCGAAGACTCGCTCCAACTCGGCGTCAAGCGAGGCTTCGTCGTAGAACTCGGGATTGCGCCAGTCCAGCGGATGGCGCGTGGGCGCCTCGAGGCTGCCTTCTCGGGTCATAAAACGTCCAGTGGGCCTGGGCCTTGCCCCTGCCCGCACGCGCGCGCGGGCCGAGGCCGGCCCAAATCTATTCAGTCCGTCAACGCGTCGAGGGCCTTCTGGAATCGGTTCGCGTGCGACCGTTCGGCCTTGGCCAGCGTCTCGAACCAGTCCGCGATCTCGTCGAACTGTTCGTCGCGCGCCGCCTTGGCCATGCCCGGGTACATGTCGGTGTACTCGTGCGTCTCGCCGGCAACCGACGCTTTCAGGTTGTCCCGCGACGAGCCGATCGGCAAGTCCGTGGCCGGGTCGCCGACCTGCGACAGATAGTCGAGGTGCCCATGCGCGTGGCCGGTTTCGCCTTCCGCGGTGGAGCGGAACAGCGCCGCCACGTCGTTCTGGCCTTCGACGTCGGCCTTGTTTGCGAAGTACAGGTAGCGGCGATTGGCCTGCGATTCACCCGCGAACGCGGCCTTCAGGTTTTCGTGCGTCTTGGTGCCCTTCAGGTTCTTCATGCGGATCTCCTTCGAGGTAATGGGCCCGGGGACGGGATCGCGGGGATGCCGCGCCGGGTTCTGGGGTAGTCTAAGTTTGCGCCCCCGAGAATGAGGCGTCTAATTGATTATGCCAATATTCGTCATAGGTTTGTCTAATCGCAACGACGCGCTCCGAACCCTCCGCGCCCACGCCAGCCAACCTGCCCGGAACGGCCGTTCCGGGCATCCATGAAAGCCGGGAAAAATGAAGCTCGCCGATGCAGCCCTCGACCAACTATTTCGCGACGCCCACACGCACAACCAGTTCGCCGGGCCGGTCACCGACGACGACCTGCGCAGCATCTACGACCTGATGAAGTGGGGCCCGACCACGGCCAACAGCCAGCCGGCGCGGTTCGTCTTCGTTCGTTCGCCGGCGGCCAAGGAAAGACTGCGGCCGGCGCTCTCGCTCGGCAATCTCGACAAGACGATGGCGGCTCCCGTCGTCGTCATCGTCGCCTACGACCTCGAATTCTACGAACAGCTGCCGAAGCTCTTTCCGCACACCGACGCCCGAAGCTGGTTCGCCGGCAAGGCCGACGCGCACATCCTTGCCAACGCGTTTCGCGGCGGCACGCTGCAAGGCGCCTACTTCCTGGTGGCAGCCCGCGCGCTCGGCTTCGACTGCGGGCCGATGTCCGGATTCGACAACGCGCTGCTCGATGCCGCGTTCTTTCCCGACGGCAAGTGGAAGTCCAACTTCCTCATCAACCTGGGTCACGGCGATCCGGCGAAGGTCAGGCCGCGCAATCCGCGGCTGACGTTCGACGAGGCGTGCCGGATCGCCTAGCGCCGTGCCGAGCAACATCCGCGAATGATCGCCGCGATCGACTCCCGCACTCTCGACCGGGACGATCGCGCCGCGCCGCCGGAAGTCGAGGTCGTGATCGAGATCCCGCGCGGCAGCTTCCTGAAGCGCGGATCGACCGGCCACATCGACTTCGTCTCGCCGCTGCCCTGCCCGTTCAACTACGGATCGGTACCCGCTTACCTGGGACTCGAAGGGGATTTGCTGGATGCGCTCGTGCTTGGGCCGAGACTGCGGGTCTGGCACACGCGTGCAGGTGCCTGCCTGGGGCGCGGTGATTCTCATGGACCGCGGCATGACGGACGACAAGCTGGTCTGCAGTTCCCGACCCGATTAGCGCACGCGAACGGCGGCAAGTCCTGCGCTTCTTCCGCTTCTACGCCCGGTGCAAGGGGTTGCTGAACCTGTGGCGCCGCCGACCCGGGCGCAATGCGTGTGACGGCTGGTGCGATGCGGGCGCGGCGCTCGCCCGCGCCCGCCCGCGCGGCACGGACTGGCACGGGCCGCCGGTCGACTTCTGAGTCTCGCGGGGGCTGTTGGAGCTCCGACCTGTACCGCGGCTAGTCGACGCGGACGCCTCGACGCTCAGTCGATCCGCTCGTAGGCGGGAAGCGTCAGGAACTCGACAAACGTGTCGTTGTTGACGAGGTCCGCGAAGATCTTCGCGGCATCGTCGTACTTGCCGGCGCCGAACGCATCGCCGAGCAGCTCGCGGATCTTGCGCATTTCCTCCGGGATCATCGCCGCGACCATTTCCTTGGTCACCTTGCGGCCATCGTCGAGCCTGCCTTTTGGCGAGCGGATCCACTGCCAGACCTGCGAGCGCGAGATCTCGGCGGTCGCCGCGTCTTCCATCAGGTTGAAGATCGGCACCGCGCCCTGCCCGGCCAGCCACGCGCCGATGTACTGGATCGCCACGTTGATGTTGAGGCGCAGCCCCTTCTCGGTGATCGGCTGCTCGGGCTCGAACTTGAGCAGGTCGGCCGCGCCGACGTTCACGTCGTCGCGCTTCTTGAGCGCGATCTGGTTCGGCGTCGGCATGATCCGGTTGAACGCTTCCAGCGCCACCGGCACCAGCCCCGGATGCGCGACCCACGTGCCGTCGTGGCCGTAGGTGGCTTCGCGCTCCTTGTCGATCTTCACCTTGGCGAAGGCCTCGGCGTTCGCCTTCTCGTCGTTCTTGACCGGGATCTGCGCGGCCATGCCGCCCATCGCGTGGATGTTGCGGCGATGGCACGTCTTGATCAGCAGTTCGGCGTAGCTCTTCAGGAAGTGCGTGGTCATGGTCACCAGCGCGCGATCGGCCAGGCAGAAGTCGCGGTTGCTGCGCAGCTTCTTGATGCAGCTGAAGATGTAGTCCCAGCGGCCGGCGTTGAGCCCGGCCGAATGCTCGCGCAGCTCGAACAGGATCTCGTCCATCTCGAAGGCGCCCAGGATCGTCTCGATCAGCACCGTGGCCTTGATGGTCCCGGTGGGGATGCCGAGCTCGTCCTGCGCCATGACGAAGATGTCGTTCCACAACCGCGCCTCGAGGTGGCTTTCGAGCTTCGGCAGGTAGAAGTACGGGCCGCTGCCGCGCGCGACCAGTTCCTTCGCGTTGTGGAAGAAGTACAGCCCGAAGTCGAAGATGCCGCCGGATACGGGCTTGCCGTCGATCTTCACGTGCTTCTCCGGCAGGTGCCAGCCGCGCGGGCGCACGAACAGCGTGGCCAGCTTGTCCTTCAGCGCGTAGGCCTTGCCCTCCGGCGACACGAAATCGATGCGGCGGCGGATCGCATCGCGCAGGTTGATGTGGCCCTGGAGGTTGTTGTCCCAGCGCGGCGTGTTCGCGTCCTCGAAGTCGGCCATGAACACCTGCGCGCCCGAGTTGAGCGCGTTCACGATCATCTTGCGATCTACCGGCCCGGTGATCTCGACGCGGCGGTCGGCGATGTCGGCGCCATAGGGAGCGCAGGTCCAGTCGCCTTCGCGCACGGCGCGCGTCCCGGGCAGGAAGTCGGGCAGCTTGCCGGCGTCGAATTCCGCCTGGCGATGCGCGCGGCGCGCGAGCAATTCGTCGCGCCGCCCGCCGAAGGCCCGCTGCAGCTTGGCAACGAAGGCCATGGCCTCCGGCGTCAGGATCTGCGCAAATTCCGGCGTGATGCGCGCGGAGATTTCGATGCCGGGACCGTAAACGGGGGTGCTCATCGTGTTCCTTGAAGGGTCGTCGCCATTGCCGCGCCGGCGCGGCGGACTGCCCGCGCGGCGGCGAATGCGAACGTCGTGGGCAAAACCATAATTCTAACCGATCGGCCATGTCGCACCGACCGCGAGCGACCGGTCAAGCGTAGGTCACGCGCCGTCCCGCAGGCTGCGTCAGCATGCCCTGCGCGATTCCGCGATTGACCGCGCTCACCACCGCGCGCAGCGTCGCGGTGACGATGTTCGGGTCGAGGCCGACGCCATACACGGTCTGCTCGGTGCCGATGCGCAACTGCACGTAGGCGACCGCGGTGGCGTCCTCGCCCGCGCCGACGCCATGCTCGTGGTAGTTCTGCACGTGGATGTCGAAGCCGCCGTCCTCGCGCAGCGCATGGACGAAGGCGTCCACCGGCCCGTTGCCGGCACCCGTCAGCACGGTTTCGGTGCCGTCGATCACGAGATGCGCGCTCAGTTGCTCGACGGTGCCGTCCGCGACGTTGTGCTGCGCGCGGTGGCCGGCATACGCCACCGGCAATGTCGCTGCGACGTATTCGCGGTCGAACGCGGCGCGAATGTCGGCCGGCACCAGCTCCTTGCCCGTCGCGTCGGTGATGCGCTGGATCACCTGGCTGAATTCGATCTGCAGAAGACGCGGCAGCGCCAACCCGAAGTCGCGCTCGAGCAGGTAGGCGATGCCACCCTTGCCGGACTGGCTGTTGACGCGGATGACCGCGTCGTAGGTGCGCCCGACGTCGGCGGGGTCGATGGGAAGGTAGGGCACGTCCCATACGGCATTGCCGCGGGCCATTTCCGTGGCCCGCGCGGCGAGGCCTTTCTTGATCGCGTCCTGGTGCGACCCGGAAAACGCCGTGAACACGAGGTCGCCGCCATACGGATGACGCGGATGCACGGGGAGCTGGTTGCAGTGCTCGACCGTGCGGATGATTTCGTTGATGTCGGAGAAATCGATGCCCGGATCGATGCCTTGCGTGAAGAGATTCAGTCCCAGCGTCACCAGGCAGACGTTGCCGGTGCGCTCGCCGTTGCCGAACAGGCACCCTTCGATGCGCTGCGCGCCCGCCATGAGGCCGAGTTCCGCCGCGGCCACGCCGCAGCCGCGATCGTTGTGCGGATGCAGCGACAGCACGATGGCATCGCGGCGCGCCAGGTGCCGCGACATCCATTCGATCTGGTCGGCGTAGATGTTGGGCGTGGCCATTTCCACGGTGGCCGGCAGGTTGACGATCATCTTGTGCCCGGGCGTGGGCAGCCAGACGTCGTTCACCGCGTCGCAGACCTCCACGGCGAAGTCGAGCTCGGTGCCGGTGAAGCTCTCCGGCGAATACTGGAACGTCCAGTTGGTCTCGGGCTGCGCGGCGGCACAGTCGCGGATGATCTTCGCCCCGTCGACCGCGATGGCCTTGATGCCTTCGCGGTCGAGCCCGAACACCACGCGCCGCTGCGTCGTCGACGTCGAGTTGTAGAGGTGCATGATCGCGTTGCGCGCGCCCTTCAGCGCCTCGAACGTGCGCCTGATCAGCGGCTCGCGCGCCTGCGTCAGCACCTGCACGGTGACGTCGTCGGGAATGAGGTCCTGCTCGATCAGCTTGCGCGCGAAATCGAAATCCGTCTGCGATGCGGCCGGAAAGCCGATCTCGATTTCCTTGTAGCCCAGCTTGACCAGCAGCCGGAACATGCGCAGCTTGCGCTCCGCATCCATCGGCTCGATCAGCGCCTGGTTGCCGTCGCGCAGGTCGACGCTGCACCACACCGGCGGCGCGGTGATCACGCGCGATGGCCACGTGCGGTCGTCAAGGCCGATGGGCGTGAATGGCTTGTACTTGGACGTCGGGTCGATGTTCATGGAATGCTCTCTGGCTCAAAAGCCATGCTGGAATGGAAGTCGGCGCAACCGCCCCCGGTGCTCCGGTGGACGCTCTCGTTGGCCGTGCTCGAATTGTGGGAGGGGTTTTATGTGCGCGCGGGGCGCAGCAGAAGCAGCAGGCCGCCGCAGACGAGCGCAAGCGCGGACGCGGAACCGGTCCGGGCGCAGGTGGCGGCGATTTGCTGGGTGCTCATTCGGCAAACGTTAACCGAATTCGTGCTGCACTGCAAGAGGCTTGCGCGGCGCCCGGCCGAGGGGCTGGCATAATCGCCCGGCCATGTCCGAATCCGCCCTCGCGCCGACAACCGTTTCGAACGGGCCGGGGCCCTTTCCCTCGGTCCTATTGGCCGTGGCTGGCTCTCCTGCTGGCCGTGCATGCCGGCATCGCGACTTGGGCGGCGACGCAAGCGCTGGTGACGCCCCCGGAGCCCTATCGCCCCGAGGGCTTCCTGAATGTCACGCTCGTGGCGCTCTGCGCGTTCGCCGTGGCCTTTGCCTGGCGCGGACGCTACACGCGGGCGATCGCATGGAATGGCGCAATCCTCGTCGCTTCGGCGCTGATGACGCCGGCCGTCACGCTGGTCGTCGCCTGCCAGCTGCTCAACGCCTTCGTGGTCGGTGACCGCCTGCTCGCACGATCGCAACCCGAGGATGCGACCAGCAGTGCGCCGCACGTCGCCATCGCGACGTTGACCGGCGTATGCATCTGGATCGGAATCACCGCAGTCGCGGCGCCGTTCAAGGTCCACTTCGTTTCGGTATATGCGGCCGCATTGATCCTTCCGCTGTTGTACTGGCGGCGCACGACCGCCCAGGCATTGCGCGCCGTCGGCCGGACGCTGGTCCACCGGGGCCCATTGCCGAGCTCATCGGAACGCGCCTGGATGGCTTTGCTGATGACGATGGTCGTGCTGCACCTGTTCGTCGTCGCCAAGCCGGAGACCGGCTACGACGCGCTGGCGATGCATTTGCAGATCCCGATGCTGATGGCCGAAGCGCACCGGTGGCCGTTCGACGTGACGCGTTATGTGTGGGCGGTGATGCCGATCGGTGCCGACTGGACCTTCACCGCGGCCTATTTCTTCGGCGGCGAGGGCGCCGCTCGCCTGCTCAATTTCTGCTTTGCCGTCCTCGCCAGTTACCTGCTGTATGAACTCATCCGACTGTACGCGCGGCGCGACGTCGCGCTGGCCAGCGTGTGCCTGCTCGTGTCGACGCCGCTGGCCTTCCTGGAGACCAGCACGCTGTATGTCGAGAACCTGTGGGTGGCGTTCCTGCTGGGCACGCTGCTGCTCGCGCTGGAATATCTGCGCACGCATGCGAAGGACGCCTTGATCGCGCTTGCATTCCTTGCGGCCGGCGCCATGCAGTGCAAGGTCATCGGCGTCATCTGGCTGCTGCCGCTGGTGGGCTGCATCGCCGTAGTCGTCTGGCGGCAGCGCGGCCATCGCGAGTTCACCGCCCGGGATTGGGCGCTGCTGGGGATCGCCGTCGCCATCGCGGCGTTGCCCTATGCCAATGCGTGGCTGCGCACCGGCAACCCGGTCTTCCCCTTCATGAACGCGCTGTTCCGGTCGCCGCTGTACGACATCGACGCCTCGTTCAACAACCCGCTGTACAACGCGCCGCTGCGGCCCTGGAGCCCGTACGAACTCATCTGGTCGAGCGGACGATTCATCGAAGGTTCCGACGGCGCCGCCGGCTTTCACTGGCTGCTGCTGTTCCCGGTGATCCTGCTGGCGTTCACGCGCCGGCGTCCGCTCGCGCAGTGGCTGTGCCTGGCGCTGGCTGCAATCGTGTTTGTCGGCGTCTACAGCCAGCAGTCCTACCTGCGCTACCTGTTGCCTGTCTTCGCGCTCATCGCGCGTGCTTGGAGGCTGGGCGCTCGCCGAAATTCCGGACCGGCGATCCACCCGAATGGCGCTGGTGCTGATCGGCGTCGCTGCTATGCCTCGTCAATGTGCGGCTGATGTACACGGGAAGCTGGGCCAACCTCTCGCTGTGCCCGGCGTGCGGCGTCGACACGCGCGCCCGGCACGAACACATCGCGCAATTCGCGCCGGACCGGCTGGCCGCCGACTACCTCAACCGGGAGCTGCCGAATGCGCGCGTCGGCTTCTACATGCTTGGCGGCACGCCCGGCCGGTTACGTCGGCTATTCCCGCGCCGCCAACTGGCACGACTACCCCACGTTCCGCGCGCTCGCATTGGCGCAATCGGCCGACGATGTGCTGGCGCACGCGAGGAAATTCTCGCTGACGCACATCGTCTACCGCGACCCGCCCTAGGAGTTCGAAAACGCCGCGATGCGGGAATTTCGCGAGACCTACACGGTGCCGGTCTGGCGCGCGAACGGCCTGGTCGTCGCGGCAATCCGGCCCGCGCCCAAGCCCTAGCGTTCGCCGCGGCTAGGCTTCACGCTGCTGCAGCGGCTCCCGCGGCACGTTCTGGATGTCGAATTGCAGCGCGCCCAGCAGGAATTGCACGCCGACCAGTACCGGCAGCGCGGCGATCATCACCTCTCCGGACGTCGCGGCGACGCCGCTTCGGATCGACAGCGCCCACTTGGCGGCGCCGTAGAGCGTGCCGGCGCCGCCGATCAGGATCGCGCCCAGCAGCTGCAGCGTGCCGGCGTTGAAATCGCGCAGGAAATACGAATAGAAGATCCGCTTGCACGTCGCGCGAAGGTATTTCAGCGGAAACGTGAACAGCACGCGGCCCACGCGCAGGTTGCTCACTTCGTCGCCATAGTGCGCCGCCATCGGCACGTCGCGCACCACGGCGCGCAGCGTGTACAGGCGGAGCAGCATGTCCGACTCGAAGAAGTATCCGCGATCGAGCTTGGCGAGCGGCAGGTGGGAGAGCACGGTGCGGTGGATCGCCGTGTAGCCGTTGGTCGGATCCATCACGTCCCAGTAGCCGCTGGAGATCTTGTTCACCAGCGACAGCATCGCGTTGCCCAGCAGCCGGACCCGCGGCATCGTGCGCAGCGACTCGAGGTCGTAGAAGCGGTTGCCCTTGGTGTAATCGGCCTGGCCCTGCGCGAGCGCGCTGACGAAGCGCGGAATCAGTGCCGGGTCCATCTGTCCGTCGCCGTCGATCTTGACGACGATGTCCGCGCCCGCCTCCAGCGCCGCGCGGTATCCCGTCACCATCGCCCCGCCCACGCCCAGGTTCTGCGCATGCCTGATCACGGATACCCGTGCGTCGCGGCATTGCGCTTCGACCAGGTCGCCCGTGTTCTCGGGGCAGGCATCGTCGACGATGAAGATGCGCGTCACCTCCGGACCGATGCGCGCAATGACGCCCTGCACCTGCGCGCTGACCCGGTAACAGGGAATGACCACCGCCACGACGGGCATGGCTTCGGCCATTACGGGCGAACGGCGATGATGACGCCCACGACGATGATGGCGCCGCCGGCGAGCGTATTCAGCGACAACGGTTCGCCCAGGAACATCCAGGCCAGCACCGGCACGATCAGGAACGCCAGCGAAAACAGCGCGTACGCCGACGACAGCGGAACGGTGCGCAGCACGAAGACCCACAGCAGCGTCGCCGCCGCGTAGATGACCAGCGCGACGAGCATCACCGGCGACAGGAATCCTCGCAGCGTGGTCCACGACCAGCCATCGACGCGCCATTGTCCGGCAGCCGATTTGAACAGCAGTTGCCCGACCGCGATGAGCACGACGCAGGCCAGGGTCAGCAGCAGGGAACGTGCCGGCATGGGTTGCTTCGGGGCTCGCGTCGGGCGGCGCAGCCGCGGTTTCAGGACGACGCGCCGGCCCGCCGCCGGCGCAGCAATTGCCATCCCGACACGACGTAGCCGGAAAGGGCATAGGCGACGAAACCCGCGAACAGCACGATCGCCGGCTGGTAGGACAGAAGCGCGATGGCCAGCACGATCAGGAAGATCGCCACGAACGGCACGCTCTTCTTCAGGTTGATGGACTTGAAGCTCCAGTACTTGAGGTTGCTCACCATGGTCAGTCCGGCGAACACGGTGACGCCCCACGCCCACCACTTGATCGTCAGCGGATCGACGTTGTAGTCGTCGACGATGAACACGCAGCCCGCCACCAGAGCCGCTGCCGCCGGAGATGGGATGCCGGTGAACCAGCGCTTGTCGGCGACGTCCAGCATCGTGTTGAAGCGCGCGAGCCGCAGCGCCGTGCCGGCGCAATAGACGAAGGCGGCGATCCAGCCCAGCTTGCCCATGTCGCGCAGCACCCACTCGTACATCACGAGCGCCGGGGCCGCGCCGAACGAAACCATGTCGGACAGGCTGTCGTATTCGGCGCCGAACGCGCTTTGCGTCTTGGTCAGCCGGGCGACGCGGCCGTCCAGGCTGTCCAGCACCATGGCGACGAAAATGGCGATCGCCGCCTGGTCGAAGGTCAGGTTCATCGCCTGCACGATCGCGTAGAAACCGGCGAACAGCGCGGCGGTCGTGAACAGGTTGGGTAGAAGGTAGATCCCGCGGCGACGAATGCGGTTCTTCTGCAACGCGCGCTCCTGGGTGTAGTCGTCGTGCATGGCGGGAGGAAGACTAGCAGCTAGGGCCTGTTAGCGCCATGGACGCAAACGCGAACGCCTCAAGGAAGTTCCGCGAGGACCGTTTCGGTGGCGGCGACGACGTCGCCCACCGCGACGCGCGGCGCGGCGCGAGGATCGAGGTAGACGTCCACCCGCGAGCCGAAGCGGATGAATCCGTAGCGCTGGCCGCGGGTCAGCGTGGCGCCCGTCTCGACATAACAGAGGATGCGCCGCGCGATGAGTCCGGCGATCTGCACGCAGGTGACGTCCTGCCCGGATGCGGTACGCAGATGCAGCGCGTTGCGTTCGTTCTCGAGCGAGGCCTTGGGCAGCGCCGCATTCAGGAAGCTGCCGGGGTGATACCAGCGGTTCGCGACGGTGCCGTCGACCGGGCTGCGGTTGGAGTGGACATTGAAGACGTTCATGAACACGCTGATCTTGAGCGCCTCACGATCGAGATAGGGATCGCGTGCGGTTTCGACCAGAACGATGCGGCCGTCCGCCGGCGACAGCACCGACTTCGGGCCTTGCGGAATCGCGCGCGCCGGGTCGCGAAAGAACTGCAGGATGAAGGCAAAGACGATCCACGCCAGAACCGCCGCGCACCATCCAGCCGAACCAGGTCAACGCGATCGCGACCAGCGGCGGCTGCGCCCAGGAAAGGCCAGCCTTCGCGGGCGATGATCGGATGGGGATAGTTTTTGTTCATCGCGGCGCGGGCGCGCGTGGCGCCGGTTGGGTGCCCGGCAAATGCAGGATGGGCAACGACGGCCGAATTATGCCCTAGACGCCATGCACCGGTCCTACTTGGTGGCCTCGTCGATGCGCCGCGACTGGTCCGCCGCCTGCTCCCGCACCGCGCTTTCGAGGCCACGCGCCTTGTCCAGCGCATTCACAGGCGCCGGCGTGGCCGTCGTGACCTCCCGCGAATCGGTGCCGCGCGATGCCGGGTCCGCGCGCAGGTTCCGCGGCCGGCGCGGCCTTGGGTGTCGGCCCCACGCCCGACATCACGCCGTACTCCTTCAGCGCATCCATGGACAGCCACGCGACGATCAACAGCGCGATGAGAAGCACGATCAAGCCGAGAAAGCCGCGCTGCCTGCCGATGCGCCGGTTCATGGAGCCTCCGCTCTCGTTGTCAGTTCCTGGTTTGGTCCACCAGTTTATTCCTTTTGATCCACGGCATCATCGAGCGCAGCTTCTCGCCGACGACCTCGATCGAGTGCTCGGCCATGATGCGGCGGCGCGACAGGAGCGTGGGCGCGCCGGCGCGGTTTTCCAGGATGAAGTCCTTGGCGTATTCGCCGGTCTGGATGCGCGTCAGCATGGCCTTCATCGCCTGCTTGGTCTCCGGCGTGACGATCCTCGGACCGCTCACGTATTCGCCGTATTCCGCATTGTTGGAGATCGAGTAGTTCATGTTGGCGATGCCGCCTTCGTAGATCAGGTCGACGATCAGCTTCAGCTCGTGCAGGCATTCGAAGTACGCCATTTCCGGCGCGTAGCCCGCCTCGACCAGCGTCTCGTAGCCGGCCTTGATCAATTCGACGGTGCCGCCGCACAGCACGGCCTGCTCGCCGAAGAGGTCGGTCTCCGTCTCTTCGCGGAAATTGGTCTCGATCACGCCGGCGCGCGCGCCGCCGATTGCCGCCGCGTACGACAGCGCGACGTCGCGCGCCTTCTTCGACGCGTCGTGGTGGACCGCGATCAGCATCGGCACGCCGCCGCCCGCGACATAGGTCGAGCGCACGGTATGGCCCGGCGCCTTGGGCGCGATCATCACGACGTCCAGGTCGGCGCGCGGCTTGACCTGGCCATAGTGGATGTTGAAGCCGTGCGCGAACGCGAGCATCGCGCCCTGCTTGATGTTGGGCTCGACGTCGGCGGCGTAGGTCGCCGCGATGCTCTCGTCGGGCATCAGCATCATCACGATGTCCGCCGTCTTGACCGCGTCGGCGACCTCGGCGACCTTGAGCCCGGCCTTCTTCGCCTTGTCCCACGACGCGCCGCCCTTGCGCAGGCCGACGGTGACCTTGATGCCGGAGTCGTTCAGGTTCTGCGCGTGCGCGTGTCCCTGCGAGCCGTAGCCCACGATCGTGACCTTCTTGCCCTTGATCAGCGACAGGTCGGCGTCTTTTTCGTAGTAGACCTTCATCATTTCCAAATCTCCTGATTGTTCCGGTTATCTGCTGAATTCAGATGCGAAGGATCCGCTCGCCGCGGCCGATGCCCGAGGCGCCGGTGCGCACGGTTTCGAGAATCACTCCGGGCTCGATCGACTGGATGAACGCGTCGAGCTTGCTGCCCGTGCCGGTCAGCTCGATCGTGTAGCTCTTGTCGGTGACGTCGAGGATGCGGCCGCGGAAGATGTCGGCCAGCCGCTTCATCTCGTCGCGGTCCTTGCCCGACGCGCGGACCTTGACCAGCATCAGCTCGCGCTCGATGTGGTTGCCCTCGGTCAGGTCGACGACCTTGACGACCTCCACCAGCTTGTTGAGCTGCTTGGTGATCTGCTCGACGACGTCCTCCGAGCCGACGGTGACGATGGTCATCCGCGACATCGTCGGGTCCTCGGTCGGCGCCACGGTCAGCGACTCGATGTTGTAGCCGCGCGCCGAGAAGAGGCCCGAGATCCGCGACAGCGCGCCCGCCTCGTTCTCGACCAGGATCGAAAGAATATGTCTCATGAAATGACTCCCCCCGAAGGCGCTTCGCGCCCTCCCCCCAAGGGGGCAACCGCGTCCTTGGGACGGCCCTGCGGACGCGGCGACATCCGGACCCTGCTCATAGTTCCTCCGCCAGGATCATCTCGGTCAGGCCCTTGCCGCCCGGCACCATCGGGAACACGTTCTCGGTCTGGTCGGTGATGAAGTCCATGAACACGAGGCGCTCCGACTGCTTGAACGCTTCCTTCAGCGCGCCCTCGACGTCTCCGGGTTTCTCGACCTTGATGCCGACGTGACCGTACGCTTCCGCCAGCTTCACGAAATCCGGCAGCGCGTCCATGTACGACTCCGCATAGCGGTTGCCGTAGAAGAACTGCTGCCACTGCCGCACCATGCCCATGTAGCGGTTGTTGAGGTTCACGATCTTGATCGGCAGGTGGTACTGCTTGCACGTCGACAGTTCCTGGATGCACATCTGGATCGACGCCTCGCCCGTCACGCAGGCGACCGTGGCGCCGGGATTGACCAGCTGCACGCCCATGGCCGCAGGCAGTCCGAAGCCCATCGTGCCCAGGCCCCCGGAATTGATCCAGCGCCGCGGCTTGTCGAACTTGTAGTACTGCGCCGCCCACATCTGGTGCTGCCCGACGTCCGAGGTGATGAACGCGTCGCCCTTGGTCAGCTCGTAGAGTTTCTGGATGACGAACTGCGGCTTGATGAGCGCGCTCTTGGTGTCGTACTTCAGGCAATCCTTGCGCTGCCACTCCTTGATGTCGGCCCACCAGCTCTTGAGCGCCGCCGGGTCCGGCCGCTGCGGCGAGGACTCGATCAGCTTCAGCATTTCGTCGAGCACGTCGGCGACGTAGCCGACGATGGGAATGTCCACCTTGACGCGCTTGGAAATCGACGATGGGTCGATGTCGATATGGATGATCTTGCGATCGGTGCGGAAGAAGTGCTCGGGATTGCCGATCACCCGGTCGTCGAAGCGCGCGCCCACGGCGATCAGCACGTCGCAGTGCTGCATCGCCATGTTGGATTCGTAGGTGCCGTGCATCCCCAGCATGCCGGTGAACTGCGGATCGGTGCCGGGAAAGCCGCCCAGGCCCATCAGCGTGTTCGTGCACGGGAAACCCAGCAGGCGCACCAGCCGCGTCAATTGCGACGACGCATTGTTGAGCACCACGCCGCCGCCTGCGTAGACCATCGGCCGCTTCGCGTCGAGCAGCAGCTGGACGGCCTTCTTGATCTGGCCCGCGTGACCCTTGGTCACCGGGTTGTAGGAGCGCAGCGACACCGTCTTCGGATAGCTGAACTCGGTCTTCGCCTGCGTCACGTCCTTGGGGATGTCGACCAGCACCGGTCCCGGCCGGCCCGATGCCGCCAGGTAGAACGCCTTCTTGATCGTGACGGCCAGGTCGGCCACGTCCTTGACCAGGAAGTTGTGCTTGACGCACGGCCGCGTGATGCCGACGGTGTCGCATTCCTGGAACGCGTCCTGCCCGATCGCGTGCGTCGGCACCTGCCCGGTGATGACGACCATCGGGATCGAGTCCATGTAGGCCGTCGCGATGCCGGTCACGGCATTGGTGACGCCCGGTCCGGACGTGACCAGCGCGACGCCGGTCTTGTGCGACGACCGCGAGTATCCGTCGGCCGCGTGCACCGCGCCCTGCTCGTGGCGCACCAGCACGTGCTTGACGGCTTCCTGCTTGAACAGCTCGTCGTAGATGTTGAGCACCGCGCCGCCCGGATAGCCGAAGACGTACTCGACGCCTTCTTCCTGGAGGCAGCGGATGACGATTTCCGCACCCGTGAGTTGCATGGCTTTGCCCTACCGTTGATGAGTGATGTCCCCGGCACGCGCGTGCGTACGCCTGGGAATGCCTGGAATTGCCTTGCGCACTAGGGTTGGCGTGCGCGAATCGAGCTTTTCGCCGGGTAGAAAGCCGCGGTTCGGAAACACCGCCCGCATTCCAAGGGATTCTCCACGACGCTTGTGGCCTCGTCGGAGGGAACGCGAACGGCTGTTTTTGCAGCACAGCACCGAATCTCTCGATCCGGAATCAGTAATTTAGCGGCAAATCGCCGGCTCCGGTCAAGCTTGGAGTGCTGTGCTGCAACATGCGCCGGGACTTCGCACCCGGCATACTTAAGGCCTTGCTCAGCTTCGAACCTATAATCTTCGGGTTATTTATCTTCTGATCGTCCCAAACTGGCCTCCCCACAGGAAATTTCGAGTTTTCTCGCGGAAGTCGAGCGGCGCGCCTTCAAGCAGGCGATGTTCGCCGTCCGCGACGAAGACGCGGCGCTGGACATCGTGCAGGACGCGATGCTCAAGCTGACCGAGAAATACGCCGCCAAGCCTGCGGCCGAGCTGCCGATGCTGTTCCAGCGCATCCTGCAGAACACCATCCACGACCATTTCCGGCGCCAGAAAGTGCGCAACACGTGGACGACGCTCCTCTCGGCGTTCGGAAAAGGTGAGGAAAAGGACGACGATTACGACATTCTGGAAACTTTGTCGGCAAAATCGGACTCGAACGCGACCGTCGATCCAGCGAAACAGTTCGAACAAGGTCAGATTGTAGGGATGATCGAACAGGCCCTTGCGCGCTTGCCTGCGCGTCAACGCGAAGCGTTCCTTTTGCGTTACTGGGAGGAGATGGACGTGGCGGAAACCGCCGCGGCAATGGGTTGTTCCGAAGGCAGTGTGAAGACGCACTGCTCCCGCGCCGTCCATGCCCTGGCCGTGACGCTCAAGGCCAAGGGGCTAAGTCTTTAGATTCGGCCTATGACTTCCCACGACGACAATTTCGCCAAAAAATTAACGGGTTACCTCGACGCCGGCGCCGCCGAGCTCAAGGCCGGGACCGTCTATCGCCTGCAAAAGGCGCGGGCGGCGGCGATGGAGCGCCTGGCCCAGCCTGCGGGCGTCCGCGCGTCCGAATCGCGGCTGGCGCATGCCTTTGCCGGGTCCGGCGGATCGGGGACGGGCGGCGGCAGGGGACTCTTGACCAGCGTCCGGCTGTGGCTCGGAATTGCCATCATCGTGGCGGCGGCGTTCGGATACCAGCAATGGCAGGCCTACCAGCAAGTGAATGACCTCGTGGAACTGGACGCCCAGATCCTGTCCTCGGACCTGCCCATCGACGCGTATCTGGACCAGGGATTCCGCAATTGGCTCACAAGCGACGAAAAGTGACGGCGACGCTCGGGTTCGCCCTGGCGCTCGCCGTTTCCGCCGCGTTTGTCCCGATTACCGCGCACGGCCAGATCACGATGCGATCGCCATCGTGGTCGCAACTGAGTCCCGCAGGAACAGAAGGTCCTGGCGCCGCTGGCGCCCGAGTGGGACAAGCTCCAGCCGCAGAACAAGCAGAAATGGCGCGGCCTGGCCCAGCGCTACCCCACGATGGCCCCGGACGAGCAGCAACGCGTCCATCAGCAAATGCAATCCTGGGCGAAGCTGTCGCCGCAGGAGCGGGCGGTTGCGCGGGAGCAGTACAAGTCGCATCAAGCAATTGCCGCCCGAAAAGAAGGCGGAAGTGCGCGAGCGCTGGCAGGAATACCAGAGCCTGCCGCCTGAGACCAAGCGCGAGCTCGCCGCCAAGCCGGCCGCGCCGGCAAGCCGCCCCGCCGACGGCGGCGCCTGCCACCAAGACGCTGCCACCGCCACCTCCGCCGCCACCGCCAATCGGCACCCGCCCCGTCAGGCACCCGCCCTTGACCGAATCGGCGTCCGCGGCGCCGATCGGGACTCGCCGCGCCGGATTGCTGCCACGGCTTGGCGCCGCGCTGTACGAAGCGCTGCTGGCGACCGCGCTGGCGTTCATGACCGGGTTCGTCACGCTGCCGCTGGTGTCGCCGGGAACGGCCGCGACCGCCACGCATTTGACCGTGCCTCCCGTGCCGGCGCGCGTCGCATTGTTCTGCATCCTGTTCTCGGTCATCGCGCTCTACTACGTGTGGTGCTGGACGGGAGGGCGCCGCACGCTGCCGATGAAGACGTGGCGGATGCGCATCGCGGACGCCGACGGCGGACCACCCGCAGCCAGGACCGCGCTGCTGCGCTATCTCGCCGCCTGGATCGGACCGTTGCTGGCCCTCCTCGGCTACGCGCTCTTGAGGGAGCGCGGGTTGGGTGCGCTCGCGCTTGGACTCGCCGGAATCAATTTCCTGTGGGCCGCTGGTGGACCCGGACCGCCAGTTCCTGCACGACCGCATCGCCGGCACGCGCATCGTGCGCGACGCATAGCCCGGCTTCAGGTGCCCGGTCCGACGCTGCTGCGCGAACCCACGATTTCAATGGCCGGAAGGCGGTAAAGCGGCTTTCCGTCCACGAATTCACCGGTGAATACGCCGACGTACGGCGCAGTGTTGGTCGCGGAACGCTAGCCTTCGGCGCGAGGTCCGACGCGCACCCGGCGAGACCGATGATCAGCAACGCCGATGCGGCAAGCGCCATGCGCTTACGGGTCATGTACTTGATCAGCAGACCGCGTGGAATCATGTCGAATCTCCGTTTGCGGTGCCCGGCCCTCCGATTCACTTCGGAAGGGCGGGCGGTGGGGCCGGGATCTCGTCCGGGTCGATTCTCCTGATTGGCCCGACGGTTCCCACGCCCTTCGGCGCATTGATCTCTGAACGCAGAATGGCTTCGCCGACCGACAGCTCGATCAGCGAAACGACGCGACCCGCAAGGTAATTCTGCCACTCGGTCGTGTCCATTGCAGGCTTGTGGCGCTGTTCCGCGAGTTTCTGACTGTCGAATCCCTGCTGCATGTCGAGGATCTCGAGGGTCTTCGGGTCCAGGATCCACACCTTGATGTACGAATACGGCGCGATAAAAGTCTTGGCCTTGAACGTCGTGTTGTCCGACGCGACGGCGTCCACGCCGTCGAGCGGTTCCGCCTCGACACCGCTGCCCGGCATTCGCCAGTTCGGACATCCTGCCTGGCACTGGGGCTGATTGAAGATGCCGAACCCCTGCAGTTTGCTCGCCATGCCGTCGCGCGCCAACGCGCGGAAGGCGGGTGTTGCGACCACGATCCTGTCCCACGTCGAGTCGCTGCGGCATCTTCGCCAGTTCCGCCGTGACCGCACCTATCGCGGCGCTGTCGCGCTTTGCTGGCGTCACGCGGTCGACCTGCGCCGCGGGAAGCGACATGTAGATCCGGGTACTGGAAGGATCGATCGCCGCGATCGCCTTGTCCAGGCCATGCAAGGCGAGGCGATTGAGGAGGTTGTCCGGGACTTTTTCGGTGGTCCGGCGGTAGGGAGCGATATGGGTTCCCACCTGCTGCTCTATACTCGGTCACCGTGGTGAACTCCTCGCCGATGGCGGCGATGAGCGCATAGATCTTCGGCTTGGCCGGCTCCGCCGGCGCGTCCGCCGTCTGACCATGGCCGACGCCGGCCGCCATGCAAACCAGAAAGACCGCCAGAGGCGCCGCAATCGAGCGCATCACCTTGTCTCCTTCGTGTCGCCGACATAGTACCAATACACGCCGGCAGGACCCGCCCTAGCCGCGCGGCCGCGCGAGCATCACGCCGGTCGCGATCATCACCATGCCGGCAAGCGCCAGCGCATCGAGCGTCTCGCCGAACCACAGCCAGGATTGGACCGCCGTCACCGGCGGCACCAGATAGAAGAGGCGCGCGACGCCGGACGCCGCGCCGTGCCGCAACAGCCAGTACAGCAGGCTGATGGCGCCCACCGACAGCACGACGACCGACCAGCCCAGCGCGAACACGAACTGGCGGCACCCATTGCACCGCGCGCGTGTCGAGCAGCAGCGCCAACGGCGCGTAGACGAGCGCGCACGTCGCGAACTGGATCACCGCGCCGCTGCGCAGGTCGACGTGATTGCGCATGGCGCTTCTGGTACAGCGTGCCGACGCTGATGCCGAGCAGCGCGATCGCCGAAGGCAGCAGGCCGTTGTGCCCGCCGGCGAAATCCACCTTGTGCCGGATGACCAGGTAGACGCCGGCCAGGCCCAGCAACAAACCCGCCCATTGCCTGGGCACGACCCGCTCGTGCAACCACAGGAAGGCGAGAAATACGGTGAGAATCGGCTGCAATCCGACCAGCATCGCGCTGGTGCCGGCCGGCATGCCTCCGTCGAGCGCCAGGAACACGCCGCCCAAATAGATGCCGTGGACCAGCAGCGCCGCGATCGCGACATGAAGGTAGTCGGACCGCGTGCGCGGCCACGGCGCGCGCGTGGCCAGCGCGACCGCCAGCATCAGCAGCGCGACCAGCACAAAACGATAGAGCAGGAACGTGAAAGGCGGCGCGTACGGCAGGCCGTATTTCGCCGCGATGAACCCGGTGCTCCACAGCAGGACGAAAAGCGCGGGGAAGAACGCCGCTCCCTGCGGGCGGGACGGCGCCGGATCAGCCACTTCCGGCGCGATAGATGTCGGGGTGGTTGATTTCCATGAAGCGTTCCGGCCGCGCCAGCGGCACGAAGCCGCAGCGCGCGTAGACGGCGTGCGCGTCCTTCGTCGCCAGCAGCACGCGGCGCAGGCCCCGCAGCGCCGGGTGCGTCAGCGCGGTGGTGACGAGCCAGGCGGCGAGGCCCGCGCCGCGGAAGTCCGGCAGCACGAAGACGTCGGCAACGTAGGCGAACGTGGCGCCGTCGGTGACCACGCGCGCGAAACCGATCTGCGCGCTCTTTCCATGCATTTCGCGGTACAACCCGAAATTGAGGGAGCCTTCGATGGCGCGCTCGACGGTCGCGCGCGGAATGCCCGGCGACCAGTAGCTGTCGGTCAGGAAGGCGTGGATGGCCGCCACGTCCAGGCGGTCGCGCGATGTGTCGATTTCATCGGCGCCCCGGGTCACCCTGAACGGCACGTCGAGTCCAGCCTGCGGCCACGGCGTTATCGCGGCTTCTTGGGCTTGAGGGACGCCTTGTAGCGCGCCACGCCGTCGATGATCTCCTGCTTGGCCTCGACGGCGTCGACCCAGATGCCGACGCGCACCCACTTGCCCGGCTCGAGATCCTTGTAGTGCTCGAAGAAGTGCGCGATCTGGCGCGTCGTGATCTCCGGCAGGTCGCGCGGCGACTGCACGTTGCGGTAAAGCGACGACAACTTGTCGATGGGCACCGCGAGGATCTTGGCGTCGCCGCCCGCCTCGTCGTCCAGCTTCAGCATGCCGATCGGCCGGCAGCGCACCACGACGCCGGTGATGAGCGGCACCGGCGACAGCACCAGCACGTCGCACGGGTCGCCGTCGTCGGACAGCGTGTGCGGGATGTAGCCGTAGTTGGTCGGGTAGTGCATGGCCGTGGACATGAAACGGTCGACGAACACCGCGCCAGTCTCCTTGTCCACTTCGTACTTGATCGGGTCGGCCCGCATCGGTATTTCGATCACGACGTTGCAGTCGTTGGGAACGTCCTTGCCGGCCGGCACGCGGTCGAAGCTCATGATTCGGCTTTCGTGGAATGAGACTGCGGAAAAATCACGATATCATAGCCGTCAAAGGACACCTATGCTCTACACGCTGGGAGAACACCGCGTCGAATTTCGCGGCTCGAACCACTACGTGGCGCCCGACGCGACGCTCATCGGCCGTGTCGTGCTCGAGCATGAAGCGTCGGTCTGGTTCAAGACGGTGATCCGGGGCGACAACGATCCGATCGTCATCGGCGCGGGCTCCAACGTCCAGGATGGCTCGGTGCTGCACACCGACGATGGCGTCCCGCTCACGCTCGGGCCCCATGTCACGGTCGGGCACCAGGTCATGCTGCACGGGTGCACGATCGGCGAAGGGTCGCTCGTCGGCATCAAGGCGGTCGTCCTCAATCACGCCGTCGTCGGGCGCGAATGCCTGATCGGCGCCTGCGCGCTGATTCCCGAAGGCAAAGTGATTCCGGACCGCTCGCTGGTGCATGGGGACGCCGGGCAAGGTCGTGCGCACGCTGACGGACGAGGAGGTCGCGGGCCTCCGGGCCATTGCCGCCGGCTACGTCGCCAACGCCCGCCGCTATCTGGCGCAACTGGCACCGGCGTCTCCGCCGCGCTAGCGAATCCGCGCAACGGGTTTGACGCATCTAACCTTCGGTCAACCCGACACCCGAGATCGCCATGCGCCGCCTGTCCCTGCCCCTCGTCATCCTGCTGTCCGTGGTCATCGCCGCCTGCCTCACCGGCATCGCGCTGGCTCAAACGCCCGAAAAGCGGGACGAAGTCCAGACCGAGACGACCCCGCTTGCGCCGTTCAAGCGCATCGAGGTATCCGGCGTGGCCAACATCATCCTGGTCCAGGGCACGAATGGGCCGCTGGTCGCCAGCGTGCCCCAGCACGCCGATGCCAAGGTCAAGATCAAGGTGCAGAAGGAGACGCTTTTCATCAAGTCCGAGGACGGCGGGCGCTGGTGGGGCAACGTGTTCGGCCGCGGTCCGGGCGGCGCGACTACAGCTCACCATCAACTTCAAGGATCTGGAGAGCATCGACGTGGCGGGCGGCGTCCGGATCCAGGCGCGGGAAATTCGGGTCCCGGCGTTGAGCATCGACGGCTCCGGCGGCACCACGATACTGATCGACGACCTCCGGGCGACCACGCTCTCCATAGACGCGTCCGGCGCGCTGAAGGCCGAACTCGCCGGGCAGGTCACCGACCAGAACATTTCGGTTTCCGGCGCGGCCAATTACCAGGCCGGAAAGCTGGTCAGCGACAACGCCACGGTGGATGTCAGTGGTGCCGGCAAGGTCATGGTCAACGCGCGCAAGAAGCTCTCTGCCGACATCTCCGGCGCCGGGACGGTCGAATACATCGGCGACCCCGTGGTGAAGGAGAGCATCAGCGGCGCCGGCCACATCAAGCGTCGCGACGCGGCGACGCAGCTTCCGCCTGTCGCGCTCGCCGACTGACTGCCCAACGCGCCGGTCAATGCATCGCGACCGGCAGCGCGGGCGCGGCGTCGCCTTTGAACAGCAGCGTCAGCCCGGTCGCCGGATCCCGGTCGCCATGCACGCCCGGAACCACGCGCACGTCCGCGACGCGGCATTCGCGCCAGGAAGTCCGTCAGCATGGCCACCACTTCGTCGACGGTCTCGGTCGGATAGAGCGGGCAGCGAAAGCCCTCCGCCTCGCGCGGATCGAAAGGCGATGACAGCGACAGCCGCACTTCGCCGCCATTGACGGCGCCCGGGCAGCGATGGGCACTGATCACCGCCGTCGGTTCGCCGACTGCCGCGCGCAGCCTGCGGATGGCATTGGCGGCGAATAGCTGTGCGCCGACTTCGCGTTGCGCGGCGCGACCCTGCCGCACCGCCTGCAGCAGCGGTTGCGGCGCGCGCGGGAGCGCCAGCACGGTGATCCCGTTCCCGCCAATTGCCGGCCCAGTGCCTGCGCGAGCGGCATTCCCCACTTGCCGACGCCCGTGCCGCGCAGCAGGTCGGCGTCCGGCGCCGCCAGCGCGCTGCCCACCAGAAACCGCAGATGCACCGTCTCCGGTCCGCCGGCCAGGACGATGGGCGCGGGCTCGAGCGCCCGCGGCGCTTCGCGCCGAGTCGGGCGATGCCGACCACGCCAGCAGGTCCGGCAATTGCGGCGAGATCGATTGCGCCTGTCGCGACGAGGGCATTGGCCAGCGCGAACGACTGGTTTCCCGCCAGCGCGCCATGCTCACGCAGTATTTCCGCCAACGCCGCGGTGTCGTCGAGGACGCAAGGCAACGTCGCGCGCGACATCGGCGCCGGCGTCGAGACCGGCGACGATGACCACGGGCAGCGCGAAGACCGTGACCTTCAGGCGGCTGCCCGCAGCCGATGCGCGGTGCGGATTGCGCCAGCAGGCGCCACAGGTGGCGGTAAATCGCCGCTGTCGGCGCGGTGCGCGAACACCGCCGCGAGCCGCTCCCCATGCGTCGGGCGCCAGCAACGAACTCAACGCATGGCGAATTTCCGCGTCGAACGCCGCCGCGTGCTGGCTCGTTTCGGCGGCCTGGCTTTGCGCGGCAAGTCCATGCAACCGCGCTGGCTCAGCCGACGCCGCGCGGGAATCCGGGAACGTGCGGGGATCGCTGATTTCCGGCATGGGCTGCGTTGTCGCGGGTGTTTTCAGGACAGGCATTCTCGCATGCGCGATGCATCGAACTCCTCTATGGGACCAGGCAGAACGGTCCGTGCCCAAGCGCCTCCGGGAGGAACCACGCGCGATACAGCCCCAGCAAGGCGAATGCCGCAATGGCGATGGCTGCGCCATAACGATAGCGCGAATCGGCGAACCAGCGCCGCGACCGTGCCAGCGTCCACCCCGCCGCCAGCAGGTTGGGCAACGTCCCCAGTCCGAAGGCCAGCATCACCAACGCGCCATTGACGGCATTGCCGGCGAGCAGCGCCACCGGCAGCACCCCGTAGACGAGCGCGCATGGCGTGAATCCCCATACGACGCCGAGCGCATAGCGCGACGCCGCTCCGCCATGCGGTGCCAGCCGCGTCACCAGCGGCATCAGGTTGCGAAAGACCGCGAGTCCGGCGCGTTCGAATCCGGCGAAGGCGCCACCGCGCACGACGAGCGACAGCGCGAGCAGCAGCAGCATCGCGTTGGCCGCGACATACAGGACGCGTTGAATGGGCGCGACGGCCACCGCGAAGGCCGCGCCCCCGGCGGCGCCGAGCGCCGCGCCCAGCAGCACGTACGTTGTCAGGCGCCCGGCATGCGTGGCGCCCTGTCCCGCCCGGAGCCGCCACCAGGGCAGCAACGGAACCGCTCCCGCGGGCCGGGCGGCGACCGCAATCCAGCCTCCGCACATGGCGAAACAGTGCAGGCCGCCGAGCAGCCCGGCCAGGAACGCGCCGATCAGCGCGGATTGAGGCACGGGCCCCGCCTGCGAACTACTGGCGGTTGTAGAGTAAGATGCCCCTTAACTCCGCGGGGGCATTGGTATCGATCACCCGTGCATTCGGACGGCGCAGGCATTAGACTGCACCGGAATTCGTTCGCCCCGACGCTCCCGTACCGGAACCGGTACCCTCCTGGCCGATCCATGACCAATCCTGCACCTCGAAGCGTGTTTCCCCCGTCCCTGAAGGTCGTGTCCATCGACAGCCTGCGTTCGCATTGCGCCACGTGCAGCATGCGCACATTGTGCCTTCCGGTCGGACTGTCGGATACCGACATCGACGAGCTGGAAGGGCTGCTCGGCAACCGGACGAAGCTCAAGAAAGGCGATGCGCTGTTCCATAACGGCGCGCCGTTCACGGCGTTGTATGCGGTCAAGCTGGGCTCCCTCAAGACCACGGTCCTTTCCGACGACGGCCGCGAACAGGTGGCCGGGTACCACATGGCCGGGGACCTGCTTGGCCTCGACGGCATGGGCGACGACCGCCACGGCTGCGAAGCCATCGCGCTCGAGGACTCCGAATTGTGCGTGATGCCGTTCACGCGCATCGAGGAGTTGGCGCGCCACGTACCCGCGCTGCAGCACAACCTGCACAAATTCATGTCGCGCGAAATCGAGCGCGACCATCGCGTGATGCTGCTCCTCGGGAGCATGCGCGCGGAGGAGCGCCTTGCCGCTTTCCTGCTCAACCTTTCCGAGCGCTACAAGGCGCGCGGCTATTCGTCGACCGAATTCGTGCTGCGCATGACGCGCGAGGAAATCGGCAGCTACCTGGGCCTCAAGCTCGAGACCGTCAGCCGCCTGTTCTCGAAATTCCAGGAGGAAGGACTCGTGATGGTGGCGGGTCGTTCGATCAAGATCATCGACATGCCGGTCTTGAAGCAGCTGGTCGGGCAGTGTTAGCCGCGGCCGCCCCCTGAAACGTCGGCCGAGTCCGCGGGTTGCGCCGTCCCGCCCTCGAGAAAAACGGTGAGCGCCGACGACGCGATTCCCAGCGCCCAGAACCCGAAAAAACCCATCGTGTAGATGGCCTGGCGCGACATGTCCAGTGGCGCGCCGAAGAAATGCAGCTCGAACGGGTCGAAGATCGAGAAGAAGACGAGCTCGGCCACGGCCGCGACCAGGAATGCGGGCCAGATCACCCACATCAGCCGGCGTGCCAGCAATCCGGTGCCGCTGCTCATCGCGCTGTCCCTCCCGGCGGCCATCTACTGGCCCTTCGGCGGTTTCGCCGCGCGCAACGTGAGCGTCCGCACGTCGCCGGCGATCGCGACGGCGGGCAATCGCCATGATTGCGTTTCCAGGCTGACCAGCCAGCGCCCGGGACCGACGGGTTCGATGCTCCCCTCGTAGGCACCTTCCGGCCCGAGCACGAGTTCGGCGCGGCGATCCAACCCGCCGCGCGTGGCGTGCGCGACGCCAAGCACGACAACCGCAGGGTGCGCTTCCGGCGCCTGCGACGATGACGAAAGCGCGACGCGCACGCGGCCATCGGCCGCGATGTCGACCACGGCGTTCATTCCCAGTGCCGACGCGCGCTCCACCCGCTGCAGCCGCTCGTTGATCGACAGTCCGCGCTTGTAGTAATCGTCGGCGACGATGGCGTCGTCCGTCGTCGCGGCCAGCCATAGCGTGACCATGCTCGCGGCGACGACGATGGCGGGACCGGCCATCAGCAGCCACGGCCATCGCTGTCGATACCAGGGAGGCGCAGGCGTTCGCGGCGACGGGTGAGGAGGCATGGCGGCGCTGCTCGATGAAGTCATGTCAATGTCTCACGGATTGGGCATGATGAATGTCGATTTCTCGCGCCGCGAAATCGAGCTGTCGTCGACCGCCTCGAGCACCAGCTCGATCCGGTGCGTACCGGGCTTGGCCGCATCGGCCGGCACCTGCAGGCGCATCGGCAGCAGGCGCGTCGCTGCGGCGTCGACATCGAGCGTCTGCGGCAGGCCGGCGACGGCAAGCCCGGGCAGCCCTTCGGCGGACAAGCGGAACGTGCGCGCCTTCTCGTCGGTGTTCATGATCTGGATCTTGTACACGTTTTCGATCACGCCGGGACTCGCTTCGCGCGCCAGCGCGCCACGGTCGCGGATGACGTCCATCTTGAGCGGGTTGCGCAGATACAGCGACACGCCACCTGCCGTGGCGACGGCCAGCAGAATGGCCGTGTAGAGCAGCGTGCGCGGCCTGAATATCCGCCGCAGCATGGCGCTCCCGGTCGCGTGCTGCTGCAGTGCGTTTTCCGACGCGTAGCGGATGAGGCCGCGCGGATAGCCCATCTTGTCCATCACCTGGTCGCAGCCGTCGATGCAGGCCGCGCAGCCGATGCATTCGTACTGCAGTCCCTTGCGGATGTCGATGCCGGTCGGGCACACCTGCACGCAGATGCTGCAGTCGATGCAGTCCCCCAGTCCGGCGGCCTTGGCGTCGATCTTCTTGCTGCGCGATCCGCGCGGATCGCCGCGCTCGCGGTCGTACGCGATGACCAGCGTGTCGCGGTCGAACATCACCGACTGGAATCGCGCGTACGGGCACATGTACTTGCACACCTGCTCCCGCATCCACCCCGCGTTGCCGTAGGTGGCCAGCGCGTAGAACACGATCCAGAACGCCTCCCATCCGCCCAGGTCCCACAGGATCGCGCGGATGCCCAGGTCGCGGATCGGCGTGAAGTAGCCGACGAACGTGTAGCCGGTCCAGACGGAAAGCGCGATCCACGCCGTGTGCTTCAGCGCCTTCTTCACGAATTTTTCGAGCGATGCCGGCGCCGCATCGAGGCGCATGCGCGCCTGCCGCTCGCCTTCGATCTTGCGCTCGATCCACAGGAAGATTTCCGTGTACACCGTCTGCGGGCACGCGTAGCCGCACCACAGCCGGCCGGCCACGGCGGTGAACAGGAACAACGAGAGCGCCGACAGGATCAGCAGGACGGTCAGGTAGATGACGTCCTGCGGCCAGAACACGATGCCGAAGATGTAGAACTTGCGCGCTGTGAGATCGAACAGCACCGCCTGGCGATCGTTCCAGTACAGCCACGGCAGGCCGTAGAAGATCACCTGCGTCCCGATCACCAGTGCGACGCGCCAGTTGGCGAACGTTCCGGTGACCGAGCGCGGATAGATCTTCTTGCGGATCTCGTAGAGGCCGATTTCGTCGTCGGCGTCCGAGCCCGGGAACGCCCGGGATCGGCTGGATCGGAATCGGCTTGAGGTCCGTCGTATTCACTCGTGGCGGTCGATAGGGTGGGGCACGCGGGCAAAGGCGCGCAAAGGCATGGAGTGCATTATCGCGCGCCGGAATGGAAAATGCGGCGCGGCCGTGACGGCCGCGCCGCAGTCCCTCAGGCGATCACTTCGTCACGACCGGCGTATTCGACAGGCCCCACACGTACGCGGCGAGCACCTTGATCTTGGCGGGTCCCAGCACCGGGCCGAACGACGGCATCGGCAGGTGGCCGTTCGTGATGTTGAGGTGGCGGCCCTGGGTAATGCCTTCGGTTATGGTGGTCTCGGAGCTTCCGTACAGCCAGATGTTGTCGGTCAGGTTCGGCGCGCCGATCGCCTGGTTGCCCTTGCCGTCCGCGCCATGGCATGCCGCGCAGTTGGCAGCGAATATCGGCTTGCCGAGCTGCGCCTTCAGCGAGTCGTGCGGAAGTCCGGACAGCGAGCGCACGTAGGCCGCCGCGTCGCGAACGCCTTCGTCGCCGAGTATCGGGCCGAAGCCGGGCATGACGCCCATGCGTCCGCCGGTGATCGTCGTCACGATGTTCGCCGGCTCGCCGCCATACAGCCAGTCGTGGTCGCGCAAATTGGGAAAGCCCTTGCCGCCGCCGGCGTCCGAACCGTGGCAGGCCGAACAGTAGGTGAGGAACAGGCGCTCGCCGGTCTGCCGCGCCGCCGGATCCGCGGCGATCTGCGGAATTTCCATCGCCGTGTACTTGTCGTACAGCGGCTGCACCCTGGCGTCGAAATCCGTCGTTTCCGCCTTGTACGCGCCGGAGGACGACCAGCCGAGCACGCCCGGGAACGTGCCGAGGCCCGGATACAGCACCAGGTACACGATGCCGAACACGATCGTCAGCCAGAACAGGTTCGACCACCACTTCGGCAGTGGGTTGTTGTACTCCTGCAGGTCGTCGTCCCAGACGTGGCCCGTCACATCCACCTTCGACGTGCCGCTCGGACTTCGCGGCGGCGCCCTTGGGCGCGCTGACCTTGACCCGGCCGGTTGCCCACAACAGCCATGCGCAGGCCGCGATCGAGACGACCACCAGCACGATGACGTAGATATTCCAGAAACCCGATGTGAAGTCGCTCATGACACCCGCCCTCCGCGCGCGGTCGCTGCATTCGATTCCGGTCCTTCGCGCGTCATCCGGCAGCGCAAACGGCGCGTTGGCGGCCGCTTCGAACGCGTTCTTGCGCTTCCTGCTGTAAGCCCACACCACGATGCCCACGAACGTGATGAAGGCGACCAGCGTCATGATGATGTGGAGAACGGTCTGCGTCTCCATGGCTACCTCGCGTTCCGCATGAGCACGCCCATGCCCTGCAGGTACGCGACCAGCGCGTCCTGCTCGGTCTTGTCCTTCAACTCCGCCGGAGCCTTGGCGATCTCCTCGTCCGTGTACGGCAGCCCCAGCGTGCGCAGCGTCTTCATCTTGGCCTGCACGCCGTCGGCATCCGCGGGCGTCTTGGCCAGCCACGGATAGCCCGGCATGTTCGATTCGGGGACGACGTCGCGCGGATTGTTGAGATGCACGCGATGCCAGTCGTCGGAATACTTCGCGCCCACGCGCGCCAGATCGGGACCGGTGCGCTTGCTGCCCCACTGGAACGGATGGTCGTAGACGAATTCGCCGGCGACCGAATAGGGCCCGTAGCGTTCCGTCTCCGCGCGGAACGGCCGGATCATCTGCGAATGGCAGTTGTAGCAGCCTTCACGCACGTAGATGTCGCGGCCGGTAAGCGCCAGCGGCGGATACGGCTTCAATCCCGCGACCGGCTGGGTCAGCGAACCCTGGAAGAACAGCGGCACGATCTCGACGAGCCCGCCCACGCTGACGACGAGCAGCACGAGGATGATGAGCCACGGCACATGCGTTTCGATATGTTCCTGGTTGAGTTTCATCGTCGTGTCCTACGCGTGTGCCGGCACGCCGGTCGGAATGGGTGCGTCGAACGGCTTGCTGCCGGCCATCGTGCGCACCGTGTTGTACGCCATGATCAGCATGCCGGAGAGGAACATGACGCCGCCCAGCAGCCGGATCGCATAGAACGGATACGTGGACTTCACGCTCTCGACGAACGCGTAGGTCAGCGTGCCGTCGGCGTTGGTCGCGCGCCACATGAGGCCCTGCATGACGCCGGCGATCCACATCGCGGCGATGTAGAGGACGACGCCGATCGTGGCGATCCAGAAGTGCGCGGTGATGAGGCGCACCGACCACATCTCGACCTTGCCGAACATGCGCGGGATCAGGTAATACATCGAGCCGATGGAAATGAACGCGACCCAGCCCAGCGCGCCGGAGTGCACGTGGCCGATCGTCCAGTCGGTGTAGTGCGAAAGCGCGTTGACCGTCTTGATCGACATCATCGGTCCCTCGAACGTGCTCATGCCGTAGAACGACAGCGACACGATGAGGAACTTGAGGATCGGGTCCTCGCGCAGCTTATGCCAGGCGCCGGACAGCGTCATGATGCCGTTGATCATGCCGCCCCACGACGGCGCCAGCAGGATCAGCGAGAACACCATGCCGAGGGACTGCGTCCAGTCCGGCAGCGCCGTGTAGTGAAGGTGGTGCGGTCCCGCCCACATGTACGTGAAGATCAGCGCCCAGAAGTGGACGACCGACAGGCGGTACGAGTAGATCGGGCGGCCCGCCTGCTTGGGCACGAAGTAATACATCATGCCGAGGAAGCCCGCGGTCAGGAAGAAGCCGACGGCGTTGTGGCCGTACCACCACTGCACCATGGCGTCCTGCGCGCCGGCATAGGCCGAGTAGGACTTCCAGCCCAGGAACGAGACCGGCAGCTCGGCACTGTTGACGACGTGCAGCAGGGCGATGGTCAGGATGAACGCGCCGAAGAACCAGTTGGCCACGTAGATGTGCGGCGTCTTGCGCTTGGCCAGCGTGCCGAAGAACACGACCGCGTAGGCGACCCAGACCAGCGTGATCAGGATGTCGATCGGCCATTCGAGTTCCGCGTACTCCTTGCCGGAGGTGATGCCGAGCGGCAGCGTGATCGCGGCCAGCACGATGACGACGTTCCAGCCCCAGAACGTGAACGCCGCGAGCGCGTCGGAAAAAAGCCGCGCCTGGCACGTGCGCTGCACGCAGTAGTACGACGACGCGAACAGCGCGCTGCCGCCGAAGGCGAAGATGACGGCATTGGTGTGCAGCGGCCGCAGCCGGCCGTAGGACAGCCACGGGATGTCGAAGTTGAGCTGCGGCCACAGGAGCTGCGCGGCGATGATCACGCCGACCAGCATGCCCACGATGCCCCAGAGCACGGTCACCAGCGCGAACTGGCGCACGACCTTGTAGTTGAACGTTTCCGCTGCTTTCGCGATTGCCATCCTGAGACGCCTCCCGGTAGCGCGCGGCAGATTTCACGCGCCGTTGAGTCCAGATTTTGAGCCAAAAGACCCGCAATACTACGTTTCCGCCCCCGGCATTGGTTTGACCCCCGTCAAACTAGTCGTTGTCTGGCGAAGCTTCGTCGCCGCCGCGCGCCGTCGTCGTCCGCCAGGATGCGGTGCGCGGGGCCTTCGAGGTCGTCGAACTGGCCGCTGTGCACGCTCCACCAGAACACCGCGCCGATGACGAGCACCAGAACGACCGACATCGGGATCAGCAGCATCAGGATTTCCATGACGTCGGTCCGCTATGCCCGCGCCGGCACGGACGGCGTCGCCTCGGTGCCACGTCCGGAGTCGCGAGCGGGCAGCCTTGTCAGGCGAAGCGCGTTGGCGACGACCACCAGCGACGACAGCGACATGCCCACGGCGGCGACCACGGGCGTCACGAAGCCGAACGCGGCCGCGGGGATGGCGATGGCGTTGTAGGCCGCTGCCCACGCAAGGTTCTGCCGGATCACGGACAGCGTGCGCCGCGCCTCGCGCAACGCCGTCGCCGCGCGTTCGACGCGGTCGGAAAGAATCACCACATCGGCGGTGTGCTGCGCCAGCGGTGTCGCCGAGCCGAGGCTGATCGACACCTGCGCCTGCGCCAGCGCCGGCGCGTCGTTGATTCCGTCGCCGATCATCGCGACCACCGCGCCCTTCGCCTGCAGCTGGCTTATCGCGGCGCGCTTGGCGTCCGGCGTGAGATCGCCGCGCGCATCGTCAAGTCCGAGCGACCGCGCGACGGCATCCACGCTCGCCCGGCGATCGCCGGAAAGCATGACGGGCGCGATGCCGAGGTCGCGCAGTTCCTCGATGAGGCGCGCCGCGCCTGGACGCAGCGCATCGGCGAAGGTGAACATCGCGCGCCAGCCATTTTCGTCGCCGAGCGCCGCCAGCGCGCCGCGATGGCCTGCGTCGTCGGCGAGGTCCCGCAGAGTTGCAGGCATGGGACCGGCCAGCGCCGCGACAAATTCAGGTCGGCCGACGCGGACGCGCACTCCACCGACGCTGCCTTCCACGCCTTCGCCTGCCGTTTGCCGAAACTCGCCGACCACCGGCGCCGGCGTCGACGCGGCTTCCGCGGCGGCATCCTGCAGCGCGCGCGCCAGAGGATGCTCCGATCGCGCATCCAAGGCCGCGGCGAGCGCAATCGCCTGCGCGCGCGACGTCCCGCCCGTCGTCTCGCACGTCGCCAGCCGGACGCAGCCTTCGGTCAATGTCCCGGTCTTGTCGAGAACGACGTGCGTCACCCGCGCCAGTGATTCGAGCGCATTGCTTCGCGCCAGCACGACGCCTGCGCGCGCCAGCGATCCCGCTGCCGCCGCCAACGCCGCCGGGGTCGCCAGCGACAGTGCGCACGGACAGGACACGACGAGCAGCGCCACCGTAACGGGCAGCGCGCGCTCCGGATCCAACTGCCACCAGACCAGCGCCGTGCCCAGCGCAAGCAGCAGCAAGGCGCCGACGAACCATGCGGCGGCGCGATCGGCAACCCGCGCGACGCCGGGACGTTCGCTCGCCGCGCGCTCGACCAGGCGCAGCACCGACGCAAGGCGCGTCGCCTCCCCTGCCGCCTGTACACGCACGACCAGCGGAGCTGTCGCGGTTTACCGAGCCTGCCAGCACGCGGTTTCCCGGAGCGCGCAAATGCGGCAGGCTTTCGCCCGTCAGCATCGCTTCCTCGACATGGGAGCGGCCCTCGATGATCTCGCCATCGGCCGGCACGACCGCGCCCGGGCGGACGAGCACGACGTCCCCGGCAACCAGCTGCGCGGCCGCAACCGTTTCGGGAGACGTGTCGCCGGGCCAGCCACGCAGGCGCTCGGCAATCGCCGGCCGCTGCCGCGCGACAAGCTCGATCGCGGCGCCGGCCTTCTGCCTGGCGACGAGTTCGCCGTAGCGCGCCAACAGCAGCAGCGCGATGAACATCGTCACGGAATCGTAGTACACGGCGCCGGAGCCGGTGAACGTCGCCCAGGCGCTGGCCAGGAACGCCGCGCCTATGCCAAGCGCGACAGGCACGTCCATGCCGAGGCGCGCCTGCGCGATATCACGCCAGGCGCCGCGGAAGAACGGCGCGGCCGAATACACGAGCGCCGGCAGCGTCAGCACGAAGCTCGCCCATTCCAGCAGGCGCTGCTGTTCCGGAGCCACGCCTTCGCTCGATACGTAGGCCGGCAGCGCGAACATCATCACCTGCATCATCGCCAGCATCGCCACCGCCACCCGCAGCAACAACGCCCGCCGTTCGCGACGCGCCAACGCCTCGCTCAAGGCGGGGTCGTAGGGATGCGCGGAAAATCCGATCGCGGACACGGCGCGCAGCACTTGCGACAGCCGGGTCGCGGCTGGATCCCACGCGACGACCGCACGCCGATTGGCGAAGTTGACGCGCACTTCCGCCACACCCGGCTGCCGGGCGAGCCATGACTCGAGCAGCCACACGCACGCTCCGCAGGTCAGGCCCTCGAGCAGCAGCGCTGCCTCGACGCGATCCGGGCCGGTCGCGTGCACGAGCCCCGCCGCGGCCGCGGACTCGTCCCAGCGCGTCCACTCGTCGACGGCGGCCGCAGCCAGGCGCACTGCGTCGGCCGTGCGGCTGGAATAGAAGTCGGCGAGTCCTGCGGCAGTGATGGTCTGCGCGACGGCCAGGCAACCTGCGCAGCAGAAATTGCGCGGCACGCCGTCGACTTCCTCTCGCCACAGTCGATTCGACGGATTGGGCGCGCCGCAGTGAAAGCAGTGTCCGCTGTCGGCGTGCGCTTCGACACGGGGCTCGCCCGGCGGGGCTCGTCGCGATGGCGGGAAGGGATTGCGCCAGCATGCGCCCAACTCTAGGTTGGGCCCGGCACTGGGTCAAGGCGGATGGCGTGCGATGTTGATCTGGCGCAAGG
This sequence comes from uncultured beta proteobacterium, assembly GCA_963834045.1. Taxonomy (GTDB): domain Bacteria; phylum Pseudomonadota; class Gammaproteobacteria; order Burkholderiales; family Casimicrobiaceae; genus VBCG01. The sequence continues at coordinate 381,535 of CAWIAK010000018.1, read as the reverse complement.
TCCGGACGCGCCGTTGACGTGGGTCAAGACGCAATTGCGGCCACGGTGTACGATCCGATTTGTCCGTCCGATCGGGAGTTCGCGATGTATGCTCACCTGCTGGTGCCCACCGATGGCTCGAAGCTTTCCGACAAGGCGGTGACGCACGCCGTCGCGCTCGCGCAAGGGCTGAATGCGAAGATCAGTTTCTTCTACGCGTCGCCCGACTACCCGCTGCCCGCGTACGCGGACGGCGTCGTGTACGAGCCGATTTCGAAGAAGGAATACACGCAGCTGGCGGGCAAGGAAGCGGAGCAGGTCCTGGACCGCGCGACGACGAAGGCCAGCGCGGCGGGCGTCGAATGCTCGCGCATGCACATGATCGCCGCGGCGCCGTGGGAGGCGATACTCAAGGCCGCCAAGAAATCAAGTGCGACGCGATCGTGATGGCTTCGCATGGCCGCAGCGGGCTGTCCGCGATGTTGCTGGGCAGCGAGACGCAGAAGGTCCTGACGCACAGCAAGCTGCCGGTCCTCGTCGTTCGCTAGGGCCTCCGGCTGCGTTGCGCGACGTCGTCGCGCAATATCTTCCGCGCAAGTTCAGCAACCGGATTCGCCGCCTGCAACTCCGTCGCGGGAGGCGCGTTCGCCATCGTGCCAATCGGCGCCGCGCTGCCAGAAAGGCTCGGTTCGCCGATGCCGTTCGGATGGCCACGGCCCGATCAGGTACAATGCCATTTTTCCCAACAAAAACAGCACCATGCGCATTTCGAAGTTCTACGTCTCGACGCTGAAGGAAGCGCCCGCCGAAGCGGACATCGCCAGCCAGAAGCTCATGCTGCGCGCCGGCCTCATCAAGAAGCTCGGCAGCGGCCTCTACACGTGGATGCCGCTCGGCCTCATCACGCTGCGCAAGGTCGAGGCCATCGTCCGCGAGGAAATGAATCGCGCCGGCGCGCTGGAACTCGTGATGCCGGTGATCCAGCCCGCCGAACTGTGGCAGGAAACGCGGTCGCTGGGAAAAGATGGGGCCGCAACATGCTGCGCCTCAAGGACCGCCACGAGCGCGACTTCATCGTCGGGCCGACGCACGAGGAAGTGATCACCGACATCGTGCGCCGCGAGATCCGCAGCTACAAGCAGCTGCCGGTCAACTTCTACCAGATCCAGACCAAGTTCCGCGACGAGATCCGGCCGCGCTTCGGCGTGATGCGCGCGCGCGAATTCGTGATGAAGGATGCGTACTCGTTCGACGCCGACGAGGCCGGCATGCTGCGCTCGTACCGGATCATGTACGACGCCTACGCGCGCATCTTCACGCGGATGGGACTTGCAGTTCCGCGCCGTCGACGCCGATTCCGGCGCGATCGGCGGCGCGCTGTCGTGCGAATTCCAGGTGCTGGCCGATTCCGGCGAGGACGCCATCGCGTACAGCACCGGCTCGGACTACGCGGCCAACGTCGAGAAGGCCGAGGCGCTGGCGCCCGCGCCTTCGCGTCCCGCGCCCGCCGAAGCGATGGACCCGCGTGCCCACGCCGGGCAAGTCGACCTGCGAGGAAGTCGCGGAACTGCTGCAGCTGCCGCTCGCGCGCACGGTGAAATGCCTGATGCTGTGGGCCGACGGCCGCGTGCACATGCTGCTGCTGCGCGGCGATCACATGGGCAACGAAGTCAAGATCGGCAAGCTGCCGGGCATGGACGGCTGGCGCTTCGCGTCGGAAGCCGAGATCATCGAGGCCACCGGCTGCAAGCCCGGCTACCTGGGCCCGGTCGGCATCCCGAAGGAAATGCCGCTGATCGTCGACCGCTCGGTCGCCGTGATGGCCGATTTCATCTGCGGCGCGAACGAAGCCGACTACCACCTGCGCGGCGTGAACTTCGGGCGCGACTGCCGCGAACCGGACGCCGTCGCCGACATCCGCAACGTCGTCAAGGGCGACCCCTCGCCGGACGGCAAGGGCACGCTGGACATCCTGCGCGGCATCGAGGTCGGCCATGTGTTCGCGCTGGGCCACCTGTACTCGCAGGCGCTCGGTGCAACTTTTCTCGACGCCGAGGGTCAAGCGAAGGTCATGGAAATGGGCTGCTACGGCATCGGCTGCACCCGCGTCGTGGCGGCCGCCATCGAGCAGAATCACGACGAAAGGGGCATCATCTGGCCCGCTGCCGCTGGCGCCGTTCGCCGTGGCCATCGCCCCCATCGGCTACGATCGCAGCGAAGGCGTCAAGGCGCTGGCCGACAAGCTGCACGACGAACTCGAGGCCGCGGGCGTGGAAGTGCTGCTGGACGACCGCGGCGAGCGTCCTGGCGTGATGTTTGCTGATCTCGAGCTGATCGGCATTCCGCATCGCATCACGATCGGCGATCGCGGGCTGAAGGAGGGCAAGGTCGAATACCAGGGGCGCCGCGAGACGGCGGCGACGCCGGTGCCGGTGGCGGACATCGCGGCGTTCCTCCGCGACCGCCTGGCCTGAACGATCGCCGCACGCACGAGAAGACGAACCACGAGCCATCGATGACACGCCTGTCGACACTTTGCCGCTGCTGCCTGCCGGCGCTGCTGGCCGCGGCCGCGCTCGCGCCGCTGCCGGCCCAGCGCCGGCGCGCAGGTCGAGGAGCAGCTGGCGCATTCGGTGGTCGTCGGACTGGCCAAGGACATCGCCGACGCGCCCGTGCCGGTCGACTACGCCAACCGCGCCGACGTGTGGCCGTGGGTCAAGGAGATGTCGCCGCGCATCGCGCACAAAGTGCCGAACGAACGCGAGCGGCGCGAGCTGCTGGCCACGGTCTACTACGAAGCATCGCGCTCCGCTCTCGACCCGCAGCTCGTGCTGGCGGTCATCTATCACGAAAGCGGCTTCAAGAAATACGCCATCTCCATCGCCGACGCGCGCGGCTACATGCAGGTGATGCCGTTCTGGGTGAAGCAGATCGGCCGGCCCGACCAGAACCTCTTCAACCTGCGCACCAACCTGCGCTACGGCACCGTGATCCTGCGCCACTACCTCGACCATCGAGAACGGCGACCTGTACCGCGCGCTCGGCCGCTACAACGGCAGCCTCGGCAAGCCCGAATATCCGGTGGCCGTCCTGGCCGCGCTGAACCGGCACTTCCACTACCCGCAGGTCGCGAAGACCGCGGCCAACGCTGCCGGAACCGCAATTCCGCAGTGAGCACAGCCGCGGCGGATTCGCGCGCACCCGCTCCGCCCGGCACGCTACCGCGGCCGCTTCGCGCCTTCGCCCACCGGGCCACTGCACTTCGGTTCGCTCGTCGCCGCGCTGGCGAGCTATTGCGACGCGCGCGCCGCGGATGGCGAATGGCTGGTGCGCATCGAGGACGTCGATTACCCCCGCCGCCGCTCCGGCGCCGAGGCGCAGATACTCGCGACGCTCGAACGCTACGGCTTCGAGTGGGACGGCGAAGTCGTCCGCCAATCGGATCGCGTCGCGCTCTACGACGAGGCGCTGGCGACGCTGCGCACGGCGGGCAGGGTCTACGCGTGCACGTGCACGCGCCGCGAACTCGACGCCGCGCCCATGGGCGTTTCCGGCGAGCGCGTCTATCCCGGGACCTGCCGCGATCGTCCGCCGCCATCGGGTGGTGACCGCCAGCGGCACGCGTGGCGCGTGCGCGTCGGCGCCGAAGTCCGGACGTGCAACGATCGCCTGCAGGGCGCACAGCGCCAGGAACTCGCGCGCGACGTCGGCGACTTCGTCGTCCGGCGCAGCGACGGCCTGTTCGCGTATCAACTGGCGGTCGTCGTCGACGATGGCGAACAGCAAATCACGGACGTCGTGCGCGGCGCGGACCTGCTCTCGTCCACGCCTCGCCAGATTCTGCTGCAGGATCTCCTCGGCCTGCCGACGCCAGCCTATCTGCACGTCCCGGTCGCGATCAATCAATCCGGCGAGAAACTGTCGAAGCAGACGCGCGCCGTCGCGCTGCCGGACACGCCGTTGCCGGCCCTGCTCGAGGCCTGGCGCTTCCTTGGCCAGTCGCCGTTTGCCGAAGCCCCCGCGGACGTCGCCGAATTCTGGCAACGCGCGAAGGCGTCATGGCGCGCGACGCGGCTGCCGCCGGTGCCGATGCTGCCCGCTCCGGCCGGAATGGACGCCGGCGCGGCGCCGCCCGCGATGCGCGAACGGGAGCGCTGAAGCGGCAGCCGAGGGGCGGCGTGCCGGGCGCGTATAATTGCGGGTTCCGCGCGACGCCCGCAGGCCATCTGGCACGATGTGGCCGCCCCTTCGCGCTCCCACTTGGAATCCACGCTCCATGACCACCATCGTTGTCGTCCGCAAGGGCGACGAAATTGCCATCGCCGCCGATTCGCTCACCACGTTCGGCGACACGCGCCTGGCCGCGCATCACGATCGCACGTACGACAAGATCGTCATGTACCGGGGCAGCTATGTCGGGCTGTGCGGATCGGCCGCGCACCAGCTGGTGTTCGACAGCCTGCTCAAAAAGCACGACGACCTCGACCTCACCACCAAGGCGTCCATATTCGAGACGTTCCGCAAGCTGCACCCGATACTCAAGGAGCAGCACTTCCTGAATCCCAAGGAAGAGGACGACGATCCCTACGAGTCGTCGCAATTCACGGCGCTGATCGCCAACGAGCACGGCATCTTCGGCGTTTACTCGATGCGCGAGGTGTTCGAATACACGCAATTCTGGGCGGCAGGTTCGGGACGCGAATTCGCGCTGGGAGCGATGCACGCGCAGTATTCGCGCCTGCGGACCGCGGCGGCCATCGCCCGGGCGGGCGTGGAAGCCGGGGCGCTGTTCGACAAGAATTCTGCGCTTCCCATGACGCTGTATACAATCAAGGCGCTGGCCAACTAGGCACATGGCGGCGGCAACAAACGAGATGGCATCCGAGGTTGCCATGACGCATTCGCCTTCGCGCGACACCATCACCCGGTTCGTCTTCGAACAGGCGCCGATTCGCGGCGTGCTGGTCACCCTCGACGCTGCGGCGCGCGCCATCCTGGATTGTCATCCCTATCCGCCGGCATTGCGCCGGGTGCTCGCGGAACTGCTCGCCGCTTCCGCGCTGCTGTCGTCCATGCTGAAATTTTCCGGCAGCCTCGTCGTGCAGCTGCAGGGCAGCGGTCCTGTCCGCCTGCTCGTCGTCGAATGCAACGACGCGCTGGAACTGCGCGCGACCGCGCAATGGGACGCGCAGCGCACGATGGCGATCGGGCCGGCCGCAACGCTCGCGGAGCTGGCGGGTGGCCCGACGCAGGGCCGCCTGGTCATCACGCTCGACCCCAAGGGCAACGGCACGGTGTACCAGGGCATCGTCACGCTGGAGACGACATCGGTCGCGGCACTTATCGAGCACTACCTCGCGACATCCGAGCAGCTGGCGAGCCGTCTCGTGCTGGCGACGGATGGCAGCCGGGCTGGGGGCCTCCTTGTCCAGCGGCTGCCGGGCGAAGATGCCCACGGCGAGCCGGGGCAGGACGCGACGTGGGCACGCGCCGAAGAGCGGCTGACGCAGATCGATCCGGTGACCTTGCTGGCGCCGGGAACCGCGGAGACGCTGCTGGTCGAATGGTTCCCCGATGACGACCTGCGCGTCTTCCGGCCGAAACACGCGAGCTTCCGCTGCTCGTGCTCGCGGGAGCGCGTCGAGCGCGCGCTGCGCATTGCCGGCAAGGCAGAGATCGAGTCGATCCTGGCCGAACGCGACGATGTGGAGGTGACCTGCGAATTCTGCAATCGGACCTACGCATTCGCCCCCGCCGAGGCGCGCGCGGTCTTCGCGCCGCAAGCCTCGTCGCTGCGACATTGATCCGCATGAGCCTGTACACGCCTTCCCATTTCAGCATGCAGGATCGCGCGGCGATTGCGCGGCTCATGCACGAATACGCATTCGCCACGCTGGTCACTCCGGCGGCCCCGGAGCCGCTGGTGTCGCACCTGCCGTTGCTGCTGGTACCCGGCTGCGAGCCGCATGGAACGCTGCTGGGCCACTTCGCGCGCGCGAATCCGCATTGGCAGCACGCGCGCGAGGTGGAATCGATCGCCATCTTCCACGGGCCGCACGCCTACGTTTCGCCGTCGTGGTACGGGGAGCCCGACCGCATGGTGCCGACCTGGAACTACGCCAGCGTGCACGCGCACGGCACGCTCGAGATGATCGACGATCCCGCGTCGGCGCAGGGCGTCATGGATGCGCTGGTGCAGCGCTTCGAAGGCCCGCGCGCGGCGCCGTGGACGTTCAAGCGCGACGAGCGCGAACGCAACGCGCTGATGGGCGCGATCCAGCCGTTTCGGATGCGCATCCGGCGGATCGACGCCAAGTTCAAGTTGTCGCAGAACCGGTCCCGCGACGACCGCTCCCGGGTGATCGACGCGCTGCGCGCCGAAGGGCATCCCGAAGCGGGCGCAACGGCGGATTGGATGGCGAGCTACGCCGGTCGCAACGACGATGGGCCGCGCTGATCCGGCGCCGGGCGACAGCGACGACGGCCGCATCCGCTTCGACAAGTGGCTGTGGGCCGCGCGCTTCTACAAGACGCGCAGCCTTTGCGTGCAGGCCATCGATGCAGGACAGGCGCGCGTGAATGGCGATCGCGCCAAGCCGGCGCGCGCGATGAGGGTCGGCGAAAGCGTCTCGATCCGCAAGTCGGGCGTCGTCTGCGAGGTCGTGATCACCGCGCTTTCCGACCGCCGCGGCAATGCGACCGCCGCAGCATTGCTCTATCGCGAGACGGAGGCCAGCGCCGCGGCGCGCGAGGCCGCGCAACTGGAACGGCGCGCCGCGGAACTCGCCCAGCCGCGCTTTCCGGGACGCCCGACCAAGCGCGAGCGCCGCAAACTCGAGGACTTCCTCAACGAGCCTTGAGGGCGCGCGTTCAACACAGCTGCATGTTGGCAAGCTCGAGCAGGAAATCCGGCTGCCGGTAGGCGCGAAACACCAGCCAGGCGACGGCCAGCGCCAGCAGTATGCCGGCCGAATGCCAGAATGCGCGGTGCGAAAAGAAGCGGCGCGACGTGGCAGTCGCGCCGTCCTCCGTGGCCTGGGTGTCGTCGTGCGGGTCCGTCACCCCGCCGAGCTTACGCCCGCTGGGGCAAGTCGGGCAATACGCCAACCAGCGAAACCGGCGAGGCCGGCATGATGGAAAGCGTGCGCATCTTGGCCATCACGGAACTGAAGTCGGCCGCCGTATGCGCATCCGCAATCGGCTTCGCGAGGAGGTTGACCGCGCGCCCGCTGACCACCAGCGGCAACTCGGCCGGCAGGCTTCCGCGCAGGCTCCTGATTTCCTGGCCGGCGATCTTGCCTGAAATTCCCCGGTCGAACAGCAGGATGACCGCCGCGACCTTGTATGCGCGCGCCGCGCCCGCGATTTCCTGGGCAGGCACGCCGGAACCCAGCGTCAGGCAATTCACGCCTTCCGTGAACAACAGCAGTTCGAGGATGGCGAGGCCGAGCTGATTGGGGTCGTTGGGCGGCGTGGCCAGCAGGACCGGCCGCGCATCGCGCGTAGGACGGACGAGCCGCGTCACATCCCGCAGCAACCGTTGCGCGAGGTCCGCAAAGCGCAATTCCTGGTAATTCTGCATTTCGCCGCGGACCACGCGCTCGTGCACGGCTTCGTTGAGCGGAATCAGCGTTTGCTCGAGGAACTTGCGCAGCCCCTGCCCCAGCAACAGCTTCGACAGGTGGTTCTGCATTTCGCCGATCCGGTGCTGCGCGAGCAGGCGGACCGACGTCTCGATTTCCGAAGGCAGTGGCGACGGCTCGTCCACGGCCAGGCCCAGCATCGACTGCAGCGCCGAGTCCGCCAGCGGCACGACCGCGCCGGCGCGCCAGCCTTCGGACAACAGCTGCTTGACCAATTTGAGGCGCGCAAGCTGGTCCGGCGGATAGACCCGGTCGCCGAACGCGTCGCGCAGCGGAGACGGGAAGCCATAGCGCCGCTGCCACATGTAGAGCTGTTCGCGGCGCAGGCCGGTGATCCGCACGACCTCCCTGATATGCAGCGCATCGCTCGCGTTGGCGGCGATTTCGGTCGCGCCGACTGTCGCGAACTGTGGCTCGCGGCGCCGGTTTGGTGCCTTGATGAGGATGCCCATCGTCGTCGTTCCTGGTCGAATTGCGTCAGTTGAATGGTTCGGTCTGTGCTGCACAAGTATAGACCGGTGCCGGTCGGGACAATGTGCCGCCCGTCCATCCCGCCCGGACGGGCCAAGCTGTGCTGCACGAGACGTTTATGCACGATGTGTGCCAAGCGTCGAGGCGCCGCCTTGCCCGGCGGCAGGCAATGCGCGATGATGGACGGCATGTCGGCAGCGGGTTCAAGCTGCCGTTTTTTGCGGCGCTGCGGCGACTCCCCGACCGCCGCGCCTCGATGCAAATGGACCGTTTCTTGCGTTTCACATCGAGCCTTTAGTCCCAAGCGGATGCCGCCATGTTCGGATTCGGAAGCAACAGTCGCGATCCACTAGCCGACATCAAGTCGGCCGAGCGTTGGCTCGCGTCGTTTCCGGACAACGACCCGTTGGCGATGCACGCGGCGCTGCTGACCGAACTCGGCATCGTCACCGAGCAGGCCTCGCGACGCACGCCTGCGCGACTGGAGACCCTGTTCTTCGTGGACAGCCGCGCCGCCGGACTGCGCAAGACGCTGACCGCGCAATACATCGAGCACGCCAACCGCAGTTCCAAGATCGAGAATCAACTGTGGTCGGCGCTGTTCGACCTCACGCAGGCATTCCTGCTCGCCTACCAGGCGTTCGCGCGCGAGGTCGCCGATCATTCGCAAAGCGCCAAGTGGCAGTTGCTGCTGCCGGGCCTCATAGCGCGCCAGATCATCCACCTCGGGCTGGACGCCAAGATCCGGCTGTACCGTTACGAGCAGTGGATTCCGGCCAAGTGGGCGGAACTGCACGCGCTGTTCACGCTCGCGTGCTCGCGGCAGATCGACCGCCAGCAGGTCGTCATCGGCACGGGCGGCAGCACGACGACGATCGAGCACGAGTTCCTGCTCACGCTGCTGCTGCAGCTCATGAATTCCGGCAACATGACGGCGCGGCACCTGGAGTGGGTGGCGGGTGAACTCGACGAATGGTGCATGCCGCTGAGGCTCACGCTGGAGGCGTCCTCGGTCACGTCGTTCTACATCGATCTCGCCGCGCGCGAGGGATTCCGCCGGCGCGCGCCCGGCCCGCTGGAAGGACGCGTGCTGTTCCTGGATACGCGGCCGCTGCACGCGGTGCTGATGCAGAACGTCATCATGCTCGAGCAAAAGATCAAGGGCCAGCCGCTGTCCGACCGGACGCCGCGGCGCAGCGAGCAGCTGGGGCTCATGACCAAGCTCGCGTCGCAGGTCGATCCGGAATTCAAGCCGTTCGCGCGGCGCGGCGAGCGCACGGCGGCGGCCGGCGCCGTCGACGCGATCGTCGGATTCGCAAAGATCTGCGCCTTCCTGAAGGAGGAGGAGCGCGACCCGATCCCCTTGCTTGAGCCAGGCAAGAGTTTTGGCGGCACGATGGAACTGGCGGTGTTCGGCCACATGCGCAACGAACGCGACCGCCGCCTCGACATGACGCGGCGGCGTCTCGCCGCCTATTCGGCGCCGGGCGGCCCGTGGGAAGTGAAGGACGTCTCGCAGACAGGCTTCCGCCTGATCGCGCCGATGAGCGCGGCCAATGCGGTGACGCTGGGCACGCTGGCGGCCATCCGCCCGCATGGCCAGTCGCAATGGACGCTGGGCATCGTACGCCGGATGCGGCGCCTGACCATCGACCGCGCCGAACTGGGATTGCAGGTCATCGCCAATACGCTCGTGGGTGTCGACCTGGTCGAACAGCGCAAGCATGCCGACAACGACTACTCCGTCGACGGCGAGCAGACGACGATCAACGGACGAACCTTTCAGGGCCTCTTTCTCACGCTGCGCAAACGCGAAAGCGACGTCGGCGTGCAATCGCTGATCGTCCCGGTGGCCGAGTTCCAGCCCGCCAACCGCCTCAAATTGATGACGGCAAAATCGATCAACCCGATCCGTTACGGGAGACTGATCGAACAGCAGCCGGACTGGGTCTGGGCCACGGTCGAACCGCTGGATCTGCATCATTCAACGTCCGCCATGACCATCGGCGGCTTGCCGCCGGCGGCGCGCGCCGGAAAGTAGCGCGAGGCTGACCCTCGAACGCGGCGGTTTCGATCCCGCATGGTCGCCGACAATTACGCCCAGATCCACGCCGCGCACCGTTGGGACGTGCCGGCGCATTTCAACATCGCGCGCGCCTGCTGCGGCCGCTGGGCCGAGGATCGCACGCGCTTCGCGCTGTACTGGGAGGACGAGTCCGGGGCGGCCACCGCGCACACGTTCTGGGATTTGCAGCGCGAGGCCAACCGGTTGTCCAATGTGCTCGCGCAACTCGGCGTGCGGCGCGGTGACCGGGTTGCACTCGTCCTTCCGCAGCGACGCGAGACCGCCGTCGCGCACATCGCCATTTACCAGATGGGCGCGATCGCGGTTCCGCTGTCGTTCCTGTTCGGGCCGGATGCGCTCGAGTACCGGCTCGGCGATTCAGGGGCGAGAGTTGCGCTGGTCGACGTCCAGTCGCTTCCGAACCTCGAACCGATCCGCTCGAAGCTCCCGCAACTCGCGCACGTGATCGGCGCAGCCGGTGCGCAAGGCGAAGGCATACTTGCCTACGACGCGCTGGTCGCCGCGGCGGCGCCCCGATTCACGCCGGAGGACACGCGTGCGGGCGACCCGGCGCTCATCGTCTACACCAGCGGCACCACGGGCCCTCCGAAGGGCGCGCTGATGCCGCACGCGTGCCTGCTCGGCAACCTTCCCGGCTTCGTTCACTCGCACAACGGCTTCCCGCAGCCGGGCGATGTGTTCTGGTCGCCCGCCGACTGGGCGTGGACCGGCGGGCTCATGGATGCGCTGCTGCCGACGTTCTATTTCGGGCAGCCGATTGTCGGCTATCGCGGGCGCTTCGACCCCGAACGCGCGTTGCGCCTGATGGAGAAATACCAGGTGCGCAACACGTTCCTGTTCCCGACCGCTCTGAAGCTGATGATGAAGGCATTCCCGCGGCCGCGCGAGCACTTCGACGTGAACCTGCGCAGCATCATGAGCGCGGGCGAGGCGGTGGGGACGACGGTGTTCGCGTGGTCGCAGGAAGCCCTGGGCGTGACGATCAACGAGATGTTCGGCCAGACCGAGATGAACTACATCGTCGGCAATTCGCACACGCAGTGGCCGGCGAAGCCCGGATCGATGGGCCGGCCGTATCCCGGGCACCGCATCGCGGTGATCGACGACGACGGCAATCCCGTGCCGCAGGGCGAGCCCGGCGAAGTGGCGATTCACCGCGTCGCGCCGGACGGCACGGCGGATCCGGTGTTTTTTCTCGAATATTTCAAGAATACCGAAGGCACGCGCAAGAAATACACCGGGGACTGGTGCCGCACCGGAGACATAGCGACCGTCGACGCGGACGGCTATCTCTGGTACCAGGGCCGCGCCGACGATGTGTTCAAGGTCGCCGGCTATCGCGTCGGGCCCTCCGAGATCGAGAACTGCCTGGTCAAGCACCCGGCCGTCGCCAATGCCGCGGTCATTCCCGTGCCCGACGCGACGCGCGGCAACGTCGTCAAGGCGTTCATCGTGCTAGCACCCGGGCATGCGCCGTCGGCGGCGCTGGAGGAGGACATCCAGCTTCACGTGCGAAAGTTCCTGGCGCCGTACGAGTACCCGAAGGAAATCGAATTCCTCGACGCGCTGCCGATGACGACCACCGGCAAGGTGCAGCGCAAGGTGCTGCGCGAACGCGAGGCGCTGCGCGCTCGTCCGGCGTCTTGAGAGCGCCCGTTCTCCCGCTCAGCCGTCGGCCTTCGTCAGGCGAGAGACCAGTTCCACGTACGCCTTCATCGCGTCTTCGCGCGACGTGCCCTTGCGCGCCGCCCACGCGTCGAATTTCGCGCGATTGATCATGTCGAGCGCGCCCGGGCGCTCCCCGGTCACGTCGCCGGAACCGGCCTGCTTGAACAGCGAATAGAGCGCCAGCAACGTGTCGTTGTCGGGTGCGCTCTTCAGCATCTTCGACGCGGCGGCAGCCTTGTCGAATGCCGCTTCCAGCTGTGACGGCGCCATCCGCCTCCGGATCGGGCGCGCCGAAAAATGCGTCCTCTCGCTCGACCTCGTCCGCGAACCAGCGCGCCTCGAGCAGTTTGCCGCCGTGGAACGCGAACAGCAACGCGCCCTGCGATTCGAGTTTGGCGCCGGCGCGTGTCGCAACCATCGTCGCCGGGGCCAGCGCCACGCCACGGTTGAACACGGGATTGCCGAATGCTGCGAACTGCAGCGCGAAGGAGTCGGCCGCCCGCGCCGCGAATGACGCGAATTTCTTTCCCGCGTGCGCGCCGGAAATGGCGTTGGCACCGGGCTGCACCCACGTCAGGTCGGGAATCGCGAGTTCCCGCAGTCCGGCCGCGTCGCCGTTGGCAAGGCGTGCCATGACCGCGTCGACCGCGGACCGCAACTCGGCGTGCGTCATCCTCGGATCGTTGGCGAGCGCGGACGTGGCGCCGGGAAGCGCCGCGCCGAGGAACTCCAGCACGCTCTTGGCGACGATCTCCCGGTCGTTGTCCACGCATACCATGTGATAGCTGTCCTCGAGCACGACCATGCGCGCACGCGCACCGCCGATCTGCTCGACCAGGAAATTGGCGGAGGCGAGGCTCGTCAGCTCGTCCTCGCGCGCATGCACGACCAGCGTTGGGCAGCGGATGTCTTTTGCCTTCGTCATCACCAGCTTGCGCAGGCGATCGACCTGGCGGATGCATTCCAGCGGCACCCATTGATAGTGGAAATTCTCGCCCCGCTCGAACTTCGCCTTGACGATCGCGCGCAGCTGCTCGTTCTTGATGCCAAAGGGGTCCTCCTCCTCGATCTTCATCGTGCGGCCGATGCCGGGCACCCAGTAGAGCAGCGGCCGCAGCACGCGGTACCACGGCGTGGCCCAGCCGTCGATGTACACCGGAGGCGCGAGCAGCACGAGGCTGCCGCTGGCGTGCTTCTCCCGTTGCGCGACCACCGCCGCCAGCAGGGAACCCATGCACATGCCCATCAGATGAAGGCGTGGATGCAGGTCGCGTACTTCGCGGTACTTGGCAATGACCGCGTCGATCCACTGTTCCGAAGTCACATTGGCCAGGTCCTCCGGCTTGGTGCCATGGCCGGGAAGCGTCAGCGAATGGGTGACCAGACCCGCGTTCTTGAGACGCTTGTGCATCGAACCCAGGTCGTACTGCGTCCCGCCGAGGCCGTGGATCAGGAACACGCCGTCCGGCGCGGCGGCGGCGCTGGTCTTGCCGGCTTGTACGGTCGCAGGCGTCGCCGCTATAGCTGCCTCGTTCATGGACCGGACTCGCTCGGGCCATCCGAAACCCGTGCCGGCGCGACACGGACGAGCCCGACGACGCGATGCAGTTCCCCATCGTGGTCGACGATCGCCCGCACCTCGTCGCTGGCCGCGAGCGGCACGCCGTCCTGCCCCGCGACCAGGTAGGAAATCGAGTCCTTCGCGCCGCGGCCCTGCGCGCGCTGGTCGAAGCGGGCGGCGACTCGCTCGCGATCCTCCGGCATCAACAGCGCCAGCCAGTCGGCCAGCGTGGCAATCCGCGCCGGTGCGGTGCCCAGCAGTTGCGCGGTATCGCCGGTGACCACCATGCGTCCGCTCGCCGGATCCCACTCGTACGCGATCAGGCGATGGGCACCGATGGCCGCCTCGAAGCGGGTCTGCCACTCACGGGACTCGCGCGCCGCGATGCGCTGGCCCGCGGCAAGCACCGCGATGAGTATGCCGGTCAGCGATATCGCCACGATGTAGGCCTGCGCTTCCAGCGCGGGGTCGCCCAGGTAGCCCTGGATGCCCGCGAACGGGCCCCTGCCCATCTTCGTATAGATGAGCGCCACGAGCGCTCCGGCCGCGGCGGCGAAGGTCGCGCCACGCAAGCCCCAGATCAACGCCAGTAATGCCATGAAGACGACCGGCTCGTAGATGAGTCCGCGCCCGACGTTGCCGCCGAGATAGTCGTCGGGTCCCGCGCGGAACAACAGGAAGATGCTGAGCAGGAACAGCGCGCAGGCGATCGCGCCGCCGGCAAACGCGGGCATCGGCAAGCCGCCGGAGCGCTTCGGGCGAAACTGCGCCCACGCGATGACCAGCGGCGCGACGATCAGCGTCCCCACGAAATTCGACAGCGCCCACAGGCGAAATGTGGCAATGCCCTGGGTGCCGCCGGAAGCAACGTTCCAGATCGCGGCAATCAGTGCACCGATGACGGCCTGCGACAGCGCGCCGCCGAAGACGAGCGCGGCCAATTCACGCGGATGGTCGAGGTGCGCCGGCAGGCCCGTCATGCGCGATGCAATCCACGCTCCCGCTGCGGCTGTGAGCACTTCGAGAGCGCCATAGCCCAGTGCGTCGAGCCCGCCGCCGATCAGCAGCGCGAACAGCGCGGCGCCGACGAACGCGCCGGCAAGGATCGCAATCCACGACGCACGCGGCCGCACCAGCAGCAGGCCCAGCGTCAATCCGCTGGCGAACCAGACCGTCCATGCATCGGCGTGGGAAAAGGCGAGCGCGGCCGAGAGCCCGGACAGCGCCAGGTAGCCAGCCGCAACAAAGACCGTCACGATGAACTGGTGCACGATGCCTCCTCTCGCGGTAGTCCTCGATTCAGGTCGCGGCGCCATTTGCGCGCCGGCGCAGGCGCTCCAGGAACGCCCGATGCAACAGTACCCACAGGACAGCAGGCACGACGGCAGGCAGTATCAGCGAGCCGAACTGATAGGCGAACGCGATCAACTCCCGCTGCAATCCCGAGAAGCCGGTCTGCGACGCGATCGCGGCCGGCGCGGTAATGGCGATGCTCTTCAGAAAGTCGGCCAGAGCGCCCCATGCGACGAAGGGCAGCATCGCCACGTAGCCGATCGCCAGCGTGCGCCACCACTTCGCCTCGCGCGCGGCCAGCGTCAGCGCCGCGAACAGCGGCATGCCGAATGCGTAGATCAGCATGTTGACGTCGACGCTGACGTCGCCTGCCCCCATGCCCTCGCCCGGCTTGAGCGTGGTGAGAAACGACAGCGAAGCGCCTGCTGATTCGATCCCGCGCACCAGGTCGACGAATCCCAGGCGCGCGATCAGCTGCAGCAGCAGCCGCACCGGCCAGAGCAGCACCGGCCCCAGCAGATACCAGGCGCCGAATGTCGCCGGTAGCCATGCCAGGGTGACCACGACGAACCGCGTCAATGGACTCTTGAACAGGCGACGCGCGCCTGGGCGGGCGCCTTCCGCCGCAGCTGGAGGTTCGCCTGCGCTCATCCGGCGGCCAGCGCAGGCGGCGCCGCCGGCGGCCCGCCAGGCACGTCGATGCGCGGGACGCGCCGCACCCAGATCAACCAGACGACGAGCACGTCGAGCATGATCAGCGCCTGCCACACGTACAGGTGCGCCCATTCGAACACGTCGTAGTTCCATTGCCCGAGGTAGAAGAGGCTGATGACGCGCAGGATGTTGAGCAGCTGCACGGCGACGACGCCAACGACCAGGCCGACGGCCTTGTGCTTCCATGGCGCCGGGAAGGCGAGCATCGCGGCGAGAAGCACCAGCGTGGCCTCGACCCCGTTGCATCCGGCCTCGATCGACACCGCGAACCCGTTGCTGCTGCTGCGCATGACCTTGCCGGTGGCGACGACGCTGCCGTCGAAGAGCGTAACGATCCACGTCGAGATGGCCGCCAGCGCATTCGTCCAGGGAATGACGAACCAGTCCTGGACCCACGGCGTGAGTTCCAGCCCGAAGAGCACGGCGAGCAACACGACGAACA
This sequence comes from uncultured beta proteobacterium, assembly GCA_963834045.1. Classification (GTDB taxonomy): domain Bacteria; phylum Pseudomonadota; class Gammaproteobacteria; order Burkholderiales; family Casimicrobiaceae; genus VBCG01. The sequence continues at coordinate 365,678 of CAWIAK010000018.1, read as the reverse complement.
GCAGGAAGAAGCGCAGCATGCGGCGGATTCTACCGCTTCGCCGACGGAGGCCCGCGCCCCGTCATGCCCTGGCAAGCGGGGGATTCTGCGCGAAGTAGCGTGCCACGCCGTCGCGGATCGAGCCCGCGAATTTCTGCTGGTGAAGGTCGCTGCGCAGCTTCAACTCTTCGTCCGGATTCGAGATGAACGCGGTCTCGACCAGGATCGATGGAATGTCGGGCGCCTTCAGCACGGCGAATCCCGCCTGTTCGACGGTGGCCTTGTGCAACGCGTTGTGCGTGCCGATGCCCTCCAGGACCTGCCGGCCCACTTTCAGGCTGTCGCTGATCTGTGCCGTCTGGGACAAGTCGAGCAGCATGCGGGCGAGTACCGGATCGCGCCGGTCGAGATCCACGCCGCCGATCAGGTCGGCGCTGTTTTCCTTCTGCGCCAGCCACTTCGCCGCCGCGCTGGTGGCGCCGCTCTCGGACAGCGCAAACACCGACGACCCGCGCGCGTTGGGCTCGCGGAACGCGTCGGCGTGAATCGAGATGAAGAGATCGGCCTGCACGCGACGCGCCTTCTGCACGCGATCGGCGAGCGGCACGAAATAGTCGTCGTCGCGCGTGAGCATCGCCCGCATGTTGGGTTCCGCGTCGACGAGCGACTTGAGCTTCCTGGCGATCGCCAGCACGACATTCTTCTCGTACGTGCCGCGGCGACCGATCGCGCCCGGATCCTCGCCGCCATGGCCGGGATCGATCGCGACCGTGATGCGCCGTGGCCGCGGTTTGACCTCCGCGCGAGCTGCCGGCACGCGGTCGCGCGGCGGCTGCGCGGGCTCGGGCGCGCGATTCGCGGCGGCGATATCCTTGGCGCGGTCGCCCTCGAGCAGTGCCATGAGCGGGTCCACGGGAATCAGCGGATAGATGTCGAGCACGAGGCGATGGCCGAATTCCGCAATGGGCTGCAGCGCAAAGGCATCGGCCTTGACCTCGCCCTTCAGGTCGAGCACGACGCGCACGACCGTCCGGGTCATTTGGCCGACGCGGATGCCGGCGATGTAAGGGTCGGTCGGCTGCACGCGGGCGGACAATTGCGCGAGTTCCGGCGTAAGCTCCGCGCCGGACAGGTCGAGCACCAGCCGTTGCGGATTCTTAAGCTCCAGCAGCTGATGCGCGATCGGCGCCGGCGATTCGAAAATGACGCGCGTGTATTCCTGTGCCGGCCACATGCGCGCCGAAGCGATGCGCCCGGCCTCCGCCCACGCGCGCGGGACCACCAGTTGTGCCGCCGGCAGCAGCAGCCACTGGCACAGCCGCCGGCGCTCGAGCGAAACACGGATCAGCCCGCGGGCGGGCGCTGAGTCATCGCTAAGGTGATGGCGTCGAGACATCGCTCACCGGATAGCGTGTTGGCCAGGATGGCCGCGTCGCGTCCGTCGCCGTCGGAACGCGGATGCGCGAGCGCAATCTCGAGATCCGCGACGGGCAGTAGCCCCGCGACCCGCTCCGGCCATTCGACCAGACAGACCGCGTCGTCCCGAAAATATTCGGCAAGTCCCGCCGTTTCCCATTCGCTTGGATCGGCGAACCGATAAAAATCAAAGTGATAGAAGTATAAGCTCGAAAACTCATAGTGTTCAACCAGCGTATAGGTCGGGCTCTTGACCGGCCCGGCCCAGCCCAGCGCGCGAAGTGCGCCCCGTCACCACCGTGGTCTTGCCCGCGCCGAGATCGCCCTGCAATGTGACCACCATTCCTCCGCGAAGTGCCCGCGACATCCCGGCACCGAGTCGTTCGGTCACGACGGAGTCCTCAAGGTGAAAGCGATGGTTCATCTTCGAGATGGTTTAGGCTAGTGGCGATGAATGATACCGGCGCCGGCCCCGCGGCAATCGCGCAACGCGACTGGACCGCGCTCGCCGGGCAAATCAGGCTCTGGGGTCGCGAACTCGGATTCGAGGAAGTCGGCATCAGCGATACCGAATTGTCGGCAGAAGAGGCCCGCCTCCTGCGCTGGCTTTCCGCCGGCCGGCACGGATCGATGGACTACATGGCGCGGCACGGCACCGCGCGCGCCCGCCCTGCCGACCTCGTGCCGGGTACCGTTCGCATCATCACCGCACGCATGAATTACTGGCCGGCCGCGTCGGCCGAAGCGGGCACGGTCCTGGCCGATGGAGCGTCCGCGTATATCGCGCGCTACGCGCTGGGTCGCGACTACCACAAGGTATTGCGAACGCGACTGCAGCGGCTGGTCGCGCGCATCCGCGGCGCCGTGGGCGAATTTGGTTGCCGCGTGTTCACGGACAGCGCGCCAGTGCTCGAGGTCGCGCTCGCGGCCAAGGCGGGCTTGGGCTGGCGAGGCAAGCACACACTGCTGCTGACGCGCGACGTGGGCTCGTATTTCTTCCTGGGCGAGATCTACACCGACCTGCCGCTGCCCGCTGACCGATCCTCAGACCGACCATTGCGGCACGTGCACGGCCTGCATCGGCGCGTGCCCCACGGGCGCCATCGTCGCGCCTTACGAGCTCGACGCGCGGCGCTGCATTTCCTACCTGACCATCGAGTTGAAAGGATCGATCCCCGAGGACCTGCGCGCGCTCATCGGCAACCGTGTCTATGGCTGCGACGACTGCCAGCTCGCCTGCCCATGGAACCGCTTTGCGCAAGCGTCCTCGGAGCGCGACTTCGGCGCCATCCGCCATGGCCTCGACCGCGCGAGCCTGGTCGAATTGTTCGCGTGGACGGAAGCCGAATTCAATGCCCGGATGGAAGGCAGCGCGATTCGCCGGATCGGACACGAACGCTGGTCGCGGAACCTTGCGGTTGGCCTGGGCAACGCGCCGTGGAGCGCGGAAGTCGTCGCGGCGCTGGAAAGACGCGCCGGCGACCCGTCGCCGCTCGTGCGCGAACACGTCGCGTGGTCGCTGGCGGAGCAGCGGCGACGCGCGCGACCGACTTCGTAGTCCACTTGACCGCCTCCCCTCCCACCACGACAATCGGGCGCGCGTCGGAAATGGAATAGGCTGCCGGCGCCCTTCGGCGATCATTGGCAGGAAAGGGTCGGTACCATGCTGCGAGACGTGGAGCGCTGCACGCACGCGCTGGATCGACAGGCGCTTCTGGCCAGCGCCGTGCGGCAGGAGCCGCTGATATTTACGAATCTGTTCGATGGCCAACCTGTGCGCAACGTGGCAGACGCTTCCAATCTTCCGCCGAGCTGGGCTGCGCTGCGCATTTTTCCCACTGAGCCGGAGGAGCAGATCAACGTTCAGGGAACGCCGCTCGGCGAGACTACCGTCGCGGAGTTCCTGCGCGAGCGGCGGCCCGGAATCGCGCAATACAACATCAATCCGCCGGCGGATTTCATGCGCAAACCGGAAGCGATTGCCCAGTGGGGGCCCAGCGCCGGATTCAAGGCCTACATGGCCCACGCTGGAACGGCCACGCACCTGCACTTCGACGCGAATTGTCTGCACAATCTCCACTACCAGGTGCTGGGGAAGAAACGCTTCATCCTGTTCGGGTCGGAACGATCAAAAGACCTGGCGCCCAAGGCGCAGTCCAGCAGGTTGTTCCTGGAACGGCTCCCCGAGCAAGATCGCCTGGAACTTGCCGGCATCCTGGGAGGCTACGCGTGCGTGCTGGAGCCGGGCGAAAGCCTCTTTGTGCCCGCCTTCATGTGGCATTACGTCGACTATTTCGACTCGGGGTTGAGTCTCAGCACCCGGTTCGGCATCAGCAAGCGCCTCTTGAGCCTGTTGCAGCGATTCAATCGCGTGCATCCGACCGTGGAGTTCGCGCACTTTGCGATGGGCCTGCTGGCCGACGAATGCGCACCTGAGTACGAGCGGGCCTATCAGGAAGTCACAGCGACCTGGGACAAATCGGTGGGCACTTCGGAGCAGCGGTTCTGGCTGGTGCAGGAAACGCTTGAAGCGATTTGCAAGCGCCTGTGCCCGGAGTGCATCGGGCAACCGCTCTTCGATGCCGGCCCGGAGGTCTTTCCCCTGTTCCATTTCGGTGGCGAAAAATCGGTGCTGGCTCGGCGCAAGTGAGCCTACCCGCCACGGCGGTTCCGAGACACTTCGCATGCGGGTCGACGCCATTGAATGGCCGGCGAAATCCGCCTGCAGGCTGCGCGCGATCGCTCCTCGTTGTGATATGGTTTTCGGGTTTGGGCATTTCTTTCGGAACTGCGACAGGAGGGATGGCATGAAGACGAATTCGCTGGTCTGGATCGTGGCCGCCGGCTGCATGGCCGCATTGATGACGCAGGCCGCGTGGCGGCCAATGTGAAGGTGACGCCGCTCGGCGGCCAGGACGGCGAGTTCTGCCCGCAGGACCGGGCGCTGATCTTCGAGGATCCGAACGGCACGCGCATCCTTTACGACCCGGGCCGCACGGTCGCCGGCGCCGAACGATCCCCGGTTGGGCAAGATCGACATCATCCTCGTCAGCCACATGCACGGCGACCACGCCGGCAACGCGCACAACAAGGAGCCCAATTCGGGCAGCTGCGCGAGTCCTGACATTTCGGTGTCGGCGATGCCGAATTCGAACGCGGTGAACATCGCCGTGGCCAAGAAAGCGAAGATCGTGACGGGCAGCGAAATGCCGGCCTTCTTTGCCGGCAAGCTGAAAGCAAATGGCGGAAACCCTGCGGATTCGATCCTTGCGCGTTTCGGCGGAAGCGTGAAGGTCGGCGGCGTGACGATTGCGACGGTGACCGCGCTGCACAGCAACGGCCTCGATCCCGACTACATCGGCGGCGACCTGGGCAAGAGCATGAAGGATGCGGGAATTGCCGGCTATGTCGGCGAGGCCACCGGCTATGTGCTGACGTTCAGCAACGGCCTCGTGGTCTACCTGTCCGGCGATACCGGTATCACGTCCGAGCAGGACACGGTCGTGCGCGGCCACTACAAGGCGAAGCTCGCCGTCATGAACATCGGCGACAACTTCACCACCGGCCCGACCGAAGCCGCTTACGTGATCAACGATCTGGTCCAGCCCGCTTCGGTGATCGCGTCGCACGCCAACGAAGTCGCGACCAAGGGCGGCAAGGTGCTGCCGGGGACCAAGACCGAGACGTTCGTCAAGGCCGCCAAAGTGCCGGTCCACGTTCCGCTCAGCGGCAAGACGATGGAGTTCGACAGCAGCGGAAAGTGCGCCGCCGGTTGTTGAGCAGCTACCGGATCAGCTGGTTCATCGACACGATCGGCAGCATCACCGCCAGCACGAGCACCAGCACGATCGCGCCCATCACGACGATCAACAGGGGCTGGAGCAGCGCCGCGAGCCACGCCAGGCGGCGCTCGGCATCGCGCTCCAGTTCCTCGGCGGCGCGCTGCAGCATCGGACCCAGTCGCCCGCTGCTCTCGCCGTTGGCGACCAGGTGGATCAGCACCGGCGGGAATTCGCCCTGTTCCTTCAGCGCGCGCGACAGCGTCACGCCTTCGCGCACCAGCGCCGTCGCGGCGCCCGCCGCGTGTCGCAGCGGCAGCATCTTCACCACGTCGGACGCCGCGTCGAGCGAGCGCAGCAGCGGCGCGCCGCTGCCCACGAGGATGGCCAGCGTGCTCGCGAAGCGCGCCGAATCCAGGCTCCGGGCGAGCTTGCCCACGACGGGCACGCGCAGCGCCGCCGCGTGCCAACGCGCGCGGAATGCCGCGTTCCGGTTGGCCGCATAGAACGCCGCGGCAGCAACGGCGCCGAGCGCCAGCCACAGCAGCCCGGTCGCCCTGAAGAACGCGCTCGTCGCGATCAGCGCCTGCGTCAGCCAGGGCAATGTCTGCCGGCTTTGCTGATAGACGGAGACCACCTGGGGAACGACATAGGTGAGCAGCACGGCGATGACCGCGAAGGCGATGACGGTGACGATCGCCGGATAGATCAGCGCCAGCACGATCTTCTGGCGCAGCGCTTCGCGGGCCTCGAGATAATCGGCCAGGCGCGCAAGCACATCCGCCAGGCGCCCCGTTTCGGCCCCGGCGCCCACCAATCCCCGATACAGCGGCGAGAACGTGCGCGGGAAGCGCGCGAGCGCCGCCTGCAGCGATTCCCCGGAGGCCAGCTGCATGCGCAGTGCCGCGACGATGCTCGCGGCGCGCGCATCGTCGGCCTGCTCGGCAACGGCGGCGAGCGCCTGGTCGAGCGGCATGCCTGACTGCACGAGCGTGGCGAGCTGGCGCGTGGTCAGCGTGACCAGCGGCGCGGGCAGCCTGGCGTGCGCAAGCGAATCCGCGCGCACGGCGGCGGCGGCGACAGCCGTCGGCGTGAGTCCCTCGGCGCGCAGCTGGTCGCGTGCCGCGCGCGCGCTTGCCGCCTCCAGCACGCCTTGCGTCATGCGACCCTGCGCGTCGACCGCTTCCCAGCGAAACGCGGACATCGCCACGCGTCAGGCGTCGCGCGTCACGCGCAGCAGCTCGGCGAGCGAAACCGAGCCTTCGGCAATCCAGCGCGCGCCATCCGCGCGCAGCGTGCGCATGCCGCCTTGCAGCGCGGCTTCCCGCAACGCCAGCTCGCCGGCGCCATCATGGATATTGCGGCGGATCGCGTCGTCGACCGGCAGCAATTCGTAGACGCCGGTGCGCCCGCGGTGGCCGGTGTGGTTGCAGGCATCGCAACCCGGCGCGGTCCACACCGGCTGTTCGGGTGGAAGCCCGAGCGACGCGTTGAGCTTTCTTTCTCCGGCGGAGGGCGCCTGCGACACCTTGCATTCGGGGCATAACCGGCGCACGAGGCGCTGCGCGAGCACGCCGAGCAGGCTCGACGCAAGCAGATACGGCTCGACGCCCATGTCGGCCAGGCGCGTGACCGCGCTGGTGGCATCGTTCGTATGCAGCGTCGCCAGCACGAGATGGCCCGTCAGCGACGCCTGCACCGCGATCTGCGCGGTTTCGAGGTCGCGGATTTCGCCGATCATGACGACGTCGGGATCCTGGCGCAGGATCGCGCGCAGCGCGCGCGCGAAGTCGAGCTCGATGTGCGCGTTGACCTGCGTCTGCGCCACGCCGTCCAGCGCGTATTCGATCGGATCCTCGACGGTCATCATGTTGACGGAGCCGCTCGGCAGGCGCGCGAGCGATGCGTACAGCGTCGTGGTCTTGCCGGAACCCGTCGGCCCCGTCACCAGCACGATGCCGTGCGGTTCGCGAATCAGCCGGTCGATGACGTCGCGCGTGGCTTCGTCCATGCCCAGCGCGGTCAGGTCGAGGCGCGCGGAATCCTTGTCCAGCAGGCGCAGCACCACGCGCTCGCCGGGACCCGTCGGCAATGTCGACATGCGCACGTCCACTTGCTTGTCGCCCAGCTTGAGCGCGATGCGGCCGTCCTGCGGCAAGCGCTTTTCCGCGATGTCGAGGCTCGCCATGATCTTGAGCCGCGACACCAGTGCGGCGTGCAGCGCGCGCGGCGGCTCGATCACGTCGCGCAGGCTGCCGTCGACGCGAAAGCGCACCACCGAACGCGCCTCGTACGGCTCGAAGTGCAGGTCGGACGCGCGTTCCCGCAATGCCTGCAGCAGCAGCGCGTTGATCATGCGGATGACCGGCGCCTGCGTCGAGCTGTCCAGCAGGTCTTCGCTCGCCGGCAGGTCCTGCATCAGCCGCGCGAGGTCGGTCTCCTTCGCCAGGTCGTCGGCCCACGTGGCCGCCGCGCCGGGAGCGCCCTGGTTGTAGGCGCGCGCCAGTTCGGAGGCGAATTCCGTTGCGCTCACCGCGCGCGTGACCAGCGGCCTCTGCAGCACGCGCTTCAGTTCCACGACGCCGTCGGGCGTGGCGTCCGGCCGCGTCAGCACGACGACCGCGTCGCCCTCGACGCGCGACGCAAGCACGCCATGCGACTTCGCGAACGTGTAGGGAATCCGCGCCGCAAAGGCCGCGGCATCGGCAGGCAAGGTCGGGCGGGCAGTCATGGAACGGGCCGATGAGGTGGCACTGGGCGTGCGCGTCACAGCCTGGGAATGGGAGGATCGGGCGGCGGCTGCGCTCCTCCCGGAACGCTCTGCGGTGTTCCCGGCATCACGCCTTGGGGCGGCACCACCGCCGGAGGCCCCGGGTCGTTCCAGAACCACAGCGGCTTGCCGAGGTTGTTCTGCTGCTGGTTCATGATGTAGTCGTAGCGCTCGGAGGTCAGTTCGCGGCCCTGCGCATCGCTGCGCACGACGGTCGGCTTGAGGAACACGAGCAGGTTGGTCTTGATGCGGCGCCGGTTGTCGTAGCGGAACAGCTGTCCGAAGAATGGAATGTCGCCGGCGACCGGCAGCTTGTCGGTGCCGTTTTCCTGGCTGTCCTGGATCAGGCCGCCCAGCACCACGATCGACTTGTCATCGACGATCACCGACGATTCAAGCGCGCGCTTCGACAGCACGATGCCCGTCGTCGTCGTGACCGACTCGACGCGCGAGACTTCCTGGTAGAGATTGAGCCTGATCGTGCCGCCTTCGGTGATCTGCGGCTTCACGCGCAGCATCACGCCGACGTCGTGCCGCTCGAACGTCTGGAACGGCGTCACCGTCGACGTGTTGCCCGTCGTCGCGTATTGCCCGGTGACGAACGGAATGTTCTGGCCGACGATGATCCGCGCTTCCTCGTTGTCGAGCGTCAGCAGCGTCGGCGTCGACAGGATATTGGCGTTGGCGTCCTGCTCCAGCGAGCGGATCAGCAGCGCGAGATTGGTGATGACGCCCAGGCCCGGGATCGCGATCGTGCCGTTGAGGATCCCCAGGTTCAGGCCCTGCCCCAGGTTGCTCAGGTTCACCGCGCCGCTGATGATGTTGTTGCCGCTGTCCGGCGCGCCGAAGTTGGTGCCGCCGAACCCCTGAACGTTCTGCTTGTTGAGGCCCTGCAGCACCTGCCACTGGATGCCGAACTGGGCGGCCTTGTCGGAGGTGACTTCGACGATCAGCGCTTCGACGAACACCTGCGCGCGGCGCACGTCGAGCCGGTCGATGATCGTGCGCAGGTTGTTGTAGACCGGCTCCGGCCCCATGATGATCAGCGCGTTGTTGGCGACGTCGGCCTGGATCGTCACGTTGCCGGTGTTGCCGCCCCCGGCGCCGGCGCCGCTCGATGAACGGATTGGCGGCCGACGCCGGCGCGGCCGGCGCGCCCTGCGCATTGGGCGCCGCGTTGCCGCCGACCTGGTTGCCGAACATCGATGGCGTCGGTGCGGACGCGGGCTGCGAAACGTCGCCTCCGCCGGACAGCAGCGCGCGCAGCGTCTGCGCGACGCGGGCGGCGTCGGCATTGCGCAAGTAGACGACGAACATGTTGCCGCCCGCGCGCTGCGGCGTGTCCAGCTGCTCGATCATCGCCTTGATGCGCGCCGCGCGGCCGGGATTCTCCGAGCGCAGAAGCACGCTGTTCGAGCGCGGGTCGGCGACGATCAGGACGCGCTGCTGCGCGTCGCCGGGCTGCCCGCCCTGCGTGGCGGTGTCCGCGCCGACCAGCCGGTTGAGGAGCGGCACCAGGTCGATCGCCGACGCGTTCTTCAGCGTGACGATCAGCGGCTCTCCGCTCGGCGGCACGTCGAGCGACGCGATGATCTTGTCGATGCGCCGCAGGTTGTCCGCGTAGTCGGTGATGATGAGCGCGTTCGTTCCCGGATACGCGGCGATCGAGTTGTTGGGGGAGATCAGCGGCCGCAGCACGTTGACCAGCTGCAGCGCCGATTCATAGCGCAGCGTGACGACCTGCGTGACCAGCCGGTCGCCGCCTCCCGTGACCGGACCGCGCAATACTTCCGAGCCCTGCTGCTTGCCGTCGGCCTCCATCACCAGCTTGGTCACGCCGTTGCCTTCGACGGCGACAATGCCCTGCAAGCGCAGCGCCGAAAGCAGCGTCGGATAGACGAGCTCCCGCGGGACCGGTCGCGCCGAGACGATGTTGACCGTGCCCTTGATCTTCGGGTCGAGGATGAAATTGCGGCCGGTGATTTCCGCCGCGGCCTTGACGACGGCATCGATGTCGGCGTTGACGAAATTCAGCGTGACGGTGTCTTCCGCCGCCGACGCGGCCATCGCCAGGACGAGCAGCGCCGCGGCTGCCAACCGGGTGGCGCCGAAAAAGCAGTTGCGGAGACGTTCTGGGCTCAGAAGTGGGGCCGGACCGGCAGGACGTACAGCCATCGGCAGCGGCGGCGGCCCTTGGGAGGCGACGCCGCGAAGGAATGATCGCAGACGATGATAGCATGGGCCCCGCGGCCGTCCGGACCGCCCTCCTGGCGGCCGCCGACGGCCCGTTCGACGGCAATTTCGGCAGCCGCGGCGAATCCGAAACACCGACTTTGTGCATCCAATCGAGGAAACCAGCCCTTGAACGGAGAAAAGATGAACTATCCCATGCCGCGGCCCACCATCCGGCCCCTCGCCCGGCGCATCGTCCTTGGGGGTGCCGTCCTGGGTGCCCTGGTGGTGGCCTTCGGCCCCTACGCGCCTTCGGTCCAGGCCGGCGAGACCTATGCCGAGACCCGGATCGTCAAGGAGTTGAAGCTCGCCCAGGCGGACGTCGCCAAGACCGCCAAGGACACGGCCAAGGCCGCCGGCCAAGGAGGCCGCCAAGACTGCCAACGAGGCGGCCAAGACCGCGGCGAAGGAAGCCGCCCAGATGGCGAAGGACGAGGCGCAGGCGGCCAAGGATGCCGCCGACGCCGAGGACGCGCCGACGGTCACCATCGACCGCAACGGCATCCGCGTCGAGGACGGCAGCGGCAGGAAGAAGCGCGTCCACATCGGGCTGGGCGGCACCGACCGCGAATACGACTCCTTCGACCAATTCGTGCACGAGGACCGGGGCCTGGCGTTCATGGTCATCGGCATCGTGTTCATCGTGTTCCTCACCCCCGTGCTCATCACCGGGCTCTTCATCTGGTACAAGCTGCGCAAGAACCGGATGCTGAACGACACGATGGTCCAGTTGGCCGAGAAAGGCGTCGCGCCGACCGGCGACATGCTGCAGGCCCTCGTCTCGGGACGGACCGCCAGCGCTGCGAATGCCATGGCCGCGCGGGCCGGCGTAGTCGAGCAGGTCAAGACGCTGCGCAGCCACGCCGCCTGGACGGACCTGCGCAAGGGAGTCATCCTCGCGGCGGTCGGACTGTCGTTCATCGCCTATTCGATGTTCGACGACCGCTCGCCCAACTGGATCGGCCTGGTGCTGTTGTTCCTGGGCATCGGCTACGCCTTCCTGTGGTATTTCGAAGACCGCCAGCTCGCCACGCCGCCGGCCAGCGCACCGCCCCCCCTACCGCCGGCGGGAGGCGCGTGAGGCCCACGCCATGCCGCACCCGACGCTGACCCTTTCCGGATGTCGTCCCCCGAGGTCTCCGATGCACAACTCATTGCGCGCGCGCTGGTTGGGGACGACCGCCATGCGTTCGCCGAACTCGTGCGGCGCCACCAGTCCTCGGTGCGCGCCTGCCTGCGCAAATTGACTGCCGGTAACCACGCGCTTGGCCGATGACCTGTCGCAGGAGACCTTCGTGCTCGCCTGGCGCAACCTGAAATCGTTCCGGCAGGAGGCGCGCTTTTCGACCTGGCTGTACCGGATCGCCACCAACTGCTGGCTGGCGGACGCGCGAAAGCGCAAGGAGGAGCTGCTGGGCGACCGCGACGAGGCGCTGGCCGACGACGATGCCGGCGACGCCATGCCGGGCGGCTCCGCGCACGGCGACCATGCCGGCAGCTCGGCGCTGAAGCTCGATCTCGAGCGGGCCATGGCGGTGCTGACGGAAGGCGAACGCGCGGCGATCGTGCAGTGCTACCATAATGACCTGACGCACGAGGAAGCCGCCTATGTGCTGGATTGCCCCGTCGGCACGGTGAAGACCCACGTGCTGCGCGGCAAGCAGAAGCTGAAACTGGCCCTGGCGGCCTGGGCACCGACCGAGACCTGACGATGAACCGGAACATGAACCCGACACCGGGCGCCGAACCGAACGCATCGAACTCCGCTGCGGCGTCGGCGCGCGACTGGCTCGATGACCTTCTGGATTCGGACGCGCGCGAACAGCGGTCCTCGTATATCGCCGACGAAGGCTTCACCGCGCGCGTCATGCATGCGCTGCCGGTCCCGCTGACGCTTCCTGCCTGGCGCAAGCCCGCGATCGTGGCGCTGTGGGGCGTCGCGTTGGCCGGAGTTTCCGTTGGCGCTTCCCGGCGCCGCCCTCGACGTCGTGCGCGAGACGTACCGGCTGATCGCCGCGCAGCCGGTGTCGCTGTCGGGCATGGTCGGCGCGCTGCTGCTGGCGGGCACGTTGAGCTGGACCGCGGCAGCCTACGCGCTGCGCGCATCGGAATAGCCCCCTCCGATACCTGTCCGCCGTCCGTCAATGCGAAAAGGCCGCCCGGGAAGGCGGCCTTTTGCTTGGGCGGCAGAGTCTGCCGGCGGCTAGTTGTCCAGCTTGAAATTCAGCTCCACCTCGGCGACGTATTTTTCACCGTCGGACGCGAACTTCCAATCCTTCAACGCCATGATGACCGCGCGGTCGAAATAGCGCGGCGGATCGGCGCTGAAGATCGTGACTTCGGTGACGTTGCCCTTTTCGTCGATGTTGAGGCGGGCGACGACGCGGCCCTTGGAAATGCCTTCCTTGATGGCCGCTTTCGGATATTCCGGATTGTCGCCTGAAATGCGCGTGACGCCACGTCGCACGGCCGGCTTCGGAGGAGGCGCAGGCGGCGCGACCACGGGAGCCTGGATCACGTGCGGCTCGACCGGTGGCGCGGCCGTCGTCGCCGTGATCGTCGGCGCCGTGTTGATCGCCGGCGCCGGAACGTCCGGCGGCGGAACGTAAGTCTCGGGCGGCGGCGCAACCTTCGGCGCCTCGATGATCTTCTTCGGCGGCGGCGGCGGCGGCGGCGGCGGCTTGATTTGATCGATGATCGTCGCGGAGAGCGGCTTCTTGACCACGTCCACGATGGCTCGGCCGAGCCCGGTCATCAGGGCGTAGACGAGCAGCACGTGCATCAGGATCACGAAGCCGACACCGATCGCGTGCTTGGTCGGATCTCGTTGCTGTGTTGCGTAGTCCATGGGTTGTGACTCCTTGCCGCGCGGGGCCGCTGGCGGCTACTCGATGAACTGCTCGCTGCCGACGATCCCGATCTTGGTGAGCCCCAGGCGCTGCGACGACGCCATCACCGCGGCGACGACTTCGTACTTGGCGTTCTTGTCCGGGCGCAGGTGCATCTCGGGCTGCACGTCCTGGTGGGCGGCGCTGGTCAGCTTGTCCTCGAGCGTCGCCCGGTCCGGCACCACTTCGCCATTCCACCAGATCCTGCCGGCGTCGTCGATGTCGACCTTGACCACTTCCGGCGGCGTAAGTTGCGGGGGCGGCGTGCCCGTCGGCATGTTGAGATTGACCGCGTGCAGCTGGATGGGGATCGTGATGATCAGCATGACGAGCAGCACCAGCATGACGTCGATCAGCGGCGTCGTGTTGATGTCCATCATCACTTCCGGCTCGGCGGAACTGCCGGAACCTACGTTCATGCTCATGCGCTATTTCCTTAGCGCGTTGCTTGCGCGGTGGAACGTTCAGCCGCCGCGCGCCGGCGGTTCGGTGATGAAGCCGACCTTGGCGATGCCGGCCCGCTGCACTGCGTAGATGATCCGGCCGACGCCGTCGTACTTGGCATTGCCGTCGCCGCGGATCTGCACCTCCGGCTGCGGCGTCAGCACCGCCACCTTCTTCAGCCGGTCGATCAGCGCCGCGGTGGACTTGATCTCGAGCTCGTTCCAGTAGATGCGCCCGGCCGCGCTGACCGAGAGCACGATGTTCTCCGGCTTGGTCTCGCGGACTTCGTTGCGCTCCTTCGGCAGCTGCACCGGGATCGACGTCACCACCACCGGGATCGTGATCAGGAAGATGATCAGCAGCACCAGCATCACGTCGACCAGCGGCGTGGTGTTGATAGTGGAAATGGTTTCGTCTTCGCCGCTGTCGGCACGGCCCGACGTTCATCGCCATGGCGTCAGGCTCGGACGGGCTGCTTCGCCGGCGACGCCAGCAGCACGGCGTGCAGGTCGGCGCCGAATCCGCGCACCTTTTCCATCGCCGACTTGTTGCGGCGCACGAGCCAGTTGTAGCCCAGAACCGCCGGCACGGCGACCGCCAGGCCGAACGCGGTCATGATGAGCGCTTCGCCGACCGGGCCCGCGACCTTGTCGATCGACGCCTGGCCGGCGATGCCGATTGCCGTCAGCGCGTGGTAGATCCCCCAGACCGTGCCGAACAGTCCCACGAACGGCGCCGTCGAGCCGACCGTCGCGAGGAACGCGAGCCCGTCCTGCGTCCGGCTGGACACGTTGTCGATGGCGCGCTGGATCGACATCGTGATCCATTCGTTCATGTCGACGTTGCCGAGCAGACCGACGTGCTTGGCCGTCGCTTCGAGCCCGGTTTCGGCAATGAAGCGGAACGGGCTGTTCTTCTTCAGGCCCTCGGCGCCGGCGCGCACGGACGGCGCGCTCCAGAACGATTTTTCCGCGGCCTTCGCGGCCTTGTTCATCTTGGCCTGCTCGTAAACCTTGGTGATGATGATGTACCAGCTGCCCATCGACATGATGACCAGGATGCCCAGCGTGATCCGGGCCACGAGGTCGCCGCCCTTCCACAGTGCTTCGAGCCCGTACGGGTTGTCGACGACTTCCGTGGTTTTCGTGCCCACAGCGGTGGCGGGGGCAGCGGCAGGCGCGGGCGTCGCAGGAGCCGCGGTCGCGGCCGGCGAAGCCGGAGGTGTCTGCGCCTGTGCGGCCAGCGGGACCACCGTCGCGGCCGAAGCGAGGAACAGGACCGCGGCCAGGCTGGCCAATCGGGTCATCTTCAGCATGTTGTCTCCAGACGATAAACGTTTAGTTCGGAAATCGAGGTTGCGGGCCGACGGGCTCGGATGGTGTATTTGTCAGTGGGTGGGTCGTTCGCCGACCGGCCCGGCATTGCAGGAAGAGACGCCGGGACGGGTACGCCAAAACGCATTGGCCCCGCGTATAAGGCGGGGCCAAGCCTCGTCGGAAACCGGCGAGACTTTACACGAACCGCGCAAAAAGTCCACCCAAATCGCACTCGCGCCGCCGGTATGGGAGGCTCGTACGGACGTTCGCCGCGCAGCATGGACCCGCCCCCGGAATTCTCATTGCGCAGTTACTTGATGAGCGCGAATTCTTCGGCGATGTTGTAGTTCTGCACGGCCCGGATCCTGCGATTCGATCTGCAGGTAGAGCGCGGCCTTCTTGGCCGGCACCGGGCTCAGCAGCCTGGCCTGGATCAACTTGCCTTGCATCTTTCGCCGCGCCTTGACCTCGCCCTCGTCGGCGGCAATCAGCTCGTTGGCGAGTTGCTTGGCGTAAAGGTCCGATACCCCCTTGTCCGCGCCAATCAGGCCCTCGAGCGCCACGTTGCGCTTGCGGTTGTACATTTCCAGGTCGCGCTGGTAGGCATCGTAGATCGGCCAGAATCGCTTGGCTTCCGCAGGCGTCAGGTTGAGCTTCGAGGCTACGTAGGCCTTCTTGTCGGCCTGGACGGCCTTCCACATTGCCTGCAGTTCGGCGTCGGCGGCGGCCTTGTCGGCCGCAGTGGGCCATGGGCGTCGCGAACATGACGGTGGAAAGGAGGATGGCGGCAATTCTGCTTTTCATCGTGGTCCCTATGTTGTCGTTGCGATCCCTGCCCTGCCGCATCCCCATTTCGTCGCGGCCCTAAGGCGGAGGCGCCGGCTGACGCGGCGCGATCACGCGAAATTCGCCGGCAGGCGCTGACGCGGCGATTTTTCCGGATGTTACCCTGATTCGGAATCGCGCGCTCCGCAAACCCGCTGCCGCGCCGCGAGATGCCGGGGTCCGTCTCAATGCTATCCTTTCACCCCGCCGAATCTTCCACGCCCGAGCGGCAACACTCCCGTACCGGTTCCCAGCATGCAAACTCCCACCATCGACGTACGTGCAATCGCCGCGTCCGGATTCGCCGCCCTGCGCAGGGGCGACGCGCAAGGTGCGCGCACGCTTCTGCAGCAGGTCGCATCGTCCCCCCACGCGGACGCCGCCGCGTGGTTCGGCCTCGCCGTGGCCTGCGCCCAGCTCAACGATGATGCGGCCGCCGGCAGCGCAGTCGATCAGGTGCTGGCACTCGAACCGGCGCAACCTGCGCGCGCTGGTCCTCAAGGGCGATCTGCTGGCCAAGGCGGGCGATGCGCGCAATGCGTCGTCGTTCTATCGGCTCGCCGTCCGGACCGCGCCGCCGGCGCACGAGTTGCCCGCGGAACCGCGCACCGACCTGGCCCGCGCCGAGGCCATGTGCAAGCGCTACGCCGAGGAATTCGAACGCTCGCTGCGCGACAGGCTGATTCCCGAGGGTCTCCTCGAGCGGGGACCCGCCGACCGTTTCCGGCAGTCGTTCGAGATCATGCTCGGGAAGCGAGGCATCTATTTCCAGCAGCCCCGCATCTATTACTTCCCGGAGTTGCCGCAAATCCAGTTCTATGACCGGAATGATTTTCCGAGCTTCGACAAGGTGGAAGCGGCGACCGCCGACATCCGCGCCGAAATGCTGCAGGTCCTGCAGGACGCGTCGGCGTTCAGGCCCTACGTCGAGAGCAACCCGAAGCGCCCGCCGGGAGATCAGGCCGGCATGAAGGAAAATCCGGACTGGAGCGCGTTCTATCTTTGGCGGGATGGCGAGATCGTCCCCGAAAATGCCGCGCGCTGCCCGAAGACGATGGCGGCGCTCGCCGATTTTCCGCTGGTCCACATCCAGAATCGTTCGCCGTCGGTGCTGTTCTCGCTGCTGCGTCCCCGCTCCCGCATTCCTCCCCACACCGGCATCGTCAACACGCGCCTGATCTGTCACCTGCCGCTGCTGGTCCCGCCCGAATTGCGGATTGCGCGTCGGCAATGACGCGCGCGCGCCGGTCGAAGGCAAGGCCTGGCTGTTCGACGACACGATCGAGCACGAAGCGTGGAACGACAGCGACCGCCCGCGGGTGATCCTGCTGTTCGAAACCTGGCGCCCGGAGCTCACGGCAAAGGAACGAGGTCTCGTTACCGCCATGTTCGGCGCGATAGACGCCTACAGCGGCACGAAGCCCGACTGGGAAATCTGAGCAGTCACTGATTTTGTGATGTAATCGACTCTGATCCGGCGGGAGCGCGCGAGCGCTGCGCTTTCCCGACTCCCCGTCAATCAACCGCGAGCTTCCCGATGCGATTCTTCGCCGCCATTCTCGTGTCGCTGTTCATGGCAACCCCGGCGCACGCGGATCCCGCGCGCGATGCGTTGGCCGAAGTGGCCAAGTGCGCGGACGTCGCCGACTCGACCGAGCGCCTGAAGTGCTTCGACCGGGCGGCCGCTCTTGCCAAGACCGCCCTCGCCTCCGTCGCCGCAGCCGGCGGCCGAGAAGCGCAGCTTCCTGGACTGGTTTGGATTTTCGAAGCCGCCGACGCCTCCCAAGACCGCCGAGGAATACGGGAAGCCCGCGCCGGCCACCGGACGCCGACGGCATCACGTCGATCACGTCCAACGTGCTCGAGTTCGCGCGAACCTCGCGCGGCCTGTCGGTCTTCATTCTGGAGAACGGCCAGATCTGGCGGCAACTGGAAGGCGACACGTCGGTCGTTCGCGATCCCCCGGCGGGCCAGCCGATGAAGGTGACGATCGAGAACGGGTTCCTGGGCAGCTACAACCTGACGATCGAGGGCCGCCACGGCCTCATCAAGGTGACCCGGCTCAAATAAGGCCGGAGCAGCCCTGCCGGATCCGGTTCAGCGAACCGGCTCCGGCCTGGATCGCCGCGATGCAATTCGCCGCCCACAACCGGAACATGGCGTCGAACCAGAACAGATTCGACGTTTGATTGGTCCGGTTGATCTGCCTGATCTGCGTCGCCGTGCCGCGGTCGACGACGACGCCGAGCGAGCGCACCGGCATCGGCATCGCGCACTTCGAGGCTCAGCGTGGCCGTTCCGGCATCGTGGGTGAACAGCGCCTGCCGGTCGCGCAGTTCGTCACGTCGGGCTCATAGACGTCGAGGTCGACGACGCTTGGCGCAACGCGCAGCACGCCCGGCCCGGGCGCAGTGACGATTTCATAGCCCTTGGCGGCGAACACGTCCGCGACCGTCCTGGCCATGACTGTCGGCCGCCTGCTGCACGATTTCCGCCGCGTCGGTCACGGAGACCCGGCGCGAGAGGTCCCGGCTTTCGTTCTGATCTCTGCGCCAGTTCTGGGCGCAGGCCACCTGAACCGGATCGATCAGCACCTTCCGGTAGCCGACCCAATTCGGCAGCGGGCCGCAGGTAGACCTCATCCAGGTACCGGGACTGCACGGACACCAGGCCGGCCTGCGTGGCGGCGCCGACAGGTGTCGGACACGGCCGCGCCGGCCGCATCGGACCAGGCCGGCAGGAAAGACCGGAAAGCACCACCATCGAAATGACGCTCAGCGCGTGTCGGCTCATGGTCGCTCCCATATGTTCTGGCTGGAAGTCCTATTGCAAACACCGATGCTACACTTTTCATTCCGGCGCGCCAGTGGGTGTCGCCACGCGACGCAACGGCCGCGCCGGCCCGTTCAGGACCTTAAGCGAGGTTCTGACGATCCCAACCACGATCCGGATAGGACCCCCGATGCAGATTTCAGATTCCCTCGCCCGGGAAATCGCCCCCCTCGAAGCCCAGCTCGAACGCGCGGCGCAGGCCGGGCGGGACCAGGACGTCATGGCGATCCTCGCGCGGATTCTCGCCATCGCGCCGACGCATGCCCCGGCGCTGGCGGCAGTCGGCCAGCGGTCCTTTCGCCAGGGCGACATGCAGACCGCGCGCGAGAGCGTTCCAGCGCCTGGTCGCGGTCAGGGCAGACGACCCGCAGGAGTGGATCAACCTGGCACTTGCCTGCCGAAGCCTGGACGACGAGCAGGGAGAGCAGGACGCGCTGAAGCGGGCGCTGAGCCTCGACCCGAGCAACCTTCTGGGCCTCATCCTGCGCGCCGACCTGCTCGAGCGGCAGGGAAAGACGCACGAGGCCGCCGCCGTGCACCGCGCCGTGGCCACCGTCGCGCCGCCGATGGATCGGCTGCATCCCGACTTGAGGCCGGCGGTCCAGCGCGCATTGGCGTTCTGCGACAAGTACAACCGGGAGTTCGCCGTGTTCCTGGACCAGTTCCTGGAGCAGACGTACAAGGACCATGCGGGAGAGAACCTGAAGCGGTTTCGCGATTCCGTCGACATCATGCTCGGCCGCAAGAAGCGCTACGACTCGCAATCGGTCACCTATCACTTCCCCAACCTGGCGCCGATCGAGTTCTTCGAACGCGCCGACTTTCCGTGGCTGGACCCAATCGAGGCCGGCACCGACGCCATCCGCGACGAGTTCCTGCAGGTCCTCGCGACCGAGGAGGGATTCACGCCCTACATCTCGTATCCGGACGACGTGCCGCAGAACCAGTTCGCCGAACTCAACAACTCCCCGCGCTGGAGCGCATTCCACCTCTACAAGATGGGCAAGCTGGTCGAGGAAAACGCCGCCAGGTGCCCCACCACGATGAAGTTGCTGGAAGGCGCGCCCCAACCGGATCAGCAGGGGCGCACGCCCGCGGCGATGTTTTCGCTGCTGAAGCCCCGGACGACGCATTCCGCGCACATTGCGGCGTGACCAACGTGCGCCTGGTCACGCACCTGCCGCTGATCGTTCCCGAGAATTGCGCATTCCGGGTCGGCAACGACACGCGCCAGTGGATTCCCGGCAAGGCGTGGGTCTTCGACGACACGATCGAGCACGAGGCGCGCAACGACAGCGACAAGCTGCGCGTCGTCCTGATCTTCGACATCTGGCACCCGCACCTGACGCCGCCCGAGCGGGCGATGATTTCCGGCCTCTCGGCCGCGATGAATGCATTCAGCGGCGCGCTGGAATCCGCGGAATCCCGCTGACCGCAAAAAAAAACGGCGAACCCTGCGGTTCGCCGTTGTGAGTGGAAAGACGTACTGGATCAGAACTTCGCGGTGATGTTCAGGAAGAAGAGCCTGCCCAGCGAGTCGTAGATCTGCGGGAACGTGTTGCCGTTGCCGAAGATCGACGGATCCGACAGCGTGGTGCTGGTGATCGGCGGGTCCTTGTCGAGGACGTTGTTGACGCCGGCGCGAACCAGCCAGTTCTTGTCGATCTGCCACGACGCAAAGAGGTCGAGGTAGTTGCGTGCACCGAGCTTGGTGGTAACCGGCGCGACCGTCGAGGTTGTCGACCAGCGACGGATTGCTGCTGGTCGCGTCGTGCTTGACGCTGTCGAAGTAACGCCACCTCAGGCCCGCGTCGACGTGCCACGGCGTCGACCAGATCACGCCGACGTTCGAACGCCATCTCGGCGTCGGCGTGCTGCAGACCGGGCCATACAGTCCGACGCAGTCGTACGTCGGGTCCGTTCGGAAGCGGCTGGTTCATGAACGTGTCGATGTAAGTCCCCTGGAACGAGAACGCCACGCTGCCCCAGTCCTGGATCGGCCACATGTAATTGGCCGTCAAGTCGATACCGGAAGTCGACGTCGTGCCGAGGTTCAGGTTGGTCGCGGTGATGAAGCCGCCGCCGTCCAGCCACAGGGTACCCAGGTTGTCGCGATGGATGTTGTCGCAGAACGCGCCGGTGTTGATGCACTGGTTCAGCTGGTCCTGCGCGACCGACGATACCGATCTTGTTCTTGACCTTGATGTTCCAGTAGTCGATCGTCGCGCTGAAGCCCCTGATGTTCGACGGCTGGTCGAACACCATGCCGATCGTGTAGCTGTCCGCCTTTTCCGGCGTCAGGTTCGGGTTGCCGCCCTGCAGGAAGTTGTACTGGCCGGCAGGGCTGTCCAGAACCGCGCTGCCGTAGAGATTGGCGGACAGACCGGTCCTGCAGACATTGCTCCAGCGTCGCCGTGGGGTTGGGCCCGGCGCAGGGATCCGAGCCGTCAAAGAGGTTGTTCCCCTGCTGCTGGAACAGCTCGATGATGTTCGCCGCGCGGATGGCCTGCTGATAGCTGCCGCGCAGCGTGTAACCCTTGATCGGCGCCCATTCCATGCCGAGGCCAAACGAGTTGGTATGCGGGCCGTTGCTGTAATCCGAATAGCGGTAGCTGCCGTCGAACTGCAGCAGGTAGGCATAGTCCTGACGCTCCGCGATCGGTACCTTGGCTTCGGCGAAGACTTCGTCCACCGTCACCTGGCCGTAGATCGACTTGGTCGCGCCGCCCACGCCGCTCAGGTTGCCGTCGTGCCTTGCGACAGGTTTCCGTCGGGAGTGTTGGCAGCCGATCGGTACGGTGCTCGAAGCCGAAGGCGACGCCGACGCCGTTCTTGGCCCACGGCAACGTCCAGCCGTAGGCGGCGCCGAGATCGGACGTCATGTGCAGACCGACGACGTTCTGCTGCGTGTATCCCTGCTGGAGCGCCGGGACCTGCAAGTAGTCGAGCTGCCGCCTGCGTCACGCCGCCGTTGTGATAGATGTCGTACGGAACGCACGCCGGTGTCGGTGCCGTCGAGGAACGACGCGCAGACCGGCCTGCCCGGTGGCCGGATCCTTGACGACGTTCAGCGCCTTCTGGGAGGCGGTCCGTACAGGAAGTAGTTCGCCGGTGACCTGCTGCGACGGTGTTCTTTCCGGACTGCCACCAGAAATCGTAATCCCACGTGTGGTTGGCGAAATCGCCCTTCGCGCCGAGCACGTACCGGTAGTCGTTGAAGTCGAACGACTGCGGTGCGGCCACCGCCTTCGGTGTTGCGACGGCCGATCAGCGGGAAGCTAGAGCGGATTGCCCGGCGTGATGCCGAAATAATCCTTGAACGATTGCGACAGCAGCGGGTTGCTCGTTGCGGACAGGCGGGTCCTGCGCGCCGTAGAAGATGCCGCCCGGCGCGATATTCGCGACGGAGGTGGTGCTGGTGAAGTCGAACTCGGCGTAGACGCGGACGCTGGGCATCCACTTCTTGTCGTCGCCGGCGAACAGGTCGTAGTGCGCGAACGCGTTGGCCTGGTAATCCTCCTGCGGACGCTGATAGAAGTTGTACGGACCGAAGTTGAACTGGTCCAGCGCCGAGGAGAACTGCCGCACGTCGCCGGCGGCATTCGACGATCGTGGCGCTCTTGCCGGTGTCGCCATCTGGTGAACCGGCCCGGGGAGGCCGTCGACGAACCGACGCACAGCAACCTCGAGTCCGTCCGGATCGCCGGTGCTCCCGAACGAGCAGGCGCTGTAGTTGTACTTGTTCTGCAGCAGCGCGCCGGTGTTCTGGTACTGGAAGAAGATCGTCGCGTTGCCCTTGCCGTTGGCAAAGTTGGAACCCATCAGGATGTTGTAGTTCTGGACGGTGCCCTCGCCCCAGAAGTCGCCCGGCACCTGGAACTGCGCCGGATTGGTCGCTGGCGCGTGCGGCCAAGTCGCCGTATACGAGCCGTTCTGCGTGTGCTGATAGGTGCTGCCGTTGTACTGGATCTGCACGCCTTCGAACGAGTCGTTCATGATGAAGTTCACGACACCCGCGACGGCGTCGGAACCGTACACGGCCGACGCACCGCCCGTCAGCACTTCCACGCGCTTGATCAGCGGCGCCGGAATGTTGTTGAGGTTGGTCGCATAGTTGCGTCGGACTGCCCGCCGGCACGCGCTTGCCGTCGATGAGGACGAGGGTGCGGTTCGCGCCGAGGCCGCGCAGGTTGACGGTGGACGTGCCCGTCCGCGCCGTTGGAGATGTTGCCGCCCTGATCGGCGAACGCCTGCGGCAACTGGTTGATGATGTTGGCCGTCGACTGCAGGCCGGTGATCGCGATGTCCTGCGCGGTGATGGTGTTGATCGGGCTCGCGCTCTCGAATGTCGCCGACGTGATGCGCGAACCGGTGACTTCCACCTTTTCGAGTGTCTGGACGGGAGGCGTTGTTGCTGCTTGCTGCGCGTGGACCATCGGCGCAGCCAGGCCGAATACGACCCCGGCGCTGATCGCCTGCCGTACGGCAAGCGACACTTTTTTGCGGTTCATTCTCTTCATCATTTCCCCCAGGAAAAGGTATTACAAAACAAATACGGTTGTTCGCCTTTCGGCAAGCACGGCCAACATTAACCCAAGGCAGATTTCCTTCGCAACGAAAACGGTTTGCATAAGCGTTTACCGAAACAATTTTGTTGCAATTTCGGTACCGTTGCCGTCAAATCAGCCAAACCCATGATTTGTATCGATATTAAAAAGCATGTCCCGTGCGCGTTGCGGCTCCGGGCGCGGCCCTTGCGACTGCCGTCAGGTTGCGGTGCGGGGCGGCGGGCGCCGCCGCCTGAACGGGCCTGCCGAAGCCCTTGCATTGGAGTAATGCGCGGTGGCTGAGCCGCGGTCTGGATCAGCCGGTTATTGCCGCGTCGCAGCATGATTCTGCGGCCAATTTCCCCGGCCACAATTTTCATAGGAGCGTCTGTTGACCACAACCGCCTTCGCCATCCGTCGCGCCACGCGGGACGACGTTGCCGACGTTCACGACATGATCGCCGCGCTTGGCCCGATATGAGAAACTTTCACATCTGTGCGTCGCGTCGGAAGCGGACCTCGACGACGCTCTATTCGGGCCGCGACCGGCCGCAGAAGCGCTGATTGCGCGTTCCGGAACGGAAGCCGCCGGATTTGCGCTGTTTTTTCACACTTATTCAACGTTTCTGGGGCGCCGGAGCCTGTGGCTGGAGGACCTTTTCGTGCAGCCCGCCCATCGCCGCAAGGGCTGCGCGAAATCGCTGTTGCGGGCGCTTGCCGAGCTTGCCGTGGAGCGCAACTGCGGCCGCTTCGAATGGGCGGTGCTGGACTGGAACGCGCAGGCAATCGCCTTCTACCAGGGACTGGGGGCGACCGTCCTGCCCGATTGGCGAATCGTCAGGATGGTCGGACCCGCGCTGACGTCGTTCGCCGCCGCGACGGCTGGTGGCTCCCACGCGGCCTGACCTTCGGGCCGATCGTCGGCCATCGCATGGGCGACGCGGCGACTGGCCGATGCAACCTGCGCCGCCGGAATTTGACGCCGGCTTTGGGGATACAATCAGCGCTTGGCACGGTCGAAGCTTTCGACCCTGCCGGAAAAGGAGACGCCAGATGAAAACCTGGACAGTCTTGCTGGTTTCCCTGCTGCTTGCCGCTTGCGCGTCGACCCCGTTGCCGCCACGCGTCGAGGGCCTTTTCAACGACCAAGGGTTCGGACCCGCGTCCGAGCGCATCGGCGCGGACGACCTGTTCGCGATGAGCCCCGAAATGAAGCAGTACCTGAACACCACGATCGCGCCGGTCGCCAAGGCCAAGGGCGCTCAGCAGGGCTTGTTCGAAGCGCTGTACAGCAAGGGCCAGCTCAAGCTCGAATACGATTCCGCCAAGACCCGCAACGCCGCGCAGGCGTTCGCGGCGCGTTCCGGGAACTGCCTGTCGCTGGTCATCATGACGGCGGCCTTCGCCAAGGACATGGGACTGCCGGTCACCTACCAGAGCGCATTCCTGGACGAATCCTGGGGGCGCAGCGGCGACATCCATTTCTTCATCGGACATGTCAACGTGACGCTGGGGCCCCATGCGACGCGGCTCAACAATCAGACCAACCTCCTGGTTCGCCAGGACGAGACCGACCTGACGATCGATTTCCTGCTGCCGCGGGAACTCCGGGGCCTGAACACGCGGGTGATCGACGAGCAGACCATCGTCGCCATGTACCTGAACAACCGCGCGGTCGAGTCGTTCATCGACGGGCAGCTGGATAACGCCTATTGGTGGGCACGGGCGGCGGTCGCCCAGGATCCGCGTTTCACGAGCGCGTACAACACGCTGGGCGTGATCTACAAGCGGCACGGCAACCTCGAGGATGCGCACCGCGTGCTTGCCTACGCGCTGGAGCGCGAACCCAAGAACACCCACTTCATGTCGAACATGGTGCTGGTGCTGAACGATCTCGGACGCGGCGCCGAGGCGACGGCGCTGGCCAAGAAGCTCGACCAGATGGAACCCAATCCCGCATTCAGCTACTTCATGGACGGGATGGTCGCCATGCGCAAAGGGGATTACCAGACGGCGAAGGATCTCTTCGCCAAGGAAGTGCAGCGCGCTCCCTATTACCACGAGTTCCATTTCTGGCTGGCCGCCGCGTATATCGGGCTGGGGGACACCGAACGCGCGCGCGCCGAACTGGCGCTCGCGATCGAGACCAGCACGACCCGCAATTCCCGCGACCTCTACGCGGCGAAACTCGACAAGATCACGGTCGCTCGGCGTCCATTGATTCGCGGCCGGGGCTGGCGGTTGGGGCTGGCTGAGGGGAAGCGATTCCGGCGATAATCACGCCCTTTGCATCGCGCGGCGCGGCTGCCGCGCAGCATTGCGCGCCCGCCGGCGCCCAAAACCCACGCTGCCCTGCCCTGCGGAACCCCGACATCCCATGCCCGACGCCGACCGCCTGACCCTGTCCGACCTGCCACGCCTGGCACGACGTCGATTTCTGGTCGTTGCGCTTCGTCGACGAACACTGCGAGACCTTCGCGGTGCGCAAGAACGTCGCGATGCCCTTTGTCGCGTCCACCGACCGCGGCGCGATGGCCACGGTCTACGTCGATGGCGGCTATGGGTACGCGGCGACGGGCGACATGTCGACTGCCGGCCTGCGCGACGCGCTCGAGCGCGCCGCGCACTGGGCGCGCAGCACCGCGAATCTGGCGCTGTTCGACTCCCGGACGCTGCCGCGGCCCGCGCCGCGCGGCGAGTATGTGTCGCCGTCGTTCGCGGATCGCTTTCCGTCGCGTCGCGAGTGGTACGAACTGCTGGCGCGAGGAATCGGCGCAGGCCGGATGCGACCCGCGGATCGTCGACTGGGAGGCCGCCGTCGATGTGATCGCGGCAACGCACCGGCTGGTCACCAGCGCCGGCGGCGACGTCGTCCAGCGCTACCGGTTCCTGTTGCCGGGAATGGCCGTCACCGCCCATGCGGACGGCGTCACGCAGGTTCGCACGCTCAACGGCTATCGCGGACCCTGCCAGCAGGGCGGAACCGAGGTGCTGGCGCGTTTCGCTTTCGTCGGCGGCGGCCGCCGGATCGCGGAGGAAGCGCTCGAACTGCTTTCGGCGCCGAACTGCCCGAGCGGCGCGATGGACGTGCTGCTGGCGCCGGACCAGATGATCCTGCAGATCCACGAGTCGATCGGCCATCCGCTGGAACTCGACCGCATCCTGGGCGACGAGCGCAATTTCGCCGGCACGAGCTTCGTCACGCCGGACATGTTCGGCTCGTATCGCTACGGCTCCGAACTCCTCAACGTCACGTTCGACCCGACGCGGCCCGAGGAACTCGCGAGCTACGCGTACGACGACGACGGCACGCGCGCCGAGCGCGTCCACCTGATCCGCGCCGGAATCCTCGAGCGGCCGCTGGGCGGCGCCATTTCGCAGGCGCGCGCGGGAATGGCAGGCGTGGCCAATTCGCGCGCCGACAGCTGGAACCGTCCGCCGATCGACCGCATGGCCAACCTGAACCTCGAGCCGGGCGATGCGACGCTGGACGAGATGATCGCCGGCATCGAGCGCGGCGTGCTGATGGAGACCAACAGCTCGTGGTCCATCGACGATTCGCGCAACAAGTTCCAGTTCGGATGCGAGCGCGGGCAGGTGATCGAGAACGGCAAGCTCGGCGCGGTGGTCAAGAACCCCAACTATCGCGGCATCTCGGCCAATTTCTGGCGCAGCCTGAAGCGCGTCGGCAACGCCGACACGCTGCAGGTGCTGGGCACGCCGCATTGCGGCAAAGGGCGAACCGTCGCAGGCCATTCGCGTCGGCCACGCCACGCCCGCATGCGTGTTCGGCAACGTGGACGTGTTCGGAGGCGAGTCCTGATGGAAGGCTATTTCCTCGCGCTGGCCAAGGCCATCGACGGATCGCTGCAGGCGGGCGAGCGCTACACGGCGTCGTTCGAAGCCGAGCAGACGGACTTCGTGCGGATGAATCGCGGCAAGGTGCGCCAGTCGGGCACCGTCGCGCAACGCTACATCGCCGTGCGGCTGATTCGCGGCCAGCGCCATGCCAAGCACGTGATTTCGCTGACCGGGCGACGCCGAAGCCGGACGGCGATGCGATCCGCGCCGTCGTCGCCGGCTTGCGCGCCGCCTTGCCGGAATTGGCCGACGATCCGCTGCTGCTGTTGCCCACCGACGTCAAGTCCACGCGCGCGGTTCGCGGCGGCCCTCTTCCGCCGGCGGAACAGATCATCGGCGACGTGCTCGCGGCCGCGCACGGCACGGACCTCGTCGGGATCTATGCCGGCGGTCCGATCTGGCGCGGATTCGCGAACTCCGAGGGCCAGCGCAACTGGCACGAGACCACGACGTTCAACCTGCGACTGGAGCCTCTACTACCGCGCCGACAAGGCGGTCAAATCCGGTTGCGCGGGCTTCGCCTGGGACGGCGCGGCGCTCGACCGCAAGATGTCCGACGCACGCGAGCGGCTGGCGCTGATCAGCCGGCCGGCCAAGTCGCTCGACACCGGGAAAGTACCGCGCGTACCTGGCGCCGTCCGCGGTCGAGGAGATCGCGAGGCTGCTGTGCTGGGGCGGCTTTTCGGGCCGCGCGCTCGCCACGCAGCAGAGTTCGCTGGCGCGGATGCAATCGGGCGAGGCGCTCGACGCGCGCGTGTCGCTCAGCGAGGACACGGCGAGCGGTGTCGCGCCGGCGTTCCAGGCCGAGGGCTTCGCACGCCCGGCCGGCGTGGATCTGGTCCGTCAGGGCGCCTTGGTGGGTTCGCTGGTCAGCCCGCGCACCGCGCGCGAATTCGGCCTTCCGGAGAACGGCGCCAATGGCGACGAGGTTCCCGAGTCGCTGGCCATGGCCGGCGGGACGCTGGCCGAGAGCGACGCGCTCGCCGCGTTGGGCACGGGCCTGCACATCGGCAACCTGCACTACCTCAACTATTCCGACCGCCCGGCGTGCCGGATGACCGGCATGACGCGCTTCGCGACGTTCTGGGTGGACGAGGGCCGCATCGTCGCGCCGATCGACGTGTTGCGCTTCGACGATACCGTCTACCGACTGCTGGGTTCGAACCTGGAAGCGCTGACGACGGAGACCGAACTGCTGCTCGACTCCGAGACCTACCAGTCGCGCAAGCTCACCAGCGTGACGCTGCCCGGCGCGCTGGTTCGGGAAATGTCGTTCACGCTGTGACGGTGCAATGTCATGCGGGTTGCGGATAGCCGAGGTTCGCCGTGTTCCTGAAAATCAAGAGCCTGCTCAATCCGCAGGAGATCTCGCGGCTCGTGGCCCTCAGCCGCGAGCTGCACTTTGTCGACGGCCGCGCGTCCAATCCCGCCAACGTGACCAAGAACAACCTGCAGGCGGACGCTGCCGATCCGAAGTCCGCCGAATCGGCGCGCATCGTCGGCGGCGCGTTCGCGCGCTCGCGCGAGTTCGCGGACTTCGCGATGCCCAGGCGGGTCGCGCCGCCGCTGTTATGCCGCTACGAGCCGGGCATGAAATACGGGGCGCATGCCGACGCCGCGATCCTGCAGATCGGCAATGAACGGCTGCGCTCCGACCTGTCGTGCACCGTGTTCGTCGGCGACCCGTCCACCTACGAAGGCGGGGAACTGGTGATCGTGGCGGGCAACCAGTCGCTGCCGTTCAAGGAGGCGCCGGGAACCGCGATCGTCTATCCGTCGACGACACTGCACGAGGTGGTCCCCGTGCGGGCGGGCCAGCGCCTCGTGTCGATCACGTTCGTCGAGAGCTTCATTGCCGACCAGCACCGGAGGATGCAGGTGTATGAACTCAACGAGATTGCCGCGCTGGAGGGCAACACGATGCACTGGGAAAGCCGCGTCCGCCTGGACGTGGTGCGCCAGAACCTGATGCGGATGTGGTCGACGACATGATGATGAGCAACGACGAGGATCGGCGCATCCGGCAGATGTTCGAGTCGGCGAACCAGGCGTTCGCAGGCGGACAGGCGCAGGCCGCGGAGCGGATGCTGCAGCAGGCGGAGGCGGAAGCTCCTGCGCATCCGCTGGTGCAGAACATGGTCGCGGGCCGGATGCTCCGCGCGGGCAACCTGATGGGCGCGAAGGCGCTGCTCGAGCAGGCGGTCGGCGTCGATCCTGCCAATCCGATGCTGTGGCTCAATCTCGCCGGAGCGCTGCGCGGGCTCGGGCACGCCGACGCGGAGATGGCGGCGCTCGACAAATTGCTCGCAGATCGAACCGCTCAATGTCCGCGCGCTGCTGCAGAAGGCCTCGTTGCTCGAAATCAGGAAGGACTCGCGCGCGGCTGCGGCGACGTACCGCACGGCGCTGCGGATCATTCCCGAGGGATTCGAGCCGCCGCCGCAGATGCGCGGGATCCTGCAACATGCCAAGGATGCCGTCGAAGCCAACGACAGGGCGCTCGAGGTCTTCGTGGAGGAACGCCTGCACGGCCTGCGCGAGCGCTACGCGGACCAGCCGCTCGATCGCTTTGAAGGGTGCCTGGCCACGCTGCTCCGCAAGCGACGCATTTTCGCGCAGCAGCCGACGTTCATGTACTTTCCGCGCCTCGCGCCGATCGAGTTCTACGACCGCAAGGATTTCCCGTGGCTCGACTCGATCGAGGCCGCCACCGACGACATTCGCGAGGAACTGCTGAACGTGCTCTCCGATGGTCCGGAGGCGCTCACTCCCTACGTCTCCCATCCGGAGGGCACGGCGGGTCGATTCGCGGAACTCAACAATTCGCGCCGCTGGGGCGTCTATTATTTCTGGCGCGAGGGCGTCGCGGACAAGGCCAATCTGGCGCGCTGCCCGCGAACGGCCGCCGCGCTCGAGGCGTGGCCGCGATGCGACGTGCCGGGCTATTCGCCGTCGGCCGTATTTTCCATACTCGACGCCAAGACGCGGATCCCGCCGCATTCGGGCGTGAGCAACACGCGCCTGCTCGTGCATCTGCCGCTGATCGTCCCGCCCGGCTGCGGCTTTCGCGTCGGCGCCGAGGTGCGCGAATGGGTTCCGGGAAAGGCCTTCGTGTTCGACGATACGATGGAGCACGAAGCGTGGAACGACAGCGATGTTCCGCGCGCAGTGATGATCTTCGACATCTGGAATCCGTCCTTGAGCGCGGCCGAGCGCGACATGGTGCGCACGTTGACCGTCGCGGTCGGCGAGTACTACGGCACCGGGACGCGCCACGGCGACTCGCTGTAATGCCCGAGGCGGGCGAACCGGCCGTACTCCAGGACATCAAGGCGGCGCTGCAGGCGTCGGACCTGCCGCGCGCGACCACGCTGGCGCGCGAAGCATTGGCGGCGGGAACGCTGCATCCCGTCCTCCTCAACCTGCGCGCCTACTGGTACGAAGGCCAGGGACGCGATGCCGAGGCCTTTGCCGACCTGCAGCAAGCGCAGTCTCTTGCGCCAAACGACGTCGGCATACGCAACGCGCTCGGACTCGCGCACGCGAAGAATGGGCGCCACCGCGAAGCCATCGCGTGTTTCGACGCGGCGATCGCGCTCGCTCCCGATTTCGGGCCGGCGCATTTCAACAAGGGCTGGGCCAGCGAGACGCTGGGTGAAATCCGCACCGCGCGCGAATGCTACGAGCACGCGCATCGGCTGATGCCCGCGAACCCCGATCCCGAGGCAGGGATGGCCGCGCTCGCCGCCAGGCGGGGCGACTGGCCCGCGGCCAAGGCGCTGGCCGACCGCTCGCTGGCGATCGATCCGCGGCATCCGATCGCGACCACGGCGCTTGGCCGCCGCCGAGTTCGCGCTCGGCGATGCAGCCGCGGCCGAGTCCCGCCTGAGAGCCCTGTTGGCGCGCACGGACTTGTCGCTCGCCCATCGCTCGGCGGCCGAAGGACTGTTGGGCGACCTGCTCGACGCGCAGGGGCGGACAGGCGAGGCCTTCGCCGTCTACACGGCCGCGAACGACGCGCTGAGACGATTGCATGCGGCCAGCTTCGAAGGACCCGGCATCGAGACGACGCCGATGTCGTTGCGCTGGCTTACCGAATTCTTCGCGGCGGCCGATCCCGCCGATTGGGCGGTCGAGCCGGTCGAATCCCCGCCCGACGCCACGGCGCCCGCGGCGCATGTCTTCATGGTGGGATTCCCGCGTTCCGGCACGACACTGCTGGAACAGGTTCTGGGCAGTCATCCCGCGGTGGTGACGTCGAACGAAAAGCCGACGCTCGACGACGCGACGCGCGCGTTTCTCCGAACGCCCGGCGACGTCGCGCGCCTCGCCGCCATGCGCGGCGCCGGATTGAAGCAGCACCGCGATGCCTATTGGCAGCGCGTGCGCGAACACGGGATCGCCGTGGCCGGCCGCGTGTTCATCGACAAGCAGCCGTACTACACGCTGCAGCTGCCGCTCATCCTGCGGCTCTTTCCCGCCGCCAAGATCGTGTTCAGCGTGCGCGACCCGCGCGACGTGGTCTTGAGCTGCTTCCGCCGCCGGTTCCTGATGAGCGCGCCGAATTTTCAGTTCCTTACGCTGGACGGGACGGCCAGGTTCTACGATGCGACGATGCGCCTGGCCGAGATCTACCGCGCCAAGCTGCCGCTCGACATCCTGCAGTTGCGGCATGAGGACCTGGTGTCCAACTTCGAAGAGCGCGTCCGGGAAACGTGCGATTTCCTGGGGTTGACCTGGCAGGATTCCATGCGCGACTTCGCCGCCCGCGCCAGGACGCAGTCCATCACGACGCCCAGTTCGGTGCAGGTCATCCAGGGACTCAATCGCGAAGGGATCGGCCACTGGCGGCGCTATCGCGACCAGATGGCGCCGGTGCTTCCGATCCTGCAGCCGTGGGTCGAGCGCTTCGGTTACGAACCGGACTAGAGACCCCCACCCGCCACGACGGCCGCGGCGCGGGCGTCGGCTCGCGCGATGCACTGGAGCCACGCCATGCCTTTGCGGATTTCCTCGCGATTGACCCGGCGCGATTCGTTCTGGATTTCCGTGCGCAAAGCCGGCGTGTACGCAAATTCGGGGGCCTTCGAATAGGATGCAAGAACCGGACTGCGCGCCACCCTGCCAAGATATCCCGGGTCTGCGGGAAGGTCGAAGTGGGACAGTATCCGGCGCATGCCTTCTTCGACATTGGCCAAGAACCAATCGAAGTCCAGCGCGATGACACGGGCTGGATACTCTTGCAGCGCGTCGCGCTGCGCCCATGATTCCGCAAGCCAACTCATCGCGGCCAATTCGCCCAACGACAAGGCATGCAGCGGCGCCAGTGGCGTGCGGGCTCGCGCTTGGAGGCTGCGAATTCGGCCGGGCCCGTGCCCGCGCAAGTCCAGCGGTGAATTCTGACCCGCGAGCAGCGTGGCGAGATACGGTTCGGCGCCCAGATTCATGTAGATGGCGCGCGAAGCGATGTGGCGCGAAAGGATTGGAACGGCCAGGCGCCCGGCGCTGCTCGTCGCCTTCACGACGACCGCACGCGTCGCGGCGTAGCCACGGCTCCACAACGTCATGAACATTTCCAGGTGGCCGCTGAACTGTGTGTCGCTCAGCAGCGATTCGGGCTCACCCAAGACGGCGTTGGCCTCGACCAGCGTGCGCAACGGCAACGGTTCCCGCAGCGACAGAACATCGCCCGTCTCGTCCAGGAGCCGGCTCACCAGCGTCGAGCCGACATGCCCCGTGTGAAAAATGAAATGTACGGGGCGCCCGTTGCCGCCACGCCGCGCCGCATCGGCGACCAACTTGGCGGGCAGCCACGCGCCCTGCGTAGCCGGGCCCAGTATCCGGTCATCGAGAAAGCTTGCGGCGCGGTAGCCGGCAGCATCCAGCCGGACGAGCAGCACGGCGTCGCGGATCAGGTCGAGCTTCTGCGGATAGGCATCCGGCGACGCGGTCAAGTCCCTCAGTAGTTCGCCGGCAACTGCGTTGGGCTGTGCTGACGGTGTTGGCACCGCTAGACGGCCCGGGCTCCATCCCTTCGGGATCGAAGCCAGCAGCCGCTTCGTATAGGGCTCGCGCGGATTGCGGTAGATCTCGTCGGAATTCGCGATCTCGACGATCTCGCCTTCGTTCATCACCATCACCTGGTCGGAGATGTACTTGACGACGGCCAGGTCGTGCGAGATGAAGATGTACGACAGCGCATATTCCGCCTGCAGGTCCTGCAACAGGTTCAGCACCTGCGCCTGCACCGACACGTCGAGCGCCGACACCGATTCGTCGCAGATCAGGATGTCGGGCTTCAGCGTCAGGCAGCGCGCGATGGCGATGCGCTGGCGCTGTCCGCCCGAGAATTCGTGCGGGTACTTGTAGAACGAGACTTCCGGCAGGCCGACCTTGTGCAGCAGCTCGAACGCGAGTTCCGTGCGCTCCTGCGTGTTGGCGCCGATGCCGTGGATGTGCATCGGCTCGGTGAGGATCTGCCCGACGATGAAGCGCGGGTTCAGCGACGCGTACGGGTTCTGGAAGATGATCTGGATGCGCCGCTTGTACTGCATGAACTCCTTCGGCGACATCGCGAGGATGTCGCGCCCGTCGAACAGCGCTTCGCCGGTCGTGGCCTCGTGCAGCCGCATCAGCGTCAGGCCGACGGTGGTCTTGCCCGAGCCGGACTCGCCGACCAGTCCCAGCGTCTTGCCCTTGGCCAGCGTGAACGACACGTCCTTCACCGCCTTGAATTCGCGCTTGCCGAAGACGCCCTCGCGCGAGAAGAAGCTCTTGCCGAGGTTCTTCACCTCGAGGACGACCTTGTCGCCGGCGTTCAAGCCGCGCGCGCGCTCCGGAATGTCCTGCGGACCCTCGCCGTCGCCGGTCATGAAGTCGTCGATGACGGGCAGCCGCGCCGGGCGGCGGTCGATCTGCGGCCGGCACTTGAGCAGCGCCTTGGTATAGGTGTCCTGCGGGTTCTCGAACACCTGCTTCGCCGAGCCCTGCTCGCGGATTTCGCCGTTGCGCATCACGACGACGCGATCGGCGATTTCGCCCACCACCGCCAGGTCGTGCGTGATGAACAGCACCGACATCTGGTGCTTCTTCTGCAGCGCGGCGATCAGGTCGAGGATCTGCTTCTGGATCGTGACGTCGAGCGCGGTCGTCGGCTCGTCGGCGATCAGCAGCTTGGGCTCGCAGGCGATGGCCATCGCGATCATCACGCGCTGCTGCTGGCCGCCGGACATCTGCGACGGGAACTTGTCCACGCTGCGCTCGGGCTCCGGGATGCCGACCTCGGACAGCAGCGCGATCGAGCGCTTGCGCGCCGCCTCTCCGCGCAGCCCCATGTGCATGCGCAGCACTTCCTCCAGCTGGAACCCCACGGTGAACACGGGGTTGAGCGACGTCATCGGCTCCTGGAAGATCATCGAGATGTCCGCGCCGCGCAGCGCGCGCAGTTCCGCCCCCGGCATGCCGACGATGTTGCGGCCGCCGAAGAGGACCTGGCTCTTCGGATCGATGATCGTGTTCTCGGGCGGCAGCAGGCCGAGGATCGCCAGCGCCGTCACCGATTTGCCCGAGCCGGACTCGCCCACCAGCGCGATCGTCGAATTCTTCGGGATGTCGAACGAGATGCCCTTGACGGCCTCGAACGTGTGGTGCTTGTCGAGGCGGAACGTGACGCGCAGGTCGCGGATGCGGACCAGCGGATCGAGGGCGATATCGGATGCGTCCATGTCTTGTCGATAGCGGGCCTCAGTGCCCGGTTCGGCCCTTGAGCTTGGGATCGAGCGCGTCGCGCAGCGCGTCGGTGAAGAGGCTGAACGCCGTGACCAGCGTGGCCATGGCGACGGTCGCGGCGACGAGCTGCCACCACTTGCCGAGGATCAGCTCGTTCTGCGCTTCGTTCAGCATCGAGCCCCACGACACGACGTCGACCGGCACGCCGAACCCGAGGAACGACAGGATGACCTCGGCCTTGATGAACCCGACGGTCAGGATCGACAACTGCACCAGCACGACGTGCGACACGTTGGGGAAGATGTGCAGGAACATCTTGCGGCTGTGCGACGCGCCGAGCGCGTCGGCGGCCATCACGTACTCGCGACCCTTGTGCTTCAGGTACTCGGCGCGTATCAGCCGGAACACGCCGCTCCATCCGGTGAGGCCCAGGATCAGCACGATGGTGAACGTGCCTTTCTGCTGCAGCACCGCCGCGACCGCGAGAATGAGCAGCAGATAGGGAATCGAACTGAACACGCTGTAGAACCAGTTCAGCGCGTCGTCGACCCAGCGCCCGTAGTAGCCGGCGAAGGCGCCCAGCACCGTGCCGATGAACACCGCGACGAGCGCCGCGGCCAGGCCGACGAAGATCGACGTCTCCGATCCCTTGATGGTCTTGGCGATGATGTCGCGGCCCCACTTGTCGCCGCCGAACGGCAACGTCGCGCGGCGCTCGTCGGCGACCGGCGCGGCCTTGCTGCTGGCCTGGTCGGACCGGATGTCCTTCATCACGTCGGCGAGCGGATCGACGACCTTGTTGTCGTCCGCAGCCGCCGCATCGGGCTTCTTGCCGCCCTTCAGTTCGGCGATCACGTCGGCGAGCGGATCGACGACGGTGGAATTGAATGCGCTGCCCGGCGTGGGGCCCGCGGGCACGTTCGGCTCGGCGGCACCGCCCGGCAGCGCCGGCGCCGGCGCGTCGGTGGCGCCCAGCGTGATCCACGACGGCGGCGCGTAGTTGATGCCGACCTCCTTCGCCCAGTCCTTCGCGACCAGTCCCAATGCCGGACACGATCATCAGCAGGATGAACGCGGCGACGATGGCGAGCGAAACCATCGCGACGCTGTCGGTCTTCAGGCGCCGCCACGCCAGCGTCCACAGGCCGGGCGACACGGCATGCGGGATTTCGCGCGGCGCCGCGGCGACGGGATTCAGCGCGGTGTCGATCGGCATGGCGGCGGCTACTTCAGCTGGACCCGCGGATCGACGGCCTTGTACATCAGGTCGGCGAGCAGATTGGTGATGATCGTCGCGAACGCGACATAGACCGTGATCGCCTTGATGACCGGGAAGTCCGAGCGTTCGACGGCCAGGATGACTTCGCGGCCGATGCCGGGGATCGAGAAGAAGCGCTCGATCAGGAACGACCCCAGCAGCAGGCCCGGCAATTCGGCCATCAGGTTGGTGATGATCGGGATCGACGCGTTGCGCAGCACGTGGATCCACATGATGCGGTTCTCGCCGACGCCCTTGGCGCGCGCGGTGCGCACGTAGTCCTGGTTGATTTCATCGAGAACGAAAGTGCGGTACAGCCGCAGGTTCGGCGCGATGCTGACCGTGAGCCCGATCAGGATCGGCAGCGACGCATACTTGATCAGGTTCTCCCAGAAGTCGTTGCCCCAGCCCTGCACGGGGAACCAGCCGAGCTTGTAGGCGAACACGTACTGGAAGACGATGATGTAGACGAGGATCGATATCGACAGGCCGACGGTGCACACGATCATCACCATCCGGTCGGTCAGCGAGCCGCGCACGTAGGCCACGGCGAGCGCCAGCCCGACGGCGATGATGCGTGACCAGGATCAGCAGCGGGATCAGCACGGTCAGCGACGGGCCCAGGCGCGTGGCCAGGATGTGCGAGACGCTCTCGTTGGTGCTCCACGACGCGCCGAAGTCGGCGGTCAGGATCTGCTTGATGAAGATCCACAGCTGCACGTAGTACGGCTGGTCGACGCCCAGCTGGCGGCGGATGTTGTCGATCTGCTCCTGGTTGGAGATCTTCCCGGCCAGCACGTAGGCCGGGTCGCCGCCCACCCAGTTGAACAGCAGGAACACGAGCAGCACCACCCCGAGCATCGTCGGGGCCATCTGCCACAGTCTCCGGATGATGTACGCTGCCATCGCCTATTGCCAGGGTGAGTTGCCCGCGGACTACTTCGGGTTCGGCGCCACGTCGAGATACTGCCACTGCGCGCGCAGGATGGGGTGTTTTTTGTAGCCCTCGACGCGCGGCTGCAGCAACTGGTTGCGGTAGCGGCTGATGGTGAGCCGCCACGGCGCGTAGGCCTCGGCGATGCGCGTCATCTCCTGGTACAGCTTGTCGCGCTCCGGGCCCGGGCGGCATCCGCGCCGTCCTGGCGTACAGCGCATCATATTCCGGAATCTTCGCGCACCCGCCGTTGCTGGCGCCGGTATTGGGGCCGTAGAGGAGCTGCATGAAGTTGTCCCCGTCCGGGTAGTCGGCGATCCACGCCGCCGGCCGGCTCATCACCTGGCACTTCTTCTCCATCTTCAGGAGCTCGGCGAACTTGTCCTTGTGCACGTCCATCTTCACGCCGATCGCGTCCAGCGACGCCTTCCACAGCTCGTCCTGCTGGCGGCCGAGCGAATCGGGCCGCGAGAACAGCGTCACGACCAGCGGCTTGCCGTCCGGCTGGGTGCGAAAGCCGTCCGGCGCCCTTCTTGTAGCCGAACTTGTCGAGCAGCGCATTGGCGCCGGCGGGATCGTACTTGATGCTGCTCTTCCAGTCCGGAACGTGGCCGACGACGCCCGGCGGGATCGGATACGCCGCCTCGACCGCCTGCCCGTTGCGGATGACCTTGATGTCCTGCGCCACGTTGTAGGACATCGCCATCGCGCGCCGCAGCGCGATCTTTTCCTTGCTCGAGGCCGCCGACGACCGGATCCTGCAGGTTCCAGTAGACGTAGGAAATCTCCGGATCGACGATGCGGTCGAGGCGGATGCCCTTCGCCGCCAGTTCCGGCTTGAGCTTGCCGTCGGCGAGCGCCTGCGGCGCGAGCGGGCCCTCCATGTTCATGATGTCGAGCTCGCGGTTCTGGAACGCGAGCCAGCGCGCCTGGTCCTCCTCGATGATGCTGATCTCGACGCGGCCGACCTGCGGCATCTTCTTGCCCTTCATCTGCGCGATCAGCTTCTGGTCGGCGGGATCCTTCGACGTGAAGTCCCACGTGAAGCCGCGGTACTCGGGATTCGCTTCGAGCACGATCTTCGAGCTGCGCACCCACTGCGCCAGCCGGTACGGGCCGGAGCCCACCGGATTCGCCATCGCGCGGCCGTCGGACTCGCCGTATTTCTCGATCACTTCGCGCGCGACGATGGCCGTCGGCTCGTGGGCGAGCACGTAGGGCAGGTTGTAGTCGGTGTCCTTGAGCCGCAACCGGAGCGTGTACTTGTCCACCACCTCCAGGCCGGGCAGCTTCTTGTCGTAGTCGAATTTGCCGCCCTGCTTGGCCGCCGCGATTTCCTCGTCCAGGCCGACGAACTTGCCTTCGACCAGGAACACCCACGGCGAGCGCAATTTCGGATCGGCCAGCCGCTTGAGCGAATAGACGACGTCCTCCGCCACGAGCTCGCGCTTCTTGCCGCCGAACGCGGGATCGGGCGCGAACAGGATGCCCTTGCGCAGCTTGATCGTGTACGTCTTGCCGTTGTCGGTGATCTGCGGCAGCGATTCGGCGGCCAGCGGCGCGAGCTTCGCCGGCCGCGCGAGGTAGTCGTACGTGTAGAGCGTGTCGAAGATCGCCTGGACCGATCGTGCCGGAATACAGGTCGTTCGAGGCGGCGGGATCGAAACCCGTTTCCGCGGCCGGAAACACGTCGCGGATGACCTTGTTCACGTCGGCCGCGTGCGCCGAAACGGCGATCGATAACGACATCAGCACCGGCAATGCCCGGCGCAACACGACTCTCAACATTGGCACTGACTCCACATCACGTGTTTTCGCGCACTCTGCCGCGATATTCACGTGCTACGGCTGGATGTCCAGGTTCTGGTATTCGGCGCTGCGAGGATCGGATGCTTCTTGTAGCCGCGCACCCAGGGCCGGAACAGGTAGTTGCGCACCCGCGTGTCCTGCAGGCTCCACGCGCCGTCGACTTCCATCTGCCGCGACATCTCCAGGAACAGCCGGTTGCGCTCCGGCGAGTCGGGAATCTGCGTCGACTTCACGTAGAACGCATCGAACGCCGGCGACTTGTAGCAGCCGTTGTTGCTCTGGCATGGAATTGGGGCCGTACAGGAGCTGCATGAAGTTGTCGCCGTCGGGATAGTCGGCGGTCCAGCCCGCGCCCCACATCATCAGCTGGCAGGAGCGCGCGGCCTTCAGGTTGTCGGAGAACTTGGAGATCTGGAAGTCGATGCGCAGGCCGATGGCGTCCATCGACTTCTTCCACAGCTCGTTCTGCTCGCGCTCGATGGCCGTGCTGCCCGTGGCGAGCTTCAGCACCAGCGGCTTGCCGTCGGGAAACGTGCGGTAGCCGTCCGCGCCCTTCTTGTAGCCGAAACGGTCGAGCAGCTTGTTCGCGAGCTCGGGGTCGTAGTAGTTGATGCGACCGGTACTTCGGATCGTGCCCGATCGCGCCGGGCGGAATGGGCATTTCGGCGTGGATCGCCTGGTTCTTGCGCACGACGCGGATCAGCTCCTCGTCGTTGAATCCCATGATGATCGCGCGGCGCAGCGCGATCTTGTCCTTGCTGAACCCGCCCACCACCGGATCGTTGAAATT
This sequence comes from uncultured beta proteobacterium, assembly GCA_963834045.1. Taxonomy (GTDB): domain Bacteria; phylum Pseudomonadota; class Gammaproteobacteria; order Burkholderiales; family Casimicrobiaceae; genus VBCG01. Next base: position 326,270 of record CAWIAK010000018.1, on the reverse strand, counting down.
GAAATAGGTGTAGGTGATGTCGACGGCGACCGCGCGGTAGACGTTGACCTTCTGGTCCACCCATTCCGGCAGCAGCTGGTTGTCCTGGTTGATGGCCTTGTAGACGAAGGTGGGCGGCACTTCGAGGATGTCGAGTTCCTTCTGGTTGAAGGCGAGCCAGCGCGACTGGTCCTCGTCGATGATGCTGATCTCGACGCGGCCGATCTGCGGCATCGACTTGCCCTTCATCGCCGCGACCACCATGTCGTCCCACTGTGCTTCCCGGGTTGGGCTTCCAGTCCCAGACGAAGCTGGCGAAGCCGCGGGTTCGCCTCGAGGACGATCTTGGCGCCGCGCTTCCACTCCTTGAGCATGTAGGGGCCGGTGCCCACCGGGATGCGCATTCGTGTCGCTGGCGTAGGCTTCGATCACCTCGCGCGCGACCGCGCCCAGAATGGTATGAGCGGCGACGAGCGGGAAGTTGTAGTCGCGCTCGGCCAGGTTGATGCGCAGCGTGTAGCGGTCGACCGCTGTCAGGTCCGGCAGCTTGGCGTCGTAGTCGAACTTGCCGCTCTTCTTCGCGGCGGCGGCCAGCGCGTCCAGGCCCTTGATCTTGCCTTCGAGCAGGAACGCGTACTGCGAGCGATTCGCCGGATCCATGAACCGCATGATACGTGTAAACGAAGTCCTGCGCCACCAGTTCGCGCTTCACGCCCTTGAACGCGGGATCGGGCGTGAAATAGATGCCCTTCTTCAGGTGGAACGTGTAGGTGCGGCCATCGTCGGCGACCTCGGGCATGGCTTCCGCCGCCATCGGCACCAGCTTGGCCGGCCGGGCCAGGTAGTCGTAGGTCAGCAGCCGGTCGAATAGATCGCCTCCATGACCGTCGCCGAGTACAGGTCGACCGACTTGACCGGGTCGAAGCCCGTTTCCGCGGTGGGAAACGCGATGCGCAGGACCTTGTTCGGATCCGCCGCGGCCAGGCACGTCGCCGCAAAGGCCATCCAGGCGACGCCGGCCACGACGCGCAGCAGACCCGCGCCACCGTCGCGCCGACCGAACCGAACTACCCCCCCTTGCCCCGCATCAGGAACATCCCGACTCCGCAAAAAAAGCTCGCCAATGTACCATTCCCTGCCCGACCAGCGCCATGCCACCCGTCCCGACTCGCTCCACGATACGCCCCCCCTACTGGGACGAGGCAACCCGCTCGCTGACGGAGCGGGACGCGGTCATGGCGCGGCTCGTCGCCGACCATCCAGGCATCCACATCGTGCGGCGGGGCGACCCGTTCACGACGCTGGCCCGCGCAATCGTCGGCCAGCAGATTTCGGTCAAGGCCGCGCAAACGATCTGGGACAGGCTCGTGGCCGCCAGCCAAGGGCTGCGGCGACCCCATTCGCCTCGATCCGGCGCGCGTCGGGCGCATGCGCATGGCCACGTTGCGCCGCGTCGGGCTGTCGGAAAACAAGGCGCTGTACATCCGCGACCTCGCGCGCCATTTCGTTTCCGGCGTCCTCGATCCGGGCGAATGGCCGGCGCTGGACGACGAGGCGCTCATCGTGCGCCTGACCGCCGTCCACGGCATCGGTCGCTGGACCGCCGAAATGTTCCTGATGTTCCACGAATTGCGGCCGGACGTCCTGCCACTCGCCGACATCGGGCTGCAGAAGGCGGTCGCCGTGCTCTATCACGACGGGACGCGAATCCCGCTGGCGCAACTGCGCGAATTCGCCGCGATGTGGTCGCCGTGGCGCAGCGTGGCCACGTGGTACCTGTGGCGATCGCTCGACCCGATCCCGGTGGAGTACTAGATGCGTATCCGTCGGGCGTATCGGTCCGTAACCGAACTTCAGTCCGCCGGGTAGCCGAACCGTTCGACCCACGGCTGCAGCATGGGCAGCACGGGAGCGAGTTGGTCGCGATAACGCCGCCAGTGACCGATGCCCTCCCGGTTGAGTCCGCGCATGACCTGGACCGAACTCGGCGTGGTGATCGCCTGGGTCTTGGCGCGGGCGGCGAAGTCGCGCATCGAATCCTGCCAGGTCAGTCCGAGGAAATCACATGTGGCGCGAACGCGCCCCTCGAAGTCGGCGACCAAGTCTTCGTGGCGCAATTCGAAGAGTTCGAGCGGCAGCTTCGCGCGATAGATTTCGGCCAGGCGCATCACGGCGTCGTAGAGCCGCGCCGTGCCTTCGAGTGTCAGGAACTGAAAATTCGGGGCGCTCATCAGGAAGCGGTGGCGAAAACAGCTCAGGACGACGTCGCGCGGGTCGCGAATGCTGAACACGATTTTCGCGGCGGGAAACAGCTTGACGATCAGCGGCAGCTTCAGCGTATTGAATGGTTGCTTGTCGATGAACACACGCCCGCCGACGTCGATGCCGTGTGCGCGGACACGCTCCCAGTAGATCCTGCGGTGTCGCCGCAGTCCCGCGCCGCTGAACCGCGCCAGGCGCCGGACATCGTCGGGCGCAGCCAGCAATTCGCGAGCGCTCTCGTCCAGCGTCTCCCGTTCTCCCGACGTCACGACGGCGGAATGGCTGTCGAGCACCTGTTCCAGCAGCGTGGTCCCCGAACGCGGAAACCCGACCATGAACACGTGTTTCACGGGCAGCCCCGCGTCCGGCATCGTTTCGAATGGCGCGGCGGCCCAATCCGCGCGATCCGCCTCTTCAAACAGTTCGGTGAGCCACCGCAGGAACATCGGCATCGTCTCGATGCCCGGGCCCTCGAACTGTGGCGCATGGAACCGTCTCAGCGCGTCATTTCCGGTCTGGTACACCGCGAACGCCTCGCCGATGCGTCCCTGTGCATCGAGCATGTCGCCGAGAAGCCCCTCGGCATAGGACCGCTGGGCCGCCTCGAGGTCCGCGCGTGTCAGCAATGACCGCAACCGGGACTCCGCCTTCCCGGATGCGCCACTGGCACGCTCCGCGGCCGCGAGCGCCGTGATCGCGATCGGATGCGTCGGATCGATCGCGAGTGCGCGGCCGGCATGCGCGCAGACCGTGGCCCAATCACCGGACCGGACCGCGAGCGCCGCCATGCCCGCGAGCGGCTCGGCGTTGCCCGGCGTCAGCTCGTGCGCCCGTGCATAGCAATCGCGCGCGCCGTGAAGGTCGCCCAACGCCTCGCTGGCCCAGCCCTTGTTGAAATGGGCGGGCCCGAAGTTCGGATCGCGCGCGATCACGGCATCGAAACAGGCGATGGCGTCACGATGGCGCTCCCGCCTTGGCGTGGGCCAACCCAAGCGCGTAGCGTATGGCGATGCTGTCCGGCGCGAGCAGGCTGGCACGCTGCAGATCGGCAAAGGCTTCGGCGTCGCGTCCCTCGCTTTCGAACCAGAAGGCGCGCAGGTTCAGGAGGTCCGGATGCACGGCGCCGGCAGCCAGCGCCTCCCGGGCCAGCGTCGTTGCCCGCGCGACATCCGCGGCCTGCATGGCCGCATTGATCTGCTCGAGAATGGCCGGCAGCGTGCTGGCAGTCATTTCAGGTGTTTCCCGAGGGCTTGTCCACGCAGCGCGTCATCCGGGCTGCAGCTTCCCGTCGACCAGATGCAGCGTGCGCTCCGTGCGGGCCGCCAGTTCCGGGTCGTGCGTGACGATGACGATGGCGGTGCCGGCCACGGCGTTGAGTTCGAGCATGAGGTCGAACACTTCGCCTGCGGTGCGGCGATCGAGGTTGCCGGTGGGTTCGTCCGCCAGCACGCACTTCGGTTGCGTGACCAGCGCCCTCGCCAGCGCCACGCGCTGCCGCTCCCCGCCGGACAGTTCGCCCGGCCGATGCTTGAGGCGATGGCCCAGTCCGACCCGCTCGAGCATCGCGGCGGCCGCCGCGTTCGCGTCGGCCGGCGACATGCGGCGAATCAGCAGCGGCATGGCGGTGTTCTCGATCGCGTTGAACTCCGGCAGCAGGTGGTGGAACTGGTACATGAACCCCAGCGCGCGATTGCGCACCTGTCCGCGCTCGGACTCGGACAGCGTGGCGAAGCGAGCGCCGTCGACGCTCACATCGCCCGCAGTGGGCACGTCGAGACCGCCCAGCAGATGCAGCAGCGTGCTCTTGCCCGATCCGGACACGCCGACGATGGCAATGCGCTCACCCGGCATGACCGCGAGATCGATTCCGTTCAGCACGGCGACGTCCGCCGGACCATTGGTGTAGGTCTTGGCGAGCCCGTTGCAGGCGACCACCGGCGTCGGGTCGTTGGGTCGCGGATCATTCATAGCGCAATGCGTCCGCCGGGTTGACCCGCGCCGCCTTCCACGCGGGGTAGATCGTCGCGATGAGCGCCAGCCCGAGCGCGATTGCCGCGATGGTGACGACGTCGGCGCGCTGCAGGTCCGACGGCAGGTCGCTGATGTAATACACCGACTTGTCGAGGAACTGCGTGTTGAACAGGCGCTCGAGGAACGGGACGACGGTGGAGATGTTGAGCGCCAGCAGGATGCCGCCGAGCACGCCGATCGCGGTGCCGATGATCCCGATCAGCGCGCCCTGCACGATGAAGATCGCCATGATCGACAGTGGCGACGCGCCCAGCGTGCGCAGGATGGCGATGTCCGCCTGCTTGTCGGTCACGACCATCACCTGCGCCGACACGATGTTGAACGCCGCCACGGCGACGATCAGCGTGAGGATGATGAACATCACGCGCTTTTCGATCTGCACGGCGCGGAAGAAATTCGCGTGGCTGCGCGTCCAGTCGCGGATATCGGCCGAGACCGGCAGCTTCTGCCACAGGTCCCGCGCGACCTGCGGCGCCGCATACAGGTCGTCGAGTTTCAGGCGCACGCCGGACACGCCGTCGAGCCGGTACAGCTTCTTCGCGTCCTCGATGTTGACGAGCGCCAACCCGCTGTCGAACTCGAACATGCCGACTTCGAAGATGCCGACCACCTTGAAGCTCTTGACGCGCGGCAGCGTCCCCGCCGGCGTCATCGTTCCCTGCGGCGTGATCACCACGACCGAATCGCCCGGCATCACGCCGAGGCCGCGCGCGAGCTCCCCGCCCAGCACGATGCCGAATGACCCCGGCACGAGGTCCGCCAGCGATCCCTGCCGCATGTGGCGGCCGATGTCGGCCACCGAATCCTCGAGCGACGGATCGATGCCGCGGATCAATGCGCCGCGATTGACGTCGCTCGCCACCAGCATCGCCTGGCCGAGGACATAGGGTGCGGCGCCGATGACCCGGGGATTGCGCTTGGCGACGGCCGCGACCTGCGGCCAGTCCGCGAGCTGCGGCATGCCCTGGATCTCGATGTGCGACGCGACGGCGAGAATGCGGTTGCGCAGTTCCTGCTGAAACCCGTTCATGACCGACAGCACGACGATCAGCGCCGCCACGCCCAGCGCGATGCCCGCCATCGACATCAGCGAGATGAACGAGATGAACGTGTTGCGCCCGGAACCCTTGCGGGCGCGCGTGTAGCGAAGGCCGACGGCCAGTTCGTAGGGGGACAAGGGAGAAGTGTCGTGGCGTCTTGAGCCGGGACGTCGTGGCGGTCCGATGGGCGGGGAGTTCGGCGTGGCGAAGGCCGCCGCTGCGCGAGCAATGAATTGCAATTATCGCATGCTAGACTGAAGCGGACGAACCCGGTTCTGCACCGCGCCTTGCATGCGCTCCGCCGACCGCCATGCGTCTTACCCTCGCCGTCCCCGACCTGCTGGCACTGGACCGCGGCGCGCTCGCCAGCGCGCCGGCACTGTCCACGCTCGCGCATTACGCGCCGAAACCGGACACGCGGTCGCGGCACGCTGGACGCGTTCCTGCTCGCCGCACGCTCCCGACGCTGAACCCATGGCCGCCGCGCCGTTCGCGGCACTCGGCGCGGGACTCGATCCCGGAGAGTCCTATGTGCTGCGCGCGGATCCGGTTTCGCTGGTCGCCGGGCGCAACGACGTCGCGCTGGCTGCGCGCATCGGCGACCTCGACGCAGACGAGACCCGCATGCTGATCGCGACGCTCAATGCGCATTTCGGCCGCGACGGCCTCTCCTTCCACGCGCCCAGGCCGGATGCGTGGTTCATCCTGACCGACACAACGCCTGACATCACGACGACGCCGCTTGCCGTCGTGCGCGGCGCGATCTATCGCTGGCTTCCCGTCGGTGGCGACGCGGCGCGCTGGCGGCGCTGGCTGAGCGAAATGCAGATGCTGCTCCACGATCATGCGGCGAACGCCGCGCGCGAGGCGCGGGGACGCGTGCCGGTGACGGGCATCTGGATCTCGGATGGCGGCCGCCTCGCGCGGACACCGCAGGAGTCGGACGTCGCGACGTTCGCGCCGCCCGGCGCGGCCGGCGACGTCGCGCGCGGCCTGGCGCGCGCGCGCGGAGGCGCCGCCGGCGCGACGCCGGAGCGTTTCGCGGCATTGCCACCAGGGAATCGCGCCATCGTCGTCGTCGAGCGCGCGGATTCCGCGACTGTCGCGCAACTTCAGTCGAACTGGCTCGGACCCGCCGTCGCGGCGCTCGAGCGCGGCGATCTCGACTCGCTTTCGTTGCTCGCCGATGGTCACGGCATCGCGGCGGCGTGGCACGCGTCGCGTCCCGGGTGGCGGATGCGCACGTCGGCGAAATACGCGGCGCGATCCTTCATGCCGCCGCAGCGGGAAGAGGACGACGCGTGACGATCGGCATTGCCCGCCGCGACATCCCGCCTGCCGCGCAATTGCTGGCTGCCGCGGGAATGCCCGGCATCCTGGCGCGCATCTACGCGGCGCGCGGCATCACGTCGCCGGCCGAGCTGGACCATGGCTTCTCGGCGTTGCCTTCGCCGGATGGGTTGCGGGGCATCGCCGCGGCGGCGCAACGCCTGTCGCGTGCGATTCGCGCGAAGGAGGCGATCGTCATCGTCGCCGACTACGACGCGGACGGCGCGACGGCCTGCGCCGTCGGCGTGCGGGGCCTGCGAATGATGGGCGCCGACATCGATTTCATCGTTCCCAACCGGTTCGAATTCGGCTACGGGCTCACGCCGGAAATCGTGGCGCTCGCCGCGCGAATGCAGCCGCGGCTTCTGGTCACCGTCGACAACGGCATCGCGAGCGTGGATGGCGTCGAAGCCGCGGCCGCACGAGGCATCGATGTGTTGATCACGGACCACCATCTGCCTGGCGCGGTGCTGCCCGCGCCCGCGATCATCGTGAATCCGAATCAGCCCGGCTGCGCTTTCCCGAGCAAGCACATCGCCGGCGTCGGCGTCATGTTCTACGTGCTGCTTGCGACGCGCGCGCTGCTGCGGAGCGCAGGGCGCGTTCACCGGCCGCGACGAGCCGAACCTGGCCGCCTTGGTCGACCTGGTCGCGCTCGGCACGGTGGCCGACGTGGTGCGCCTGGACCAGGTGAACCGGATCTTCGTCGAGCAAGGTCTCGCGCGCATCCGCGCCGGGCGCGCGCAGCCGGGGGTGCTGGCGCTGTTCGCCGTCGCCGGCCGCGACGCGCATCGGGCGACGGCCTTCGACTTGGGCTTTGTCGCCGGCCCGCGCCTGAACGCCGCGGGGAGGCTCGCCGACATGTCGCTGGGCATCCGCTGCCTTCTCGCGGCAACGCAGGACGAGGCGATGCCGCTGGCGGGCGAACTCGATCGGCTCAATCGCCAACGCCGCGAAGTCGAGGCGTCGATGCAGGAGGAAGCGCTTGGCGGACCTGGCGGAAGTCGCGGACGCGGCGTCGGACCAGTACTCCGTTTGCCTGTACCGTGAGGAATGGCACCAGGGCGTGGTGGGAATCGTCGCGTCGAGGCTGAAGGACCGGTTCCACCGCCCCGCCATCGTGTTCGCCCGCGGCATGCAGGGCGAACTCAAAGGCTCCGGGCGGTCGATCGCAGGCTTTCATCTGCGCGATGCGATCGACCTGGTGGCCAAGCGCGACCCGGCGCTGATTTCGCGCTTTGGCGGCCACGCATTCGCAGCCGGGCTGACGATCGCCGAGGTCGGCCTGCCGGCCTTCGCGGCGGCTTTCGAGCAGGTCGCGCGCGAGCGGCTCACGCCGGCGCAACTGCAACGCACCCACGAATCCGACGGCGCGCTGGGGCGCGGGGAACTCACGCTCGAGCTGGCCGTGGAGCTGCGGGAGCGCGTCTGGGGCCAGGGCATGCCCGCCCCTGCCTTCGACGACACGTTCGATGTCACGGATACGCGGGTCGTCGGCGGGAAGCACTCCCGCGTCGGCCTCACCCGAGGCGACGAGCGATTCGACGCCATCGTGTTCAACCACGCCGAACCCCTGCCGGCGCGAATCCGGGCGGCCTACCGTCCGGAAGTGAACGAATGGCAGGGCAGGCTCTCGTTGCAACTCACCGTCGAGCACTGGCTGCCCGCCTGAGCCCTGCTCGGAGGCCGTTCGCGCCGCCGCGAAGGACCGGCGCCCTCACCGACCGATCCTTCGGGTCGACATCCTTCATGGACGCGGGAGGCGTGTGTTTATGTCATTGTTTATTAAACGTTTATTATGGTTAGTGAACACTGACATCCGGCCCGCACGGAAACCGACCGTTGGTCTTGTGCAATGCACCATTTCCCGTTATATTCGAACGGTTTAGCCGCTTGCCGGGAATGCCCGGCGGCCGCGACCTGAATCAACCAAGGAAAACCATGCGTCTGACGGGCAAGGTCTCGATCATTACCGGTGCCGCGCAAGGCATCGGCCACGCAACCGCGCTCAAGTTCGCCAAGGAAGGCGCCAAGGTCGCCGTTTGCGACGTCAATACGGTAGCCATCGACGAAACCGTCAAGGCAATCGTGGACGCAGGGGGCGAGGCCGCCGGCTATCGTGTCGACGTGACGGACAAGGCCAGCATCGCGCAAATGGTCGAAGGCGTGATGGCCAAGTGGGGCCGCATCGACACGCTCGTGAACAACGCCGGCATCGTCCAGGATGCGCAATTCAAGAAGATGAGCGAGGAGCAGTTCGACCGCGTCATCGACGTCAACCTGAAGGGCGTCTACAACTGCACGAAGGCCGTCGTCGACATCATGCTCGCGCAGAACTCCGGCTGCATTCTCAACGCGTCGTCGATCGTCGGCATTTACGGCAACTTTGGCCAGACCAACTACGCCGCCACCAAGTTCGGCGTCATCGGCATGGTCAAGACGTGGGCGCGCGAACTCGGCAGCAAGGGCATCCGCGCCAATGCGATTTGTCCCGGCTACATCTCGACGCCCATCCTGGCGTCGATGCCCGCCAAGGTGCTCAAGATGATCGAGGACAAGGTGCCGATGGGCCGCCTGGGACAGCCCGAGGAAATCGCCAACACGTATGCCTGGCTCGCGTCCGACGAAGCGTCCTACATCAACGGCGCCGTGATCGAAGTTTCCGGTGGCGTGACCATCTGAGGAACGACCCCCACGCTCACTTCGTTCGCTGCCCCCAAACGCGGGGGCGCTCAGTGCCGCCTCCAGGCCGGCCTGCGCCGAGCACTGTACGGCACGAACCCCACGCTCACTTTGTCTCGCTGCCCCGCGAACGCGGGGGCGCTCAGTGCCCTTCGGGCGGCCGAGCGAGCACTGAGGAACGTTTTTCCCCGGCGGTTTGCGTTTCCCGTCGGCTATTTCTGTTACGACTTAGGGCGGACTTCCCGCACGCGCGCTCGGCGCGGTAGCATTCGTGGTTGCCACCCGATCCCGCGCCAGCCATGTCGAACCCAATTCGCCTGCTCGTTGCCACGCTCACCGTCGCCCTCGCCGCCGGCGTAGCGGCGCCTGCCGCGTCCGCGCAGAAATTCCAGCCGGGCAGCAACTACATCTGCCCCAACCAATCCGATTCGGGCCTCGATTGCTATCTCGATGCTGTCCGCCACCTGTACACGATGTGCCGCCACATCAAGAGCATCGAGGTCATCGAATTCGGCTATGAAAAGGCGCAGGAGGGCGTCAACGGCGCCAAGAGCGGATACTGCGTCGACAAGCAGAAGTTGAACATCGCGAAGCCCTACCAGGCGGCATTGAGCGAAGCTGCGCCGTCGAAGGACGCCGTCAGCGGTTTGCACACGCTGCAGCAACTGTGGCTGGAAGCGCTGGCCGGGCTGACGTGGAAGACCGGCGAATCCGACGACGACTACAAGGTCCGCGTTGCGCGGCCGTATGTGGCGTTCGTCGAATGGAGCGACGCCATCCGCACCGCGGTCGCGACAGCGCCCAAGGCGCCGGCCGTCGCGCCATCGAAGTCCAAGTCCACGGCAGCCGCGACCACCCAAGCCCAAGGCACCCGCCAACTGAACCCCTCCCCGCACCACGTTCTAGACGACCCGCTCCCCGGATCGCCAGACAGATCTTCCGGGGACATCTCCGCGGACCGCGCACACGACGCGGTCCCGCCGTCGGCCGACGACGCCGCGCTCGCCGATATTTTCGGCGAAGGCGGCACGCTCGCGCGCGAGCTGCCCGGCTTTCATTTCCGGCGGCAGCAGCTCGAGATGGCGCAGGCCGTCGCGCGCACCATCGCCGTGCGCGGGCAGCTGGTCGCCGAAGCCGGCACGGGAACCGGCAAGACGTTCGCCTACCTCGTCCCCGCGCTGCTGTATGGCGGCAAGGTCATCGTGTCCACCGGCACCAAGACGTTGCAGGACCAGCTGTACGAGCGCGACCTGCCGCTGGTGCGCGATGCGCTAAAGGTTCCGGTGACCATAGCGCTGCTGAAGGGCCGCGCCAACTACGTCTGCCACTATCACCTCGAGCGCGCCTCGCACGAGGATCGGCTGCCTTCCCGCGACGACGCGCGGCACCTGAAGAAGATCATCTCGTTTTCACGCGCGACGCAGCGCGGCGATCGCGCCGAACTTGCCGATGTGCCGGAGAACGCGACGATCTGGCCGCTGGTCACGTCCACCCGCGACAACTGCCTGGGCCAGAACTGCGCGTACCACGCCGATTGCTTCGTGCTCAAGGCGCGGCGCGACGCGCTGGAGGCCGACGTCGTCGTCGTCAACCACCACTTGTTCTTCGCCGACGTGATGCTGCGCGACGAAGGCGTGTCCGAGCTTCTTCCGAACTGCAACACGGTGATCCTCGACGAAGCCCACCAACTGCCCGATACGGCGACGCTGTTCTTCGGCGAGCAGATCGGCGGCGGCCAGTTGGTCGAACTGGCGCGGGATGCCGAAGTGATCTCGCGCACGACAGCGCGCGACGTGCCGCAGCTTCCGGACGCGGCCTCCGAACTCATTCCCGCCATCCAGCGGCTGCGCCTGGCCGCCGGCAGCATCCCGGGGAAATTCGCGCGCGACGCCGCCTTGGCGCGCGAAGGCTTCCCCGACGCCCTCGACGGCCTGGCAGCGGCGCTCGATCGCCTTGCCACGGAAATGGGGCACTTCGCCGAACGCGGCGAGGAGCTGGCGATGATCGCCCGGCGCGCGGAGGAAGCCGCCCGCCAGGTTGCGCGCTGGCGCGACGCGGAGAATGCCATTCCGGACAGTCCCGAGGAAGGCGGCGACTGGATCCGCTGGATCGACGTGACGTCCTATGGATTTCAGTTGCAGGCGTCACCGCTGTCTGTTGCGCCGCTGTTCCGGCGTCAGGTCGAATCCACGGCGCGGGCATGGATCTTCACGTCGGCCACGCTGGCAGTGGGCCGCGATTTCTCGTTGTATACCGGGCAGCTCGGTCTCGACCAGGCCGGCACCGGCGCGTGGGACAGTCCGTTCGACTACCCAACGCAAGGGCTGCTGTACGTTCCGCGCGGATTGCCGGCGCCGAATTCGCTCGACCATACGGACGCGGTCGTCGCAGCTGCGCTGCCGCTGCTGCGCGCGAGCGGCGGACGCGCCTTCCTGTTGTTCACGACGCTGCGCGCGCTGACGCATGCGCGGGAACGGCTGGCAGCGGCCTTCGAGCGCGAGGGCCTCGACTATCCGCTGCTGGTGCAGGGCGAAGGGTCGAAGTCGGAACTGCTGGTGCGCTTCCGCCAGCTCGGCAACGCGGTGCTGCTCGGCAGCGCGAGTTTCTGGGAAGGCGTGGACGTGCCCGGGGATGCCTTGTCGCTGGTCGTGATCGACAAGCTGCCGTTCGCGCCGCCGGACGATCCGCTGTTTGCCGCGCGCCTCGACCGGCTGAAGGCCGATGGCGGCAATCCGTTCATGGACTGGCAGCTGCCGCAAGCCGCGATCGCGCTCAAGCAGGGCGCCGGGCGCCTGATCCGCACCGAGACCGATCGTGGCGTGTTGATGATCTGCGACCCGCGCCTGGTCGACAAGCCCTACGGCCGGCGCATCTGGCAGGCGCTGCCGCCGATGCGGCGCACGCGCGACGAATCCGACGCAGTTGATTTTCTCTCGGCGATCCCTGCGGCGGGTTGAACCGCAAACCGCGGACAGGCTAGCCGACTCGCCTTCCGCGCGCGCGAGGCGCGCAATTGCCGGGAATCAATCCCAGAACTGGTACCACGGCTTGGTCGCGAGCTGACCCGTGGACTGCACGCCGAACGTCGTGTCCTGCGGGGACCAGATCTGCCACCACGGTTTGTCGATCGACCCGGTGATGTACTTGCTGTCGGGAAAGGTATTGGCGAGGATGCGCCGCGAGTCCTCGGCGAGTTGCGGCAGCCCGAGCTTTTCGTAGCTTGCCGCCAGCACGGCGAGCGCATCCGCATTCGATGGAGTTTGCGGGTTGTTGACGAGATTGCCCTGCGCGCGGTTGGACGCGGCAATGTAGGCGCCTCGGTTGTAGTAGTAGCGGGCGACCTTGACCTCGTAGGTGCCGAGCGCATTGTTCAGGTACTTCATGCGCAGGATGGAGTCCTCGTAGTACTGGCTCTCGGGAAAGCGCGCGGTCAACTCCTTGAACGCGGCGAACGACGCGCGCATTTCCTTCGGATCGCGTTCGGAGAGGTCGAGTTCGTACACGTATCCGAACACGCCCTGGTCCTCGCGGAAATGCACGAGACCCCGAAGGTAGAACGCATAGTCGACGTTGGGGTGATTGGGATAGGTGCGAATGAAGCGGTCGGTGTTCGCGACGGCGGCGGCCGGCTCGCCGCCTCGCCAGCTGGCGAACGCGCCTTCGAGAATGGCCTGCTGCGCGTAGCGGCCATACGGATAGCGCGCCTCGAGCGACTCGAAGAGCTTGGTCGCCCGCGTATAATTCCCCTGAATCAGCGCGTCGTGCGCCTCGCGGTACAGCTGTTCCGCCGACCAGCCCGTAGTCTCGTCCTTGCCCGGAGTGGGCAGCCAGCTGCAGCCGGCGAGCGTCAGCGCCAGCACCATGCATGCAACCACCGCGCGCCACGATTCGATTGCCCTGTTCATCTGCCATCTGCCGCATTTCCTCTTCGTGCCGGCGATTATAACCGACCCATGGACCCGGCCTCCCCTCCCGCCGCCTCGTCGACGCGCCACGCACTGACCGTCCCGGTCGACGCGGTCGGGCTGCGGCTGGACCAGGCGCTCGCGCAATTGCTCCCGCAGCATTCGCGCAGCCGGCTCAAGGGCTGGATCGAAGCGGGCCACGTGACCGTCAATGCCGTGACCGCGACCGAACCTTCGTCACGGCTGCGCGGCGGCGAGGCGATCACCGTCGTCGAAATGGCGGATCCGCATGCGACCGCGTTCGCGCCGGAGGCTATCGCGCTTTCGATCGTGTTCGAGGATGCGGCAATTCTGGTGATCGACAAGCCCGCGGGCCTGGTCGTGCATCCGGGGAGCGGCAACTGGGACGGCACGCTGCTGAACGCGCTGCTGCATCACTCCCCGTCGCTGGCGGCGCTGCCGCGCGCTGGGATAGTGCATCGCCTCGACAAGGACACGAGCGGGCTCATGGTCGTCGCCAAGACCCCCGAGGCTCAGACGGATCTCGTCCGCCAATTGCAGGCGCGCACGGTCAAGCGCGAATACCTGGCGATCGTGCATGGCGATCTCGCGCGCGCCACGACGGTCGATGCGCCGATCGGCCGCCATCCGACGCAGCGCACGTCGATGGCCGTGGTCGCCACCGGCAAGGCCGCGCGAACCCACGTCGAAGTCGTCACGCGTTTCGGCGCCGCGACGCTCGTCCGTTGCCGGCTGGAAACGGGCCGGACGCACCAGATCCGCGTGCACCTGACGGCGATCGGCCATCCATTGCTGGGCGACCCCACGTATCGCGGCCGCCGCGCAGCCGCCGCAGCGCTGGTGCCGGAGGCGCGCGCATTTTCCCGCCAGGCGTTGCACGCGCAGCGCCTGGGATTGATGCATCCGGTGACGCGCGCGGCGCTTGCCTGGGAAGCGCCGCCGCCGGCCGACTTCTCGGCGCTGGTCACGGCGCTGCGAGAAGGCGCTTCCCAATGAGCGTGCGGCAGTGAGCGCTGGCCTGGCGCAACGCGTGGCCCAGGCGGGACACGACTGGATCGTCCCCACGTGGGACGCGCCGCCGAATGCGCTGGCGCTGTCGACATCGCGCAATGGCGGCGTCGCTGTCGGCGCGCGCGCGACGATGGATATCGGCCCGGCGGTGCCGATGCAGGACGACCAGTTCGCCGCCGTGCTCGAAAACCGGCGCCGGCTGGCGCAATTCCTGCCTTCAGCGCCCGTGTGGCTCTCGCAGGTGCATGCGGCGCAGGTCGTGCAGGTCGATCGCGACAACGTCGCCGGTCTGCTGGCATCGCCGCCCACCGCGGACGCCGCGGTGACACGCGCGCACGGCATCGTGCTCGGTGTGCGCACGGCCGACTGCCTGCCCGTGCTGTTCGCGGACCGCGGCGGCACCGTCATCGGCGCCGCGCATGCCGGCTGGCGCGGGCTCGCCGGCGGTGTTCTCGAATGCACGCTGCGGGCGATGGACGCGCCAGCGCGCGAGATCGTGGCGTGGCTCGGTCCCGCCATCGGTCCGCGCATGTTCGAAGTGGGCGCCGATGTGTTCGATGCGTTCTGCGCAGCCGATCCCGGCGCCGCCTCCTGCTTCGCGCCGCATCGCGACGGCAAGTGGCTCGCCGACCTGTATGGGCTGGCGAAACTCCGCCTGGGCCGCGCCGGCGTCACGACCGTCGCGGGCGGCGGACATTGCACGATGACGGAACGCGAGCGCTTCTTTTCCTGGCGCAGGGACAAGGGGCCGGGTCGCATGGCCACACTGGTCTGGCTGGACGCTGGGGCATAATGCCGCTGCCTCGCCGCATCGGCCCCACGCTGATCTCCCCGCACCGGATTCATTCCTGCTGATTCGATGAGCACCTTCGCTTCCATCGTCGCGGCCGCCATTGCCGGTGGCGTGCTGTCGACGCTTGCCGCCGCGGGAACGCTCGCGCTGCATTCGGGCTGGATTTCCCGGCTGGTCTCCTTCGCGGTGGGCGCGTTGCTTGGCGCGGTCTTCCTCGAATTGCTGCCGCATGCGCTCGAGGAAGGCAGCGCCCCGCGCGTGATGGGCACGGTGCTGGCCGGCCTGCTCGCCTTCTTCCTGCTCGAAAAACTGGTGCTGTGGCGGCATGCGCACGGGCACGCCGAGCACCGCGAAGACGAAGACGAAAGCGAGCACGACCACGCGATGCATGCGGTGGGAGAGCCCAGCCGCCCGGGGCTCATGATCCTGATCGGCAACGCCGTGCACAATTTCTGCGATGGCATCGTCATCGCCGCGGCGTTCATCGCGAGTCCGGGACTGGGCATCGCCACGACGCTGGCCATCGTCGCCCACGCGGTTCCGCAACAGGTCGGCGATTTCGCGGTGCTGATCCACTCCGGATTCACGCGCGCCAGGGCATTCGCGTTCAACGTCGCGGCGGGTGTCGCCACGCTGGTCGGCGCATTGGCGGGGTATTACGCGCTGGCCGACATGACGCAAATGCTGCCGACCGTGCTGGCGATCGCATCCGCGAGCCTGCTCTATGTGGCGGTGGCGGACCTGATTCCCAGCCTGCATCGCCGGCCGGAACCGCTCGAAACCGCCAAGCAGATGCTGGCGATCGGCCTGGGACTTGCGATCATCGCCGGCGTGCACGTGCTGCTTCCGCATTGAGCGAATGGCGGCTCTCGCGATACCATGCCCGATCCGGGTGGGCGCGACCCGATGCATGCCTCGACCGACGGCGCCCATCGGGCAACGCGAGAGCAAACCGATTGCAACCGAGTGCAAGCCGAGTGCAAATCGAGTGCGCAGCTGAAGCGCGCCGGTGCGCGGCTCTGCGCGATGACCATGGCTCCCTACGATCCGCAGGACCTCCAACCGTGGCAAGACCTCGCGCGCCAATGGGAGCATCTCGGCGCCACGTGGCTCGGCTGGTGGCAGCAGGCCGCGAACCTGCCTGGATTGCCGCCTGGCGTGGGACTGCCGCCGGTGGTCCCGGCGGGCGCCGTGGATGCCGAAGCGCTCGCCGCGCTGAACGCGCGTTTCCAGCCCCGCTTCCAGGCATTGGCGCAGGCGGCGTTGCAGGCGCCGGCGACCGGCGGCACGCTGCCCGAACTCGTACCGTCCCCGGCAAGCGATCGTCGCTTCAGGTCGGCCGCATGGCGCGAACAGCCGTTCTTCGCGTTCCTGAAGCAGGCCTACCTGCTCTATGCGGAGTACGTGACCGAACTGGCGAGTCTCGCGCCGCTGTCCGGAACCGACAAGCGCCGCCTCGAGTTCGCGACGCGGCAATACCTGGACGCAATCGCACCCAGCAATTTTCCTGCGACGAACCCGGACGTGCTCGCGAAGGCTGTCGAGACGGAAGGCGCGAGCCTCGTGCAGGGCCTTCGCAACCTGGCCGACGATGCGCAAAAAGGGCGCATCACGATGAGCGACGAAAAGGCGTTCGCCGTCGGGAGAAACCTGGCGACGACGCCCGGCAGCGTCGTATTCCGCAATGAGCTGATCGAGCTCATCCAATACGATCCGGTCACGCCCACCGTGTACAGGCGGCCGCTCGTCATCGTTCCGCCGTGCATCAACAAGTACTACATCCTCGACCTGACGCCGGACAATTCGCTGGTGCGCCACGCCGTCGCGCAGGGCCACACGGTGTTCATGGTGTCGTGGCGCAACATCCCGCCGGAACTGGGCCATCTCACCTGGGACGACTACATCGAGCAGGGCGCGCTGACCGCGATCGCCAAGGCGCGTGAGATCTGCGGCAGCAAGACGGTGAACGCGCTGGGATTCTGCGTCGGCGGGACGCTGCTCGCCTGCGCGCTGGCCGTGCTCGCGGCGCGGCGCGACACTTGCGTCTCCAGCGTCACGTTCCTCACCACGATGCTGGACTTCGCCGACCCGGGCGAGATCGGCGTCTACGTTTCGCGGGAATTCCTCGATGCGCGCGAGGCTTCTCTGCTCGCCGGCCAGTGCGTGCACGGCGCGGAGCTGGCGGGCGCGTTCGCGAGCCTGCGCGCCAACGACCTGGTCTGGAACTACGTCGTCAGCAATTACCTGAAGGGCGAGACGCCTCCGGCTTTCGATCTCCTCTACTGGAATGGCGATTCCGCGAACCTGCCGGGCCCCATGTACGCGTACTACCTGCGCAGCATGTACCTCGACAACAAGCTGCGCGAGCCCGGCGCGCTGACGATGGCCGGCGCCGCGATCGACCTGTCGCGCATCACCATTCCGGCTTACGTCTACGCGTCGCGCGACGATCACATCGTGCCGTGGCGTTCGGCGTTCGAGACGACGCGGCTGCTGGGCGGCGATTGCACGTTCGTGCTGGGCGCGTCGGGTCACATCGCCGGCGTGATCAATCCACCCCATCCGCCGCGCCGCAACTACTGGACCAACGACCTCATCACCGATGCCGCGGACGACTGGCTGGCGCGTGCCGAAAGCGTCCACGGCAGCTGGTGGCCGCACTGGCACGATTGGCTGGCCGGCCACGGCGGAGCACGGCATGCGGCGCCGCGGCGCGCCGGCAACGACGCGTATCCGCCGCTTGCGCCCGCCCCGGGCGACTACGTCCGGGTCGTTGCGTGATGCCGCGAACCCGTCCGCTGCGCTAAGATGCAGCCGGAAGCCCGACCGCCATTCGCTTCGGGCGTCAAGATCATCGAAGGAGCAACCTCAACATGACGGACATTGTCATCGCCGGTGCGTTGCGGACGGGCATCGGCAAATTCGGCGGTTCCATCGCCAAGGTCGCGGCGCCTGACCTGGGCGCCACGGTCATACGCGCGCTGCTCGCGCAATCGGGCGTCGCGCCCGAGCAAATCTCCGAAGTGATCCTGGGCCAGGTGCTGACCGCCGGCAGCGGCCAGAACGTCGCGCGCCAGGCGCTGATCAAATCCGGACTGCCGAATTCGATTCCCGCGATGACGATCAACAAGGTGTGCGGGTCCGGCCTCAAGGCGGTGATGCTGGCCGCGCAGGCCGTGCGCTGCGGCGACGCCGACATCGTGATCGCCGGCGGCCAGGAAAACATGAGCGCATCGCCGCACGTGCTGCTCGGCTCGCGCGACGGCTTCAGGATGGGCGACGCCAAGCTCACCGACACGATGATCGTCGACGGCCTGTGGGACGTCTACAACCAGTACCACATGGGCACCACCGCCGAAAACGTGGCGAAGAAATACGCCATCTCCCGCGCGCAGCAGGACGAGTTCGCCGTCGCGAGCCAGAACAAGGCCGAGGCCGCGCAGAAGGCCGGCAAGTTCAAGGACGAGATCGTTCCGGTGATGATTCCGCAGCGCAAGGGCGATCCCGTAGCGTTTGCCAGCGACGAATTCATCAAGAACGGCACGACGCTGGAGAGCATCTCGGGGCTCAAGCCCGCCTTCGCGAAGGATGGCTCGGTGACGGCCGCCAACGCGTCGGGCCTGAACGACGGCGCGGCCGCCGTGCTGGTGATGACCGCCGCGCGCGCGAAGCAGCTCGGGATCACGCCGCTCGCGCGCATTCATGCGTATGCGTCTTCGGGCGTGGATCCGGCGATCATGGGCATGGGACCCGTGGGCGCGTCGACGCGCTGCCTGGAAAAGGCCGGCTGGAAAGCGGCCGACCTGGACCTGATGGAGATCAACGAAGCGTTTGCCGCGCAGGCGTGCGCGGTCAACAAGGAAATGGGCTGGGATACGTCGAAGATCAATGTCAACGGCGGCGCCATCGCGCTCGGACATCCGATCGGCGCGTCCGGATGCCGCGTCCTGGTCACGCTGCTGCACGAGATGCGCCGGCGCGATGCGAAGAAGGGCCTGGCCTCGCTGTGCATCGGCGGCGGCATGGGCGTCGCCCTGGCAGTGGAGCGCTAGCAGCGTCAACAACAAGACCAACAGTCACATCACAGCAAGGAGGAGAACGACATGGACAAGCATCGCGTAGCACTCGTCACCGGCGGCATGGGCGGCCTGGGGGAGGCCATCTGCATCAAGCTGGCGGCGCTCGGCTATACGGTCGTCACGACCTATTCGCCGGGCAATACCAAGGCCGCGGAATGGCTGGATGCGATGAAGAAGCAGGGTTTCACGTTTCATGCGCACGCCTGCGACGTCGCCGATTGGGAATCCGCGGTGGCCTGCGTCAAGAAGGTCACGCAGGACGTCGGCCCGGTCGAGGTGCTGGTCAACAACGCGGGCATCACGCGCGACATGACGTTCAAGAAAATGGACAAGGCGAACTGGGACGCCGTGCTCAAGACCAACCTCGATTCCTGCTTCAACATGACCAAGCAGGTGTGCGACTCGATGGCCGACAGCGGATGGGGCCGGATCATCAACATCTCGTCGGTGAACGGCCAGAAGGGTGCGTTCGGGCAGACCAATTATTCCGCCGCCAAGGCGGGGATGCACGGCTTCACCAAGGCGCTGGCGCTGGAGTACGCGCGCAAGGGCGTCACGGTGAACACGATTTCGCCGGGCTACATCGGCACGAAGATGGTGATGGCCATCCCGAAGGAAGTGCTCGATTCCAAGATCATTCCGCAGATTCCGATGGGGCGCCTGGGCAAGCCCGAGGAAGTGGCGGGCCTGGTCGCGTACCTGTCGAGCGAGGAAGCGGCCTTCCTGACCGGCGCCAACATCGCGATCAACGGCGGCCAGCACATGTTCTGACGCAAGAAGTCGGACGTCGGCGATGGCGCGCGGCGACGCGCGCCATCTTTTTTCCAACTTGCCAATGGAGGGAATTTCGATGCCGCAAATTCGAGTTCGCCTTGTCGCTGCTGGCGCTCGGCACATTGACGATGCTGGCCGCGACCGCGGCCGAGGCGCAGTGGGCGCTGGTGGCCAAGCGCGCGATCGGCAGGGTGGAACAGATGTCGCAGCAGTCGCCGCAGTCCGGCGGCCCCAGCTACGACTCGGCCGCCGTGATGCTCGAGGCCCCCGCCGACAAGGTCTATGCGGCCGTTCTGACCGGCGTGCGCAACAACACGCGCGGCCTGACCGATCACGCGCGAAGACCCTTCGCGCACTCGTCGTCCAGTTCACCAATGGCGACCAGATCGCCGGCATCAAGGTCAGCGCGCTGAGCGATACCGTATCCCACCTGCTCGTCACGTCGGCCCACGCCGGGTCGCAGCCGAACGCCGCGATGCTGGTCATGGACAGCGTGCTGCGCGTGTGCAAGGAAATGAACGTCGAGTGCAAGCCGGCGCAGCAATAGGCGCCGCGGCGATGGTCGTCATCGCCGATCGGAATGCATCGTAGCGGTTGGGCCGCATGGCGCCCGGGAGTCGCTAACGCCAGCCTGCGGGTTCCCGGCGCGCCGGCGCTCGTCAACACAAGACTTCGCTTGCCGCGCCACCCGCGACGGCCGGCGCGACTCACGGGCGCCATGCGGCCCAACCGCTGCGATGCCCGTCGACGAAGCGCGAGTCCGGCGCGGAGCGGGCCATCTCATAGCGGGCGAATGTGGCGCCGTCGGCGCTGTGCGTGCGCTGCGCGGAGGGTAGTCGTGGGTTGACTGCCCGACGCGCGGCGAAACACGCACCCGACGACAAGGTTGGCGACACCTGAGCCCGCGATGAGATGGGGCGCTACGCGCCAGCGACCAGTCAGCATTCGCTGCCGGCCGGATGGCCAACTCCGCGTTGATGGAACGCACAAAAAAGGAACCCCGCGATTCACATCGCAGGGTTCGAGGCTGTATCAATCAGGAGGAAGAAACTGATACAGAAGGAGACAACGCCTTCCATATGGAGACCGCGTGGGATTATTCAAGTTCCCTTGCGCGGCCCGAAAAGGCCGCGCCGGCGGTTTGACGCGCCGGCGCGTTGCAGCCGGTAACGTTACTTAGGCAGCCTTGCGGCCCTTGACCGACTTCGAGGCGGTCGCGGCGGCACGGCGCACGTTCGCGTCGGCCAGGCTGACGACTTGCTTGCCGGCCTTCTGGAACTGGTCGAAAGCGGCGGTCGTCGCGGCGATCGTCGACTTGAACGCGTTGATGGCGGATTCCGAACCGGCCGGGGCCGACTTGCTGGCCTGGTCGACCCACGACGCCATGCCCTTCGTGTAGGCGGCGAACACTTCTTCCGCGAACGCCGAGTAGCCGGCTTGCGCTTCCGTGGCGATCTCGTACAGGTGACGCGAGTAGCCCATCGCGTGCTGGACTTGGGCTTCGGCGAGCTTGGTGCGCAGCGCGAGCAGGTCCTGCACGTCCTTGACCGTCGACGCGGCTTGCGCGCCTTCGACCGACTGGGCGATCGCCGCCTTGGTGGCCGCGAGGTTGAACTTCACGAGCTTCTCGGCGTTTTCGAGCGAGAGGGCCGCGAACTTCGTCGCCTGGGCGACGTTGGTCTTGTTGAATTCAGCGAATTGTTCGGTTGCGTTGTACATGGCAGGTTCCTGTAAGAAAATGGTTAGCAGATCGTCTTCCGATGCCCGCCGTTCCCGGCAAGCCCACCACCCCCGGCTTCCGCCTGCACTGCTGGGGTGCTTGAGCGGCCCGGTAAATCCGAACGAACCGCCCGCGGCCACAGTTTTCGCTCGGTTCCCATCGGGTTTTCCTCGCTATTGCTGCACCGCACAAATCCAATTCTAGGGACTGTACTGCACCAAGTCAAGGATTTTTTTGTGCATCGCACCAACCTGCCCCGACGATCGGTCGTCTGAAAGTCAAACATCCGATAAATCAGTGGGTTATAATGACGGACTTACTCGCAGGAGCCTGATTTAATGACTGACCCGGTACGCACCATCAAGAAGTACCCGAACCGGCGGCTGTACGACACGGCCAACAGCGGCTACATCACGCTGGCCGATGTGAAGCAGATGGTTCTGGAGAACATCGAGTTCCAGGTCATCGACGCCAAGTCCGGCGACGACCTGACGCGCAGCATCCTCCTGCAGATCATCCTCGACGAGGAAGGCGGCGGCGTGCCGATGTTCAGCCCCGAGATGCTGTCCCAGATGATCCGTTTCTACGGCAGCGCGCAGCAGACGATCATGGGCCAGTACATGGAGCAGAACGTGAAGGCGTTCCTGGCCATCCAGAAGAAGCTGCAGGACCAGGCCAAGCAGGTCTACGGCGACAAGATGCTGCTCACGCCCGACCTGTGGAAGCAGTTCATGCAGATGCAGGCGCCGGCGATGCAGGGCATGCTCGGCAACTATCTGGAACAGAGCGCCAAGCTGTTCATGGACATGCAGCAGCGGATGCAGGACCAGACCCGCGGCATGTTCACCGCGTTCCCGTTTCCCAACTTCGGTGCACCGCCGCAAACGGGCGCTGAAGACGATTCCAAGCGCTGATCCGGCGGAGCACCGCAACATAGCAACATTGTTGCGGCGCGTTGCTGCATTGCGTTAGCGCATGCCGTCCTCCCCTCGCGCCACGAAAGCCCGTCGCGGCGCGACTGCGCCGCGCGTCGGCTTCGTGTCGCTGGGCTGTCCCAAGGCGCTGGTCGACTCCGAACAGATCCTGACCCAGCTGCGCGCCGAGGGCTACGCGATCGCGCCCTCCTACGACGGCGCCGACCTGGTCGTCGTCAACACCTGCGGCTTCATCGACGCGGCCGTCGCGGAATCGCTCGACGCCATCGGCGAGGCGCTGGCGGAGAACGGCAAGGTCATCGTCACCGGCTGCCTGGGCGCCAAGGACGGCGGCGCGTTCGTCCGCGACGCGCATCCCAAGGTGCTGGCGGTGACCGGACCGCATGCGACGCAGGAAGTGATGTCGGCGGTGCACATGCACCTGCCGCAGCCGCACGACCCGTTCGTCGACCTGGTGCCCAAACAGGGAATCAAGCTCACGCCGACGCACTACGCTTACCTCAAGATCAGCGAAGGCTGCAATCACCGCTGCACGTTCTGCATCATCCCGTCGATGCGCGGCGACCTGGTTTCGCGTCCGATCGGCGACGTGCTGCAGGAAGCCGAGAACCTGGTCAAGGCAGGCGTGCGTGAACTGCTCGTCATTTCGCAGGACACCAGCGCCTACGGCGTGGACGTGAAATACCGCACCGGCTTCTGGCAGGGCCGGCCGGTGAAGACGAAGATGATCGAGCTCGCGAAGGCGCTGGGCGAGATGGGCGTGTGGGTTCGGCTGCACTACGTCTATCCGTACCCGCACGTCGACGACGTCGTGCCGCTGATGGCCGAAGGCAAGCTGCTGCCCTACCTCGACGTGCCGTTCCAGCACGCCAGCCCGCGCATCCTCAAGCTGATGAAGCGGCCGGCCAATGCGGAGAACACGCTCGCCCGCATCAAGGCATGGCGCGCGATCTGCCCGGACATCACGATCCGCACGACGTTCATCGCCGGCTTCCCCGGCGAGACCGAACGCGAATTCGAGGAACTGCTGGCGTTCCTGGACGAAGCGCAACTCGATCGCGTCGGCTGCTTCGCCTATTCGCCGGTCGACGGCGCCGCGGCCAACGCGCTGCCTGATCCGGTGCCGCAGGAAGTGCGCGAGGAACGGCAGGCGCGGTTCATGCAGACGCAGGCGCGCATCAGCGCGGCGCGCCTCCAGCGCAAGGTCGGCCGCACGATGGACGTGCTGGTCGACGCGGTCGACGGCGACACCGCCATCGCCCGCTCGAGCGCCGACGCGCCGGAGATCGACGGCACCGTCCGAATTGCCGGCGGCGGCGCGCTGCGCGTCGGCGAGTTCGCCCGGGTGACCGTCACGGCGGCGACCGATCACGACCTGCACGCGCGCGTCGCCGGCTAGCCGTCCCGGCGGGGCGCCTTAACTGCGCTCTGCGTCGAACCCGTTGATCGTTGCCGGATTTCTTCCCGGCGCCCTAGCGATCAAGCTCCGCGTAATGGCGGAAGAGACCCTGCGGATTGAACGGCAGCCGGCGCGGTGAAGCAAGGTAGGCGGCGATTCGCGGCCGCGCGGCGACGCTCGCGTGCAGCGCCAGCACGGCAGGATGCTTGCGCGCCGACGCGCTTCATGGCTTTGGGGAACGCGTACTGCAGGCCGGCAACGACCTGGAATAGCGACAGATCCGCGTAGGTCAGTCGGGCGCCGACGAGGTGTCCAGGGCCGCTCGGATTGCTCGCCAGCACGCGCTCGAAGTATCCGAGAAATTTGGGCAGACGGTTGGCGAGGAAATCCGCGGAGCGGCGCTTTGCCTCGCGGCGCTGGTCTTCGTAGTACAGGCTGGCCGCGATGGGATGGTGCGTATCGTGGACTTCGCCGACGAAGTCAGCGAGCGTGAGCTGCAGCTGATGCGTCCAGAGCCTGCCCGCGTCGCGCTTCGGCGCCAGGCCATGGCGCTCACCCAGGAACAGAAGGATGTTCGCCGTCTGGGCGATCAGGCGGTTGCCGATCTTCAGGAATGGCGGTGCAAACGGCGGACAGGCAAGGCCGGCGTCGTCCAGCAAGGCCAGCATGCGTTCCTCGCCGCCCTCCTCGCGCGCGACGTCGACATACGTCGCGCCGGCCTCTTCGAGCGCAAGCCGGACGAATTCACCGCGGCCCGGGATCGACGCCCAGTAGAAAAGTTCGTAACGCATGGCCGCGCCTCCTGCATGTCGGGCATGGCGCCGCGTGCCGCGACCCGATCAGAATTTTTCCGGCACGTACTTGAACGGATAGTCGGCGGCCTTGTAGCGTCCGATCTTGCGCTTGGGCAGCTTGACCTTCGGTGCCGGGACGTCCTTGTAGGGGACGTGCTTCAGGAAGTGGCCGATCACGTTCAGGCGCACGCGCTTCTTGTCCTCCGAACGCGCGACGTACCAGGGCGCCCACGGGTTGTCGGTCGCCGCGAACATCTCGTCGCGCGCCTTCGTGTAGTCGTCCCAGCGGTCGTAGGACTTGACGTCCATCGGCGACAGCTTCCACGTCTTGCGGCCGTCGTCGATGCGCGCGGCGAGGCGCCGCGTCTGTTCCTCGGGACTCACTTCCAGCCAGTACTTGAGCAGGATGATGCCGGACTTGACCATCAGCTGTTCGAACAGCGGCACCATCTTGAGGAATTGCTGCGCCTGCTCGTCGGTGCAGAAGCCCATCACGCGCTCGACGCCCGCGCGGTTGTACCAGCTGCGGTCGAAGATGACGATCTCTCCCGCGGCCGGCAGGTACGGCAGGTAGCGCTGCGCGTACATCTGCGATTTTTCGCGCTCGGTGGGCGCCGGCAGCGCAATGACGCGAAACACCCGCGGACTGACGCGTTCGGTGATCGCCTTGATCGTGCCGCCCTTGCCGGCGCCGTCGCGTCCTTCGAAGATGATGCAGACCTTGAGTCCCTTGTGCACGACCCATTGCTGCAGCTTCACCAGCTCGACGTGCAGCTTCTTGAGCTCCTTGTCGTAGTCCTTGCTCGACAATTCCTTGGCGGGCGACTTGCCGCCGTGCTTGGCCGACACCGACTTTGCGACGGCACTGTGGCCCTTTGCTGTCTTGCCCTTCGCGACTTCCTTCTTTTCCGCGTTCTTCTTCGCCATCGTCATCTCCATTGAGTCATTGGGCTACTTCGCCGCCACGGGTTCCATCGCCGGCAAGTCGGAGCCGCCGCCCAGCGCGAGGTACAGGTTGACTCGCTGCGCGCGTCGTTCCGTCTGCACGCGCAGCTGCGACATCCGCGTCGTATACAGCGCGAGGTGGTTCTGTTCGACTGCGCGCAGGTCGACCGAACCCACGCGATACTGGATCTCCGCGAGTTCCAGCGCGCGCGCGCTGTCGCGGACCGTGGCGTCGAGGATGGCCTCGCGATCGCGCAGCGTGTTCTCCGCCGCGAGCGCGTTCTCGACCTCGGCGAACGCCCGCTGCCCCGTACGCGCGTATTCCGCGACCGCCTGCCTCTGCTCGGCCGTGCGAATCTCGACCTGCGCCCGCAGCACGCCGCCCTGATAGATCGGGGCAAGCAGGTTCGCGCCGAAGCTGAACGCCGGGTTGGCTCGATCCTGCAACACGAACACATCGCTCGATATGGTGCTGCCGCCGGCGGTCAGGCTGATGCGCGGCAACAGCGCGGCCTTCGCTTCGCCTATCCGGTTGAATGCCACGGCGACGCGGCGTTCCGCCGCGATCACGTCGGGCCGGCGCTCGAGCAATTGGGACGGCATGCCGGCAGGCACCGGCGGGGGCATCGGCGGCAGTTGCGAGGCGACGGCGATCTCCGCCGCGGGATAGCGGCCGAGGAGGAGCTCGAGCGCACGCATCGCCTGCTCGCGCGCCAGTTCGGTCTGCCGCAAAATGTCGCGATAGCTGCCGACACTGACGCGCGCTTCCGCCACCGCCTGCTCGTTGCCGTTCCCGACGCGCAGCCGCTCCTGCGCGATGCGCAGCAGCGACTCCGACGAGCGCAGCACGTCCTGCACGATCGCGCGCTGCAGGCTGGCCTCGATGGCGACGAACCACGCCTTGGCCACGTTCGCCGCGAGCGACTGGCGCGCGTACGCATAGTCGGCCGTAACGGCCGCGGATTGCGCCTCCGCCGCGGCCTGGCCATAGCGCAGGCGGCCCCACACGTCGAGTTCGAGCGAGGCGTTCAGGAACACCGCGTTCAGGCCGCCGCCGCCGCCGGAGTTGCCGCTCTGCGTCGCCGCCAGGCCCACCGTCGGGAAGAGCGAGCCGCTGGCTACGGCGACATATCCCGCAGCCTGTTCGACACGCGCGGCCGCCACTTCCACGTCGGCGTTGAACGCCAGCGCCTCGGCCACCAGCGCAGACAGCACCGGATCGCCGAACGTCGCGAGCCAATGGTCGGCCACCGGCGCCGCTGCGCCACCGCCCGCCTTCCACGCTGACGGGAATCGCCGTATGCGGAAGCGCGTCCCGCCGCAAGTCGTCGGTGGTCGGCGGCGGATTGAGCGCGCAACCCGCCACGGCGGCCGCGAGGGCCGCCGCAAAAATCCTCCGGCGCGATGCAGCGTTGGTCCATCAATGCAGCTTGAGCACCAGGTAATCGGTGATGGAGCCGACGCGCAGGATCACCATGCGAATGATGTGGATTGCGTGCACGTGCTCGGTGTAGATCGCGCCTGCGCCATCCGCGCCGGCGGCAAGGAAGAGCTCGCGGTCGCGCTCCTCGACGTTGAACTTGACCGGGAACCGGCCCGGCACCTGCGGATACGCGCCGGTCTGCGGCAGCATGCCGGACTGCGTGCACCTGGCCCTGCCCCTGCGCCCAGACGATGGAGTCGACCTTCGCCTTGATGACGTGGCCCGGGTACGTCCTGAGCGCGAATTCCGCGTCGTTGCCGGGCTCGACCAGCCGCAATTCGTTCTGCGCGTAGAGCGCGATGACCTGGTAGGTCTCCTCGACGAAGCTCATCGCCGGCGCCACCGGAAACGCGGTCACGTAGGAGCCCGGCCGCAGCTGCACGTTGATCGCGTAACCGTTGGCCGGCGCGAACACGGACGTCTGGTCGAGGTTCCACTGCGCGTTCGCGAGGTCGGCGCGGCTCACATCGACCTGCGCCTTCGCGGTCGCGAGTTGCGCCTTCGCCGCCGCGACCGACGCCTGCTCGCCGTTCACCTGCCCCGACAGTTTCTCCGTGACCTGCGCCTCGTTCGCCTTCGCCGTCGCGATCTGCGCTTCCAGCTCGATCACGTTGGCCTCGGCCTGTTCCAGCGCGAACTTGTCGCCGGCGCCCGTCGCCACCAGTTCCCTGTTCTGCCGCACGCGCAGCCGAGCGAGTTCGAGCTTGGGCTGCAGCGCCTGGACCTGTCCGCTTGCCGACTTCAATTGCTTCCTTCAACTGCCGCGCGCCGGCCGACGCGTCCACCACGCCGGCGCCCGCCTGCGCGAACTTCGCCTCGTCGGCCGCAAGCTTGGCCTTGGCGACGTTCAAGTCGTTCTGGTACGGCGTCGGGTCGATCCGAAACAGCAGCTCACCCTTCTTGACCAGCCGGTTGGGCTCGACCGGCACCTCGACGACGCGCCCGCGCACCTGCGGGATCACCTGCACGACGTACTTGATGACGCGCACATCGGCCGTCGACGGCGCGACCACGTTGAGCGTCAGGATCAGCACCGCCATCGCCACGATCGGAATGATGACCACGGTGACCTGCCATGCGGTGTTCCACGGCAGCCACTTGAACTTGATGAAGATCAGCCAGACGAAGAACGCGTAGATGCCAAGGAGGATGGCTTCCATCAGGCGGTCCCTCCCTTCGCGGCGATCGTCGCCGCGGTCGTAGGCGCTCCACCTGTCCGGCCGGCGCGGGCATGGCCGCGGCCAGGTCGCGGCGCAGCACCTTGAGTTCCGCGCGTCAACGTTCCCTTTTCCGCCATCGCGTCGAGTTCCTCGCGCAGGTGCGCGAGCTCATGCTCCAGCAATTGGCCCGCCTGCGCCTTGTCGCCCAGCTCGTGGTAATAATCGTCGTGCTTGTCGGTGCCGTAGGCGGCCCGGTAGACGACCGGCTTGGTGTAGGCCCATAGCCAGGCGATCGGCCACAGCAAGCCGCCGAACACCAGCGACAGCAGGCACAGTGTGTGGATGGCGTCCCGCTGCGGATGGTGGCGCTTGTGCGCGATCTTCTCCGGCAGGACGTGCACCATCCAGAACAGCACGATGGCGCCGATGGGCACGACGATGATGACGAACCACGCGATGTACGTCGCCATCGTGTCCATCATTTCGGGCGGGAGGAACGATGCGTGGGCGCTGCCGGCAACAGCTGCCGCGGCAACGCCCATTCCCGCAGACGCCGTGCGGACAATTGCGGAGCCGTCCTTGCGCGCGTGCCGTCGCCACCGGTCGCGGACTGCGGGCAACTGACTCCGTGTTGGTCGTACCTAGTCCTTCCATCGTGCTGCCCCCGACGTCCGTAGAGTTCCCAT
The DNA here is from genome assembly GCA_963834045.1 of uncultured beta proteobacterium. Classification (GTDB taxonomy): domain Bacteria; phylum Pseudomonadota; class Gammaproteobacteria; order Burkholderiales; family Casimicrobiaceae; genus VBCG01. Next base: position 297,242 of record CAWIAK010000018.1, on the reverse strand, counting down.
CCCAGTCCCCGCTACGTCCGCAAGGACGCTCACGCCATGATGTTGACGCCGCCGTCGACGTACAGCGTCTCGCCGGACAGCCGCCGCGCATACGGCGTCGCCAGGTACGCGCAGGTGAAACCCACGTCCATGATGTCGACCAGCTCGCCGATCGGCGCGCGCTGCTCCACCTCGGTGAGCAGCAGGTCGAAGTCCTTGAGACCCGATGCGGCGCGCGTCTTGAGCGGACCGGGCGAGATCGCATGCACCCGAATGCCCTTGCCCCCCAACTCGTATGCCAGGTAGCGGCAGCAGGCCTCAAGCGCGGCCTTCACGGGACCCATCACGCTATACGTGGGAATCACCTTGCTGGCGCCATGATAGCTCATCGCGAACATCGTCCCGCCGTCGGTCATCAGCGGCGCGGCGAGCCGGGCCATCCGCACGAACGAGTGGCAGGACACGTCCATCGCCTTGGCGAAGCCCGCGGCCGAGCAGTTGAGCAGGCCGCCCTGCAGGTCCTCCTTCGGCGCGAAGGCGATCGAATGGACGAGGATGTCGAGCCGGCCCCACTCCCGGGCGACCGATTCGAACACCGCCTCCAGCTCGCCGTCGACACTCACGTCCAATGGCAGGAACAGCGGCGCTTCCAGCGAACGGGCGAGCGGCTCGACGAAGGGACGCGCCTTGTCGTTCAGGTACGTGATGGCCAGGTCGGCGCCGAGCTCGCGGAACGCCTTTGCGCAGCCATAGGCTATCGAATGCTCGTTGGCGACGCCGACGACCAGCGCCTTGCAGCCCTTGAGCACCGGGCGCGGAATATCCAATCGTCATTATGACTCTTCCTTCGGATGTTGCTCGACGAGGCGCCGTGCGTCGTGCGGGATTGGCCTTGGGCGGCTTCAGGTGGAGATCGTTGTCGTGGAAGTCAGCGGGCGCCCCTTCCAGTACATGCCGTTGAGACGCAGGCTGAGGTTGCCGACCTCGATGCGCGTTCCGGTGCATTCGATCCCCGCCGCGGGCCGCGACCCGTCGCCGTCTTCGCGTTGAATGCTGATGCATTCGAGTCCGGTCCCGTATTTCTTCACGAGCGCCTTGATTTCATCGTCGGTCGTGCCCGGCGCAATGTTCGCGATCCATAGCTTCATCATCGTTCTCCCGTCAGCGACCTGGCGCCTGTCCAAGGCCCGTCAATCGGGCGATGGTCGTCGCTCGAGGCCGGCAAGCGTTCATGCACCCGCCAGCAACTGCTGCGTGTGCCGCGCAATCATCAGTTCCTCGTTGGTCGGAATTACCCAGGCGGAGACGCGGCTACCCGCGGTGCTGATGCGCGGTCCGTTGCGTTCGTTGGCCGCCGCATCGAGTTCCACGCCCAGCCATGCCGCGTCCCGGCAGACGCGTTCGCGCAAGGCTTCGGCTGTTCTCGCCGATTCCCGCCGTGAACACGATGGCGTCGAGGCCGCCCAGCGCCGCCGCCAGTGAACCCAGCTCGCGGCCGATCCGGTAGACGAAGACGTCGATCGCAGCCTTCGCCTCCGGCGCGGCACTGGCCTCGAGCGTTCGCATGTCGCTGGAAATGCCGGACATGCCGAGCAGCCCCGACTGCTGGTAGATCAGCTTTTCGATGGCCCGCGCGTCCATCTTCAGTTCGTCCATCAGGTAGAGGATCACGCCGGGATCGAGGTTGCCGCAGCGCGTGCCCATCGGCAGGCCGTCCGCCGCCGTGAATCCCATCGTGCTGGCGACGCTGCGACCGTCCGCGATCGCGCACATGCTGGAGCCGTTGCCAAGATGAAGGACCACGGTCTTGCCGCGCGCCGCGCGTTCGTCGAACTGCGGCAGAACGTGCGCGATGTACTCGTACGAAAGGCCGTGGAATCCGTACCGGCGCACGCCGAGGTCGGTGATCGCTTTGGGCAGCGCAAAGGCCTGCGCCACCGCGGGCGCCCGGCTGTGAAACGCCGTGTCGAAGCACGCTACCTGCGGCAATTGCGGCGAGCGTTCGAGGAGCTCCTTGATGGGAGCCAGGTTGTGCGGCTGGTGCAGCGGCGCGAGCGGAACGTACTTCTCCAGCGCCTTCAGTATCGTCGCATCGACGCGGACGGGGCTCGTGTACTCGACGCCGCCGTGCACGACGCGGTGGCCGACGCCGACCAGCCGGTGCCCGGCAAACTCCGCGCGCAGGAACGCGACCAGATGATCGAGCGCGCCCCCATGTCCCAGCTTGACGCCTTCGCCCCACGACTTCTCGCCGAGCACGGTTCCCTCGGCATCCTTCGCGATGAAGCGCGGCGACGTGTACAGCCCCTCGGCCTGGCCGCGCACCGTCAGTTCGAGAGCGCCATCGCGCTCGGCGAACACCGAGAACTTGAGGCTCGACGAGCCTGCGTTCAGGACCGCAATGCATGGCAGTTCGGCCGCATGTCAGTGCGCTGCGCCAGCCCGTCCGTCCAGGGCGCAGGCCTGAGCGCCCCCCCTTGGGGGCAGCGAACGAAGTGAGCGTGGGGGTCGTTCATCTCAGGCCACCGCCTTGCCGGCCTTCTCGCGTCGGACGCTCGCCACCAGGGCCGCGACGGCGCACGAAGCGAGCCGCGTCATCACCGAATCGGCGCGGCTGGTCAGGATGATCGGCACCTTCGCGCCGAGCACGATGCCGGCGGCGTCCGCGCCGGCCAGGAACGACAGGCTCTTCGCCAGCATGTTGCCGGCCTCGAGGTCGGGAACCACCAGCACGTTGGCGCGCCCGGCGACCGGCGAGTCGATCTTCTTGATCGCGACCGACTCCAGGCTGATCGCATTGTCGAGCGCCAGCGGCCCGTCGAGAATCGCGCCGGTGATCTGGCCGCGGTCGGCCATCTTGCACAGCGCGCCGGCCTCGACCGTGGAGGGCACCTTCGGATTGACGGTCTCCATCGCCGACAGGATTGCCACGCGCACTTCCGGGAAGCGCAGCGCATGCGCCAGGTCGATCGCGTTCTGGATGATGTGGACCTTGTCCTCCATCGTCGGCGCGATGTTGACCGCGGCGTCGGTGACGATCAACGTTTCCGCATAGCTCGGCACATCCATGACGAAGCAATGGCTGACGCGGCGAGCGGTTCGCAACCCGGTCTCGCGCTTTACCACCGCGCCCATCAGCTCGTCGGTGTGCAGGCTGCCCTTCATCAGCGCCTCGGCCTTGCCCTCTCGCACCAACTCCACCGCCTTTTCCGCGGAGGCCTGGCTGTGCGGCGTGTCGACGATCGGCAACCCCGCGATGTCGATGCCATGCTCTTTCGCGATCGCCTCGATCCGCGCGCGCGGGCCGACCAGGATCGGCGCGATCAGCCCCAGCTTCGCGGCGTCGACTGCGCCGCGCAGCGAACTCTCGTCGCACGGATGCGCGACCGCCGTCGGCGTGGGCGGCAGCGTCTTGCAGACATCGATGAGGCGCTGATATTTTTCGTGCTTGCGTTCCATGCGCGTCTCCGTTGCGAATGCGCGTGCCCTTAGTTTCCCCTAGTTTCGCGCACGCCGCTTCGCGGCAGCCTTGCGCGCCGTTGTCCGCGGCGTCCCCTTGCCGCGGCCCCGGGCCGGTCTGACATCGAGCGTATCCCCGATGTTCTCGAGCATCGCAAGCTGCTCGGTCGTCGGCTCGATACGCCGCATGCGCTCATCGGACAGCAGGCGTCGGACCAGCGTCACCAGGCGATCGCGATCGCCGGGCTTCGCAAGCAGCCTGGGCAGCGTGGCAATCGCCTTTTCCGGTTCATAGCGAACGACGATGTCCTGTTCGCCGCGGATGCGCCGCCACTCGTCGGGCGCGATGTCGGGCAAGAGGTCGCGATATTCGGCGGCGAGTTCCTGCTTGAGCGCGAGCCGCGCCAGCGGCAGCGGCGCCCCTCGCCTGGCGAGCAGCGAGCCGACGCGCGCAAGCGCTTCCGTGAAGCCGCCTTCCCCGATCGCCGCCAATGCCTCCTTCACGAATGGCAGCTCGCGCGGCTCGACCATGCCGTTCCCCGCGATCTGCCTTGGCCTGCGTGCTTGTCGGCGAGGTACAGCGAGAACACGTTGCCGTAGGTCTGGAAGAATGCCGCCTCGCTGGTCGCGTCGCGGTTCTCGCGATAGAAGTCGAGCGACGCGCTGATGGCCTCGGACATCAGCTTCTGGACCTTGATGTTCGGGTTGTCCGGCGTGGCCGCCTGGCGTTGTGCCTTGACCGCTCTCTGCCGCGGGGCCAAGCCACGCGAGCCAGGGATTGAGGTCCGAGAACGCCCAGCGCTGGAACCGGAGCGAGTGAAACTGCCGCGATACCTTGGCCGTGAGGTCGTTGCCGAGCGATTGGATGAACGGCTGCGCAAAAAGCTCGTACGCGCGCTGGTTGAATTCCGAAAGCGTGGCAACCGCCTCGAATGGTTTCTCGTCGGCGCGCTCGAGACGATTCAACTGCTTGGCGATGTCCTCGAGCCGGCGCTCCTGAAAGTCCACTTCGTACCCGACCTTGCCGTCGCGGCCCTTGACCTCGTGGATGCGCATGCCGTAGAGACCCGGCGGCAGCGATTTCGATCGACTTCAACACTTCGACGATCTGCGCATGCTCCTTCCTGGCGACCTTGCCGGAAACGAAGATGCCGAGATGGCCGATGTCCTGATGCAGCAATCCGACGATGACCTGACCGCGTGCCTTGATCTCTTCGGTCGAGCCGTAGACGTCGGCCACCCAGTTGAACGCCTGCTGCGGCGGCGTGATGTTGTCGCCCATCGACGCGAACAGAATGATCGGCGCCTTGATGTCGCGCAGGTCGAAGGATTTGCCGCCCGCGCCCTGGGTGCCGGTCCAGAGCTTGTTGCCGACGAAGAGGTTGCGCGTGATCCACTCGATCTCCTCGCGGTTCATGAGGTAGAACCCGCCCCACCAGCGCTCGAACTCGAGGAAGCGCGGCGGTTCGGTGTCGACATTCGCGTAGAGGTTGTAGTACTTGTCCCAGAACGTATTGGCCGGATTGAGGTTCTCGAAATTCTCGACCAGGTAGGCGCCATCGAAGATGCCGTTGCCCATGTCGGCCGCGAACGATGAAAGCCAGGTGCCGCCGAGCATGCCGCCGGCGTAGCGCATCGGGTTGTCGCCCGCGCCTTCGTTGAATGCGCCTCCCCAGTACGACATCGGCGCGCCGTTGATGACGATCGGGCCGGTGTCTTCCGGGTCCGCGGCCGCCAGCATCATCGCCGCCCAGCCGCCCTGGCAATTGCCGACGATCACCGGTTTCGCGCTCGCCGGGTGCAGCTCGCGCACCGTCTTCACGAATTGCTGCTCGGCAGTGCAAACGTCGAGCAGCGTCTGTCCGGGCTCGGGATCGCGGAAGAAGATCACGAAGTAGACCGGGTGTCCCGCGCGCAGCGCGACGCCGACCTGCGAATCGTCCTTGAATCCGCCGATGCCCGGGCCGTGGCCGGCGCGCGGATCGATGATGACGTACGGACGCAACTTCGAATCGACCTTGACGCCTTCGGGCGGGACGATGCGCACCAATGCGTAATTGACCGGCCGCGCGAGCGTGCGTCCGTCGACGACCGTTTCGTAGTCGAAATGCAGGACCGGCGTCAGACCTTCGCGGTTATGCTCGACGAAGTCGTTGCCGCGCTCGCGCAGCGTGTTCCAGAACAGGATCGAGCGCTGCGCGACATCGGTCGCGTAAGCGTTCCACTGCGACCAGGCGTCCGCAGGTGCGAGGGGCCGTTCGGCCAGGCCCGACGCGCACTCCGCATAGGCCTTGCCGATCCGCTCGCTGAAGCGCTCCCGGGCCAGCTTGGTCCGCTTCCCGTAGAGTTGTGCGACCTTCGTCGACAGGTCCAGACTTCTTGCGACTTGCGTGGTGGCGTCCATGGCGAATTCCTTTCAGATCGATATCGGCAAACCGGCTATCGAATCCATCGTCTGCTGATAGTGAAATTATCCTCGCACGCTGCGCGCCGGGCAGGGCAAATCCGCGAATTCGCTCGCATTTATTGCACTACATCAAATAATTAGCTTGCGGACGCCGCTTCGGCGCGGCAACGCCCGCTACGACCGGCCGGACGAACGCGCGCGGATTCGGAGCGCGGAATGCGATTCAGACCGCGGCGACGCAGCTTAAGTTTCCGGCGCAGTGGAAATGAGCGGCGTCGGCGCTCCGCGATGCGGTGCTCCGGCGTGGTCCCCTTGCGCCGTGCGATTTGACGCCGGCGCCGGTGAACGCCTGATTCGGTTCAGGGCGCGACTGCCTTCCATCCGGCGCCCGGATCGAACGCCGACATCTTCGCGCCGATGGCGGCGGAGTCCTTGCCGAGGTTCTTCTCGTAGACCTTGCCGTTGTGACTGACGACGAACGTCATCACGCCGCTCTTTGCCGTATTCGGCAGGATAGGCAACCATCGCGAAGCCGGCGATCATGCGGCCGTTGATCACGTAGTTGTAGGCACCTCCGGGGGCATCCTTGCCCTGGCGCGTCAGGATCCTGAAGTGATAGCCGCGGTAGGCGTCGTCCGCCGTGTGACCCTTGAGGTACGCCGCGCTTTCGGCGATGAGCGGGCCGAACGGACTTGCCTCTTCGCCCTTCGCAGCGTCGGCCGGCCAATACAGTCCGTCGTGCTTGCCCGGTGCGCTGGCCAGTTTCTGCGCGTACTGGAGCACGCCGTCGCCGTCGCGATCCCGCATGGAGTACGCGCGCTGCGCATCGATGTACGCGCGCAGCACGTAGATGGCGTTGCGCTCGTTGCCGCCGATGCGGCGATTGACGATTTCGTCCTCGCCTTCCTCGGTGGCGAAACGCCAGCGCTCGCCCACGCGGACGATGGGAATGGGCACCGGCCACGCCTCGTCGCCGATCACCAGCACGCGGCGGTCCTTGCCCGGCTCGCGCAACACCCGCAGCGTTTGCATCGCGGCAAGGATCTTCGCGCGGGTGGCGCTCGACGCCGCGCGATCGGAAGTGAGGATAAGGTCTTTGTGATCTTCGCCGAAGATCGCGATCATCGCCGAATCGCTGTCGGCCTTGAGCGCGGCCATCAGCGCATCGACTGCCGCTTCCGGGCGTCGCGAATGTTTCCTGCGGAGCCGCGACGGCCGCGAACGGTGCGGCCAGCAGCAGCACCAACGCGAACCGGCGCAGGTTGTACCAGAGATGTGTGGTGTTCATGGGCAATGCCTTGCTGTCGATTGTGGGGAATGGGTGCATGGGATGTTCCGGCCGTCAGCGACGACCGCCTCCGCCCCCACGCCCGCCGCCGCCACCGCCACGCGCCGCCGCCGCCGGACATCGAACGCGACGCACCGCCGCCGGACATCGAACTGCGGCTCGACGCGCCGCGCGAACTGTCCATCTGCGTCTGCCGCCCGGAGCCGTAGCCGCCGAAGGCGTCGCCGCCTCCGCCACCGCCGCGATTGGCGCTCCCGCCATAGCTGTCGCGTGGCGACGCGCTGGCCGACGCCGCGCCGCGCGCACTTGCGCTGGCGCCCATTCCGCCGCCGGCCGGCTGCGCCGACGCGCGCGCTCCGCCGCCTGCCGACGCGGCACCTGCTCCGCCGGCACGCGCATCGCCCACGCGCGCAGAGGAGGCCGTCTTGCCGACCGAGCTGCTGACCTGTCCGGGCTGCTTGTTGGACTTCCACGCAGTACCGCCGCCGGCCGCCGCGTTGCCGCGGTTGATGTTGCCGGTGTTGATGTTGCCGGTGTTGATGTTCGTGTTGCGATTGATGTTGATGTTGGCATCGCCACCGTAATGCGAAACATAGCGGCCGCCGTTCCAGGCCGCGCCGATCGCCGCGCCCCAGATGACACCTGCCGCCAGCGCCGCGCCGGGCGCGTACGGGTAGTAGTACGACGGATACGGGGTCGGGTAGTAGCCCCAGTACGGCGAGCCGTAGACGACGACCGTCGACGGGTTGTATTGCGGCACGTAGATCACCTGCGGATCGGCCGGAACGATGGTGATGATTTCCTGCTCGGCCGCAACGACCTGCTTGCCATCGGACTTGAGATTACCCGCCGCCTGCGCCCTGCGCCGGAAACTCTGGATGGCGTCCAGCACCGCGCCCTGGTCCTCGACGACCGCTTCACCCAGCGCGCTCGTCCAGTCGAGATCGGTGCTCATCGACTTCACGACGTCGGGGTAGTTGAGCAGCGACTTGACCGCGTCGTCCCACTTGTCGTCGACGGGAAGCTTGGGATCGGCCTTGCGCTTGTCGAGGTAGCGATCGGCCTGCACCAATTGCAGCGGATTCGTCGACGCCGGCAGGATGATGGCGACGAGATCGTCCGGATAGAGCGCAATCGGGCCGACGAGCTTGTCCAGCGCCTCGCTGGATTGCGGCGGCGCGGCGCCTCCGGCAGCCGCCGGCGCCTGCGCGACCGTGTTCAGGGCCAGGGCCAGCATGACGATTCCCGCCATTAGTCCAAGCCAGCGCGAGGGGCTTCCGCGATTTCCGGCCTCGACGGTACCAATGCTTTTCAACATGCCTGCTCCAATTCCTGATTGAGTCCAGTACATCGATGCCGGCAGAGGCCCGCCCGATGCTTCATTTGACAGTGTACCCGCAGCGCTTCAAGGCACGCTTCATGGGTCGCGCGCCTTGCGCGAAATCAACCAGGCGCCCCGGGGAATCCCGATCCAGCGCATCGTACGGATTCGACAAGGCTTAGAACGTCGCGCCGATCGAGCCGACGAACACCTGTTCGTGCGAACCTGGATTGAACCAGAACCCGCCAATGGTGAAGGGGCCAAAGGTTACCTGCGCGAAGGGGCCCCGCTGGAAATCACGACCGTTGTCGTAGGTCCTCGTGCGCTGGCCGGCGATTCCGAGGCGCAGCCATTCCACCGGCCGCCATCCCAGCTCGCTCCACGCGTAGAAATAGCTGTCGCTCCGCGTGTTGCTGTCGAGCACGTATTCGGCCTCGACGTATAAATCGAGTTGCTTCCAGCCTACGCTCGCCTCGAGCCCGGGGATGAACGCTTGTACGGATCCCCACGCGCCGCCGAGCAGCGGCGTCAACTCCCACGTGACCGCGTCCTCGCCGGAAAATGTCCAGCCGACGAAGGCCGAACGCGCGCCGACCGACTCGTAGTTGACCCGGGCTTCCAGATGCAGCGGGCCGCGGTCGGCCGCCACGATTGCCGACGTGTAGTTCTCTCCGCCACGGACAACCGTGGGATAGGCGGTGATCGCGAATTCCCACGAGGGCGTCTCGGCAGCGGAAGCGCTGCGTCCGGCGGGATCGTACTCGGCGGCGTGCGCCATCGGGGCCAGGACGGCCACGACGGCGACGACGCTCCATGACGCCGTCTTCATCCGCCCAGCGCGTTGATCGCGATCACCAGCGCACTCCCCAGCCCTGCCATCTGGAAGCCGACTTTCCAGCTGCCGTAGCCGGCGTAGCGCCCGAGCGCGACGCCCTCCGACGAACAGCATCGCCAGCCCGACGGCCCACGATACGTATTTCGCCGTTCGGACATCGTCGAACATCATGAAAGGCAACACGACGGGAAAGGTCGACGCGACGACGATCAGGAATATCGCGAGCGCGGCGACCAGGTCCTGCCGTTCCAGCTTCGGACGCGCCGGCAGCGAGGGCAGCGCCATGATGCGCACCCGCATCGCCTCGATCTCGACCGCCGAGACCAGCCCCGCCGCAACCCGCGACAATGCGCTTTCGATCAGCCTGTGCGCCGACTTCGCGTCGGCGGCCTCCCGTACGGACCGGAGCAGCGTCAGCAACCTGCCGCGATCCGTGACGGTGCGTATCAGGTACATGACCGCGTCGACCATGCCCCAGGCAAGATTGCAGCCCAGCGCCGCGATGAACATCGCGCGGATCTGCGCATCGCCGCGGTCCGCGACGGAGACGGCGCCCACGAAGGTGAGCGCCATGAACAGCCCGAAGAGCATTTCCGATACCCGGTCCACCGGATTGAGCACGGGCTCGCGGGCACTGCTGTCGATGATGTCGCCGTCGGTCACTGTTATTGCTCGTATCAGGGTTCGCCAGTTCGAACCGACGTTAGCGCCACTGCGCAGGGCATACAATAGCATCGGGTTACGCGGTTTGCTGCGATGCGCGGCTCCGAGCGAGTTCGCGCAGCGACATGGGAAATGCAGCATGAATCCTTCGACGACAGGCACACCGGCAAGCCAGCCCGGCTCCAACGCGCTGCGCTTCGACATCGTCGCCGGACTCACGGCAGCGGCGGTCGTCTTGCCGAAGGCGATGGCGTACGCGACGGTCGCCGGCCTGCCCGTGGCGGTCGGCCTCTATACCGCGTTCATCCCGATGGCGATCTACGCGCTGCTCGGCTCGTCGCGCGTGCTCAGCGTCAGTTCCACCACCACGCTGGCGATCCTGGCCGGTACGCAGCTCGGCCTCGCGGTGCCGGATGGCGATCCCGCCATGCTCGTCACCGCCACCGCCACGCTGACCGCGCTGGTCGGCGCGATACTGCTGCTGGCAAGGCTGCTGCGACTGGGTTTCGTCGCCAACTTCATTTCCGCGCCGGTGCTGACCGGCTTCAAGGCCGGCATCGGCCTGGTGATCGTGCTGGACCAGCTTCCGAAGCTCCTCGGCATCCACATCACCAAGCAGAATTTCTTTGCCGACCTGCTCAGCATCGTCCACCACGTTCCCGAGGCGTCGCTGCTGACGCTGGCGGTCGCCGCCGCGACGTTCGCGATACTGGTCGGCATGGAGCGGCTGTGGCCGCATTCGCCGGCGCCGCTGGTGGCCGTCGGTGGCGCCATCGCCGCGTCGTGGTACTTCGGACTGACGGCGCTCGGTGTCTCGACGGTCGGTCACATTCCGCAGGGATTTCCTTCGCTCACGCTGCCGGACCTGGCGCTGGTCCAGCAACTGCTGCCCGGGGCGCTCGGAATCGCGCTGATGAGCTTCACCGAAACGATCGCCGCGGGCCGCGCCTTCGCGCGACCGCCCGATCCTCCGATCGACGCGAACCGCGAGCTGGTCGCAACCGGCGCCGCCAACGTGGGCGGCGCGCTGTTCGGCGCCATGCCGGCAGGCGGCGGAACGTCGCAAACGGCGGTGGTGCGCTCCGCCGGCGGGCAGACGCAGAAGGCATCGCTGGTGACCGCCGGCGCCGCGCTGGCCACGATGCTGTTCCTGGCGCCGATACTCGGCCTGCTGCCCAACGCCACGCTGGCGGCAGTCGTCATCGTCTACTCGGTCGGGCTGATCCAGCCGATGGAATTCCTTGCCGTGCGCAAGGTGCGCACGATGGAGTTTCGCTGGGCGATCATCGCCGCGCTCGGCGTGCTGCTCTTCGGCACGCTGCAGGGCATCGTCGTGGCGATCATCGTGTCGCTGATCGGCCTGGCCAGCCAGTCCGCGCACCCGCGGGTGTCCGTCATCGGCCGCAAGCGCGGTGCCGACGTGCTGCGGCCGCTGTCGCCCGAACACCCCGACGACGAGACATTCGAGGGCCTGCTGATCGTGCGTCCCGAAGGGCGCCTCTTCTTCGTCAACGCGCAGTACGTCGCGGAGCAGATCAACGCGCTCGTCGCGCAGCACAAGCCGCGCGTGCTGGCGGTCGACATGAGCCGCGTGCCCGACATCGAATACTCCGCATTGCAGGCGATGATGGAGGGCGAGAAGCGCGCGACCGAACACGGCGCCGTCGTATGGCTGGTGGGCCTGAACCCCGGTGTCCTCGACGTCGTCCGCCATGCCGGGCTGGACAAGAGGCTCGGCCGTGAGCGCCTGCTGTTCAACGCGCGCGCGGCCATCGAACATTACCAGTCGCTGCAGGCCAAGGCGGCGCCTTAGGCGTCCGCCAGGCGCAGGCGGCAAATGCGCACGGTTCCGTCTTCGGGGTCGGGCGCGACACTGAATCCGAGACGGCGCGCGAGGCGCAGCATCGGCTGGTTCACGGCGAGCACGTAGCCGTCCATCTCGGTCAATCCGCGCGCCTTTGCAGCACCGATGAGCGCCGCCATCAGCGCGCTGGCCAGCCCGACACCGCCGAAATCGGACGCGACGGTGATCGCGAACTCGCAGCTCGTGGGGTCGTTGCCGATGAAGCAGGTCGCGCTGCCCGCGATGTCCGCTCCGTCGGCAGCTGGAACCGTCGCCACGATGCCGATCCCGCTCTCGGGAAAGGAGGCCAGCACGCGCCGCAAGCGGTCGAGGTTGGGCTCCTTTACGAAGCGCATGAACCGCATGTGGCGGGCATCGTCGCTCAATCGCGCAAATGCCTGCAGGAATTCCGCCTCGTCCGTCGGGCGCATCGCACGGACGTGGACGGTGCGACCGTCGCGCAACGCGAAATCGAATTCGGTGAAATCGGATTCCATCGTCAGCCTCGAGTCGCTTCGTTCGACAGTGTAGCGATGGGTGGCGGCCGAGGCCATCGCGCGCAGTCGACGAGTCGACAAATTCGGGGCAATGCGGTACAAATGCCGGCTGCCGGGGCCATGTCCGCTAGCCGCCGCGGGCAAGACCTTTCCCCTCCCCATTTCGTCTGGAGTATCCGCCGATGAATCGCCGCGGATGGATTTTTTGCCCGCGCACCTGCCTGGCGGACGCTTACCGGCGTGGTGATCGCAACGTTGGCTCTGCTCGCCGGTTGCGGCAAGCAGGCTCCGGCCCCCGAGAAGGCACCTCCGAACGTCACCGTGCTGACGGTCGCGCGCAAGGACGTCCCGTCACGCGCCGTTTACGTCGCGCAAACGCAGAGCTCGCAGGGAGTCAACGTGCAGGCGCGCGTTTCCGGCTGGCTCGACAAGCGGATGTATGTCGAAGGCTCCGTGGTCAAGGCCGGCCAGGTGCTGTTCCAGATGGATCCGAAGCCGTTCCAGGCGCAGGTCGACGGACAGCAGGCGGCACTGCAACGAAGCCAGGCGGCGTTGCAGGTGGCGAAGGCGAACCTCGACCGCACCAAGCCGCTGGCGCAGCAGAACGCGCTGTCGCAGAAGGACCTCGACGACGCGACGGGCCAGTACGAGCAGTCCGCCGCCGCGGTCGAGCAGGCGAAGGCGCAGCTCGAGACCGCGCAGCTCAACCTCTCCTACACGACGATCCGCTCGCCGGTCGACGGCGTGTCGAGCTATGCCGCGGTCGCCGACGGCACCTACCTCAATCCGCAGAACGCGCAGCTGACGACGGTGTCCGTGCTGACGCCGATGTGGATCAACTTCAGCGTCTCGGAAAACGAGATGGAGCGCATCCGCAACGAGGTGCGCAGCGGACAGCTCAAGCTGCCCGATGGCGGCAAGGTTCGTCGTCGAGATCGAGATGGTCGACGGCAATCTCTTTCCGTTCACCGGAGCGATCACGTTCGCCGATCCGTCGTACAACTCGACGACGGGCACGTTCCTGCTGCGCGCGACGGTGAACAATCCCGGCGGGCGTGCTGCGCCCGAACCAGTACGTGCGCGTGCGCCTGAGCGGCGCGATCCGGCCCGAACGCGATCGTCATTCCGCAGCGCGCGGTCCAGCAGAGCGCCAAGGGCCATTTCGTCTGGGTCGATCAACAAGGACAACGCGGCCGAGCTGCGTCCGGTCACCGTGGGCGACTGGAAAGGCGAAGGCTGGCTCATCTCGGAGGGCCTGACCGACGGCGACCGCGTCGTCGTCGACGGCGGCGTCCGGCTCACCGCGGGCGCGGTGGTGAAGGCCACGCGCGTACGTGCCGCCGGCGGCCGCCGGCCGCCAAGAGCAGCCGGCGGCCGCCGTATCCCGCCGCGACGCCGAACAACGCTTCCGTCTATTTCCCGGTCGGGCAGGCAACGCTGGATACCGGACGCGCAGCGCGCGCTGCGCGTCGCCGCCGCGGCGTATGCCGGCATCGGCACCAGGATCAACGATCACCGGCTACGCCGACAAGCACGGGCAACGCGGCGGCCAACGTCGAGCTGGCGAAGAAGCGCGCCACCGCCGTGCGCGACGAGCTCGTCACGCTGGGCGTCGAGCCCAAGCGCATCGAGCTCGTGGCGCCGGTCGAGCGTGACGGGCAGCGGCAGCGACGACGAGGCGCGCCGCGTCGACCTGATCGTCGTGCAGTAGCCGCGAGCCGGCGCCGCATGTTCTCCCGGTTCTTCATCGAGCGGCCGATCTTCGCGGCGGTCGTCGCGCTGATCATCTGCCTGGCCGGCGTGGTGTCGATGTCGCAGCTGCCGGTCGCGCAATACCCGTCCATCACGCCGGTGCAGGTGACGGTGTCGGCCACGTATCCGGGCGCCGACTCGAAGACGCTCGCCGACTCGGTCGCCTCGCCGATCGAGCAGCAGATCAACGGCGTCGACAACATGCTGTACATGTCGTCGACCAGCTCGTCGACCGGCCAGCTGACGATGACGATCTATTTCTCGCTCGACACCGATCCCGACATCGCGCAGGTGCAGGTGCAGAACCGCGTCAACCTCGCCATGCCGCAGCTGCCGTCCGCGGTCGTCGCAGCAGGGCGTGAACGTGCAGAAGAAGTCGTCGTCGATCATGATGCTGGTGGCCGTGTACGCCAAGGACGACCGCTACAGCGCCAACTACATCGCGAACTACGCCAACGTCTATGTGCTCGATGCGCTGAAGCGCGTCAACGGCGCGGGACAGGCGCAGATCATGGGCGTGCCCAACCAGGCGATGCGGATCTGGATGAATCCGGACCGCATGGCCTCGCTGGGGATCACGACCTCCGACATCGCCAACGCGATCAGCCAGCAGAACCAGCTGTTCGGCGCCGGGCAGATCGGCCAGCAGCCCAACGCCGGACCGGTCGAGCTCACGTTCCCGGTCGTCACCCAGCCGCAGTTCACCGACCCCAGCCAGTACCAGAACATCATCCTGCGCGCCAGCCAGGACGGCAGCGCGATCGTGCGCGTCGGCGACGTCGCGCGCGCCGAGATCGGGCTGCAGCAGTACATCGTCGACAGCAAGATGAACGGCGTGCCGGCGACGATCATCGCCGTCTACCAGCAGCCGGGCGCCAACGGCCTCGTGGTGTCGGCCGCGGTGCGCAAGACGCTGGAGGAGATGAAGTCCCGGTTCCCGCGACGGGATGGACTACGTGGTCGCGCTCGACACCAACGACTTCGTCCGGCTGTCGATCAAGGAAGTGATCAAGACGCTGTTCGAGGCGATCGTGCTGGTCGTGCTCGTCGTCTACCTGTTCCTGCAGAGCTTCCGCACGACGATCATCTGCAGCGTGGCGATCGTGATCGCGCTGATCGCGACGTTCACCGGCATGCTCGCGCTGGGCTTCTCGATCAACCTGCTCACGCTGTTCGGACTGGTGCTGGCCATCGGCATGGTCGTCGACGACGCGATCGTCGTGGTCGAGAACGTCGAGCGCAACATGCACGCAGCACCACCTCGCGCCGAAGGAGGCGACGATCCGCTCGATGGACGAGATCGCGAGCTCGCTGGTCGCGGTGGTGCTCGTCATGTGCTCGGTGTTCATCCCCGCCGCGTTCCTGCCCGGCACCACCGGCCAGCTCTACAAGCAGTTCGCGATCACGATCGTGATCTCGGTGTCGGTGTCCGGCTTCGTCGCGCTGACGCGTGACGCCGGCGATGTGCGCGGTGCTGCTCAAGCACAGCCCGCCGCCGACGCGCGGCTTCGTTCGCGTGGTTCAACCGCCAGGTCGACCGCGTGACGCAGGCCTTCGGCGTGCGCGGTGACCTACGTCATCAAGTTCGCGCGTGGTCGCGCTGATCCTGCTGGCCGTCTTCCTGTACTCGATCTTCCACCTGTTCAAGGTCCTTCCGACGAGCTTCGTGCCGAACGAGGACCAGGGCTACGCGTTCGCGGCGATCATCATGCCGCAGGCCGCGAGCCTGTCGCGCACGCAGGAGATCGCCGACAAGGCCGACGCCATCTTCAAGGACCTGCCCGGCGTCGCAGACGCGCACGGTGATCACCGGCTACAGCCTGCTGGACAGCGGCTTCAAGACCAACGCCGCGACGATCTTCGTCACGTTCAAGGACTTCGACGAACGCTACAAGAACGTCGACACCGCCAAGGCAGCAGAACGTGCGCGCGATCCTGCAGGGCTTCTTCGCGCAGGCGCGGATGATCGAGAGGCGCATCGTGATCCCGATCGCGCCGCCGGCCATTCCCGGCATCGGCACCACCGGCGGCTTCGAGTTCTGGATCCAGGACACCGGCACCGGCGACCCTGTCGCGCTCGACGGCGTGCTGCAGGACTTCCTGAAGAAGGCGCGCGAGCGGCCGGAGTTGACCGGACTCGCGACGACCTACTCGGCCAGCACGCAGCAGCTGCGGGCCAGCGTCGACCGCGAGAAGACGCAGCTGCTCGGCATCCCGATCCAGGACGTGTACAGCGCGATCCAGGCGCAGTTCGGCTCGCTCACGCGTCAGCCAGTACAACCTGTTCTCCAACGTCTGGTGGGTGGTCATCCAGTCGGACGCGCAATACCGGCAGAATCCCGAGGACCTGACGCGCCTGTACACGCGCAACAACCAGAACCAGATGGTGCCGCTGTCGTCGGTGGTATCGACGCAATGGACCGCCGGTCCCGACCTGCTGCCGCACTTCAACGGCTTCACCGCGGCCAAGATCAACGGCAATGCGTCCGCGGGGTACAGCTCGGGCGACGCGATCGCGACGATGGAGGCGGTGGCCAAGGAAGTGCTGCCGCCGGGCTACGCGTTCGCGTGGTCCGGGCTTGTCGTACGAGGAGAAGAAATCGGGCGGCACGTCGGGGCTCGCGTTCGTGTTCGGCTTCATCATCGTGTTCCTGGTGCTGGCCGCGCAGTACGAGTCGTGGACGCTGCCGGGCGCGGTGATGTCGGCCGTGCCGTTCGGCATCCTCGGCGCGCTTGCTCACCAACCATCTGCGCGGCCTCGACAACGACGTCTACTTCCAGATCGGCCTGCTGGTGCTGATCGGCCTCGGCGCGAAGAACGCGGTGCTGCGCGTGTCCGCCGCGATCGACTTCCGCCACCAGGGCAAGTCGATCATGGAGGCGACGATCCTCGCCGGCGAGCAGCGGCTGCGGCCGATCATCATGACGTCGCTCGCGTTCGCGATCGGCTGCCTGCCGCTGGCGCTCGCCGTCGGCGCCGGCGCCAACGCGCGGCATTCGATCGGCACCGGCATCATCGGCGGCATGCTCGGCGAGACCACGCTCGCGATGCTGTACGTGCCGCTGCTCTTCTACCTGTTCGACCGGCTGAAGGAAGGGCAAGGAAGGCCGAAGCGCGCGCGGCGGCAACGCCGCCGCGAGCCGCCACGTGCCGGCGCCGATGCCGCGGCGCCGCCACGCCGACGCGCCGGCCGCGCCGAAGGGCGACGACTGACGATGCGCGCCGGCGCCTCGTCGCCGCGCGCTCGCCGCTGTGCGCGCGCTGGTCGCCGGCTGCATGGTCGGGCCCGATTACCAGCGCCCGACGGTCGACGCGCCCAAGGCGTTCATGCTACGAGGCGAAGGACGCCGCCGACACCGCCAACACCGAATGGTGGAAGCAATTCAACGACCCGGTGCTCGACGCGCTGATCGCCGAGGCGCTCGCGAACAACCTCAACGTCAAGGTCGCGGCGGCCAACGTCGAGCAGGCGGCCGGCGTGCTGACGCAGACGCGCTCGGCGCTGTTCCCGCAGGTCGGCTACGACGCGCATCGGCGGCGCGCGCGCGCACGACCGAATCCGGCGTCGTCGCCGGAAGTCGCGCGCCTCATCCCCAATCCGCAGACGTCCTACCAGGCGCTGCTGCAGGCGAGCTGGGAAATCGACCTGTGGGGCCGCATCCGCCGCCTGAGCGAATCGGCGCGCGCCAACCTGCTCGCGACCGACGAGGCGCGCCGCGGCGTGATCCTGTCGCTGGTCGCCTCGGTCGCCGGCAACTACCTGACGCTGCGCGGGCTCGACGCGCAGCTGGTGATCGCCAAGCAGACGCTCGGCACCTACGCCGAATCGGTGAAGCTGTTCACGCTGCAGTTCCAGTACGGCCAGGTGTCGCAGATGAACGTCGCGCAGGTCGCAGTCGCAGTACGAGACCGCCGCCGCGCAGATTCCGCAGATCGAGTCGCAGATCGCGCAGACCGAGAACGCGCTGTCGGTGCTGCTCGGCCGCAATCCCGGGCCCGATCCCGCGCGGCAAGTCGATCGACGAGCTGACGCTGCCGACGGTGCCGGCGGGCGTGCCGTCGGAGCTGCTCGACGCGCCGGCCCGACCTGCTGCAGGCGGAGGAAACGCTGATCGCCGCCAACGCGCAGATCGGCGCGGCGAAGGCGCTCTATTTCCCGACGATCTCGCTCACGGGCGCCGGCGGCGGTTCCAGCGCCGCGCTGTCCAACCTGTTCACCGGCCCGGCGCAGGTCTGGAGCTACGCCGGCCAGTTGATCGGGCCGATCTTCACGTTCGGCGCCGTCAGCGGCCAGGTCGCGCAGGCGGAGGCCGCGCAGAAGGCGGCGCTGCTACAACTACCAGCTGTCGATCCAGAACGCGTTCGCCGACGTCGAGAACGCGCTGGTGGCGAGCCAGAAGCTGCAGGAGCAGCTGGCGGCGCAGGAGCGGCTCGTCGCGGCGCTGAAGGATTACGCGCGGCTGGCCAAGCTGCAGTACGACGGCGGCTACACGTCCTACACGACCGTGCTGCAGGCCGAGCAGTCGCTGTTCCCCGCGCGAACTCACGCTGGCCAGCCGTGCGCGCGTCGGTGTTCTCGTCCAACGTGAACATCTACAAGGCGATGGGCGGCGGCTGGATCGTCGCGGCGGACACAGCTGACGACGGGCACGCCGCCCGTGCCGGCCAGCGAGCTGGGCACCGGACCGCCGCCGCTGTTCTAGCGTACGGTGGCGCAAGCGCAGAGCAGGCCATCCGCTCCGTGCTCAGGTGCCGCCAACCATGTCGGCGGGTGCGTCTTTCGACACGCGGCGGGCAGTCAACCACGACTACCCGCCGCGCGTCGCACGCACTGCGCCGACGACGACACATTCGCCCGCGATCGGATGGTCTGCTCCGCGCTTGAATGGCGCGAGGCGACTGGACATCGCAGCGGCGGGAGCCTCGCGGGTGCTCGTGAATCGCGCCGGACGTCGCGGGTGGCGCGGCCAGCGAAGTCGTGTGTTGACGAGCGCCGACGCGCCGGGTACCCGCAGGCCGGCAGCAAGCGATTCCCGAGCATCCGCGAGGCTCCCGCTGCTGCGATGAATCGGACGATGATCAGTGCGCGGGGAGCTGCGCCGCGGCCAGGTCCCGCGCCAGTTCCGCGAGGATTTCCGACAGCGCGCCATTGAGCGCGGTCACGAACGCATCGGTGCTCGACCCGGCGAACGCCACGCGCCTGGCGTAGGCTCGCGACCACACCGGCGCGCTCGCGCCGCCGTCGTCGCGCGACAGGAAATACGTGATCTCCAGCACCGCCGCCGGCTTGGCGGGATCACGCGCGTCGGCATGCAGCGTGCCGACAAATCCATCGAGGACCCAGTTCGAATCGACGACGATCCCCGGCCGCGTGACAACGGTGAACACGTTGCCGCGGAGGAGCGCCTGCGCTGTCGCGTCGGCGATCATCACGCCGGGCGGCACGAAGAACTCGTGATAGAAATCGGCATCGTAGGCGAATTCCGAATTGCGCACGACGAACGACCGGCCGCGGAAAGGCGCCGCGACATTGACCGTGCCGACGCGCATCGTCCCCGCCTGCGCCTTGGCGACGGGCGCGGGAAACGCGGGATCGAGCAGGTAGGTCTGCTTGACCAGCGGCGCGCGCGTCAGGCTGCAGCCCGCCGCGAACATGGCAGTGGCAAGGAGCACCAACAGCGCCGTGCGGCGGACCGGGCTGCGTCCGGTATCGGAAAGCAGGCGAAGGAACTTCATGGCTTGCGCTCCAGCGGAGACGGCGGCGCGCCGAAGAACAGGTTCGCCGGATAGCGCTTGGTCTCCTCGGTCAGGTCGCGCAGGTTGTCGGTGATCTGGCGCAGATTCTCGAGCGATGTCGCAAGGTCGGCCTCGCCGCCGCCCAACAGGCGGTCGACGCGCGTCATCGAGCGCTCCATGTTGGTGAGCGCCCTCGCGAGGTTGGGATCCGACACCAGTTCCTTGACCCGCGCCATGGCCGCCGCGGTATCGTCGGGCAGCTTCTGCAGCGCCGGGTTGGTCAATATCTTCTTCAACTCGGCGTTGGATGCGCGCAATTCGCCCAGCAAGCGCCACGCTCTCGTCGGAAAGCTTTTTCGCCGCGATGCTGTCGAGCGTGCTCTCGAACTTGTTGAGGACGCGCACGCTGCGTTCGGAAAGTGCCTTCGTATCGAGGGCTTCGATGCGATTGTTGGTCGTGACCATCAACCGGTTGAGATTGGCCAGCGTCCCCTCGATGTCGAGCTTGTGCAGGCGTTCGATGATTTCGCTGGCGGCGTTGACGAAGGTCAGCACGGTCGACGGCGCGCTGGGGATGTAGACGTTGTCGGGCTTCCAGTCGATCTCGAGCAGCGGTGGCGGCGGATCCACGTAGTCGATCTCGAGGAAATTGGTGCCGGTGATCCCCTGCGGCGCAAGCCGCATCCGCAGGCCCTTTTCGACTTCCATCCTGGCGGTGTTTTCGTCGGTGAGGTCGCCGGTCGCCACGCGGCCGCCGAGGAGCCTGGGTTCGATCTGGGCTTCGACGAGGATGAATCGCGCGCGCTGCGACATCGGCCGGTCCTGCTGGTACTTGTTGTACGTGAACCCGATCTTGGTGACGTCGCCGATGACCACGCCGCGGTACTTGAGCTTGGAGCCGACATCCAGGCCCTGCACCGATTCGTTGAAATAGGTTTCGATGGTGAGCTTGGGCTGGAACCAGCGGCCGGATCCGACCACCACCAGCAGCAGCACGCCGGCGATGACGGCCCCGATGACGAACAGGCCCAGCTTGAAGTAGTTGGCTTTGAGGCTCATCAGGCGGTTGCGGGCTCGGCTTCGCGGCGGAAAAATGCGCGGACGCGCGGGTCACTGCTTTCGTCGCGCAGCCGGCGGGGATCGCCCTCGGCAATGATACCTTTGGCGCGCCGGTCGAGCAGGATCACGCTGATCCATGGCGACGAAGGTGCTGCCCAGGTCGTGCGTGACGATCACGAACGTCACGCCCAGGTTGTCGGCCAGGCGCCGGATGGTGGCGTCGAGGGACGCAGCGGTGATCGGGTCGAGGCCGGACGACGGCTCGTCGAGGAACAGGATCGATGGGTCGAGCGCCATGGACCGCGCGATGCCGGCGCGCTTTTGCATGCCGCCGGACAGTTCGGCCGGCATGTGCCCGGTGAACGCCTCGAGGCCGACCAGCTCGAGTTTCATTCGCGCGATGAGGTCGACCGCATCGTCGGGAAGGTCGGTCCAGACTTCCAGCGGCAGCCGCGTGTTTTCCAGCAGCGTCATCGAACCGAACAGCGCACCCGACTGGTACATCACGCCGAACTTGCGCCGGATCGCGAGCAAGTCGGCGCCGTCGGCGGTGACGATGTCCGTGCCGTCGATCCACGCCTGTCCCGCAAGCGGCGGCAGCAGCCCGATCATGTGCTTGAGCAGCGTGCTCTTGCCGCAGCCCGATCCGCCCAGGATGCCGAACACCTGTCCGCGCCCGACCTCGAAGTTGACGTTCTCCAGGATGGCCGGCGAGCCTTCGTAGCCGGCGTCCATCGCAACCACGCGGATGATCGGATCGCCGTTCATGCCGATTCGCAGTTCATATGTTGAGCATGTAATACACGACGGCGAAAATGCCGTCGACGACGACCAGCAGGATGATGCCCGAGACGACGGCCTTGGTCGCGGAATCGCCGACGGCGGAAGCGCCCGCGCCCGTCTGCAGGCCGCGCAGGCAGCCGATGCCGGCGACGAGGATGGCGAACACGAACGACTTGACGAATCCGGCCAGGAAGTCGGTCATCGTGACCGCGGTGTCGACCTCCTTCAGGAACGCGACGATCGGAATCGAGAACGTCGTCATCGTGATCGCGCCACCGATCAGCCCGACCAGACCCGCGAACAGCGTCAGCAGCGGCGTCATCAGCAACGCGGCGATGACGCGCGGCGTCACCAGGAACCGCACCGGGTCGAGGCCCATCGTCGTCAGCGCGTCGACCTCCTGGTTGACGCGCATCGTTCCGATTTCCGCGGCGAACGCCGCGCCGGAACGGCCGGCAAGCAGGATCGCGGTCATCAAGGGCCCCAGCTCGCGCAGCATCGACAGTCCGATCAGGTCGGCCACGAAGATCTCGGCGCCGAAGCGCTTCATCGGCACGGCCGACTGGAAAGCCAGGATCATGCCGAGCAGGAACGAGATCAGCGCGACGATGGGCAACGCGTCGGCGCCGACCTGTTCGCAAATGCGCCATACGTCGCGCCACCGCACCGACGCAGGATTGCGGACGGCGTACGCGAGCGCGGCGGTGGTCTCGCCGACGAACGTGACCTGGGTGCGGATGTCGCGCCACACCGTGTACGCCGCGCGCCCGATCTCCTCGACCGCCGGACCGCGCGGCGGCTCGGGATCGAGATCGTGCTCGAGCACGCCGGGGTCGAATTGCTTGAGCAGGACCTCGAAGGCCGGCTTCAGGTTCGCGATCTCGACCTGCGGTTCGCGCGGATGCCGGAGCAGGTCGACGAAGAGCGCGATGCCTGCGCCGTCGCAGTAATCGACGCCGCTCGCGTCGACGACCACGCGCCGGGCCGGCACGTCGGCGACCGCGCGCCGCACCGAATCCCACAACGTCGTGACCGACTCGGAATCCAGGCGCCCCGACAGGGCGAGCACGCGCCCGCCGTCGGAAGCGTCGGAAATCGCCAGGACCGCGCTGGTCATGACTTGTCCGGCGAATCAGGGATTGACGAGCTCGAGCTGGTTGCCGGAGACGCGGACGCGATCGCCTTCCTGGACGTACGGCTCGTAGGAGAGGTTCACGACGCGCGGCGGCGGGCCGCTGTCCATCTTGACGGTGACCTCCCAGCGCTGCCGCTGGTACTCGTTGGGCTTCTGCGCGTACGCGGCGCCGCCGGCGGCGCCGACGACGACCATGCCGCGATTGGTGAAGCCGGGACCGATCGACAGCATCGTCGCGCTTCCCGGTATGTCCACCCGGACCGCCGCCCATGGCGCTCGCCTCGGGAACCGACCCGAGCGGCGTCCACTCCTGCCGCTGGCTCACCGGCGTGATCGACTGCACGACGCCGCAGTTGCCGCACGCCGCGTCGGCCGGCTTGATCTGCGCCGAAGCGGGAACCGCCGCCGCGGCGGCGAAGGCAAGCAATGCAAAGTGGATAGCGCGTGCCATCAGTCGGGAAGCGAATTGAGATAGAACATCGCGTTGAGCAGCGGTCCCGGGCTGGCCGAGCGGCGCCAGCCACTTCACGTACACGGCGTCGATTTCGCCCGACTTGTACGCGCCGACGAGCGCGCGATTGACGGCCAGGCGGAAATCGGGATCGTCGCGGCGCACCACCAGCGCATAGGGCTCGAAGGAAAAATCCTGATTGATGAGTTCGAGCTCGTCGTTGCCCTGCGCGAGCTTGATCCCCGCCAGCACCACGCGGTCCGACGCATAGGCATCGACCTTGCCGGCCAGCAGCAGCGCCGCGCCCTCCCCGCTCGACTTGACCGGAACGAACTCGGCGGTCACGGAGATGACCTTGAGCGCCCGCTGCAGCGCGGGCTCGGTGGTCGTGCCCGGAATGACGGCGATCTTCCTGCCCTTGAGATCGGTGAGTCGCGTCAGGTGATCCTTTTCCCTCACCAGCACGCCGCCGCCGTCGACGAATATGGGCACCGAGAAGTCGACGCGTTCCATCCTGGACAGCGTGATCGTCGTGGTGCCGCATTCCGCGTCGGCTTGACCCGAAGTCACCGCGTCCAGGCGATTGGCCGCGTCGACCGCTCGCCACTCGACTTTCAGCGCAGGGACGGCGAGCGCCTTGCCGATGGCCACCGCCACCTTCTCGCACAGCTCGACCGAGTAGCCCTGGGGCCGCCCGTTGCGCGCCTTGAACGAGAAAGGCGCCGCTCCGTCGCGGTAGGCGAAGGTCACGGTGCCGCTGGCCTTGATCCGGTCCAGCGTCGGCGACGCCGCGGCGGCGACGCCGACGATGCCCGATGCCGCAACGGCACAGAGGAAGAGACGCAGCGAAGTGTTGGGGGTGTGCAAGGGTCGGAAAGGCAGAGCGATTTCGGGATGGAAGTCTAGCATGCAGGGCGTGCCCGATTTCGCTGTGGCAGGCGCCTGTCGGAGTGGTGTAACATGTTCAAGTTACGTCAGCCGTACATTCCGAGGAGACCTCCATGAATCTGGCAATCAAACGCATGACCGCCGCCGCATTCGTCGTGCTGGCATCGGCGGCATTGCTGGCCGCGCCGGCGCAGGCGCAATCCGACCAGCAGAAACTGGTCAATGAAGCGAGCACGTCGCTGTCGAACTTCCTGCGCGATCCCGGACATGAGCTGGCTGCAAGGCAACATCGGCCGGGCGAGGGCCGTACTGATCGCTCCGTCGATCGCCAAGGCCGGATTCATCTTCGGCGGTTCGGGCGGACGCGCCGTCCTGCTCGCGCGTGACCCGGCGACAGGCAAATGGGCCGGCCCGGTGTTCTACACGATGGCGACGGCGAGCGTCGGCTTCCAGGCCGGCGTTTCGGTTTCCGAAAACGTGACCCTGGTCATGACCGAAAAGGCGCTCAATTCGCTGATGTCCAATTCGGTCAAGGCGGGCGCGGACGCGAGCGTCGCCGCGGGTCCTGTCGGAGCCGGCGCCAAGTCGGACGTCGTTGCCGACCTGGTGACGTTCAGCCGCGCCAAGGGCGTGTACGGCGGCCTCAATCTCGACGGCACCGTGATCGCGGTTTCCAATGACTGGAACAAGGCGTACTTCGGCAAGGACGTGCTGCCGCCGGACGTCCTGATCCGGCATGACCGTGCACAACAAGCAGGCCGATCCGCTGCTGGCCCAGGTGACCAAGGCCACCAAGAAGTAGCCGTACTGCCGTTCGCGTTTCCGGACAAGGGCTCCCGCGGGGGCCCTTTCCTTTTGGGCGGGATGGCGGCTCACTCGCCGGCAACCGCTCGCCGCATCCCGCTCGAATGGCGATACTGGCAGAATGGCCACGCGTTCCGCGCTTGATCCGGATCTGACGAACCTCGCATGACTCCCGCCGGAATGACCGATACCGCCTCCAACTCGACGCCGCGGCTGCGGCTTTCCGGCATCACCAAGGCCTATCCGTCGGTCGTCGCCAACGAAGGCATCGACCTTGCCGTGCTGCCCGGGGAAATTCACGCGGTGCTGGGCGAGAACGGCGCCGGCAAGTCGACGCTGATGAAGATCATCTACGGCGTCGTCCAGGCGGATGAAGGGACGATCCTCTGGGAGGGCCGCGAAGTCGCCATCGCCAGCCCCGCCGATGCAAGGCGCCTTGGCATCGGCATGGTCTTCCAGCATTTCTCGCTGTTCGAGACGCTGACCGTCGGCGAGAACATCGCGCTGGCGCTCGAGGCGCATCGCGCCGGTGCCGCCCTGCCCGCGCGCATTCGCGATGTCTCGACCCGGTACGGACTCCCGCTCGACCCGCATCGTCCCGTCTACTCGCTGTCCGCCGGCGAGCGCCAGCGCGTCGAGATCGTCCGCTGCCTGCTGCAGGAACCGCGCCTGCTCATCATGGACGAGCCGACGTCGGTGCTGACGCCGCAGGCCGTCGACAAGCTCTTCGAGACGCTGCGACAGCTCGCCGCGGAAGGCTGCAGCATCCTCTACATCAGCCACAAGCTCGACGAGATTCGCGCGCTCTGCCACAAGGCGACGGTGCTGCGCTCGGGGCGCGTCACCGGCGAGTGCGATCCGCGCCGCGAATCGTCGTCATCGCTCGCGCGCATGATGATCGGCAGCGACCTTCCGCATCCGCGCCATCGCGACGCGCACGTCGGCGAGCCGGCGCTGGTGGTCTCCGGTTTGACGCTGCCTGCCGAGGATCCTTTCGGCACGTCGCTCGAGGAAATCGACCTGTGCGTGCGCGCAGGCGAGATCGTCGGCATCGCCGGCGTGTCCGGCAACGGCCAGAACGAACTGATGGCGGCGCTGTCCGGGGAACGCACTGCTCGCGGACGCAAGCACCGTGACGATCCTGGGCACCGCGGCGGGCCGGCTCGATGCCGCGCAGCGGCGCGCCCTGGGGCTGGCCTTCGTTCCGGAAGATCGCCTGGGCCGGGGCGCCGTTCCCGAGATGTCGCTGGCGGACAACGCGCTGCTCACCGCGCATCGCAAGGGAATGGTCAGGCACGGATTCATCCGCGAAGGCGTGACGCGCCACTACGCCGTCGCCACGATCGCGGCGTTCGGCATCAAGGCGAACGGTGCGAATGCCGTGGCGCAGAGCCTGTCCGGAGGCAACCTGCAGAAATTCATCGTCGGGCGCGAGATGCGGCAGCGGCCCAAGGTGCTGATCGCCGCGCAGCCGACGTGGGGCGTCGATGTCGGCGCGGCCGCGCAGATAAGGCAGGCGTTGCTCGACCTGCGCGATTCCGGCGTGGCGATTCTGGTCGTTTCCGAAGAACTGGACGAGCTGTTCGAGATCTGCGATGGCCTCGCGGTGATCGCGCGCGGGCGCCTGTCCGAAGTGAAGCGGCTGCGCGAAACCAGTGTCGAGGAAATCGGCGTGTTGATGTCCGGAACGCTCGCCCAGCCCGCCGGATGCTGAAGCTCGAAGCACGCCCCGAACCGTCGCGTCTCGCCGGCTGGCTGTCGCCGTTGCTCGCCGCCGCGGCGACGGTCGTCGTCGGCTTCATCCTGTTCACGGTCCTCGGCAAGAATCCTTGGCTCGCCTTCCACGCGTTCTTCATCAAGCCTTTGACGACGCAGTACGGCGTCGGCGAGCTGCTGCTCAAGGCGACGCCGCTGATGCTGATCGCGGTGGGGCTCGCCGCCGGCTATCGCGCCAACGTCTGGAACATCGGCGCGGAAGGCCAGCTGACGATGGGTGCGATCTTCGGCGGCGGCGTCGCGCTCTGGTTCCAGGAGTCGACGTCGCCGTTCCTGCTGCCGGCGATGCTGCTCGCTGGCGTTGCCGGAGGCATGCTGTGGGCGGCGATCCCCGCGTTCCTGCGCACGCGCTTCAACGCCAACGAAATCCTGACGTCGCTGATGCTGGTCTACGTCGCGACGCTGACGCTGTCGCTGCTGGTGCATGGCGCGTGGCGCGATCCGGAAGGCTTCAACTTTCCGCAGTCGCGGATGTTCGGCGATGCCGCGCTGCTGCCCATCATCATGCCGGACACGCGCCTCAACATCGGGTTGCCGCTGGCGCTTGCCGTCGTCGCGATGGCGTGGCTCTTCATGCGCAGGAGCCTGGCCGGTTTCCAGATGCGCGTTGCGGGACTTGCCCCGGCGGCGGCGATCTACGCGGGAATTTCCTCGCGCCGCACCATTTGGCTGGGCATGCTGATCGGCGGCGCGTGCGCCGGGCTCGCCGGCGTCGGCGAAGTCGCCGGTCCGCTGGGCCAGCTGCTGCCGTCGGCATCGCCTGGTTATGGCTTCGCCGCGATCATCGTCGCGTTCGTCGGCCGCCTGCATCCGCTGGGCATCGTGTTCGCCAGCCTGCTGATGTCGCTGCTCTACCTGGGCGGCGAATCGGCGCAGATCAACCTGGCCATGCCATCCGCCGTCACCGGCCTGTTCCAGGGCACGCTGCTGTTCTTCCTTCTCGCCGCCGACGTCTTCATTCACTACCGCCTTCGCGTCGCGCGCGGACCGGCGCGCGGCGCACGGCTCCTGGATCCGCACTGATGGATCACGTGGCGCAATTGATCGTGCTCACGCTCGCGGCCGGCACGCCGCTCGTGTACGCGGCGCTCGGCGAACTGGTCACGGAAAAGTCCGGTGTGCTGAACCTGGGCGTGGAAGGCATGATGCTCGCCGGCGCCGTCACGTCGTTCATCGTCGCGGCGACCACGCACTCCGCGTGGCTCGGCGTGGCCGCGGGCATGGCGGCGGGCGCCGCGCTGTCGCTCATCTTCGGCGTGCTCACGCTGTCGCTGATGGCGAACCAGGTGGCGAGCGGCCTCGCGCTATCGCTGTTCGGCATCGGCCTGTCCGCGTTCGTCGGGCTCGACTACGTCAGCGTGGTCATCGACCCCATCACGCCGCTGGATATCCCCGTCCTCACGAAACTGCCGGTGGTCGGCAAGTTGCTGTTCGGGCACAACCCGCTTGTCTACCTGTCCATTGTCCTGCTCGTGGCGATCCAGTGGTTCCTGTACCGTACACGCGCCGGGCTCATCGTCCGCGCGGTGGGCGAGTCGCCGCAATCCGCGCACGCGATCGGCTTCCCGGTCGCGCGCATCCGGTATTGCGCCGTGATGTTCGGCGGCGCGTGCGCCGGCTTGGGCGGCGCGTACATGGCGGTCGCGTACACGCCGTTGTGGGTGGAGGGCATGACGGCGGGTCGCGGCTGGATCGCACTCGCGCTCGTCGTGTTCGCCACCTGGAAGCCGTGGCGAATCCTGGCCGGCGCCTATCTCTTCGGCGGCGTCACGCTCGCGCAGTTCCAGGCGCAGGGCATCGGCGTGGACATACCTTCGCAATACCTGTCGATGCTGCCGTACCTGGCCACCATCGTCGTGCTGGCGATCATCTCCCGCGATGCCGCCGCGATCCGCCTCAATGCGCCCGCCTCGCTCGGCAAGCCGTTCCATCCCGATTCCTAGAAGTGCCCGTTTGCCGTTCGGCCAGCGCAATATTGACCACGGTTGCGGAATGGTCGACACTTCGCTGCGGTTGCGCGCCGCGGACAGCACCTGGTTCAACGTAACCTTAGCGCCGTCACTACTCCGAAGGCCCGTCTCGTGAGCAACCTGCTGCCGATGCACCCTCCGCTGTCTACGCTCGACGAGGATGCATGGGATGACCTGCTCAACTTCATCGAGGAGCGCCGCGTCATCCCGATCATCGGGCCGGAGCTGCTCACGGTCGAGACCGACGCCGGACCGCGGCTGCTGTACGAGTGGATCGCGGAAAAACTCGCGGCGAAACTCAACGTCGACACGACGCAGCTTCCGCAGCCCTACACGCTCAACGACGTCGTCTGCTGGTTCCTGTCGTCGCGCGGCCGGCGCGAGGAGGCGTACACGCGACTGCGCAGCATCCTCCGCGACGCCAACTTCGCGCCGCCGCCGGCGCTCCGCCGGCTGGCGCAGATCACCGACTTCGACCTCTTCGTCACCACCACGTTCGATCCGCTGCTCGAGCAGGCGATCAACGCCGAGCGCTTCGGCGGCGCCCAGTCGACGGAAGTGATCGCGTATGCGCCGAACCGCGTCGCCGACCTCCCGACCGAGCGCGAGGCCTTCCAGCGCCCGGTGGTCTACCACCTGCTCGGCCGCCTTTCGGCATCGCCGACGTACGTGATCTCCGACGAGGACACGCTCGAATTCATCTGCGCGCTGCAAAGCGAGCACCTGACGCCGGAAAAACTCTTCCACGAACTCGAGCACAACCACCTGCTGTTCATCGGCAGCAGCTTCACCAACTGGCTCGCGCGCCTCTTCCTGCGCATGGCCAAGCGCCGGCGGCTGTCCGATCCGCGCGACGTCGGCGAGGTGCTCGCCGACAACCATTCCGGCACGGACGGACGGCTGATGGCCTTCCTGCAGCAGGTCAGCGTGCGCACGCGCATCTACAGCGGCGCGGAGAACTTCGTCAATGAGCTGCACCGCCGCTGGCTGATCCGCAGCAAGCCGGGCGAAGTCATTCCCCTGCATGCGGCGCCGCAGCGCTTCCTGCCTCCCGAGCACGAAATGCCGGACAACGCAGTGTTCATCAGCTACGCGCGCGAAGACCTGGCGGCCGTGCAGAAGATGAAAGCGGGCTTCGACGCGGCGGGCATCAAGACCTGGTTCGACCTCGATCGCCTGGAGGGCGGCGACGACTACGACCGCAAGATCCAGCGCAACATCGCCCGCTGCTCGTTCTTCATTCCGGTGGTTTCGGCGACGACGCAGCGCCGGCTGGAAGGCTTCTTCCGCCGCGAATGGAGCTACGCGATCGACCGTGCGCGCAACATCGCCGAGGGCGCCATCTTCATCCTGCCGGTGTGCATCGACGACACCGACACCGGCGCGGCGCAGGTGCCGGACAAGTTCCGCGCCGTCCATTTCACGCGCCTTCCCGGCGGCGAAGTCTCGCCGGAATTCGCGCAGCGCATTCGCGACCTGCTGTCGTCCCGATGAACGATTCGACCGCAGCGCCCGCAACCGACGACACCCGGTTGGCCGTCGACGCCGCTGCACCCGTGGCTCGGCCTGGCGTCCTACACCGAGGAGACGCGCGGCTTCTTCTACGGCCGCGAGGAGGAAGTCGGCGAGCTCGGCCGCCGCGTCCAGCGCAAGCTGCTGACGATCCTGTTCGGCCAATCGGGCCTGGGCAAGACGTCGATCCTGCGCGCCGGCATCGTCCCGCGGCTGCGGCCGGATGGCTACTGCCCGGTCTACGTACGCATCGACTATTCGCCCGAATCGCCGGTCCCGACCGAGCAGATCAAGCAGGCGATCTTCCGCGCAACGCAGTCCGCTGGCGCGTGGTCGCAACCGGGTACCGCCGTGTCGGGCGAGTCGCTGTGGGAATTCCTGCACCACCGCGACGACGTGCTGCGCGACGCGTCCGGGAAGACGCTGATCCCGCTGCTGATCTTCGACCAGTTCGAGGAATTGTTCACGCTCGCGCAAAGCGACGAATTCGGGCGCCAGCGCGCCGCGCAATTCATCGAGGACCTGGCCGACCTGGTCGAGAATCGCGCGCCCAAGGCGCTCGAGGCGAAGATGGACGAGGACGAGTCCGCCGTCGAGCGCTTCGACTTCACGCGCAGCGACTACCGCATCCTGATCGCGCTGCGCGAGGATTACCTGGCGCACCTCGAGGGCCTCAAGGGCAAGATGCCCTCGATCTCGCAGAACCGGATGCGGCTGGCCCGCATGACCGGCGCGCAGGCGCTGAGCGCGGTGTTGAAGCCCGGCGGCAAGCTCGTGTCCGAGGAGGTGGCCGGTTCCATCGTGCGCTTCGTCGCCGGCGGCGCGGAACTCGCCAACGCCGAAGTCGAGCCCGCGCTGCTGTCGCTCATCTGCCGCGAACTCAACAACGCGCGCATCGCGCAAGGTCGCCCCGAGATTTCGGCGGACCTGCTGGCCGGCTCGCGCGACACCATCCTGTCCGAATTCTACGAGCGCGCGCTGGCCGACCAGCCCGCCGGCGTCCGCCAGTTCATCGAGGACAACCTGCTCACCGAATCCGGCCATCGCGAAAGCCTGGCCGAGGAGCGCGTGCAGAAGGGCCTGGCGGCCGCCGGCGCGCCGGCCGATGCGCTGGCCACACTCGTCAACCGGCGGTTGCTGCGCATCGAGGAGCGGCTCGACGTGCGCCGCGTGGAGCTGACGCATGACGTACTGACCGGCGTCGTCCGCGCAAGCCGCGACGTGCGCCTCGAACGCGAAGCGCGCGACGAAGCCGAGCGCAAGCTGGCCGCGCAGCGCGAACGCGAGCTGGCGACGCGCAAGGCGCTGGTACGCGCGCGGCAGATCGCGGCCGTGTGCGCGGTGCTGGCCATCGGCGCGGCGGGCAGCGCCGTCTTCGGCTACTTCGGCATGAAGCGCGCGCAGCAGGCCGAGGCCAAGTCGGAGCAGACGCGCCTGATGGCCGAGCAGGCGCGCGGCGAGTCCGAAAAGCTCGTCGTCTACCTGCTCGACGATTTCTACCTCGAATTGGCACCGGTCGGCCGGCTCGACATCGTCGGCGCGCTGGCCAAGCGCGCGCTCGACTACTACAACGCGCTGCCGCACGGCGCTGCGCACGCCGCAGACCGAGCGCAACCGCGCGCTGGCGCTGGTGCGCTACGGCTCGGTTCTGCGCACGCAGGCGCGGCTCGACGAAGGCAACAAGGCCATCGACGAGGCCGTCAAGGTGCTGGGGGCGATGCGCGAGCAGGGGGACCTGTCGGAGGCCACCGCCATCGGCCTGGCGCTCGGCCTGAGCACCAAGGCCCGGCTGGGCTCGAGCGTCGACAACGACGACAAGGCGCTGGCGAACAGCGCGCGGGCGGTCGACGTCCTCAAGCCGCTGGCGACGGCGCCGAATGCATCGGTTGCTCTGCGCCGCGCGTATGGCGAAGTCCTCAACATGCACGGCTTCCTGCAGCGGAGCATGCAACAGGAAGCGGCGGTCGCCACGCTCGAGGAAGCGCGCGCGGCGTACCGGTCGATCGACGATCTCGCGCTGACCGACCTGGCGTCGGCCGCGGGCTATGCCGAGTCGTCGTCCTGGCTGGTCCAGACGCATTCGCAGTTCGGACGCAGCGAGGAGGCGAAGCGCGCCAGCCAGGAGGGGCTTGCGGTTGCGGCGAAGGTGCTCGAACAACGCCCCGGCCACATGCAGGCGCTGCGCGCCCAGGCGCTTTCCACGTCGCCGCTGGCGGGCCTGCTCGCCGACGAAATGCATCTCGCCGAGGCGCTGGCCCTGGTGAACACGACGCAGCGCGCATGGAGCGAGTTCGTACGGCTGGACCCGGGCAACGTCATCTCGTGGAACAACCTGGCGGTGTCGCATTTCATCAAGGCGAACATCCAGGAGGCCATGGGACGTGCGGGCGACGCTGCGGCCACCTGGCGCTCCACGGAGGCATTCGCGAGCCGGGCGCCACCCAGCGCGATGACGGCGAACAACCTGGCTCTTCATGCCTTTCGCCTGGCCGCATTGGAGGCGCAGCGCGGAAACCGGCGGGAAGCCGGAGCGGCGCTGGCGCTGGGCGCGTCGCACAGCGAATGGGTTTCCAAGAACGCGGCTCCAGGTTCGTGGAACGCGCTGTCGCGGCCGGTCTACCGCAGGATCTGGCCGGTGGTGGTCGCGGAAGGCCTGGGCGATTATCGCGTCGGCGCTCGAGCAGGGCCGAGCGGTGGCGCCGGAACTCGACCAGCTCAAGCCGCCGCAGGGGTCCGAACAGCAAGGTTATGCGTTTAGCCGCATCATCCTGCACACGTCGATGGCGATTTCGGCGTATGAGCTCGGCGATTTTCCCGCAGCCGACCGCGAGATGGCGCAGGTGATGGAAGCCCGCAATCTGGTGGGCGACAAGGACCTCGGCTTTGTCCGCGCGGGCGTTGCGGAGCGCACGTTCGCCGCGCTCGTGAAGATGCGGTTGAACCAGCCGGAGGCAGCGCGCGCGCTCATCGTGCCGGCGCTCAAGTTTCAACGTGACCTGGCACCACGCAATGTCGACGATCCGAGCCAGCGCCTCGACCTTGCCGCCGCGCTCTATGTCGCGGCACTGGCCGGCGTCGGCGATCCGGCCGCGCAACTCGCCGAGGCCGCCGCGCTGGTCGACAAGCTGCCTGCCGAGATGAAGGGGCTGAAGTACGTCGGGGACTGGCGCGGTCGCATCGCCGAGGAACAGAAGAGCCGGCGCAAGTAGGCGGCTCGACAGCATGTTGGCGCGTCGCCATTGCACGCGCCGAATCTGCCCATCCAGAACGATCGACCAGGCGCGGAGACCGGGCGTTGATTGACACAGCATCGACGATTCGCGAAGCGCTCGACGCCGGCCTCAACCTGCAGGCGCTCGACCTGGCGCGCAGCGCGTCGTCCGGCGACGCGACATCCGCCGAGATTCCGCTACCTCGGCGCGCTGGCCTCGGCGCGCATGGGCGCGATCGACGAAGCGGAAAAATCGCTGGCGGAAGATCGACCGCGATGCGCTCGGCAGCAGCCCGCTCGCCGTCGAGGTGTGGAGCCTGGCCGGCAGGATCGCCAAGGAACGATTCGCCGCGGCACGCGACAGGTCGGGCGCGGCCGCACGCGAACACGCGGCGCGGGCCATCGAGAACTACAGCCATGCGCACGCCATCAGCGGCGACGCGTATCCCGCCGTCAACGCGGCGACGATGGCGATGCTCGCCGGCGACGCGCCGCGGTCGCGCAGCGCTCGCGCAGCAGGCGCTCTCCGCGATGCGCCCCGACGGACGACCACTGGCACCACGCGACCGCGGGCGAGGCGCTGCTCGCTGCTCGATCGCGTCGACGAGGCCCGCGCCCGCTACGCCGAAGCGTATCGGTTGGCCGGCAGCCGCTTCGGCGACGTCGCGTCGATGCGGCGGCAATTGCGGCTGATCGGATCGCCGCGGCGCCGCGAACTGGCCGAATGCGTGCCCGCCGCCGCAGGTCATCGCGTTTTCCGGGCACATGATCGATCACCCGGACGCGGCCGTCGCCGCGCTTTCCCGCCTGACCTCGAGCCGCAAGTCGCCGCGGCCCTGCGCGAACGGATCGCGTCGCTCGGACCGTCGATCGGCTACGCGCAGGCCGCCTGTGGCGCGGACATCCTGTTCCTCGAAGCGATGCAGGACGCCGGCATGCAGACGCAGATCGTGCTGCCATTCCCGTGCCCGGCTTCATCGAATCCAGCGTGAGCTTCGCCGGAGACGCCTGGATCGCGCGCTTCGAGCGCGTCGTCGCCGGCGCGACCCGCGTCGTCCTCGCGACCGAGGAAGGATTCCTCGGCGACGACGTGCTGTTCGAGCATGCGGCGAACCTGATCCAGGGAATGGCGTACCTGCGCGCGCTGGAACTCTCGACGCATCCGCTGATGCTGACCGTTCTCGAGCGCAGCGGACCCGAGATCGTCGGCGGCACCGCCGCGACGGCGCGCAACTGGACGCGCAAAGGGGGGCGAATCGACAACATCGACATCGCCTCGCTGCGCGGAGGCACGCCGAATCGGCCCGCAGTGGTCGAGGCGAAACGCCGAACCCGCCAACACCGGACTCCGGAAGCTCTTCGCAGAGGCGCATGCTGCAGAGCCTGCTGTTCGCCGACGTCAGCGGCTTTTCCAAGATGCCCGAGCAATACGCGCCCCGGTTCGCGGAACTGTTCCTGGGGACCTGCAAGCGCATCCTCGATTCGCTGGCCGCACCGATGCGGTCCACGCCAACACGCACGGCGACGGCCTCTTCCTCGTGTTCGACCTGCCGAGCCACGCGGCGGAATTCGCCTTTCGCCTGCAGCAGGAGATCGGCCGCTTCGACTGGCCGGCACTGGGACTGGCGCCGGAAACCGGCGTGCGCATCGCGCTGCACACCGGCCCGCTGTTTCGCATCTACGACCCGGTCACCGCGCGGTACACGTTCTACGGAACGCATGTCAACCGGACGGCGCGGCTGGAACCCGTCGTGCAGCCGCAAAGCATCTTCGTGACCGAGGAGTTCGCGGCGTCGCTGGTCGCGGAGGACCAGGATCGCTTTGCCTGCGACTACATCGGTAAGATGCAACTTGCCAAGCGGTTCGGCGACGCGCGCCTGTATCGGCTACGATTGACAACGAGGAATTGATGCCACACCTGACCCGCCTGACCGACTACCCGATCATCTTCGGCCTGCTCTCGTTCCTGCTGCTGTGGCTGGCGGCATGGATCGGCGTCACGTTCCTGCGCAGGCACCGCGAGCTGGACGAAGGCGTGCGCGAGGACTTCGGCGTTGTCCTGGCGGCGACGCTGACGCTGCTGGGCCTCATTCTCGGCTTCAGCTTTTCGATGGCGATCAGCCGCTACGACCAGCGCAAGAACCTCGAGGAGGAGGAAGCCAACGCCATCGGCACGCAGTACCTGCGCGCCGGGCTGCTGCCCGCGGCGGACGCCGCGAAGGTGCGCGCCCTGCTCAAGGACTATCTCGATCTGCGGATCCAGTTCTATGTCGTTCGCGATGCGGAGCAGTATCGAGCAGATCAACGCGCGCACCGCAAAGATCCAGACCGAGTTGTGGAATGCGGTCCAGGCGCCGGCCGTCGCGCAGCCGTCGCCGATCACGGCGCTTGCCGCGGCCGGCATGAACGACGTGCTCAATTCCCAGGGTTACACGCAGGCCGCGTGGTGGAACCGGATTCCCCGTACTGCGTGGATACTGATGATGTCCATAGCGATCGTCAGCAACCTGCTGGTCGGCTACGGCGTGCGGTCGGTGAAGCTGGGCCGCAAGTTGTTGCTGGTCCTGCCGCTGGTCGTGGCCATCACGTTCATGCTGATCGCCGACATCGACAGTCCGCGCGGCGGTCTCATCCGCGTGGCGCCGCAAAATCTGCACAGCCTGGCGGACAGCCTGCGCGCGCCCTGATCAACGGCGCGCGGCCGCAGCGCAAGTTCGCGGCGATTTATATAGAATCGCCAATTGACCAGCTCACCCTACCCGCCTCGAGGAGAATCACGATGATCCCCCTGACCCGCTGCATGCCGTTTGCGGCGATGGCCGCCTGCGCGATCGCGCTGGCCGCGCCCGCCGCCGCGCAGACGAAGGAACCGCTGAAGATCGGCTTCGTCTACGTGAGCCCGATCGGCGACGCCGGATGGACGTTCCAGCACGACACCGGCCGCAAGGAAATGGAAAAGGCGCTGGGGGGAAAGGTCACCACCAAATACGTCGAAAGCGTCCCGGAAGGGGCGGACGCCGAGCGCGTCATCCGCGATCTCGCGCAGTCGGGCCACAACCTGATCTTCACGACGTCGTTCGGCTACATGAACCCGACGCTCAAGGTCGCCACCGCGTTTCCCAAGGTGAATTTCGAGCACGCGACCGGGTACAAGACGGCGAAGAACGTCGGCATCTACAACGCGCGCTTCTACGAAGGCCGCTACCTCGCCGGAATCGTCGCGGGCAAGATGAGCAAGACGGGCGTCGCGGGCTACGTCGCCGCATTCCCGATCCCCGAGGTGGTGATGGGCATCAATGCGTTCGCGCGCGGCATGCGCAGCGTCAATCCGAAAGCCGAGGTGAAGGTCATCTGGACCAATTCGTGGTTCGACCCGGGCCGCGAGAGCGAGGCCAGCACCACGCTGGTGTCGCAGGGCGCCGACGTGCTGACCCACCATACCGACTCGACCGCCACCGTGCAGACCGCCGAGGCGAAGAAGGTTTACGCGATCGCCTACCACTCGGACATGTCGAAGTACGGTCCGAATGCGCAGCTCACGGCGGTGACGCACCACTGGGGCGACTACTACACGAAAGTCGCGCAGTCGGTCGTCGACGGCAAGTGGCAGCAGGACAACGTCTGGGGCGGCATCAAGGACGGCATGATCAAGCTGGCGCCGTTCAACAAGGTCGTGCCGCCCGACGTCGTCGCGATGGTGAAGAAGGCCGAAGGGGAAATTGCCGCCGGCAAGCTCCACCCGTTCACCGGTCCGATGAAGACCAACGACGGCAAGGAAGTGCTCGCCGCAGGCAAGACGATCACCGACGCCGAACTGTCCAAGATGGATTACTACGTCGAAGGTGTCGTCGGAAAGTTGCCGGCGTCGAAATAATTCCATGGCAACGACCAAGACACGTCGGACCGGCCGCGCCGCGACGGCCGCAAAGGGCGCCGGCAAGCCCGTGCCGCGCCGACGTCGCGTGACGGCCGGCGACACGGGACCCACCAGCGGCGCGGCCGCCGTGGAGCGCAGTGCCGTCGGCGAGAACATCGCTTCCGCCACCGAAGCCGAGAGCAACGCGCTGCAGGACATCCTGGCCGGCCGCTCCCCGGTCGACGCGCAGGAATTGGCGCGAGCGCTGCTGCGCAAACAGCGCAAGCGCGCGCGCGAGGCTGCCGCCGAGACCGAGGACGAACTGAACGCGGACTGGCGCAACGGCGGCTATCCGTACAAATACCTGCTGCCGCGCAAGAGCTACGAGCGCCAGAAATACCGGCTGCAGGTCGAGCTGCTCAAGTTCCAGGCATGGGTGCGCGAGTCGGGGCAGAAGGTCATCGTGCTGTTCGAGGGCCGCGACGCCGCAGGCAAGGGCGGCACGATCAAGCGCTTCATGGAGCACCTCAACCCTCGCGGCGCGCGCGTCGTCGCGCTGGAGAAACCCACCGACGAGGAGCGCGGCCAGTGGTACTTCCAGCGCTATGTCCGCCACCTGCCCACGCGCGGCGAGATCGTGATGTTCGACCGCTCCTGGTACAACCGGTCAGGCGTCGAGCGCGTCATGCAGTTCTGCAGCGAGCAGGAGTATCTCGAATTCATGCGCCAGGCGCCGGAGTTCGAGCGCAACCTCGTCCACAGCGGCATCCACCTCGTCAAGTTCTGGTTCTCGGTGAGCCGCGAGGAGCAGCGGCGCCGGTTCAAGGAACGCGAGGCGCATCCGCTCAAGCAATGGAAGCTGTCGCCGATCGACAAGGCGTCCCTCGACAAGTGGGACGACTACACGCGCGCCAAGGAGGCGATGTTCTTCCACACCGACACGGCCGATGCGCCGTGGACGGTGATCAAGTCCGACTGCAAGAAGCGCGCGCGGCTCAACGCGCTCCGCTACCTGCTCCACTCGTTTCCCTACAAGGCGAAGGACCCGGACCGCATCGGCGCCGTCGACCCGCTGCTCGTCGGGCGCGCGCACGTCGTGCACGAACGCGGCGAGCACATCGGAACCGGCGTCGTCTGATCCCGCGCGCCGGCGGCCCGCCGCGGCTCAGCCGTTGAGCCGGCCCAGCAGGCCCAGCACCTTCTCGAACAGCTTGCCGTACGGCGGGTAGAGCATCTTCGCCGCGGCGAACCGCGGCTGCACGAACACGGGCTTGCGGTGCGTGAACGTCAGGAACGTCGCCTCGCCGTGATACGCGCCGGTCCCCGACGCACCCACGCCGCCGAACGGCAGGTTCTTGTGCGCGAAGTGCCACAGCGTGTCGTTGACCGTCACGCCGCCGGCCAGCGTCTGCCGCAGCACGCTTGCCACACTCGGTGCGGTCGCGTCCGAAGTAGTAGAACGCGAGCGGATGCGGGCGAGCGTTGATCTTCGCGACGGCGTCGTCGACATTCGCGTAGGCCTCCACCGGCAGCAGCGGCCCGAAGATCTCCTCCTGCATGACGGCCATTCCGTCGTTTACGCCGACGATGAGCATGGGCGGAAGCTTGCGCGACGCCGGGTCCGGCGCCTCGCCAGCGGGAGCGAGCGTGACGATCGTCGCGCCTTTCGCGCGCGCGTCCTCGATCAGCGCCGTGAGGCGCAGATAGTGCCGTTCGTTGATGATCGCCGTGTAGTCGGGGTTGCCGGCGATAGGTCGGATAGAGGCGCGCAGCGGCCGCCCGCGACCGCCGCGACGAACGCATCGACGCGGTCGGCCGGCACCAGCGCGTAGTCCGGCGCGATGCACGTCTGGCCCGCGTTCAGCAGCTTGCCCGACATGAGCCGCGGCGCGCAAAGCGCGAGATCGGCGTCGGGGGCGAACAGCGCCGGCGACTTGCCGCCCAGTTCCAGCGTGACCGGCGTCAGGTTTTCCGCCGCCGCGCGCGCGACGTGCCTGCCCACGGCCGTCGAGCCGGTGAAGAACAGGTGGTCGAACGGCAGGCGCGTGAACGCCTGCCCGACCTGCGCATCGCCCAGCACGACGGCAAATTCGTCTTCGCCGAAACGCGCGGCGACGAGTTCCCGCAGCAGCGCCGATGTTGCGGGCGTCAGCTCCGAAGGCTTCAGCAGCACGCGGTTGCCGGCGGCCAGCGCCCCGAGCGCGGGCGCAAGCGCCAGCTGCACCGGGTAGTTCCACGGACTGATGATTCCCGCGACGCCGAGCGGCTGCCGCTCGATGCGCGCGCGTCCCGGTTGCAGGTGGAGCGGCGTCGCCACGCGCTCGTGCCGCATCCAGCGTGGAAGATTCGCCTGCGCGTCCGCGATTTCCGCGGCGACGATGTACAGCTCGGCGAGACGCGTCTCGTGTTCCGACCGGTCGCCGAAGTCGCTGTCCACGGCGGCGGCGAACCGCGCTTCGTTCTCCGTGACCAGCGACTTGAGCCGCGCGAGCCGGTCGACGCGCGTGCGCAGGTCGGGATACCGTTCGCGCGCGAACGCGGCGCGCTGCAGCGCGAACAGCCGGTCGAGGTCGGCGCCGTTCATTTGGCGGGCGGCAGCGCGGTCGCGGACACCGGAACCACCGTGGCGCCCAGGTCCTTCACCAGCCGCTGGAATTCCGGCGAGTTGAGAATGATCCTGCCCGCCGCGGCGCGCAGCCGGTCGACTGCCTCGTCGCTCAGCGCGAACGACGTAGGCAGGTCGTTCAGGTAATCGAATTCCGCCGCGTCATCGAGCGCCTGGAACGACACGTCGATCGGATAGATCTCGATGTCCGGCACGTCGACGACCTCCTTCAGGGCGCCGCTGGCGCCGATGGCAAATTCCTTGCTCTCGCGCACCTGGCGCAGGATCTTCCAGCGCGCGACGATGTCCTTCAGCAGTTCGACCGCCTCGTACGAATTGCGGTCGATCGGGACGCCCGTCGCCTTGAGCAGGATGGCCACGTCGTTGGGGGGCCGTTCGGACTTGTCCCAGTTCGTCTTCGGGACCGACAACGAATTGACGACGAACACGATCATGCGGCGCACGTCGTCCAGCCGGGTCTGCTTGCGCAAGCCGCGCACCGCCTCGAGTTCCTCCATCGACTCCAGCACGCCGCGCATGCCCAGGTTGTCCGAAATGCCGCCGTCGACGAGGTGAAGATAGGGCCGATTGGCGCCGTCCTCGCGGTTCTGGAGTTCATTCAGCCGCTGCAGCGAGCGGCCGGCGGGACGCGCCTGCTTCGCGGGGTCCATCAGCGCCAGCGCCCACGAAGGCCACTTGTATTTGCACGTGCCGCCGTAGTTGTTGAACGTGACCGGCGACAGGACCAGCGGCACCGCCGACGACGCGGCCGCCGCGCGCGACAGCGGCACCGCGTCCAGCTCGGAGCAGATCAGGTCGAACTCCGACTGCACGAACGTGAATCGCGAACCCGTCGAAATGTCGGTGGCCGTGGCCATGATGAGCGGGCCGTCGCGGCGGTCGAGGTCGCCGAAGGTCGCGCCGTTGAACAGGATCTCGTCGTACATCTGGGCGGCCATTTCCGAGCGGCCCCAACCCTTCGACCACAACGCGCTCCAGTTCTCGGGATTGACGAAGCGCGAAAGCAGGTCGCCCTGCACGTTGCGCTTCAGGAACCGCCGTTCGTAGTCGTCGAACAGCTTTTCGCCGTAGAGACCGTAGCTCAGCGCCGTGAAGCTGCCGCCGGACACGCCGGTGATGACGTCGACCTCGTCGAGCAGCCGCACGCGTTTCCCCTTGCCGGTGACGAGCTGCGTCCGCCGCAGTTCCTCGAGCACGCCGTAGGAAAATGCCGCGGCGCGCGTGCCGCCGCCGGAAAACGCGAGGATGACCAGGTTTTCCTTGTCGTCGTCCTGCAGCTGGCGCGTCGCGAACCGATAACCGCTGTTCCGGTTCACTTCGGTGATCGGCGGATTCACCGGCCGGCGTGGCGCAGCCGGCAAGGAGCGCAAAGCGGCCAGGACAGGGCAGTAGCAGAACGCGCGCGAAGCTTCATGGGCAACGGTGGAAGGACTTCGGCAACGGCGCATTCTACCGGGTCGGCGTTGGCGGGAATGCGGTAAATTGCCGGCATGAGCACAGGACGCACGCTGCTCCTCCGCAACGCCACGCTCGTGGCGACCATGGACGACGTCCGCCGCGAAATCGCCGGCGGCGGCGTGTTCATCCGCGGCCACACCATCGTCGCGGTGGGACTTCCCGCGGAACTGCCGGCCACGGCCGACGAAGTCATCGACTGCCGCGACAAGGTCCTGCTGCCGGGACTCGTCAACACGCATCACCATTTCTTCCAGACGCTGACGCGCGCGGTCCCCGCGGCACAGGACGCCGACCTTTTCGGCTGGCTGCGCGCGCTGTATCCCATCTGGGCGCGAATCACGCCGGAAATGCTCAACGTCTCGGCGAGCGTCGCCATGGCGGAGCTGATTCTCACCGGATGCACGACCGCCAGCGATCACCTGTACCTGTTTCCCAACGGCGGCCGCCTCGACGACACGATCGACGCGGCGCGCGCGATCGGCCTGCGCTTCCACGCCTGCCGCGGCGCGATGAGCGTGGGCGAATCCGACGGCGGCCTGCCGCCGGACGCGCTCGTGGAGGACGAGGACGCGATCCTCGCGGACACGCGCCGGATCATCGAAGCGTGCCACGACCCGCGCCGCTTCGCGATGCTGCGCGTGGCCGCGGCGCCGTGCTCGCCCTTCTCCGTTTCCCGCGACCTGATGCGCGAGACCGCGGCGCTTGCGCGCGCCTATGGCGTGGGCCTGCATACGCATCTTGCCGAAAACGACGACGACGTCGCCTTTTCGCGCGAACGCTTCGGCTGCTCGCCCGCCGATTATGCGGAACAGCTGGGATTCACCGGCTCGCATGTCTGGCATGCGCACTGCGTGAAGCTCGATGCGCACGGCATCGATCTCTTCGCCCGGACCGGCACCGGCGTCGCGCATTGCCCGACGTCGAACATGCGGCTGGCATCGGGAATCGCGCCGGTGCGCGCGATGCTCGACGCCGGCGTGCACGTGGGCCTGGGCGTCGACGGCTCGGCATCGAACGATTCGTCGCACCTGCTCGCCGAGGCGCGCCAGGCGTTGCTGCTGCAGCGCGTCGGCTTCGGCGTTCACGCGCTGACCGCGCGCGAGGCGCTGGAACTGGCCACCCGCGGCGGCGCGCAGGTGCTGGGGCGCGACGACATCGGCCATCTCGCGCCGGGCATGGCCGCGGACATCGTCGGATTCGACCTCGAACAGTTCGGGTTCGCGGGAGGCGAGTGCGACCCGCTGGCCGCGTTGGTGCTGTGCGCGCCGGTCTACGCCGACCTGTCGATCATCCATGGCCGCATCGTGGTCCGCGAGGGCCAGCTGACGACGGTCGACCTCCCGTCGATCGTCGAGCGCCACCGCGCGCTCGCCCGCATGCTCGTGAATGGCGGCTGAGGACTGAGGGCAACTGAGGGCAACTGAGGGCAACCGAGGCAGCGACTGAAACCCGGCCCGGGCCACACCACCATGGAAAAATTCGACATCGTGGTCATCGGCGGCGGCGTGATCGGCGTCTCGATCGCGTATCACCTCGCGCGGTTCGGCTGCCCGCGCGTGCTGCTGCTGGAACGCGGGCAGCTGGGCAGCGGAACCACGGCGCAGTCGTCGTGCATCCTGCGCACGCACTACTCCGTTCCGGAAAATGTCGCATTGGCCAAGGCGGCCATCGACATCTTCAGGCAGTTTCCGGCCTATCTCGATGACGCGGACGCGGAATCCGGCTACAACCGCTGCGGAATGATGCTGGTCGCCGGCGACGGGCCCCGCGCCGTCGCGCTGCGCGAGACGCTTGCCATCGAGCGCGGCCTCGGCATCGACGCGCGCGAGCTTTCGGTCGACGAAGCGCGGCGCGTGCATCCGCTCGTGCAGTTCGACGACATCGCGGCGATCGGCTGGGAGCCCGAGGCGGGCTATGCCGACGCCTACCTGACGCTGAGCGCGTTCGCGCGCGCGGCGCGCAGGCTCGGCGCGACGCTGCGCGAAGGCGTCGCGGTCACCGGGCTCCTGCGCGACGGACAAGGCCGCGTCAACGGCGTGCAGACGCCGAGCGGCGACATCGGCGCCGCGCTCGTGATCAGCGCGCAGAACATCTGGTCGCAGGAAGTGGCGGCGTGGACCGGCATCGCGCTGCCGCTCGCGCTGTCGCGGCATGCGGTGTTCACGCTCGAAGCGCCCGCGCCGTACACGCGCGACCTGCCCATCCTCAAGGACCTGGCGTCGCACGGCAAGCTCTACATGCGCAGCTACGGCGGCCGGCAGCTGCTGGTCGGCGACGGCAACGAAGGCGAGACGATTTCCCAGCCGGACATCGAGCAGGCGGATGTTCCGCTGGATTACGTGGCCGAGATCGGCGAGCAGGTGGCGCACCGCATGCCCGAATTCGCCACGGCCGGCCTCGCCGCATCATGGACCGGCGTCTACGACGTGACGCCGGACTGGAATCCGGTGCTCGGCGCCCTGCCCGGCGTCGACGGCCTGCATGTCGCCTACGGATTCTCCGGCCACGGCTTCAAGCTCTCGCCCATCGTCGGCAGGATCGTGGCGCAGAATGCGTTGGGACTCGCCCCCGACTTCGCGCTCGAGCCGTACTCGCTGGCGCGATTCTCGGGCGGGCGCCTGCTGCAAGGCCGCTACGGCGCCGGCGCCGTTTCCTAGAACCGCCGGTTTTGGGCATACTTGCCGTGCGGTCCGCTGCAGACCGCCTTGAACCCCAGGGGAGAATCAAAATGGCGTTTCGTCTTCGTTCGTCCGGCCTCCACATGGCTGCCGTCGGCGCGCTCGCCGCGGCCGTCGCGCTTTCGACACCGTACGTTCGCGCAGGAGCGCGTGTTCTTCGGCATCGCCACCGGCGGCACCGGCGGCACGTACTATCCGCTCGGCGGAATGCTCGCGCAGCTCATTTCCAACAAGGTCACGATCAGCGGCAAGAAGCTGTCGGCCACCGCGGAAACCGCCGGCGCTTCAGTCGCCAATGCGCAGCTGCTGGGCCGCAAGGACATCGAAAGCGCGTTCGTCGCCGCGGACATCCTGGACTCCGCGTACAAGGGCACGGGCCAGTTCGACGGCAAGCCGCTCAAGAACCTGCGCGCGCTCGGCGCGCTGTATCCGGAGCAGGTGCAGCTCGTCACGCTCGCGTCGGCGAACGTCAAGGGCTTCAAGGATCTGAAAGGCAAGTCCGTGTCGTCCGGCTCTCCCGGATCGGGACAATGGCAACTGCTGGGCGACCTGCTCGAAACGTACGGCATGACGCGCAAGGACATCGGCGAGGACCTGTCGTCGTTCGCGCAGTCGGTCGACAAGATCAAGGACGGCAACCTGACCGCGTCGCTCATCACCGCAGGCGCGCCGACGTCGTCGATCGTCGACCTGGCCAACGCGCGCGAGATTCGCATCGTTCCGCTGGCAGGTCCGGAAATCGAGGCC
This sequence comes from uncultured beta proteobacterium, assembly GCA_963834045.1. GTDB lineage: Bacteria > Pseudomonadota > Gammaproteobacteria > Burkholderiales > Casimicrobiaceae > VBCG01. Next base: position 252,507 of record CAWIAK010000018.1, on the reverse strand, counting down.
ATGCGCAAGAAGCAGCCGTACTACGCCAACGTGCAGCTGCCTGCCAACACGTACAAGGGCCAGACGGCGCCGGTGGACACGCTGGCCGTGATGGCGATCTGGGCGACGCACGACGGCGTGACCGATGCGATGGCCTACGAAGTGACCAAGGCGCTGTACGAGAACACCGAGACGCTGGGCCAGGTTCATCCGAAGGGCAAGGAGATCTCGCTCAAGACGGCGCTGCAGTCGGTCTCGATTCCGCTGCATCCGGGCGCCGAGAAGTACTACCGCGAAAAAGGCCTGCTCAAGTGACGTCGCGAATTCCCGCTCAGTCGCCACGATGAGCGGGAGTGATGCCGCACGTTGTTCGCGCGCATTGCCGGAGCCGGCCTGCTTGCGGCCTTCGTGGCCGCATCGCCCGCGTCCTTCGCCGCCTGCCTGACGCTGGCCGGTCATCCGGACGGCGCGCGGCTTTCGCTGCTCGCGCTGCCGCCGGACGACACGTCGTTCTCGATCGTCTACACGCATTCGGTCACGCGCACGCCGGTGACGGAGTCGTATCGTGTCGACGGCGGCGAAATCGTCCAGACCGAGATGCGCTTCGAGCAGCATGGACCGGGATTGCCGACGGAAGCGGACGCGGGCGGGACGTTCACGCGCAGCGGCAACCAGTTCGTCGTGACGATGAATCGCCGCTTTCACGGAATCGTGATGCAGGTGCACGCGGATCAGTCGCCGCGCCTGTTCGCGGGAACCCGCTACGCTCGACCTCGCGCAGTGGGGCAATCGCGCGCTGGCCCTGGGCGTCATCCCGGACCCCTGCGCCGGCACCGTGATCCGACGCGGCGCCATGGCAACACGATGACCACGCCGGCCCCCGCGTCCCACAGCGGAACGCTGACCGACCAGATCGAGGCGGTTTCCGCCGAGCAACAGGCGAAGCTCATCCGCCAGTTCGACCACGAGTCGAACTTCCGCAAGCTGGTCGGGCCCGTCGGCATGCTCGTCACGACGATCGCGGTCGTGCTGTCGAGCTTTCACATCTATACGGCGGGCTTCGGCCTGCTGGTCGAGATCAAGCACCGCGCGTTCCATCTGGCGCTGGTGCTGGGACTCATCTTCCTCGTGTTCCCGCGGCCGAACCCGGCGCGCAACGCCAAGGCCGTCACCACGGAGTGGGCCTGGGCGCTGTCCTTTGCCGCCTTCTATGTCTACCTGGCGTGGGACCTGGTGCAGCGGCTGTCCGCGTCGGGTGAAATGCAACACGGCTGGGCCTTTCTCGCGCTCGTCGCATTCCTGGCGGCGATCACGCTCCCCGTCAAGCAGTACGGCGGCTACGACGACAAGCCGTCATGGATCGACTGGCCGCTTGCCGTGTCCGCCGCCGCGGTCTCGCTCTATCTCATCGTGTTCTTCGACGACATCTTCATCGCGCGGGTCGGGTCGCCCATCGCGCAGGACTACATGATGGGCGTGCTCGCGATCATCATGGTGATGGAAGCGTCGCGCCGCACGATGGGGCCGCTGCTGCCGGCCATCGGCATGCTGTGCCTGCTTGTATGCGCTGCTCGGCCGCTACATGCCGGGGGTTCTCGCGCATCGCGGCTACAGCGTCGTGCGCGTCGTCAACCACATCTACGTCGGCACCGAAGGCATCTACGGCATCGCGGTCGGCGTCGTCGCGACCTACGTTTTCCACTTCGTGCTGTTCGGCATCCTCGCGCAGATGACCGGCCTGGGCCGCCTGTTCATGGAACTCGCGACCATCGTGGCCGGCCGCTATTCCGGCGGCCCGGCCAAGGTGTGCGTCGTGTCGTCGGGCCTGTTCGGCATGATTTCCGGTTCGGCGGTCGCCAATGCCGTGACCACGGGTTCGCTCACCATTCCGATGATGAAGAAATACGGCTTCTCGTCCGCGCTTCGCCGGCGCAGTCGAGGCGTCCGCGTCGTGCGGCGGCCAGGTCACGCCGCCGGTCATGGGCGCATCGGCGTTCGTGATGGCGGAACTCCTCGGCGTGCCGTACAAGGAACTCGTGATCATCGCCATCGTTCCGGCGCTGTTCCATTACCTCGCCTGCCTGGCTGATGGTGCACTTCGAGGCCAAGCGCCTGCACCTGAAGGGCGTCGAGCCGCACCTGATCCCGAAGCTGGCCGGCGTCATCGGGTCGAGCTGGCACCTGGTCTTTCCGCTGGTGGCGCTGGTCACGATGCTGATGCTGGACTTCACGCCGTTCCTGTCGGCGTTCTGGGGCATCGTGCTGTGCTTCGTCTGCTCGTACATCCCGCTGATCGCGCGCCACTTCGGCAACCACCGGCTGCATGGCGAAACGCTGACGTGGAAGCCATTGATCGCCGGGCTGTCAGGAGGCGCCAAATATGCGCTGGCGATCGGCGCCGCCTGCGCTTGCGTCGGGTTGATCCTCGGCACGCTGACGCTGTCCGGCCTGGGCTTCAAGTTCTCCGGCGCGGTGGTCGAGCTGGCGGCGTCGGCGTCGGACCTGTTCCGCGCCATCGATCCGTTCAACCTGTTCACGGCAGTCAGCGGCCAGGTGTTCTTCGGGCTGATCTTCGTCGCCATCGCCTGCATCATGATGGGCACCGGCATCCCGACGACGCCGACCTACATCATCCTGGCGTCGATCGCGGCTCCCGCGCTGGCGCTCCTCGGCGTGCCGCTGCTCGCGACGCACTTCTTCGTCTTCTACTACGGCGTGCTCGCCGACGTGACGCCGCCGGTCGCGCTGGCCGCCTATGCCGCGGCGGGAATCGCCGGCTCGGAGCCGATGCGCACCGGACTGACCGCATTCCGGCTGTCGATGGGCAAGGCGCTGGTGCCGTTCATGTTCGTGTACACGCCCGCGCTGCTGTTCATCGGCTTCACGTGGAGCGCGTTCCTGTCCGCGGCGTTCTGTGGCGTGATGGGCATCGTCGCGTTGTCGGCGGCGTACATCGGCTATTTCCGCGCGCCGCTATCGCGGCCCGCCAAGTTTGCGCTGTCCTGCGCCGGGCTCGTGCTGGTGTTCAACCAGTTCTGGCCGAACCTGGTCGGATTGGCCATCGTATTTTCGATACTGGGCTGGAACGCCTGGTCGGCGCGCCGCGGCCCCGTCCCCGCCTGACGCTCCCTGCGATTCGCGCCGGTTCGCCTCTAGCCGGCGCGCGCCTGCGCGATGGCGTCGAGCAACGTTGCGGGTTCCTGCGCCCCCGACACGGCGACGCGCTGGTTGAAGATGAAGAACGGCACGCCCTGCACGCCGATTTCCCGCGCCCGCCGGTCCATCAGCGCAATCGCATCCATTCCTTCGTCGGAATCGAGCAGGCGGCGGGCTTCGTCGGAAGGGAGGCCCGCCTCGCCCGCGATCGCCGCCAGCACGGCGCGATCGCCCAGCGCGCGGCCGTCGACGAAATAGGCATGGAAGAGCCGCTCGACCAGGTCGCTGGCATCGCCGCGCGCTTGCGCCCAGGCGACGAGCCTGTGCGCGTCCTGCGTATTGGGCTGAATTTCAATGCGGTCGAAGGCGAAGGCAATGCCCACCGAAGCGCCAGCCGCCGAAACGCGCGCATAGATCTGCGCCGCCCGTTCGGATCCGCCGAACTTCTCCTCGAGATACCGTTTGCGCGGAATGCCCGCCTGCGGCAGGCCGGGATTCAACTGGAACGGATGCCATCGGACCGATGCGCGGCGCGCGGCGTCGTCTTCGGGCAGCCCGAAATCGCGGCCGCGAGCCTGCGCTGCCCGATGTAGCACCACGGGCAAACCACGTCCGAAATCACGTCGATCTGAAAGTCGTCGGCCATGGCCTTTGCGCGTCGTCAATGCATCGGGAATCTTCGATTATGCCCGCCGCCCCGCGCTTGCGATAATGCAACGACGCGCGGGACCCGATCCCGCGACGGCTCGCCGCCGCCCGAATCCGAACCATGCCCCCATCGCTGCGCTGGGACATCGTCTGCCGCATCGTCGACAACTTCGGCGACGGCGGCGTTTGCTGGCGGCTGGCACGCCAGCTGGCCGCGGAACATGGCCTCGCCGTGACGCTGTGGATCGACGACGTCGCGACACTGGCACGGATCGAGCCGGCACTCGACCCGCGGCGCGACGACCAGGTCGCTCGCGGAGTCCGCGTGCGCCGTTATAGCGAATCGCATCCTGCCGCGTTCATCGACCCCGACGTCGTCATCGAAGCCTTCGGCTGCGGCCTTTCCGATTCCTACCGCGATGCCATGGCCGCCCAGCCGCGGCCCCCGGTCTGGGTCAACCTGGAATACCTGTCGGCGGAAAGCTGGGTCGAGAGCGCGCATGCGTTGCCTTCACCGCATCCGCGGATGCCGCTGACCTGCTGGTTCTACTTTCCGGGATTCACGGCGAGCACCGGTGGCCTGCTGCGCGAAGTCGGACTTGCCGAGGCGCGCAATGCCTTCATGCGCGACCCGGCGGCGCGCGCCGCGTGCGTGGCGCGCGATCGGCGTGGCGCCATCCGAGTCCGCGCTGACGGTTTCGCTCTTCTGCTACGCCAACAGCGCACTGCCGGCGCTGCTCGACGCGTGGGCGGAAGGCGACGAGGAAATCGTGTGCATGGTTCCGGAAGGCGTGGCGCAGGCGGAACTCGACCGCTGGACCGGCGGCGCGGTGCCCCATCCGGGCAAGCCGTTCGCGCGCGGCCGCCTCACCGTCGCCGTCGCCTCCTTCGTCGACCAGGACGCGTTCGACCGCCGGTTATGGGCGTGCGACCTGAACTTCGTGCGCGGCGAGGATTCGCTGGTGCGCGCGCTGTGGGCGGCGCAGCCGCTGGTCTGGCACATCTATCCGCAGGCGGAAGACGCGCACCTGCTGAAACTCGACGCGCTGCTGACCCGATTCGACGCAGGACTCGACGCGGAAGCCGTTCGCGCCCGGCGCGCATTCTGGCAGGCGTGGAATTCCGGGCACGCGGAAGCGACCGCCGCGGCCTGGCCCTCGTTCCGCGCGGCCCTGCCGGTGCTCAAGGCGCGGGCGCGCGTCCGGGCGGGCGCGCTGGCGCGCCAGGCGGACCTCGCCAAACAGCTGGTCACGTTTTGCGAAAATCGTTTATAATTAAGGGTTTCCCAAATTCGCCTACTTACCACAAGTTAACCCAAGACCCACGCAGCGGCCGCACACCGCCCGCTGCAACACGCAGGAATCGCTATGAAACTCGCTCAGGAAGTTCGCGCCGGCAATGTGATCATGGTCGGCAAGGATCCGATGGTCGTGCAAAAGGCCGAATTCACGAAGTCCGGCCGCAACGCGTCCGTGGTCAAGATGAAGATGAAGAACCTGCTCTCGGGCAGCGGCACGGAGACCGTGTACCGCGCCGACGACAAGTTCGAGACCGTCCAGCTCGAGAAGAAGGAAGTCACGTACTCGTACTTCGCGGACCCGATGTACGTGTTCATGGACAACGAGTTCAACCAGTTCGACGTCGAGAAGGACAACCTGGGCGACGCGCTCAACTATCTCGCCGAAGGCCTGCCGTGCGAACTCACGTTCTACGAGGGCAAGGCCATTTCGGTCGAATTGCCCAACACCGTCGACCGCGAAGTCTCGTACACGGAACCCGCGGTGAAGGGCGACACGTCGGGCAAGGTCATGAAGCCGGCCAAGCTCGCCAACGGCTTTGAAGTTGCCGTGCCGCTGTTCGTGACCACCGGCGACAAGATCGAAATCGACACCCGCACCGGCGAATACAAGCGCCGCGTGTAGGGCAATTGCTGCCGGATCGGGCGGACGCAATTGCCGCTCGGCCGGGCGGACCGGCAACCCGGGAGGCCGCATGAAGCTCTCGCAGGAAGAACTGGATCGCTTCGACCGTGAAGGCTACCTCTTCTTCCCGGGCCTTTTTACGCCCGGCGAGATTGGCGCGCTGAACGCGGAAGTGCCGCGTCTATACGCGCAGCGCCGCCCGGAGAACGTGCGCGAGAAGGGCAGCGACGCCGTGCGCACGAATTTCGCCGCGCACATGTACAGCGCGCCGTTCGCGCGTCTGGCGCGCCATCCGCGGATGGTCGAGCCGGTGGTGCAGATGTTCGGCGAGGACGTCTACATGCACCAGTTCAAGATCAACGGCAAGATGGCGTTCGACGGCGACGTCTGGCAATGGCACCAGGATTACGGGACGTGGAAGAACGACGACCTGATGCCCGAGCCGCGCGCCATGAACGTGGCGATCTTTCTGGCCGAGGTCAACGAGTTCAACGGGCCGCTGATGTTCATTCCGGGCAGCCACAAGCTGGGCGTGCTCGACGCGCGGCACGACATGGCGACGACGAGCTATCCGCTGTGGACCATCGACCACGACACGATCCGCAAGCTGGTCGAGCGCGGCGGCATCGTCGCGCCGAAGGGACCGGCCGGCTCGATGATCCTGTTCCACTCCTGCCTGGTGCACGCGTCGACGTCGAACCTGTCGCCGTGGGACCGGATCAGCGTGTACTTGAGCCTGTGCGCGGTCTCGAATCACATCCGCCGCTTCAAGCGGCCCGAGTACATCGCGCACCGCGACTTCACGCCGATCGCGTGCCTGCCCGGACGACTGCCTGCTGCGCGAGTACGACGTGACGCTGCCGTGGAAAGACGGCACGCCGCCGTCCGCGCTGCAACCGTCGCTGGCCGCCTGACCGCGAACGGCGCTGCGGGATGAACCTCCACGCCAAGCTTGCGCAGCGCGCGGCGCAGGGCAATCCGCTGCGCGTCGGGCTGATCGGCGCCGGCAAGTTCGGCGCGATGTACTTGGCCCAGGTCCCGAAGATCGCCGGCGTGCATCTGGTCGGGCATCGCCGATCTGTCGCCGCCCAATGCGCGGGCCAACCTGGCGCGCGTGGGCTGGGCGCCGGAGCGATCCACCGCCCAATCGCTCGACGACGCGCTGGCCAAGGGCACCACGTTCGTCGGCGACGACTGGGAGCAGCTGGTCGCCCATCCGCGCATCGATATCGTGATCGAATGCACCGGCAACCCGCCGGCGGCGGTCGAGCATTGCCTTGCCGCGTTCCGCCACGGCAAGCACGTGGTCAACGTCACGGTGGAAGCCGACGCCTTTTGCGGCCCGCTGCTCGCGCGCAAGGCGGCCGAGGCGGGCGTGATCTACAGCCTCGCGTATGGCGACCAGCCCGCGCTGATCTGCGATCTCGTGGATTGGGCGCGCGCCGCCGGATTCAGCGTCGTCGCGGCCGGTCGCGGCCACAAGTGGCTGCCGCATTTCGCGCAGTCGACGCCCGAAACGGTGTGGGGCCACTATGGCCTGACGCCGGAACAGGCGCGCGTCGGCGGGCTGAATCCGAAGATGTTCAATTCGTTCCTCGACGGATCGAAACCGGCGATCGAGAGCGCGGCCGTCTGCAACGCGACCGGCCTTGTCGCGCCTCCCGGCGGACTGACTTTTCCGCCGGCCTCGGTCGACGACATTCCCTTCGTCTGCCGGCCGATCAGCGAGGGCGGCGTGCTGCACCGGAAGGGCCAGGTCGAAGTCGTGTCCTCGCTGGAGCGCGACGGCCGCGTCATTCCCTACGACATCCGCTTCGGCGTGTTCGTCGTGTTCGAGGGCGAGACCGAATACATCCGCAACTGCTTCAAGGAGTACATGGTGCGCACCGACCCGAGCGGCCGCTACGCGTGCCTCTACAAGCGCTGGCACCTGATCGGCCTCGAGGCGGGAATATCGGTGGCGTCGGTGGGCCTGCGGGCGGAAGCCACCGGCTGCGCCACCGGGTTCCGCGCCGACGTGGTGGCGACCGCGAAGCGCGACCTCAAGTCAGGCGAAATGCTGGACGGTGAAGGTGGCTACACGGTCTACGGCAAGCTCTACCCGTCCCGCGATTCCCTGGCGCTCGGCGGACTTCCGCTGGGGTTGGCGCACAACGTGAAGCTGCTGAATCCCATCGCGGCCGGCGCGCCGGTACGCTGGACCGACGTCAAGGTCGACGAATCGGCCACGGCGGTATCGTTCCGGCGCGAGATGGAGCGCGCTTTCGCGCCGACGCAGGAAGCCGCCGCGTAGTACCGTCGACCGCGAAGTCTCGTATACGGAACCCGCAAATGCCGCCGGGTCACGGCGGCCTGCGGATAAGAAGATGGGCACCCGGTTTTCGCTTGGGGTGCCCGTTTCCATTTGCGGCGTGACTTTAGGGGCGCGTCGTCGTCACGACCTTGTCCGTGGTGCCGTCCGCATTTTTCGTGCGGTCGACGATCGACGTGGCGCCGCCAGGCCCGGTACGTACCGCATCCACCGCGCCGCTTGCGTCCTTCGAGCGCTGCACCGTGGATACGCCGCCGTTGGCGTTGGTTGCCACTGTGTTGGTGGTGCCATCGGCGTTCTTCGAGCGGTCGACCGTGGACACGCCGCCCTTCGCGTTGGTGATCGTGGAATCGATCGCGCCATCGGTGCCGCGCGAATTGTCGACCGTCCGGACGCCGCCTTTCGGCCCGGTGACCGTCTTGTCGACGACGCCATCGGTGCCGCGCGTGCGATCCGTCGTGGTCACGCCACCTTTCGGGCCCGTGACCGTCTTGTCCACGAGCCCATCCGCGCCACGCGTGCGATCGGTCGCGGTCACGCCACCCTTCGGCCCGGTGACCGTCTTGTCGGTCAGGCCGTCCGCGCCCTTGCTGCGCTGGGTCGTGGTGACGCCGCCATTGCGGCCGGTATGCGTCGAGTCGACCTGGCCGGTGGCGTTGCGGAACCTGTCGGTCGTCGCGACCTTGCCATTGGGATAGGTCACGGTCTTGTCGGTGAGACCATCGGCGCCCTTGGCGCGATCGACGCTGGTCACTCCACCCTTGGGTCCCGTGCGCGTCGCGTCGACCGCGCCATCGGAACCCTTGTGACGGTGCACGCTGTGCGTCGTCGTTTTCGATGTTTCGGAGGCCTGCGCGAACGCAGGAACAGCGGTGGCGCAGACGAACATCGCGGCGATCGCCGCGGCAACACGATGGCGTCGATTCATGGCGGGCTCCCTTGGGCTGGGTGTCGGGTTGGCGCGGCAATGTCGCTGGTCCGCGTACCCTGCCATGAACGGCTTCCGGCCCGCGCCGGCGTACGCCGAGTTGTAACCCGATGTTGCAACTACCTCCCGCTGCCGGCAATTCAGCGCGGCGGGACGAACTTCTTCCTTGCCTGCGCGGCCTCGCGCTGCGTGGAACAGACGTGCACATGGTCGTTGACCAGGCCCATCGCCTGCATGAACGCGTAGATCGTCGTCGGACCGACGAACGACCAGCCGCGCTTCTTCAGGTCCTTCGACAGCGCGATCGACTCCGGCGACGTCGGCATGGCGGCCAGCGCCTCGCGCGTGAGCCTGCGCGGGCGCGACGATGGCGCCGGCTCCCAGCGCCAGAAATACGCGGCGAGCGAGCCGAACTCGGACGCGAGCTCGCGCGCCCGCCGCGCGTTGTTGATCGTCGATTCGATCTTGCCGCGATGGCGGACGATCCCGGCGTTGCCCAACAGCCGCTCCACGTCGCGCGGCGCGAATTTCGCGACGCGCTCGAATTCGAAATTGGCGAAGGCCGCGCGAAATTCCTCGCGCTTGCGCAGGATCGTGAGCCAGCTCAATCCCGCCTGGAAGCCTTCGAGGCAAACCTTCTCGAACAGGCGCCGGTCGTCGGCCACCGGGAATCCCCATTCGCGGTCGTGATAGGCGACATACAGGTCGTCTTCGCCGCACCACCAGCAGCGGCGCGGTTCGTTCGTCGCGATGGCAGCGGGCATGGAGCGATTCTAGCCGACAGTCGGATGACGCAGGCGCGCTTATAATGCTCCGAGCGCCACTCGCCGCAATCACATCCATTCACCGCACGCCGGTTCCCGCCCAGACCATGTCACGCCTGAAGCAACCGATGCTGCTCGCCATGCTCGCGCTGTCGCTGGGCACGGCGTTCGGCCCGGCGCACGGCGCGCCGAGTGACAGGGCGAGCGTCATCGGCACCGTCGCCTACCGGCACCGCATCGCGCTGCCTGCCGACGCCGTCGTCACGGTCAGCCTGCAGGACACGACCCTCGCCGACGCGGCGGCGCGCACCATCGGCGAGACGAAGATCGAGACCAAGGGCGCGCAGGTGCCCATTCCGTTTCGCATCGACTACGATCCGGCCATGATCGATCCGTCGCATTCCTATTCCGTGCGGGCGACCATCACCGCGGGCGGCAACATGCTGTTCACGTCGACCACGATCTACCCGGTCATCACGCGGGGCGCGGGCAACGAGGCCGCGATCATTGTGTACATGCTGCTGCCCGACGGCACGGCGAAAGGCAAATGATGAGAACCCGAAAGGATGCACAGTGACCACCGAATCCCGATATGCGCGCTTCGGCAGCGGCAAATCCGTTCCTCGCGTCGAAGACGAGGCCCTGCTCAAGGGCGCCGGTCTCTTCGCCGACGACGCATCGCTGCCGGGACAGGCGTGCGTGCTCTTCCTGCGCTCGCCGCACCCGCACGCGCGCATCGCGGCCATCGACACGAAGGCCGCGGCGGCCCTCCCGGGCGTGATCGCCATCGTGACCGGCGAGGACCTCGTGCGCGCGGGCGTCAAGCCGCTGCCGCTGTCGGCCGACTTCAAGCGCGCCGACGGCTCACCCACGGCGTCTGCACCACGCCATGCGCTCGCGGTCGGGACGGTGCGCTTCGTGGGCGAGGCGGTGGCGGCGGTGGTCGCGGAGAGCCTTGCGCAGGCGCGCGACGCGATCGAGGCCATCGATGTGCGCTATGAGCCGTTGCCGAGCGTGGTCGACGCGAGCGACGCTGTTGCGCCCGGCGCGCCGCTCTTGTGCCCCGAGGCGACCGGCAACATCGCCGCGGAGATTCGCCACGGCGACGCCGCGGCGACAGCTGCGGCGTTCGCGAAGGCGGCGCACGTCGTCAAGCTCGACCTCGTCAACCAGCGGCTGGCGGCCTGCCCGATCGAGCCGCGCGCGATCCTCGCCAGCTACGACACCGCGACCGACCGCATCACGCTGCGTGTTTCCAACCAGACCCCCACGGGCTTGCGCGACGAGTTGTGCACCGGCGTGCTGGGCATTGCCAACGACAAGGTCCGCGTGCAGGTCGGCGACGTCGGCGGCGGCTTTGGCATGAAGACGGGCCTCTCGCCCGAGGACGTCGTGCTGGCGTATTGCACGCGCGAATTCAAGCGCCCGCTCAAGTGGTGCGCCGAGCGGATCGAGGAATTCCTGGGGGCGAGCCACGGGCGCGCGCTGCACAGCACGGCGGAACTGGCGCTCGACAAGGATGGACGGGTTCTCGCGTTGCGCATCGACTCGCTGGCCAACGTCGGCGCCTACGCGATGCCCGCCGGCGTCGTGATCCAGCTGATGATCGGACCGTGGGTCTCCACCAGCATCTACGACATCGGCACCATCGACGTCCGGATCAAGGCCGTGCTGACCAACACGCTGCCGACCAGCGCCTATCGCGGCGCCGGCCGGCCCGAGGCGATCTACACGATCGAGCGGCTGATGGATGCCGCCGCGCGCGAGACCGGCATCGACGGCGTGGAACTGCGCCGGCGCAACATGATCCGCCCGGAGCAGATGCCGTATCACAATCCGATGGACAAGACCTACGACAGCGGCAAGTTCGCGTCGGTGATGGACCAGGCGACCGCGCTCGCCGACTGGCGCGGATTCGATGCGCGCGCCGCGGAGACGAGGAAGCGCGGACGCCTGCGCGGACGCGGCATGGCCACGTTCCTCGAATGGACGGGCGTCGACCTCTTCGAGGAGCGCGTGACGGTCACGGTCTCCGGCGATGGCTACATCGAGATCTTCAACGCGCTGCAGGCGATGGGCCAGGGACTGGCGACCACGTTCGCGCAGATCGCCGTCGACGTGTTCGGCGTGCCGATCGACAGGATCAGGATCGTCCAGGGCGACACCGATCGCGGCACCGGTTTCGGCAGTGCCGGGTCGCGTTCGCTCTTCGTCGGCGGCTCGGCCGTGCGCGTCGGCGCCGAACGCACGGTCAAGCGCGCGCAGGACCTGGCGGCGAAGGAGCTCGAGGCGGCCGCCGGCGACATCGAGTATCGCGACGGCGAGTTCAGGATCGGCGGCACCGATCGCGGCATCGGCCTCTTCGAGCTCGCGGGACGGCAGCCGGAGCAGCGCATCGTGCTCGACTCGACGAGCTCCGTCGCGGGGCCGACGTGGCCGAACGGCTGCCACATCTGCGAGGTGGAGATCGACCCCGAGACCGGCGCCATCGAAGTCGCCGCCTACTGGTCCGTCAACGACGTCGGCCGCGTCATCAATCCGATGATCGTCGTCGGCCAGCTCGAAGGCGGCGCGGCGCAGGGCATCGGCCAGGCGTTGTGCGAGGCGTTCGTCTACGACCGCGAGACCGGCCAGGCGGTGACCGCCAGCTTCCAGGACTACGCGCTCCCGCGCGCCGACATGATCCGGCACTTCCACATGACGATGGACGAGTCGTCGCCGTGTCTCAACAACGCGATGGGCGTGAAGGGTGTCGGCGAACTCGGCACCATCGGCGCCACGCCGGCGGTCGTCAACGCCGTCGTCGACGCGCTCGACCGCGCCGGCCGCCGCGAGCAGGCGCTGGCGCTGCAGATGCCGCTCACTTCCGAGCGCGTATGGCGCGCGCTCGCAGGCTGACCGGCCATGTTGCGCGTTCGCTTCCGCATTTTGCATCCTGGCGCTGCTGGGCGCCTGTACGACGACGCCCACCGCGCCTCCCGCGCCCGCCGGCGTCGCCGCGGACCTGGCGCCTTCCGGCAAGCTGCGCGCGGCCATCAACCTCGGCAATCCGATCCTCGCGGTCAGGGATCCGGTGACGCGCGAGCCGCGCGGCGTTTCCGTCGACCTCGCGCGCGAACTCGGCAGGCGCTTAGGGCTTCCGGTCGAACTCGTCGTCTTCGAATCCGCCGGCAACGTGGTGGCCGGGCAGAAGGCTGGCGCATGGGACATCGCGTTCGTGGCCATCGACCCGGCGCGCGCATCCGAAATCCGCTTTACCGCGCCTTATGTCGTGATCGAGGGTCCTATCTGGTGCCGAACCCATCGCCGATCCGCAGCAACGCGGAAGTCGACAGGACGGGCGTGCGCGTCGTCGTCGGCGCGGGCAGCGCCTACGACCTCTATCTTTCGCGGGAGTTGAAGCACGCGACGCTGGTGAGGGCGCCAACATCGCCCGCCGTGACCGACATGCTGGTCGCGCAGGGACTGGACGTCGCCGCCGGCGTGAAGCAGCAGCTCGAGGCCGACGCGCGCCGCGTGCCCGGCGTGCGGCTCCTCGACGGGCGGTTCATGGTGATCAACCAGGCCATGGCGACGCCGCGGGGCCGCGACACCGGCGCGAACTACCTGGATGCGTTCGTCGAGGAAATGAAAGCGAACGGATTCGTGGCGAAGTCGCTGCAGAACCACGGCGTCACCGGGGCCGCCATTGCGCCGCCGGGGCCGGCACGCTGACGGCGCCTTGCTTCAGCGTCGCTGCTTCACTTTCCCTGCTTCATCTGCTTCGCCGCCAGCGCATAGCCGCCCGCGGCGCCGTCGATGAAATGCACGTGGTCGTTTTCCGAGATCGACGGAACGATGCACGTCATGATCGCCGCCGGCTGCCGATGCATGCCGAACGTCGCGATGCCCGCCGCACGCGCGGCCGCGAGGCGCTCCTCGATCCGGTCCGCGATGGCGGGCGTGCAGTCCAGCGTCATGCGCAGGTTGTCGTCGAACTTGCGAAAGTCCGAATTCTCGACGACCTGGCGCTTGTACACCGCGGGATCGAACCCTTCGAAGCGAATGCCGCACTTCAGGACGACGTAGGCGATCAGCGTCTGCACGAGCAGCTTGAGCCGCCGCGCGGAAAAGGATTCGCCGCGCTGGCGTGACGCGTGGGCTTCGAGATCGAGTCCCGTCGGCGGCCAGCCGACGTCCGGCGCGCCGTCGGGCACCGGGCGCGCGACTTCGTCGCTTTTTTCCAGCTCGGCCAGCAGGTCTTCGACCAGCGTGCGGAATGCGGGATCGCCATGGGTGACGGGCGCGACCACCAGCGACAGGATGAGACCGCGCGTCGCGGGGATGTCGTTCCAGCGGCACGACAGCCCGCTCAAGTCGGGACGCGTGCCCGATTGCTGCGGCCGGCACGGCGAACTGGCCGGCCTTCATCGCGCGTTCCGCCCAGGCGAGTCCTCCCCCCATGAACATCGCGAACGAAACGTTCTTCGACGGCCCGAATCGCGCCACGTCGACGCTGTGGCCGGCGGCCTTCACGGCGGACACGGGGACCAGCGCGGCGCGCAGGTCCAGCCCCAGGTCGTCCCGTGTCCACGCCGCGGTCGCGGCGAGCGCGGCACGCGCGCGTTCGGCATCGTGTGCCGAGACGGCGAAGCTGGCGCCGTCGCCACCGAACACGAACGGAAACTTGCGGCCGTCGAGCGCATTGGTGACCGCGGCGATGACCGATGCGCCGGCGGTATTCACCGCCTTGTAGCGGCCGGCCTCGATGGCCTGCGTGGAACTCACGACATCGGTCAGTCCGATCAGCCAGTCGTCCGGCAGAGGCCGATAGCGCGCCGGGTCCATGACGTCCGCGAACCCGTCGAAGATCGGGACGCGCGAATAGATGTCGCCGGTGTCTGCTGTCATTGCCGCGCGGCGGCCGTCAACTCTCGTACGTCCGCGGCACCTGCCAGCGAGGCGCATCGCTCGATCAGGCGATCCGCGCGCGCAGCGCCGAGGACCGGATCGACCAATCCGTGGAACTTGCGCGCGAGGTCGGCATCGGTCATTGGGTGCTGCAGGCTTCCGATCGCGTGCTCGACCCGCAGGTGCAGCTTGCGGCCGTCCTTGCATGTCACGACGACGTCGGCGGCCGCCTCCGCGATGGCGTCGTCCACGCGCGCCCGCACACGGTCGCGCAATGCGATCACGTCGTCACGGACGACGATGCCGTCCGAGAACTCCGCCTCGCCCGCCTGTCCGAACAGGATGCCCGCCGCGCAGGCGTGGTAGACGCTGAATTTGGCCTCCAGGCCGTTGCGCGGCGTCTTCTTGCCGGTCAGCTCGAGCACCAGCGAGTGCACGAGCAGGTCGACGTGCTCGATGTCCTCGGCGCGCAATCCATGCGCGCGCGCGAGCTGAACGCAGCCGTCGATCGCCGGATGGATCACGATGCCGCAGGCAAACGGCTTGTACGTGTTGAACGAGATCTCGAAGCGCTCACCGAGCTGGTCGGTGATCTCGCGCCAGTCGCATTTGGACGAAAAGGTCTGCGCCAAGCCGCGCGGCGCCTCGAGCGCGCGGGCGGAAGACGTATAGCCGTGCGCGGCCATCAGCGCCGACATGAGGCCGGCGCGCGCCGCGCCGCCGACGTGGAACGACTTGGTCATCGACCCGAACTGCTCGCGCACGCCGATTGGCTGCGACGCCGCGATCCCCAGCGCCATCGCCGTCTTCGCCGCGTCGAGGCCCAGCAGCCGCGAACATGCCGCGGCGGCGCCGAGCATTCCGGTGGAGCCCGTGATGTGCCAGCCGCGGTCGTAATGGTCCGGATAGATCATGTTGCCGACGCGGCACGACACGTCGATGCCGAGCACCAGCGCATCGACGAACTGCCGGCCGGAGGCGCCGCGGTGCTCGGCGAGCGCAAGCGCCGCGGAAGCGACCGGCCCGGCGGGATGGATGATCGTCTTGAGGTGCGTGTCGTCGTAGTCGAACGTGTGCGACGTGATGCCGTTGAGCAGCGCCGCGCTGCCCATGTCGACGCGTTCGCCGCGCCCGAGGATTGACGCCTGCGCGCTCGGCGCAAGCTCCTGCACGGCCGCCAGCGCGGCGCGAACCGTCGGGTGCTGCGACGCGCCGATCGCGCAGCCGACCCAGTTCAGCACCGTCCGGTGCGCTTCCTTCTCGACGCCGTCATCCCAGCCACGGGAAGGATGTCCGGCAGCGAAGCCGGCCAGCGTCGCCGTGATCGGCGGCGCATTGGCGTCGGCCGTTACCTTGGTGTTGTGAGCCATCGAGTCTCCGTGACGACGCGCCTAGTCCGTTGCGGCGTCATTCGCTGATCTGGATGTTGCGGTCCTTGGCGAGCTTCGACCACTTGTTGATGTCGTCGCGCATGTACTGGCCGAACTGCTCCGGCGTCATCGGCATCGGCTCGAGCGCCTCGCCCGACAGCCGTCTCGCGCAATTCCGGATTCGCCAGCAGCTTGTTGATCTCCTCGTTCAGCTGCTTCACGATCGGCGCCGGCATGTTGGCCGGGCCGACGATGCCGTACCACTGCACGCCGTCGAAACCCTTGTAGCCGGACTCCTCGAAGGTGGGCACGTCGGGCAGCAACGGATGACGGCGGGTGCCCGTCACCGCCAGCGGCTTCATCTTGCCGGCCTTGATGTGGGGAAGTGCTGCGGCAAGGCCCGGAAACAGCGCCTGCGTCTGCCCGCCGAGTATGTCCGTGATCGCCGGCCCGATGCCGCGATACGGGACATGCACGATGTCGAGGTCGGCGGCGACCTTAAGCTGCTCCATCGCCAGATGCGTCAGCGTACCCGGGCCCGACGAACCGTAGGACAGCTTGCCCGGATTCGCCTTCACATAGGCCACGAATTCCTTCAGCGAATTCACCGGCACCGACGGCGGGACGACCAGGATGTTCGGCGTCCCGCCGACCATCGCAATGGGCGTGAAGTCCTTCACCGCGTCGTAGGGGAGCTTGCGTACCGCGGGATTGGTGCCGTGCGTGCCGACGTAGCCGACCATCAGCGTGTAGCCATCGGGCGCCGCGCGCGCCGTGGCCATCGACCCCACCACTCCCCCGCCGCCGCTCTGGTTGTCGACGATGATGGACTGTCCAAGCGCCCTGCCCAGACGGTCGGCGATCGTGCGCGCGACCAGGTCGACGCCCCCGCCGGGCTGCACCGGGGCGATGATCTTGATCGTCTTGTTCGGGTAACCGCTCTGCGCGAATGCGCGCGGGACAAGCGATGCGGCAGCGCCCGCGGCCAACGCGCCAAGGAATTTGCGCTTCCCCGCCCGCGGGCCGCGCTCCTGCGCGCGTCACCGCGTCATCGTACTTCGCGCGATCGATTTTCATGGCATCCATCCGCCTCCGTTGACATGAGCTGGTGATTATCGCCCAAGTCCGGAGGGCCCGGCGCACCATGTCCCGCCGACGCACATCGTGGCAGAATCCCTGGCGTGGCCCTCGAGGACATCACGCTGCAGTTTGCCGAACGAAGCGACGCGGCGACGCTCGCCGCGATGTCGCGCGACCTGATCGAGGACGGTCTCGGCTGGCGTTACCGCACGCAATCGGTCCAGCGGCTCATCGCCGACGAGGAGACCGTGACGCTCGTCGCCCGCGCCGACAGCGTTGCCGGCTTCGGAATCATGAAGTTCGGCGACGAACGCGCGCACCTCGTGCTGCTGGCGGTGTATCCGGCTTTCCGGCGGCGCGGAGTCGCGCGGCGGATCATCCAATGGCTCGTCGAGTCGGCCGCCGTCGCCGGTGTCGCGTCCCTGCATGTGGAGCTGCGCGCGCGCAACACGGATGCCCATGCGTTCTATCGCGCCATCGGCTTCGAGGAAACGCTGCGCCTGCCCGGCTACTACTCGGGGCGCGAAACGGCGATCCGCATGATCCGCATGTTGCGCGCGCCCGAAGGCGCGGACCGCTGACGGCGCGCCCGCGCCGGCGCAGCCGTCAGGCAAGGAAGAAGTCGACCATCCGGGAGATCTGGCCGCGCATCATTTCGCGGCCGTAGACGGTCGTGCAGCCGCAGGCCTCGGCCAACGCCAGCAAGGGCGTGCGCTCGGGCTTGACGATCGCATCGAACACCACCAGGTCGCGCGACAAAGTCGCCATTTCGAACGGCATCCGCGCGTCGCCCAGCATGCCGACCGGCGACGCGTTGAGGAGAATGTCGACGCCGGATGCCGTCGGTGCGCCCGCCGTCGCTTCGACGCCGGGATTCGCGTGCGCAACCTTGCGCGCGAGCGCCTCGGCGCGCCCGGCGTCGACGTCGTAGATGCGCAGCGAGGCGGGACGTTCGCCTCCGATCGCGACGGCGATCGCGGATCCCGCGCCCCCGGCGCCCAGCAGCATCACGCGCTTGCCGGCGAATGAAATCGACCTTCGCCGGAACGCCTCGACGCAGCCCAGCCCGTCGAAGATGTCCGCGCGCCAGCGGCCATCCGCGCCCCGGCCAGCGCGTTGATCGCCCCCACGGCCTGCGCCTGGCCGCCCAGCGTCTCCGCCAGCGCGCATGCCTGCACCTTGTAGGGAATCGTGAACACGAGTCCCCCGAGGTTCTGCAGCCGCTTGAGTTGCGGCATGACCGCGGCGAAATCTTCGGGCAGCACGTGCAACGGGACGAGGATCGCGTCGACGCCGCGGCGGCGAAACTCCGCCGTGAACATTTCCGGCGAGCGAACCTGCGCGATCGGGTGTCCGACGATGCCGAATACGCGCGTCCTGCCGGAAACGTAGTCGACCTCGTCTTGTGTCTGCATGATGTTCGTCGCGGGCGGCAGTGCGGTCGCAGGATGATGGAGCCGCCGCCTGCCGTTGGCAAGCGCGAAGGGCTGCTAGACTGCACGCGTGCCCCGTTCCGCAACCGCGCTTCTTTCCCAGCTGCTCGAATCGTCGCCGCTGCGGCACGCGCCGTTTCGCCTGTTCTACATGGGCTCGATCGGCGCGGCGCTCGGCTACACGATGCAGGCGACGGTCGCCGCGTGGCTGATGGCGACGCTGACGCCGTCGGCGCTGATGGTGGCGCTGGTGCAGACGGCGAGCACCGCGCCGTCGCTGCTGTTCGGCCTGCTGGCCGGCGCGCTCGCGGACATCGTCGACCGGCGCAAGGTCATCCTCGTGACGCAGTACGTCCTGCTCGCCGCCACCTTGATCCTGGGATTCGCCACGCTCGCCGGACTGACCGGGCCCGTATCGCTGCTGGCGCTCACGTTCCTGATCGGCGCCGGCTTCACGTTCTACATGCCGGCGCAGCAGGCGAGCATCAACAGCTTGGTGTCCCGCATCGAGCTGCCGCGCGCCGTTGCGCTGGGCGCCGTCGCCTTCAACGTGGCGCGCGCCGTCGGCCCGGCACTCGCCGGCGCCGTGGCCGCATGGCTCGGTACCGGCAGCGCGCTGATCGCCAGCGCGCTGTTCTTCATCCTGATGATCGTCGCGGCGACCCGGTGGAAGCCGCGCGATCTCGCGCTTCCCGGGCGTGCCGGAAACGCTGATCTCCGGCGTGCAGGCCGGCCTGCGCTACGCGCGGCATTCGCGTCCGATGCGCTCGCTGATCATCCGCAACCTGAGCTTCTGCGTTTGCGCGAGCTGCCTGTGGGCGCTGCTGCCGGTGATCGCGCGCGACCAGCTCCATCTCGGCGCCGGCGGCTACGGCCTGCTCTCGGCGAGCTTCGGCATCGGCGCGGTCATCGGCGCGCTGTCGATTCCGCGGCAGCTGCAAAGCCGCACGCTGAACGCCGTGGTGACGTCGGGTGTGCTGTTGTGGACGGCGGCGACGCTGCTCATCGCCGCGACCGACATCACGGCGATCGCGCTGGCCGGCGCGTTGGGCGCCGGCGTCGCGTGGGTGTGCGTGCTCGCGAGCCTCTCGGCGGGAACGCAGAGCACCGCGCCCGCCTGGGTGCGCGCGCGGGCCGTCGCCATGAACCTGGTCGCGGTCCAGGCCAGCCTGGCGCTGGGCAGCGTGCTCTGGGGTACGCTGGCCTCGGCGGGCGGGACGCGCGTGGCGCTCGCCACGTCGGCAACGGCGATGTTCCTGCTGAACGTGCTCAGCCGCCGCGTCAGCGTCGCGATGGGCAACGAAGCCGATGTCACGCCCGCGGTGCAATTGCCCGACCTGGCGATCGCCGTCGAGCCGCTGCCGGACGACGGCCCGGTCCTGATCCAGATCGAGTACGAGGTCGATCCGGAAATGCGCGGCGAATTCCTGCGCGCGATCCACGCCGTCGAGCCGACGCGGCGGCGC
The DNA here is from genome assembly GCA_963834045.1 of uncultured beta proteobacterium. GTDB lineage: Bacteria > Pseudomonadota > Gammaproteobacteria > Burkholderiales > Casimicrobiaceae > VBCG01. The sequence goes on along the minus strand of CAWIAK010000018.1, from coordinate 232,560 downwards.
AACGGCGCGACGAGCTGGCGCGTTTTCCGCGACGTGGCCGAGGACGGCCACTATGTCGAGCGCTACATCATCAATTCGTGGGCCGAATACGTCCGGCTGCGGACGCGGATGACGATGGCGGACCGCAAGCTGCAGGATCGCGTGCTGGAATTGCAGCGCACGGACGTGCCCATTCGCGTGTCGCGGCTGATCGGCGTCACCGCGCAGGAACAGTCGCAGTCCTCCGCGTGATGCCGTTTGCCGTCGCGACCCGGCGCGCAGGCCGTATGATTGCTTCATGGCGAACCCAAGGACCGAGAAGATGGAACCGAATATCGCAAGAATCGAGGCGCTGATCCGCGAATTGCTGGTCGAGATCGGCGAGGACCCGGACCGCGAGGGCCTGGTGCGCACGCCGCTCCGCGTGGCGCAGGCGTACGCCTTCCTCACCTCCGGCAACCGGACCAACATCGACAAGCTGATCAACAACGCCATCTTCACGCAGAAGACCAACAGCATGGTCATCGTGAAGAACATCGAGGTCTACAGCCTCTGCGAGCACCACATGCTGCCATTCTTCGGCCGCTGCCACATCGGCTACATTCCCGACGGCCGCGTGTTCGGCGTCAGCAAGCTGGCACGGCTGGTCGACATGTATGCGCGGCGCCTGCAGCTGCAGGAACGCCTGACCGAGCAGATCTCGCAGGCGGTCATGGACTCGATCGGCGCCACCGGCGTCGGCGTCATGATCGAGGCGCAGCACCTGTGCATGATGATGCGCGGCGTCGAGAAGCAGAACTCGGTGATGGTGACGTCCTCGGTCGTCGGCCAGTTCCGCGAGTCCACGGCCACGCGCGAGGAGTTCCTCGCGCTGATCGGGAGCCGCGCGACCTAGGGACCTGCAGAGGTTCCTTAGGGCTTGCGCTTCAGCAGCGACTTCAGGTCGGCGAACGGCTGGTGCGTCGCGCGCGATTCCGGCGCGGCGCCGGCTGAACCATGCCCCTGCGCGGCCTCGAGCTGCCGCGCATGCTCGTTGTCGTGGCAGTAGACGCACAGCAGTTCCCAGTTGCTGCCGTCCGGCGGATTGTTGTCGTGGTTGTGATCGCGGTGGTGGACGGTCAGCTGCGCCACGTTGCTCCGGTCGAACTCGCGCGCGCAGCGGCCGCAGATCCACGGATAGATCTTCAGCGCCTGCTCGCGGTAGCCGCTCGAACGCTGCTCGCCTGCGCGGCGCGCGTCGGCCACGATCCGGTCGAGTTTCGCCGTGTCGGACTTGCCGGATTTGGGATTCAAGCGATGGCCTCCGGATTTACGTCGGGTTCACTGCGCGAGCTGGCGCAATACCCGCGCAAGATCGTGTGCCGCGCCCATCGCGGCGAAGGAATCGCGCGCGGCGGCAAGATCGGATCGGGCGGCTGCCTTCGCGCTCGCGTCCCCGTGTACGAGACTCAGCGCCGCACGATGGCAGAGCGCGCGACCCAGCTCCAGGCGGCTGCCGGTCTCCCTGAACAGTTCGATCGCGCGGCCGAACGCCTGCAGCGCTTCCGTGGACCTTTCCTGCGCGGCGAGAATCTGGCCATGGACGCGGCAGCTGATTCCGAGGTAATGCGGCGACGCGGCGAATTCGCCGATCTCGATGGCCTGGCGCACCATGCGCGCGGCCTCGTCGACGCGGCCCGCGTGCAGAAAGGCCTCCGCCGCGCATCCCAGCATCAGGTTGCGCGACAGCGCGTTTTCGGTCTCCCGCACCAGCGGAACGTACTGCTCGTACCAGCGCATCGCATCGACGACGTCGCCACGCTGCATTGCAGCCCGGCCGGCCGCGTGCAGCGCCCACGTCGTCAGCACCAGCTGGTCCAATTCCTGCGCGCGCGCCCAGCCGCGTTCGGCGTGCATCCTTGCCGCATCGTCATCGCCCAAGTCCGCCGTGATGATGGTGAGCATCGGATCGAGCCACGTCGCCAGCCGGGTTTCGCCGATCTGCCCGCACATCTCCAACGTCGCCTCCGCGACCTGGCGCGCGGTAGCCAGCTCACCCGTGCCGTGCAGAGCCTGCACGGTCGCAAAGCCGGCCCAGGCCGTACGCGCCAGCGACCCGCTCTTCGCGCCAAACTCGCGGTCGCGCTCGGCATAGGCGAGCGCATCCTTCCAAAGACCCCGGCCGGCGCAATTCTCCGCCAGGAATTCGTAGCCGTTGGCGATCGAGTGAGGGAAATTCTTGCGCTCGCCGAATTCGATGCTCTTGCGCGCCCACCGGTCGCTTTCGGGGTAGGCCAGCATGTGCTGGTTGGCGCCGGCCAGGAAGGAATAGATGGCCGCCAGCGTGGCGGCGTCATCGAGCGGCTCCGCCAGTTGCCGCGCCCGCTCGAGGAATTCGATGGCTTTGCGCTGTTCGGTCCGGTAGTGGTAATAGCGGCCCATGAATGCCAGCGACAGCGCCAGCTCGTTCGTCTGCGTGGCGGGATCGAGCTCGGCCAGCGCCTCTTCGAGAAACGGGAGCCCGCGCGCGTCGCCGACCTGGCAATACACGCTGCCGATCCTGGCCTTGAGCGCGGCGCGCGCGGTCGGGCGCGCTCACGCGAGCGAGCGCCTGCTCGAAACCGTCGACCGCGGGTTGCGTGGTTCCACGCGAATCGTGAACGTCCCCGATCTGCTCGTAGACGTGCGCCAGCGCGTCTTCGCGATGCAGCGCCTCGGCCGACTCCCGCGCCTGGTCCAGGAACTTGAGCGCCTCGTCGAGCGCGAACACGCGCGTGGCGTTGCGCGCCGCCCGCTGCGCATACGCGAGCGAACGCGGCAGGTCCCCGGCCTGCATGAAATGGTGCGCGAGATCCTGCGCGTGCTGGTCCGCGCCCGGTCCCGTCGCGTCGCCGTCGTGCACGGACGCGTCGTAGGTCCTTTCCAGCGCCTCGCCGATGCGCTGGTGCAGCCGGCGGCGGCGGATGGGATTCAGCTCCTCGTAGAGCACTTCGCGGATCTTGTCGTGCGTGAACGCGAAGTTGTCGTCGCCGCCACCGGACGACGATCCCGGGCCGCCGCTGTTCGCGCGGATCAGCTGCGCGGCGGTCGCCTCGTCGAGCGCATCGAGCAGCGCGTCCTCGCCTGCCGCGGAAACGGCGGCCAGCTCCCGGAACGGAAAGACCTTGCCCAGCGCGGCGGCCGTGCGCAGCGCGTCCACCGTCGGTTCGGACAGCCGCGTGAGCCTGCGTCCGATCGCCTCCTTCACGCTTTGCGGAATCGCCAGTTCGTGCGTCTCCTTGCGGCCCCAGCGGTCGCCGTCGCGATAGATCTCGCCCTGCTCGATCAGCGACTTGATGACCTCCTCGACGAAGAACGGATTGCCTTCGGTCTCGCGGTAGAGCGCCCCCGCCAGTTCGTCCGACACCGTGGTGACGCCGAACAGCGTCGCCAGCAGCGTGCCGGTGTCGGCGCGGGTCAGGCGGGAGAGCGCGATGCGCGTGCCCAGCCGCTCGCGGTTCCACTCCACCAGCGCCCCGGCCAGCGGATGCGCGCGGTCGAGTTCGATCTCGCGGTACGCGACCAGGAAGAGGACGCGGTCGTTGCGCAGGTGACGCAGAAGGTAATGCAGCAGCGACAGCGTGCCCTGGTCCGCCCAGTGCACGTCGTCGATGAACACCAGCAAGCCGCGTTCCGCCGCCAGGCCGCGCAGGAAGCGCGCGGCGTTGTCGAACAGGCGCATCCGCTCCTCGCTGGGCGACAGCGGCGCATTGGGCGTGAGCGTGCCCAGCTTGGCTTCGATCTCCGGCGCGAACTTCGCGATTTCCGGCGCCGTCGCGCCGAGCGCCGCGCGCAATTGTTCCACGCCCTGCCGGCGCGTCCACTCGCGGAACGCTTCGACGAAAGGCAGGTACGGCGTCGTGGCCTCGTATTCGTAGCAGCCGCCGCGGAGCAGCGTCGCGCCGCTTTTCTGCGCATGCGCCACGAGATCCTGCGCCAGGCGCGTCTTGCCCACGCCCGGCTCGCCCGAAAGCAGCACCAGCTGCCCGCGCGCCTGCTGCGCGTTGGCCCAGTGCTCGCGCAGCTGCGCCGCCTCGCTGCCGCGGCCGACCAGTTGCCCGCGCACCAGTTGCGACAGCGGCGTGGGATTGGCCGCGGCGACGTCCTCCACCAGCAGCGGCGGAAACGCCGACGGAAGATCGGCGGCGACGAACTGGTAGATGGTTTCCGCTTCCGCGATCCCGCGCAGCTTGTGCGCGCCCAGGTCGCGCAGCGTCGTTCCCGCCGGCAGCGCCTGCCGGACGCGGTCCGCCGTGGCCGACGAGAGCAGCGTCTGTCCGCCGTGGCCCGCGGACATCACGCGCTGCACGCGCGCCAGTGTCAGCGACGAGTCATATTCGGCGCCGCGCGCCTCCACGGTGCCGGTGTGCAGTCCCATCCGCACGCGCACCGCGCCGACGTCCCCCCAGCGCTCCTCGTGCAACGCGCGCTGCGCGTCGAGCGCCGCCGCGAGCGCGTCGCTGGATTCCTCGAACGCGGCGCAGAAGCCGTCACCCTGAACCTGGAACACGTGGCCACGATGCGCGCCGATCGCGCGCTGCAGCAGCGCGTTGTGGCGGACCAGCGCCTCCTTCATTGCCTCGGGATGGCGTTCGAACAGGCGCGTCGACCCTTCGATGTCCGTGAAGAGAAACGTGACGGTGCCGCTGGGCAGGGCATTCATGGGAGGTCGAGTCTGCCATTACTCCGAGTCGGGCGCCACCACGTCCATGCGCGTGCGCGCCCGTCGCGCGCAGGCGATGCCGGGCCGCGGTTAGCGGTAACCGGAGCGGGTCGCGAAGCCCGTTATACAATGCGCGTCCTTCCATCGGTCCGGCACCGCAAGACTTCGCAACGCGTGTCGTCGGTGCCATTGTCCGCATCTTCTTTCGAGTGCGCCATGTCCTTTGCACAACGCCTGCAAGCGCTGCCTCCCGAAACGCTCAAGGGCCTGCGTCGCGGCATCGAGAAGGAAAGCCTGCGCGTGCGGCCGGACGGCAAGCTCGCGACCACGCCGCATCCGGTGGGGCTGGGCTCGGCGCTGACTCACCCGCACATCACCACGGACTTCAGCGAATCGCAGCTCGAGCTCATCACCGGCGTCCACGGCAATGCGGAGGGCTGCCTCAAGGAGCTGACCGAGATCCACCAGGTGGTCTATCGCGCCATCGGCGACGAGTTGCTCTGGTGCGCGAGCATGCCCTGCGGCCTGCCCACAGACAGTTCCATACCGCTCGGCCAGTACGGCACGTCCAACGTGGGGCGCGCGAAGCACGTCTATCGCACCGGCCTGTCGTACCGCTACGGCCGGCGCATGCAGACCATTTCCGGCATCCACTACAACTTCTCGCTTCCGGGAGCGCAGTCGAACGACGCGTACTTCGCGCTGATCCGGAACTTTCGCCGTCACTCGTGGCTGCTGCTCTATCTCTTCGGCGCGTCGCCCGCCGTGTGCTCGAGCTTCGTCGCCGGCCGTCCGCACGAGTTGCAGCCGCTGGGCGAAGGCACGCGCTACCTTCCGTACGCGACTTCGCTGCGCATGGGCCGTCTGGGCTATCAGAGCGACGCGCAGTCCTCGCTCAAGGTGAGTTACAACAGTCTCGAAAGCTACGGGGCATCGCTGCAGGACGCGCTGACCCGTCCGTACGGCCCTTACGAGGACATCGGAGTTCGTACCGGCGACGACTATCGCCAGCTCGCCACCAGCATGCTGCAGATCGAGAACGAGTTCTACGGCACGATCCGCCCCAAGCGCGTGATCCGTCCGGGCGAGCGGCCGCTGCATGCGCTGCGCGAACGCGGCGTCGAGTACGTCGAGGTGCGCCTCATGGACCTCGATCCGTTCTGCCCGATCGGCATCACGCCCGGCACGCTGCACTTTCTCGACGTGTACCTGCTCAACTGCCTGCTGCGCGACAGCCCGCCCGATACGCCGGAGGAACTCGGCGCCATCGTGCGCAACAAGCGGCGGGTCGCCGAGCGTGGCCGCGAGCCGGGACTCAAGCTCGCCGACGGATCGCGCGAGGTGCCGCTCGGCGAATGGGGCGCGCGGGTGCTCGCGGAATGCGCGCCCATCGCTGAGGCGCTGGATGCCGCGACCGGCTCCCGCGCGCATCGCGACGCGGTTGCCTCGGCCATCGCGGCTCTGAACGATCCCGCCGCCACGCCGTCGGCGCGCGTGCTCGACGCCATGGCACGCGATTACGAGAATTCCTACGTCCGCTTCGTCCTGGCGCAGTCGGCGGCGCATCGCGAGACCATTCTCGACTTGCCGTTCGCCGCCGACGTCGGCGCGCGTTTCGCGCAACTGGCCGAGGAATCGCTCGGGAAGCAGCGCGCCATCGAAGCTGCGGACACGCTGCCGTTCGACACGTTCCTCGAGCGTTATCTGTCCCCGGCCAGCCTGAACGTCTGACGCCGCCTCGCGCATGAAACGATTCGAGACCATCGTGCTGGGTTTGGGCGCGATGGGCAGCGCCGCCGCCTGGCAACTGGCGCGGCGTGGCAACTCCGTCCTCGGCATCGACCGCTTCACGCCGCCGCACGAACATGGCTCGACGCACGGCGACACCCGCATCACGCGCCTCGGCGATTGGGGAAGGCGCGCAATACACGCCGCTGGCGATGCGTTCGCACGAGATCTGGCGCGAGCTCGAGCGCGAGACCGGCAGCACGCTGCTCGTGGCCCACGGGGGCCTGGTCCTGTCGAGCAAGGCGCGGACATCGCAATGCCACACGGACGATTTCTTCGCGAACACCGTCGCCGCCGCGGAGAAGTACGACATCGCGCACGAGATCCTCGACGCGGGGCAGATCCGGCGCCGGTTTCCGCAATTCCGGATTGCCGACGACGAGTCGGGCTACTTCGAGCCCGGCGCGGGTTTCGTGCGGCCCGAAGAATGCGTTCGCGTGCAGCTCGCGCTGGCCGCGCAGTGCGGAGCGCAGCTGCACCGGGGCGAAGTCGCGACGGCGTTCGACGCTTCCGACAGCGGGGTCACGGTCACCACCGACCGCGACACGTACTCGGCCGACGCGCTCATCGTCGCCGCGGGTCCGTGGCTTCCCGGACTCGTCGATACATCGCTCTCCAGGCATTTCACGATCTACCGGCAGTTGCTGTGCTGGTTCGATATCGATGGTCCGCTCGACGCCGTTCCTGCCGGCGAATTTTCCGGTCTTCATCTGGGAACTGCAGGGGCGACCGCAGGGCATCTATGGCTTTCCGGCCATCGATGGCGCCCGCGGCGGCCTGAAGGTCGCCACCGAAAGCTATCGTCGCGCCGACCACCCCCGAATCCGTCGAGCGACGGGTGTCCGACGCCGAAGTGCGCGCGGTGTACGACGACTATGTCGCACCGTACATTTCAGGGCTGAGCAGCCGATGCGTGAAAGCCGCGACATGCCTGTACACGGTCACGCCGGATTTCGGCTTCGTCATCGACGCGCTTCCCGGCGCCGACCGGGTCATCGTCGCGTCGCCGTGCTCAGGTCACGGCTTCAAGCATTCGGCGGCGATCGGCGAGGCGCTGGCGCAGCGCGTGATGGATGGCGCGAGCGGCATCGACCTTGCGCGCCTTCTCGCTGGCGCGTTTCGGCGCATGAAGGTGGCCGCGAGGCGCCAGGTCGCCATGTATGTGGTCAAGTCCGGCGGAGTTTCGTACACTGGCGCAACGATGAAGGCGGACCAGCAAGAGGAATCGCCACGATGACCATGCTGCGGCATGCGATCGCGTTCCTGCGCAGGCATCCGCTGCTCGCGTTCGTGCTGATGGGCGCGTTCTTCCTGTTGTCCGGAACCATTTCCATCAACCTCTACGTCGTGCTGATGGCCAACATCGACCTCTTCCGCATGTACGGCGCGCAGGTGATCGAGGACGGCGCGCTGCGCCAGCTGGCCGAAATCCTCGGCGCGGCGTTCTTCAGCGTCCTGTTCTTCGTGCTCTTCGTCGTCTGCGAGCGCGTCGTCGTCGGCCACCTTACCGGATCACTGCAAGACGCGAGCGATCCTCCGCCACCTTGACCCGCCTTCGCGCGGTTCGCACGCCAGGGAGATTGCCATGTTCGGATTGACGCAGCTGGGTGTCGTCCACACCGCCATCAGTCTCATCGCCGTGGCCGCGGGCGCCATTGCGTTTTTCCGCTACGGCAGGATTCCGGCGAGCTCGACCGTCGGCAAGGTGTACATCTGGACCACCGTCCTGACGTGTCTGACGGGCTTCGGAATCTTCCAGCATGGAGGTTTCGGCAAGCCGCACGTTCTCGGCATCATCACGCTCGTCGTGCTCGGCATCGCATGGATCGCGGGACGCACGACGCTGTTCGGCCGAGCCTCGGCGTACGTCGAGACGATCAGCTACACGGCGACCTTCCTCTTCCACATGATTCCCGCCGTCACCGAGACGACGACGCGCCTGCCGCTCGGCCACCCGCTGCTTGCCAGCGCCGAGGCGCCCGAACTCCAGACCGCGGCCGGCGTCCTGTTCCTGCTGTTCCTGGCAGGCGCCGCATGGCAGGTCTGGCGTTTGCGCGGACAAGGAACGGCGCCGGAGCGTCATCCGCGCTGCGGTAGCGAAGTCCGCGCGTTCGGCGCTTCCGCCTTGACGTCCGACTCGAACAGTTCCTGAAGCTGCGCGGCCGCCTGCGCGGCCGTCTGGATCAGTTGCGCCTCGTCCTGGCGCACCGCGTATTGCGCATCGAGCTGGCGCGCATCGTGTTCGCGGAACAGCTGCACGGCGCGCGATGCCTGCGCGGGGTCGAGTCCCAGTTGTTCCAGCGCCTGCCGCGCCGTTTCCAGGCTCGACAGCAGCGTCTCGCGCTCGATCGCCTCGATATCGAGGTCGCGCAGCCGGTAGTAATGCACGCGATTGCGCGCGCGCGCCAGGATCGGCAGGTCGGGAAAGTGCTTGCGCACCAGCGCCGCGGTCTTGACCGACGCCTCGACGTCGTCGATGGCCAGCACGAACAGCTTGGCGTCGCGCGCCTTGGCCGATTCCAGCAGTTCCAGCCGCGACGCGTCGCCGTAGTACACCTTGTTGCCGAACTTGCGCACGAAGTCGACCTGCTGGTAGCTGACCTCGAGCGCGGTGAACGGTATGCCGGCCATGCGCAGCACGCGCGACACGATCTGCCCGTAGCGTCCGTAGCCGGCGATGATCACCGGGTTGCCCGGGCCGTCGATGAGATCGAACTCCGGCGGTTTCCTGCGTTCGAGCCAGCGCTCGAGCAATCGTTCGTGCACGACGAACGACAGCGGCGCGAGCAGCATCGAGACCGTGACCACCAGCACGAGGAACTGCGCGGTTTCGCCGCCGAGGATTCCCGTGGCCTGCGCCGCCGTGAACAGCACGAACGCGAATTCGCCGCCTTGCGCCAGCAGCACTGCGATCCGTTGCGCGTCCTCGTTGCCGGTGCCCGTCGTGCCCGTGATTGCCCAGAGCAGCGCGGCCTTCGCCAGCATCAGGCCGACCGCCGCCGCAAGCACCGGTAACGGATGCGCCGCCAGGTACGCGAGATTGGCGCTCATCCCGACGGCCATGAAGAACAGGCCGAGCAGCAATCCCTTGAACGGCTCGACGTCGGCCTCGAGCTCGTGCCGGAATTCCGAATCGGCCAGCAGCACGCCGGCGAGAAACGCGCCGAGCGACATCGACAGGCCGATCTCCTCCATCAGCAACGCGGCGCCGAGCACGACCAGCAACGCCGCGCCGGTGAAGATCTCGCGTCCGCCGAAGCGCGCGACGATCTTCAGCAGCGGACGCACGAGCACGCGGCTGACGACGATGACGAGCACGATCGCGGCCACGCCCTTCGCCGCAAGCGCCCACGGGTTGGCCGCGCCGGTCCGCTCCGGCGCCAGCAGCGGCAACAACGCGATGAGCGGAATCACCGCCAGGTCCTGGAACAGCAGGATCGCGAATGCGCGGCGTCCGCTCGGGCTGCTCAATTCGCCGCGCTCCCCGAGCCACGCCAGCACGATCGCCGTCGACGACATCGCCAGGCCGAAGCCCACGACCGTCGCCGCCTGCCATCCGAGTCCCTGCCATTGCGCGATGCCGGTCAGCACCACGCCGGTGACGAGCACCTGCGCGCCGCCCAGTCCGAACACCGGTTGCCGCAACGCCCACAGACGCGAGGGTTCCAGTTCCAGTCCGACCAGGAACAGCAGCAGGACGACGCCCAATTCCGCGAAGTCCAGCGTCGCTTCCGCGTGCGGCACGACGCCCAAGCCCCACGGGCCGATGATCGCTCCCGCGGCAAGGTAGCCCAGCACCGCGCCCAGTTTCAGGCGGCGGAACAGTGGAACGACGACGACCGCGGTGCCCAGGAAGATCGCTGCCTGCGCTAGAAAAGTCATGCCGGCCTCGGCGTGGTGGTGCCCTTCCGGGCGCGAACTTCCCTTTTCGTCGCTTCGACCCGCTCCTGTTCGGCCTGGCAGCGCGGACCGGAGAACTCCGCCTGCAGCGCGTCCAGGAAGACGCGCGTCCGGGCCGGCATCAGCCGCCGGCCGGGAAAGACCGCCCAGGCCGACGCAGGCGGCAGGCTCCAGTCGGCCAGCACCGGGACCAGTTCGCCGCTGCGGATGTAGGGCTCTGCGAAGTGATCGCTCACTATAGCAATACCGGCACCGGACCGGGCCAGCCGGATCAGCAATTCAGGCGAATTGGCGGTCGCGCGGCCGGGAGGAATGCCCTCCCAGCGTTCGTCGCCGCGATTCAGCACCCAGGTCATGGGTTCGCCCGTGCGCAGCAGGAGCCGCAAGGCATCGTGCTCCATCAGCGCCTCGGGCTCCGACGGCACGCCCCGTCGCGCCAGATAGTGGGGTGCCGCATACAGGCTCGCGGAAAACACGGCCAGCCGGCGGGCGGCGAGCGTCGCGTCGTCGGGCAGATCGCCCATCCGGATGGCGACGTCGAAGTTCTCGCCGATCAGGTCGACGCGCCGGGGCGACAGATCGACTTCGAGCGATATTGCCGGGAATTTGGCGATGAAGTCTGCGAGCACCGCGCCCATCACCAGCGTGGCGAAGTCGCCCGGCATCGACACGCGCAGCCGTCCGCTGGGCTGGACCTGGCGGAATTGGGCGAGCTGCGTCGCCGCCTCGACCTCCGCCACGACCTGGTGCGCGTGCTCGAGCACGCTGCGTCCGAAGTCGGTGACCGAGAGCTTGCGCGTCGTACGCAGCAGCAGCCGCTCGCCAAGCTGGGCTTCCAGCGCCGACAGGCGCCGCGAGACCGTCGATTTCGGCAGCCCCAGCCGCTCGGCCGCGCGGGTGAAGCTGCCCTCGTCCGCCACCCGCGCGAACAGCAGCAAGTCATTCGGTTCCAACCCGGCATCCATTCTATTGTTCCATCACAGCAACAATGTAATCCATTTATGCATCTTAATAATTATATTCGGGACAATTATAGTCAATCCATCGTCAACGTCAATTGGAAGGAACGGCCATGAACATCCTGCAAGTCAATTCCAGCGCCCGGATCGAGAGCTTCCCATTCCACGAAACTGGCGCAAGCGCTGGTCGCGCGCATCCGGGCCGACAATCCGGGCGCGACGCTGACCGTGCGCGACCTTTCCCGCACGCCGCACCTGCCGCTCGACGAATCCACGCTGCAGGCGCTGTTCACGCCCGCCGACCAGCGCACGCCGGAACACAATGCGCGCGTCGCGCTGGACGATGCCTTGATTGCCGAAATCCAGGCCGCAGATGTGGTGGTGCTGGGCGTGCCGATGTACAACTTCGGCGTCCCGGCGCAACTGAAGAACTGGATCGACGCGATATCGCGGGCGCAGGTGACGTTTCGCTACACCGCCAACGGGCCGGAAGGACTGCTCAAGGGCAAGAAGGTCTACGTGGCGCTGACCCGCGGCGGCAAGTACCGCAACACGCCCGCCGACACCCAGGTGCCTTATCTGCGGACCATCTTCGCGTTCCTGGGCATGAACGACGTGCAGTTCGTCTATGCGGAAGGCCTGGCGATGGGTGCTGGAGGCCGAGCAGAATGCACTTGCGTCGGCGCGTTCGCAAATCGAGGAATTATTCGCAAATGAGGGTTCGCAAAATGAGGACGGCAGCATGAAGGCGGCCGCATGAGGGCGGCTGCTGAACGGCCGTCCGACCCGCGACCAGGCAATCTCGCATTTCACTGAAGGAGACCTGCATGACCACGACGATCGCCAACGCGCTGCAACCCGAAACCGTCACGCGTCCGCGTGCCGTCGAGCAGCTCGTCACCGGGCAGGCTACGTCCGACGGCGCGGGCGTCAAGCTCACGCGCGTGCTGACGCAGCAATTCCAGCGGCGGCTCGACCCGTTCCTGATGCTGGACGCCTTCGGCACGGACAACCCGGAGGACTACATCGGCGGGTTTCCCGATCATCCGCACCGCGGCTTTGAAACCGTGACGTACATGATCGCGGGGCAGATGCGCCATCGCGACAGCTTCGGCCACGAGGGCCTGCTGCGCAACGGCGGCGTGCAGTGGATGACCGCCGGCAGCGGCATCGTCCACTCGGAACTTCCCGAGCAGGCCGACGGCCGGATGGAGGGCTTCCAGCTCTGGCTCAACCTGCGCTCGCGGGACAAGATGCGCGCGCCCTGGTATCGCGACATTCAAAGCGCGGAGATCCCGGAATTCACCACGCCCGACGGCGTGGCCGCGCGCGTGATCGCCGGGCGCAGCCACGGCGTGAGCGGCGCGATGGAACGCGAAGTCACCGAGCCGCTCTACCTCGACCTGCATCTGCCGGCGGGGGCGACCTTCGCGCAGGCGATGCCGGCGAAGTTCAACGCGTTCGTCTACGTCTATCGCGGCGCCGTGGAAATCGCCGGCACGCGCGTGCCGGCGCAACGGATGGCGATCCTGAAGAACGCCGCGGACAGCGACGGCGTGGTGCTGCGCGCGACGGAACCGGCGCGCGCGTTGCTGATCGCCGGGCTGCCGCTGAACGAGCCCATTGCGCAACATGGACCGTTCGTCATGAACACGCGCGACGAGCTGATCGCGGCCGTGCAGGACTACCAGGCCGGGAAATTTTCCGCGGCGGGCCAGAAGCGCCTGAGCAGCGGGGTTGGATCGCGTTGCGTTCCGACCCCGCGCACCGCCTCTCCCCAGGCAAATGGGTACGGTATCGGACGTTCGTGTACCGACTTTCACGCGCGGCCACTGCCCGTGGCATACTACGCATTGTGTAGTGAACAGATTGGAGTGGTCATGTCCAATACTGCGGGCGCACCTTCATCGTCGACTCTGTTGCGCTGGACTACGCTGATCGTCGTCGCGGCGAACCTCGCTTTCCTCGTCGTTTACAGCAGGATCGGGGAACCCCCGACAATGGCCGAGGCGATGGCCGAGTATGGCTACACGTTCGTGCCGGCCAGTTTCGTCAAGGCGATGTCCGCGCTTCTGGTGGTCGCGATCCTGGGTTTCTACATGGTCGCCCTGTGGCCAAGCCGGCGCCGCAGGCGCATCTACACCGCGTTGGTCGCCCCGCTCGCGGGGGCCAGCGTTCTCGTGTCGTTCTGGATCGTCGCGGCGAAGAATCGGGAGATCGGACTGTCGATGGCGCTGGTTGCCGCCGGCGTCGCGCTGGGTGCGGCCATGTTCGCGCGCGCGGCGTCGGAATCACCGAGCCGGCATTCGCTCTGGCTGCGCGTCCCGTTCAGTCTCTATTTCGGCGCAATGACCATCGCGCTGCTGCATCGCCCTCGCCCAGTGGATGAATGCCGGCGGCCGATTGGCGACCAATGCCTTGGCGCCGGACGAACTGACTGCCGCATTTCTTGCGATCGCAGTTTTGGCAGGAGGATACGTGGCGCTCCGCTACAGCGAATTCGTCTATCCCGCGGTCATTGCGTGGGGCACGGGCGCAATATTCGTCGCGCAGCGGACCCAGGAGCCCTACGTCGCCGCCGCCGCGCTGGCTGTCTGCATCGGAATGCTCGTCGTGGCCGGACTTGCCGCCGCGACGCAGGCGCGGACGCCGCGGAGCGATGCCAGGGACAAGCCATCACGCCGCATCAAGGCAAGGAGCGAGCCAGGGAAGCAGGATTCGTGGGGGTACAGCCTGGACGGAAACTCGTCCATCATGCGGCTTTGACGATTCGTCCAGCCGTCCACATACCGGAGATCCCCATGAACGAAGAGACATTCAACCTGAGCATTCGCAAGTTCCTGAAAATGGTCGGCGTCAACTCGCAGCGCGAGATCGAGCAGGCCGTGGCCAAGGCGATTGCCAGCGGCGCCGCCAAGGGCACCGAAGTCCTTCCCGCCAAAGTGACGCTGCGCGTCGCGGGAATCAACCTCGATGTCGCGTTCGACGGCGAGATTCGGCTGGAATAGGCGTTCGGCTGCAGTATCGCTGCCGCGACGTCAGGACCCGGCCGCGCGCCGCAACCGCGCCGCGCCGGCGAAGATGCGGCTCAGCAGCGGCCAGAACAGCAGGATGAACGCCAGCGTCGTGATCGAGCCGACCAGTCCGTTGGACCAGAAGACGCGCATGTCGCCGCCCGCCCCGATCATCGCCAGGCGGAACGCGTCCTCGCTGCGTTGCCCAGGACGAGCGCCAGCGTGAACGGCGCAAGCGGCACGCCGATCTTCTTGAACACATAGCCGACGACGCCGAACAACAGCATCAGCCAGACGTCGAACATGGCGTTCTGGATGGCGTAGGCGCCGATGGCGCAGGACACCAGGATCATCGGCGCCACGGCCGCGAACGGGATGCGCAGGATGGACGCGAAGATCGGCACGGTGGTGAGCACGATCACCAGCCCGACGATATTGCCGAGATACATCGACGCGATGAGTCCCCATACGAAGTCCTTGTGCTCGACGAACAGCAGCGGGCCGGGATTGAGTCCCCAGACCATGAGGCCGCCGAGCAGGATCGCCGCGGTGCCCGATCCGGGGATGCCCAGCGCCAGCATCGGCAGCAACGCCGCCGTCCCCGACGCATGCGCCGCCGTTTCGGGCGCGAACACGCCTTCGATGCGGCCCTTGCCGAAACTCGCCGGATCCTTCGAGAATCGCTTGGCGAGGTTGTAGCCCATGAACGATGCCGCGATCGCGCCGCCGGGCGTGATGCCGAGCCAGCAGCCGATGGCCGACGATCGCAACAGCGTGAGCCAGTAACGCGGCATCTCCTTCCAGACTTTCAGCACGACGCGCAGGCTGATCTTCGCGGAATGGCCGCGCAGCGCCAGCCGTTCCTCCATCGTCAGCAGGATCTCGCTGATGCCGAACAGCCCGATCACCGCCACCAGGAAATTGACGCCGCGCAACAGCGGGTCGAAGCCGAACGTCATGCGCAACTGCCCGGATACCGTGTCCATGCCGATGGCGGCCAGCAGCAGGCCGAGGGCCATGGAGATGATGCGTCTTGTGCTTTTCCTCGCGGCCCAGGCCGACGAACGAGCAGAACGTCAGGAAATAGACGGCGAAGAATTCCGGCGGACCGAAGCGCAATGCGAAGCTCGCGATACGGGGCGCCAGGAACGTGATCAGGATCACCGCGACGAGCGATCCGATGAACGACGACGTGAACGCCGCGGTCAGCGCCTCCGCGGCCTTTCCCTGCTGGGCCATCGGATAGCCGTCGAACGTGGTCGCCACCGACCAGGCTTCTCCCGGAATGTTGAACAGGATCGACGTGATCGCCCCGCCGAACAGCGCGCCCCAATAGATGCAGGAAAGCATCACGATCGCGGACGTCGGGTCCATCGTGAAGGTGAGCGGCAGCAGGATCGCGACGCCGTTCGGACCGCCCAAGCCCGGCAGCACGCCGACGAAGACGCCGAGCAAGAGGCCGATCATCATCAGCGTCAGCGTCTTCCAGGTCAGCAGCACGGCGAAGCCGTGGAGCAGCAGCGTGAGGGCCTCCATCGCGTCGGCTTCCTAGCGACCGAAGAGCGCTTCGATCGGCCCCTTCGGCATGATGACGTCGAACGCCATGTCGAACGTGGCGAACATCGCGAACGCGAACACGAAACTGGTGAGCAGCGACTTCCACCACGCGATGCGGCCGATGAAGCGCATGAAGCCCGCGACGAGCAGGAAGCTCGCGACGTAGAGCCCGAGCCACTGCATTGCCGCGCAGAAGAGCAGCGTCGGGACGAAGACCTGCGTCACGCGCCGCAACTGGTCGCGCGTGACGAAGGTCCGGGAAGCTTGCCGTGCGCTTGAGCAGCGCGCTGCCAAGCCCGAACACGGAGGCGCCGGCCAGGATGACGCACAGGTAGAACGGCAGGTAGCCCGACTGCGGGCCATCCTTCGCCCACCCCATGCCGCTGCGCCAGTTGTCGAAGCCCAGCAGCAGCGCCAGCGCGAGCAGCAGCACGTACACGACCACTTCCGCCGTGCGCGTGGTCGCCACCGCCGGCGAATCGGGCTCCGGCGCGGTCGGATCCTCTACGGCGATTTCGTCCAAGCTAGGGGGCGACAAAGCCGGCCTCGGTCATGAGGCCCTTGTTCAGCGTGTCGTCCTCCTCGAGAAACGTCAGCATGTCCTTGCCCGTGAGGAAGACCGGCTTCAACGCCTGCTTTTCCATGTACTCCTTGTATTCCGCGGTCTGCGTGAGCTTGCGGAACAAATCGACATAGAACGCGGTCTGCTCGGGCGTCACCTTGCCGGGAAGGAACATCGCGCGCAGCATCAGGTACTGCACGTCGAGCCCTTCTTCCTTGCACGTCGGAATGTCGTTCCACGACATGGTGTCGGTGACCTTGGTCTTGTAGGCGATGCGCTCCTTGTCGAACACGCAGAGCGCGCGCACCTGGCCGGCGCGCCAGACCTCGAGATTCTCCGAAGGATTGTTGACGTTGGCCGCGGTGTGGTTGCCGACCAGCTGCGTGGCGGCTTCGCCGCCGGACTTGTACGGCAGGTAGGCGAATTTCGCGCCGGTCTTCTTTTCCATGAAGACGGTGAGCACGTGATCCTCGCGCTTGCTGCCCGTGCCGCCCATCTTGAACGGCGGATCGGCGGCCTTCGCCGCCGCCACGAACTCCTTCACCGACTTGTAGGGCAGCGTCACGTTGTCCCACAGCACGAATTCGTCCATGGCGATGACTGAAACCGGCGTCAGGTCGCGCCAGTTGAAGGGAATCTTGGCGGCGAGGGGCAGCATGTAGATCAGCGAATAGGCGATGAGGACCTTGTTCGGGTCGCCTTCGCTCGACTTCATGTATATCAGCGCCTCGGCTCCCGACGCGCCGCCCTTCAGCGAGACGACCACCGGCTGCTTCATCAGGTTGTTCTTCTGGATCGCGGCCTGCATCATGCGCGCCATCTGGTCGGAAGCCCCGCCGGCACCGGCAGCGACCACGATCTCGACGGGCTTCGTGGGCTCCCACGCCGCGACCGGCGCGCTCGCCAGCGCAATCGCCAGCGCAACGCTTGTTGTCTTCACGAATCGGTTCATGCCAGTTTCCTCCTTGGTTATTGGAAATTGCGCGCTGCCAGGTTGCCCTAGGCCGCCCGTGCCAGCCCGGTTGCCGCCGACGCGGCCAGGTAATCCGTCGCCGCCAGCACGCCGCCCTTGCGGTGCGGAACACCAGCCAGTTCGAGGCCCATTTCAACGCCCGCGAGCGTGCCACAGAGCATGAGGTCGTTGAAGTAGCCGAGATGCCCGATGCGGAACACCTTGCCCGACAGCTTGCCCAGGCCCTGGCCGAGCGAAAGGTTGAAGCGGTCGAGGGCGATCTTGCGAAACGCGTCCGCGTTGTGGCCTTCCGGCATCATCACCGCCGTCAGCGCGGCGCTGTATTCGGCGGGGTCCGCGCACAGAATCTCCAGGTCCCACGCGCGCACCGCGCGCCGCGTCGCCTCGGCCAGACGCTCGTGGCGCGCGAAGACGTTTTCCAGACCTTCGGCCAGCAGCATGTCCAGCGCCTCGTGCAGGCCATAGAGAAGGTTGGTCGCCGGCGTGTAGGGAAAATAACCGGTCGCGCTGATCGCCAGCTGGTCGCCCCAGTCCCAGTACGAACGCGGCAGCCGCGCCGACTTTGCCGCAGCGAGCGCCTTGGCGCTGATCGCGTTGAACGACAATCCCGCCGGCAGCATCAGCCCCTTTTGCGACCCCGCGACGCTCACGTCGACGCCCCACTCGTCATGCCGGTAGTCGATCGACGCGAGCGAGGAAATCGTGTCGACCATGAGCAGTGCCGGATGGGACGCGCGATCGATGGCCGCGCGCACGTCGGCGACATGGGTCGTCACGCCGGTTGAAGTTTCGTTATGGACGACGCACACGGCCTTGATCGAGCGCGCAACGTCCGCGCGTAACCGCGACTCGATCTGCGCGGCGGGCGCGCCGTGCCGCCAGTCGCCCGGAATGAATTCCACGACCAGCCCGAGCCGCTCGGCGAGGCGCTTCCACAGCGTCGCGAAGTGCCCGGTCTCGGCCATCAGCACGCGATCGCCCGGCGACAGCGTATTGACGAGCGCCGCCTCCCACGCGCCGGTGCCGGATGACGGATAGATGACCACGTCGGCGTCGGTCCGGAACACTTTCTTCATGCCGGCGAGCACGGTTTTGCCGAGCACGGCAAATTCGGGCCCGCGATGGTCGATCGTCGGGTGGTCGATGGCCCGCAGCACGCGGTCCGGCACATTGGTCGGCCCGGGAATCTGCAGGAAATGGCGGCCGGAGGGATGGCTGTCGAGCTTGAGCATGGGGAGCCTCGATGATCGGCGCTTGGGAAAAGGCTTGCGCGGCACCTGTCGGGTCTACAAAATAGCATGGCCGATGCGGCAGTGGCGCGCCAGCGCGCGTACCGCGCCGATCGCCGTTCCCTCCCCCGACTTGCAGCGCCCACCCTTGAACGCCCCCACGCCGCAGCCCCTGCTTTTCCAGCCGAGCCGCGGCAATGCCGATCTCGCGGCGCGCCTGCGTCGGGCCGTCGCGGGCATGGTCATGTTCGATCCGGCGTCGCGCGGCCGTTATGCGACCGACGCGTCCATCTATCAGGTCGAGCCAGTCGGCGTCCTGGTCCCGTCCAGCGCCGCCGACGTCGAGGCTGCGCTCGGCGTCTGCCGCGACCTGCGCGTGCCGGTGCTGCCGCGAGGCGCCGGCAGTTCCCAGTGCGGGCAGACCGTCGGCGCCGCGTTGGTGATCGACCACAGCAAGCATCTCAACCGCATCGTCGCGCTGGACAAGGACGCGATGACCGTCACGGTCGAGCCCGGCGTGGTGCTGGATCAGCTCAACGCATGGCTGAAGCCGCACGGCCTGTGGTTTCCGGTCGACGTCAGCACGTCGGCGCAGGCCACGCTGGGCGGCATGGCCGGCAACAATTCGTGCGGGTCGCGCTCGATCGCGTACGGCAACATGGTGCACAACGTCCATGCCGTCGATGCGCTGCTCTCCGACGGCACGCAGGCGCGGTTGGGTCCGGAGGCGGAAATGGCGTCCGCGCCGGCGCCGCTGCGCGCGCTTCTCGAGCGGCTGCGCGCCATCGGCGCGCGCGAGCGCGACGAGATTGCGCTGCGCGTTCCAACGGTGATGCGTCGCGTCGGCGGCTACAACATCGACGTGTTCAACCCGCAAAGCGAGCGCCCTTACACCGCGGACGGCAGCGTGAATTTCGCGCACCTGCTCGTCGGCAGCGAAGGCACGCTGGCCTGGACCCGCCAACTCACGCTGAAGGTGTGCCCGCTGCCGGCGCACCGCACGCTGGGCGTGGTCAACTTCCCGTCGCTGTACCGGGCCATGGAATGCGCGCGGCACCTGGTCGCACTCGGACCCTCCGCCGTCGAGCTGGTCGACCGGACGATGATCGACCTCGTCGCGCGCCAACCCCGCGTTCCGGCCGGTGATCGACGCCGCGCTGGTCGGCGAACCGGAGGCGATCCTGCTGGTCGAGTTCACCGGCGACGACGCGGACTGACCCCGCGCGGCGGCTCGATGACCTGGTCGCGCTGATGGGCGACCTGGGCCTGCCCGGCAGCGTCGTCCGGATGACCGACGCCGCCGCGCAAAAGGCGCTGTGGGACGTGCGCAAGGCCGGCCTCAACATCATGATGAGCCTGCGCGGCGACGGCAAGCCGGTGTCGTTCATCGAGGACTGCGCGGTGCCGCTGGCGCATCTGCCGGACTACGTCGACCGCCTGACGCAGATCTTCCGCAAGCACGGCACGCGGGGAACGTGGTACGCGCATGCGTCGGTCGGGACGCTGCACGTCCGCCCGATCCTCGACATGCGCCGCGACGGCGCGGCCAAGATGCGCGCCATCGCCGAGGAAGCGAGCGCCATGGTGCGCGAATACAAGGGCGCATTCTCGGGCGAGCACGGCGACGGCCTCGTGCGCAGCGAATGGGTCGCATGGCAGTTCGGTCCGCGCCTGACGCGTGCGTTCGAGGAGATCAAGGACCTGTTCGACCCGGCGGGACTGATGAATCCCGGCAAGATCGTGCGCGCGTCGCGCATGGACGACGCGTCGCTGTTCCGCTTTCCTCCCGGCTACCGCACGCTGCCGGTCGCCACCGCACTCGACTGGTCGGCGTGGAACGTGCAGAACGATCCGCTCACGGAAACGGTGTCGGCGCCGGGCACCGGAGGCGATCCGGCGCATGGCTTCGCCAAGGCCGTCGAGATGTGCAACAACAACGGCCATTGCCGCAAGTTCGATGCCGGAACGATGTGCCCGAGCTATCGCGTCACCCGCGACGAGGCGCACCTGACGCGCGGCCGCGCCAACACGCTGCGCCTGGCGTTGTCCGGCCAGCTCGGACCGGACTTCGCGTCGCAGCCGGTGCGCGATGCGCTCGACCTCTGCGTGAGCTGCAAGGGATGCCGCCGCGACTGCCCGACGGGCGTGGACATGGCGAAGATGAAGATCGAGTTCATGCACCACTGGCAGCGCGCGCACGGGCTCACGCGGCGCGAACGCATGATCGCCCGCCTGCCGCACTGGGCGCCGCGGGCGGCGGCGATGCCCTGGCTGTCCAATCTGCGCGACGTCGTGCCGGGAGCGAAGTTCCTCGGTGAAAAATGGCTGGGCGTCGCCAGGCAACGCTCATTGCCGCGCTGGCGCCGCGATACCTTTCTTCGGCGCGACGCCACGTCAGCGCCAGCGGGAAGACGAAGCAGCCGACGTCGTGCTTTTCGTCGACACCTTCACCAACTATTTCGAGCCGGAGAATGCGCGTGCCGCCGTTGCCGTGCTGCGCGCCGGCGGTTACCGCGTGCACGTCGCGCGCGCCGCCGCGGACGACGCGCAACCGGATCGACCGCTGTGTTGCGGACGTACGTTCCTCGGCGCGGGTCTGGTCGACGAAGCGAAGCACGAGGCGCGGCGCGTGGTGGCCGCGCTGGCGCCGCACGTCGCGCGTGGCGCCGCCATCGTCGGGCTGGAGCCGTCGTGCCTGCTGACGCTGCGCGACGAGTTTCTCGTCATGGGAATGGGCGACGCAGCACGGCGGCTCAGCGAAAGCACATTCCTGATCGAGGAGTTCCTGGCGCGCGAGCTTCGCGCCGGACGGCTCGACCTGCCGCTCGCGCTCATTGCCGGAATCGCGCGCGCTGCTCCACGGCCATTGCCACCAGAAGGCATTCGACGCGCTGTCGCCGGCGCTGGCCGTGCTGAAGCTGGTTCCGGGACTGGACGTGCAGCTGATCGAATCGAGTTGCTGCGGCATGGCCGGGAGCTTCGGCTTCGAGGCCGCGCACTACGACGTCTCGATGCGCATGGCCGAGTTGTCGCTGTTGCCGGCCATCAGGGCCGCCGCCGCGGATACGCTCATCGTCGCGGACGGCACGAGCTGCCGGCACCAGATCGACGACGGGATGCGCGGCGCGAACCGCCGCCAGGCGCTGCATGTGGTGCGGGTGCTGGAACGGGCGCTCGCCGCGGCGAAGCCCTCGGGCGCGGCACCGCGCTGACGAAGCGCGGTCGGGCACCGGGATGCAGGTCCGGCACGCCTAGAGACAGACGTACTCGACGCCCTCCCCCATGT
Source organism: uncultured beta proteobacterium (assembly GCA_963834045.1). GTDB lineage: Bacteria > Pseudomonadota > Gammaproteobacteria > Burkholderiales > Casimicrobiaceae > VBCG01. The sequence continues at coordinate 210,632 of CAWIAK010000018.1, read as the reverse complement.
TGTCCTCGGACGGGTGGCCGAAGCTCAAGCGCCCGCTGCCGCGCAGGATGAGTTCCTCCCGCCGCAATATGATCTCGGACTCGCCGTCCATCGTGCAGTAGGTGCCGTTGGAACTCACGTCCACGATGACGAACTTGTCGCGCCGGCGCTCGATGCGCGCGTGCAGGCGCGAGGCCTTCCGGTCCATGATCACGACGTCGTTTTGCGCATCGCGTCCAAGCGTGATCGGCGGCGAGTTCTGGTCAAGATCCAGTTCGCGCGCGCCATGCGTCAGCTTGAGGCCCACGGGCCTGATCGCCGGCCGCGTCGACAGCGCCGTCAGTTCTTCCTCGGACTCCTGCCAGATCAACTCGAAGGTCTGGATGTCGACCAGCTTGCCGCGCACCGTGTGCGCATCGTGATCGCGGGTGCGGGAACGCAGCGCGGGCGAAAGCGCTTCGACGGTTTCGGCGGAAGCGAGCGTTTGCCCGGCCTTGGCCAGCGAAGACAGCCGCGCGGCCACGTTGACCGCGTCGCCGAAGACGTCGGCATTGTCGTCGATGACCGGACCGAAATGGAATCCGACATGGATCGCCAGCGGCGCGCCGGCGCTCGTGCGCATCGCGGAGATCTGCGTCTGCATCGCGATCGCGGCATAGGCGGCATTCGCCGGCAGCGGGAACACGGCCATCGCCTCGTCGCCGATGGTCTTGACGATGCGTCCGCCGTGCTCGTCGCAGACGGCTCTTCATGACGTCGAGGCAGCGGCCGATCGTCGCCAGCGCCTCGACATCGCCCAGTGTCTCGTAGAGCTTGGTGCTGCCCGCGACATCGGCAAAAAGTATGGCAAGTTTTCGGGGAACGGAATCCATGCCGGCGTGTGACGGGAAATTGGAAAGTATAGTACAACAGCATGCGCCGGGCTTGCGGACAGGTGGGTGCCACGGTATGTTCAACGCATTGACCGCACGCTTTTGGGGCGGCTGGCGAACCGAAGGAGCTTGGACCCGATGGAAAAACTAGGTCGGTACGAAATCCGCGAAATCGTCGGCGAGGGCGCGATGGCGCGCGTCTACAAGGCCTACGACCCGGAAATCGACCGGACGATCGCCGTCAAGCTGCTGAAGGCGCAGCTCGCCGACGACGACCAGTATCGCCTGCGCTTCCTGCGCGAGGCGCGCGCCGCCGGCGTGCTGTCGCATCCCAACATCGTCACGATCTTCGACGTCGGCGTCGACGGCAAGAAGCCGTACATCGCGATGGAGCTGATCGACGGCATGACGCTGAGCGAGTTGCTGGCGACCGACAAGGTCCTGTCGGTGAAGGAGATCGTCGAGATCGGCATCCAGCTCTCGCGGGCGCTCGACTACGCGCACAAGAAGGGCATCATCCACCGCGACATCAAGCCCGGCAACATCATGCTGATCAACGAGACCAGCACGGTGAAGGTCGCCGACTTCGGCATCTGCCGCATCGACGATCCCGAAGGCGGCGAGCAGAACCAGCAGACGCAAATGGGCGACGTGCTGGGCACGCCCAACTACATGTCCCCCGAGCAGGTGATGGGACAGAAGGTCGACTCGCGTTCGGACCTCTTCTCGGTCGGCGTCGTCTTGTACAAGCTCCTCACCAACTCGCTGCCTTTCGAGGGCGATTCGGTGATCAGCGTCGCCTACAAGATCGCCAAGAGCGAGGCGCCGTCCGTGCAGGAGCTGCGTCCGGAGATTCCGCTCACGCTGCGCCGCATCGTCGAACGGGCGCTCAAGAAGCAGCCGGAAAAGCGCTTCCAGACGGGCGAGGAGCTGGCGCTCGCGCTGATCGGCGTCGCGCGCGAGTTGAACGAGGAGGAAAACAAGAAGGGAACCGGCCGCATCCCGCTGGGAATCCGCTGGGCGCTGATGATGGTCGCGCTGGTCGCGGTGACGATGACGGTGACCGCCGCGATTCTCTATCAGCGCCAGTACCAGGCGATGATGGACCAGGTCCAGGACTACGGCGGTTCGCTGGCCAAGTTCATCGCCACGCAGAGCGCCGTTCCGCTGCTCGACGAGGACTGGACGGCGCTCGACGTGTTCATCCAGGAGACACTGGGCCGCCAGGACTTCAATTCCATCACGATCGTCGATCACCAGGGACTGGTGCGCGGCAGCAACCAGGCGGATCAGGTCAACCAGAAATACGTGCCGCTGGCGGCGAAGCCGTTGTCCAGCGAGAAGTCCGACGTCAAGGTCGGGAGCTATCGCCTGGCCGACGGGCGCGACGTGCTCGACTTCGCGACACCCATCCTGTTCCAGGGCAAGGAGATCGGACAGGTCCACCTGGGCATCTACGAGGCGCCGCTGTCCAAGGTCGCCAATTTCATGCTGGCGATGCTCGCGATCCTCACGCTCGTGACCATCGCGGCCGTGGGTGGCGGCACGTACCTGCTGGCGCGCGGGCTGTCGGGTCCGATGCGCGTGCTGCGCAATTCCCTCGACGAGCTCGCGAACGGCCGCTACGACTACCGCATCAACGACCGGCGCAAGGACGAACTGGGCGAGCTGTACGCCGAGTTCGACCGCACGGCCGCCGCGCTCGAAGCGCGCCACGACCCGCCGCGGCCGGGGGACGAGACGGCGGTGAAAGTGTCCGAAAAAGCGGACGCGCCACCGGCCGGGTCGGCGTCACCCAAGCAGGCGTAGACGCATGCGTGCGGTCACGTGGGGTGCAGCCATCGTTGCTGCGGTCATCCTGGCGGCGTGTGCGGAAGCGCCGCAGCGACCGGCCGCCGCGCCGGAAGTCCCCGTCGCGCAACAAGGCGAACTGCTCGCGCGCGATGATTCCTTTGCCGTCGTGGTGGCGGGACCGGGCGAGGACCTGGGCTCGCTCGCGCAGCGCTACCTGGGCGATCGCTCCAAACGCTGGTGGATCGCCGAATTCAATGCGATCGACGAAGTGCGATCGGGGCAGACGGTCGTCATCCCGCTCAAGGCCGCCAATCCGTCCGGCGTGTACGCCAACGGCTACCTGACCATCCCCATTCTCTGCTACCACCGCTTCGGCTCGCGGCCGAGCCAGCTGGCGGTCACGCCGGCGGCGTTCGAGGCGCAGATGGATTACCTGGCCAGGAACGGCTATCAGGTGATCCCGCTGTCGCGCCTGATCGGATTCCTGGAGCGCGGCGAGCCGGTGCCTCGCAAGTCGGTCGTGCTGACGATCGACGACGGTTACCGGTCGACGTACGAAGTCGCATTTCCGATCCTGCGCAAGCACGGATTTCCGGCAACGGTCTTTCTCTACGGCGATTTTGTCGGCGCGCCGGACGCGCTGACCTGGCCGCAGATGAAGGAGATGGAAGCATCGGGACTGGTGAGCATCCAGCCGCACTCGAAGACCCACGCCAACCTGACGCTGCGACTGCCCGGCGAAACGGACGCGAAGTACCGCGAGCGGCTGCGATCGGAGGTCGACATGCCGATCCGCCTGATCCAGGATCGTCTCGCGGTGGCCAGCGTCGCCTACGCGTTTCCCGTATGGCGACGTCAACGAAACGGTCGTCGACCTGCTCAAGCGCCAGAACGTGCGCGCGGGCGTCACCGTGACCCCCGGCGGCAATGCGTCCTTCGCCTATCCGTTCATGCTGCGCCGGAGCATGGTCTTTGGCGGCGACGGCATCGACGTGTTCCGCGTCGAAGCTCGCCACCTTCACGCAGGCGACGCTGCATTGAGCGCGTACCAGCGGTTGCGCGGCGCGGCGGCGCTTGTCATGACCACGCTGCTTGCCGCATGCGCGCAGGCGCCGGTCGCCACCGAGCCGCCGCCGGCCGCGCCGCGCGCGAGCTTCGCGGACGACGCGCGCACGCGCGCGATCGCCCAGCATCAGCAGCTGGCCCGGCAGGCCAGCGACGCGGGCGATCTCGCCACCGCGGCACAGCAGTGGCACGTTGTCGTGCTGCTTGCGCCCGGCGAGCAGAAATACCGGCGCGAAGAGGACGCGGTCAACGCGGCGATCCGCCAGGGCGTGCGCGAACAACTGCAGATCGGCGCCGGCGCGCTGAAGAGCGGCGACAACGACCGCGCCACGCAGGCGATGCTGCGTGTGCTGGCGCTCGATCCGGACAATGACGAGGCCGCGAAGGCGCTGCGCGACATCGATCGCCAGCGCATCTCCCGCATCCAGGGGGATCGCGCGCAGAAGCTGCGGCCGGTGGACGTCGCCGCGCTGAAATCGGGCGCTGCCGACAACGGCGCGGTCTACGATCTCGAGCAGCCGCTGGAAATGCTGCGTGCCGGCGACGTCAACGGCGGCCTGCGCGAATTGCGCGCCTATGTCGACGCGAATCCGGGAAACCGCGCCGCGCGGCAGAAGATAGGCGCCGCGGTGGCCGATCGCGCGCGCGACCTGCAGGCCAAGGGTTCCCGCGAGCAGGCCTACCAGCTCTACGAGCAGGCCGTCGCGCTGCGCGGAGAAAGCACGCCCGAGTGGAACGCGCAGATGCAGGCGCTGCGCCGCGCGCTTTCCGACGAGTATTACAGCAATGGGGAACGCGCGTACCGCACGGACGTGGCGCTGGCGATCAAGCAGTGGGAGACCAGCTTGCGTTACGACCCGCAGAACCTGAAGGCCTCCGCCCGGCTGCGCGACGCGCGCGCCGCGCAGGAAAAGCTGAAGAACATCGCGCCCGCGAAATAGCGCCCGCTATTTGGGCGCCGCGGCCGGCGCGGCGCCGCCGAACTTGTCGGCCATCTTCTTCTTGAGTTCCAGGCAGCGCTCGCGCTCGAGCTTGGCCTTCTGGTTGTTGGGATCGATCTCGAGAATGCGATCCCACTTGGTGATCGCGAGATCGAGGTTCTGCCGCTGGAATGCCTGCGTGCCCTCGCGATCAAGACTGCGCAGCAGCGCGGTCCGCGACGCGTCGCGGCGGCGCACGGCCTCGGCGTTGACGGGCGTCTTCTTCGCGGCGTCGGCGTAGGCCGCGTACGCGCCTTCGAGATTGCCCTTCGCCTCCAGCTCCTTGCCCTTCTGCAGCAGTTCGGCGACGTCGTCGCGCGGCTTGGCCTCGGCCGCCGCCGGAGCAGCGACGGCTTCCGCGGCCGGCGCGGTAGGCGCGACCGCGGCGGGCGGTGTTGCCGGTGCGCGGCCCGGGATCTTGATCACCTGTCCCGCGGCAAGCTTGTTGGGGCTTGCCATGTCGTTGTACTTGGCGAGGATGTAGAAGCGGAAACGGTCGCCCAGGTACTGCTGCGCGAGCTTGGACAGCGAATCGTCCTTTTGCACCGTGTAACGGAAGAAGACGGGCCCCAGTTCCTTTTGCGCGTCCGCCTTGATCTGTTCCTGGAGCTTCTTCACGAGATCGTTGGCCGGATCGAGCGCGACGGCCTTGTCCAGCGTGAGCCGCGCCGCGGGCTCGTCGCCGTTCTGCAACTGGTCGACCGCTTCGAGCGCCAGGCGCTGCGCCTGGGCCTTGGCCTGGGCCGGCGTGAGTTCCGGCGCCGGTGGCGGGGCGGGCGCAGGGGCCGGCGCGGGAGCGGCGGCGGGAGCTTTGGCCGCGGCGCCCTGCGACGTATCCGCCCCGGTTTGCGGCGAAGCGCAACCCTGGAGCAAACCAGCTGTGGCAAGCGCCCCCAGGATGATCCTGAAGGCCGACCGATACGACATCGTGTTCATCGTGTTCCCGCGCATGGACGATCAGGGTGAAATCAAAGGTTGCCGCGATCCGACTGCGCATTTTGCGCCAAACGCGCGCTCCCCGCCAATACGACGGCGATTTCCGGTGGCGGGACCCTGCGAAAAGCATGCGCCTGCGCACACAGTCCGGTCCGTGGAAGATAGCCGCCGCACGCTGCCGAATATTCCCGGGAACGCCGCAAGTCAGGCGAATTTGCCAGCAGCGGGCATTTGGGTAAGAATCCGCCGGTCACCACGATCGCGGCGAAAGACGCCCCGCCGGACCCACGCGGTCTTTCGCAGGCGAGCCGTCCTTTGTTCCTTGCAACGACCGTAGAACTCTATTCATGCGCCCAAGCCAATCGTCCGTGCTGCCGCTGTTCCTGCGTTGCCGGCTTCGCATGCTGGCCGCGGTCGTGTTGCTGGCCGGCAATCCCGCCCTCGCCGCCGATTCGCCGATCAAGAGCATCGAAGTCACTTTCGAAGGGGACGCCTACATCGCGAACGCCGTTTTCCAGACGTCTGCTCCGCCCAACATCGCTTGGGACGTGCTGACCGATTTCGACAATCTCCAGAAGTGGGTGCCCAACGTCACGGAGAGCAAGGCGGTCAAGCGCGACGAAAACGCGGTCATCGTCGAACAGAAGGGCGTGGCGCGGTACAAAGCCCTCAGGTTCCCGTACACGTCCCAGCGGAAGATCGAACTGAAGCAGCCGACCAACATCAAGACCATGCAGACTCAAGGGCAGCATGAAGCGCGTCGAATCGACACTGCTGATCGAGCCCGACGGCAAGGGCACGCGCATCGTGTATCACCTCGAGATCGTGCCCAGCTTTATTGCAGCTGGCGGGATGTCGAAGGAATTCGTCGAGCACGAGGTCAGGGAGCAATTCACCGCGATCGTCGGGGAAATGGTCCGCCGCGCACCGTAGTCACCTCCACGTCCCATGCAAACCATCACCGGAGCTCGGCGTTGAACGAGCGCTTCCTCGCGTCGACCGTGGCGTGCCCCGATTGCGACCTCCTTCAGCACCTTTCGCCGCTGGAGCCGGGGGAGCAAGTCGCGCTGCCTGCGCTGCGACAGCCTGCTCGCCAAGCGGCCGGTGGGGCCGGAGGGCTTCTGCCTCGCGCTCACGGTCACGGCGGCCGTCGCGTACGTCCTGGCCAATACGTCGCCGTTGATGGACCTGTCCGCCGTCGGCCGCTCGGCGAGCACGACGATCGCGGGCGGCGCGCTGGAAATGTGGCGCGAAAACGAGCAGCTTACCGGCGCCCTGGTCGCGATCTGCGCGGTGATCGCCCCCGGCGCCTACCTGCTGTACATGCTCGCGCTGCTGCTCGCCGCGCGCCTGTCGCCGGTGCCTCGCTGGGTCGGCGGGATGCTGCGCTCGATACACCACTTCGAGATGTGGTCGATGCTGGAGGTGATGCTGCTCGGCATCCTCGTGGCATTGATCAAGATCGCGGAAGTGGCCACCGTCGAGCCGGGAATCGGCATGTACGCCGTCGGCGCGCTGGTCGTGCTGTTCCCGGCGATCATCGTCACCTTCGACGAGCGCGAAATCTGGCAGCGGCTGGAATGGTACGACGGCGAGATGCCGGAGCTCGCGATCGCCGAAGCGCTTGCCGCCAAGGCACAGCGATGAGCGCAACGATGACCGCGGGCGTGACCGCCGCGCAGTTGGGCCTCATGTCATGCGAGTCGTGCCAGCTGCTGTCGCGGCCATCGAGCATCGAGGAGGCCACCTACTGCCCGCGCTGCGGCGAACACCTGGCGTTCCGCCGCCCGGGATCCATCCAGAAGACCTGGGCGCTGATCATCGCGGCGACGATCTGCTACTTCCCGGCGATGCTGCTGCCGGTGCTGGTCAGCACGACGCTCGGGTCGTCGGAGGACGACACGATCCTGAGCGGCATCGCCTACCTCTACACGTCCGGATCATGGCCGCTGGCGCTGATCGTGCTCGTCGCCAGCGTGATGATTCCGCTGGGGAAGCTCGCGGCGCTCGCCTGGCTGCTGTTTACGGTGCAGCGCGGCTCCATCAAGAACAATCATGACCGCACGCGCCTGTATCGCGTGGTCGAATTCATCGGCCGCTGGTCGATGCTCGACGTGTTCGTCGACGCGTTCACCGTCGCGCTGGTGCAATTGTCGCCGCTGATGTCGGTGGCGCCGGGCACGGGCGTGCTGTTCTTCGCCGCCGTGGTGGTGCTGACGATGTTCGCGGCGGAAACGTTCGATCCCCGGTTGATCTGGGACTCGGGCGAACAGCATCCGGTTGCCCATGGCTGACGAACCCCCCATCGACACGCTCCCGCAGGCGGTCGTCGTGCGCAAGCGGCGCATGCGCTTCTCGATCGTCTGGCTGATTCCGATCCTTGCCGGCCTCGTTGCCATCGGGATTGCCGTCCAGCGCGTGATCAGCCAGGGACCCACCATCACCATCGAATTCAAGTCCGCCAGCGGCATCGAGGCGGGCAAGACGTTCATCAAGTACAAGGACGTGCGCATCGGCCTGGTGTCGGCGGTGGAGTTGTCCGCGGATTATTCCAAGGTGCTGGTGAAGGCGAAGATCGCCAAGCACTCGGCGGGCCTGATGGTCGAGGACGCCAAGTTCTGGGTCGTCGAGCCGCGCATTTCCTTGAGCGGCGTGTCCGGGCTGAACACGCTGCTGTCGGGCAACTACATCCAATTCCAGGCCGGCAAGTCGACCGAGGACGCGCGCTCGTTCCGCGGCCTGGACGAACCGCCGACGATCAAGGACCAGCCCGGCCGGCGCTTCATCCTCAAGGCTCGCGAGCTGGGTTCGCTGGGCGTCGGCGATCCGGTCTATTACCGCGGCCTGCAGGTCGGCCAGGTCGCGGCCACCAACCTGGTCGCCGACGGCCGGTCGATGGACATCACGGTGTTCATCGACGCGCCCTACGACAAATATGTCACCGCCGAGACGCGCTTCTGGAACGCGAGCGGCATCGACGTGACGGTCGGCGCCGATGGCGTCAATGTCCGTACCGAGTCGCTGGCGTCGCTGCTGGCCGGCGGCGTGGCCTTCGACTCGCCGGACTTTGTCACCATCACCGCGCCGGCGGCCGAGAATCATTCGTTCCCGATCTATCGCAATCGCCTGACCGCGATGAAGCAGCCGGACCCGATCGAGCGGCGCTTCGTGCTGTACTTCAACGAGTCGGTGCGCGGTCTGTCGATCGGCGCGCCGGTGACGATGTACGGGCTTCGCGTCGGCGAAGTGACGTCTGTCGGGCTGCACTATGAGCCGGCAACCAAGACCTTCCATCCGCGGGTGCTGATCACGTTCTTCCCCGACATGCTGATCGCGCGCATGACGCAGCGGCAGCAGGTCGACAACGCCAAGTCGCTGCAGAATCTGGATGCCGCCGGCCGGCTGAAGTTGCTGCGGCAGATGGTGGAAGAGCGCGGCCTGCGGGCGCAGCTCAAGACCGGCAGCTTCCTCACCGGCGAGCTGTACGTGGCGTTCGAATACGTTGCCAACGCGCCGAAGGTGAAAATCGACTGGGGGAAGGATCCTCTGGAGTTGCCCGTGGTGCCGGGCGGCTTTGCCAACATCGAGGCGAAGCTGTCCAGCATCCTCACCAAGATCGACAACATGCCGCTCGACGCGATCGGCATCGAGGTCCGGAATGCGCTGTCGTCGCTCACCCAGACGCTCAAGGACGCGGATGTGCTCGTCAAGGGCGTCGATGCGAAGCTGGTGCCCGACCTGGGCGAAGACGCTCGAGGACATGCGTACCGCGATCGGCAGCGCGGACCGCGTGCTGAAGAACACGGACTCGACGTTCTACGGCAAGGATTCCCCGGCGCCGCAGGACCTGCGCGACACGCTGCAGGAAGTCACGCGCGCTGCGCGTTCGGTGCGCGTCCTCGTCGACTATCTCGAACGTCACCCCGAAATGCTGATCCGGGGCAAGACAGAGGAGAAACCGTGATGCGCCGTATTGCGTCCCTGGGCGCCCTGTGCGCGCTCGCCGTCCTTGCGACCGCGTGCTCGACCCAACCGTCGCGCCTCTACACGCTGAGCCGCGCCCCGGCGCCTGCCGGCGCGCCCGCGGCGATGTCGTCGAACATCTCGGTGGTGGTCGGTCCCATTTCGATTCCCGCCATCGTCGACCTGCCGCAGATCGTCGTGAGCACCGGACCCAATCAGGTGGTGGTCGATGAATTCAATCGCTGGGCATCGCCGCTGCAGAACAACATTTCGCGCGTGGTGGCCGAAAACCTCGTCACGATGCTCGGCACGCAGCGCGTGGCGCAATTCCAGCAGTCGTTGAACCTGGACGCGGACTTCCGCGTGGCGATCGAGGTGCAAAGCTTCGATTCGGCGCTGGGCGACGCCGCCACGCTCAACGCCGTCTGGATCGTCAGGCGCACCAAGGACGGCAAGTCGCAGACGGGACGCACCACGCTGCGCGAGCCGACCGGCGCGGCCGGCTTCGACGCAGCTGGCCGCCGCGCACAGCCGCGCGCTGGCGAAGATGAGCCAGGAGATCGCGGACGCCGTGCGCTCGCTCGAGCGCGCGTCGTAGAGACGCCTGCAGGCGGTCGTCAGGCGACTTTCGCGCCGCACTTCGCGCAGAAGCGGCTGCCTGGAGACTGCGCCGCGCCGCACTTCGCGCAGAATTGCGTGGCGGGCTTGGCGGCTCCGGATTCGCGCCGCCACCACCAGAGAATGAAGATCGCTCCCAGCAGGCCGAGCAGCGCCATGGCGATGAGGGGAAGCGCCCAATTCGGCAATCCGCTGCCTGTCGCCGCAGCGACGGGCGCAGCGGCCATGGGTCGCGCAGGTGCGGGTGCCGTCACCGGCGCGGGCTGTTCGATCGCCTTGGGCTTTGACGGACTGGCGTCGACCTTGGTATACCGCACCGCGATCGGCAGCGGCTTGCCTGCGTCGAGCGCGCCCAAATCGCCGAGGCGATAACGCAATCCATCCTGGCCGGTGGTCAGGCGCTCCAGCCGCGGTTCCACCGAGAATTCGCTCGACGAGGCCGGTTCCTGGACCACCACCGTGACCTGCTCGACCGCCAAATCGCCCGGCCACACGTAGCGGTAGGCGCGCGCGGCGGCGCCGGTCGCGATCGGCTCGTAGAACTCGACGTGAAAGAACCGTTCGGATACCTCGAACTTGAGCGTGATGAAGTCGCCGGACTTGGCGCTCTCGTGCTTCAGGTTGAGCAGGTTTCCGTCCGCCGCTTTGGAGTACGCAACCGCCCCGGGGCCGCCGGAAGCCGCGGGCAGGCGGAGCGTGACCGCAGCCGGCAGCTTCACGGATTCCGCCAGCGCGCCCCTCAGGATCACGAGCGCGGCCGGACGGTCGTATTCGGGCCAGATCTCGATATTCAGGCTTGCCAGGCGCGGATTGCCCTTAGGCGCCCCGCCCGTCTGCGCCAGCGCGAACGCAGGCAATACCAGCAAAGCCAACGCGACCATCCGCAGGCGCGCGGCGAACACCGCAGCCCGGCGGTAACGTCGCCCATCGTCGTGTCGTGCCTTCAATTCGCTCATAAACTTTCTCGCGCAAATAATGCCGTGCCGAAATTAGCACATATCCCGGACTCTGGAAGGTCTATCGTGAAGCGCCGCTCGCTGTGCCCCCGCCCGCCGCCGGGGGTCACGAGCAACAAGACCAAACCGCCGGTCAGCATTTTCGGACAAACACCCGGTGCACGGCAGCACGGGCGCTGCAACATCTTCGCATCAATTGATCCACGTCAATTCACTGCGCACGGCCCGTCGACATTCTCCACCCGCGCGCGCCGCGACCGGCGCAGTCGTCGTGACTGGCTCATCCGCACCAACGGAGTCGGGCCTGCGATAGGCGTCGACAACCCTGCTCGACGGTATGGCAGTGAAGGAGGCGCAAGTCCGCTGATCCAGTCGCCGCTGGATCAGCTACGCGCGCTGGCCGATTGTCTCACCATCGCGCAGCAGCATCGGGCGGAGATGCTCGCTGCGCGCTTGAGGTGGCCGAGCGAGCAACCTAGTTCGTCGACGGCTTGTCCATGAACTCGACGCAAGATGCCCGTGCGCGTCCGCCCCTCGCGTGAAAATTCTTACAAGCGCGCGGCAATTTCGGTCGCGGAATCGGGTCAACTGCTCCCGCGCGGCAACCAACCCGGCCGCGCCCGACCGCTGTCATCCGACGGCCAAACGCATCAGCCGCCGGCTGAGAGCCCGATGATGGTTTCGAAGCCACCCCAGAACATGCGCTTGCCGTCGAAAGGCATCTTCGAAGGGTCCATCGAATCCTTGAGTTGCGGATCGTCCATGACCGCCTTGCCGATGCGGTCGCGATCCGCCTTGCTTCGATACACGACCCACGCCAACGCAATCACTTCGCCGTCCTTGAGTTGCACGGCCTGCGGAAACGACGTGACCTTGCCGGGTTGCGCGTCGTCGCTTATCGAGTCCGAGTAGTACAGAGCACCGTGTCGCAGGTGCGCTTTGCCCCACTCCTCCGACATGCGCTTGTAGGTGTCCAGGCTGGCACGGGGAACGGGAATGACGATGGCGTCGATGTAATGCGGCATCGGGGACCTCCATCAGCAAGCATCGAGTCACGACGAGCGGGACCCGAGTCGGCGCAGATTCAGTTGCTGCTTCCGGCGCGACAACGACAGCCCTGCCAGGCCGAGACCAAGTAGCGCGAGAGTGCCGGGCTCGGGCACGCGCTCCGCGACTTGCCGTACGGAAATAGTCGTCCACATTCAGAAAGAAGCTGTCATCCCGCAAGCCAATCGCGAGTGTCGTAGTCGTCGCCGTAGCGATTGGATCGATGACAATCTCGTTATAGGAAGAACCGAGGATGTCGGTTGCCGAATACACCACATTCCCACCCCACAGGACTTGAATTGCCGTGCCGTCAGTGAATCCGCTGAAATTCGCGAGCCAAATATGGATGTTGTAGTTCGTTCCTATAGCGGTGGCGATGTCCTGAGAAATGAAGCCGAGCGCTCCGATGGCACCACCGGCAAACGAATGTGACCCGCTTTGAGCGTCGGAAGCATTTGTGTCGACAAAGTAGTCGAAGCCCTCCAGGATAAAGGCGCCGGAGATTGTCCAGTCAAAACCGGGACTGGTCGTGTCCGTGGTGGCCTCGAAACTGCCATTCGAAACCAGATTGGGCCCAGCCTCGAGGGGGCCGGCCAGTGAATCCGGGCTGGCAAGCAGGAGCAGGAAGGCGATTCCTGCGGCGAGAACTGTGTTTTCCGTTGTCTTCACAGAGGTCTCCTCGTTGAGGGTCGTTCGATGACGGACAATTTTCAATGCCGGGTTAAACGGCATGCATAATTTGGACCTTGCAGGCGGGCGATTGATTTATCTACACAAGTTTGTGAATGCCCGAAACGTAGAACACGTATTTGTAAAACTTCTCGACGGAAGCCGGGAGGGAATGGATGGCCGCTCAATCAGTTCAGCCAGCCCGCCGTGAAGCCGGCTCTCGGCGAACGACCACTTGCCGGTGTGGCAATATTCAGGCGTCAGCTCGCTACTCGATCGCCGTTCAGAGACCGCACGCCATGCCCGTCGACCTGAGCACCGGGATAATCTCCCATGCCATTCAGCTCGCCATCGCGCCCGTCTTCCTGCTGACCGGCATTGCCGGCTTGCTTGGGGTGATGGCAACCCGGCTCGGCCGCATCATTGATCGCGCTCGGACCTTCGAGACGACCTGGCCCAGCATGAACGCCGATGCCAAGGCAGCGGCGCGCATGGAGATGGGCAATCTGGAGCAACGCCGGCGTGTATGCAGCTGGTCCATCAACTACTGCACGTCAGCGGCGTTGCTGGTCTGCCTCGTTATCGTGGTGTTGTTCGTGGAAGAGTTTTTCGCCACCAGCCTGAGAGGGCTCGCCGGCGCGCTTTTCGTCGCGGCAATGCTGGCGGTGATTTGCGGCCTTGTCTGCTTCCTGCGCGAGGTTTATCTCGCGACGCAAACGATCAGCATCGACCATACGAAGTTCGAATAGCGGGCACGCCAATGGTGACGCGCGAGCTGGTCCGGCAATGCCGACTATGCAATCCAGTCGGTGCCGGTCCATAATTTCCCCCTATCTGCCCGGATTGACGTCTGTTGGAGAGCGCCATGGCATCGATTGCAGACCCCAGGAACAGGCGCTGGCGGCAGCCGCTGGACCAGCAGCTACCCGCAACGGCGCGGTGGGTCGCGACGCTGCCTTCGGAAATCCAGCCGCTTGCGCTTCTTCAAAGGTTTCCGCGAATTGCCAACGACCTCGCTCGCGTGTGGCATGACGACACCGAACTGCAGCTGCATTTGGATGAGCTGTTGACTGACCGGCGCGGGGGCCGTCAAGGGTTCCCACCCGAGATACATCAGGAACTCCTGATGCTTCGCGAGTACAGCAATCGGCAGCGACGGAGCGGCTCGCGCACCTAGTCTCGGCGGGCTGGTGTCGCTTCGACTCCCCTATCCATGTCCTCCATTCCGTTACTCGCTTCGCGTGGCGCGATGGCAGCGATGTTGCTGTCTCTCGCCGCTGTTGCCCGTGCCGACGACGTCGGCTGTACCTCGACAACCTTTCACCTGTTCTCGCCGAACGACAAGGTGTGCGTGATGGCGTTCAACGATCCGGACATTGATGGCGTCACCTGTCACATCAGCCAGGCGAAGACCGGAGGATGGAAAGGCGCGGTCGGCGTCGCCGAGGATCCCTCCCGCTTTTCGATCACCTGTCATCAGTTCGGCCCGATCACGCTGCCGCCAAACCTGGACCGGGAAAAGAGCGTGTTCAGCGAGAGCACCTCGCTGATCTTCAAGAACACGAAAGTCATCCGGATGTTCGACGCAAAACGTAACACCCTGGTCTACGTCGCGATCAGCAAGCGCGTGCTCGAAGGCTCGCCGATGAATGCGATCTCGGCGGTGCCGATCATTCCCTGGTCGGCGCGATAGCGTGACGGGCAAGTAGGAAGCGTACCGACAACCTTTTCGGCGTCGGCGAACTGGCGGGAAGGCAAGCGCTCAGCCACAATGGGCTCGTCGTTGATGCATTCCAAGTTCACAGCGTCTTACTGCAACGCCGGCGCAAGCTGTCGAAGCAACGCAATATGCCCCAGGGCAAACGCGAAGACGCCTTAGATCAGGGAACTGAGTTCCCGCGAATGATCAACGACATGAGCGGCCGCCATCGTGCGGCCGCTTCCCTTTCAGGGCGCCGGGACCGCGATCAGAACGGTTGCTTGACCACGTCGATCAGTACTCTGCGTCGGCCACGGTATTTGAAATGCAGGACCAGATCAAATGTCGACTCCTCCCATGGGTCGGGATACTCGCCTTGCCTGCCGCCCAGCGCTTTTGCGAGCGCGGGAATCTCGGTGTGTGTCCAACATACAAACACTCTCTTGGCACCAATGGAAGCGTTCGACAGCAGCGCGTCGGCAAGCTGGTCGGCCTGATTGGCTCGTAGTTGTGTCCAGATCCGCATTCCTGTTGAAGTTGCGAGAGGCCGCATCGTGAGGAAGCAGCGAACGCTGGATCGGGTGGCGGCAGCAGCCACCAGCAGGTCTGGGGCCCCAAATTCCTTGGGCAAATACGTTGCGAGCCTTTCCGCGCGTTCGCGGCCCGGTCTCGATAGGTCGGGGTCAAGCGCGTCCGAGCGTTTCCTCGCCGTGGCGAAACAATATGATTTCAAAAGGACGCATGCCAGTTTGGCCGGTCAAAAGGGAGCTTCGATCGCGCCCCTGTTTCCCCGCAGCCGCACCCATCACCGACTCATGCCAAGGTTCGAACCTTCGGCTCACGGTCGAAATATCGGGTACCCGCCGCAAGAACGAATTCGCCGGCCAGCCCCGTCACGCCGGAGTCGGCGACAACGCCGGCCTTCTCCAGCAATGGACGCGAGTCTTCGGTGCACCCGATCGCCTTGAGGTGCCCGAACGCATCGCGGACAAAATCGACCGCCGCGGCCTCGTCGGCAAGCTTGGCGGCTGCTTTGCGCGTAAGCACAAGGGCGACTGCGTCGAACAACACCGACGGCGTTCCCGCGAGTTGACCGTCTGCCTTCAGGATGCCGCCTTTCACCTCGATGCCGCCCACCTTGGGGGCAATGAGCATCGCCTTGCCACCTGCTGCTTCTACCGCCGCCTTCACGCTCTCGACGTCCTTCCTGTTCGAGCCCTCATCGAAAAGAATCCCCACTTTGCGCCCGGAAAGCGTCGGCTTGAACTTCCCCACGATCGACAGCGCGGGCGACGGGCGCATATCGATCGGCTTCATCGCCGGGGTCGACGCCGCCGGCAGCGGCATCGCCAAGCCGCGGGCGACGCGGGATGCAAGTTCCTGGTCGACATTGCGGAGGTTGGCCAGGACTCGAACGCGCACGTGCTCGAGCTCCACCTTGGAAAGCTCGAATACAAGCGCCGAAGCGATGTGCGCTTGTTCAATGGGAGTCTGCGAACGGTAGAACATGCGCGCCTGGCTGTAATGGTCCGCAAACAGGTTGGCTCGGACCCTCAGCTTGGCGATTGGGTTGGTATCCACCGCCACCTGGCCGGCACTTACGAATCCAGACTGCGGGCTTTCGCGTGGACCACCTTCCTCACCGGCTTGGCTGAGGCTGTTGGGCTCGTAATTGGCGCGGCCTTTGAACACCTGCGTTTGCATCATCCCGTCGCGCTGAAAATTCTGGAAGGGACACTTTGGCGCGTTCACGGGGATCTGATGAAAGTTGGCCGTTCCAAGGCGCGACTTCTGCGTGTCGAGGTATGAAAACAGTCGCCCCTGGAGCAAAGGATCATCCGAGAAATCAATGCCCGGAATCACATTGGACGGCAGAAACGCCACCTGTTCGGTCTCCGCGAAGAAGTTGTCGGGCCAACGATCCAGCACCATGCGTCCCACGAACATCAAAGGCACGTCTTCTTCCGGAATGAGTTTGGTCGCGTCGAGAACGTCGTAGGGCTGCGCGTCGGCGAATGCCTGGTCGAAAACCTGCACGCCGAGGTCCCACTCAGGAGGATTCCCAGACGTAATCGCCTCCCACAGATCTCGACGGTGGTAGTCCGGATCAGCGCCTGAAATCTTCACGGCTTCGTCCCATAGCGTAGACTGCATTCCCAGCCGCGGCCGCCAATGAAATTTTACGAAGCGTGACTCGCCCGCGATATTGACGAACCTGAAAGTGTGAACACCGAATCCCTCCATCATTCGCAGCGAACGCGGCAAGCGCGCGATCGGACATCGCCCACATGATCATATGCATGCTTTCCGGCATCAGCGACACGAAATCCCAGAATGTGTCGTGAGCCGATGCCGCCTGAGGAAATCCGCGGTCCGCCTCCGGTTTCACGGCGTGGATGAGATCGGGGAACTTGATCGCATCCTGGATGAAGAATACCGGAATGTTGTTGCCGACCAGATCCCAGTTGCCTTCGTCCGAGTAGAACTTCACGGCGAATCCGCGGACATCGCGCGGCGTATCCTTGGACCCCTTTGATCCCGCGACGGTTGAGAACCGACAGAACACCGGCGTGCGCTTGCCCTTCTTCGCGAAGACTGTTGCGCGCGTGAGATCCGGGATCGCTCTTGTGCACTCGAAGTAGCCGTGGGCGCCCGAGCCGCGAGCGTGCACGATGCGCTCCGGGATGCGCTCGTGGTCGAAATGAAAGATCTTCTCCCGGAGAACGAAGTCCTCCAGCAGAGTAGGCCCACGGGTGCCGACGCGCAGGCTGTTTTGATTGTCGGCAATTCGCGTGCCGTGGTTCGTCGTCAGGTAGGCGGTGGCCGCTTGCCCATCGGGCACCTGCTGATGGGTCTCGCCCCCCTTTGCGCGCGAACCCGTTACAGCCGAGGCCCTCGGAGACTTCTTCTTGGATGCAGAACCTGGCATGACGCAAGCCTTTGCAGATGGAGGGTGAGGACGAGCGGTTTAGAGGACGGGGCCACGACGAAGCCTTGCTGAGTGGAAGTCGGTGACGCCGCGCTCGGATACCGCGTTTCTCGCCAGTCGTGATACGTGTGTCCCCGGCCTGGCTGGCCGGAGTCAATCCGTCCGCCAATTCCGTTGCCCTACCGCACGAAAAGGGCGATGAGGATGATGATTGGAATAGGCACGCCAATGAGCCACAACAGAACTGATCGCATGAAGATGTTCCTCCGAGGTTAGGTCAGGCAGTACGGCGGAAATAGGCTTGCGGGTCCCGCTGCTTGCCGCCCCATGTCGCGGCAAGGGATGCGTAGAAGGCACCCACCAGCAAGGAAATGAACACCCACAGCGACGTATATGCTGCCGCCTTGCGCGCCGTCTCCGCCGCCTCCTTCGCCTTGGCAACGGCGGCTTCCGCAGCCAGCTTGGCAGCTGTGGAGACCTGGGCAACCCTTTGCTCTGCGTCGGCTTGGGACAAACCGGTACGGTTCGCCACCAGTTGCGCCAAATAGGCCTTGTCGCCCTGCGGCATTTCACCCAGCGAGCGAAGCGGCAAGAATGCTCCGGGCCTCGCGCAATGTGCCGGCGGCCATCTCAGGATTCGCGTCGAGCGGCTTTCCACTTCGGAACATCATGTCCACGAAATAGTTGACCGGCGAAGTGGATGGATCGACGCTCGCTGCAGTGCCAGCGGCCACGCTGGCTCCGGCCGCGGTGGCAACGGCGGCGCCGGCCTTCGCGGCGCCACTCAACATTGACGCAGTGGTCGAGGAAAGAATGGCGGCGCTCATCAAGGTTGCGATCGCCCAGGCGAGGAATCCATGTGCGGTGTCTCGAAAGTGCGCCTCGTCGCCATTGACGTCGTGCCACTGCCGACGCAAACGCCCGGCGATGTAGCCTCCCAGTCCCGAAGCAGCCAGTGCTGTGACGAGCAACCAGATGATCGTCCCCGCGGCGAGCGTTGTGGCAGATGCACCTTGGTAAGACCACGGAGAAATGGACGACAAGCCCAAACCAACGCCCAAGGAAAGAAGTATCAGCGAGAGCGCCGCGGCGGCAGTCGCACCGCCCAGAATGGCGCCCCACGAAATCGCAGATCCAGAACCTTCGACGGTAACCGCCGGGGCAATCTGGACCCGGTGCTCATGCGGCATGTTCATCGTGCCCTCCTCCAGGCTCTTGGCCCGCACGCCTACGCGACAGGCGTCGAATGCTCGAGCGCGACACCCTTCATGGATCGAGTGGTCGGCGTGGGCACACCTGCGGACTTCATTTCGGCCGCCAACACTTTCTTGCGTGCGCGCATAGCTGTGCCTAACGCCACCAGGTCGACGTCTCCGTCGTCCTTGGCCTGGGCGAACATGCCGCCGCGTTGTTCTTCTTCCTTGACGTGATGCTTGATCTGTTCCGAGAGGACCTTCACCTTGGCGTCATAGAATTCATCGTCGGGCGTCCCTGCCAGGATCTCGGCGATGAGCGCCTTCGCGCCATCGTGCTCCACGTATGCCTCATCGTTGATGTCCGGATCGACGGTCACTTTGATCGCCGGATAGAACAACTCTTCCTCGATCGTCGTGTGCACTGAAAGTTCCAGGCAGATTTCGCGCGCGAGCTTCGCCTTGACGTCCCGGCTCCTGGACTTCTCGTAACGGGCGAACAGCGATTCGACCTTTCGATGGTCGGACTTTGAGAAGAGAAATTGCGTCGGAGGCCCTAGCTTTTGGTGATGGCATGGTTGTCTACCCTAACGATCAAGCAATTGGACATCACGCACTGGCGTGCTGAGCGTCGGTGGTTCCCGCTCGGCGTCACAGCGACTCAATATGACACTGGGAATATAGACCGACGATCGGAAATTGCCATGGACTGCGCGAGCAATTCGGTCGTAGGACTTTGCCTACGAGTATCTCGCGGCGAAGAGCTTTGGGATGTTCGCCAACATGTGGGCGGCCATTGCTTTGCGTGTGAGTCAGTAGCGTTGGCGGTTGCGCCCGCGCACTCTCGCGCCTATCGCCGCACTACCTCATTCGACGCTCAGGGCTGAGCGGAAGCGGCGGTTTCGCGCCGGCAGTAGGAGGGGACCCAACTCGCCGCGATGACGTCCGGTTCCATCGCGCTGTAGTCGAACGCGGTGGCCTCCTCGATCATCATGTCCACGTCGAGGAGATGTTCGGATTCCGGGAGGTCCCGGTAGAACATCCGGAACATTGGCGCGATCATGCGCTGTGAGGCAGCCATGCCGATCGGGCCGATGAAATTGCGGCGCTGCCCCGTGTGGGCAAGTTCGTCGATCATGATCTCGCGCAACATGGCGCGTATATGGTCGCGCGCCTCCGGCTCGTCCGCGAGGATTTCGTCCAGCAGCCGGTCCAGGTGGCGGTACAGCGTCAACCCCATGAGCTCGCTCACGAAGGCCGGCGGCGACATGGTCGACTCCGGCAACTTCGGCAGGTACCGGTAGACGCGGCCCATCCATTTCCCCAGAGGGATCCACTCGATCCGGTCGAGTTGCATGGTGCGGAACATCTCCTGGAACAGCCGGATGTGGCAGAACTCCTCGCACAGGTGATAGCGGCTGATCTTTTCGGTCGTCGACCTTGAACGCGCCATGCTGGGAATGCCGTCCCAGACGGCGGAGATTCCGGCCCACTCGTGCCGGGCGAATTTGTACAGGAATGCAAATAGGAGCGTCTTGCGGTCGAGGCTCCGGGGGTCGTCCACCGTCTTGACGTAGTTCCGGTAGAAACTCGTCCGGATCGGCCAGCGGCTTGCGAGCCCGGATCGAGCGATCCCGGAATCGCGCCAACGCTTCCTTCTTGCGAGTGAGATTCTTCTCGCCTTCGAGTATTTCGCCTGCGTGTTCCTGGCTATAGATCCAGTAGTCCTCGAAGTTGTCGCGCCGCTGCTGCGTCGTGGCCGGACTGAAGATCGATCGGTAGGGGCTCATCCTTCGCAAGATACCTGCGAATTTGCCGAGTTGCCCGCTTTTTTTGATCCTTGGGCGCGCCGGCCGAACGTCGCGCTGGAGCTGGCCGCTGATGCGCCTTCTAGGGGATTCGCAATGTCACCGTCACGGGATTGTGGTCGGAAGATCGGACGGCAACGGCTCGCGCGTCGGCATAGGGCAGGCCGCGAACATACATGTGATCCACATGGCGGCCCAAGAAGACGGATCGCTCATCGGACAGCAATCTGACCTCGTTCAACCCCAGCGGCGAGAGAACTTCCGCGACCGTCGCTTCGCGCGCGGCGCTCCAGGTGTTGAAATCGCCGGCAAAAATTATCGGCCCGTGATGTTGGGCAAGCACATTCGCCACCGCCGTCAATTGGGCACGGTAGCTGGCAAGCGCAAGATCGAAGTTGATCGCATGGATGTTGACGACGGCAAGCGTCTCGGCGCTGCCGGCAAGCGGGAACCAACTGATCACTGCGGATTTGGGAATCGCGAGGTAGGGTTCCGCGGCACGCTGTATGCAGCTTGCTACCGGCGAAACGCGCGAAGCGGTGATAACACCGATGTCTTGCGTATCGTAGAGAAATGAACTCGCCATGACCCACTGCAATCCTGCGTCGGAGAGCAGCGAGATCAACGAGAGGCCGAGGGCCGCCTCCTGGATCAGGACGACATCGTCGGCGCGTGCGATCCGCGCCAGATCCTGCTCCCACCCGTCATCCGCCTCCTTGTGAATGTTCCACGTGGTCACGCGGAAGCCCTTGGGATCGAGCGCATTGCCGGCGACCCGGACGGCGCCCGGTTGCAACAGCGTGGCCGCGGCATCGCATTTCAGCCAGGCAATTTCCGTCGCGCCTGTCGCTCCGAGGAACACAGCACGGGGATCCGACGTGAGCGTTATGCAGCCAGCCAGGATCTGCAGCAGCGATGCCGCGGAAATAAGACGCAGGCTATGCCAAATCATGCGCCGCCTTGGGTGCAGCTATCCCGACCATACAAGGCGCAATCCTCCGACTGCAATTCCAAAAGCCTCTCCCTGCGCGGGCCAATACGATCTATCCTGGCTCCGATCGACGGTGTCATGCGCCGTTGCTTGGTCCGCGAACTTCTGCGTCGATGGACGGCCAAACGACCGGACATGGCAGAGTTGAATTCGGACCAGACATCCCGGATTGCGTGTCGATCCAATCGGCACAAAGAGGAAACATACCAATGACGAAGCTGTCGATCGCGATTTTTCTGTCGGCTGTATTTTCAATTGGGGCCCATGCGCAGACCAACGCCGGCGAGCAGAAATCCGACCCCGACGTTCCTTTCACCATGACCCAAGTGGCGAGCTTCGACCTCCCATGGCGCGTCGCGTTCCTGCCCGATGGCCGCATGCTGGTGACCGAAAAGGTCGGCCGCGTAGTGCTGGTCACCCCGCAAGGTGTCAAGACCGAAATCAGGGGCGTTCCGCCCAGCTATTATCAAGGGCAGAACGGCATGCTGGGCGTCTTCCTGTCACCCCATTACGCCACCGACCACAATGTGTATCTCACCTACGTCGAGCCGGGTGATTACGGTGGCGGATTGGCACTGGGCCGCGGCCGGCTCGTGCTGGACGGCGAGCGGCCTGCGCTGGACGGGTATCAGGTGCTGTGGCGCCAGATGCCCAGAGGCAAGGGCGGCCAGGCAGGCGCCCAGATCGCCTTCTCGCCGGACGGCAAATACCTCTTCCTCACAGTGGGCGATCGCCAGCGCATGACCCCCGCGCAGGATCCCAACCAGCCGGTCGGCAAAATTCTGCGCCTGACACTGGACGGCAAGCCCGCGCCCGGAAATCCGATGGAGGGCAAGACCGGTACCTCCTCCATCCCCTTGATCGATCCGCCGACGGATACCGAAGCCGCCAAGACTGCGCGGGTCGTCAGCACATATACGTTCCCTACGGTGAACTCGACTCCCGCCGAAACGTGGACCACCGGCCATCGCACGCCTTACGGCCTCGCCTTTGCGCCCGATGGCCGGCTTTGGGAAGTAGAGCATGGGCCCCGCGGAGGCGACGAACTCAACTTGATCGAGCCGGGCAAGAATTACGGCTGGCCGCTGGTCGTCTATGGCAAGAACTATAACGGCGTGCCAATCGCCAGCCCCGATACGCGGCCCGACCTCGCCAAGCCGGTCATTTATTGGGACCCGGTGATCGCTCCGGGCAACCTGATGTTCTACAAGGGCAACGTATTCCCGCAATGGAATGGAAGTGCCTTGATCAGCGGCTTGGAGAGCAAGGCGATCGTCCGCGTAACATTCGACGGCCAGGGCGGCGCCACCGCGGTCCAACGCTGGAATGTCGGCAAACGCGTCCGCGATATCGAAGAGGCGCCGGACGGCTCGCTTTGGATGCTGGAGGATGCCAACCCCGGCGGCCTGTTCCGCCTCGCGCCGAAATGAGCCGGTCGTGTCAGCTTCGGCTCCCCTTGGGTCGCCGGGCTACTGAATCGTCTGCGACCTAGATAATCTCCCGCAGGGTTTCGCGGCAGGCCAATCCGCCGGTACAGCGTGTTTGATGCTAAGAATTTTCGGCCAGCGGGAACGGCTTGCCGCGAGTCCTACGTGCGAAGTCGTCGCAGTCTGGTTTTTGGCCCGGGCTATTGGTGTTGGAATTCGAAGGATGCAAACGCACCGATCCCGCCTGGTCACGCGAGTCCTGTTCTTCGTAGCCGCGTGCGTGCTGGCCTTCGAGGAATGGATTTGGAACCACGCTTCGGCGTTCCTGCGTCGCGTCGGGCGGCTGCCGCCGTTTCGCCGGATCGAGGGTTGGGTGCGTCGGCGAACACCGCTACAGGCGCTCACCCTCTACGTATTGCCAGTGTTGGTCGTGCTGCCCTTGAAAGGCGTTGCGCTCGGCGTGATCGGCCACGGCGATGTTGCGTTAGGGTTTGCGATACTGTTCATCGCCAAGGTCATCGGTACCGCCGTACTCGCCCGCGTATGGCAGATGACCGAACCGGCAATCACCACCTATCGGTGGATTCGCCGGGGCCGCGACCGCTTCCTGCACTTGCGCCGTCGCCTCTACCGATGGCTGTACAGGCAAACGGTTTACCGGAGCACGCGCGCCCTGCTCGATCGGATTCGGCGCCAAGGCGGTGTTCTGGCGGAATTTCGTGAGCAGCTGCGCGCCCAGCGTCGCGAACGCGCACTCGTAGCTGCGGCAGTTGCTCATACGCGAGGCGTCACTTATGAATCGTTCGAGAGGAACTGAACGCGTCGTAACGCGGCGAGCAGCGCGGCGCTGGGCGACCGACGCCAACATGGATAGGCCAGAACGAAAAGCTATAAAGGATGGCACCGGAACGATTGCGGCCAAGGATAGCCATGGTGCTGATCCGCGTCGCATTAGGGGCTGATGGCGGAAAGTCAGGTGTTCGTCGTCGTGTTTGCTTACACGCAAAACATCGACTTCCGGACACCGCGAAGTTGCCGCCGGCGGTACGGTTGAGGTGCGGCCTCGATGGCCCTTCCGGTAAACCGATGAAAGGATGGTGTCTCATGTCCACGTTGATAAGGTGCGTCATGGCCGTTGCCTTCGGCATGGCCATGTCAGGATGTTCGAACATGAATGGCGGATACGGAGCGGGATACTCGACAACGCCAAGGTCGTCTCAATTGGAAATGCCGTATCCAACTTCTCCCACCTACCCTGCGGCTACGCAAAATGGCGCCGCGGACAAGGCTGAAGGCTCGGCACAAGCTGTTCCCGGTCCGACCAAGTAACGTAGCGGGCGGCAGGGCGAGCGGCCGCTTTAGGGTGGCCGTTCATTTGAGGAATTATCCCGAATTCCACGTCGGCTTTCGAAAGCCACAACCTCGCTGGACTTGACTGAGCGTGCGGTTAGCCTGCCTTGCGGGTTCTCGAAGATTTCGGGCGTCCGTTGCTTGAAGGGACTTTAGGCGGCGGCGGTCGGATATTTGCATTGAGAGACGCGTTCAGCGCGGTTGCGACGGCCGCGTCGCCGCTTACGAGGTCCGCCCAGGAAATTTCCAAACCCTTTCGGCGGCCCTTCATCGCAAGCGCAAACCCGATGGGAGAGATTGTGAGGGTGTAGGCCTGTTGCCCGATCAGCACCTCACGCTTGAGTGTTCCTTCCAGCTTCGTAGTCATATGACTCTTTGTGAAGGCAATGGGTCGATGATTTTCGCGTCGTGAAGAAAAGGACCACTTCGCGCTGGCGCTATATGGCAGGACGTTGGCCTCTACTTCGCATGGCACTGGTTGCAGATGTAGCCGCCCGCCCCGCGATCGCTGCCGCCAAGGAGTCCGGTTACGAGCAACTTGCCCTTGACGCGCGGCCCATTGTGCACATCGTGGCATGAAGAGCATTCAATACCCGTCCTGCCTGGGACGACGCCCACAACGATGTTGCCAGCCCCATCGTCGTTGTAGAGGCGAATCCCGTTGGCCGCCATCGGGTCCGCCACCCATTCGTTCATCGCGACGTACGCGCCGTTGCGCACGGAGTTATAGGTATTCGGTGCGCCGTTGATCGGGTACGGCATCGCCACCGGATGGTTGTGCGACATGTCCATGCCTCGGTTCACCGCGTACCCACTCGCAAGCAGACCGTCGTGACAGCTCAGGCATTTGACCGTCGGTCCCTTGTACGTGTCGCCATGGAACATCGGATACGGCGTCCCGCCGGTGGTGCGAGGGTCGTTCCAACGGTAGGCCGTCGCCTGCAACGTGTAGTTCCACTGCAGCTTCGCGTCGTCGGCAGCGTCCTGCAGATGGCATGCGGCGCACTTTCCATTTGCGACGGCGGCGGTGCCCTGCTTGCTCGTTGCCGGATCGACCCAGGGCGTGCCGGTGTTGTATGTTGTCGCGCTGCCGTTCCTGTCCATCCACAGGAGCACGGTCGTCCCGCCGCCCGTGCTCCAATCGTGCGGCGTGCCGTCGATGCCGGCGCCGGGCGTATAGGCGTTGCTGGATGCGGCGACGGACGGGATCGCGAGGAATCTGGGGAGCAGACATGCGCTCAGCAGTAGTAAGGCACGGAGGTGTCTGCGTTTTCCAGATTGCGCATGCCGATCGCGACCCGGGAATACTTGTTGGCGTTCTGGATTCATTTCAGCCGTAGCGAACAAGTGTCCGGTGCCTAGATTTACGGCGGCGTACGGTGAAACCTGATATCGAGGAACGGCACTTCTCGACGCCATTTCAAACGCTTGTCGGGCGTCGTCCAATTTGCGCCGCACAATCCCGCATCGGCCAAGGATATCTCCCTTCCCAAGTACGTTTGGACAAGGCGAAACAGGGGAATCGTCGCAAAAAAATGCCCACAAACACAACAAGGAATTGACGATCACCGCGAGGCTATCGCACAGCAAAACTGCGACGGATTTGCGAACAGTGGCGATCGGCCTTTCTTGTCGCTGGATGACCTAACGTCCGCCACCACTTGTATGGCGCGGATGCGCAGTTCGCTGTGTACTTTGCCGCTGCATGCAAGCCAGATTGAACGGCCCTCACTGACAATTCGGTCGATGACGCTGACGGGCTGCGTTTGGCCGATGCCGCCCTTCAGAAGCGTCCGCTAACGACCCTGAGCAGCCCGTCGGACTTCTCCGAAGCAGCCGTTCAATGAACCAAGGTCAATCGGCGAGGACGGCGAGCAGGGTGAACCGTGCGATCATTGCGCGGCGAGCCATCACTCTATCAATTCCGCCTGCACACGTAGCGACTGCGGGATCGTGAGTTCAAGGACCCTTGACGTCTTGGGATTGATCACGAGCTCGAACGTCGTCGGCTGTTCGATCGGAAGATCTCCTGGCTTCGCGCCCTTGAGGATCTTGTCGACGTAAGTCGCGGCGCGCCGGAATAGCTCAATAAAGCTTGGTGCGTACGACAAGAGGCCGCCGGCCACGACAAAGATCCTCTCCTCGTACATGCTCGGGAGCCGGCTCCTCAAAGCAAAGTCCGCAATGAGCTGCCGATTCTTGGAATGAAGAGGATTGGCGTTGACATACAAGGCATCGGATCGACTTCTAGTTACGCTCGCGAAGGCCGCGGCGTAGTCGTCCGAGGGATGCATCTCAACTGACTGGATCGTCACCCCAGCCGAAGCCGCCGCCGCCCGCAGATCCACGAACCCGAGCTGCTCCGCCGGGCTCGCAGGAAACCACAGCACGGCCACATGGGAGACCTTCGGAGCGAGTTCCTTGAGATACTGAAAACGCTTGCCCATCAGTTCCGGCGCGATATTGCTCAAGCCTGTGACGTTGCCACCCGGACGCGCGAGGCTCTCCACGAGGCCGATCTTCTCAGGATACGCAGAGACTGCCATCACAATCGGAATGGTGCTCGTCGCCTGCTTGGCAGCTCGGGTCGCCTGGGTGCCTGCTGCAACGATGACGTCTGCCTTCAGTTGGACGAGCTCGGCCGCCAAGGTGGGGAGCCGTTCAGCATTCCCCCCCGACCATCGCCAGTCGATCATCACATTGCGGCCGTCGACGTAGCCCAGTTCCCGAAGTCCTTGGCGGAGCCCGTCCCAGGCCGGCGCGTCTTGGCCGCCAATAACCCCAATGCGAGGAACCTTCGTGGTTTGCTGCGCAAACGAGGCCAACGGCGAGGCCAAGAGGCCACCCGCGAGCGTGCGGATGAATGTGCGCCGGTCGATCAATGAAACACCTTCTCGCTAATGGAAGGCCATCTATGCTACGCCTACGCGCCGGAAATTGACGCTTCCGGGGGATGACCGGTTGTGGCCGCTGTGAGACATTCGCAAGGCGGAACTGAATCCTGCCCGATCACACTGCGGAGATGTTCGTGTTTGGTTCGCAGGCCTTGCTTGCCGACGCTTTAGCGATTGCGACGATGATGCGTATCGCTCCGCGGCATGGGCACCGGCAAGTGTCGGAATCTGCACATGGCATCTTGATTAACGTTTCAGCCTTGGATGCGAGGTTCGCCGCGCAATGGGCTGAGATCCGGCGATTCGGCGGGCAGGATACGAACATCGGAAGGTCCGAGGAGATGTCGGACGCGAGCAAGTGCAAGCCCCAACTCGGAGTCGGGCCCGACGCCGATGGCGGTGGCAATTTCGGAAGCTCCCGCAAGTGCCTCTCTCGCGACGTGAGGACTCCCCGCAAGGTGTTCTGTTTCGGCTCGGCTGCAGAGCAGGATGCCAAGGCTCATTCGGTCAGACACCGCGCGCAACATGGCCTCGCCGGTATGCAGGCAATAGCGTGCCTCGTCGAAGGCGCCCTGGCGCGCATGCAAGCAGACCGAGGTAGCTAAGAAACTGACCTTCCGAGCGCCGATCCCCCAGGTCGCGTGCGACGACCAGCGCCGCCTCAAAGTGATCGCGAGCCTCGTCGAATTGGGTCAGGCTGTCGTAAACCATTCCGAGGTTGCATAGCACGATGCACTCCAGCCTGGCATGTCCCAAGTCTCGCGCCACGTCGAGCGCCAACTCGAGTTGATCAAGCGCGTCAGTGAATCTGCCCTGGACCTGGTGCAACAGCCCGAGGTTGCAGAGAGTGTTGCCTTCGAGTCGCCTGTTTCCCACCTCCCGTGCCACGGTTAGTGCCGCTTCATTATGTGACCGGGATTCGTCCGCGCGTCCCTCGTCGAAATACAGGCTACCCAAGTTGCCGAGCAGGTCGCCCTCCCGGTGCCGATCCCCCGCGCTCCGAGCGATTGCCAAACCCGCCTCGAAATGCGCTCGAGCGTCGCCCATTCGACCCAGAAAGTGGTCGATGTTGCCCAGGCCGTTGCAGGCGTCACTCTGCAACGCCCGGTCCTTCAGTTCGCGGGCGATGACCAGCGCTGGCTCGAGGTGGGCACGCGCGGCTTCCATGCGACCCGCGTGGCTGTCGAGGCCGCCAAGGCCGATGAGCACGCGGCACTCGCAGCGCCGGTCCCCGACCTCGCGGGCGCGCGCCAGCGACGATTCGAACTGCACGCACGCCCCATCATCCTTCCCGCATGCCATTAACACCCGACCGGCAACCCAATCTACCCGGGCGACCTCCGCCGATCCGAGCCCGGGGGTCGCACGCACCACGGATACGAGTTCATTGCCGACCCGGAATGGCCCGCGCGATCTCAGGTCGGCCCAGGCGCGTTCCAGCGCATTCGTAGCCATATTAGCGTCGCCTCGCGCGGCTGCCCGACGACAAGCCGAGACGAAATTGTCGAGCTCAATACCTCCGTCGGCGATCGCCGCGCTCTCGTCCAGGCCGGCAAAGTACGCGCCATGTCGAACTTCTATCGCGCGCAATGCGGATAGGCCGCTCCCGGGGAAACGACCCTCAGTGCGCAGATGCTCCGCCGCGTATTCCTGCACACTCACGAGGAGATCGAAGCGATCGTCGCGCACCTCCCTGACAAACGACTTGTGCACCAGAGATTGCAGGGCATCCATGGGCCATGGCGCGTTCTCGAACCCGGACAGGTCCAGAATTGCCTCGGCCGACTCGAGAGTGAACCCGCCCTCGAACACGGACAGCTGCGCCAACGCGGCTTTCTCTGGCAACGACAGCAGGTCCCAGGACCAATCGAACACGGCTCGAAGCGTCGCCTGCCGGTCCACACGGCCGCCCGCCGACGACAACACCTTGAAGCGTTCGGTCATCCGCGAAAGCAGCGTCCGCGGCGGCATAACCCGCACCCGCGCCGCCGCCAGTTCGATCGCCAGAGGCAGGCCCTCCAACAGTTTTACCAGCGGGGCGATTGCCGCTTGGTCCTCAGCGTTTGGCTGGAACTCCGGTTTCGCCGCCGCGGCCCTCCGTACGAACAGGGCCGTGGCTTCCGCCGACGACAGCGGCGCCAAGGCGAGCACCTCTTCTCCGGCCAGGCCCAGTACTTCGCGTGTGGTCACCAGGAACCGCGCGTTGCTCGCCCGGTTCAGCCAACGGCCCAGCGTTTCCTCTGCATGGCGCGCGACCTGCTCGAAGTTGTCGAGGATCACCAGACAATGTCCACGGCCCGCGATGGCCTGCCCGATCTGCGTCACCGGGTCGTCCTTGCCCAGCGGCAGGTCGAGCCCCTGCGCAACAGCGTGGACGATGCCATCCAAGCTTCGCGCCTGCGACAGATCGCAGAACCAGGCACCGCCCGGAAACTGTCCAAGCGAGTTCCAGCCGAAGCGCGCGACGAGCCGCGTCTTGCCGGTTCCGCCGAGGCCGAGGACCGAGACAAGTCGCGCGCCGTCGTCGAAGCGGCGCTGCAGCTTCGACAGCGATTCGCGGCGGCCAACAAAGGCGTCGCGCTCCGCCGGCAGGCTGTGCCCGTTGAATGACGCCAGCGGCGGAAAATCAGCACGCAGTCCCGGTGCGATGACCTGCAGGAGGCGTTCCGGGTTAAGAACCCCCTTCAGGCGATGCTCTCCCATCTCTCGCAGGGTCGTGCCTTCCGGCAATTTGCCGCGCACCTACTCTTCCGTCGCTGCCGAGAGCAACAGTTGGCCGCCATGAGCAACCGACATGATCCGCGCCGCGAGATTCACCGACGCACCGTAGTAGTCGCCATCCCGCTGTTCCGCCGCGCCGGTGTGCATCCCTAGCCGCACCTTTAGGTTGCTCGGCAGTTCGGCACAGGGCCCTGCGGATTCTAGATTCCGGATATTGACTGGCGCGCATTGCAGTGCGCGTTGGAGAGCGACGCCCGCGGCGAGCGCGGCCGCAGCAACCGCAAAGACTGCATGCACACCATCGCCTGTACTCTTAACGATGCATCCAGCGTTGGACTCGATCGCTTCGCGCACCAATGCGTCGTGGCGCGCGAGTGCGATCCTCATGGCGTCAGGATACTGTTCCCACAATGTTGTGCTGCCCTCGATGTCCGTGAACAGAAAGGTGACGATACCTTGGGGCAACTGTAAGTCCGTAGAAACTATCGGGGGCATGTGGTGGAAGCAGAGTTTGCGCGCCGGAAGCCGCATCCTGCGCGCCGCCCGCCGCTTGCGCAACCGGACGCGACCTCAGCGCAATGACGAGCCAGCAGTTCGTGGCGCGGGAGGCTTGCCGGGCGAGCCGCGGCACTGGCCGCCTGTGGCCGGTAGCAGTCTGTTGTTTGCGACTGCTAACGACCCAACGCGGTCATGGCCGGTCGCAGAAAGCGGCCCATCGTGCCTTGTCCTCGGCAGGTTCAGCCAAGTCTAACGACGGGCTTCGGCCCACAGACGCAAAAAACGTGTGCAAGGCGATGACGCCAAGCTGCGCGATCCTGCGGCAATGCACTAAGGAAAACCCGCCACACGGGCGGGGTTGGTGCGCTGAGTGTCGCTGTGCTCGATCAGTTGAACTTGTTGTTGCCGATGACGCTGTTGCCACCAGAAATTCCAACCGACGCGCAGACGTTCGCGATATTGCAAGAACGGTTGCCGATGACGCTGCTTCCGTTGATTCCGGCCTGCTCGCAAGCTCCAAGGCCGTTGCAGGAACCGTTGTCGATGGTGCTGCTTCCGCCGTTGGCTCCGGCATCCACGCAGGCGGACGCGTCATTGCAGGAGTTGTTGTTGACGCGGCTTCTGCCGGAGCCTCCGGCGTCCCAACAGGCGCCCTCGCCATTGCAGGAGCCGTTACCGATGCTGCTGCTGCTTCCGTCGAAGCCTCCGGCAATGAGGCAGGCGATGTCGGCATTGCAGGAGCCGTTGCCGATGCTGCTGCTTCCGCCATCAAATCCCGCGCTCGCGCAGGCAGCGAAGCCATTGCAGGAGCCGTTGCCGATGCTGCTGCTTCCCTCGAAGGCTCCGGCAGCCCCACAGGCTTCCCCGGCATTGCAGGAATCGTGGCCGATACGGCTGCCGTTTCCGAGAGAGATGCACGAATATAACCCGTTGCACGATCCATGCGCGATGACGACGTCCTCGCCAGTATCAATGAAGCTACAGTAATCGCCTATCGGCCCGGCCCCGCCTCCACAGGATGTGGGAGCGATGTTCGGTGCCTTCGCCGCGGCCATCTGCGGCACCAACACCGCGCCTCCCCCGAACCATAACGCTGCCGTCGCAACCAGCAATCCGAGCTTGCGTAAACCTTTATTCATTATGTGCCCCCCATATATGTGTGACGATCGGCGCTCACCGGCCCTCTACGAATCCGGAATGTAGCCGACCCATTGCCTGCCTTCCAGACAAAGCAATGTAGGCTCATCGTGCTGCTCTCGCAAGACGCAGCTCGCGGCGATCTGCTGTGGTCCACAGGAGTCTGTCCGGCCAGCATCACTGAACATCCCGCAGCGGTGCGCTGGCTCGCTTTGTCGGCCTGCGCCAGATGCATCGATGGGAAGACCCATCCTCCCATGGCCGTGCTGCGCGGATGTTTGCTATTACGGCGATCGCTCGACGACCGCTCTTGGCCGCTTCTGGCCGAACCGCGCCTGTCGGTCGACATTGCGGGTTCAGGAGACGATCGGGTAACGATCAGGTAGCCGCCTTCCGAGGAAGGCATGTGAGTCGAACGCCGCGCACAACAACGCTTCGCGTCAGCCGACGAAACTAATCTCCCTGTGGGTCCCGTCGCAGAATGGCTTCGTCCTGGAACCGCCGCAGCGGCATAGGCAGATGTCGTCGCCCTCACAACTTCGGCCGTCTGCACCGGATACCTTCATTGGCCCCGCGCAACTAAGCGGGCCGTTCGGCTCCGGGGTGATCACAAGCGGGCCGGCATCAACGGACCGGTTCGACTCGGCGTCCCCGGGCAGCATTCCGGGGTCGACGAAGTTGAGACGCGTGTGCGTGCCGTCGCAATAGGGCTTATTCGATGAGCGACCACAGCGACATAGCACAACGCTTACGTCGTCACGCGGCGCGCCTCGCGCATGGAGTACAAATTCGCCGGTAACTATGTACGGGCCGTCGGGACGCACATAGACAGTTGTCGCGATCACGGCCATAGGCGCCAGCAACGATTCGGGCCACAGGCCCGTTTGTCGACGAATCGAGGCTCAAAACATACTCCGTCTGCCGGCGGCGCTCAATCCCACCCGCGCAACCACGATTCGGCCGAAAGCAACGATCAACACCCGCAACGGGCCACAATTTCCTCGGTCCGCAGTTGGCCGAAAGCGGCCCGTCAGCAACGACTGCTTACGACCCAAAGCGGACGGCCAGCTCCAGTCGAGTCGACGCTCAAGCGGACAAGGTCTCACGCGCGCAATTTGGCATGAATGCCGAGTTCTATATTGAGAGTGTCACCGTCAACCAGATTGAGGCATGAAGCGATTCATGAAGGCTAAGATCAAATTCCGTTAATGCCGCCTCGATAACGAATTGCCTAAGCACGATCAGGTGCCTTCCTGCTCCCCAACAGGTTCGATGGCGGTAGCTAGATAGCCCCACTTGAGGGTGCTATCAAAATTGATGTAGAGCGGCTTCTCTTCCTTGAGCACCGTCATCACGTCGGCGAAGCGACTCACGGGGAAGTGCAGGTAAATTCCACTAATCGTGTTTTCGGCTAACGGAAGCGGCGCATCATAGGAATAAAAGAAGATCGAACCGACTCGCGTCGAAGTCGCGTCAAAACAGTCTATTTCAGCCGCGGCCGGACGTTCCGCAGTAGAACCACCGCTAAAGTAGTACACCTTGTAGCTTGTAAACTCACGTTGAACATCCGCCATCGTTCTTCTCCTATTGTGTTAGATACGCGACATCCTGATGCGGTTCTGCGTCTTTATTGCATCTGCGCGAAATCGAAAGCGCCTTGATGGTCACTGCGCACAGTGGGTGGCCCCGTACGCGCGTACGGGCGCGAGACAGGCGGGGATTGCTTGCTGCACGACACATTAGCGTAAACCGAGCATGCGGGCCATGGCCGTAACTTGATGATTGTTATCCCGGCTTTCCGGATCGAGATCGGGCGTGGTTCACAACTTGTAAGACTCTCCGATGTCGGATCCTGACCGGCTGGACCCGCTGCGCCGAGCTGTCCACTTCGCTGCTCCGCCAAGAGTGGACGTTCGATTCCTCCGATATCACAATCGAAGCATCCGGCGCTCGGAGGGTCGGCGGCGAGCACGCGACGATACCCCAGCGTGCGGCGTCGAAGCGGGCTCGGCCTCGGGATCGTCAAGCGAATCACGGAGCGCCACAACGCAGGCATTGCGTCCGGCCCTGGCATCGCCGGACCGCAAGGCAAGGGACTCGGGGTGAAGGTGCGGGTCCGCCGGCGTCGGCGGGAAAAAATCGCGGCCCGGAGGCCGCGATTTGGTTACGCTTCGCCCACTGCGTTACGGCGTATCGACCCGAATGATCGTCGGGTCGGGGACGACAATCATCCCGACTATTTCCCGATCACTGACAGGTTGATGGTTTCCACCGGGAATCCATCGGTAAGTGCCCTGCTTTGTCCGGCCTTCTGGACCAATCCCTTTTGCACAATCGTGCATCTTCCCGGAGTGTCCTCCGCAACGCCATACTCCTCGGTCAAGGGACCCGTTGCGCTCATGTTGAAGGCCAAGAACGTGAGTTCAATGCCTGGCACTCCAAAGTTGACGAGCTGCACCAAGTCCGGCAGGGGAGCGCCAGGTGCAGGATTGATGAATCGGACGTGCAGCAGCGAGTCACCCAAGGCTTGGGGGGCGCCATTGACGACATCGATTGGGCGATGGCCAAACAACGTCGGCTTATTTGCAATCTGGTCCAATACATCACCGCTCAGATCCAGGTCGATGACCCAAGCATTCGCATTCTTGGTATGGAGCATGACCGTAACTTCCGCTCGGCCATCATTCAATATCCGCTCGGTGACCATCCCCGACATCTGCGGCTCGTCCCCTAGGGCGTAAGCATCGGCCAACCCAGCATAGTCCACCCCCGCGAACAACGGAATTTCCGGCCTTGAGGGAACAATGGGCAACTTAGGCGGGACAATCATTGTCGACCAACCCACGAAGTTCGGATCAGGTGGAACAAACAGCAAACATCCACCCACGCCGTTGTCGATACAGAAACTCCCCTGGGCGGAAAGAAAATCGTCGAGTGGTCTTTGCGTCGTAGCCCCTGCTGCATAGGCTGCGACGGGTAGCAGGAATAGAGCGATGGCGAATGCAAACAGCGCCTTGAAATTTCGTGCCGCACATTTCACTGACGTTTCCATAGTGCCTCCCGTCTGATTTCGTTGATTCGATTTGATCAGGTAGCGGACCTGCGATAGTAAGCGCACCGGTTCCTGGGCATTTCTCCCTTCATGATCGCCTCCCTGGTTTGGTTTACCCCGCCCGAAAGCACGTCGACTTCGGCTTTCCCGGCCGTCGTACTGCGTCTCGACCTCCGACATGCGATCTTTTCTTATTCGCACCGATACCGAGGCAGTTCTGTCGTGTCACTTCGTTTACGCTGCACGCCAGGCGGTTACAAGTCGGCCGCACAGCCGTCGGCTATGCAGAGGACAGCCAGCCTCCGTGATAGACGAAGCGAGAATTACGGATGGGGGCCCTTAGCTCGAGGCATGGAAATGGGGCCGCGGAACAACAACCGCTATCGAGCGTGATGCGCTACCGACCGCAAAATGCAAACAGCTTCCGAGTAGCCTGTTCAGGTGGCCCCGTATACCACCGCCGTCGACATGATCTCCTCGGCTTCATGGCGCCGGTGCAGCGTCAAGCCCAACATCGCGATGTCTTCGGCCTGGCGTGCCAGCACCTGCTGCGCGAATGGCAGGAACTGCTCCTCCTCGCTGCGCACATGCTCGTTGAACCGCTGCACCAATTCGTGAAGCAGCGTGGAGTCCAATCGTGGCAGGTAACCCTTGGCGATGGCTTGCACGGTCGGCTCCAGTTGCTTCCACAGCTGCGCGATCTCGCGATGCTCGCGAACGAGTTGCGCGACCATGGTTCGGGCCCGGTCCGCTTCCTCGCCCGGCTGCGCGATCCGGAGCACCGCGGGGAACAGGTCTCGCTCCTCGTCATCGTGGTGGGCGAGCAGGCTGTCGCGGAACATCTTTAGCATGTCGGCAGCGCACGAGCGCGACCGTGCGGCGGTGACGATCATCTCGGGCAGGCCGAGCGCTGCTTCGAGTACCGTCACGAACCCGACGTGGCAAGTGGAGAAGTCCTGCAAGGGGGTGTCGGCTTCGGTCGCCTGGCGGGTCGGTGTGTCGGACATGGCGCACCCCTTCAATAAGCTTGGCTCCCACTATGGCACTCCGAAGGCGCTGAACCTTGATCTGCGTCATGCTGCAATACTGGACGACTTCCGTCCCACTTCGGGCAGCCGGCCCCGGGTTGTCCTCGTGTTACACGCACTGCCAAGCGCGCCGGCCACGCCCGGAACGGGACGGGAGACCCGTTGAACGACCGTTATCGGTGGGCGGCTTTTGGCCGAAAGCAGACTGTCAGTGCCGACCGCTTTCGACCCTAACGGAGACGGCCAGTGGGCTCCGAAGCGGTCGTTACAATCCTGGGTGGCGACCATTGGTATCGCGGTAACGCGGTGTCGCGATTGTTTTGAGCGGGACCGGCGAGCGTCGCGAAGGGCGATGACGCAGCGCCCCGCCGATCACGATTTCCGCCGGGCGTTTAACCATCGTGTAGGAAACCGAGAAGCTTGGGAGTCAGCCCAAGCGACGTCGGAGCGGCGCCGGAGTGTTTCGTTGCTCCTCCGCACTATCGTTGTCCGCGCGCACTCAGCCCAAACCGTGATTCGGGACGGAGAATCTTGTCAGGCGATAAGTAGCGCGCGAGATCGACGCCTGCTTGCTTGTACTTCCAGAGGACATACGGGTGTGCCCGTCGAGCGCGGTACGGTAGAACACTGTGTATTTCTCTGTCGCCCCGTACGGCATTCCTTTAATCGCTCAAACACCATGCGATCCTCGCCCACACCGTGCACGAATCGCGAGCTCCATGCTGGTAGCACTTCATGACAAGCGACTGTCGACCACAGACAACTTGTGTCGACCCAGCCATCGAACCCTACCACGTACACTCCACGTC
This sequence comes from uncultured beta proteobacterium, assembly GCA_963834045.1. Classification (GTDB taxonomy): domain Bacteria; phylum Pseudomonadota; class Gammaproteobacteria; order Burkholderiales; family Casimicrobiaceae; genus VBCG01. The sequence goes on along the minus strand of CAWIAK010000018.1, from coordinate 174,217 downwards.
CGGGTCCCGCGACTCCCACTCGTCGCGACAAATCACTTCGTCCAGCCGGCGATCGACAAGAGAGCGCAGTGAGAATGCCCAGGACTTGCCAGCAATGGCGGCCACGAGCATCGTCGATAGATGGTGCGGCGTCCACCAGTTGTCGTCGTCGAGGTACGCGACAAAGCGGCTGTTGGCAAGGTAGCTCAGCGCAGTGCGCAGCGAACCGCCAAAATGATTGGAGTACAGGCTGCCATGCCGCCGCGACGTTGAGTATCCTGGGTCGATGACCGTCAGTGCGACGTGGTCCGGACATTCCGCGCGGATTTGGTCGACCAGCGCCGGATCACCTTGCACATGATCGATGCCGAGAAGGATCTGGATGCGACCGCGGCAGTCCTGTGCGAACACCGACCGCGCCGCCTGCAGCAAGGTCGGGCGGAGTATGGTCTGAATGATGACCGCTGCATCAAACGGCTGCTGCATGGCCAAAGGATTCATGATGGCGCTTGACTATACACCCGCGGCAATTGGTCGCTGCCCTACGACCGTTCTTGGGCAGCTTGGCGGCGACGCGGACCGTCTGGACCTGGCCGAAAGCAGACAGCGGCTGGCGACCGCTATCGACCCATTGCACACATGCAGGAGACCGCGACATCGCAGGTCGTCAGCCGACGACTTCTAAACGGCGGATGGTCCCCTTGTCACGATTTTCCGACAGGCGCAGCGTTGGCGGCACGCGAAGGTCCCGCCTCGCGTAGCTCGAGGGCGAACCTTCCGACCCAGAGAGGATCTCACACACTCCTCGTTTCTCTTCGCCTCCGAATCCTGCAGGGGACGAGTGCAGGGGCCGCCTCCGGGCGGCTCCTGCACATGGTGCTCGCGGAAATAGCACCAGATCAGTGACCGGAAACCCAACGATTTACTGCGCGGCGGTTCGCGGCGCGGCGCGGGTATTCAGGTACACCGAATAAAGCGACGTCGTGGCGCAAATAAACAGGCGATTGAGCTTCGGCCCACCAAAGCACACGTTCGCGACGGATTCCGGAATCACGATCCTGCCGAGCAGCGAACCGTCGGGCGCATGACAGCGCACGCCGTCGCCCGCCGAAAGCCACAGATTGCCGTCGACGTCGACGCGAAAGCCGTCGAACAGGCCTACCGGGCAGACGGCAAAGACTTCGCCGCCAGAGAGGGCATTGCCGCCGGCCGATACCTTGAAGCGCCGCACATGATGAGGACCGTCCGGCTCGTGGGTCAGTCCGGTGTCGGCGATGTACAGCAAGGATTCGTCCGGTGAAAACGCGAGGCCATTCGGTTGCACGAAGTCCGAGGCCACGATGGTGACCCGGCCGCTCGCCGGGTCGACGCGATACACGTTGCGGCCACCGGTTTCGCTCGGCGCCGCGTCGCCCTCGTAGTCCGAGTCGATGCCATAGCTCGGGTCCGAAAACCAGATGCTTCCGTCGCCCTTGACCACCACGTCGTTAGGCGAATTGAAGCGTTTGCCGTCGTAGCGATCGGCCAACACTGTGCGCGAGCCGTCGAATTCGGTACGTGACACGCAGCGGCTCTTGTGTTCGCAGGAAACCAGCCTGCCCTGAAGGTCGACGGTGTTGCCGTTGCTGTTTATAGACGGCTGTCGGAACACCGACACCGAACCGTCGGTTTCGTCGAAACGCAGCATGCGGTCGTTCGGTATGTCGGACCAGACAAGGTAGCGTCCTGCGGCGAACCATGCCGGACCTTCGGCCCACCGGCAACCCGTGTAGAGCTTGTCGACGTGCACATACGGGAGGGCGAGCATGCTGAAGCGAGGGTCGGCGATTTCGAAGCTGGACGTGAGTTTGAGCGCCATCTTGTCGTGCTCCATTCGTTTCTATTCCGAATGCCGCGGGCCGCGGCCGTAAATGAGCAGCATCGCGATGATCACGACACCGTAGATCACGTGCCGTCCGAACTCCTCCATCTGCATCACCGACAGGATCGATTGCAGCAGCGTGATGAGGATGACGCCGGCGACCGTGCCGAGGTAATTGCCCCGGCCGCCTAGGATCGACGTGCCCCCGAGGACGACGGCAGCGATTGCCGGCAGCAGATAGGGGTCGCCCATCGCCTGCGCCGCCTTGCTGGCATAGCCGGCGAGGAGCACGCCGCCGAATGCCGACAGGCCGCCCGAGATCGCGAACGCTGCCATCACGACCAGGCGCGTACGCGCGCCCGACAGGTATGCCGCGCGCTCCCGGTTGCCGATCGCATAGACAGTCCGGCCGAACGTCGTACGCGTCAGCAGGAAAACAGCGCAACCGCCAACGATAGCCCAGGCGAGCAGCGCGTTGGGTATCCCTAACAGACTGTGGCCGGTGGCGATGAACCGCATCGCCGGCGATGATGAGTCCTGGGGCGAGAAGCCGCCTGTGTGCACGACCATCAATCCTTGCGCCACCGCATTCACCGCCAACGTAACGACCATCGAGGGGATGCGCAGGAACGCGACACCGCAGCCGCTGACCAGACCCAGTGCCACGCCACAGCCGACACCTACCGGAATGGCCATTGCCTCTCCAAGCGTCCCCCATCCGGTGGCCGCTGTCGCCATCATGCCGCCTACCGCGACCACCCACGGCACGGAGAGGTCGATCTGGCCCAGCAGTATCACGACCATCATGCCGGTCGCAATGACACCCAGGAAAGACGCGACCTTGAGTTGCTGCAGCAGGTAATCCAGCGACAGGAAGCTGCTCGAATACAGGCTTCCGATCAGCAGCACGACGACGATGCAGCCGAATGCCGACGCGATGGCCGGATCGGTGTGGCCACGGATGACGGCGACTACGTTACGGACCGCAGCGCCGAATCTGTTTCCGGGAGTCCGTGCATCATCCATACAATTCGAGCCGATTGCGGACGCGCAGCAGCCGCAGCGATCCCAGGCACACGGCCGCGAACAGCACGATGCCCTGAAACAGTGGCTGCCAAAGAGGTTCGACGTCGAACACGAACAGCAGGTCGCCGATTGTGCGGAACATCAACGCACCGAAGACCGCACCGATCGCGCTCCCCGACCCGCCGAACAGCGACACACCGCCTAGCACTACCGCCGCAATCGAATACAGCGTATACGTGCTGCCGTTGGCGGCTGAAGCCTCGCCGGAGTACGTGATGCACGTGAGGAACAGCCCGGCCACCGACGCCAGCAGTCCTGACAGAGTGTAGGCTATGAACTTGGCGCGGCGGATCGGCACGCCCGACATATAGGCGGCGACCTCGGACGATCCGACGGCGTAAGCCGCACGTCCGATAGTCGAGCTCCGGAAGGGCAGCCAGACGATCAACACCAGCGCCAGCAGCAGCACGAGGCTTGCCGGTACGCCACCTTGCAACTGGCCCGTCAGTGCATCGGCCAGCGTGGCATCGATATCGCCGCCGGGAACGCGGCGCAGCGCGAGCGCAGCGCCATAGTAGATCGCACCGGTGGCGATGGTCGTGACGATGGGCTGCAGGCGGCCGTAGATCACGACCGAGTCCGTTGATCGCCCCGCACAACGCGCCGACGAACAGCACGCCCGCCACGCCGAGTGCCGTCATCAGTGGCGTGCCTACGACGATCGTCGAGGCCAGGCAATTGGCGAGGACCATCACCATGCCGACGGACAAGTCGATTCCGGCCGTAATCACCACGAGTGTTTGCGCGATGGCGACGATCGCGAGCAGAACGCCCTTGTTGGCGGCGGTTGTCGCGACATTGGCGTTGAGTCCGGCCGGGTGGTTGGCCGCGTAGATCGTGAACATGGCGACAAAAGCGGCGAACGCCATCAGCGTGCCCTTGTGTTCGCGCAACCAATATAGCCAGTCGCTGCCCATCGACAAATCTTGTTGCTGCGCTGAACTCAACGCCGGATCTCCGATGTCGCTGCTGCCTCGCGGCTACCGATGTTGAGCGCGTTGCTGACCAGCGCGCGCTCGGTGATCTCGGCACCGACCAGGTCGCGGACGACCGCGCCGTCGTACATGACGAGCACGCGGTCGCAGCAGCCGACCAGTTCATCGTAGTCGGTCGAGTAAAAGAGGATTGCGGCACCTGCGTCCGCCAGTTCCCGCAACAGCTGATACATCTCCTGCTTGGTTCCAACGTCGATTCCACGCGTCGGATCGTTGAGCAAAAGGATTCGCGGCGCCACCATCAGCCACTTGCCAATGACGAGCTTCTGCTGATTGCCGCCCGAGAGGGATCCCGCGGGCACGTCCGTGCCATCACAGCGCACAGCAAGCAGCCGCACGATGCGCTCCACGGCAGCGCGTTCGGCGCCGGCGTCCACGACGCCCCAGCGCGACAAAGTGTCGAGCGCGGCAAAGGAGAGATTGTCCCGGACCGACATGGGCAGCATCAGGCCCTCGGTCTTGCGATCCTCGGGGATCAGCGCCATACCGATCGCCTTGCGTTTGGCGTCGTGCGGTCCCGCAATGGTGACGGGCTTGCCATCGATTCGCACTTCGCCGGTCGTTCCGCTCAGCACGCCGAAGAGTGCCAGCAGCAACTCGCGCTGGCCCTGACCGTCGAGCCCGCCGAGACCGACCACCTCGCCGGCGTGCAGTCGCAGCGACACATCGTTCAACCTGTCCGTCCAGCGCAGGTGCCGCACGTCGAGGACGGGCATCGCGTGATTTTTCGCGTGAGTCTTCCTCGCCGGGAACACCGCGCTGTACTCGCGCCCGATCATCAGCTCGACGACTTCGCTGTCGGTCTTCGTTCCTGCGGCGTAGGTCGCGACGCTTTGGCCGTTGCAGAACACCGTGCACTCGTCGGCCAGCTCGGCGATCTCGTGCATCCGATGCGAGATGTAGACGAGGGCGAGTCCTTCTGCGCGCAGGCGCTTCAGGACAGCATAGATCTTCGTCACGTCGGCGGCCGTTAGCGCCGACGTGGCTTCGTCGAGGATCAGGATGCGCGGCTTGCGGGCAAGCGCCTTGGCGATCTCGACCATCTGGCGCCGCGACAGCGACAGATCCCTGACCAGCGCCAGCGGATGGATGTCTTGGGCGCCTGCGCGCGCCAGCGCCTCCTCGGCCATGTGGCGCTGCCTTTTGCGGTCGATCAGCCCGAAGCGTTGCGGCGGGTTGCTGATGCCGATGTTGTCGGCGACCGAAAGATCGGGGATCAGCGACAATTCCTGAAAGATGCACGCGATGCCGGCCGCCTGGGCTGCGGCCGGCGAGTCGAAATGAACTGGGCTCCCGTCGAGCAGCATGCTGCCCTCGTCGGGTTCGACGACGCCCGCCATGATCTTGATCAGCGTCGACTTGCCGGCGCCGTTCTCGCCCAGGACGGCGTGGATGCGGCCCGCCTCGACAACAAGCTCGGCGTTCTCCAGCGCGCGCACGCCTCCGTAACGCTTGGAAACGCCGCGCATCACGAAAAGGGGCATGTTCGCGCGCGAAGGCGCGGGGACTTTCATCCCCGCGCGTCCGCGTTCACTTCACGTTAGCTTCGGTTTGCCCCATGATTTCCTGCGCGGTGAAGTTGATGCCGCAGGTCGGAAACGAATTGCCGACGAAGAAGTTGTCACTCTGCGCCGGGTAGAAGTCGGCGCCTTCCTTCATGTTCGGATACTCGGCCTTGGCGAGTGGCAACTTGACCGATTGCGGGACGACCTTGCCCTCGAGGGCCGCGATGGCCGTCTTGATCGCCACGGCCACCTGGGCAGGCCCGGTTCCCGCCGACGCACACTTCAATCCCTGCGCGCCATACTTGCCGCAGAATTTGCGGAAGCCGTTCTCCGTTTCGCCGCCGAACGGCACGAAGGGATGTTTGGCATCCATCATCGCCTGCACGACGCCCGTGTCGCCGCCCTGTGCGGTGATGCCGTCGAACTTCTTGTGCACGGCGATCGCATCGGCGGTCACCTTCTGCGCCGTAGGGTCGTCCCACTTGCCGATCACCTCGACCGTGTCCCACTTCTTGCCCGACGCCTTGAACACTTCCTGGATGCCGTCGTGCCGGTCGCGGTCGACCGACGTTCCGGAGACGCCGCGAACTTCGAGCACCTTGCCGCCATTCGGCACGTTCTTCACCAGCCATTCGGCCCAGTACTTGCCAAGACCCTTCTGGTCGACGTTGACGTTGATAGCCTCTTCCGTGTCGAGGATGTTGTCGAACGCGACAAGCACGACACCCGCATCGTTGGCGCGCTTGATCACCGGTTTGAACGCCGCGGGATTCTGAGCGTTGACCACGATTGCGTCGTAGCCGGAGTCGATGAAGTTGTTGATCGCAGCAATCTGTGCAGCAACGTCTTCTCCGGTGGATACGACCTTGAACTCCTTCAGCTTCGCCGCAACCTCGGGCTGCGCGGCATAGGCCTTGGCCGTCTTGATCATCTGGATGCGCCACGTATTGGCGATGTAGCCGTTTGCGAGCGCGATGCGGTACGGCCCTTTCTTCGCCGGATACTGGAACAGCTTGGTATTGGCGGCCCACGGCGCGAAGCACACGGGATCGGAATTGGGCGCCGTCACCACCTTGGGCGGCGCGGCGGTCGCCAGTCCGGCGGCAAGCAAGGCGATAGCGGCGGAAATCGGTGTGCGATGGAACATCGTGGCCTCCGTGTTTGTCTGGGATTTGCGGTCTCCGGCGGAGCCGGCAGACTGCGCAACCGGCGCCTTGTTGTTGTATTGACCGCACGCCCGGCACCGAGGCGAACTTCCGGCAGCATACATTTGGCCGCGCGATCATACAAACCGGGTCCGGCCCGGTGGATGCGGCCGCACGTCTGGCTTCCTTGTGGATGTGGCTTCGCGCAGTTGACCGCTTGAGTTTGGTGCCGACAGTAGGAATTGAGCCGGATGGATTCCCGGGCTCACACGCGTGGCGGCTGTTCGGTTTGGCCCTTACCACCATCCTTACCACTAGCGGACGGTGCTTGCGTAGCATGCAAGTTCGGTTGCGAACGACTGCTATCGACCCTGAGCGGACCGTCGCTAGTTGCGAAAGCCGACGTTCGCCGGGCGAACAAGCGAACGGTCAATCTGAGCTCGCAGCGGTTCCTTTGGATCGGGGATTGGGTGACGAACCAAGTGCTCGACCGTGCCCACATTCCATCGTCGATCACTCCAAGGGAGTTGACACCGTCTGCGGCGCAGCTATTCCCTTCAGCGAAAAGCGACCTATGGGCTCGACCGCGACCTGTGCCGCTGCGACAAAGGCCTCCGACAACAACAGAGTTCGCCCAAGTTCGCGACATAGCCTTTCAATGCGCGCGACCAGATTGACAGCAGGCCCAATTACGGTGAAGTCGAGCCGATTTTCACCGCCGATATTGCCATAGATCACATCGCCGACATGCAGCGCGATGCCGTACAGGATGGCCGGCTCGTTTTTGCTGATGCGCTTGCCATTCAAGGGACCAATAGCCGCGGTAGCCGCACGCGCCGCGGCCAGCGCCCGGTGGCAGGCAGGACCCGCGTTCTCACCGGTGATCGGAAAGATCGCTAGCAGAGCATCACCGATGAACTTCAACACCTCCCCTTGGTGTTGCTCGATCGCCTGACACATTGCGCCGAAATAGTCGTTGAGGAGCTCGATCAACGCCTCACGTGGCAACTCCTCCGAAAGGGTCGAAAAACCGCGCAGGTCGCACAGCCAGACAACCGCCGGGATTGTCTCGCCCATGCCACGCTTGATGGCGCCATCGAGAACGCGTTTACCGGCCTGCCGTCCGACGTAAGTTTCCAGCAGCGTCTGCGCGGTCCGCCGCAGCGCCTGGATCTCCAGGTTTATCGCGACCACAGGTGCCATCGCAGAAAAGGCAGCGATCTCGTCGGCCGTGAATCCGTCCGGTCGTTTGGTGGCTAGGATCAGCGCCTTGTTGCTGCCATCCGAGAATGGAACGGCGATGGCGAAATAGTCAATGAAGCCCTCCCGGCGCAGGTCGGCATAGATTCCGTACTCACCCTCGATCGCCGCCATGGTGAGGTCGCAGCGCACCGGCCCTCGCCCTTCGTAAATCGTCTTTACGGGGCTGTGTGCCAGTCGCGAAAGCGAGTTGGCGTCCGCAAAATTGCGTCGTTCGACCGCACCCTTGCCAGGCTCCCATATCCCGCTGAAGGAGAAGACCTGCGGGTGGAGAATCGGCACTCCGATCGCTACGCGATCGACCTCTATGTCATTGGCGCGGAGTTGCTCGGCAAACGCGCCCAGAAAGCTCATCGATTCCGTGATCCGGCGACCCTCGCCCAAAAGCCAACGGATGGTCGGATGATCGTAGCCCGGCGAAGAGTCTTGCGCGTTCATGCACGGCGGCCGGGAGGCGAGCCCGCCAGACTCGGGATGGTAGGCCGTTCACCAGCGGCGCGAAGTGCGAGCCCCATAAGACCTTCCCACGGTTGCTGGTCCGCATCGGCGAAACCGGCGTGCGAGCCGCCCGAGAACACGCGGGGGCAGAAGGAAAGCAAAGATGAAATCCAATCCTACAAGGTGCCTGGGCGGGCAGCGTATCACGGCGCGGCCAGCAAGAATCGAGAACCGCCGATCAGTGGCTGCACTGGAGCGCAAATGCGATACGGCCGCTCCTGGCCGATAGCGGCCTGTAGTTCGACCAAGCCGCGCCGCGATAGCAGTTGCTCGCTTCGCCAGCGCCGTGGCGAAATGTCGGCATGCCCCCACGCGACGACCTAGGCAAACCCGGAACGCTGTTCCTCTATCCGTTCCGAGCCCGCGATCCGCTAACCGGAAAATGGTATCGGGCAAGGTACAAGGCAGAACAACACGAGATTGCCGCGCGTTATGCGGAGTGGGAGATCATTGGGCCCCCGGAAATCAGACATACATCGACGCAGCATTTAGCCCGTGGCGTTCGTAGCCGCCGTCCGGCAGTAGACGGAAGTCCGCGCCAGCGCTACGCTCGCGCCCATGTAATTAGGTCCCTCTAAATTTGGACGCACCGTTGATCTTGCGGAGTTTCTCGCGGCGCTTCAGCCAACAGATACGCCAGCGACGCTTTGTATGCCGTCATCTAGTTAGGCCACTGACGGCGGAGGTAACGTGGGCTATGAGATCTACGTAACGCGCGCTGACAGCCATCTTGACACTCGGCAGCATCCAATTCCCGAAGTCGAGTGGCTCGCTGATTCGAGTAGAGACGCTTCGCTATGTGTCTCAACGCATGACTACCTCGATCACCGCAGCGCTGACGGCCGAATCGAACGCGTCTACCCGTGGCGGTGGACTGCGCATCCCGACAAGCCACCGCTCTGGTTTATCGAAGGTGCACTAAGGGCGAAGAGCCCGGACAAGTCGACGGTTTCAAAACTTGTGCAGCTGGCTCACGAGCTTGGCGCTCGCGTTATCGGCGAAGATGGCGAAGAGTATGTCAAATAGCAACTTAGGATGGTGGCCTAACCCGTCGCTCAACGCGGACGTCCCGCATGCGTGGGCTGCGCCCACGAGCGGGCCGCCGGTTAGCTTGTTTCGTTAGGCTTCGCAAACACACGCCTCCGCCCACATGAATCTTGAGTCGCAACGGCTGCAATACGAGAAGATCACACCAGCCCACGCAGCGGAGTTGCAAGAGGCGCTCTGCGACCACCGGGTGTATGAATTCATTACCGATCATGGCACTCCAACAGCCGATGAACTTCTACAGGTGTTCTCCCGGAAGGCGCTTGGATCGCCGCCAACCAGGAGCGACGAGACCTGGATTGACTATGCAGTCCGCTCGAAAGAGTCTGGCATGACCGTAGGTCGTATAGAAGCTACGATTCTGGAAGGACAGGCAGAAGTTGCATACCTACTTGGTCCTCGGTACTGGGGCTATGGGTTTGCCTTGGAGGCCATGCGGTGGTTGCATCAAATGTTGGAATCTGAGTTCAGAGTCTTCGAATTCTGGGCAACTGTGTCACCAAACAACGACCGATCTTTACGATTGCTGGCGCGCCTTGGGTACGGAGAAGCTACTTCAGTCCTTTGGCCCGTTCGACTGCTTACTTACAACAATGGTGATCGAGTCTTCTACAATTCCAGTCGGCACGTTATCGGCGAAGCCTAACCTGTCGCTCAACGCGGACGTCCCGCGTGCGGGGGCTGCGCCCGCCGCATCGGGTCGCCGGTTAGCTCAATTTCGTTAGGCATTTCACATGAACTCAATCGATCAGCTATTTTCAAAATTGCAATCTCTCGGTGCTGGAGAGTTCGCGCATCTCAACGGCTCCCTTTCCAAGCATTTGCGGGGTACTGAAGCCTTGCTGCGCAAATGGGGTGCTGCAGACATGGTCTGTGTGGCAGGCCTGTACCACGCCGTCTACGGAACTTACGGATACAACGCTGCACTCACGTCCCTTGCGGGGCGAAAGAACATTGCCGAACTCATTGGGGTCGAGGCGGAATCCCTTGCGTACCTTTTCGGCGCATGCAATCGAAGAGTGTTCTATCCACGAATCGGAACCGATACTCAGCTCTTGTTTGCTGATCGCTTCACCAACGCAGAATACGAAATAGGGTATCTGCAACTTACTCAGCTGTGCGAAATCACCCTTGCCAATGAGTTGGAGATCGTCACCAATAGCCTTCAGTTCATAGCGGCGCACCGACTGAACCTATCGCCGCTCTTTGAAAAAATGTCTGGCCTTCTCAGCAAGGCAGCCTTCCAGTCGTATCGCAGCATTCTGCACGGCGATGCTCGACCTGCGGCCTAATCCAGCGTTCAACCGGGCTCCGCGCCGGAGGGGACTCAAGTCCACACCGCGGCGGCGGCGACGGTGAGCCGGTTAACTTCGTCCTCGTTAGGCCGCAGCAGTTCGCAGACGCGTAGTCGAGCCATGCGACATCTCATCACTGGTGCGTTCTTCATCGCGGCAATTGCGGCGTACTCGGCGAGCGTGGGTCCTGGCTGGGTCGGCGGCTTATTCCTTGTCGGGATGCTATGTGAAGGCATCACTTGGTATCGGGTGTTGCGGCGCGATAAACCTCCGCCTCATTCATAGCACTATCTCTCGATCACTCCGACAACGAGAAGCCCCTTCTGTGGTTGCCTCACCGTCTGCTTCGGTTCAACATTTCGGCGTGGTCAAGCTCTGCGGCCTAACCCGTCGCTCAACTCGGACGTTCCACATGCGGGCGCTGCGCGCGCCGAGCGGGCCACCGGTTAGCTTCAGTCCGTTAGGGCACAGAATTCACGAGGTAGCGCAGACTGAGAGTGGATAGTTCCTATGGCGCAGTTCATACGATCTCTGTTGTCTGTCCTTGCCGGTGCCCTATTGGCGATTGCATTGACCTCAATCGTGGAGGGGGTCGGACACCTTGCGTTTCCATTGGGAGACGACGTTCACGGCCCAGATCGCGCAGCCCGCGTTACAGCGATGCAGGCGCTTGGTGTAGCTCCCTTGCTGGTGAAGCTTGCTTCCGCTGGCCTTGGTTCGCTGTTGGGCGCGTATTTCGCGACGCGACTCTCGCGACGCCTTGGCAAGGGTGAGGGACTGATTGTTGGATTGATTTGCTTGGTTCCATTCCTATTGCTCCGTGTCATCATTCCCTTTCCTGCGTGGTACGTGTTGTCTGGCGTCGCTTTGATTGTTGGGGGTTCTTACCTTGGCGCGGCTTCCGGCTTACGTCGCACGGGCAAAAGTAAGGGGCCAATTGTTGCCGTGCCCTAACCTGTCGCTCACCGCGGACGTCCCGCGTGCGAGGCTTCGCCCTCGCAGCGGGCCGCCGGTTAGCTTGTTTCGTTAGGCGCCAGATGGAAATCCGCGCCATTCTGCCCTCGGAGGTCGAGCCAGCGCGACGCCTTCTTGAAGCGGCCGGTTGGGCACACCGTGTCTCTGATCCCGAGGGCTTTCGCGAGCTGGTCGCACGGTCACAACTCGCCCTCGTCGCGGTAGTGAACGGCGAGGTCGTTGGCTTTCTGCGAGCCCTCAGCGACGGGTTGGAAAACGGCTATATTTCAATGGTTGTCGTTGCCGAAGCACACCGGCATCGCGGCATTGGTCGCGCCTTGGTCAACGCGGTACTGGGCAATGATCGCCGCATGACTTGGGTTCTACGCGCAGCACGAGATGGCGTCGCGGGGTTCTATGAAAGGATCGGTTTTGTCCATTCGCAAGTGGCAATGGAGCGCCCGCGTGAAGCGTAATCTGGCGCCTAACCCGTCGCTCCACGCGGACGTCCCGCATGCGTGGGCTGCGCCCCACGGGCGGGCCGCCGGTTAGCTAATTCGTTGGGCGGTGCCGTTCTCCCTCAACATGCGGTACTTTCTCGCTCTAAGGGCCATCTTCTTCGTCCTGCTGCTGCCCGGTACGGTGGCCGGCTACATCCCATTCCGCATCCTGCGTAGCGCGGACCGGCTGAACGTACCTGCCATCTCCGCGTCGTCGGTCGTCGCCGCCGTCCTCGCCGTCGCGGGGGCTCTCATTCTTCTTCGGTGCGTCTGGGACTTCTTCGCCGCAGGCAAGGGCACTCTCGCCCCTATCGATCCCCCACGCTTCCTTGTTGTCCGAGGTCTGTACCGCTTCACCCGCAACCCTATGTACAACGGCGTCATCGCCCTCATCCTCGGTGAGGCATGGCTCTTCGGGAGCGTTTCTCTGGCCAAGTATGCCCTTCTGGTGCTCGTCCTCTTCCACCTCTTCGTCGTCCTGTACGAGGAGCCTGCCCTTGAGTCACAGTTCGGGGAGTCGTATCGGGCCTACCGGCGTGCCATTCCTCGCTGGGGCTTCACGACACATCCATTCCAAGAGGGCACCGGGAGCAACGATCGGCGACCCGGCCATACACCCGTTCACTGATCGCGGTAGCATTACCGTTCGTGTCTCCGCGTTGAGGTCATCCGCAGATGGACCGACGAAGGTTCACTAGTTTTCTCGGGGCCAGCCTACTCGTGGCGGATTCGTTCGCCGCGCAACCCGCGAAACTACATCGCATCGGCTACCTAGGCGGCACGCCGCCGAGCGCAGAACCGTACCTCTTTGAGGGATTTTTCCAAGGGCTGCGGGAACTGGGATACGTCGAAGGAGAGAACTTTCTGCTTGAGGGACGATATTACGGAGACCGCATCGAACGACTCCCTGCACTCGCAGCTGAATTGGTTCAGCTCAAAGTAGACGTCATCGTCGCGGGCGGGCCACCTGCGCCGGAAGCAGCTCACCGCGCCACTAGGACAATCCCCATCATCATGGCCTACCACCCCGATCCCGTCGGGAGCGGTCTCGCAGCCAGTCTGGCGAGACCGGGAGGAAACGTCACGGGAATGTCGATGCTTATGCCAGAGCTAGTCGGCAAGCAATTGCAGTTGCTCAAAGAGACCATTCCCGGAATGTCGCGCGTGGCGGTGCTCTCGAACCCAACCGTTCCTACGAACGCACTTTTGCTGAAGGAGGCAGAAGCCACCGCGCGTTTGATGAACGTGCAGTTGCAGGTGTTGGATGTGCGCGCTCCTGGCGATTTCGACAGTGCCTTCTCCGCAATGATTAAAAACCGGTCGCATGCACTGATCGTGCTGGGTAGCTCGATATTCTTCGCCGACCGAGCACGCATAGTTGCGCTCGCATCGGAGAACCGCCTACCATCAATGTATTTGTTGAAGCAGTATGTAGAGGCTGGTGGTCTTATGTCGTACGGAGCAAGTAACCGCGAGAGTATTCGGCGGGCTGCCACGTACGTGGACAAGGTACTCAAGGGAGCGAAGCCCGCCGACCTGCCTATCGAGCAGGCGACGAAGCTCGAATTGAACATAAACCTCAAGACTGCAAAAGCGCTCGGGCTCACGATCCCACGGGGAATGTTGCAACGCGCCGATGAGGTGATTCAATAACCGACCTATGCGTCATCCGCACGCCCTTCCTGCGCTTGCTCTCGACGCCGAGCGTTGTCTCATCAGCGGCTTCCGTCTTGGTCCCGCTTGCTGGCGAGGTCGAATATCTGCAACTGGCCGAAAGCAGTCTGTCGTCTTGGCTGGGTGGCTGTCAAAAGATCGCGATGCCGAAGGGTCCATCGCCGGCGCCGTAGGGCGATCCGGGAATCTCGTTAAGTACCCCTGTGGTCGAATTGATTCGGTACGCCGAGACGCTGTTCGCACCGTAGTTTGTGCAGTAGAGCAACGTTCCGCGCTTGTCTATGGCGAGTCCACGTGGATTCTTGCCAGCCGCAAACGGCTGTCCAGGCAGCGGCCGCAAGCCACCGCTCGCGCCGTCGATGGCATACGCCCAGATAGAGTTGCTGAAGTGGCTGGCGACGTAGACGCAAACACCCTTCGGCGCGACAACCACGGCACGAGGATTTTCACCGGTAGGTACCGCCCCGCTTGGGACCGGTTCTAGCGTGCCGGTGTTGGGGTCGATCCTGTAGCTCGAAACATCATTTGAGACGGCATTGACGGCGTAGGCGAACCGCCCGCCGGGCTCGATCGCGATCGCGCGCGGATTCGTTCCGGCAGGAAACGGAGATCCGCGAAGTAGTTCTAGTGCGCCCGTGACGCGATCGATCGCAAATGCAACGATGGTGCTGCTGGTAAGGTTGGTAACATAGAGGAATCGGCCGTTCGGATGGATCGCGTTTCCGGAGGGACGCTTTCCGGCAGCGAACGGTGAACCTGTCACTGGCGTGAGCGCGGCCGTCGTGGGATTGATCGCGTACGCCGCAACTGCGTCCGCGACCATGGTCGATACGTAGAGAAATCGTCCTGACGGGTCGATCGCAGCCGAAACCGGATAGGCGCCGGTTGCGGTACGCGAGATCGGTGCGGGCCTTAGCTCTCCACTAGTCGGATCTATATTGAACGTTACGATGCTGCTCGCGTCGCCATGTGCGACGTAGAGCCGGCGCCCGGCAGTGTCTATCGCGACCGAGTAGGGATTCTTGTCGCTTGCGATGGCCGTCGGAGCAAGCGGTGTGAGCGCGCCAGTCGCGGCGTCCATACGAAATGCGCTGACGGTCCCTGCGCCGTTATTCGCGACGTACGCGAACAGGGCGGCGCGCGGCTCGTCGTCAGCGTGCGTGGCTTGTGCGCGAGCAACAAGTGGCGCGACGAGGAGACCACCTGCAGCACTACCGATGAACGTTCGCCGATCCATCACTGAATCTACGTCGACCAAAGAGTTCTAACTACAACGATACTACGATTCCAAGGGCGGCCCATCTCAGCCGGCGAGTGACTGCTTACCGGAGTTTTTCGTGTAGCCCTCGAATGGCTCAATTGGCCGAAAGCAGCCATTTGTCAACGACCGCTAACGACCCGTTGCAGAAGTTCGGTCTTGCCGGAAGCGGTCGTCCCGGTCCGGAGCGCGGGAGCGCATCTTTCGCATTGACTGTGCGGTTCAGAGGACGACAATAGACACCGTACGCCAGCCTGCCGGTTCGGTGCCCGCACCCCGCCCGCGAAGGAGTCCGTATGCCTACTACCAGAACACTCGTAGATTTTCTTGGACGAACAGTCGTCCAGCACTACGACGGCGCGGATCGGCTGCTTGGGACGTCCTTCCGGGGTCCTCCGTCGGCCACCGGCCACGACTGCTGGAACCACTATGACGACCTCAACCGCAATTTGGGCACTTCCGATGATTGCGACGGCTTCTTTGGAAGTTACCGCGAGTATCGCGATTCGCTGGGCCGCGCTCTGTCCGAACACCGCATCGAAAGCGGACTGATGGGGCAGTGGCGCCGGTGGCTCGCCCTGCATCGAAGCTAGCTGTACTACAGCGGCTAGTCAGCCCGCACCGCCACCGCCCAATACACGAGCATCGCACTTGCGACCAGCGCGGCGTGCCTTCGTGCGCAAGTAGGAAGACCTATACGGTGACGCCAATTCGGAGCGATGGTTCATCCTTCACAGGTTCCGGCTCCGTTGCATCCGGCATCTCGAACAATGTCTTCGCTGATCTCTCCGGGAGTGGTCTCGACTGCAAGTCTGGCGATTGCGACTCAAGCCATGTTTAAGTGGGCTAACCCGTCGCTCAAGGGGACTCCCCGTGTGCGTGGCTTCGCCACTGCACCGCGTAGACCCTTAGCTTGCGTTCGTTAGCCGCAACAAGGTTCGTTTCGTCGCCGCCAGTCTGCGGCAGTTGCCGCGAACGACCGATATCGACCCTATGCCGACACATCGCGGCGAGTCGGAAGCGGCCGTTGAAACCGATTGAAGCCGCTGTTCGTATCGCGGCACAGGGGGCGCCGCAACATTGATCAACAGGGCACGAACGAGCCTGACGCAGCCCGCCCAGGGTTTCGAGTTCGACCAGCGCCTCGCCTGTTAGCCAGCCGCCACCGGCTGTCCCCAGCGGCAGCTTTGCGCCGCTCGTCGCGATCCCCCCGCTCGCGTCCCCCGTGCCGCCACACCACGCCGAACCAACCCCGTCCAGCGCAACCCAAGACCCTCCTTGACAGCCACAAGCCGGATCCGAATACTCATCATCAGGCGTCCTTCAGGCGTTGGATTTCCTATCCTTCGCTCAAGCGCCTCGCAGCGACTTCGATGTGAGCGCTGGCGCGCGGTCGCTCGTATGATGAATTTCGCCCCGGGTTTGACCACCCGCGGCGTCGTTTCTCAACGGCCAGCCCCTGGAGACCTTGACCATGAACCTCAAGCCCCTTGCCCTCGGCGCCGCGATGGCGCTGTCTGCCCTGTCGATGCCGGCCATGGCCGACGACGACCACAAGCACCCGCGCTTCACGCTTAGCAGCCCGGACCTGGCCAGCGGCGAGTTCGCCAACCACTTCGTGCTCAATGGCTTTGGTTGCGCGGGCGACAACGTGTCGCCTGAGCTGGTTTGGAAAAACCCGCCCGCCGGCACGCAGTCGTTTGCACTGCAGGTCTACGACCCTGACGCCCCCACCGGCAGCGGCTTCTGGCACTGGGCCGTCTACAACATCCCGGCCACCGCCACCGGCCTGGCGCAAGGTGCAGGCAACAGCCCGGCCACCCTGCCCCCCGGCGCCTACGGTGGCAACACCGACTTCATGGACACCGGCGTCACAGGCGTGAACGGCAACTATGGCGGCCCCTGCCCGCCCGTCGGCGACAAGCCACACCGCTACATCTTCACGTTATTTGCCGTGGCCGTGCCCAGCGTGCAGGCTGCCGGCGGTATCCCTGGCACCGGAAGCGCGGCGCTGTACGGCTTCGTGCTGAACGAGGGGTTGGGCGCGGCGTTGCTGGACACCGCCTCGTTCACGGCGACCTACGGACGCTGAACGCCCCCGACGAAGAGACTGGCGACTTCCAATCGCCTCGGCCAGCCGGCACGGGGCGGTGAACCACCTTGTCGCCGGCAGTCCCGCTCAGCCGAGCGGGACTTCAAAGGCCTACGTCGCACCGCCTCCCCAGCCCGATGGGCGCGGCGCGATGTACGTCTACCTCGTCAACGGCCGACCGGCCGAAGTTGGCCGATAGCGATCGATGACCGGCGTCCGCTAACGACCCGTTGCTGCCGGTCATGCACGGGACAAGCGGACGTTCACGACCTTCGGCGGTCGAGTTTGTCAGGACGGTATGGTATCGCATCGGCCCTCCGGCCTTCGCAAAGACGCTGGTCCACGACATTGTCGGCGGGCGGTTGATCGCCGCGAAATCGCTCCACCCGTCAGCCGCGAAAATCTTCCGGCATCAGTTCTATTGGCGCGCCGTGGGGCGTGCGCTCGGCTGCGTGCTGCCAGGCGTGATAGTGGTGGTGGAGTGTCTCGCGCGTCGTCACGCCTTTCTCGGCCACAATTCGTTCCAGCGCCGCAAGCCAATGGTGGTAATAGGTCTCGCCGGTATCCGGGTCACCGGCCGCCTGCGCCTTCTTGATCTCTGCACCAAGTATCACGGCCCATTCAGTCCATGCAAAGAGACCTGCGTTGTGAAGTGCGAGCGTCATCGCAAACGCCTGCGCTTCCCACGGCTCGCGGAAGATGGGGCCTTGCGCATCTTTGGGTATGCCGGGAATGAGCTCTGCGGCGCGACGCGCAGGTTCACGCTCAATCGACGGCACGTGAGACCTGCTCCAGATATGGCTCGAACGCGTCGATGGAAACTTTCACCGTTGGATCAGCGTCCGTTCCCCACAGTTCTTGACTGTCGAAGCACACGGTGTAGAGCCATTGTGGGTCTTCGCCCTTGCCGAGTACCGTCGAGTCTGGAAAGACGTGGGCACCATGCAGGCGTTCGATCACGCCGATGTGTCCACGCACATAGCGCGGCAGACGTGTATGTGTCCTCGGATGAACGTTTCTCGCTCGGACGCGGTCGCCGGGCTTGAACCGCGCCGCTGCCGGTGCCGGCCGTCCAAACGAGCCGCGCCGCAAGACAGCCTCGACATCAGCCACGGTGAACGTACCGCGGTTCAAGGTCTTACCGGGATGCAACGCGCGGCCAGCCGCTATCTCGTCGGCTCTGATAAGGTCGCGCTCAATGAGCATTTGCTCGAGGCGGAGATACCACCTCTTGTAGTAGGAGCTTGCCAGATAGTCATGCGGTGGAAGCAATTCGATGCCGTAACGCCCCATATCGATATTCCAACTACCGGACGCGCCCATCGCCCTGTTCATCGCCAGGACGCGGCCTTCCCAGCCTTCGTGAAAGACCGGCTCTTTGGGCTCGGGATCGACTTTGCCGAAGCCATCCATGCCACCCATGTCGTGGATGCCATCCATCAGGCAGCCTCGCTTGGCTTCCTGGGCAAGCCAGTGCCGATCATGCAATCTCGCGTGACCAGCGTGGCGAGTTTGTCCTCGCTCCAACCATCGGTTTGAGACGGACGCATCGGCAAGACGAGAAAACGCGTTTCGGCGGTCGAATCCCACACGCGAATCTCAGTCGTCGGTGGTAGCGACACACCGAAATCAGCAAGCACGCTGCGAGGCTCTTTCACCGTGCGGGATCGGTAGGCTGCGGACTTGTACCAGACCGGCGGCAGGCCAAGCACGTCCCACGGGTAGCAGGAGCACAGTGTGCATACGACCATGTTGTGGCGTTGAGGCGCATTCGCGACAACTACCAGATGGTCGCCGACCTGATGACCCAGACTACCGACTGCTTTAGTCCCGTCCTCTATTAGAGCTTGCCGGAACGCAGGATCATTCCATGCCTTGGCCACGATGCGTGCGCCGATATGGGGGCCAATTTTTGTTTCGTAGTTCTCAACAATGACATCAAGCGCAGTTGGATCGACGTAGCCCTTTTGGGTCAGAATGGTTTCCAGCGCGCGGACCCGAAGCTGCATCTCTGACAGCTCCGACCCGTGATGACGATCGCCGTGATCATGTTCATCTGTGGACATGAACAAATCCTAGCCCATGCAATCGACATTGGCTAGCGTAGCAAAACGAACGGCAACATGTGGCTGATGCCATGCGATTCGTTTTCGACCTCCAAATTACCACTTTGGATTGCGCCTATGAAGGTCTGCAGTTAGCCGGAATCGGAACATAGCCCGCGTCCGCTATCGACCCGAAGCAGCCCCTCGCACTATTCCAAGGCGGCCGCCCGTGCATGCCCGCAAACAGTCCGCTGCCGCCGCTGCGGCGGCGACGATCAAGGAGTGGGTCGCCGCCCGCCTTGACATGATCGTCGCCTTCGAGGACCAGTGCGTCAGCGCAGCCAGAGCTGAGACCTCGACGATCCCAAAGGCCGAGCGGATACTCGTGCACGATCCGTGCGCGAGCGGCGAGCGACGATGGTCCCGAGCAGTGGGTCATGAACAATGCGGCAGCATTGCATCTTGCAGTACCCTCTCCATTGTCATTGCTTGACCCTCATGCCACGCGAAGTCAAAGGCCTCCTCGCCCACGGTGGACCGAGCCACGGCTAGCTCGCGGTCGTGACGTGGCTGCTCGCTTGGAGGTAGAGGGCTTCCTATTTCGCGGCGCAGGCGCTGCGCGGCGCCCCATATCCGCGCCGCCCGGATGGGGTTATTCAGGCCCGCCGCTACAGAGCCAAGTCCTTCTAGCGACCAAGCAATGCCCCAACGGTCACGCAACGCCAGAAAGCGGTTCGCGCTCTCTTGGTAAAGTGCCTGTGCCGCAGAATAGTCGCATTGCTGGCAGGCAACCAAACCCAGGTTAGTAAGCGCAGAAGCGAGGGCCTGTCCGTCGCCCAATTCTCGGAAGACCATTGTGCTTTCGGTGTAGAACGCTCGCGCCCTCGAATAGTCGCCGTGGTGCTGCGCAACAAGCCCTAAGTTATTGAGTGACGCGGCAATTCCCCGCCGGTCGCCCAGTTCACGCCGCAGCCCAAGGCTTTCTTCATACATCGCCTGTGCCGATAGGTAGTCACCCTGCTCACGCGCCACGATCCCGAGGGCATTTAGCGAGGCCGCAATTCCCGGCAAGTCGTCCAGTTCCCGCTGGATTCTCAAGCCTTCTTCATGTAATGCGCGCGCGGCTGAAAAGTCTCCCTGCCGCCGCGCTAAACCACCGGCCCCCGTGAGTATCTTCGCGCGGGCCGCCGCAGTTCGCGCGTCGGGCTTAGCCGCAAGGAGCAGTGACGAGAGCCAGGCGCGGCCTTCGCCGAGATAGCCGCGCACATACCAAAATCGCCAAACCGCGCCTGCCAGCCGCAAGCCACTGAGAGCATCGCCACCAGGGGCGGCAGCCCAGGCCAATGCCGCTAGCAGATTGTCGTGCTCCATCTCCAGTTCGCCGAGCACTGCCTCCTGGTTCCCACCCGTTAGCTGCGGCTCCGCCTCCTCCGCCACGGAGAGGAAGTACCGGAGATGGCGGCCCTTCCATTGCGCTTCCTCGCCGCTCTCCCGCAACCGGTCGCGCGCATAATCCCGCATCGTGTCCAGTAGACGGTAGCGGGTCGCGCCATTGCGTTCCTCATGCAATACCAAGCTCTTGTCGGCGAGGGAAGTCAGGAGGTCGAGCACCGCCAGGTCGCTGACGCCCGCTCGGCTGCAGACTTCCTCCGCGGCCTCCAATGTCCAGCCGCCGGCAAAGACGGAAAGTCGACAGAGCAGTGCCTGCTCAGCGTCGACCAACAAATCGTAGCTCCAGTCGATCAGCGCACGCAGCGTTTGCTGGCGCGGTAAGGCCGTGCTCCATCCCCCGGTCAGCAGGCGAAAACGCTCGTCCAGGCGATTGTTTATTTCCCCCAATGACATGGACCTTACTCTGGCCGCCGCCAGTTCTATCGCCAAGGGGATACCATCCAGCCGAGCACAGATGGAGGCAAGCGCAGACGCAATTTGGTCAGTGACGGCGAAGGTCGCTACGTGGAGTTGCGCCCGCTCGATAAACAATCGCGCCGATTCAAATTGTGAGATCTCCGCCCCCGTGACGGCACGCGCTGGATCGGGCATGGACAAGGAAGGCACGCGATAGGTCTGCTCGCCCGGGACACGTAGCCCTTCTCGACTGGTCACCAGCATGACGACGTGCGGACACTGACGCAGGAACACGTCGGCCAATTTCGCGCAATCCGCGGCCAAGTGCTCAGCGTTGTCGAGCACCAACAGGAGTTGCTTGGACCTGAGATGCTCTGCCAGGGTCGAGTTCAGGCGTTTGCCTGCATGCTCCCGGAGACCAAGGACGGTAGCGACAGTCTGCGGTACGCGGCTCGGGTCGGAAAGAGCGGCAAGCTCCACCAGCCAGACTCCGTCCTGATAGGCATCCATCATCTCGGCGGCAACACGAAGAGCTAGCCGCGTCTTGCCAATACCGCCGGCACCTGTGAGTGTAAGCAGCCTTGTGTTTTCCAGCAGTTTTCGAGCTTCGGCCAGCTCGCGCTCGCGACCGATGAACGACGTTGCCTGCTTAGGAAGGTTGTTTGGCGTCGATTCTAACGAGCGCAATGCCGGAAACTCCTGACGGAGTTGCGGATGTAACACTTGATAGACATGCTCCGCATCCATCAAATCGCGGAGCCGCACGGCGCCGAGGTCGCGCAATGCAATCTCGGCCGGCAGGCGGTCGCGTACCAGCTCCGCAACCGCTTGCGACAACAGCGCTTGCCCGCCGTGAGCGGCGGCCATGATGCGAGCAGCTCTATTCACTGCCGGGCCGTAGTAGTCTTTCTCGCGGTGCTCGACGACGCCCACATGCAGACCACACCGCAAATGCAGTGCGAACCCTTGCGTCGTTGTCATGTCGGTCAGCGCCATTTGCATCGCTATCGTGGCGTTGAGCGCGTCAACCGGGTCGGCGAACACAGCGTGCATGCCGTCTCCCGTCATCTTCACCAGTACGCCATGGTGTTTCTTGACGATTGCTCGTGCCAAACCATCATGACCAGCAAGCGCCCGCGACATCCGCTTCCGGTCTTGCTCCCATAAACGGGTACTCGACTCGATGTCCGTAAACAGAATGGCGACAAAGTCAGTGCGGTTGTGGGCGATCAATGCGAACCTAGCAATGGGGTGGTGCTCCATCTATCGTCTCGCAGGACAAGATTCGAGTCAAAGCCCCGCAGTCATCGCCGCCGCCTGAATCTCGCCAAGAGGTTGACTCTCGCAATTCAACTTTGGTTTGGGGGCCAAATAGCTCAGGACCAGTTCTGGCCCTACTGAACATACGTCCTCATTGTCAGCACCAAGTACATAGCTCTGCGCCTAACTACCAAGTCCAGAGGCGCGTGCCGCGTGGGGCCTGGCCCACTGTTCCTGACCCTACTGGAATTGCTCGCCTGCGTCTCCGCTTCACCCGACGCGGTGTTTGCCATCCTGGCAGACCACGAACGCTGGCCCGAGTGGTTTCCAGTGACCACAAAAACGGTGGTGTTGGGCGAACGGCGAACGGGGGTAGGCACCCGTCGCTTGACCAATATTCCGGGCGGTAGCATCGAAGAACTTATCCTGGCTTGGGATGTTGGACGGCGCTATGCATTCACCGCCACCGCTGTTCACCCGGCGATCGTGCACTCGCTATTGGACGACTGCCGTATCGAGCCCGAGCAGAACGGAGCACGAGTTACCTACAATGTTTATCTCGATCCCGCAGGGATGGTTCTGCCGCTCTTGGATTTGATGAAGGGCCTACTCGCGTCAGAACTCAACAAGGGAATGCAGGCACTCGCCGCTCGCGCCGAGGCTCGATAGACCGCTCTTGGCCGCAAGCGGCCTGACACAAGCGACCGCTTTCGACTGCGGATTCAACCGATCGACGCAACAGTTTGGTGGAATCGTTCAGCTGGTGTTTCGAAGTTTAATGTCTTTCTCGGGCGCTCGTTCAATCTTCTGGCTACGGCGTTGAGCTTTGCTTGCGAGTAGCCTGAGAGGTCTGTTCCCTTGGGGAAGTACTGCCGCAAGAGCCCGTTCGTGTTCTCATTGCTGCCACGCTGCCAGGGATTCTGCGGGTCGCAGAAGTAAACCTTGATGTCGGTTGCCAGAGTGAAGCGCTTGTGATCGGCCATCTCTTTGCCGCGGTCCCAGGTCAGCGACTGGTAGAGCTGGTCTGGTAACTTGCGCGCGTTCTTGATCAACGCGTCGATGACGGTCTCGGTGTCTTTGCCGGCAACCTTCACCAGCATCACATAGCGTGTCTGACGCTCGACCAACGTCGCAATCTGGCTGTTCTTGCTGCCGAACAACAGGTCGCCTTCCCAGTGACCGGGCACCGCCCGGTCTTCCACGTTGGCCGGACGCTCGCTGATCGAGACGGCGTTAGTGATGCGGCCGTGATCGTCCGTCTTCTGGGTGTGATGGCGCGAACGGCGCATCACTCGGCTGCGCCGCAAATGCGCCACCAGTTCCTTCTTCAGGGCGCCGCGGGCCTGGATGAACAGGCTGCGATAAATGGTCTCGGGTGACACCTGACGGCTCGCATCGTCTGGATAAGTGCGCTTGAGCCAACCGGCAACCTGCTCCGGTGACCACTGCAGTCGGAGCTTGCCTGCCACGAGGCGCGCCAGCGCTCGATTCTGTGCCAGTTTACCGGCCTTGGGGCGCCGTCCCCGATCCCAGGCGGACTGGTCGGCCTGACTCGCTCGGTAGCCTTCCTGGCCACCGTTGCGCTTGATCTCCCGACTGATCGTGGACGGCGCTCGACCGAGTTGCGCGGCTATCGAACGCATGGATTGACCCGCAACCACCGCGCGCGAGATCTCTTCCCGTTCCGCCAGGGTCAGCGCCCATCGGGAGCGGCGGCGCGGGGCCGGACGGATCCCGCCCGTCGCGGCCAGAATCCCCTGTATCGACGAGTGGTTCCGATCAAACAACTGGGCGATCTGCTGGAGCGACTCGCCCTTCTGCCAGCGCTCCCACATCAGCGCCTTCTGGCTCTCCGTGTAATGGATCCGAGGTCTCATCTGCAACACTCCTCTGATGGCTCACGCCATAGTGTGTTGCATCCACCGGTTGAGCCCGCAACCCAAAGCGGACGGTCAGAACTCGCGGAAATGGTATGGCCTACGGCATGCTCTTCGGCCGTGTTGCCGAGCGCAGGTCCTTGAGTTCCGTCCGCAGCCACTGTCCACTCTGCACCGGGGCGCTGTTGCCGCATCTAACCAGGTAGGGCTGGCCAGACATGCTGCTGCCCGACGCAGCCATCTCGATGAACTGCTCGGTGGTCTGCACCATGCCCCGGTCTTCGAAATACTTGAGCTTCTGCGACAGATGCGACTTTGCCTCCGCCGCGGTATACCAATTGCCGTTGCGGTTGAATTCGCATCCCGAGGCCACCAGCCTTCCCAGCAAGCCGTCGATCTCCACCCTGGCCGCAGGGGGCAAGGGCGCTGCGCTCGCCGCAATCGCAACGCAACAAGTCAGCAACGACAGCAATCTGCTCACAGGTTTCGCCCCTTCCGCCGTCCGGGATGCTACCGCGCCGCCTACAGCAGCCATTCGATGGGGAGGATCGACAGCAGCTCGACGCCCATGCGCGTGGACCACTGGGTTTCGGGGTCGGTGTCGTAGCGCTTCTCGTCCGATGCAGTTCGCTCGATCCATTCCAGGCTGTTGCCGTCCGGAGTCAAACGTACCTCATACGCCAGCATCGGCACTTCGACATCGAAAAATCGGGTCAGACCCTGCGCGAGCACCGGATTGCTGAGCACCAGCCCCATTTCGGTGTTGAGATGCGCCGAGCGCTGGTCGAAATTGAACGAACCGACGAAGATCCGGCGGCTGTCGACGGCGAGCGTCTTGGCATGCAGACCGGAGGACGTGCCCGATCCAAACCGTTTGTGGGATTCGTTCGCTCCTTTGGTCACGGATGGCTTGATCTCGTAGAGTCTTATACCGGCCTGGAGCAGGTCGCGGCGGCGCTTTTCGTAGCCCGAATGCACAGACTTTTCGTCCGACGCGGCGAGCGAGTTGGTGAGGATGCGCACGGCCACGCCGCGCTTGGCCAAACCTGCAAGCAGCTCGGTTCCCCCGTCGCCGGGCACGAAGTAAGGCGAGACGATGTCGAGCATCTTTTCTGGCCGACCCATCTTGCGTACCAGCTCCGGAAAGAGCAGCACGTCCGTCCGCTCTGTGGTGTCGAGCGTCTTGGCCGGATCATCGTACACGACCTCGGCGGCAGCCCACTCGAGCGCGAGTGTCCGGTCCAGCAGCGCACCTACCAGCGGCGTCGCCCGCACCGCCTCGAGATACGCGATCGATTCGGGGTTGGCGCGGTTTGCCACAAATTTGGTCTCGAGAGCGGCGGCGCCGTCCCCGTTTGACCGACCGACAAAATCCGACGCGGGGTAGGCAGACGCGCTGTTCCAGTAAATATCGAACTCCCTGGACACCTCAGACACCGCCGGTCCCACCGCGAGTACGTCCAAGTCGGCGAACGAGAGGTCGGTCCCGGCACCGAAATATTCGTCTGCGATGTTGCGTCCGCCCACGACCGTTGCCTGGTTGTCGGCGGTAAACGACTTGTTATGCATGCGCCGGTTCACGCGAGTGAAGTCGGTGACGAAGTTGAGCATGCGGTTGTCGCGAATGACGACCGGGTTGTACAGACGCACTTCAATGTTCGGATGCGCATCAAGTGCGGCGATGGTGGAGTCAAGCCCTGTCGTATTCAAATCGTCGAGCAGCAGACGCACGCGCACACCTCGCTCGGCCGCCTGCCAGAGCGCCTGAAACAGCAGATAGCCGACGTGGTCGCCATGCCAGATGAAGTATTGTGCGTCGAGCGATTTTTCAGCGGCGTTGGCGAGCAGCACGCGCACGGCGAACGCATCGCGGGGGTCGGGCAGAGCATGGATGCCCGTCTTGGCGGGATGCGCAGCGACGCCGGGCGCAATCGCGCGGCCGAGTCGGGTAGCCGCCGTGTCAGTAAGGGCAGCGGTCTCGACGCGGTCTTTGGGAGGCGGCAACGTGGCGCAGCCCGTGGCGACCGCCACGACAGCGACCAAGAGGAATGACAGGATGCGGTTCATTGAGCTCTCCAATGCTAACAGCACTGCGAGACCCACGGAAACGCTCCTTAAGGGTGGCCGTGCCCCCTCATTGACTGCGTCCATGTCGGGAGGACTTTCGGCGCTGTGGGCGCGAAAATGCGACCACCGCTGGAGCAACCCCGAACGGCAGGAGTTGGCCGAAAGCGGTCTGTCATCCGAGCAAGCCGCGCCGTGATAGCGGTTGCTCGCTTCCCGAGTGACATCACGGTACAGCTCGCGGTGTCGCATTCGGCACCGGCGAGGGAGTCCGAGCCAATAGCGCGCCGGCGATAGTGGGAAAGAGCAGGAGGCACAACAGCCCGGCGGCGACCAACGCCGCCGCGATGTCCGGACTCATGGACTTCGATTTCAGGCCGATCTCGGTAATCACGATGATGATCGAGAGCGACGGCACGGCCGAGCAAAGCGCGAAACTGAATCGTTCCCTTCTTGTGATTTCGCTCCGGTACAGTAGTGCCGAAGTGCCACGGATCACCAGCAACAGGATCGCGAACGTCGGTATGAGCAGCATCGTCGTCATGTCCTTGCCCAACGCCGTGATGTCGAAATTGACGCCGGTGCCGACGAAGAAGAACGGATAGAACCATCCGAAGGAGACGGCGTCGATCTTCTCGCGCATCGGTTTGCCATCTTCGCCGCGCGTGGCCAATCCCACGATCATGCCTGCCGCAAACGCTCCGAAGATGCTCTCGAATCCGAATCTCTCGGCCAGCACGAACAACGCCGCCAGCGTCAGCAACGCAATACGCACGGGCAATTGCGAGCTCGCGTGCATCTGGCGGCTGAGGAACGCGATGATTTTGGGCGGTCTGGCACCGGCTCCTACGACGGCCGCGACGCCGACAATCACCAGAAAGACAGCCAGAAACCCTACCTCCTGCCATGTGGTGTAGCGCTGTGACAAGAGCAAGGACATGGCGACGATGGGGGCTACCTCCCCGACCGTTCCCGCCGCGATCATCAGTCGACCGAACGCGGTCTCGAGCTGGCCGCTGTCGCGAAAGATCGGGATCAGCGCGCCAAGGCCCGTGGTGCACAGGGCCAGCGTGACCATCATGGGCGCGTGGACGGCCGGAACGATATGGAAGATGCCTACAACGGCGATTCCGAGCGCGACGGAAATGCCCCAGCCTGCCACCGCCAGCGTCAGCGGCCTCCCCTTGATCTGGCTGAAGTCGAGCTCCATGCCGGCCATGAACAACGTGACGGCCATGGCGAACGTGTGCATCGTCGACAGGAATCCGTCGAAATGAACCAGGCCCATGACGTGCGGGCCGATCAGGACTCCGAGCAGGACCTCGATGACGACGACCGGCATTCGAAAACCGATGGGGATCTGGCCGAGCAACGGACCCGCAACAGCCGCCACAAAGATCCAGAACACCGGGTGGTAGCTCAAGCGCGGGCTCCTCGGGCAGTCATTGGCATCGGTCAACGCTCCATCTGCACTTCGATCCGCCCCTTGCGAATGGCGTTCATGAAAGCGGCGTGGTCGCGCTCGGCCTGGTCGGCGTAGCTCATCGAAAAACGCGCGATAGCCTCATCCAGCACCCCGGACTTGCCGGCGTAGCCGGCTATCGTCGCGGCATCGCCCGAACGTGCATGCGCGCGCGCAAGCGTCCAGCCGCACAGCGCGGCGTAATCCTGCATCGTGGCGGCATTGAAGACTTCGACCAGCGGCTTCAATTTCATGTCGCGCAGCTGGCGCACGTAGAAATGTCTGCCTCGCTTGCCCTCCGCCCAACCCAGGAAGATATCGCTCGCCGACTGCATCAGGCGCTGCCCCACGACGATGCGCTGCCCATGGTTCGCGTACACGCTCTTGCCGAGATACGGCTCCAGCACGGACGCGCGCGCTTCCTTCACCTGCAATAGCAGCGGATCGTCGTCTTCGGCCATCATGAGCAGGATCGCGCAAAACGTGCCCACGCTGCCGACGCCGACCACCTTCACCGCAAAGTCAGCCAATTGATAGCGGTCGAAGAGCAGCTTGCGGTCATCCTGAAGCGAGAGGCGGTATTGACCGAGCGTCGCCACGATGTTGCTTCGGTCGGCTGCGAGGTTGATGGCTTGATCGTGGTAGATGAGCGGCGGATTGTCCTTGATGACGAATTTGCCGCCGCTGCCGGCGACCATTTTCGGGAAGTCGGTCTCCGCCACCGTATGGGCCTTGTGCCTGCGCGATGCGCTTCCTCAGGCGCGCTTCCGTGTCGGCATCGGACAGCGAGGCAAGGAAGGCCTTCTTGTCGATGCGCGCGTACCACACGTCGAGGTTGGCCATCTTCGCGAAGGACCTGATCCGCTCGCGATACGAGCGCACGCACGCCATCGCGGCGTTGCGTTGGTCGGCCGCGGAAAACCCGTTCGACCTGGCCGCGAGCACGAAGCTCGCCGCAAGCCGCTTCAAGTCCCATTCCCACGGGCCATGCAGCGTCTCGTCGAAGTCGTTGATGTCGAAGATGATCCGCCGTTCCGGCGTGGCGAATCCGCCGAAGTTCATCAGATGACAGTCGCCGCACAGGTGCGTATGCACGCCGGTATTCGGCGTGGTGGCCAGGTCGGAGGCCATGTTGAGTGCCGTGCCGCGATAGAACGTGAACGGCGAGACGGACATGCGTCCGTAGCGGATGGGAACGAGGTCAGCAACGCGCCCCTTGCTCGATGCCATGACGAGATCGACGGGACTGGGCCGGTTTCGCTCCGGCTTCCAGGTGCCGTGTTCCTCGCGCGGCACGCGGTTTCGAAGGAGCTTGCCCGCAGCGAAGCGCTCGGCACGACTCGCGCGGTGCGTCGGTGGATTACCGGACTTCGTGGGCACTGTGCCGTGCGAGCGTGTCTGGGCTTCAACTGGAACTCCCCGCAAGAATGTTGATCGCGCTACCCACGATGCAGGTCAGCGTGACGGCGGACGCCGTCGATTGCAGGAGCATCAGCATCTTCGCCCGCTGCGTGAGTGGCAGGACGTCGGTGGGGCTGAACGCCAAGGTCGTCGTGAACGAGAGGTAGACGTAATCGATGTACCCGGGTATCCACGACTCGTAGTTCGGCAAGCTGCTCGCCCTCTGCGGAAACAGGAATTCCCAGGCTTTGTCGGTGCGCTCGCTTTCGTCGATTCCTGGCGGGTCGATCACCCAATACCAGATGGAAAAGATCAAGACGTTCGACACGGCCATGTCGACCACGTCGACGAGCAAGGTAGACACATCGCGAGCGGAGAAACCCATCAGGGTCGCCGACAATCCGACGACGTTCAGGATCAGGCCGACCGTGAGGAGTCCGTTGGTCAACACGATGGCCCGGAACAGCAGAGGCTTGCGGTTGAGCAGCCATAGCACGATGCACGCGGTGATGAGTGCGCTTCGCAAGACGATCCACGCGACGAGCAGCTTGCTGTGATTGACCGATGGAAGGTATTGCTCGAGCCTGCCAAAGACAATGGTGAAGAAGATCTCCGCCTGCGCGACGACGACGACGAGCAGCACCGCCACGACCATCAGCAGCGCCGGCGATCGGTCTCGGATGAACGCGTTCATGGGCACCTTGGTCGAGATCCATCATTCGCCTGAGGTCCCTCAGGGCAGACGCGTGCGCGTGGCCGTTCATCGCCCGGTCTCCGTCATTTCGGTGGCGTGTAAGGGTCGGGCGTGCCGAGCTTGATCGGCGGATACTTCTTCAGGCTGGCCTCGAACTCACCGACAATCCGCACCGCCGGGTCGATGACCCAGGACGTCTTGGCGGCCACGTCGCGCTCCTCCTTCATGTCGGTGAAGAGGTTGACGACCTTCGGCAACGGAAGCTTTTGCGGCGTGTCGTACATGCGTCTCCTGCCAGATGAAATGCACCTTCCAGTTCCTCCACTTGACGGCGGACAGCCGGTCCGCCACGTAGGCAGGAAAGCCTTCGCGGTTGGACGTTTCCTGTTTGCCGAGGAAGAAATCCAGCTGGTCCACGCCATCGATCGGACGATCCTTCGGGACCTCCGCTCCGCCCACGCGCGCCAGCGTCGTGAACAGGTCCACGATGTGAACGATCTCGTTGTTGACGCGCCCCGCAGGCACCTTGCCCGGCCAGCGGATCATGAACGGCGTGCGTATTCCACCTTCCATCGCCGTGAAGTATGTCCCCCGCCACGGCCCGTTCGCGCCCTGCCACGGGTCGGTGGCTTCCGGGCCGTTGTCGCTGGTGAAGATGACCAGCGTGTTGTCCTCGATGCCGGCCTCCTTGATGGCGTCGAGGATCTGGCCGGTGCGGTAGTCCATCTCCGCAAGCGCATCGGCCCAATCGCCGTTGCCGGTCTTGCCGGCGAAGTCCGGATTGGGCAGCGTCGGCATGTGAACCAACGAGAAGGGGATGTAGGCAAAGAACGGCTTGCCCGCGCTTGCGTTGCGCTTGATGAATTCCACGGCGCGACTCGTGATCTCCGCTTCCATGGTCCGTCGACGGTCGACGTTCAGCTCTGCGATCTGCCGCGCCTTTTCGCCCTTGCGTGCCTCGTAGATGTGCTCCGCATGGACGACCTTCGCGTTCCAGCCCTGCTTGTCGCCGATCGACGGCCACATGCCCTTCGTGTCGTTTTGCGATAGCCACATCGCCTCGTCGTAAGTGCGCGGGATGCCGTACCACTCGTCGAATCCCTGATGGGTGGGAAACCGGTCCTCGGCGCTGCCGAGATGCCATTTGCCCCACATGCCCGTTGCGTAGCCCCGCGCCGACAACAGCTCCGCGATGGTGATCTCCCATTGCGTCAACCCGTCCGGGACGCCGCCAATCGGGACTTCGTAGGTCCCCGACCGGATCGAGAACCGGCCCGTCATCAGCGCCGACCGCGATGGCGTGCACTGCGCCTCGACATTGAAGTTGAGCAGCCGCATGCCTTCGCTGGCGAGCTTGTCGATGCGCGGCGTGGGTGCGCCGCGCAGGATCCCGCCACCGTAGACGCCCAGCTCGCCGTAACCGAGGTTGTCCGCGAGCATGACGACGATGTTCGGCCTGCCCTGTTGCGCAAGGGCCGAGGGGGCAGACAGAACGACGACCAGCAGCCCCAGAATCGACGACCAATGCTTCCTCATGAGATCTCCATTTCTCCCGTGTATCGTCAGACCTCGCGATGCCGTCGCGAATGCGAGCATGCGACCGGCTTCGCGTCCCGACGGCCTGCAGATGCGCGCGACGGAAACGGGCGCTCGTTCAGACGCCCGACTCGCAATCCACCGGCCGCGCTTGCCGCGCCTAGTGCGCGCTGATGGTCTTCGGAACCTTGATCGGATCGTAGGGCAGCGGATTGTCCGGGTTCTGCAGGTTCGGGATCATGTCGTTCGAAGCTCCGCCCGGGAAGCGCTTCTTGTTCGGATACTTGACGATGGACATGATTGAACTCCGAGAGCGGAATGTCCCCGAGCGAGATGGCCCAGCCGTTGTCCATGCCCGAGTAGCGGCCTGGCGACGAGGTCGGGTTGCGCGTCGCGACGGCGCCGTTGAACGTCATGTCGTATTTCTCGTACGGGTCCATGGTGAGGTTGTAGGTCGAGCCGATGGCGCCGAGGTTGAGCTCAGGCCCGAGCCAGGTGTCCTTCGACGAGTAGAGCATCTTCCACGCAATCTTCAGGTCGGGATTCTCCGGGTCGCCGCCGACGTCGGCACGCATGCCCAGGAACTTCTCGCCATCGGTGTAGATCCAGCCATTGCGCGCCGAATGCTTCGCCTTGCCCGTGACGTAGGCGGTGTTGTCGATGCCGTCGAAGTAGATCGGCTTGCCGTTGTTGTCTTTCCATTCGCCGTGAGGCGGCGGCGTCAGGCCGACCATCGTTGCGGTCGTGGGCCACACGTCCATGTGCGACATCATTTCGTAGAGGACCTGCCCCGCCGGAATCCGGCCCGGCGCCCACATGATCCCCGGCACCCGGAAGGCCCCTTCGAAGCCCGTGCCCTTCTCGCCGCGGAACGGATTGGTACCGGCGTCGGGCCACGCGTCCTGCCACGCGCCGTTGTCGGCGGTGTGGATGACGATGGTGTCGGGCGCCTCGGCGCGGATGGCGTCCATGATGCGGCCGATGTTGTAATCCATTTCCAGCATCTTGTCGGAGTAGTTGCCGAGGCGCGACTTGCCCACGAACGCCTTGTTCGGGCTGGTCGGCTGGTGCATGCCCATGAAGTTCACGCTCATGAAGAACGGCTTGCCGTCCTTGGCGTGCTGCTTGATGTAGGCGACCGCCGATTCCGTCTGGCGGACGTCGAAGTCGGCCAGATTCTCGCAGCGTGATCACGGCGCCGCCGTTGCCCTTGACCGCAGGCTTGCCCGCCGTGCCTTCCCATTCATACCGGTTCACCGTCTTCTGGTACATCTCCCAGTATTCCTTGTTGTACTTCGGGAAGAATGGGTGCGCATTGGGTGACAGGTCTTCATAGCCATAGACACCCGGGTAGTAGGCTGCGAATTGCTTCATCTCGTCGAAGCCGACATTGATCGGGTAGAACTTCTCCACGTCGCCCAGGTGCCACTTGCCGGAGAAATAGGTCTGGTAACCGTTCTTCTGGTAGAACTGTGCGATGGTCGGAATTTCCGAACTGAGGCCGTTCGGGTCGCCGGGAACGACGACGACGGACAGCGCCGTGCGGATCGGGATGCGCCCGGTCATGAACGAAGCGCGGCCCGCCGTGCAACTGGCCTGGCCGTACCAGCTCGTAAACGTCGCGCCCTCCTTGGCCAGGCGATCGATGTTCGGCGTCGGATGCCCGAGCGCCGCGCCGCCGTGGTACACGCCGTAGTCGCCCCAGCCCACGTCGTCGCTCATCAGCATGACGACGTTGGGCTTCTTCTGCGCCAGCACCGGTGAGGTCGCCAATATCGCGAGCCCGAGAGCGCCGACGAGCTGACAAATCGATCGCTGCAAATTCATATCATCACTCCTTGGCATCAATAGGGTACCGAGTCCACGGCGCCCCCAATCCGCGCTCCAAATACGCGGCAGGTGGACTCTAGCTTCTGTCATTCCGGGTTGAACATCCGTGCGTACACGGGGATCACGTACGTGGCGCCCTGCAGAGTCATGTCCGCTCCCGGGAGGCCTCGCGCACCGCGCGCTGAAGATCCCGCGCGCTGACGGGGCGCTCGAGGAAGTCGGTGGCGTCTAGCCGGGCAATGTCGACCGCCGTCCTGAATGCGCTGTGCGAGCCGAGCACGATCACCGGGAGCAACATCCCCCGTCGTCGGAGCTCACGGACCAGATCGAGCGTCGCGGCCTCGTCGGGTTCGGCGGATGCGATCAGGCAGGCGGACTGGGACAACGGCACGCGCGCGAGCAGGTCCGCGCCGTCGGCGACAAATACGAGGCTCGCACCGCTAGACCTCAATGCGGATTCGATCTTCTTGCGTGTTTCTGGATCCGGTTCTATGACAAATATCGAGGACCCCATCACTTCTCTCGGTAGGCGCAGCAATGAGTTCGCCCGCTTCTTCGGCGGGAGCGAATGGGCGCACGATCGCGCAAAGCGCGGACCAGGAGATGGTGCCCGGAGCGGGGGCGGCTAGCCTATCCGGGTGACTACGGATGGCACGTACGTGGCGAGCGGTAGCTTCGGCGCGCTTCGATTGGCGGGTGAGTTCGCAAAGCGGACGCGCCTCGAGGACGCGCTAGCTTGGCGTCATTCGCTGCGCAAGTCGACGTTGAGGCGCAACAACTCGGTGATCGAAGTGACTCCGAGCTTCTCGAGTACGCGGCTTCGATGTTGTTCCACCGTGCGGTGACTGATCGCAAGCTCCCTCGCAATGGTCTTGCTGGGGAGCCCCTTCAGTGCGAGCGCCATGACCTCGCGCTCGCGGGCAGTCAAAGCCGCGAGACGCCCCGCCAAGGGCGTGGCAGGATCCATCGGAGCGCGCAGCGTGGCGTCCCGGCGCAGCGCCTCGTTGATGGCGTCGAGCAGTTGCTGTTCGTGGTACGGCTTCTGCACAAAGTCCACCGCACCCCCCTTGATCGCCTTGACGGCCATCGCGATGTCGCCGTGGCCGCTGATGAACACGATCGGCATGCGCGAGTTGAGCTCGTCCAGCTTCGTCTTCAGCTCGAGTCCGCTCATGTGCGGCATGCGCACATCGGCGACGAGGCATCCGGCACGCGTTGCATCGAAGGCCGCGAGAAATTCCAGCGCCGACACGAACGTCTCTGCATCGAGTCCGACCGAGTTGACGAGCTCCCGGACCGAGTCCCGGAACGCCTCGTCGTCATCGACGATGAAGACCGTCGTCCGGGCCACGTCGTCAGCCTTCCGTTGTCCGGACGGGAAGCGTGAATTGAAACACGGCCCCGCCTCCCGGATTGTGCGTAGCCCAAAGCGTGCCGCCGTGGGCTTCGATCAGCTTGCGGCATAACGCCAGGCCGATGCCGAGTCCGCCGGATTTGGTCGTGTAGAAGGACTCGAAGACGCGTTCCAACTCGCCTTCGGGATCCCCACACCGCGATCGGCGACCTGAACCAGTACCGCTTCGGGTCCGTCCAGAGCTATGCGGACCGAAATCGCGTCCTGACAGCCAGGCTGGCGCGGCGGGATAGCCTCCATCGCGTTACGGAGGAGATTGAGGACCACCTGTTGGATGTGAATCTCGTCGACGATTACCGCGGGCAACTGGCCCGCCACATTCACGTCCAGGCGAATGTCACGAAGCTCGCAGTCGGCTTTCACCATCGCGACACAGGTGTTGACCGTTTGTTCAAGGTCAATCGCCTTGGGGTCGAGGTCATGCCGCTTCACCAAGCCCCGCATTCGCATTACGACATCACCAGCACGCGTAGCCTGCCCGATCGTCTTGTCGAGGAGGTCCACGACCTTTGCAAGGTCTGGAGGAACTTCCATCGCACGGCGACGGGCTGCCATCGCATAGTTCTCGATGGCGCCCAGCGGTTGGGTAATCTCGTGGGCGAGCGCGGCTGACATCTCGCCAACTGTGTGCACCCGGACGATGTGCGCAAGGCGCTCGCGATACTGGACCGCATCGGCCAGGGCATCCGCGAGTTGCACGTTCTTTCGCTCGCGTTCGAGCACGCTCATGAGGGCCTCCCCGATCAACCTGACGCGTGGGATCAGCGCATCGGGCCACGCGTGTGCATCCCGTGTAGTGAGCGACATCATGCTGGCGACGGATCCCTCGATCCACAGCGGCACCAGCAACAGCGACCCGCTGCCGAAGCTTTGCAGCGCATGCGCGTCTGTGTTTGCCTCGGCCGGCAACGCCGAGAGGTCGGCGTAGCGGACGGCTTCGCCGCGGAGGAGGCGGTGGCTGGTGCAGGGTGTATCTGCTACTCGCAATGTCGCGGGTGGCACCGGAACCCCCGCGGCACGCCAGTGATAGATCAGCGAAAAGTGTTCTTTTCCCGGGGAGAGCCGGCGTAACGCGGCCCGATCAACGTACAGGAATTTGCCGATCGCTTCGAGGGCCTTCGGGATCAATTCGTCAACCGCGACGGCACGGCTATCGAGCATCGACGCGGACAGGTCAGTCAGCAGCCGTTCGAAGCCGAGTGCACGATCGAGGTTCTCCTCCGCACGTTTGCGGCTAAGCGCGTTGGCGAACATCTCCGCCAAGAGACGAAGCCGGCCCAGTAGATCGGCCTCCCACACGCGCTCGCGCCGTATGCAGCCGAAGCTCAGCACGCCGAGGAACTCGCCGGCCACGAACATTGGCATCGAAACGTGGGATTTCAGCCCTATGCGCCGATAGGTTGCCTTGTCCGCGATCGCCTCCGCGGGCAGGTCATCGACATGGGAGAACACGACTGGATGACCGGCGCGTACCCTGGCCAGTACCCAGGGAAAGGCGCCGCGCGCCAGCATTCTGGGCACCGGCGCCAAACCCTCGACCGCGTACGAATGCGTGAGGGTGACCTGACCGGTTTCCTCGGGCACCATTGTCAGTGTGCTGCGATCGATCCCCAGGGTGTCGACAATGCGATGCAAAGCGGCATCGATGGCGTCGTCGATGCGTTCTGCAGGCAGATTGATGAACCCCGCGGACAACTCGGCGAGGAGCCGTTCGAATTGGATCAGCTCGCTGGCGGAGGTGATTGCGCGGTCCGTCGCGGGCGGGGCTTCCTGGTCGATCATCGAAGTGGATCGCATTTGTTTACCGACGGCAACCACGGACCACGCGCACCGTGCTCGAGCTGCTTACGCCCTGCCGGCCGGCCGAAAAAGCGTATGTTACGCTCAGCCAACCGGCCGACGCGTGGTTTCGGCTTCGCGACGACGCATGCGCTACTTCCATCTGCCCTCGCTTGCAATCGTCGCTGCGCTCGCTGCGTGGATGCCCCAGGACGCGCACGCGCAAAACACCATCAAGAGTCCAGCAAGGATCGTCATCGGGTTCGCCGCCGGCTCACTCGACACCGTCGCGCGGTCGATTGCCGATGGTGTCAGGGATTCCACTGGGGTTATCGTCACAATCGACGCTCGGCCAGGAGCCAGCGGACGTGTCGCAGCCAATGTCGTAAAGAACGCTGCACCCGACGGGACCACGCTGCTGCTGTCGCCCGCCGTGGTGCACATTCTGGCGCCGCTTGTGTTCAATCATCTCGAATACGATCCGGCAACGGACTTCGCGCCCGTGTCGCACGTCGCGAGGTTTCAGTTCGCATTCGCGGTCAGCGTGGATCAGCCAGCGCGGACCGTATCGGAGTTCATCGCTTGGATAAGGGCTCATCCTGAACAGGCAAACTACGGTTCGCCGGCAGCGGGAAGCTTTACGCATTTCCTCGGGCTGATGATCTGCAAGGCAACGGGATTGGAGATGACTCACATTCCCTACAGCGGCCCTGCGTCACTCACGGCGGACCTGATAGGCGGCCGAATCCCCGCGGGCATCAGCGCGATCTCCGACCTTATCGAGTACCACCGTGCCGGAAGGATTCGCATCATCGCCACTTCGGGCGCCCAGCGCTCGGCGTTGCTGCCGGAAGTTCCTACGTTCAAAGAAGCTGGCTATCCGGCGGTGGAAGCGACCGGTTGGATCGCCATGTATGCGCCATCGAAGACGCCGCAGCGCGTGATCGACAAGTGGTCGTCGGTGATCGAAACCGTCATGCATACACCCCACGTGAAGGAGCGATTCGTAAGTCTCGGTCTCGAACCGACCGGCACGACGGCGGCAGAGTTATCCGCAATAATGGATGCCGACATGGCGCGGTGGGCACCGATCATCAGGGCTTCGGGGTTCACCGCCGACTGACCTGCCTTATCGCAAGATGCTGGCCGTGCGTGCCTATCCGCCCGCGGGCAAACCGCACGGCCGTTAGGCGACGAGAAACTGCAGCACTGGCTAACGCAACCAGCGCTGCGCTGACGAGCGCACGGCGATTTACTCGACCTCGTAGTTGGCGTAGCCGAACTCGTTGCGGCGTGCCGCGACATACTTGTCTCCGAGCTTGTACACCGCGATTTCGAACGGCGTTCCGGAGAGCGTAGTCACGATCTTCCCGCCACTTACCTCGTAGTGAGCCGGCGATCCGAGCTCGCCGCTGTGCAGGACGTCGCCGATCTCGCCCGCGGGCGGCTGCTTTCCGTCGACACTGAGGATCAGGCGTCGCCCATCCACCCCGTAGAGAATTTCAATACGCTGTCCTGTGACTGTGTTTCGGACTGTGAACGTCTTACCTACGATCAGTTGCTTAAGCTGCGCGTCGTCCAACGCGACGGCGCCTTTTTGCTGCAGGTCCGCGACCGTCGTTCCGGGCTTGGCGGATTTACGGGCTTCTTCGCTCGGCGCATACCAGATCGGAGACGTCCATGCGCGGTCCTGCACCGTCGCGGGCACGTTGTTCGGCGGAGGGACACCGAGCTTCTTCGCGTCGTACGTGGTCCAGCGCGGTGTCGGGATTTGCAGCACACGCGCGTAATAGAAGGCGTGCTGGCCCGGATCGAAGTCCGGGTCTGTCCAGACGGTCTTCAGCTCTACGGCCCCAATCGCATTGGTGTAGGTCGCGGTATTTATGTCCACGGTGTTTCCGACCCGAGGAAGCTCTGCCTTCCCTTGACGCACGAGCGCGTCGGATACAGGCGCCGCGTTTGGCCCCTTCCGAGCCGACCACGCGACGTCGTAGATCTTCTCGAAGATCTGTCCGTTTCGTGTCCACCCCTTGACGATCTGGATGCGATCGAGATTGGCGTCATCGGGATCCTTGACCGCCCAGACGATGAAGGTCGGGGCCTTGGCTTTCGGAGTCGGCAGGTCGCCACCCATGGGAACGCCGGTCGCGTATCCGGTCTTGACCCAGTCCTTACTTTGCAGGAGAGCGGGCGCGAAACCCCAGCCACCGAAGAAGCGCACTTTGATGCGCACCCCGCTGGTGCCAAAGGTCTCCTTGCGCTGCATGGCCGCGAAGATGGCTTCCCGCGTATTCTCCTCGGCCCAAACGCCACCCAGCCCGGCCGTGGAAAACCTGTCCGATGCCATGCCGGCATGTTTCTCGCCGCTGAGGCGGCCCTGGGGCGTTGCATCGAGCAAACCATGGCCGCCGAAAAAGTTCGATTGGGTATACGACGTCGCGGTACTGTGCGTATCACCGGCACCGACGAGGCCGAATTTGTACGGGTTGTAGCCGCGTGTGTCCTGCATCGCGAGACCGTTTTGGTACGCCTCGCGAATGTAGCTCCCGTGCAGCCTCGGCGCGCGATCGACCCCGCCAAGGATATATTCGAGAATCTCATGGCCGGCGAACTCGTCGGTGGGCGAAAGTGCCGGGTGCGTCTCAGAAGCGCCCTTGAGTTGCTGGATCTCGGCCAGCGGCTCGTTGTTGACGCGCGATTGCGCCCACGCCGCGTCGATCGGCCGGCCTTTGCTGTCGACTTCGATGGGGAACATCACCCCGTCGGACAGATTGGCGTTGTGCGAGATGGCGAGCACCTCGTTCCCGGCCTTGCGCTGGCCGTCCATCCAGTTCCAAAGATCCTCCGGACGCGTCGAGTCGATCGCCGTGAATGGGAGTGCGGGTACCTTCTTCGTATCCTTGAATATGATGTTACGGTGAAGGTTCCGATTGTCCGGCGTCGACGTCCACTCATACGCGGCGAATGTCGTGAACTTGCCCGGCTGGTTGTACTTATCAGCCACGTCGATGACGCCCTTCCAGACGGCACCTGCTACTTCCGGGCTGATTAATTCCTTTATCGGCTCATTCTTGAGTAGCGAAGCGCCCAGGAACAAGTAGATCCTCTGGATGTCCTCCCTGTTCCTGACCTTCAGCTTTTCGGCTATCGGCAGCTTGCTCAAGTCCGACTTCGGATCGTTGGCGAGAGGAAGGGTGCCCATGTATTCGGCGTGATCTGTGACGGCCTGAAAGTCAAGCGGCCGCTTGAGTTGGACCGTGTAGCCTCCCGGATGCTTCACTGGTTTGCCCAAGGCGTACTGATAAGCCTCCTCCGGACCGGCGTGCATGGTGCCGAAGACGAATGCGTCGAACGACCAGTTCGTGTGGAGGTGGGTCTCGCCGAAATAGACGTCCCGCAGCGGATTCTGCTGCGCATGGACCAGGACCGGCGAGCAGCACATCCCGGCGCCGAGCAGCATGGCGATCAATGGCCGGAAATTGAGGCAGCGGGCATCTGCCGCGCGCATCGAGCCTGTGTGCATGATCGCCTCCCTACGGGATATGAGAAGCCGCGATTTTCGGATTGTTACGCTCCCGGTGCCTTCCTGCAACCCAGCCTGCGCGGGCAAGTCTGCTGCGTAGCTGAGAAGCCCACCCGCAATCACGTGTTCGCGCCACCCGTACGCAAGGGCCCTCGTCTAGATTCCAGCACCCCTTGCAG
Organism: uncultured beta proteobacterium; assembly: GCA_963834045.1. Taxonomy (GTDB): domain Bacteria; phylum Pseudomonadota; class Gammaproteobacteria; order Burkholderiales; family Casimicrobiaceae; genus VBCG01. The sequence goes on along the minus strand of CAWIAK010000018.1, from coordinate 134,156 downwards.
CTTGTCGCGTTCGTTCCGGTGGCTCGGGTCCAGCACTACAACGGCGGCCCGAGATCGCAGCTTGACCATCCGCTCGCCAGCGGCTCCCTGAATTATGAAGATACAAAGAAAACGGCCCCGCTCGGGGGCCGCCATTCTTGGGTTTGGTGGAGGTGGGCGGAATCGAACCGCCGTCCGGAAGCGCTCCACAGTCAGGACTACATGCTTAGTCGAGTCATTGTGCTCTCATCTCCGAACCGTTGACGGACAGACGGCGCGGAAACCAGTCACCTAGATTTAGCATGTCGTCCAAGTGACCCGGACGCACGCGATCGCTCGAAATGTCCTTGCTGTGACAGTTACATCACCCGGGGTGAGCGCCCTCCGGTGCAAGGTCCAGCGGGGTTAAGCCGCCAGAGCGTAGTTTTCGTCGTTCGCAGTTATATTTGCGAGTGCCAAAGATTTACGAGGATTGACGCCTCGGCATGCCCCAATCTGCTTCACTACCCCCGTCGAGACCAGTTCACCCCCGGTGATCGATGGGTCCGGCACCGTCCTCGCGGGCGGCCCGGCCATTGCTGCTACAGGTCAATTATACGCGCCTGCCTGTTGCCGTTGCGAGCGCGGGCGAATCGTCCAGTGTACGAGTCGCCTTGTCCGTTCGTCAGAATATGGGGGTTGCCTCGAACAATTCAACAGGAAAGCCCATGGGACACCCGTTGCGATATCCGCTGTTTGCGCTGGCGCTGTTTCTGGGTTGCGTGATGCCGTGCGCGGCCGCCGACGCGCCGCTGCCCGTCGTGGATACGCTGGATCTCAACCGCTATGCCGGCACCTGGCACGAGATCGCCCGCTACCCGAACTATTTCGAGCGCCAGTGCGTGGGCGATGTCACGGCCACCTACAGCACCAATGCCGACGGCACGATTCGCGTCGTCAATGCATGCCGGAAGGACGACGGCACGATGACGCAGGCCGAAGGCGTGGCGCGCGTGGTCACGCCGCCGTCCAAGCTGCAGGTGCGCTTCGCGCCGGACTGGCTCGCCTGGCTGCCGTTCGTCTGGGCGAACTACTGGGTGATCGACCTGGCCGACGACTACAGCTATGCGGTCGTGGGCGAACCAGGACGGCAATACCTTTGGATTCTTGCCCGCGCGCCGCAGATCAGCGACGACGCATACGCGCGCATCGTGGCAAAGCTGCCCGCATTGGGATTCGACCCGGCGCGTCTGGTTCGCAATCCCTAGACGCTGGGGTGCCCTGCCCGTACCGGGGGAACGCGCTAGAATCCGCATTCCGCAGTCATGGCAAGCGACATCGCGAATGAACAACGACAAAACTTCCCCCGTGATACCCGTCATCCTCTCCGGAGGCGCAGGCACCCGCCTGTGGCCGCTTTCGCGCGAGACCGCGCCGAAGCCGTTCATGCCGCTGCCCGACGGCGAGACGCTGCTCGCCAAGACGGCGCATCGCGCGGCGTCGCTCGCCGGGGTGACGGGCCTCGTGACCGTCACCAATCGCGACTACTACTTCCGCACCAAGGACGTCTACGCGGGCCTGGGCGCCGACGAGCCGCGCGACGCGGTCTACCTTCTCGAACCTTTCGGCCGCAACACGGCTCCCGCCGTTGCGCTGGCGGCCCTGCTCGTGCAATCGCGCCACGGCTCCGACGCGGTCATGCTGGTGCTCGCCGCCGATCACCTGATCCGGAATCAGGCAGCGTTCGGCGCCGCGGTGACGATCGCCGCCGGACTGGCCCGCGACGGACGGCTGGTGACGTTCGGGATCACGCCCGCGCATCCGGAAACCGGCTACGGCTACATCGAGTGCGGCAATGCCATCGCGGACCACGCCTTCGCCGCGACGCGCTTCGTGGAAAAGCCGCCGCTCGAGCGGGCGCGCCTCTATCTCGCCGCCGGCAACTATGTCTGGAACTCCGGCATGTTCGCGTTCACCGCGGGCACGATTCTCGCGACATTCGCGCGCTATGCACCCGCGGTGCTGGATGCGCTGCGGCCCGTGTGGGAACAGCTCGCCGCGAAATCGGGCGAAAGCGCGCTGGAAATCGACGCGGCGACATTCGCCGCCACGCCGAACATCTCGATCGACTACGCGGTCATGGAGCGCGCGGCGGCCGACGGCAATGTCGCCGTCGTGCGCGGCGACTTCGACTGGAGCGACGTCGGGTCGTGGCAATCCATCTCGGAACTGACGGCCGCCGACGCCCACGGAAACCGCGGCAGCGGCGAGCGGGTCGCCATCGACACGCGCGACACGTTCATCCATTCCGAGGACCGCATCGTCGCCACGATCGGCGTCGACAGTCTGGTCATCGTCGACACGCGCGACGCCGTGCTGGTGGCGCACAAGGATCACCTGCAGCGGGTCAAGGACGTGGTCGGGGAACTGAAGGCACGCGGCCACGATTCCTACAAGCTGCACAAGACCATTTCGCGGCCCTGGGGCACGTACACGGTGCTCGAGGAGGGACCCGGCTTCAAGATGAAGCGCATCGAGGTCAAGCCCGGCGGGCAGCTTTCGCTGCAATTGCATCATCGCCGCAGCGAGCACTGGGTGGTGGTGCGCGGCACGGCGCACGTGACCATCGGCGAGCGCGTCTACGACGTGCCGCAGGGCGAGTCGACGTTCGTTCCGGTCGGCACGCGCCACCGGCTGGAGAATCGCGGCACGGAAACGCTCGCGATCATCGAAGTGGCCTGCGGGGATTACATCGAGGAGGACGACATCGTCCGCTTCGACGACAAGTACGGCCGCGTGCCGGCGTAGGCGCGCGCCGCTTTCCTAGGCCAGAACGTCGGGGTCGATTTCGCGCTCGAGGCGCGCGATCTGGTCCTTGAGCAGCAGCTTGCGGCGCTTGAGCCGCCGCAACTGCAGTTCGTCGTGCGCGGCGTCTGCGGCGAGCCAGTCGATCGCGGTATCGAGATCGCGGTGCTCCATCTTCAATTCCACGATGCGCTGCTGAAACGCGACGCGCTGCGGATTGCCGATGTTGTCGTCCATGCGGGCCCCCGGTTCCAGGTCTAGTCCGTACCCACCGCCGCCACCTCGTCCGCCTCGATGCGCTTGGCGCCAAAGCGGCTCGTCGCCCAGATGCCGGCAAGTATGAGCGCGATTCCCGCCACATGGAATGGCTGCAGGCGCTCGCCCAGGAACAGCCAGGCGAGCACGACGCCGAATACCGGCATCAGGTGGACGAAAAGGCCCGCGACGTTGGCTCCCACCGCCTCCACGCCCCGGTTCCAGAGTATGTAGGCAAGCACCGACGAGAACGTCGCGACGGCGACCAGCGCGGCCACGCTGGTCCACGACCACACGATGAAGCGCCCGAGCGCCATTTCCCACGCCCACAGCGGGACGACGCACAAGTCGCCGATCACCGCCACGACCAGCAGGAACGACAGCATGCTGATGCCGGCCGGCCGCCAGCGCAGACCGATCGTGTAGACCGCCCACATCGCCATCGACCCGATGATGAAGAGGTCGCCGATGTTGAGGCGGAACCCGAGCAGCGTGTCGATGCTCCCCCTGCTCAAGACGGTCAGCACGCCGGCGAGCGAAACCAGAACGCCGAGAACCTGCAACGGCGTCAATTTCTCCCGCAGGAAGATCCACGAAATGGTGATGATCATGATCGGAATGAACGAATTGAGGATCACGCCATTCGTTGCCGTCGTGAAATTGAGGCCGAGGTAGGCCAGTCCGTTATGCGTGCCCACGCCGATGGCGCCAAGCACGAGCATGGTCTTCCAGTGCGCCCGGATCACCGGCCAGTCGCGGCGCAGGTGAGGCCACGCAAACGGCGTCAGGATCACGATCGCGAACAGCCAGCGGAAGAACGTCATCGCCATCGGCGGGACGTCCGAATGCAGCGCGCGGCCGATGATCCAGTTGGACGCCCAGAAGAGTGGCGGAAGCGACAGGAACAGATAGGGAGACGCGCCCCGAGAGGCGCGCGACGGCGCGGACATGCGGCAAGTATACGGATTCGCCTGCGCGCGAAGGCGCGGGAGCGCCCTTTGCACCCCCCGTATAATTGCGTCCTTGAACGCTTCCGACACGCCATCGCAGGCGCAACCCACATCGCCGGACGCGGTGGAACCCGCGCTGCCCTCGCTGCTTCCCGCCATTCCGGAAGCGGGCCGCAAGACCTCCGCAGGACCTTTCTCGGGCTCCTCCGACGCGCTCGCGCTGGCGCAGCTTGGACGCGAATGCGCCGCCGCCAGGCGCATCGTCACCGTGGTGACCGGAGACCCGCATTCCGCGCAGCGGCTGAGCGAGGAGATTCCGTGGTTCGCGCCGGAATTGCGCGTAGCGCTGTTCCCGGACTGGGAAACGCTGCCCTACGACCACTTCTCGCCGCACCAGGACCTGGTTTCCGAGCGGCTGGCGACGCTGTATCGCGTGTCGCGCGGCGAATGCGACGTGGTGGTCGTCGCCGCCACGACGGCGCTGTACCGGCTGGCGCCGCCGTCGTATCTCGCGGCGTTCACGTTCTTCCTGCAGCAAGGCGAGCGGCTCGACGTCGAGCGCCTGCGCGCGCAGCTCGCGCTGGCCGGTTATGCGCACGTGACGCAGGTGGTCTCGCCCGGCGAGTTCAGCGTGCGCGGCGGCCTGATCGATCTCTTCCCGATGGGTTCGCCGCTGCCCTATCGGATCGACCTTTTCGACAACGAAATCGAGAGCATCAAGACGTTCGACGTCGATACGCAGCGCACGCTCTATCCCGTGCCGACAGTGCGCCTGCTGCCCGCGCGCGAGTTTCCGCTCGACGATTCCGGCCGCACGCGCTTTCGCAGCCGCTACCGCGAGCTCTTCGAAGGCGACCCGTCGAAGTCCGACCTGTACAAGGACATTTCGCACGGCGTCGTTCCCGGTGGCATCGAGTACTACCTGCCGCTGTTCTTCGAGGCGACCGCCACGCTCGCCGACTACCTGCCCGCGAACGCGGCCGTCGTCCTCCACGGCGACGTCCCCGGCGCGATCGATCGCTTCTGGCAGGACACCGAATCACGCTGGAAGCTGCTGCGCGGCGACAAGGCGCGTCCGTTGCTTCCGCCCACCGAGTTGTTTCTGCCCACCGACGAGTTCAACGGCGCCATCAAGCCGTTCGCGCGCATCGAATTGACGCGCACCGGCGCGGGACCGACCGCCCCGCTCCCGCCGGTGCAGGTCGACCGCCGCGCGGATGATCCGCTGGCCGCGCTGAAGCGCTTCCTGGCCACCACCGACGCGCGCGTGGCGATCGTCGCGGAAAGCGCCGGCCGCCGCGAAACGATGCAGCAGTACTTCGCGGAATATGGATTGCGTCCCGCGCTCGTCGACGACTTCGCCGCGTTTGCCCGCGGCACCGAGCGCGTGTCGCTCGCCGCCGCCCCGCTCGCTTCCGGCTTCGCGTGGCCGAAGGCGAAGCTCGCGTTCGTCACCGAGGCGGAGCTGTACGCAAACGTCGTCCGGCGCAGCGCGCGTGAATCGGCGCGGCGCTCCAACGTCGACGCGATGGTGCGCGACCTCTCCGAGGTGCGCATCGGCGATCCGGTCGTCCACGAACAGCACGGCATCGGGCGCTACCTGGGACTGGTGACGCTGGACCTGGGCGACGGCGCGAACGAATTCCTGCAGCTCGTCTATGCCAACGACGCCAAGCTCTACGTGCCCGTGGCGAGCCTGCACCTGATCAGCCGGTACAGCGGCGCTTCGCCGGACGCCGCGCCGTTGCACGAACTGGGCAGCGGCCAGTGGGACAAGGCCAAGAAGAAGGCGGCGCAGCAGGCGCACGACACCGCGGCGGAACTCCTCAACCTGTACGCGCAGCGCGCCGCGCGCAAGGGCTACGCGTTCGGCTTCAATCCGCACGACTACGAGGCGTTCGCGGAAGGATTCGGCTTCGAGGAGACCGGCGACCAGGCCGCGGCCATCGAGCAGGTCATCGGCGACATGACGTCCGGACGGCCGATGGACCGGCTGGTGTGCGGCGACGTCGGCTTCGGCAAGACCGAGGTGGCGCTGCGCGCCGCGTGGGTCGCGCTCGCGGACGGCAAGCAGGTGGCGCTGCTGGTGCCCACGACACTGCTTGCCGAGCAGCACTTCCAGACCTTTTCCGATCGCTTCTCCGATACGCCGGTGCGGATGGCGGAGCTCTCGCGCTTTCGCAGCGCCAAGGAAGTGAAGACGGCGCTTGCCGGGCTCGCCGCGGGACAGCTCGACCTCGTCATCGGCACGCACAAGCTGCTGCAGTCCGACGTCAAGTTCAGCAACCTGGGACTCGTCATCATCGACGAGGAGCACCGCTTCGGCGTGCGGCAGAAGGAGCAGCTGAAGCGGCTGCGCGCGGAGGTCGACGTCCTCACGCTGACGGCGACGCCCATCCCGCGCACGCTCGCGATGTCGCTCGAAGGCATCCGCGACTTTTCGGTGATAGCCACCGCGCCGCAGCGCCGGCTGGCCATCAAGACCTTCGTCGCCGCGTATTCGTCGGGGATCATCCGCGAAGCGGCGCTGCGCGAGCTGAAGCGCGGCGGCCAGATCTATTTCCTGCACAACGACATCGACACGATCGCCACCAAGGCGGAGATCCTGGCGCGACTGCTGCCCGAGGCGCGCATCGCCATCGCGCACGGCCAGATGGCGGAACGCGAACTCGAGCACGTGATGCGCGACTTCTACCAGCAGCGCGTCAACCTGCTGCTGTGCTCGACGATCATCGAGACCGGCATCGACGTGCCGACGGCCAACACGATCATCATCGACCGCGCCGACCGCTTCGGCCTCGCGCAATTGCACCAGCTGCGCGGACGCGTCGGCCGCTCGCACCACCAGGCGTACGCGTACCTGCTGACGCCGCCCGGCGACGCGCTGTCCGCGCTCGCCAAGAAGCGGCTCGAGGCCATCCAGATGATGGAGGACCTGGGGTCGGGCTTCTATCTTGCGATGCACGACCTCGAGATCCGCGGCGCCGGCGAAGTGCTCGGCGATTCGCAATCAGGCGAAATGCAGCAGATCGGCTTCCAGCTCTACGCCGACATGCTGAAGGCCTCGGTGAGGGCGCTCAAGTCCGGCCGCGAGCCCGACCTGTCGCAGCCGTTGGGCGTAACGACGGAAATCAACCTCCATGTTCCCGCGTTGCTCCCCGCGCTGTATTGCGCCGACGTGCACGAGCGGCTGGTCATGTACAAGCGGCTGGCGAGCGCGGACACGACGGCGGAACTCGATTCGATCCAGGAGGAACTGGTCGACCGCTTTGGCCCGACGCCGGATTCCGCGCAGGCGCTGCTTTCGTGCCACCGGCTGCGCCTCACCGCCAAGGAACTGGGCGTGGCCAAGATCGACGCCGGACCCGAGCGCACGACGATCCAGTTCGTGAAGCAGCCGCCGTTCGATCCCGGCAACCTGATCCTGATGGTGCAGCGCGACGGCCGCATCCGCTTCCACGGGCAGGACCGCGATCCGCATCGAGCGCGGCGCGCCGACGCTGGTCGAGCGCGTCGCGCTGGTGCGGGATTTCCTGGGCCGACTCAGTTGACGTCCGCGTTGCTGCCACCGCAGATCCACGTCTTCGTCCGCGACTGGCTTTCGTCGAACAACATCCTGCTCAAGAGTCCGGACGGCCACGTCCTGATCGACACCGGCTACGTTCGGCACGCGCCGTTCACGCTGGCGCTGCTGCGTTCGCAGCGTGGGTTGGGCGACGAGCCGCTGGCCAAAATCGTCAACACGCACTGTCATTCCGATCACATCGGCGGCAACGCGACGATCCAGCGCGCCTATGGCTGTCCCATTGCGCTGCCGGAAGGCGAGGCGCCGCTGATCGAGCGCTGGGACACGAAGGCGCTGTGGCTGGACTATGCCGACCAGCGGACCGATCGCTTTGCCGTGGACGAAATCCTGCGCGCGGGATCCACGCACGTCTGGGGCGATCTCGAGTGGCAGGCGATCGCGGCACCCGGCCACGACATGGGCGCGCTCGTCTTCTTCAATGCCGAACATCGCATCCTGATTTCCGGCGATGCGCTGTGGGAAAACGGCTTCGGCCTGATCCTGCCGCGCGCCGTCGATGCCGCGGCGGTACCGGCGACGCGCGCCACGCTGGACATGATCGCGACGCTCGATGCGCGCGTCGTGATTCCCGGACACGGCGAAGTGTTCACGGACGTCGCGGACGCGCTCGCACGCGCCTACGCGCGCATCGCCGCATTCGAGGCGGATGACGCGCGCGTGGCGCGGCACGCGCTCAAGGTGCTGCTGACGTTCCGGCTTGCTCGACCAGCGGCGCATGCCGCTTGCCGACCTGCCGGCCTACGTCGAGCGCGTCGGGTTCTTTCGCGACGTCAACGCCGCGTGCCTGCACCTTCCGCCGGACGAATTGGCCGACCTGCTGGTGCGCGAACTGGTGCGTGCCGGCGCGGTGACAATGGATGGAGCCGACCTGCTTCCGGCCTGAAGTATCATATTCGCAAGGAACTTCGACCTGGTCGACCGTCCGTCGGTCATTGCGGCAGGTGGGCAGCGAACGTCCTGACGCCGTTCAACAGCATCTCGACCGCGATGGCGGTGAGCACCAGCCCCATCAGCCGCTCGAACGCCTGGATCGCGCGCTCGCCGAGGACGTCCTGCAGCCTCTGCGCCGCGAGCAGCACCAGCGTCGTCACGGCCATCGCGACACTGAGCGCGATCACCCACGTGGTCATGTGCACCGGGTCGCGCGACGCCATCAGCATCACCGTCGCCAGCGCCGAGGGCCCGGCGATGGACGGCACGGCCAGCGGAACCAGGAACGGCTCGCCGCCGCGCGAATCGCCGAACACGCCGTCCGGGTGCGGGAAGACCATGCGCAGCGCGATGAGGAAGAGAATGATGCCGCCGGCGATCGCCAGCGACTCGTCGGACAGCTGCAGCCACTGCATGAACGTCCGCCCGCCGGCCATGAATGCGATCAGGATCATGTAGGCGAAGAAGCACTCGCGCAGGATGACCTTGGGCCGCCGGGCTGCCGGCACCTGGCCCAGCGCCGACACGACGATCGGCAGGTTGCCGAAGGGGTCGAGGACCAGGATGAGCAGGATGGTCGCGGAGAAGAGGTCGGCGTTCATGGGCCGTTAAGGGGGCGTTAAGGCGGTTGGGTAGACTATCCGTCGCCGCGGGCGGCGTTTCGTCCGTGCGGCGCGGAGTATATCGCGAGGCCGATTCCCGGCCCTGCGCCGATGGCATACTTCGCGACTTGCCCGAATCCCGCCGGAGCCCACCTTGCCGTTTCGTCCTCGCCTTCAGCGCTTGCTGGTTTTCACGCTTTCCGCCATGGCCGTCGTTACGGCCTCCGCGCAGACCAAGCCGCCCGCGCCGCCGGTGCGCGACGTCACCGACACCCATTTCGGCACCGCGGTACCGGACCCATATCGCTACTTCGAAGACCTGAAGAATCCCGATGTCGCCGGCTGGATGAAGGCCGAAGCCAACTATACGAAGGCGGTCCTGCGGAAAATCCCGGGCCGCGACACGTTGCTCAAGGAAGTCACCGCGCGCGGCGACGCGGCGGCGGCGCGCGTGACCAGCGTGCAGGTGGTCGGATCGAAGGTCTACTACCAGAAGCGCCGCGCGACTGACAACCTCTTCAAGCTCTACGTGCGCGATGGCGTCCGCGGCAGCGAGCGCCTGCTGGTCGACCCCGAAGCGATCAAGGCCAAGGCCGACGAGCATTACGCGCTCGATTACTACGCGCCATCGCCCGACAACCGCTATCTCGCCTACGGCGTTTCGCCGGCCGGCTCCGAGGAAAGCGTGCTGCACGTCCTGGACCTCGCGACCGGCAAGGAAACAGGCGATGTGATCGACCGCGCGAATTTCGCCAGCCCCTCGTGGTTGCCGGACGGGCGTCTCGTGTATACCCGCCTGCCGAAGCTTCCCGCCGACGCGCCGGTCGCCGACAAGTACCAGAACCAACGAGTCTTCATCCACAAGCTGGGTGCCGACCCCGACGCTGACACTCCAGTGTTCGGCGCCGGCATGTCGCCGTTGGCCGCGATCGACCCAGTGGAATTTCTTGCCGTCTTCAACCCGGTGGGCTCGTCCTACGTCCTGGCGATCGCCGCCAATGGCGTGCAACGCGAATTCAAGCTGTGGACGGCTCCGCTGACCGCGCTCGATGGCGCCAGGACGCCATGGGTAAAGGTCGTCGACAACGGCGATGAGGTCACGGACGTCGCCGTGCACGAGGACATGCTGTACCTGATGTCGCACAAGGGTGCATCGCGCTACAAGGTGCTGCGCACATCACTGGCGAAACCCGATTTCGCGGGGGCCGATGTGGTCGTGGCTCCAGGCGAGTCGGTCGTGAATTCGATCGCCACCGCCCAGGACGGGTTGTATATCCGCAAGATGAATGCCGGCAACAGCGAGTTGTTCCGCCTCGATTATGGCAACGTTGCGCAACCGAAACCGATCGCACTGCCCTTCGTCGGCGATATCGAAACGCTTGCCGTCGATCCTCGTGTCCCAGGCGTCGTCTTCGACCTTGGCGGGTGGACGCGCTTCGGCAGTTATTACGCCTACAACCCCGCGTCCGGAAGCATCACCGACACCGGACTCCAGCCGCAGGGTAAGTACGACAACCCCGGCACGCTGGTCGCAACCGAGGTCAAGGCGAAAGCGGCCGACGGCACGCTCGTTCCGCTGTCCATCGTGCACAGGAAGGGTTTGCGGCTCGATGGCAGCAACCCGACGATCGTCTTCGGTTACGGCGCCTATGGCATTCCCCAAAAGCCGTTTTTTCGGCCGACGTGGCTGCCGTGGTTCGATCGTGGCGGCGTGCTGGCGGTGGCGCACGTGCGCGGCGGCGGCGAGTACGGCGACGACTGGCACAAGGCCGGCTACAAGGCAACGAAGATCAATACGTGGGGCGATGCGATCGCGTGCGCGGAGTGGCTGGTGAACAACAAGTACACGTCGTCGTCGCGGATGTCGATCATGAGCGGCAGCGCCGGGGGAATTCTTGTCGGGCGCGCAATCACCGATCGCCCGGAACTCTTTGGCGCGGCCATCGACCAAGTCCCATTTTCGGATGCAATCCGAAGCGAGATCGCGGCCAGCGGACCGGCGAACGTGCCGGAATTCGGAACCATCAAGACCGAAGAAGGATTCCGTGCGCTGCTCGCGATGAGCCCGTACGTTGCGGTGAAAGATGGCGTGAAATATCCTGCCGTGCTGCTGACGACCGGCGTCAACGACCCGCGAGTAGACGCGTGGGATGTCGCCAAGATGGCGGCGCGATTGATGGCGGCGTCTACGAGCAGCAAACCCATATTGCTGCGGGTCGAATACGACGAAGGCCACGGCGTGGGATCGACCAAGAAGGCGCAGTACGAGGAACGCGCCGATATCTTCGCGTTTCTGCTGTGGCAGGCCGGCGTCAAAGGCTTCCAGCCTTGAAGCGTTGGCCGGCACGCTGCTTCGCTATTCAGCCTGTTTGAATTGCACTGACTGATCCGGAGCTTCTCCCGTGAATAGACAAATTGCCGTTGCCTGCTACCTGGCCGCGCTGAGCGGATGGACGCTGGCCGCCGACCTGCGCCCCGCTGCCGCGCACCGCGCCTCACATCCGGCGTCGAACCGCAGTACATCGAGCCGTCGGTCCGCGCCGCCGACGACTTCTTCATGCACGCCAACGCCAAGTGGATCGCGGCGACCGTCATTCCCGCCGACAAGCCGTCGTGGAGCCCGTCGTACATCCTGCACGAGGAAGCGCAGGAACGGCTGCGCCTCATCATCGAGGAAGCCGCCGCATCGAAAGGCCGCCGCGCCGAACACCGAAGCGCGCAAGGTCGGCGACTTCTATCGCAGCTTCATGGACGAGGCGCGGATCGAGTCGCTGAAGATGAAGCCGCTCGCCCCGGAGTTCGAGGCCATCGACCGCATCAAGGACAAGTCCGAGATCCCCGCCGCGCTCGCCCGCCTGAAGAAGATCGGCACCCTCACGCCGGTCGACCTCGACATCGATCAGGACAAGCGCAATTCGACCGTCTACGCCGCCTACCTGTCCCAGGCCGGTCTGGGCCTTCCCGACCGCGAGTACTACCTCGACAACGACGACGCGAGGATCGTCGGCATCCGCAAGAAGTACGCCGAGCTCGTCGAATCGATGATGGCGAGGATGGGCAGCAAGACGGCAAAACAGGATGCCGCCGATATCGTGGCGTTCGAGACCGCGCTGGCGAAGATCAACTGGACCAAGGTCGAGAACCGCGATCCGGTCAAGACGTACCACAAGATCGCCGATCAAGGACCTGCCCGCCTATGCGCCCGGGTTCGACTGGAATGCCTATCTGGCCGCGACGGGCGTATCGGCCAAGGTCAGCGACGTCGTGTTGTACCAGGACACCTATCTCAAGAACTTCGCGGAACTGAACGCGAAGACGCCGCTGCCGGTATGGAAGGCGTACCTCAAGTGGAAGGTGCTGCGCGACTACGGACGCTTCCTCGACAAGGCCGTTGTCGACGAGCGCTTCGCATTCTACGGCACCACGCTCTACGGCATTCCGCAGATCCGCCCGCGCTGGCAGCGCGGCGTGCAGGCGGTCGACGACGCGATCGGCGAGGCGCTGGGCCAGGTCTACGTCGCGAAGTACTTCCCGCCCGAAAGCAAGGCGCGGATGGAAAAGCTGGTGGCCAACCTGCTCGCCGCCTACAAGCAGAGCATCGACGGCCTCGACTGGATGGGGCCGGACACGAAGAAAGAGGCGCACGCCAAGCTTGCCAAGATCAAGACCAAGATCGGCTATCCGGCGAAATGGCGCGACTACTCGACGCTCGTCATCAAGCCCGACGACCTCGTCGGCAACGCAATGCGTGCGAACCAGTTCGAGTTCCAGCGCAATCTCAACAAGCTGGGCAAGCCGATCGACCGCGACGAGTGGTTCCTGACGCCGCAGACCGTCAACGCCTACTACACGCCGAACATGAACGAGATCGTGTTCCCTGCCGCCTACCTGCAGCCGCCGAACTTCAACCCGGCGGCCGACGACGCGGCGAACTACGGCGCCATCGGCCGCACCATCGGCCACGAGATCAGCCACGCGTTCGACGACTAGGGCAGCCAGTACGACGGCGACGGCAACCTGCGCGAATGGTGGACCGCGGACGACCACAAGCGCTTCACCGAAAAGACCAAGGCGCTGGTCGCGCAATTCGACGCCTACAGCCCGGTGCCGGGGTACTTCGTCAACGGCAAGCTGACGCTGGGCGAGAACATCGCCGACCTGTCCGGGCTGGCGATCGCCTACAAGGCCTACAAGCTGTCGCTGGGCGGCAAGGATGCGCCGGTGATCGACGGCATGACCGGCGACGAGCGCTTCTTCCTCAACTACGCGCAAGCGCACCGCGAGAAGACGCGCGACGAGATCCAGATCGTCATAGTGAAGACCGACCCGCATTCGCCGGACCAGTTCCGCGTGAACGGCCCGCTGTCCAATCTCGACGCGTTCTACCAGACCTACAAGCTCAAGCCGGGCGACAAGCTGTACCGCGCCCCGCAGGAGCGCGTGTCGATCTGGTAGCCGAGCCTCGCATGCGGAGACTACGCGCCGCGGGCGAGCAGTGCGTAGCCGAGCGGAAACAGCACGGCCGCGATGAGGCCGTGCAGCGCGAACGCGAGGCTGGCGTAGGTGCCGGCCTCGGCATTCACCTGGAAAGCGCGCGCGGTGCCGATGCCGTGCGCGGCCATGCCCAGCGCGAAACCCCGCGCGCGCCAGTCGCGCACGCCGCAAGCATCCAGAACGTACTTGCCGAGCGCGGCGCCGATCACGCCGGTCGTCACCGCAAACACCGCCGCCAGCGCGGGCACGCCGCCGATCTTCTGCGCGATGCCCATGGCGATCGGCGCCGTGACCGACTTGGGCGCGAGCGACATCAGCGTTGCCGGCGTCGCGCCCAGCACCTGCGCCAGTACGACCGTGCTCACCAGCGCGACCGTCGAGCCGACGACGAGCGCGCCGGCGATCGGCATCGCCAGCTTGCGCACGCTCGCCCACTCCCGCGCCAGCGGAACCGCGAGCCCGACCACCGCCGGACCCAGCAGGAAATGCACGAACTGCGCGCCGTCGAAGTAGGTCTGGTAGCGCGTGTCCGACACCCACAGCACGGTGACGATCAGGGCCACCGAAATCAATACCGGATTCACGACCGGATGCATGCCGCTGCGCAGATAGCACTGCCACGCGACCGCGTAGGCAACGAGCGTCAGCGTCAGGCCCGCCAGCGGCGTCGCGGCCAGATACACCCACAATTCGAACAACGGCTGCGCGCTCACCGTGGCTCCTGCGCCTCGGCCTGCCGCTGTCGGCGCACGAGCCATGCGAACGTGAGCGCCGTCGCGGCGATCGCAAGGACAGTGCTGACGACGAGCGTCGCGACAATCGGCAGCCATTCGGCGGAGACCTGCGCGACGTACATCATCACGCCGACGCCGGCCGGCACGAACAGCAGCGACAGATGCTGGCCAAGTCCGCCGGCGGCGGCCGACAGCGCGTCCGGCACCTGATCGCGCATCAGCAGCGCAGCGAACAGCAACCCCATGCCCGCCACCGGTCCCGGAATCGGCAACCCCGCGAGCCGGACCAGCGCCTCGCCGGCGCACTGGAATACGAGGAGCCAGGTGAAGCCGGTCAGGACGTCGCTCAACGTCCGCCCCGTCAGTGAAGCTTCACGCGCGGCTCGACGCCGCCGTGCAGGCTCCGCCCCAGCGTGTCGAAGACGACGCGCAACACGCCATGGATCGAGGCCTGGTGCATCTTGTAGAGCGAGACGTACATCCAGCGCGCGATCATTCCCTGGATCAGCAGGTTGCCGCCGATCAGCCTTCCCATCAGGTTGCCGACGGCGGACAACTCACCCAGCGATACCAGCGAGCCGAAATCGCGGAAGCGGAAGATCGGCAGCGGCTTGCCCTCCAGGCGCGCCGCGATGGTCTTGCACAGCAGCGTGGCCTGCTGGCGCGCCGCCTGGGCGCGGGGCGGCACGACGGCGCCCGCCACGGGCGCGCCTTGCCACGGGGCCGCCGCGCAATCGCCGAACGCGAAGATGTCCGGATCGCGCGTTGACTGCAAAGTCTCCAGCACGACGAGCTGGTTGTTGCGATTGACCTCGAGGCCGTCGAGCGAGGCAAGCCAATCCGGCGCCTTGATGCCCGCTGCCCACACCACCAGATCGGCGGGATAGAACGCGCCGGACTGCGTGGTGACGCCTTCGGGCGTAACCTCCGTCACCCGCTCGTTGGCGCGCACCGCGACGTCCAGCCGCTCCAGCAATTCGGTGGCCGCTGCCGCGACGTGCTCGGACAGCGGCGGCAGGATTCGCGGCGCGGCTTCCAGCAGCGTGAGCCTGATGTCGCGGCGCGCGTCGAGATGCTCGAGGCCATAGGCGGCATGCGCGGCGGTCGTATGGCGAATTTCGGCCGCGAGTTCCACGCCGGTCGCGCCGGCGCCGATGATCACGATGGACACCCCCGTCGGGCTCCCCTCCGCCGCCCGCGCATCGGCCCGGACGCATGCGGAGAGCAGCCGGCGATGGAAGCGCTCGGCGTCGCGCAGCGTATCGAGGACCGCGGCATTCTTCGCCACGCCCGGTACGCGGAAGTCGTTGCTGACGCAGCCTACGCAAATGATCAGCGTGTCGTAGGGAACCACGCGCGCAGGCAGCATCGCCGCGCCGTCGTCGTCGCGCACTTCCGACAGCATGATTTCGCGCCGCGCGCGATCGATGCCCGTCACCGACCCCTGCCTGAAGCGGAAGTGGTGCCAATGAGCAATCGCCAGATAGTCGAGATCGTGCGCGTCCGCGTCCATGCGCCCGGCCGCCACCTCGTGCAGCAACGGCTTCCACAGGTGCGTGGCATTCTGGTCGACCAGCGTGATATCCGCGCGCCCGCGCCGCCCGAAGCGTTCGCCCAGTCGCGTCGCCAGCGGCAGGCCGCCGGCGCCGCCTCCGACGACGACCACGCGATGCGGCCCGCTGCCTGATGCGGCGTCGTCGCGGTTGTGCGCGCGCTCCGAAGAAATGTCGACGAGGCGCTGCGCCGGGACGCTTGTCGCGTCGTTTCCCATGCCCGATCTTAACGGTTCCGCATTTCGCCCGCCAACACCGGCACGTCCGACAAACCTGTCAGTCGCCCCGCACCACGCCTTCGCGTCGCGGGTCGGCGCCGCCGATCCAGCCGTCTTTGGTGCGCTGGATCACCTGCAGCCCGCTGGTCTGGTCGTTCACCCAGACGGACGCGCCGAGCGCGCGCAACTTCGGCTCCAGCGCAGCCACGGGCGTATTTCGCTCGAGCTCCGTCGGCCCGTTGCGGCTGCCGAAGTTCGGCAGCGCGATCGCCGCCTGCGGATCCAGGTCCCAGTCGATGATGGCGACGAGCGTCTTGGCGACGTAGTTGATGATCGCGCTGCCGCCCGGCGATCCCGCCACGATCGCCACGCGGCCGGACCTGTCGTAGACGATCGTCGGGGACATCGCCGACCGCGGCCGCTTGCCGCCCTCGACGCGATTGGCGACCGGCTTGCCGTGGTCGGTGGGCGCGAACGAGAAGTCGGTGAGCTCGTTGTTGAGCAGGAAGCCGCCGCGCGTCATCAGCCGGCTGCCGAAGCCATCCTCGATCGTCGTGGTCATCGCCACGGCGTTGCCGTACTTGTCGACGATCGAAATGTGCGACGTCGACGGAAATTCGAGCGCCGCCGCCCTGGCCGAGCGCGACCTTCTTGTCCGCCGGCTGCCGATCCGGTGGATTGCCCGGGGCAGCCGACTTCATGCTCGAATCGGCCTTGATCAACGCCGATCGCGCGCGCAGATAGTCCGCGTCGAGCAGTCCGGAAGGCGGCGCATAGAAATCGGGATCGGCCTCGTAGACGTCGCGATCGGCGAAGGCCAGGCGTCCCGCTTCGCTGAAGAAATGCACGCTCCAGAACGACGCCGGACCCATCGCGCGCAGGTCATAGGGCTCCAGCATCTTCAGCATCTGCAATACGGTCACGCCGCCGGACGACGGCAGCGGCATGCCGCAGACGCGGAAGCCGCGATAGGTGTCGCAGACCGCCGCGCGGACCTTCACGCGGTAGCCGGCAAGGTCGGCGAGCGTGATGTCGCCGGGATTGGTCGCTGTGGGAATTCGCCGTGTCCACGACGTCGCGCGCGATTTCGCCGCGATAGAACGCGTCGGCGCCGCCCGCGGCGATCCTGCGCAGCGTTTCCGCGTAGGCGGGATTCTTCAACAGCGTTCCCACCGGCAGCGGACTTGCCGTCGGCGCCGAAAAAATACTCCCGCGCGCGCGGCTGCGTCATGTGCCTTTCCGCCGCCAGCAATGCATGCAGGCGCGGCGAAACCGCAAATCCCTGCTCGGCAAGGGCGATGGCCGGCGCAAACAGTTCGGCCCACCGCAACCGTCCGTGTTTCCTGTGAACCGTCTCGAGAAGACGCACCGTCCCGGGCACGCCGACGGACTTGCCTCCGACGACGGCGTCGTGGAATGCAATCGGCTCGCCATCCTTCATGAAGCGGTCCGGTTTCGCGGCCGCGGGCGCTGTCTCGCGGCCATCGTAGGCGATGAGCTTCGCACCCTTGCCGTCGTGCAACAGCATGAACGCGCCGCCACCTAGCCCCGAGGACTGCGGTTCCACCAGGCCCAGCACCAGTTGCACGGCGATCGCGGCATCCACCGCGTTGCCGCCGCGCTTCAGGATTCGATACCCCGCTTCGACGGCATGCGGATTGGCGGCCCCGACCATCCAGTGCTTCGCGGTAACCGGCGCCTTGTCGGTCCAGCCGGAGGGTCGCTCGGGAGCTTGATCCTGCGCGAATGCCGGCGCGACGAGCATCAGCAGGGCGGCTACGGCAAATTCGCGGCGCATGAGCGTTCAAGAGCAGGACGAGACCGACATTCTAGCCCGAGCTGTGGGCGCTGCCCTCGAGCGCGCCGCGTGACGGGCACGGCATCTCGGTCAGTCGCCGAATCTCGCCAGCGCGCGACGCAGGAAGCGCACCTGCCGCTCGAAGCGCCGGCATGCCACGCACCAGCCCAGGTGCAGCTTCAGCAGCCACCGATCCAGCGCGCCCAAGGGCCTTTCCTCGCGCGCCGAGATCAAGCGCGTGGCGTGCCTGCAGGCAATGAGATGGCCCAGTGCCTTCCTGACGAACACAGCGGGCGATCAGGCGCCGGAACTCGGCAGTTCACGCGGATGGGCAGTGCCCAACGATCGCTCAAGCATCTTGGCGGCGGCGATGGACACGCACATCGTCAGGAACGCGACCCAAGCATAGGGCAAGAGCAACGGCATGCCCACGAGGATGAGGCCGTCGTTGCCGCCGGGAATGAGCAGCGCTACCCCATGCCATCAGGATGCCGCCCGCGAAGCAGCGCAGCACCTGCCGCAGGGTCACCGGGGTCGGCACGAATCGTCCGGCCGCAACGCCGCCGACGACCGCCCCTGCGAAAAGTGCGACCAACAGCACGACCCGCGCGACCAGGTCGCGCGACATTCCAAGCGCCAACTCCGCGAGCACGTCGGTATAAGCCCACGCGCCCACCAGCAAAAGCATGAACAGAAACGCGATGCCGATCACCGTCGTCGCGGCATGAGGTGACCAGATTCGTGAAGCCATTCCATCGCGCAAGCGCCGCAACACCGATCGCCGGGTACGCGCCCGATGGACGCAACGCGATCGCGATCCGCAGCAGGATGGCAGCGCCGGCGAACAGGGCAATTCCCATCGGCGCCTGCAGCACCGGCGAGTGTTGAGCCAGCCTGTCGGCGGTGGGTGCCGAGTACAGAAAGGGCAGACTCACGCATCCGGCATAGAACCCCAGAGGCGTCGCGACGTACGCCCACTCGCCGGAACCCAGCCGCGCGATGGCGCCGAACACGCACGCACGATTCACGTAGGCGCCAACACCGAGAAGCGCACCGCCGGCAATCGTTGTCGCACCGATCGCGTATCCCGCCGGCATTGTGCCCAGAAGGCCCATGCGTTGGCGATGAGGAGGCCGCCCAATACCCACAGCGATGCTTCGCCCATGCTCGCGAGGCGCCGCAAGCGCCGCTTGTTCACGAACTCGTCGACCGCGGCGACAGTGCACGTGGCGCCGCGCTGGATGGCGAAGCCCATGATGCCGGCACACAGTGCCGAGGCCAGGAAGGCAATGCTCGTCAGTACGATGTTCATTGTCATCGGCTATTCCGGCAGCGGAACGAACGGGAAGAACGCGATGCCGCGGAGCGCACGCACTACCCACGCTCCGCGGCTCACCACAGCAGACATGCGCGCAGCAAGCGCTGTCTACATGTTCTTCATCATGGTGTCGGGCTTCTTGTCGTTGACGATGTCGGCAATCGTCAGCACGACCACCACGTTGCCCTCGTTCTTCCACCAGTGCTTGACGCCGAGGAACTCGCGCGAGATTTCATTCGCCTTGTGCAGGATCGGCACCGTGCATTTGCTGCTGTTCTCGAAGATCTGGCCCTGGTTGACCATGATCAGCGCGGGACGGTCCGCGTGGCTGTGCAGCGGCACGACGCCGCCCGGCTGGATTTCCATGTGGCGAAAACGCAGCCGGCGCTCCGGCAGATTGACGTTTTCCTTCGCCAGGTCGATCGAGGACAATTCCATTTCCATGACGCCGACCGGCGCCATGGGTGCGTTGGCCAGTGCGTTGGCACCGGCCTTGTCGGCAGGGCATTCGCCTGCCAACGCCGGCGTCTGCAACCAGCAACGACAACAGGATACCGAGCAATGCGGAGTGGGTGGCGCGGACTGCTTGAACTTGGTCATGATGATTCTCCTTGGATTGAGTGTGAATAAATTCGAATGGATGATTCGGTGTTTCGTTGCGCATTTCGCCCGCAGCCAATGGTCGGCGCTCCGGCGGAATTCTTACGGCGCAGGGCGCGTCGCTACTGCGCCCGCACGCTCGACGTGATCGATGCGATCACGCCCGTGGCTTTCCTGAATGCCTCCAGGTCCGCGCCGTCGATCTGATGCCGGCGGGCGATGTACGAGAAGTCCGTGTATGCGGCCCACACGTCGCCGTTGTCGTCCTGGAACACGAGGAGGCGGACCGGCCAATCGAGGCCCGCCAGCGGATTGGCGGTGATGAACAGCGTTCCCAGCGGCGGATTGCCGAAAACGAGAAGCGTGGACGGCCGCAGCTTGATGCCGGCGTCCGCGGCCAGCCGGCTCTGGTCGATCTCATCGAAGAACTTGATGCCCTTGCCCGCGACGTCTTTCTTCAGGCGGGCGACGGTTTCGTCCAGTGGATAGGCGCTCTTCACCTTGATGATGCCGCTGGTTGCCATGGACGGCGCGGCGTCATCCGCCATGGCTGCGTTGGAAATGGCCAGCGCGACGATCATTGCCATAACACTGGCGGCGACGGTTGCGAATCGATCCTTGGTCATGTCAGGTCTCCTTGTTGCATGTCGAGTGTTGGAAAAACGGAATGTCTTGCGCGGTACGGCCATTCGTCGCGGCTTCCGACGGCTGCTTACAAGCACGTCCGAATGAAAGGATTGACGTCTTGCCGCGACTGATCCACTGTCGGCGAGAGGCACGCGCGTACGCGTCCTCCGCCGAATTCGATCGTTCGCCGCATGAGGAGGAATCAATATGAAAATGCAGGCACTCGCCTTGCTCGCACCCGTCCTGTTGGCGGCATGCGCCGGGCCGACCGTCGCTCCGCAGGTCCCAGGCGCAACCTATGAGATCACCGTCGTTCGCAGCTGGTCGGAGGCGACCCATCCGCTCGATTGGCCGGGTGTCACCGCGCACTTCACCGGCGGCATCGGCGCCGTGCACAACGAAACCTATGCGATGTTCGGTCCCGGCAGGATCGCGACGACCGGCCTGGAAATGCTGTCGCAGAAAGGCATGAGCACGCCGTTCGACCAGGAGCTGGCCGCGGCGAATCGCAGCGGCAACGTCGGCGCGGTATTCCAGACCGGCGCCGTATGGTCCGTAGGCGGCACGACGCTCGGCGCAGGTCCGGGCGACCGACGCCTTCCCGCAGTTGTCGTTCGCGATGATGGTGGCGCCGAGCCCCGACTGGTTCACCGGTGTCGCGTCGCTGGCGCTCAAGCGCGACGGCCAATGGATCGAGTCGGAGACGGTCACGCTGTACGCCTGGGATTCCGGCACCAACGCCGCCACTTCCTACAAGGCGGAGAAGATCGCGGTCAATCCATTCGTGCCGATCACGCTCAACGGCGCGCCGATGTTCGTGAAGGATGGTCAGCGGATTCCCGTCGGCACCGCCACCATCCGCAGGATCGGCAATTGATGGCCGGCGTCGGCGCAGGCGGCGCCAAGCCGCCCTCGTTAACGCGCCGGCTGCAGGGCTGCAGGTCCTGCAGCAGCGTGGGATCAACTCCGAAACCGTCGGATGGATGTGCACGGCGCGGCTGATCGCCGTGTAAGGCAGCCCGGCCGCCATCACGTCGATGATGCAATGGATGGCTTCGTCGGCCTCGATCCCGAGCAGCGCGGCGCCGACGATTTTCTTCGTCTGCGCGTCGACCAGCACCTGCATGAAGCCCTGCGTCTCGCCGCGCTCGCGCGCGCGGCCCACGCGCGCCATCGCCCGCGTGGCCTTGAGCATCGGACGCCCCGTCGCCCGTGCTTCGTATTCCGTCATGCCCGCGCGCGCCAGTGGCGGATCGGTGAACAGCGCATAGACCGGAAAGCGGTCGGACACGCGCCGCGGGTCCCGGTCGAGCAGGTTCGCGGCGACGATTTCGTAGTCGTTGTAGGCCGTGTGCGTGAACGCGCCGCGGCCGTTGACATCGCCCAGCGCCCAGATGCCGGGTACGCTGGTGGCCAACCGGTCGTCGACCTGGATGAAGCCCCGGGCATCGGTAGACCACGCCGGCGCGATCAAGTCCCAGATCGTCGGTGTTGGGGACGCGCCCGACCGCCAGCAGCAGATGCGAGCCGGCGACTTCCCGCGGCTCCTGCTCGCAGCTCACGTGCATCGCCACGCCGTCGCCGCGCTTCTCTACGCGCAGGCACTTCGCATTGAGCCGGATATTGACGCCTTCGCGCGCAAGGATGGCCTCGAGACCCAGCGACACTTCCGGGTCCTCGCGCGACACGAGTCGCGGCGCCATTTCCACCACGGTGACGCGGCTGCCGAAACGCCGGTACATCTGCGCGAATTCGAGTCCGATGTAGCTGCCGCCCAGCACGACCAGGTGCTCCGGAATGGAGTCGATGTCCATCATGCCGGAGCTGGTCAGGTAGTCGATGCCGTCCAGGCCTTCGATCTTCGGGCGCGTGGGGCGGCCGCCGGTGTTGATGAAGATCTCTGGAGCCTCCAGCAGGCGGTCCCCAACACGGACGACGCGCGGTGACTCGAAGCGGGCGTGGCCCTCGATCACCGTTACGCCCGGCGTGCCGCGCAGCCACTTCTCGACATTGCCGGTGGATTCGGCGACGACGGCGTCCTTGCGTGCCTTGACGCGATCCATGTCGACATGGATCGGGCCGTCGATTCCGATGCCGAATTCCGCGGCCGTGCGCACGACGTGCGCCGCGCGGGCGCTGGCTACCAGTGTCTTCGTCGGAATGCAGCCGACGTTGACGCACGTCCCGCCGAAGCGCTTGCGCTCGAGGATCGCCGTCCTGCGCCCGCTACCCGCGAGCCTGACCGCCAAGGCGGTCCCGCCTGGCCCGTGCCGATGACGATCGAGTCGAACGCTTCGTTCATTGCACACTCCTCCGCGGCGGGCAACGCGCAATAGTGTGAACGCCCCTAGCGCGTGCGGCCAGCGAATCCGTCGACGCCTTCGGCGATATGCACCCTGGTGTCCACCGGCTCGTGGATGACGACGCCGTCGGTCGGGTCCACGGGCTTGGTCCACGGCGAGCGATCCAGCATGCGCCTGGTGTCCGCATAACCGGCCCGCCACCGCGCCTCGACCCCGGCCGGCGTGAAGTCGATGTCCTTCGTATGATCCTCGCCTTCCAGGTTCGGCGCGTTGAGCCTCGCGACGTGCATCGTCGTGCCGCATCCCCAGCCGGCCAGTTCCTTCACTTCGTCCGACATCCGCGTCTTGTCCGGGATGCGCTTGGCAAGTTCACGGATGATGTGGCGCAGGTGGTGGATCTGCTTTTGTCGCGCAATGTGGCTCTTGGCGCGGCTGGCGAATTGGATGTCCTTGGTGCGCCCCATCACCTCCCACACCGATTGCGGCTCCGAGCCTTCGGGATTCCAGACGTTGACCGCGAAGATCACGGAGTCGCGGCGCGGGTTGTCGTCGAGCACGGCCTCGATCGGCGTATTGGAATAGATCCCGCCGTCCCAGTAGGGGTCGCCGTCGATGCGCACCGCTGGAAACGCAGGCGGCAGCGCGCCGGACGCCAGGATGTGGTCGATGCGGATTTCTTCCATGCGGCTGTCGAAGTAACGCATCTCGCCATTGCGGGCGTTGACGGCGCCTACGGTGAGCCGGGTGTGGCCCGAGCTGTTGCAGTCGAATTCGACCAGTTCGGACAAGGTCGCGCGCAGCGGCGCAGTCGAATAGTATGCGGCCTTCTCCACGCCAAGCGGAATGTGCGACGACAGCCACGCGGCGGGATTGGGCACGAAGAAGCACGGAATGCCATTGCTGACGGTGGCAAGGTTTGCGGCGATGTTGGGCAGGCCGGTGAAGATGCTCATCAGGTCCGGCCGCGTGCCCTGCTCGACGCGCGACCAGAACTCGCGCAGCCGCGGCATACGGTTCTTCGGGGTATTGCCCGCGATCAGCGCGGCGTTGATCGCGCCAATCGACGTGCCGATCACCCAGTCGGGCTCGATGCCCGCCTCGTGCAGCGCCTCATAGACGCCGACTTGATAGGCGCCAAGGGCACCGCCGCCTTGCAGTACCAGCACTACCTGTCCCGGAAGTGCCGGCGCGCTGCGCTTCCGGGCTGCTGCCTTGCCAGTCGGCCTGCGGCGTTGGATCATCGTTGCCATTGGAAAGTCCCTTTTTTGCCATTGCTGGCGGTTATTGCGCGGTCCATCCGCCATCGATGGGGATGACGGCGCCGGTGATGGATGCAGCTTCGTCGCTGGCCAGAAACGCCGCGAGCGCCGCGACTTCGGACACCTGCACGAACTGCTTGGTCGGTTGCGCGTGGAGCAGCACGTCGCTGATCACCTGCGCCTCGGTCAGGCCGCGCGCCTTCGCGGTATCGGGAATCTGCTTCTCGACCAGCGGGTCCACACGTAGCCCGGGCAGATCGCATTCATCGTGATGCCCTGCTCCGCGACCTCGAGCGCGACGGTCTTGGTCAGCCCGGCGATCCCGTGTTTCGCCGCGACGTACGCCGACTTGTAGGGACTTGCCACGAGCGCATGCGCCGAAGCGATGTTGACGATGCGGCCCCACTTTTTCGCCTTCATGCCGGGAAGGGCCAGCCGGATCGTGTGGAACGAAGCGCTTAGATTGAGCGCGAGAATCTGATTCCACTTCGCGACGGGGAATTCATCGATCGGCGCGACGTACTGGATGCCCGCATTGTTGACGAGGATGTCGACGCGGCCGAATTCATCCACGGCCCTGGACATCATCTCCTCGATGGCCTCCTGCTGCGACAGGTCCGCGCCATCGTAGCGCACGGCGACCCCGTGGTCGGCCGCCAGTTTCGCGCGCAGCGTTTCGATCTGCGTGGCGTCACCGAACCCGTTCAGGATGACGTTGGCGCCCTTGGCGGCCAGCGCCGTGGCGATGCCGAGGCCGATGCCGCTGGTCGATCCGGTGACCAGCGCGGTGGATCCATTGAACATGACCGGTTCCTTCAGTATGTGTGGGCGCGTTCGCGACCAGTGGGCAAGAGAGTCGGGGCGGCGAAACGCGCTGAAACCGAACACGGAACGGCAGCTGGAGGTCTTCCGCCGGCCGTTCGGGAGAGCGCGTCGGCCCCGATTGCCGAGTTAGTCACCTCGCCGCCCCTAAACTTACTGCGCGATGAGGGCGGCCGCGGCGGTTGCCCATGCCCGTAAGCAACCGCGAAGTCGTGCGACCAAGGCGGACCACGCCGGCGATTTCCGCACCGGCGCCATGCCACGAGGGTGAGGGAGCGCGATGCCGACCGGTGATGCGAGGACAATTGCCATTGTGGGCGGTGGCTTTGCGGGCACGACGCTGGCTCGTGCGCTGGACCGCCGCCTGCCTGCGGGCTATCAGCTGTTGCTGTTGAGCGAGGAGTCCTACTCCACCTTCCATCCGATGCTGCCCGAAGCGCTGGGCGCGTCGGTGTTTCCGGAGCAGGTGGTGGCGCCGATCCGGCAAATGCTGATCCGGGGACGCTTCATCATGGGCCGCGTCAACGCGGTCGATACGGCGCGAAGGACACTCACCGCGGCCACGCTGGCCGGGGAGGCAACACTACCCTACGACCACCTGGTGCTGGCCTTCGGCAATCGTGCCCGGCTCGACCTGATCCCGGGCCTCGGCCGAGCACGGCCTGCCGCTGAAAACCATCGGCGATGCCACGCATATCCGCAACATGGTGTTGCGCCGCGTCGCGCAAATTGAATTGGAGAGCAACCCGGCGCTGCGGCGCCGGCTGGGCCACTTTGTAGTCATCGGCGGCGGCTTCTCCGGCGTCGAGACGGCGGGCGAACTCGTCGAATGCCTGAACAGCCTGCGCCGTTACTACCCGCGGGTTGCGCGCCAACGAACTCAAGGTGACGCTGTTGCAGGATCGGCCGCGGCTGCTGGTCGAATTGTCCGAGCGCCTGGGACATGCGGCACACAAGTCGCTGGCGGCACGCGGCGTCGACGTGCGCACGAACGCGCGGGCGACCTGCGTCACCGGCAAGGCCGTAGCCTTGGCCGGTGGCGAGGTTCTCGGGACCTCGACGGTGATCTGCACGATTGGCACGCAGCCGAACCCGCTGGTCGAGCGCATGATGCTGCCCACCGAACGCGGCCGCATCGTTGTGAACCCGACTTGTCGCGTCCAGCGCACGCCGCGCCTGTGGGCCATCGGCGATTGCGCTCTCGTCATCAACGATCGCGACCGCATGCCTGCTCAGCCGACGGCGCAGTTCGCGGTGCGCGAGGCGCAGTGTCTTGCGCAGCAATCTGTTGGCGACGCTTGCCGGGCAACCCACGCGCGCTTTCAGCTATCGCTCCCGCGGGGCCATGGCGGCGATCGGCCATCGGAAGGGCGTCGCCGACATTTTCGGCATTCCGCTGTCCGGGCTGCCCGCATGGCTGCTGTGGCGCGCCTACTACCTTGCGCAGATGCCCACGTTCGGCCGCAAGCTGCGCATATTCGTCGAGTGGACCTGGGGGATGTTCTTCCCCAACGACATCACGCATCTGCGCTTCAACCGCAGCCATGAACTCGATGGCGACCCCGCGCAGACGAGCGTGGCGCGCGTCCCGAGACCGAACCGGCGCGCATGCCTACCGCGATCGTCTGAGTCGCCGCCTTACTCGCGGTATTTCTGCATCGCGCGACGCAGGAAGCGCGTCTGCGCCTGGAATCGCAGGCAGGCGACACACCACGCCAGATGCAGCCTGAGAAGCAGGCCTTCGACGGGGCCGAGCGCGCGATCCTCCTGCTGCGACATGAGGCGCGTCGCCTGCTTGCAGGTGATGAAGTGCCCGAAGAATCGTCTGATCTGCTTCATGTTGGAGTACCTGGCGGGTGACCGTCAGGCGGACGCACCCGCACCGGCGCCCTTGAACCAGTTCTTCTCGAGGCATTCGCGCAGCGACATCCGGGCCCGGTACAGGATCACCCACAGGTTATTCGCGGTGATCGCCAATTCCTTACAGATCTCGTCGCTGTCGAGCCCCATGACCTCCCGCATCATGAACACGCGGGCCGTGTTCGGCGGCAGCTTTTCCAGGCAGAAGTCCATCATGTCGAAGAACTGGCTGCGGTTGAGCGACTGCTCCGGGTCGCCCCATTCGGCGGGCGGGTTGTCCCACGACGCGTGCGGCCCACCGAACAGGCCGTCGATGTCCTCGATATCGCATTCGTCGTCGAAGGTGCTCGCCAGCACCGGCTCGCGCTGCTTGCGGCGGATCGCGTCGACGATCTTGTGCTTGAGGATGCCGGTGAGCCACGTCTTGAGGCTCGACTTGCCGGAAAAGCCGCTGCCCGAAAGCGCGGCGAGGAGCGTTTCCTGCACGACGTCTTCGGCCAGCGCCTCGTCGCGCAATTGCAGCTTGGCGACGCGCAACAGGTAGCCGCGATGGGTTTCCAGCTGGGCGGCGATGTCGGCGGCGGGCATCTGGGAGGGGTGCGCTGAAAACGCGTGAATGGTACCCCGAATCGCTGCGGCAAGAATAGCGCGCCGGCACGTGCGGCGCAGACATCGCGGCAAGCAGCGCGCATGAAAAAGGGCAGCGAATCGCTCGCTGCCCCTTCCCTGCTGCAACCGCCAAGTCCTACGGCAACAGCGTGATCTCCACGCGCCGCGCTTCCGCGTTGTCGCCGGAACCTTGCGTCAGCTCGGGCTTGGCCAGCTCGACCTTGTCCTCGGCGACGCCGGCTGCCTTGAGCTGATCGCGCACGGCGATCGCGCGCTGCTTGGCGAGTTCCTGGTTCGCGGCCAGGTCGCCGGTGGCGTCGTGATACCCGGAGACCTTCACCTTCTTGCCGCTGGCCTTGGCCTTGTCGGCCAGCGGAGCGAGCTTGGCGGCGGCATCCGCGGGCAGGTCGGCCTTGCCGGTGACGAAATAGAGCTTCACCACATCGACGACGATCATCGCCGGCGCCGCAGCAGGCGCAGCAGCAGGCGCCGCGGCGGCGATCGCCGGCGGCGTGGCCGTCGAGATCGACATCTTCGCCGGCGCCTTCTGGCCCATGATGCCCCACGTGGCGAGCAGCGGCACGATCATCAGCGCGACGATGTTGATGATCTTGATCAGCGGATTGACCGCGGGACCCGCCGTGTCCTTGTACGGGTCGCCCACCGTGTCGCCGGTCACCGCCGCCTTGTGCGCGTCGGAACCCTTGCCGCCGTGGTGGCCGTCCTCGATGTACTTCTTGGCGTTGTCCCACGCGCCGCCGCCGGTCGTCATCGAGATCGCGACGAACAGGCCCGTGACGATCGTGCCCATCAGCAGGCCACCCAGCGCCTGCGGTCCGAGCACCAGGCCCACGACCACGGGAACGAGCACGGGAAGCAGCGACGGCACGATCATTTCGCGGATCGCCGCCTTGGTCAGCATGTCGACCGCCACGCCGTATTCCGGCTTGGCCGTGCCTTCCATGATGCCCTTGATCTCCTTGAACTGACGGCGCACTTCGACCACCACGGCGCCCGCCGCGCGGCCGACGGCTTCCATCGCCATCGCACCGAACAGGTAGGGAATGAGGCCGCCGATGAAGAGTCCGACGATCACCATCGGATTCGCCAGGTCGAACGACTGGCTGATGCCGGCCGTGTCGAGCGCGTGCGTGTAGTCCGCGAACAGCACCAGCGCCGCAAGTCCCGCCGAGCCGATCGCGTAACCCTTGGTCACGGCCTTGGTCGTGTTGCCGACGGCGTCGAGCGGATCGGTGACCGCGCGCACGGAATCCGGAAGCTTTGCCATCTCCGCGATGCCGCCCGCGTTGTCGGTGATCGGACCGTACGCGTCGAGCGCGACGATGATGCCCGTCATCGACAGCATGGCCGTCGCGGCGATCGCGATGCCGTACAGGCCCGCCAGCGCGTAGGACGCGAGGATGGCCGCGCACACCGCGAGCACCGGCCATGCCGTGGCGCGCATCGACACGCCGAGGCCGGCGATGATGTTGGTGGCGTGCCCGGTCGTCGACGCCTGCGCGACGTGCTTCACGGGGCCGAAGTCCGTGCCGGTGTAATACTCGGTGATGATCACCAGCGCCGCGGTCAGCGCCAGGCCGATCAGCGATGCGCCGAACAGACCCAGCGTCGACAGCGCCGGATCGGCCGCGGAAATGCCGCCCATCATGCGGTCGGTGATGAACCAGAACCCGATCGCCGAAAGTCCTCCGGCGACGGCCAGCCCCTTGTACAGCGCGTTCATGATCTTGCCGCCGGGCACCGCCTTGACGAAGTAGCAGCCGACGACGGAAGCCAGGATCGAGAATCCGCCGAGCACCAGCGGATAGGTGACGGCCGTTTCGGCCATCGTCGGCAGCAGCAGCGCGCCCAGCAGCATCGTCGCGATGATCGTGACGGCGTAGGTTTCGAAGAGGTCGGCCGCCATGCCGGCGCAGTCGCCGACGTTGTCGCCGACGTTGTCGGCGATCACCGCCGGATTGCGCGGGTCGTCCTCGGGAATGCCCGCCTCGACCTTGCCGACGAGATCGGCGCCGACGTCGGCGCCTTTGGTGAAGATGCCGCCGCCCAGCCGCGCGAAGATCGAGATCAGCGATCCGCCGAACGCGAGGCCCACCAGCGGCTGAATCGTGTGATGCAGCCCCTGCCCCATCAGGTTGGGCGCCCAGTGCGCGGAGCCCGTGAGGAACCAGTAGAAGCCCGCCACGCCCAGCAGCGCCAGGCCGACGACCAGCATGCCGGTGATGGCGCCGCCGCGGAACGCGACCGCGAGCGCCGGCGCGAGGCCGCTGCGCGCGGCTTCCGCCGTGCGCACGTTGGCGCGCACCGACACGTTCATGCCGATGTAGCCGGTGAGGCCCGGACAGGATCGCGCCCAGCGCGAAGCCGCCCGCCGTGCGCGCCCCCAGCGCCCACCAGATGATGACGAACAGGACGACGCCGACGATGCCGATCGTCGTGTACTGGCGGTTGAGGTAAGCCTTGGCGCCGGCCTGGATGGCGGCGGAAATCTCCTGCATGCGTGGATTGCCCGCGGGCTTGGCGAGGATCCAGTTGATCCAGACGCCGCCGAAGACGATCGCCACCACCGCGCAAACGAGCGCGAAGATGAGGCCTGTGGTCATGGCTTGGTACTCCCTAAAGAAATGTGAACTGCAGTGGAACGCCGCGGCCCTCGTTGGAGCCTGCATTTATTCAATTACGCATTCCGCGACTCGCGCCCCGACGTGCAGGAAGCCGCGAACCGATCCCCTCGCAAAAATCGCCCGGCCCATGATTCGAAACTCGCTCGAAATGAGCCGGCCGTCGAAAACACGCTATTTTGCCATTTTGCGGTCGAGGAAGTCGAGTCGATCCTGTCCCCAGAACAGTTCGCCGGCGACGACGTAGGTCGGCGCGCCGAACACGCCGCAGGGCGATCGCCTCCTGGGTGAGCGCGGCATATTTCTCCGCGATTTCCGGGGCTTGCGCGCGCTTGTCCAAGTCGGCCGGGAGTCCGCACTCGGCGGCGATTGCCTGCATCGTGGCGGCATCGGCGATATCGCGATCCTGCTCCCAGATCGCGCGGCCGACGGCGCCGGCCAGGTCGAGGCCGCGCGTTCCGCCCAATTCGCCGGCGGCGAGGATCCAATGCGCGGCAAGGTCGCCGTTCACCGGAAAGAATTTGGGCTGGATGCGCATCGGCTTGTTGAGATACTGCGACCAGCGCGACAAGCTCCACCAGCCGATAGGCCTGGCGTTGCGGCGCGCGTTTCGACAACGGCAAGCCGCCGGACACCGGAAACACTTCGCCCAGGTTGATCGGCTTCACCGCCACCGTTGCCCCATGCTTTTTCGCAATCGCGGTGAAGCGGTCGTGCCCGAGATAGGCGTACGGAGAAATGGTGGCGAAGTAGTAGTCGATGATCTCGGTCATGGCATGTCCTGCGCGCGGGTCAGACTGCGAAGTCCGTCTTGAGCTTCTTCGGCACCGCGACGTTCTTCAAGCGTGTGTACTGCGGCAGGCCATCCTTGAACGGCGGCGGGTCCTCGCCGCGCATCAGCGGGCCCAGATAAGCGCGGGCCTTGGGCGTGATGCCGAGGCCGTCCGCGGTGATGTACTGGCGCGGCAGCTTCTTCTCGACATTGGCCACGTCGGTCAGCGGAGCGACCGCGATCTTCCAGCGGTACGGCTTGTCCGATGTGCGCTGGATCGCCGGCATCACCGCGTTGCGCCCGGCCAGCGCCAATTCCACGGCGGCCTTGCCCACCGCATACGATTGCAGCACATCCATCTTCGCGGCGACGTGCCGCGCGGAACGCTGCAGGTAGTCGGCGACGGCCCAGTGATACTTGTAGTGGAGACGGTCGCGGACGATGCCCGCGATCAGCGGACCCACGCCTCCCAGTTGCGCGTGACCGAATGCATCCTTCGTGCCCGGCTTCCGCCATCAGTTTGCCATCGGCATTGCGCAGGCCCTCCGACACGCCGATGCAGCAATAGCCGAAGCGCTTCACCTTCGCCTCGACGGCCGCCATCACCGCCGCTTCGTCGAACGGAACCTCCGGGAACAGCAGAACGAGCGGGATCGGCGTGTCCTTGCTGTCCGCCATGCCCACCGCCGCGGTGATCCAGCCGGCATTGCGTCCCATCACCTCCAGCACGAACACCTTGGTCGACGTCTTCGCCATCGACGCCACGTCGAACGCGGCCTCGCGCATCGATGTCGCGACATATTTCGCCACGGAACCGAATCCCGGGCAGTTGTCGGTGACCGGCAGGTCGTTGTCGACGGTCTTGGGCACGTGCACGGCGGTCAGCGGATAGCCCAGTTTCGCCGCGATCTGCGACACCTTGAGGCACGTGTCGGCCGAATCGTTGCCGCCGTTGTAGAAGAAGTAGCCGATGTCGTGCGCGCGGAAGACGTCGATCAGGCGCTCGTACTGCGCGCGGTTCTCGTCGATGCCCTTCAGCTTGTAGCGGCACGACCCGAACGCGCCGCCGGGCGTGTAGCGCAGCGCCGCGATGGCCTTCGCGGACTCGCGGCTGGTGTCGATCAGGTCCTCGGTCAGCGCGCCGATGATTCCGTTGCGGCCGGCATAGACGCGGCCGATGCGGTCGCGGTGCTTGCGCGCGGTTTCGATCACTCCCGCCGCGCTGACGTTGATGACGGCGGTCACGCCGCCGGATTGCGCGTAGAACGCGTTGCGCCTGGTCATGGACGGTTCAGGTCTTGAGCGCCGCAAGCGCGGCGTCGCGGATGGCCTCGACGCTGCCCATCCCGTCCACCTTGCGGTACTTGGGCGCGCGCGCGTCGCCCGCGGCCGCCCATTTCGCGTAATAGGCGACGAGCGGCTCCGTCTGCGCGTGGTACACGGCGAGGCGATTCAGCACCGTCGCCTCCTTGTCGTCGTCGCGCTGGATCAGGTCCTCGCCGGTGACGTCGTCCTTGCCGGCCACCTTCGGCGGATTGAACTTGATGTGATACGTGCGTCCGGACGCCACGTGCACGCGACGGCCGCTCATGCGCTCGACGATGGCGCTGTCGGGCACGTCGATCTCGAGCACGAAGTCGATGGCCACGTTGGCGTCGCGCATCGCGTCGGCCTGCGGAATCGTGCGCGGAAAGCCGTCGAAGAGATAGCCGTTCGCGCAATCCGCCGCGGTCAGGCGGTCCTTCACCAGTCCGATGATGATGTCGTCGGAGACCAGGCCGCCGCTGTCCATCACCTTTTTCGCGGCGAGTCCCAGCGGCGTGCCCGGCCTTGACGGCGCCGCGCAGCATGTCGCCGGTGGAAATCTGCGGAATGCCGTAGGCTTCCTTGATGAACGTGGCCTGGGTGCCCTTGCCGGCACCCGGCGGGCCCAACAGAATGAGTCGCATGGTCTTGGCTCGAAAAGGTGGGCGGGTTGCGCGCGCGGGAGTCCCGGTGTTGCGGGCCTCGCGGTGTTCTGTCCTGCGTCGTTGCCGGTTCGCGTCCGATTCTCGCCGTTATCCGCGGGACGGTCAACGCGGGGAAGCTTGATCCTGCGCAAAGATCGCGCGCACGCGCGCCAGGTCCTCGGGCGTATCGATGCCCGGCGCCGGCGTGCCGTGCGTGATCTGCACGGCGATCCGGTAGCCATGCCATAGCGCGCGCAATTGCTCGAGCGCCTCGAAGGCTTCGATCGGCGCCGGCGCGAGCCCCGGAAATGCCCGCAGGAACGAGACGCGATACGCATAGAGTCCGTAGTGCCGGTACAGCGGCAGTCCCGGCGGAAGCGCTTGCGTGGATTCGCGAAAGGCGTCGCGCGCCCACGGAATGGTCGCGCGGCTGAAATACAGCGCGTAGCCGGCGGCGTCGAGCACCACCTTGACGACATTGGGATTGAACGCTTCGGCGACATCGTCGATCGGATGACAGGCGGTGGCGATCGCCGCATCCGGCCGTGCGGCCAGCAATGCCGCCATGCCCCGGATCAGCGCAGGGTCCAGCAGCGGCTCGTCGCCCTGCACGTTGACGACGATGGCGTCGTCCGCCAGCCCGAGCTGCTGCGCGGCCTCGGCCAGGCGATCGGTGCCTGTCGCGTGGTCGGCGCGCGTCATGCACGCATCGATGCCGTGCGCGACCACCGCATCGCGAACGCGCATGTCGTCGGTCGCCACGACCACGCGCCCGGCGCCGCTCGCGCGCGCGCGTTCCGCGACGCGCACGACCATCGGCTTGCCGGCGATATCCGCCAGCGGCTTGCCCGGCAGGCGCGTCGATGCGTAGCGCGCGGGGATGAGGACGGTGAACGGGGTGGTGAGCGCCACGCGCGCCGCCGCTACGCTGTTCGCGCGGTGCTATTCATATTCGGCGGGAGTGAGCTTGCGCGCCTCTTCCTCGATCATGACCGGGATGCCGTCGCGCACCGGATAGGCGAGCCGCGCCGACTTCGAGATGAGTTCCTGCTTGTCGCGATCGAACGTGAGCGGACCCTTGGTCACCGGGCAGACGAGCAACTCAAGCAGCTTTGAATCCATGGACCTTCTCCATTGCGAAAGCGACCAGCGCCGGATCGATGCTTGCGCGCAGCGGCAGGTACCAGCAGCGCTCGTCGGCGAATGCCGAGCATTTTACCGCGTCCTTCTGCGTCATCAGTATGGCGCAGGCGCCGGGAAACGCGATATCGGCGGCGGTGAATGCGTGATGATCGGGAAACGCATGGCAAGTTGCCGCAATCCCCAGCGCGGCGATCATGTCGAAGAACCGCTGCGGATTGCCGATGCCGGAAACGGCGTGGACTTCCATTCCCTTCCAACTGCGCGGGATCCGCGGCGAGACCCGCCTGCTTCAGGTTGCGCCACGGCAGCGGCTCGTGCGTCATCACGGTTTCCCGGCCGTTCGATCCGGCTGCCGTCGTCGGCGTCGCGCGCCACGAGGCGCACCACCGCGTCGACGCTGCGCAGGCGCGAGACCGGCTCCCGCAGCGGCCCGGCCGGCAGCATGAGGCCGTTGCCGAATTCGCGGGACGCGTCGACCACCGCGATTTCCATGGCGCGCGCCAGCGCGTAATGCTGCAGGCCATCGTCGGCGACGATCACGTCGCATGCCGGATGGTTCCGGATCATTCCACGCGCGGCCTCCACGCGGTCGTGCCCGATCCACACGGGAAGGCCCGCTTCGGCGTACAGCGGCGGCTCGTCGCCCACCACGCTGGGATCGTCGCCTCGAACCACGGCGCGGGGCGCGACATTGCTGCCGCCATAACCGCGGCTGACGATCCCCGGGTTGCGTCCGCGCAGCGCCAACTGCTCGGCCAGCGCGCACGTCAATGGCGTCTTGCCGACGCCGCCGACGTTGATGTTGCCGACGACGATCACCGGGACCGGCAGCCGCTGCGAGCGCAGGATGCCGGCGCGGAAGAGCGTGCGCCGCACGGCAACCAGCATTCGATAGAGGATCGACAGCGGCCACAGCGCCGCGGCCAGCGCCGTGACGCGCGGCGCATACCACGTGGCGACGAGACGCTGGGCGAAAGTCACGGCCGCGTCGATTCGCGCCAACTCGCGCTACTTCGCCGGCGTCTGCGTCGCGAACGTGATGTGGACGAGACCTACCTGGCGCGCGGCCTCCATCACGTGGATGACCGACTGGTGCGTGGCATTGGCATCGGCGTTGATGATGACCACCGGATCCTTGGTGTCTCCGGCGGCTTTCCTCAGCATCTCGCCCAGCGCGCCGACGGTGCGTGAACGTGAACACGTTCTTGTCGATCACGTAGCGGCCCTGCGCGTCGATGCCGACGTTGACCTCTTTCGGACGCTGCTTCGCGGCGTCGGCGTCGGCCTCCGGCAGCGTGATCTGCAGTTCCGCGACGCGCTGGTAGGTCGTGGTCACCATCAGGAAGATCAGGATGACGAGCAGGACGTCGATCAGCGGTATGAAGTTGATCTCGGGGTCGTCCCGGTCCCGCAGTCCGCGCAGGTTCATGGCGAGAGCCCCGTCACTTGCGCTCGCCGTGCGCGAAATCGACCAGCTTGATGGCCTGCTGCTCCATCTCGACCACCAGCCCATCCACCTTGGAGCGGAAATAGCGATAGAAGATCATCGAGGGAATGGCGACGATGAGCCCCATCGCGGTGTTGTAGAGCGCGATCGAGATGCCCTGCGCGAGCTGGATCGGGTTGGACGCCGCGGCGCCCTGCGACCCGAAGATCTCGATCATGCCCACGACGGTGCCGAAGAGCCCCATCAGCGGCGCCATCGCGGCGATCGTGCCGAGCGTGGTCAGGAACCGCTCGAGGTCGTGCGTGACCACCCTGCCCACTTCCTCGATGGCCTCCTTCATCACCGGCCGCGGCGCCTTCACGTTGGCCAGACCCGCGGCCAGGATGCGCCCGAGCGGACCCTGCGCCGCCGTCCGCGTCAGCAGTTCGGGCGTCGCTCCCGTTTGCCGGAAGTCGACCAGGACCTTGTCCACCATGCCCGCCGGCGCCACGATGGACTGCCGCAGCGACCACAGCCGTTCGAATATCAATGCGAGCGCCACGACGGACGCGGCGATCAACGGCCATATCGGCCAACCCGCTGCTTGGATCAGGGACCACACGAGATAAGACTCCTTCGCTTAAGGACGCTTGAAATGTAGCTTGCCGGTCCCGATTCGGCAAGGCGAGCGAGTCAGGCGGTGTTATTTGCGCGCCCGCCGGCTTCCGCGAGCGTTGCCGCCACCGCCGCGCCGGCAAGCACGATCAACCAGGTCAGGAAGATCCAGAACATCAGCGCCGGAACCGCTGCCAGCGCGCCGTAGAGCATCTCGTAACTCTGGAAGCTCGTCAGGTACCACGTGAAGACGCGCTTGGTCACTTCGAACGCGATGCCCGCGAGCGCGCCGCCGGCCATGGCGTAGCGCCAGAAGACGTGGCGCGCGGGCGCAATGCGGTAGAGCAGCGTCAGCCCGACGATCACCAGCGCCGTCGGCAACACTTCCCGTACCACGGCGGTCAGCGCCCGCTGGATCGGCACCGTCGCGACGACCTCCGCGAGCGTCCACCCGATCAGCGAAATGGTTGCGCCGAGTATCACCGGCCCCACGGTGATGCCGAAGAGATAGACGAGGATGCGCCGCGCGAGCGGGCGCTTCTTGCGCACTCCCCATATCTCGTTGATCTCCGATTCGATCGTGTCGATCGCCAGCGCCGCCGTGACGGCGACGAATACGATCGACCGGCCGACCACGTTCGCGGCGTCCGCGGCCAGCACCACGACGTATTCATGGACGACGGCCGACGCGGACTCCGGCAGCAGGTGGCGCAGCAGGAACCTTTCGAGCACCTGGAGGAAATCCTGGAAGATCGGGAACTGCGCCACAAACGCGAATGCGACCGTGGCAAGCGGCACCAGCCCCAGCAGCGTGACGAACGACAGGCTGCCGGCGGCGCGGAACCAGCCGACGCTGTTCAGGCGGGTGACGGTGCGGCGGAAGAAACGGACGGGACCCAAGAGGCTGGCGCTAGGTAAGGACTGCAGGCGGAGTGTTGTGCGATTATCGCAGACGTAAGGCAGCGGCACTCTCCGGCGACTCATTTGCACGCGGAATGCGCCGCCGCGATCGCCGTCCGCCGCGCCCAACCCGCAAGGAAGCCCGCCGATGAACATGCCGACCCAACCCTCCTCCGCCGACGCCGCACCGCGCGAAGTTGCGCTGCTGGGCGGAGGCTGCTTCTGGTGTCTCGACGCGGTGTTCCGCGAATTGCAAGGCGTGACCGCCGTCGAGTCGGGATATGCCGGCGGCAAGAACGCCAATCCGAGCTACGAGGACGTCTGCACCGGACGCACCGGCCACGCCGAGGTCGTGCGGGTGACCTTCGACCCCGCCGTCCTCTCGCTGCGCGACCTGCTGACGGTCTTCTTCACGATCCACGATCCGACCACGCTGAACCGGCAGGGCAACGACGTCGGAACGCAGTACCGGTCGGTGATCTTTTGCCAGTCGGCGCAGCAGCGCGAGACGGCGCAGGCGGTGATCGCCTCGCTGTCCGCGGAAAAGCTGTGGGCGCGGCCGATCGTGACCGAAGTCGTGCCGGAAGGCGCCGCCGACTCGACGTTCTATCCGGCGGAAACCTACCACCAGGACTATTTCGAGCAGAACACCGGCCAGCCCTATTGCATGGTGGTGGTCGCGCCCAAAGTCGCGAAGTTCCGCAAGGCTTTCGCCGACCGC
Organism: uncultured beta proteobacterium; assembly: GCA_963834045.1. Lineage (GTDB taxonomy): Bacteria > Pseudomonadota > Gammaproteobacteria > Burkholderiales > Casimicrobiaceae > VBCG01. Next base: position 96,707 of record CAWIAK010000018.1, on the reverse strand, counting down.
CTGAAGGGCCGCGTTCGCGGCTGACGCACGCTACGCGCGGCTCTAGGTCGCGCGCTTGGTAAGCCAGCCGCCGGTGGCAAGACACGCGCCCACCGACCAGAACACCGGCGTCAATCCCACCGTCGCGCCCAGCGCGCCGAACACCAGCGGCACCGCGCACGCCATCGACTGGACGAGCGACATCCGCACGCCGGCCGCTTCGCCCGTGCGCCCCGGCGGCGCGTGGATGTGCAGCAGCGACATCACCATCGGCTGGCTCATTCCCAGCCCCAGTCCCAGCGTGAACGACATCGCCATCAGCGCGCCGGCCGTGTGCACGAACGGAAACAGCATGTACACGGCGCTGGCGATGAAGAGCGCCAGCGTCAGGACCTGGTGCGGCGTCGCGCGGCGCACGATCCAGCGCATGGAAAAGCGCACGACAAAGGTCGCGGCGGCGAACGACGCCAGCACCAGTCCGATCTGCGACGCGGAAAGCCCGATCCCCGCGCCATAAACCGGGATGACGATGGTGTGCAGGTCCCAGCCCATCGACAACAGCACGTTGACCGCGAAGACCCTGCGCAGTTTCCGGTGGGTCACCAGCTCGAGCACGCTCCCGCCAGCGCCGCTCGAACGCTCGCGGATGCGGACCGGGCAAGGCCACCTTGCCTGCCGCCAGCACGGCAACCGGCAAGAGCGGGATGGCGGCCAGGATGGCGAACGACGCGGTGAAGCCGGCGTGGTCGATCGTGAATCCGGCGATCAGCGGCCCGAGGAGTCCGGAGATCGAATATCCGACGGCCAGCAGGCTGAAATTGTGGACGCGGAGCGACGCGTCGCCGAGTTCGCCGGTGGCATTCTGCGCCGCGACCTGGAACGTCATGAACGCCACGCCCACCAGCGCCGCGCTCGCGAACAACGCGAGCAGTCCGGGAACGAGGACCGGTATCAGCGCGCCGGCAGCGAGGCCGAGCGAGCCGGCCAGCATGGGCTTGCGCACGCCGATGCGATCGGAAATCCGTCCCGCCGCGACCGCGCACAGCATCGGCAGGAACGCGTAGAGCGCGACCAGGGCGCCGACCACCGCGCTGGAATGGCCCTGCTTGATGGCTTCCAGCGTCACCGTGACGCGGTTGCCGGTGAGGACGGCGTGGTTGGCTATTCCAAGCGCGATCAGCGCCGTCAGCGTCGGATTCCGGAATCGCAGCGGAGTCAAGGCGCGAGCCGCGCGATGCGCCAGGTCGCGTCGCCCGTCGGGCCCCCGCGTTGGTAGATCAGCCGGTCATGCAGCCGGGACACGCGTCCCTGCCAGAATTCGAACGCCTCGGGGACCAGCCGGTAGCCTCCCCAATGCGGCGGACGCGGCACGGCCTCGCCCGGATAGCGCGCCTCGGCGTCCGCGAAGCGCTGCTCCAGCTCCGCGCGATTGCGCAGCAACTCGCTTTGCGGCGAGGCCCACGCGCCGATGCGCGACAGGCGCGGGCGAGTCACCCAATAGGCGTCCGCGGTGACGGCGTCGACCTTCTCCACCGCGCCCTCGACGCGGACCTGGCGCTCGAGTTCGGGCCAGAAGAACAGCAGCGCCGCGCGAGAACCCGGCGCCAGCTCCCGTGCCTTGCGGCTTGCGTAGTTCGTGTAGAAGGTCAGCCCGCGCCCGTCCGCCGCCTTCAGGAGCACGATGCGCGCGGAGGGGGCGCCGGTCGCATCGACCGTCGCCAGCGTCATCGCGTTGGGTTCGGGCACCTGCGCGGCCACGGCCTCGTCGAACCAGCGCGCGAACTGGCGGAAGGGATCCCGGTCGACGTCGCCTTCGTCGAGCGCCGCGCGCTTGTATTCGACGCGCAGGTCGGCGGGATTCGAGACGGAGGCGGTCATGAAATCAGGAAATGAGAGGAACGCGGAAGGGAACGCCGTGACACCACACATGTAACGACACGCACAGGCGCCTTGGTCCCTGCGCGCCCAATTCGTCCCCGTGGTCGGGTATTTTACTCCCGGGCCACCTAGCGCGGCGCGGCGGCGAACAGTCCCGCGGCATTGGTGAACGCGATCCTCCGCGCGATGTCCGCCGGCAGCAGCGCGAGCCAGCCGCGATACCAGTCCATGATCTCGCCGTACTGGGCCCAGCGCGAATTCACCCAGGTGTCGGAGCCGATCACGAATCGCTCCGGATAGCGCGCGAACAGGCTCTGCCACGCCGGCGCCAGCTTGCCGCCCTCGGTGATGTCGTAGCGGAAGGAAAGCTCGCCGACGAGCGTCGGGTGCCGTGCCATGTGCGCGGCAATCGCCTCCGGCCGCGTGGAGAACCCGGAATGCGCCCAGATGACCTTGACCTTCGGGTCATGCGCATACAGCGCTTCCAGCGCCGCCTCGTCGCAGTGGGCATGCAGCCACAGGTCGCGCGCCACGGCCAGCGCCACGATCTTCCTCACCTGGGCGGTGCTCGCGTCGGCAGCACCGAACACGTGGAATTCGCCTATGCCGCGATAACCGATGCCGCGCGCGAGCTCGGTCTCGATCAGCGCATAGATTTCCGGATCGTTGAACCACGTCTGCCGGTCCGCGTGGTTACGGTACGGACGGATGAACGGCACGACGCGAGGCGCCGCCGCCGGACCCTCGCGCGCGGCGGTCACCAACGCGCGCGTGCCGTCGTTCGGACGGCTGGTGGCGAGAATGGCGGTGACGCCGTTGCGGCGAAAGATCTGCAGCACCTCGGCCACCGGAAACGCGGCGACCGCCTCGTCGTTGTAATGCAGGTGGGCGTCGAAGAGCTCCAGCGGCGCCTGCGCCCGCGACGGCAGGCAGATCGCCAGCGCGAGCATCCACGCGGCAACCCGCAGGCAACGGCACTCGAGCATGCGGAAAGTTTCCCACGGGGCGCGGCTGCGGGCAATCGCGGGTTGGCCTCGCCTGGCTCCACCTGGCCTCGGTTGGCCTCTTGGCCTCGGCCACCTCGGTTGGCCTTCAGTGCTCAGTCCGCCTCAGTTCGCCTCAGTTGGCTTTACACTTCCCGGCACCCCGAAACGCCGCGGCTCTCTCGTGACCCTCGACAACCACCACACGCTGATTCTCGCCATCCTCGTCCTGTTTCTCGGGCGCTGGGTGAACAGCCGCATCCACTGGCTGCGCGAATACGGCATTCCCGAACCGGTGACCGGTGGCCTCATCGCCTCCACCGCGATCACGCTGCTGATCCTGGCGACCGGCACCGAGATCAAGTTCGATCTCGCCGCCCGCGACACGCTGCTGATCGTCTTCTTCACGACGGTCGGCCTGTCCGCCAACTTGCGACTGCTGGCGATGGGTGGCGTGATGCTGGTCGTGCTCACGCTGGTGGCAGTCGCGAACCTGGTCGTGCAGAACGGCGTCGCGGTCGGCCTCGCAACGCTGATGGGATACAAGCCCGCGGCGGGATTGCTGGCCGGCTCCGCCGCACTGTCGGGGGGCATGGCACCGTGCTCGCATGGGGACCGATCATCGGCGAGACGTTCGGCGTTCCCGCCGCGTCGGCGCTGGGCGCAGCCGCGGCGACGTTCGGGCTGGTCGCGGGCGGCCTGCTGGGCGGTCCGCTCGGGCACCGGCTGATCACGCGCCATCGCCTGTCCGGCAAGAACGCCGAGGAACTCACGGTCGGCGTCAGCTACGACCAGGAGGGCAAGCCCAAGCTCGACGTGAATGGCGTCCTCACCACGCTGCTGGTCATCGCGATCGCGATTGCCGTTTCCGACGAACTCAACGACGTCCTGGAGAAATTCGGCCTGACGCTGCCCAAATTCGTCACCGCGCTGTTCTGCGGGATGGTCCTGTCGAACACGGTGCCGCGGCTGTTCCCGCGGCTGGGCTGGCCGACGGGATCGCCGCCGCTGGCGCTCTTTGCCGACGTGGCGCTCGGCCTGTTCCTCGCCATGTCCTTGATGACGTTGAACCTTGCGGCGCTGGCGGCCGTCGCCCTTCCGTTGCTGGTCGTCCTCGCCGCCCAGACCCTGGTCGCCTGGCTGCTCATCTCCCGCGTCGTGTTCCGCCTGCTCGGCGGCGGCTACGACGCGGCGGTGACCTCGTCCGGATACTTCGGGCTGGCCATGGGCGCGACGCCGACGGCCATCGCCATCATGACCGCGACGACCAAGAAATACGGCGCATCGCCCCGCTCGTTCCTGGTGGTGCCGCTGGTCGGTGCGTTCTTCGTCGATATCGCCAACGCGATCGTCCTCCAGACCTTCGTCAAGCTGCTCGGGGGGTAGACGTCCGTCCGCGGAGGGTCGTCCGAATCCGTTTGTGTTTACGCAACAGTGCAGCAGATTCCTCTATGCCAAGCGTTCCCTTCCTCTGAAAATGCGGTATAGTCGCCGCCGATGGAGTGGTATACCGTGACAGGACGGACCGCTTCACACCGAACGGCATCGTCCGCTCGCATCAATCGACAGGAAGGGAAGGAGACCCATGGCAACTGCCAAGAAAGCTGCGAAGAAACCCGCCGCGAAGAAGTCCGCTGCGAAAAAGCCCGCCGCGAAGAAGCCGGCCGCCAAGAAGCCCGCGGCCAAGAAGGCCGCTCCGAAGAAAGCCGCTCCGAAGAAGAAACCCGCCGCCAAGAAGCCCGCTGCAAAGCGCAAGCCCAACGCGGCGTTCATGAAGCCGCTGACGCCGTCGGCGATGCTCGCCATGGTCGTCGGCGCCTCGCCGCTGCCGCGCACCGAAGTCACCAAGAAGATCTGGGACTACATCAAGAAGAACAAGCTTCAGGATGCCGTCAACCGGCGCCTGATCAACGCGGACGAAAAGCTCCGCGCCGTCTTCGGCGGCAAGGGCAAGGTGTCGATGTTCGAGATGACCAAGCTCGTCTCGAATCACCTGAAGTAAGATGAGGTAAGCGACACACTCATGCTCGGCGCGGAACATCGCGCCGCGACGGCCGGCCTCACGCGCACAGCGTAATGCCGGCCGTTTCATTTGCTGCCGCGTCCTGCCGGGGTGCGTGGCGGATTTCCCGATACGCGGTAGAGTAATGCCTTGCGCACGCCGCGCTCCGGTCGCCTCCGCGCCTGTCCCGGCGCCCGAACCCATGCCTCCGTCACCTCCGGCCCTCGCCCCCGACACGATGTTCGCCCAGTTCGCTCGCTATGCCGGCGCCGGTGTGATCGGAACCGCGGCGCACTACGCCGTGCTGGTGGCGCTGGTGCAGTTCGCGCAGGCTGGCGCCGTTGCCGCATCGACCGCCGGTGCGATCGTCGGCGCCGGCATCAATTACCTTCTCAACCACCGCTTCACGTTCGCGAGCGAACGGTCGCACCGGCGTGCGTTGCCGCGCTTCGCGGCGGTGGCCGCCGCCGGCATCGTGCTGAACGCGCTGGTTCTCGCGGCCGTGCTGGCGCTGGCCGGCCCGCACTATCTCGTCGCGCAGGTCATCGCGACGCTCGCCGTGCTGCTGGCGGGCTATCTTGCCAATCGGACATGGACGTTCTGAGCGCGCCTGCGGTCCACGTGTCCGTCCCTGCGGCGGCAGCGTCGTCGCTGTCCATCGTGGTCCCCGCCTACAACGAAGAAGCGGTGCTGGGGGAATTCCACCGCCGCCTCACCGCGGTGCTCGACACGCTGCCCATGAAGGCCGAGGTCGTCTACGTCAACGACGGCAGCAGCGACGCCACGCGCTCGTTGCTCGTGGCGCTTGCGCGAGGCCGACGCGCGTGTCGCGGTCATCGATCTCTCGCGCAACTTCGGCAAGGAAATCGCGATGAGCGCCGGCCTGGACCACGCCCACGGCGACGCGGTCGTGGTCATCGACGCGGACCTGCAGGATCCCCCCGAGCTCATTCCCGACATGGTGAGCGCCTGGCGGGAAGGATTCGACGTCGTGCTGATGCGCAGGCGCAGCCGCGCGGCCGAAAGCTGGTTCAAGAAAGCAACGGCGCGCGCGCTTCTATCGCGCGATCGGCCGCATGGGCACCATCGACATCCCGGAGAACGTCGGCGATTTCCGGCTGCTGTCGCGCCGCGCCGTCGCCGCGCTGCGCCGCTTCCCCGAACGCAGCCGGTTCATGAAGGGGCTGTTCGCGTGGATCGGCTTCCCCTGCCGCGAACTCGACTACGACCGGGACGGCCGCCATGCCGGCGAGACCAAGTGGAATTACTGGCGGCTGTGGAATTTCGCGCTCGAAGGCATCACGTCGTTCTCCGTCGTGCCGCTCAAGGCCGCGAGTTACGTCGGATTCGCGACGGCGCTGGTCGCATTCGCGTATGGCGTGTACGTCATCGGCAAGACGCTGCTCTACGGCGACCCGGTGCGCGGCTACCCGACGCTGATCGTGGTCGTGCTGTTCCTGGGCGGGCTGCAATTGATGGCGCTCGGCATCATCGGCGAATACCTGGCGCGCATGTTCATCGAGGTCAAGCAGCGCCCGCTGTACCTGGTCCAGCAATGCCTGCCGCCGCGGCAGCCGCTGCCGATGCCGGAAGGCGCGCGCGTCATCCCCCAGATGACCGCGGTGCAGCTCACGGCACGCGAGCGCCGCTGGATCCTGCTCCTGCTGGTCGTCGTGGTCGCCGTGCGGCTCGCCACGCTCCCCGCCTATCCGCTGCTCGACCCGACCGAATCGCGCTACGCCGAAATCGCGCGCAAGATGCTCGAGACGGGGAACTGGCTGGTGCCGCAGGTCGACTATGGCGTTCCGTTCTGGGGCAAGCCGCCGCTGTCGACGTGGTTGTCGGCCGCGGCGATGTCCGTGCTCGGCGTCAACGAATTCGCCGCCCGGCTGCCGTCGTTGCTGCTGCTGGTCGGCTGCGGCGCGCTGGTGTACCGGCTGGCGTTACAGCGCGCGGGCAGCGACGCGGCGCTCTGGACGCTGACGGCGTTTGCGACCACCGGTCTCGTCTTCATCAGCGCCGGCGCCGTCATGACCGATCCGGCGCTGGTGTTCGCGACGACGCTATCGATGGCGGGATTCTGGGACGCGCTGCATGGCCGCGAATCCACGCGCCGCGCCGCGGGCTGGTGTTCTTCGTCGGGCTCGCCGCGGGGCTGCTGGCCAAGGGTCCCGTCGCCGTCGTGCTCACGCTGCTTCCGGTCGGCGCCTGGACGCTGTGGACGGCGTCGTGGCGCGCCGTATGGACGCGCCTGCCGTGGCTGACGGGAACGCTGCTGATGGTCGCGCTGGCCGTGCCGTGGTACTGGGCCGCCGAGCGCGCGTCGCCGGGATTCCTCGACTACTTCCTGGTCGGCGAACACTGGAAGCGATTCGTCGAGCCGGGCTGGAAGGGCGATCTCTACGGCCAGGCGCACGCCCGGCCGCGCGGCACGATCTGGCTGTTCTGGATCGCGGCCGCCCTGCCCTGGTCGCCGATGGCCATCGGCATGGCTCGCGCGCGCCCTGGCGACGCGCAGCGACGGCGCCCGCCGCCTGCTGCGCGACCCCTGGTGTTCGTACCTGCTGCTGTGGACGCTGGCGCCCATGCTGTTCTTCACGGTTTCCGGCAACGTGCTGGCGACCTACGTGCTGCCCGGCATGCCGGCGTTCGCGCTGTTGCTGTGTGAATTCTGGCGTCCGGCCAGCCGCCGACTCCCGCTCGCCGCGCGTGGCGGTAAGACTGATGCTCGGCTGCGGGATCGGCCTGCTGCTGGTCTTTGTCTCGGTCCTGGTCACGCAGCGACACCGCTTCGACGTCGAACTCTCGCACCAGGCGCTGGTCCGAACCTACGAGGCGACGCGGGCAAGCGAAGGCGACCGGCTGGTGTACGTCGGCCAGCGTCCGATTTCCGCGGAGTTCTACGCCGGCGGCAAGGCAGTGAAGGTCGAGGGCCCGGAGGCGCTGGCAACGTACCGGGCCAGTCCCGGCCTCGACTTCTTTGCCGTGCGCGACGGCGACTTGCGCCTGTGGTCCGACGCGCAGCGCGCCGGGCTGGTCGAAATCGGCGCGTACGGCTCGTACCGGCTGTTGCGCGAATCGCCGCGCTGATCCCGCGGCGCACTTGAGGAGACAGCAATGGGCGCATTGAGAATGATCTTCGCAGTCGCCGCGATCGGCCTGGCCGCGATGGCGGCCGCGCAGTCGCCGAGCCAGCGCATTCGCGGCGACGTCGTCGCGCTCGACGGCAACGTGCTGCAGGTCAAGACGCGCGCCGGCGAGGCGCTGACCGTGAAGCTCGCCGACAACTACGCCGTGAGCGCGATCGCCCGGAGGAACCTGGCGGCCGTGGTTCCCGGCACGTTCATCGGCACGGCGACGATGCCCAACGCCGACGGCACGCTCAGGGCGCTCGAGGTGCTGGTCTTCCCGGAGTCCGCGCGCGGCAGCGGCGAGGGCCATTACCCATGGGATCTCGAACCGGGGAGCATGATGACCAATGCCACCGTCTCCGATGTCGTCGCGGTCGATGCCGCACGCCGGATGACGCTCAAGTACAAGGATGGCCAGCAGGTAGTCGCTCGTGCCTCCGGATGCGCCCATCGTGACGTTCGAGCCCGGCGATCGCGCGATGCTCGTCCCGGGCGCGCACGTCATGTTCGGCGCCACCCGCCAGCCCGACGGAACGCTGACCGCGACGCGCATCAACGTCGGCAAGGACGGGCTGGTTCCGCCGATGTAGGCCTGCGCTTCGTTGCCGGTCGGCCGCGCGAAGAGCCGACGCTGCGCCGCCGTATCACTTCGCGCGAAAGTTGAGCGTTGCCGCGTTCTTGCGGCGACGCTCCAACGAGCCACTCACGCCAGTTACTTTTTCTTCGGCCAGTCGTCCTCGTCCTCGAGGATGCGAATCACGCGCGTGCGCTTGCCGCCCGCATACTTCTCCATCTGCACGAGCACCGGGAAACCGCTGCGCCAGCGCGGCGCGCGCGTCTTCTTCCTTGTCGAACGTGAGGAGCTTGCCGGCGGCGTCGAAGACGTCGCTCCAGATGCCCTTGTCGTCTTCGACCTCGATCTTGAACTTCATGCGGTGCGGCCCGTGACGGGCGATCAGCCGGGCGTGCGCGACTGCAGCGCCTGGATGCGTTCTTCCATCGGCGGGTGCGTCGAGAACAGCGCCATGATGCCGGCCCGGTCCGTGATGCCGAACCCGGCCATCGTCTTGGGCAGCGTGCCCGGCTCGACGCCGCCCAGGCGCTTCAGCGCGTTGACCATCGGCGTCGGCGAACCCAGGTATTGAGCGGAACCCGCGTCCGCGCGGAATTCGCGCCGCCGCGAGAACCACGCCACGATGATCGACGCCAGCACGCCGAACACGATCTGGCACACCATGACGGTGATGAAATAGCCCGGTCCGGTGCCGCGCTCGGTGCGGAACACCGTGCGGTCGACGATCGACCCGACGATGCGCGACAGGAACACGACGAACGTGTTCACGACGCCCTGGATCAGCGTCAACGTCACCATGTCGCCGTTCGCGACGTGCGCGACCTCATGGCCGAGCACCGCCTCGACCTCTTCCCGGTTCATCGACTGCAAGAGGCCGGTGGAAACCGCGACCAGCGCGGAATTCCTGAAAGCGCCGGTCGCGAACGCGTTGGCGGCGCCCTCGTAGATCGCCACTTCCGGCATGCCGATGCCCGCCTTCGTCGCCAGCCGGCGCACCGTTTCCACCAGCCACGCCTCGGCCTCGTTCGAAGGCTGCGTGATGACTTGCGCGCCGGTGGACGCCTTGGCCATCGTCTTCGACAGCAGCAGCGAAATGATCGCGCCGCCGAATCCGATGACCGCGGAAAACGCGAGCAGGCCGCCGAAGCTCACCCCCGATTGGGCCGCGTACTGGTCCAGTCCGAACAGGCGGAGCACGATTCCCAGCACCACCATGACCGCGATGTTGGTGATCAGAAACAATGCGATTCGCTTCATGACGAATTCCTGACTGGATTGGGCGGCGACATCTTAGCGCGGATGCGCCGGAAGGAAAATTGAAGAATGAGAAGGTGGACCAAGGCCGGTGCGAATAGCGTCAAGCGGGCTTGGTCCAGGAGTCCCGCAGCGTGACGGCGCGATTGAAGACCGGCTTGCCCGGCGCGTGATCGATCATGTCGGCGACGAAATAGCCGTGCCGCTCGAACTGCACGCGCTCCTCCGGCGCCGCCGCCGCCAGCGCCGGCTCGACGAACGCGGTGATCACGCGCTTGCTGTCGGGATTGAGGTCGTCCCGATAGTCGCGCTCCGCGACCTCGACTGCATCGTCGTCGTCGCCGGCGACCACGACGTGATGCGCAGGGCAGCGGAGCCTCGGGCGCAGCCACGTCCGCGCGGACGCCCCACGGGTTCTTCGCCCCGGGAAACGGCACGTGGAAAAGCCGGTCGTAGAGCCTCACTTCCGCGGGCACGGCGTGCGCGGCGGACAGCCAGTGAATGTTGCCCTTGACCTTGCGCGCGTCGGCGCCGGGCGTGCCGCTGCGCGTGTCCGGGTCATAGGTGCAGTGCACGGCCGTCACGTTGCCCGCGGCATCCTTGTCCGCGCCGGTGCATTTCACGATGTAGCCGTAGCGCAGCCGCACCTCGGCGCCGGGCGCCAGCCGGAAATAGCCCTTCGGCGGCGCTTCGGTGTAATCGTCGCGCTCGATCCACAGTTCGCGGGTGAGCGGCAACGCGCGCCTGCCGAGCTCGGGCTGCTGCGGATGGTTGGGCGCGAAGCAGTCCTCGCCGTGCCCTTCCGGATAGTTGTCGATCACGAGCTTGACCGGGTCGAGCACCGCGATGCGCCGCTGCGCGCGCGTGTTGAGGTCGTCGCGCATGCAGTCCTCGAGGACGCGCATGTCGATCCAGGAATCGGTCTTGGATACGCCGATCCGCTCGGCCAGCAGACGGAATCCCTCGGGCGTGAAGCCGCGGCGACGCGCGCCGACGAGCGTGGGCATCCTGGGATCGTCCCATCCGTCGACGTGCCTGCCCTCCACCAGTTCGACCAGGCGCCGCTTCGACAGCACGACGTAGGTGAGGTTGAGGCGGGCGAATTCGTATTGCTGCGGCAGCGGGCGCGACAGCTGGCCTCCGTCCGCGAGTTTTTCGATCACCCAGTCGTACAGCGGGCGATGGTCCTGGAACTCGAGCGTGCAGATCGAGTGCGTGATGCGCTCCAGCGCGTCGGAGATGGCGTGCGTGTAGTCGTAGAGCGGGTAGATGCACCACTTGTCGCCGGTGCGATGGTGCGACGCGTGGCGGATGCGGTAGATGGCAGGATCGCGCATGTTCAGGTTCGCGCTGCCCATGTCGATCTTCAGGCGCAGGATGTGCGCGCCGTCGGGAAATTCGCCCGCGCGCATGCGGCGGAAGAGTTCGAGATTTTCGGCGACCGTCCGGTTGCGGTACGGGCTGTCGCGACCCGGCTGCGTCAGCGTGCCGCGCGTGCCGCGCATTTCCTCCGCAGACTGGCTGTCGACGTAGGCGAGTCCCTGCTCGATGAACCACTCGGCGAATCCGTACAGCGCATCGTAGTAGTCGGACGCGTGATAGCGGTGCCCGCCCCAGTCGTAACCCAGCCACCTCACCGTGTCCGCGATGGTGTCCTCGAACTCGACGTCCTCCTTCAGCGGATTGGTGTCGTCGAAGCGCAGGTGGCACGTGCCGCCGTTCTCGGCGGCGAGTCCGAAATTGAGGATGATCGACTTGGCGTGCCCGTAATGAAGGTAGCCGTTGGGCTCGGGCGGGAAACGGGTCACGACGCGGCCGTCGTACTTGCCGGTTCGATTGTCGTCGGCGACGATGACGCGCAGGAAATTGGACGCGAGCGGGGCCGCATCCTTGGGCGCGGGACGCGGCGCTGCCGGAACGCGCGCGGCTTCGGCGCTCGGTCCGGTCCTTCAAATTCATTTGTGGCGGTGCAGCATTCATTCGCTTTGTTCATGAACAATACGATGCGATCGCACATTCTAACCGGGAGGGGATGCCCCGTCATTGCGCGCGCTACGAGGGGACTGCGCGCGTACCCCCGAAAGCCGCGCCCCACAAGGCTTTCCGGGCGGGTGCGTAACGCCGCCGCGCCACCTTTTCCACAATTCCTGTGGATAGAAGTGTGCATATCTTGTAAATTGGTGCGCTAAGTGGTGCGGGGGCAGGGAAAAAGGTTGCGATGCCTAAAATAGCACCGCTTCTTTAGTACGTTTTTTCAATGGGTTGCATCTTCATCACGGCGGTCGCGCAGGGCTGGCTGGACACCCGAAATCGCCGAAGATGACACCGCCGTTACAACTCCTCGCCGACATGATGTCCATGACAAACAGGTTGCTGCGCCTGCGTTGTCGAACCCAAAACCGACTGCCGAAATGAACGAGACGCCGTTTCCGCCACGCGTTCCGCGCGGCACTTCCGTACCGGGCGATTCCTCGCCCCAACTGTCGCCGGGGGCGGTATTGCCGGTCTCGCTGCTCGTCGCGTCCGCGCGCCTGCTGATCGAGCGGCACTTGGGGCTGGTCTGGGTCAGCGGCGAGATTTCCAACTTCATGCGTGCCGCGTCCGGCCATTGCTATTTCAACCTCAAGGACGCGCAGGCGCAGGCGCGCTGCGTGCTGTTCCGGCAAAAGGCGCAGCACGTGGCGTTCGCGCTGCGCGACGGCGTGCAGGTCGAGGTGCGCGCGACGCCGTCGATCTACGAGGCGCGCGGCGAATTCCAGCTCAACGTCGAGAACGTGCGCCTGGCCGGCGTCGGCGCGTTGTATGAAAAATTCGCGCAACTGAAGGCGAAGCTCGAGGCCGCCGGCTGGTTCGCCGAAGCGCGCAAGCGCCCGCTGCCCGCCGTATCCGCGCGCCATCGGCATCGTGACGTCCACGCGCGCCGCGGCGCTGCGCGACATCCTGACCACGTTGCGCCGCCGCTGGCCCGCCGCCCGCGTCGTCCTGTATCCGACCGCCGTGCAAGGCGACGGGGCCGCCGCGGAAATTGCGCGGGCGATACGCACGGCGAATGCGCGCGCCGAAGTCGACGTGCTGATCGTCGGGCGTGGCGGCGGCTCCATCGAGGACCTGTGGGCCTTCAACGAGGAAGCGCGTGGCGCAGGCGGTGTTCGATTCCGATGCTGCCGGTCGTGTCCGGCGTCGGTCACGAAACCGATTTCACGATCTGCGATTTCGTCGCGGACCTGCGCGCGCCCACGCCCACCGCGGCGGCGGCCGCCGTCACGCCCGACCGAATCGCGGTCGCGCACCGCGTGGAGCAGCTGGCGCGGCGGCTGTCCCGGTCGGCGGAACATGTGCTGGCGGTCCGGGCGCAACGGCTCGACACCGCCACGCGCCGCCTCGTGCATCCCGCCGCGCGCATCGCGCAGGAGAAAGAGCGGCTGCGGGAATCCGCCCGGAGAATTCGTCATGCGTGGCACGCGGATTTCGCGCGCAACACGATCGCGGCAGCGACGCTGCAGTCGAGGCTGTTGCGCGAATTGCGGGCTCCGCTGCACCCGGTGTTGCGCGTGGAGCATGCGCTGGCGCGGTGGCAGCGCGCCATGCACGAGCGTGGATTGCGCACGGTGGAACGCCTGGGCGGCCTGGCGCAGAACCTCGCCCATTTGAACCCGGAGGCCGTGCTCGAGCGCGGCTACGCGATCGTGGCGGCCAGCGATGGCTCCATCGTGCAGGATGCGCGCCAGGTGAGCCAAGGCGATGCCGTCGCGCTCACGTTCGCGCGCGGCGGCGCGGACGCCACGATCACGCAGCGCCGCGAGCAGGAGGCTCTTAAGCCTCGTCGGGATCCGGATCGTCGACGGGCGACGCGCGCTTGTGTCTGCATCGCGACGTCCGCAGGCGCCTGCGCCGCGATGCGCGGCGTGTCGGTCCGCACGTCGGCGTTCTGCGCCCGATGGCGCAGCGCGTGGTCCATCAGCACGAGCGCCAGCATGGCTTCCGCGATCGGCGTGGCGCGGATGCCCACACAGGGATCGTGCCGGCCGTGCGTGTTCACCGTCACCGGCCGGCCCGCCTTGTCGATCGAGTGCCGGTCCAGGCGAATCGAGGACGTCGGTTTCACCGCGATCGCCACCGTCACGTCCTGGCCGGTGGAAATGCCGCCCAGGATGCCGCCCGCGTGATTGGAGAGGAATCCTTCCGGCGTCATCTCGTCGGAGTGTTCGGTGCCGCGCTGCGCCACGGCGGCGAATCCCGCGCCGATCTCGACGCCCTTGACCGCGTTGATGCTCATCATCGCGGCCGCGAGGTCGGAATCGAGCTTGCCGTAGACCGGCTCGCCCCAGCCGACCGGAACGCCGCTGGCAACGACCTCGATGCGCGCGCCGCAGGAATCGCCGGACTTGCGCAGGCGGTCCATGAACGCTTCGAGTTCGGGCACGACCGTGGCATTGGCGACGAAGAACGGATTGCCGGCGACATGCTCCCAGCTTTCGAACGCGACGACGTTGGGTCCCAACTGCGTCAGGTGACCGCGAATGCTCACGCCGTAGCGTTCGGACAGCCACTTCCTGGCGATGGCGCCGGCCGCGACGCGCACCGCCGTCTCCCGCGCCGATTGCCGGCCGCCGCCGCGATAGTCGCGGATGCCGTATTTCTGCCAGTACGTGTAGTCGGCGTGACCCGGACGGAACGTGTCGGCGATGTTCGCGTAGTCCTTGCTGCGCTGGTCCTCGTTGCGGATCAGCAGCGCGATCGGCGTGCCCGTGGTGCGGCCTTCGAACACGCCGGACAGGATTTCCACGGTATCGGATTCGCGGCGCTGCGTGACGTGCCGCGACGTGCCCGGACGCCGCCGGTCGAGTTCATGCTGGATATCGGCCTCGGCCAGCGCAAGCCCCGGCGGGCAGCCGTCGACGACGCAGCCGATCGCGGGACCATGCGATTCGCCGAAAGACGTGACGCAGAACAGCGTGCCGAAAGTGTTGCCCGACATGGCCTGTTGATCACCGGATGCCGCGATGAAAATACTGCGTCGAGTTTAGCACGCGACCTGCGGCAATTCGCCGCGAAGCAAGGCAACCGAATGCGAACGTGCAGTTCACCGTCCAACGGCATCGCCGCCGAGCGGCAACAGCGCTTCGTCGCGCAGGCGCGTCAGGATCGCTTCGCCATCCGGCGCGACGCGGAACTCTCCATACCGCGCCTTTGCGTAGGCGTTCCCTTGTCCTTCGGCAAAGAAATATGCGTTGGTCGCGAGCCGCGGCTGGCCATTGCGAATGCGGTAACGAATGCGCGCTTCATTGCCGGCGAGTACGCTCCCGTCGTCGAGGCGCGCGTACGCGCCGACACCACGCTCGTCGACGGCAATCACGAGCCGACCGTCCGCGGATTCGCCGCTGCGCCCGCGCGCCCGCCCGAACGCATCGTCTGCCGCCTTGAACCGCAACGCCATGTAGTCGCCCTGCATCAGCGAGCGCGGATCCACGGGTGCCAACTCCAGCATCACGACGCGCCCTCCCGCCAGCAAGCGCTCGCGCGCGTAGATGCCCCAGTTGACGGCCGCGAGCATCAGCACGCCGGCGGCGATCACGAAGGTCTTACGCATGGCCTTGCTCCTTGGCGGGATGCGGAAGCGAATGCAGGAAATGCCGGGCCGCAACCAGCACGACGCCTGTCGCGAGCAGCGCGCCCGACTTCGACCAACAACGTGGTTTGCAGCGAATAGTAGCAGTGGCCGAAGCGCGGCGAGCATCGTCAGTATCGCGAAGCCCACGATCACGACATTGCCGGCTGCGAAGGCGACGAGCATGACGATCAACGCCACCGCCAGGCCGGGAATCGGCCACGCGGATGCAACGAGGGCCAGCGCCGCCAGCCACGACCAGAGCGCGAGCCGCGATGCCGCCGGCACGGCGGCAGTGCGCAGCAATTGCCCAACTGTCGCGAGCAGGACAATCGCGACCGTCGCGAAACCGCTCCACGGCGGCAAATGGGTCACCCGATGGTTTCCCCAGAGCGCAAGTTCGCTGGCGCCGAATACCGCACCGCTGGCCGAAGCCAATGCCGCAAAGGCCAGACCCGTCGCAACCGGCTGCCAAAGCGAAGTCCGCGACGCGAGCCGCGCCTCGCTGCCCTGCACCAGCACGAAAACCGCGGCGGCCAACGCCGGAAAGAGTGCGCCCCACCCGAGCGTGACCAACGTCACGTACAGCGCCATCGCCGCCGCCAGTGTCGCCAGAACGCGATGCAGGTAATTGGGCGCAATGACGACGAGCGCCGCCTCAAACGCGCCCAGCCACAGCCATGGAGCCACTGCAGCGCGACCCGCATCTTGAAGCAGCGCGTAAGCCACGAGCGACTGTCCTGCGAGGCTCGCCGCAAGCGCCAGCTGCGTCGCGAATACGCCGGCCGGGTTGGCGCGCATCAGTGCGATGGCCGCGGCACAGATGACAACCCCGGCGATGGCGGTGGCCACGGGACTCCTCATCAACTCCACCAGCCCGATGCCGACCGACATCACCAGGAACAGCGCGGCGATCCAGGCCGCCACGCCGACCATGGCGCGCACGTACCATGGACTGGTGTCCCCGGCGTCGTCCGGCAGGTCGCCTGCGACGATTCCCGCCTGGGCCAAGCCGGCCCACAATTCCCTTCGCTGGGTTGCCTTCATGTCCGCTCCTCCGTGGCGACCTGGCGCAGCCAGAAGGCGCCGGCCGCGGCGCTGGCGATCAGCACGAGCCCGACGAACAGGAAGCTTCCCGCGTCATGCAAGCCGGACAGGGCCCGTCCCAGCCCCAGCGAAATCACGACGACGAGGCTCAGCACACCGCCGGCCAGGATGAAGAGATCCACACTGCGCACTCGATACGCCCAGTACATGGCGGCGATCCACAGCGCGTAAGGAAGCATGTACCATCCGTCCGCTCGCCAATGATCGAAAATGCTCCACAGCGCCAGGAAGGTGATGGCCGTGCCGCTCGCCACCGCGAGCGCGCGCGGCGCCCATCGCACCTCGAGCCAGGCGACGCCGCGTCGGCTTAGCGCCTCCCACACGATCAATGCCGCGGTATCGACGATGAACAGCACCCACAGCGCCGCGGGCGGGCTGAACACCACGCCGAGGAAACCGCCGAAGGTGCTGTAGTAAAGGGCGATCGCCAGGTTGACGAGCACCAGCCAGATCACCCACAGCGCCGGCTGGCATCCCAGCACGACCCAGGCGAAAATCGCGACGGCCCAGACGGCGAACAATTCGAAGGTATCGGCGCCGGTCTGATAGACCTGCCCCACCAGCGCAAGCAACGCGCCGGTGAGCAGTGCCGCGGCGACGAGCGATGCCCGCCCGGCGAGCGTATCGAGGCCGCGCCAGACGCAGATCGCCAGCGCCACGAGGATCGCGCCCTCGACCAGAGCGAATTTCCCGAAGCGGCCGAGCGCCTCCCAGTTCGCGGCGACAAAGAAGACCGCTGCCGCCGCCAACGCGGCGATACCCATCCAGAGCAACAAGCGGTCGAGAAACGCGCGCCATTGCGTCGCGGACGGCGTGACGCCGGCGAGCCGCAATGCGTCGGCGACGCGCTCGTGGGGGAGCAGGCCCGCGCGCAACCCAGTCGAGCACTTCGGTTCGGGAATCACTCATCACCTTGCTTCCTTTCCTGTCCGGCTGCAGCCGATCGCGCCGCGTCGTCACTCGCTACCGGGATCGCCGCGCAGTGCCAGCACCTCGGAATGCAACGCCTCGGGCGTCGCGCGCGACGGAGGAATCGGCGGCGCGACCACGATGGCGATGCGCGAGAACACGCCGCGCCACCGGCGCATCGCCTTGCCCTCGTAGGAGCGGCTGAAGAAGCTGCCCCAGAGTCCGCGCAACGCCATCGGCACCACCGGCACCGGCGTGTCCTTCACCATCCGCTCGATGCCCGCCCGGAACGGCTGCATCTCGCCGTTGTCGGTCAGCCTGCCTTCCGGAAAGATGCCGACGATCTCGCCTTCGCGCAGCGCGGCGGCGGCCGACACGAACGCGCGCCTCCTTGACGGCCGGATCCTCCCTGGCCGGGGCAACCGGAATCGCGTTCATCGTGCGGAACACCCAGTTGAGCAAGGGCACGCGAAAGATCCGGTGATCCATGATGAAGCGCACCGGCCGGCGCACGCAGGCGGCGATGACAATGGCGTCGACATAGCTCACGTGATTGCACACGAGGATGCACGCGCCCTGCTCCGGCACGTTCTCCAGTCCTTCCTTCTCGCACGCGGTACATCGTGTGGATCAGCAGCCAGGCGAGGAACCGCATCAGGAACTCGGGAACGAGCCGGTAGATGTACAGCGCGACGAAGGCGTTGAGGACGCCGGTGGCGAGGAACAGCCCGGGAATCGACACGTCCATCGCCAGCAACGCGATGGCCAGGCCCGCGGAGGCGACCATGAACAGCGCGTTGAGGATGTTGTTGGCGGCGATGATCCGCGAACGGTACGTAGCCTCCGAGCGCTCCTGGATCAGCGCGTAGAGAGGAACGATGTAGAAGCCGCCGAAGAGGCCGATCAGCACCAGGTCCGCGGTGACCCGCCAGTGGGCCGGCTGCGCGAGGAAGGCGCCGACGCCGGACAACGTGGTGGCGTGCATCGCGTGCGTCGCGAACCACAGGTCGACCGCGAACAGCGTGAGGCCGATCGAGCCGAATGGCACGAGTCCCAGCTCGACGCGATGGCCGGAGAGCCGCTCGCACAGCAACGAGCCGACGCCGATGCCGATGGAGAAACTCGCCAGCAGGAACGTGACGACGTGTTCGTCGCCACCCAGCACATTCTTGGCGAAGTTCGGGAACTGCGTGAGAAACGTCGCGCCGTAGAACCAGAACCACGAAATGCCCAGCATCGACAGCCAGACGACGCGGTTGCCGCGCGCGAACGCGCAGGTTCTTCCACGTCTCGGTGAACGGGTTCCAGTTGATCGCGAGGCTCGGCGCCACTGCCGGCGTCAGCGGGAATCGCGCGACTCGTCAGCCAGCCCGCGACCGCGATGGCCACCGCGGCGGCGCCGGCCATCACCGGCCCGTACGGGACCACGGCGACAAGCAGGCCGCCGACGATCGTGCCGATCAGGATGGCCACGAACGTGCCCATTTCGACGAGGCCGTTGCCGCCGACCAGCTCCTCGGTCTTCAGGTGCTGCGGCAGGATCGCGTACTTGACCGGGCCGAACAGCGTCGAGTGCACGCCCATCAACGCCAGCGCGACGAAGAGCAGCGTCAGGTTGCGCCACCAGAATCCGAGCGAGTCCGAGCATCATGATCGCGATCTCGAAGACCTTGATGTAGCGGATCAGGCGGGACTTTTCGAACTTGTCGGCGAGCTGGCCCGACGTCGCCGAGAACAGGACGAATGGCGCGATGAACACGGCGGCGGCCAGGTTGACCAGCGTGTTGGCGTCGATCGCCGTCAGCGTCGCCGCGTGGTAGGCAACGAATATGACCAGCGCGTTCTTGAAGACGTTGTCGTTGCCGGCGCCCAGCGCCTGCGTCCAGAAGAACGGCGCAAAGCGGCGCTGCTTGAGGAGGTCGAACTGGTTGGATGCGGGCATGGTCGGGTTTCCGGCATCGGGGTTTCAAGGCGGATGGGCAGGCGACGAGTATCTCAAGCCACGTCCGGTCACTGTGACGTCCAGGAAATCGAGCACGTCGGTCAGCGCGGCGCGGACCGCGTCCGGATCGCTGTGATACCAGACTTCCTTGCCGACCTTTTCGCTGTGCAGCACGCCTGCTTCGCGCAGGACCTTCAGATGGTGGGCGACGGCGGAACGCGACAGCGTGGACGCCGCGACGATCTGGCCGACGGTGAGCCGCTCGCCGGGCTCGAACATCAGCACGATGCGCTGCCGGTGCGGGTCACCCAGCGCGACGAATATGCGCGCCGTGCGCCGCCAGGCGCGGGGCATGGCTCGGGCGTAGCTGGGCCGCATTCGCTGATGATTTCCGAAGATTATATATGACTACTTGACTAGTCATGTTGTTACGAATTCTAGACGCCGGGAACGGATTGTCAACTCGCCGTTCGTCGGATCGATGGGCCGGGCGGCGGCGGGCGCGCGGGTTGCGAACCACGGCACGCCGTCGTCCGGCGCTCCGCTACAATGTGCCGAGCCCCGCGCAACCCGACCGACCCACGCGCATTCAACGACGCCGATGCAGCCCTACCTCGATTTCATGCGCCATGTGCGCGAACACGGCCACCGCAAGGATGACCGCACCGGCACCGGCACGCTGTCGGTATTCGGCTACCAGATGCGCTTCGACCTGGCGCGCGGATTTCCGCTGCTCACCACGAAGAAGGTCCACACCAAGTCGATCATTCACGAGTTGCTGTGGTTCTTGGCCGGCAACACCAATACCGCCTACCTCAAGGCCAACGGCGTGTCGATCTGGGATGAATGGGCCGACGCCAACGGCGATTTGGGCCCGGTCTACGGATACCAATGGCGATCGTGGCCGGCCCCCGACGGCACGCATGTCGACCAGATGGCCAACCTGCTGGCCGAGATCCGTCGCAATCCGGACTCGCGGCGTTTGATCGTGTCGGCCTGGAATGTCGCGGAGATCCCGCGCATGAAGCTGCCGCCGTGCCACCTGCTGTTCCAGTTCTATGTCGCCGGCGGACGCCTGTCGTGCCAGATGTACCAGCGCAGCGCCGATATCTTCCTGGGCGTGCCGTTCAACATCGCTTCTTATGCGCTGCTGACGCACATGATCGCGCAGCAATGCGATTTGGGCGTGGGCGACTTCATCTGGACCGGCGGCGACTGCCACCTCTATCTCAACCATCTGGAACAGGTGGACACGCAGCTAGCGCGGACGCCGTTTCCGCTGCCGAGGCTCGTCATCCGGCGCAAGCCTCCGACGCTGTTCGACTACGTCTACGACGATTTCGAGATCGCGGACTATCAATGCCACGGGGCCTTGAAGGCGCCCGTCGCGGTGTGAGCGGCACCGACACCATGGCACGATGGGGCAAAAAGAAGCCCGCCGGGAGGAGGTAGGCGGGCAAGGGGGATTCTGTAGCGACCGGGCAACGCCTGTCCGGTCATGCTGCTTGTCTCGCGACGGCCGCCGGCCAACCGCCGCCGGCCTCAAAAACTTCTAGACCACGCTGCGCGCGGCGCTGACCCTTTCTGCCAACTCGACCAATTTGGCCTGCTGGGTTGGCGTATCGAGAGCACCGAATTCGCCATTCGTCACATCGGCATCGCCACCCTGGGCATCAAGCCAGTAGTGGGCGAACTCCGGTGCGAACGTATCCATGGCGGGTCTCGTTTGTCGGTAGGTGCCTGTTTGTCGGTAGGTGCCTTCGTCGCTTACACATAAGCAATGGCCATGCCAACCGTGAGTCATGAAGCCTCAGGGCGCTGGGATTACAACTGATCCGCGGGGCTAGGCGCCGCTATCGGCATATCGCCTTGCAGACGTTGCACCGCATCAGTCCAGGCTTCAAGTGTCGCGGAAACCAGACACGCATCATGACAATGGAATTACAGCTTTGATTCCATTGTGGAAGTCATGTCGTTTGTTCCCGACAAACTCCCCAGCGCCGGACGCTTGTCGTCACTGAAGGCGGAAAACCTGTTCAGGTCTTGGTTTCCTTGAACATCGACGGCTCCAGCCTGTGGCGCTGCAACAGCTTGTAGAACTCGGTGCGGTTGCGCTTCGCCAGTTGCGCCGCCTGCGTCACATTGCCCCCGGTGATCTTGAGCAGCCTGACCAGGTAGTCGCGTTCAAAGGTCTTGCGCGCCTCTTCGAACGGGATCAGCGCGGCGTCGTCCTCTTTCAGCGCGTTCTGCACCAGCGTGGCCGGGATCATCGACGTCGTGGCGAGCGCCAGCGCCTGTTCCAGCAGGTTGAGCAGCTGACGGACGTTGCCGTGCCAGGGCGCTGCCACGAGCAACGCCATCGCGTCGGGCGCCAACGTGGGGATAGGCTTGTGGTATCGCTCGGCCAGCTTGCGCAGGAAGAATGCGGCCAGCAGCGGTATGTCTTCGCGCCTGTCGGCCAGCGCCGGCAGTCGCAGCGACACGACATTGAGGCGGTAATAAAGGTCCTCGCGAAACAGCCCGGATGCCTTCTGCTCGTCCAAGTCCCTGTGCGTCGCGGAGATCATGCGCACATTCACGGGGATCGCCTGCGTCGACCCGACCGGGCGCACCTCGCCTTCCTGCAGCACCCGCAACAGCTTGACCTGCAGCGGCAGCGGCATGTCGCCGATCTCGTCCAAGAACAGCGTTCCGCCGTCGGCCGCCTCGAACAACCCCTTGTGCGCCTGCACGGCGCCGGTGAAGGCGCCCCGCGCGTGGCCGAACAGCTCCGACTCGAGCAGTTCCCCGGGGATCGCGCCGCAATTGACTGCGACGAACGGACGGTCCTCCCGGCGGCTGGCCCGGTGAATCGCGCGCGCAAGCAATTCCTTGCCGGTTCCCGAATCACCGTAGATGAGCACGCTTGCATCCGAATCGGCGACGAGTTTCGCCTGCCGCAACAGGTCTTCCATGCCCGGATTGCGCGTGATGATGCCGTTGCGCCATTCGCCGGTAGCGGCGTTGCCGGGACCCGCATCGTCGCCGGACAGCTTCAGCGCGGATGCCACCAGCTGCAGCAGCTCCCGGCTGTCGAAAGGCTTGGTCAGGAAGCCGAAGACGCCGCGTTGCGTTGCGGCGACCGCGTCCGGAATGGTCCCGTGCGCGGTCAGGATCAGCACCGGCAGCGCAGGGTGCTGTCGATGAATGGCGTCGAACAGTTGCAGGCCATCGATGCCCGGCATTCGCAGGTCGGTGACGACCAGCGCCGGACGCTGCACGGCAATGGCCCCCAGCGCGGTCTCGCCGCTCTCCGCGGTCCGGATGCGGTAACCCGCCGACGTGAGGCGCAGGCTGATCAGCTTGAGCAGGTCAGGATCGTCATCGACCAGAAGGATGTCGCCGATACTCATTCGCTATCTCCGGGGCCGGGCCTCAACCACCACCGCCGCCACCACCACCGCCACCGCCACCGCCGCCGCCTCCTCCACCGCCACCACCGCCACGCGATCGGTCCCGCATCAGGCTGCGCTCCATCTGGCGGAGCGCCTCCAGCTTCTGCACGGCGGCCTCCGCCCTTTGCTGCTCGTCGCGCACCGCGCGCAGGCGCTCGGCGATCTGCGCCTGCAGGACGACGGCCAACTGCTTGATCGAAGCCGATCCGGGATTGCCCTTCACGACGTTGTCGAGGAGCTGCATCGCGCGCTGGTCGTCCTGGGGACTGGCGCGCGACAACGAATAGAGGACCGCCAGGCGAACCCTGTTGGCATCGGTACGCTGCTTTGCCAGCGCTTGCGTCGCGACGCCCATTTCGCGCCGGAGTTCGTCCGGAGAAAGGTTTCCGAACCGCTGCAGATCGCCGAGCAGCGCGATCAACTGCAGGTCGTCGATGTTGGTCTCCGGGACCACGACCGGCGGCGCGACGGCCGGCGACGGCGAAGGAGCGGCCATGGCCACCGTATCTTGTCCCGGCGCGGCCGTCGGGGCTACTGCCGGCGTGCTCGCCGGCGGCAGCGGCTCGACGGCTTCGATCGGCGGGTACTCGACCAGCATCGTCGGCGCGGGCACCACCTCGGGTTCCAACTCTTCCAGCGGCGTGAGGTTCACCTGGGGCCGGGTCGTCGTGGCGCAGCCGGCGAGCCACGTGGCCAGCATCAGACAGGGCCAGCGCGTCGCGCAGACCCCGCCTCACTTGTGCTCCTCGGCCGCCACTTGCGGCGCCGGCGCCCGCTTCGGCGGCGACTCGGCGGTGCCGGCCGCGAGCGGTAGCCACAACCGGAACCGGGTGCCCCGCTCCCCGTCGGCACGATCCAGCACTTCGATGCGGCCACCGTGCGCCAGCGCGTATTCGCGCGCGATCGCGAGCCCGAGGCCCGATCCCTTGACCTTGCCGTCGGCCGGGGGCTTGCCGGTGTAGAAGGACTCGAACACCCGCTCGCGGTCCGCAGGGGCGATTCCCGGGCCCTGGTCGACGACGTCGAGCACCGCATGCGCCGCCTGCGGTCCCAGCGCGATTTCGATGACGCCGCCCCGGGGCGAGTACTTGATCGCGTTGGACACGAGGTTGTCGATCACCGTGCGGAGCTTGTCCGCGTCCCCAACGATGATCACCTGTTTCAGCTCGACGTCCACGGTGATCATCCGCGCAAGCGCCGCGAGCTTCTGTTCCTTGATGACGCGGCGAATCACCTCGGGAAGCGCCACCGGCCCCAGTGTGGCGGGTTCCATTCCGCCGGTCTGGTGATACTTCAGCAGATCCTCGATCAGACGCTGCAGCGACAGCGTGTTTTCGCGCACGATGCGCACGATCTCCTGCTGCTCCGGCGCCAGGCGCCCGCCGATGTTGTCGCGCAGCAGCTCGGCGCCTTCGCGCACGGCGGTGAGCGGCGTCTTCAGCTCATGCGACACGTGGCGCAGGAACCGGTTCTGCTGTTCCTCGAGTTCGCGCAACCGGCCGCGCAGCCACTCCAGTCGCTGCCCGACATAGCGCAGATCCTGCGGACCGTTGACCTCGATCGCGTGCGTGAAGTCCGCCGTGCCCATGCGCCGGATGGCCTGGTCGAGCTGGCGGATGGGGCGCGCGATCAGCACGGCGAAGAATATGGCGAGCGCGAGCGCAATGGCGGCCGTGGCCAGCGTCAGGTAGATCCATTTTTCGCGGCCCTGGTCCGCAGTCTCCTGCAGCCGTTCGATCGCCTTTTGCGTGAGCTGGTTGGTCGCGGTGAGCATGCCCTGCGCGCGTTCCACGAGTTGCGCGTAACCGTCGGCCAGCGTCCGGATCGTCTCGGGCGTGCGCGACGGCGACACCAGCAGGTCGTGCAGATGCGTCTCGTTGTCGCCCAGCGTCGTCAGCGCGGCGACCTGCGCGCTTTCCAGCGGCAGTTGCGCGAGCTGGCTCGTCGTGCCGCGGAATTCCTGGCGCACGCGCGCGTAGTCCTCGAGCAGCGCCGGATCCTCGAGAATGAGCTGCTGCCGCGCCAGCCGCTCGAGCGTGGCCGCCTGCTCGAACAACAGTCGGCTGGAACGCCCGGCCTGCGCAGCCTGCAGCACCTCCTGCCGGCTTTCGGTCGCCAGTCGGTCGAGCGAATAGATCAGTTCGCCGAGCGCATAGAGCAAAGGCAGGCTGACGAGCAGGAAGCCCAGCAGGATGAACTTGAGAAATGAGCGTGGGTAATACACGCGTATCGGGGAACCGGAATGGCGCCCGCGAGGGCGACCGTTATAATTCGCCGCATTATGACAGCACTCGCGCTGATCGCCGCCGTGGCAAGGAATGGCGTCATCGGCGAAGGCAACGCACTTCCCTGGCGCCTGCCCGCGGACATGCAGCGCTTCCGCGCGTTGACGACGGGCCATTCGGTAATCATGGGGCGCAAGACCTGGGAGTCGATCGGCCGGCCGCTGCCGCGCAGGGAGAACATCGTCGTCACCCGGCAGCGGAATTTTGTGGCCGATGGAGCGTTCGTGACATCCTCGCTGGACGAGGCGCTGCGCTCGGCCACGATGCCTTCGCCGGTGTTCTGCATCGGCGGCGGCGAACTGTATGCGCTCGCGCTGCCTCGCGCGACCACGCTGCATTGCACGGAAATCGACCGCGAATTTGCCGGCGACACGCGTTTCCCCGACATCGACCGTTCGGCGTGGCTCGAGACCGCGCGGGAGCAGCATTCGGCGCCCGAAGGTTTCGACTACGCATTCGTGACCTACGAGCGGCGCTGACAGCCAGCGTACCGGTCAACAATTCAACCCAATCCTCGAGGAACAGACCATGTCGGAAGGTTTCCATGTGCACGGCCCGCACGACCACGAAGTCGAGCACAAGGCGCATTCGGGCGACCCGATGGCCGCTCGCGTTGCCGTCATGACCGCGATACTCGCGACCATTGGCGCGCTGATCAGCTATCAGGGCGGCGCGACGCAGAACTCTGCGCTGCTGTACAAGAACGAGGCCGCGATCAAGAAGACGGAGGCGTCGGATCAATGGAGCTTCTACCAGGCGAAGAGCAGCAAGCAGAACCTCGCGGAACTGGGCGCGACGCTCGCCACCGGCAAGGCGTCCGACGATTACCGCGCCGAGGTCGAGCGCTACAAGAACGAGAAGGAAAAGATCATGGCGGACGCCAAGGCGCTGGAACAGGCCAGCCGCGACGCCGATGCGAAGAGCGAGGAATCGATGCATCTTCACCATCGCTGGGCGCAGTCGATGGCGCTGATCCAGATCGCCATCGCGCTCGCGGCGATCACGCTGCTCACGCGCCAGAAGTGGCTGCAGTGGATGGCCTACGGCGCCGGCATCGGCAGCCTGGCGGTCGCCGCGCTGGCGTTCGCGCACATTTGAGCGCGCTCGCCGCTCGCCTCGCAATCAGTTGCTGCGGAGGGGACGCGTTTCGAAGGATAATGCCGCCCTTGGGTGCGCGGAAGCAGTGCAGGTTGCGGCACCGCGCCTTTGGCAATGCCGCCCGGATGGCGAAATTGGTAGACGCAAGGGACTCAAAATCCCTCGGCCGCAAGGTCATGTCGGTTCGATTCCGACTCCGGGCACCAGTTTGACGGGCAACGCCCGAATCGTCCTTTCCCGTCGCGCCTTCCCGCGCGGCGGGACCCGTCCCGCCCCCGCCGTTTCCGATGCCTTCGTACACGCTCGCCGATTTCGCGTTCGATCTGCCGCCGGAACTGATCGCTCAGGTGCCGGCACCGTCACGGACGGGCAGCCGGCTGCTGCACGTCGACGGAGCGCGGCTCGAGGACCTCGGATTCACAGACCTTCCTGACCTGCTGCGTGCCGGCGACCTGCTGGTCTTCAACGATACGCGCGTGATCAATGCGCGAGTCTTCGCGCGCAAGTCCACAGGCGGCAAGGTCGAGCTGCTGGTGGAGCGAATCGAGGGTGGCGACGAAGCGTGGGTGCAGCTGCGGGCAAGCCGATCTCCGGCAATCGGCAGCGTGCTCGATCTTCCGGGCAACGCGCGCGCCACGATCGTCGACCGCGACGACCGGTTCTGGCGGCTGCGATTCGCCGGCACGGGTCCGCTCATGGCATGGCTCGATGCGCACGGCGATGTGCCGCTGCCGCCCTACATCGCACGCCGTCCCGGGCAGGACGACAGCGCGCGCTACCAGACCGTGTACGCGCGCGCGCCGGGCGCGGTCGCCGCGCCAACCGCCGGCCTGCACTTCGATGCCGCGTTGCTGGCGGGACTCGCCGCGCGCGGCATCGGCCAGGCGTTCGTCACGCTGCATGTCGGCGCCGGCACCTTCCACCCGGTGAAGACGAACGATCTTTCGCTGCACCGGATGCACGGCGAGTGGTACCGGATCCCCCAGGAGACGGCCGACGCAGTGGCCGCGACGATTGCCAGCGGCGGCCGCATCGTCGCGGTCGGCACCACCAGCCTGCGCGCTCTGGAGTCGGCGGTCACAGACGAAGGACTTCGGGTAGGGCCGGCGGAGACAACGCTCTTCGTGACACCCGGTTTTCGCTTCCGCGTAGTCGACGCGCTTCTCACCAACTTCCATCTCCCGCAGTCGACGCTGCTGATGCTCGTTTCGGCCTTCGCCGGGTACGACAACATCCGCGCGGCCTATGCGCACGCGATCGCCACCCGTTACCGTTTCTTCAGCTACGGCGATGCCATGCTGCTCGAACGGAACCCTTCAGCCGCCCGCGGCTGACGTCAAACCCCGACACATACGCGGATAAGCGTCGCTATTTGGCGACAATCCTGGGCAAGCCCGCTACTAGTGCAACAATTCCGATAGGCGGAAGGCCTCGCCGGGTTGGTTTGTGTTGGCAACATCGAGCTAACGCGCTACTCTCAGAGCAACCGAATTCGTAGCGGAAATCGGCCCGACTTTCAATCCGGGACACGAAATCCGTATTTCCATGAAATCTGCCTGTTCCCGTCTCATCGCGGCTTGCGGAATGTTCGCCGTCGTTATGGTGGCACTGGCCGCATCGTCCGCCCATGCCGCGCGGGTCGGCGTGCTCTCCAACAACAATGCCGTAGCTACGGCCGCGGACTTCGCCGCCAGGATGCCCGGCCACGTATTTGCCGGGGTCGACACGTCCGCCGCGTGCCGACGCTCGCGTCGCTGCAGGACGCGTTCGACATCTTGCTTGTCTTCGAGGACGGCAGGTATCCCAACGCGACCGCCGTAGGCGACGTTTCGGCGGCGTTTGCCAACGCCGGCCGGGCGGTGATCCTGGGGACGTTCTACGACCAGGATCGCAGCGATTCGGTGAACCCGGCGCTGCTCGTTCCCAGCCACGGGTGGGGCGCGCTCGAATTGATCGACCCCAACACGACGGACGGCGTTGGCGTTCGCACCGACGGGACCGGAGTGCCCAACCTTGCTCGCGCACTGAATGCCGGGAGCATCATCGCGCACCCGCTCACCCAAGGCGTGACGGCGCTGGGCGCGGTGTCGGGTTTCGCCGGCGGCAACCAAGCCAAGGCGGGGACCACCGTCCTCGCCAATTGGACCGAGCCCAATGCCCGCGGCCTGCCCGATCCGGCCATCGCCTTTCGCGTGACGGGCGCCGCATGCGTCATCCAGATCGGGATTGCCCCTGACTACGCGGTCGGCGTCGGCACCGGCTACGGCAACTTCACCGGTGACTTCTATCGGGTGTGGTCCAACGCGTTCGATTTCGCGGCCACTTCGTGCGGAGCGTCGAGCCCGAACGAGACTCTGCCCGGGATTCCGACACTGTCCGACGGCGGCCTCGCGCTGACCGCGCTGCTGATCGTCGCGCTCGCGTTTTCGCAGCGGCGCCGCCTCTTCGTCGGCCGCTAGTCGGACACGTCGTCCCGCAAGCCGCGGGACCGCATCGCGTACCCCCATGCGCTTCACCGTCATCGGAACGTCGGGCGCCGCCCGCCGCGGCCGGCTGGAACTGACGCACGGCGTCGTCGAGACTCCCGTGTTCATGCCCGTCGGCACCTACGGCACGGTGAAGGCCATGGCGCCGCGCGAATTGGTCGAACTCGGCGCGCAGATCGTCCTCGGCAACACCTTCCATCTCTGGCTGCGCCCCGGCCAGGAAGTCGTTGCCGCCCACGGGGGATTGCACCGCTTCATGGGCTGGGACCGGCCCATCCTCACCGACTCGGGCGGCTTCCAGGTGTGGAGCCTGGGTCCGCTGCGCAAGGTCGCCGAGGAAGGCGTGGCTTTCGCTTCGCCGGTGAACGGGGACAAGCTGTTCCTCACGCCCGAGCTGTCGATGCAGATCCAGCGCACGCTCGACTCCGACGTCGTCATGGTGTTCGACGAATGCACGCCGCATCCTGCCACCCGCGACGAGGCGGCCGACTCGATGCAGTTGTCGCTGCGCTGGGCCCGGCGTTCCCGCGGCGAGTTCGACTCCAGCGGCAATGCAAACGCGCTGTTCGGTATCGTCCAGGGCGGCATGTACGAGGACCTGCGCGACGAGTCGTTGGCGGGACTTGCGGAAATCGGCTTCGACGGCTTTGCGATCGGCGGCTTGTCGGTCGGCGAGCCCAAGGAGGAAATGCTGCGGGTGCTGTCTCACGTGGCACCCAGGCTGCCTGCGGACCGGCCACGCTACCTGATGGGCGTCGGAACGCCGGAGGATCTTGTCGCCGGCGTCGTCGCGGGGATCGACATGTTCGACTGCGTGATGCCGACGCGCAACGCGCGCAACGGCTGGCTGTTCACTCGCTTCGGCGACATCAAGATCCGCAATGCCCGGTACAAGGCGGACACCCAGCCGCTGGACGAAACCTGCGGGTGCCACGCGTGCCGCAATTTCACGCGCGGCTACCTGCATCACCTCAACCGGGTGAACGAAATCCTCGGCGCCCGCCTGGCGACGATTCACAACCTGTTCTACTACCACCAGCTGATGGCGGATTTGCGCGATGCCATCGCCGCCGATGCCCTTTCCGCCTTCGTCCAGCGCTTCAAGGCGGAACGGAGCCGCATGGTAGAATCATGAGCTTTACGCAAGCCTGATTTCGCGGCGACGAATCAAGGGGTGCGGGATTCCCGGGACACCCAAGCCCGCAGGCCTTCGAAACCCGTCCGCTGCCGACGCTTTGCGATGCGCGGGCGCACGCTACCCAGGAGGAACTTCCGTGTTCATCACCAACGCCTACGCACAAGCCCCCGGCGGATTTGCCGGCGGCGACCTGATGACGTTCCTGCCCATGATCGCCATCTTCGTCGTGTTCTATTTCCTCCTCATCCGGCCGCAGCAGAAGCGCGCCAAGGAAACGCGCGCGATGCTCGAGGCGCTGCAAAAGGGCGACGAGGTCATCACGGCCGGCGGACTGGTGGGCAAGATCGGCAAGCTGACCGAGCAGTACGCGGCAGTGGAAATTGCGCCGAACGTCGAGATCACCGTGCAGCGCGCGGCCATCTCGCAGTTGCTGCCCAAGGGCACGATCAAGGCGCTGTGAAGGCCTCTGCGATAAGTCCAAGCGCCCGCCAGCGCTAAAGTCCTCGCGCAGTTCATCGCGCCCTAGCATTCCACCCCGACACCGGCCGTCCGCCATGAATCGTTATTCGCTCTGGAAGTACGTCGTTATCGCCGTCGCGCTGGTCGTCGGCGTCCTGTACACGCTGCCCAACTTCTTTCCCGAAGTGCCGGCGGTGCAGGTCAGCTCGCCGAAGGTGAAGGCCGACTCGGCGCTGCTTGGCATGGTCGAGGACGCGCTCAAGGCCGGCAACATTCCCGTTCCGTGGCGCGGCGCTGGATGCCACCGGCGTCAAGGTGCGCTTTGCCGACACCGACACGCAGTTGAAGGCGCGGGACGTCATCCAGGCCAAGCTGGGCGACAACTACATCGTCGCGCTCAACCTGCTGTCGTCGTCGCCGCAATGGCTGGCGTCGATCGGCGCGTTGCCGATGTACCTGGGCCTGGATCTGCGCGGCGGCGTGCATTTCCTGCTGCAGGTCGACATGAAGGCCGCGCTGGACAAGGCCGGCGACCGCTACACGACGGACATCCGCTCGCTGATGCGCAACGAGAAGATCCAGTACGGCGGCATCGCGCGCGACGGCGCCAACGTGGTGCTGCGCTTCAAGGATGGCGCTGAAAGGACGAAGGCACGCACCGTCATCGAGAAGAACTACCCGGACCTGGCATTGCGCGAGGCGGATGGCGGGGCCAGCGGTAGCGACCTGCTCCTCATCGCCGGCCTGAAGCCCGAGGCGCAGAAGCGCATCCAGGAAGGCGCGGTCCAGCAGAACATCCAGATCCTGCGCAATCGCGTCAACGAACTGGGCGTGGCCGAGCCGATCATCCAGCAGCAGGGAGCCGAGCGCGTCGTCGTGCAGCTACCCGGCGTGCAGGACACCGCGCGCGCCAAGGACATCCTGGGCCGGACCGCATCGCTCGAAATCCGGATGGTCAACGAGGAACCGGGCGCGATGGAAGCGGCGCTCGCCGGCAACGTGCCTTTCGGAAGCGACCTCTTCGTCGAGCGCGGCGGCCAGAAGGTGCTGGTCAAGCGGCAGGTGGTCCTGACCGGCGATCGCATCAACGACGCGCAGCCCGGCTTCGACCAGCGCAACAACGAACCCGCGGTGCACATGAACCTGGACGGCAGCGGCGCGCGGATCTTCAAGGAGCTGACGCGCGACAACGTCGGCAAGCGCATGGCGATCGTGCTGGTGGAAAAAGGCAAGGCGGAAGTCATCACGGCGCCGGTCATCCGCGAGGAGATCGGCGGCGGCCGCGTGCAGATCAGCGGCCGCATGACCACGCGCGAAGCGAACGACGTTGCGCTGCTGATGCGCGCGGGGGCTCTGGCCGCGCCGCTGGAAATCGTCGAGGAACGCACCGTCGGCCCGTCGCTCGGCCAGGAGAACATCGACAAGGGCTTCAACTCGGTGAAGTACGGCTTCATCGTCCTGGCCATCTTCATGTGCGCCTATTACATGCTGATGGGCCTGATCTCCACGATCGCGCTGTCGTTCAACCTGCTGCTGCTGGTCGCGATCCTGTCGATGCTGCAGGCGACGCTGACGCTGCCCGGCATCGCGGCCATCGCGCTGGCGCTGGGCATGGCGATCGATTCCAACGTGCTGATCAACGAGCGCATCCGCGAAGAGCTGCGCTGGGGAGCCACGCCGCACGCGGCGCTGCAGGCGGGCTACGAGCGCGCGTGGGGCACCATTCTCGACTCGAACGTGACCACGCTGATTGCCGGCATCGCGCTGCTCATCTTCGGCAGCGGGCCGATCCGCGGATTTGCCGTCGTGCATTGCCTGGGCATCCTGACGTCGATGTTCTCGGCCGTCTTCGTTTCGCGCGGCATCGTCGCGCTGATCTACGGCAGCCGCAAGAAGCTCGACAGGATATCGATCGGCCAGGTCTGGCGGCCCGCGGCCGCGACGGCGCCGAAAGCCACCTGAGTCGAAGCAGCGACTGCGTGCATGACGCATCACGGTCAATGAGCAATAAGGGCTAAACGATGGAATTCTTCAGATTCACCCGCGACATTCCGTTCATGCGGCACGCGCTCACGTTCAACGTGATCTCGCTCGTGACGTTCCTGCTGGCGGTGTTCTTCCTGGCCACCAAGGGCTTGAACCTCGGCGTCGATTTCCGCGGCGGCACGATCATCGAGGTCACCTACGGCCATGCGGTGGACTTCGGCCGCGTCCGGACGGCCTTGGACAAGCTCAACCTGGGCGAGTATTCGGCGCAGGCCTTCGGCCGCTCCGACACGGCGCTCATCCGGCTGCCGCTGAAGGAAGGCGTCTCCAGCGCGCAGCTTTCCGAACGCGTGCTGGGCGAACTGCGGCTGGACGACGCCAGCGCGGCGCAGCAGCGGGTCGAGTTCGTCGGGCCCCAGGTCGGCCGCGAGCTGTACGAGAACGGCGCGCTCGCGCTGCTGCTCGTGTCGCTGGGCATCGTCGCGTATCTGGCGCTGCGCTTCGAATGGCGGTTCGCGATCGCGGCGATCGTCGCCAACCTGCACGACGTGATCATCATCCTGGGCTTCTTCGCGCTGTTCCAGTGGGAGTTCTCGCTGCCGGTGCTGGCGGCCATCCTCGCCGTGCTGGGCTACTCGGTGAACGAGTCCGTCGTGATCGCCGACCGGATCCGCGAGAATTTCCGCAAGATGCGCAAGGCCACGGTGACGCACGTCATCGACAGCGCGATCACGAGCACCATCTCCCGCACGATCATCACCCACGGCTGTACGCTGATGATGGTGCTGTCGATCCTGTTCTTCGGCGGCGAGACGCTGCACTATTTCGCGCTGGCGCTGACCATCGGCATCTGCTTCGGCATCTACTCGTCGGTGCTGGTGATGGCGCCGCTGGTGATGTGGATGGGCGTCTCGCGCGAGGACCTGGTCAAGCCGGAAAAGAAGGCCGGCATCGGCGGCGAAAAGATACTGCCGTAGCGGATCCGCCGCGCACGCTGACCGCCGGTTTCGGGCCGCCCATGCTGACGACGCTGTTCTATTCGCTGTTCGCGCTCGACCAGACGCTCGCGAACATGGCCGGACAGTACGGCGCGTGGATCTACGCACTGCTGTTCGTCGTGATCTTCGCCGAAACGGGACTGGTGGTGTTCCCGTTCCTGCCCGGCGACTCGATTCTCTTCATCTCCGGCACCGTGGTCGCGACGGCCGGCCTCGACGTGCACCTGCTGGTCGGGCTTCTGATCGTCGCGGCGATGCTGGGCGACTCGCTGAATTACGCCATCGGCCACTACATCGGCCCCCGCGTCTACGAAAGACCCGATTCGCGATGGTTCAAGCAGGCCCACCTGCGAAAAACCCAGGCGTTCTACGACAAGTACGGCGGCGTGACCATCATCATCGGGCGGTTCATTCCGATCATCCGCACGTTCGCGCCGTTCCTGGCGGGCGTGGCCGGCATGTCCTATCGCCGGTTCCTCTCGTACAACGTCGTCGGCGGCGTGCTGTGGATCGGCCTGCTGGTCTACGCAGGCTACCTGTTCGGCAATATCCCGTGGGTCAAGCAGAACCTGTCGCTGATCGTGATCGCGATCGTCGTCGTCTCGCTGATCCCCGCGATCAGCACGTTCGTGCAGGAGCGCCGCCGGCGCGATTGACGCCGGATCAGACGCGCTTGGCCAGGTCGGCAGCCTTGCCGATATAGGTCGACGGCGTCAGCGCAAGGAGCCGCGCCTTGGCGTCCGCGGGCAACGCCTGGCTTTCGATGAACGCATGCAGCGATTCGCGCGTCATGCCGGTCACTCCGCGCGTCAGCGCCTTCAACTGCTCGTACGGGTTGGCGATGCCGTAGCGGCGCATGACCGTCTGGATCGGCTCGGCCAGGACTTCCCAGTTGGCGTCGAGGTCCGCGGCCATCCGGGCGCGATCGACCTCCAGCTTGCGCAAACCTTGCTGCAGCGACGTCCAGCCGAGCAGCGCATAGCCCAGCGCCACGCCCATGTTGCGCAGGACCGTCGAATCGGTGAGGTCGCGCTGCCAGCGCGAAATCGGCAGCTTCTCCGCCAGGTGACGCAGCACCGCATTGGCCAGCCCGAGGTTGCCTTCGGAATTCTCGAAGTCGATCGGATTGACCTTGTGCGGCATCGTGGACGAGCCCACTTCGCCGTCCACGACCCGCTGCCGGAAGTAGCCGAGCGAAACGTAACCCCAGACGTCGCGGTCGAAGTCGATCAGGATCGTGTTGGCGCGCGCGATCGCATCGAAGAGTTCGGCCATGTAGTCGTGCGGCTCGATCTGCGTCGTGTAGGGATTGAATTCGAGGCCGAGTCCCGCGACGAAGCGTGCGGAAAGCCGTTCCCAGTCGACGTCCGGATAAGCGGCCAGGTGCGCGTTGTAATTGCCCACGGCGCCGTTGGCCTTGCCCTTGATCGGCACCCGCTCGATGGCGGCGATCTGCCGCTCGATGCGCGCATAGACATTGGCGACTTCCTTGCCGAGCGTGGTGGGCGTGGCCGGCTGGCCATGCGTCCGCGACAGCATGGGCGCGTCGGCATTCGCGTGCGCCAGCGCGCGCAAGGCGGCCGCGATGTCGCGCAGCACCGGCAGCAGCACGTCCTTGCGCGCCGCCGCCAGAGCCAGCGCATGCGCGAGATTGTTGATGTCCTCGGAGGTGCAGGCGAAATGAATGAACTCCGCAACCCGCGCCACCTCGGGCACCGACGCGAAGCGCTCCTTCAGCCAGTACTCGACGGCCTTGACGTCGTGATTGGTCTTGCGTTCGATGTCCTTGATGCGCGCGGCGTCGGACGGCGCGAAGGACTGCGCCGCCTGGTCGAGCGCCGCCCGCGCCGCGGCGGAAAACGGCGGCACTTCGGCGATCGCCGGTTCGTCGGCGAGCGCGATGAGCCAGGAGATTTCGACGCGCACGCGATGGCGGACCAGGCCGAATTCGCTGAAATGGCCGGTCAGCGCGGCGACCTTTGCGCCATAGCGGCCGTCCAGCGGCGACAGAGCGGTAAGTGCGGAAATGGAAGCTTCGGCGGTCACGATGCGGCAGTTTGGTGCACGGCAGTCGGATGCAATCGCTCGCGGGAGGCGTTCGCAGTGTAGCACGCAGCGTGCATGCCGCCGGACGCTCGACGCGTCCCGGTCGGGCAGGCTTTCGCCGGCACGCGATGCTATAATTTTCCTCCCGCGCTTCCCTAGAAACGCCTGCCCGTGCTCAAGCTGATCGCATCGAAGACGAGTCCCTATGTGCGCAAGGTGCGCATCGCGCTCGCCGAAAAGAAGATCGAGTATCAGATGCTGGAGGTCTCGCCCATAGAGCCGGGCAATCCGGTGCACGCGTGGAGCCCGCTGGGGAAAGTGCCGGTGCTGGTGCTGGACGACGGCACCCGCCTGTTCGATTCCCGCGTGATCGTCGAATACATCGACACGGTGAGCCCGGTCTCGCGGCTCATTCCGGAACCCAATCGCCAGCGCATCGAGGTCAAGCGCTGGGAAGCGTTGGCGGATGGCATTTGCGACGCGACGCAGGCGATCGTCATGGAGTCGCGGCGGCCGGCCAAGCAGCAGAGCAAGGCCTGGATCGAACGCCAGCAGCAAAAGGTCGGCGCCGGCGTGGCCGAACTCTCGCACGAACTCGAGGACAAAGCGTGGTGCCACGGCGAGTCCTACACGCTCGCCGACATCGCGACGGGTTGCGCGCTTGGCTACCTCGACCTCCGCTATCCCGACCTCGACTGGCGCCGCGAGTACCCGAACCTGTCCCGGCTCGCGGACAAGCTCGCGAAGCGGCCGACGTTCCAGGAAACCGTCCCGCCCGTCGCCTGACCGGGCGGCCGGCGGCCACCCGTCAGCGTCCGCCGCGTCTTGCTGCCGGAATCTCCGCGGCGCGTCAGTTGACCTGCTTCCTCAGTTGACCTGCTTCAACTGGTCCAGGATCGCCGGATTTTCCAGCGTGGAAGTGTCCTGCTTGATCTCCTCGTCCTTGGCGATCGAGCGCAGCAGCCGGCGCATGATCTTGCCGGAGCGCGTCTTGGGCAGGTTTTCGCCGAAGCGGATGTCCTTGGGCTTGGCGATCGGTCCGATTTCCTTGGCCACCCAGTCGCGCAGCACTTTCGCGATGCGATCGGCTTCGGCGCCCTCCGGCCGCACCTGTTTCAGCACGACGAATGCGCACACGGCTTCGCCGGTCAGGTCATCCGGGCGGCCGACGACGGCGGCTTCCGCCACCAGCGGATTGGCGACCAGCGCCGACTCGATTTCCATCGTGCCCAGCCGGTGTCCCGAGACGTTCAGCACGTCGTCGATGCGGCCCATGATGCGGATGTAGCCTTCGAGGTCGCGCGACGCGCCATCGCCCGCAAGGTAATACTTGCCGTGGAAGTCCTCGGGGTAG
The DNA here is from genome assembly GCA_963834045.1 of uncultured beta proteobacterium. Lineage (GTDB taxonomy): Bacteria > Pseudomonadota > Gammaproteobacteria > Burkholderiales > Casimicrobiaceae > VBCG01. The sequence goes on along the minus strand of CAWIAK010000018.1, from coordinate 60,056 downwards.
TAGCTGGTCTTGTACCGGTCCGGGTCGCCCCAGATCGTGCGGATCATCGCCGGCCACGGGCGCTTGATGACGAGGATGCCGCCCTTGCCGAACTCGACGGTGTGGCCGGTCTCGTCGACGATGTCCGCGATGATGCCCGGCAGCGGGAACGTGCACGAGCCGGGCTTCAATGGCGTCGCGCCCGGCAGCGGCGTGATCATGTGGCCGCCGGTCTCCGTCTGCCACCACGTGTCGACGATCGGGCAGCGCGAGCCGCCGACCGTCTGGTAGTACCACATCCACGCTTCCGGATTGATCGGCTCGCCGACGGTGCCGAGGATGCGCAGCGACGACAGGTCGTACTTCTTCGGCAGGTCGCCGCCGGCCTTGATCAGCGAGCGGATTGCCGTGGGCGCCGTGTAGAACACCGTGACCTTGTGGTCCTGGATCATTTTCCAGAAGCGGCCGGCATCGGGATAGGTCGGCACGCCTTCGAACACGATCTCGGTCGCGCCGCAGGCGAGCGGCCCGTAGGCGATGTACGTGTGGCCGGTGACCCAGCCCACGTCGGCCGTGCACCAGAAGACATCGGTCGGCTTGTAGTCGAACGTCCACTTCATCGTCAGGATCGCCTGCAGCAGGTAGCCGCCGGTCGAATGCTGCACGCCCTTCGGCTTGCCGGTGGACCCCGACGTATAGAGGATGAACAGCGGATGCTCGGCGTTCACCCACGTCGGCTCGCAGGTGTCGGGCTGGTTCGCGACGGCGTCGTGCCACCACACGTCGCGCCCGGCCTGCATCGGGATCGCCGCGCCGGTGCGCTTGTAGACGAATACCGTCTTGATCGCCTTCGCAGCCGCCCAGCGCCAGCGCTTCGTCGACGACCGTCTTCAGCGGAATCTCGCGGCCGCCGCGGAACTGCCCGTCGGCGGCGATGATCGCGACCGCGCCGGCGTCGACGACGCGTTCCTGGATGCTCTTCGCCGAGAAGCCGCCGAACACCACCGAGTGCGTGGCGCCGATGCGCGCGCACGCCTGCATCGCCACGACGGCCTGGATCGACATCGGCATGTAGACGAGGACGCGGTCGCCCTTCTTGATGCCCTTGCGCCTTCAGCGCGTTCGCGAAGCGGCAGACGTCGTGATAGAGCTCCTTGTAGGTGATGCGGGTGATCGTGCCGTCGTCGGCCTCGAAGATGATCGCGACCTTGTCGGGCTGCGTCGCGAGATGCCGGTCGAGGCAGTTGTACGACGCGTTCAGTTCGCCGTCGTGGAACCACTTGAAGAACGGCGCGTTCGATTCGTCGAGCGTCTTCGTGAACGGCTTGTGCCACAGCAGTTCCGCGCGCGCATGCTTGCGCCCAGAAGCCCTCGAAGTCGCTTTCGGCTTCCGCGCACATCGCCTTGTAGGCGGCCATGCCGGAAATGTTGGCCTGCTTGACGAAGGCCTCGGAAGGCGGGAATACGCGGTTTTCCTGCAGGACCGACTCGATACCGGACGACATGGTGGATTCTCCTCCGCAAATGATCTCTGATCTGATAGCGCCGTGCGAGCTTGCGAGTCTAACCACAGCGCGGGCGAGGACGCAATGACGCAAGACAAACCTGGTGCGCGCAGCTCGCGGCAGGATGCAGGAGCCTGCCGGCGCGCGATCCCGCTTGGGCGAAGTCCGGCCATCCGCCGGCCCGGCACGGGCGATGCCCGCGCGGATGGTAGACTTTTGGGCTTTCCGGATTCGCGAGGCGGCACTGGCGGCCCGACGTCCGGATGCGCACGCCATTCCACCTGCCGGAAGACCGATGTCCGCATCCGCCCGATTCCATCGTTCCGGGAGCAGCCCATTTCCCGGCTGATCTTCATGAGCCGCTGGCTGCAGCTGCCGCTCTATCTCGGCCTCATCGTCGCCCAGGGCGTCTACGTCTATTACTTCTGGGTCGAGCTCGTCCACCTGGTGCGAAGCTGCGTTCGGGCACCAGGACGCCATCGACGCCATCCTCAAGAACGTGACGCCGCCCGGCGCCCAGAGCGCGGTCCCGCCGCGGGAAACCGTGATGATGCTGGTGGTGCTCGGCCTGATCGACGTCGTCATGATCTCGAACCTGCTGATCATGGTCATCGTCGGCGGCTACGAGACATTCGTGTCGCGGATGCACCTCGACGACCACCCCGACCAGCCGGAATGGCTGTCGCACGTCAACGCGTCGGTGCTCAAGGTGAAGCTCGCCACCGCCATCATCGGCATCTCGTCGATCCACCTGCTGAAGACATTCATCAACGCGGCAGCGTACGAGGAAAAGACGCTGTTCTACCAGACCGTCATCCACGTCGCGTTCCTGTTCTCGGCGCTGGCGATCGCCGCGGTGGACCGCGTCATGCCTGCCCCGGCCCGGCATTCCGGCACGCCGGCCCCGCACTGATCGAAGACCCGGAGCGAACAAGATGACCACGATCCGCCAGCAGGACTTCATCCAGAGCGTCGCCGACGCGCTGCAATTCATCTCCTACTATCACCCGTCAGGATTACATCGAGGCGCTTGGCGCGGCCTATCACGCCGAGGAGTCGCCGGCGGCGAAGGACGCGATAGCGCAGATACTCACCAACTCGCGGATGTGCGCGGAAGGCCACCGGCCGATCTGCCAGGACACCGGCATCGTCGTCGCGTTCGTGAAGGTGGGCATGGACGTGCGCTGGAGCGGCGCCACCATGTCGCTGGCCGGAATGGTCAACGAAGGCGTGCGCCTCGCCTACATGGACCCGGACAACCGCCTGCGCGCATCGATCGTCGCCGACCCGGCCGGCGCGCAGGAAGAACACGCGCGACAACACGCCTGCCGTCATTCACTTCGACCTGGTGCCCGGCAACACCGTCGAGGTGAAGATCGCGGCCAAGGGCGGCGGTTCCGAGAACAAGTCGAAGTTCGTGATGCTGAATCCTTCGGACTCGATCGTCGACTGGGTGCTGAAGACGCTGCCGACGATGGGCGCGGGCTGGTGTCCGCCGGGCATGCTGGGCATCGGCATCGGCGGTTCGGCCGAGAAGGCGATGGTGCTCGCGAAGGAAGCGCTGATGGAGCCCATCGACATGCACGAGCTCCTCAAGCGCGGCCCGGCGAACAAGACCGAGGAACTGCGCATCGAGCTCTACGAGAAGTGCAACGCGCTGGGCATCGGCGCGCAGGGCCTGGGCGGCCTGTCGACCGTCCTCGACGTGAAGATCCTCGACTATCCGACGCACGCGGCGAGCAAGCCCGTCGGCATGATCCCCAACTGCGCCGCGACGCGCCACGCCCATTTCATGCTCGACGGCAGCGGCGTCGCGAAGCTCGACCCGCCCGATCTTTCCAGGTGGCCCGACGTGCACTGGACGCCGTCGCCGTCGGCCAAGCGCGTGAACCTCGACACGCTGACGCGCGAAGAAGTGGCGACGTGGAAGCCGGGCGAGACGCTGCTGCTCAACGGCAAGATGCTCACCGGCCGCGACGCCGCGCACAAGCGCATCGCCGATCACTTCGCGCGCGGCGAGGCGCTGCCGGAAGGTGTCGATTTCACCAACCGCGTCATCTATTACGTCGGTCCGGTCGATCCGGTGCGCGACGAAGTGGTCGGGCCCGCCGGTCCCACGACGGCCACGCGCATGGACAAGTTCACCGAGATGATGCTGGCGAAGACGGGACTCATCGCCATGATCGGCAAGGCGGAGCGCGGTCCGGTCGCGATCGAGGCCATCGCAAAGCACGGCGCGGCGTACCTGATGGCCGTCGGCGGCGCTGCCTACCTGGTGTCGAAGGCGATCCGCGCGTCGCGCGTCGTCGCGTTCGGCGACCTCGGCATGGAGGCGATCTACGAATTCACGGTGAAGGACATGCCGGTCACCGTCGCCGTCGATGCCCGGGGCACGTCCGTCCACCGCACGGGCCCACGCGAGTGGCAGGCCCGCATCGGCAAGATCCCCGTCGCAGTGGAATGACGGACGTGGGGACGCGATGCGCCTGATGTCCCGCGGCAACCGGGCATGAAGTTCGCCTCCCGGCTGCGCCGGCACCTGTCCCCGCTCTCGGGCGACACGGCGTCCACGCTGGACCTGCCTCCGGTGCGGATGGGCCTGCTGACCAAGCTCAACGTGCTCACCGTGGGGCTCATCTTCCTGACGGCCGCCGCGCTGTCGATACTGCATTTTGCGCAGCAATGGCGCGACGACAAGCAGGAACTGCGCAGCCAGGGCGCCACGCTGCTCGGAGTGATCGCGCAGCTTGCCGAGCACGGCATCGTCACCTCGGACAAGGACTATCTGGAGCAGATGCTGGGCAGCGCAAGCAACAATCCCGATGTCGCCTACGCCAGCGTGTTCGACGGCAAGCGCGAGGTGCTGGTGGAACGTCGCTTCGCGGCCGGACTCGCCAAGGAGAAGCTGCCGCCCATTGACACGGTCCAGGTAGCGCTGGCGCCGGGACGCATCGCGGACCGCGACGTCACGATCGCGGGCAAGCGTTATGTCGAACTCATCGCGCCGGTCGCGAAGCCGCGCGCCGTGGCGGGAGAAGTCACGCCGCAAACCGGGGCCACCGGCGAGCCCATCGGCTACCTGCGCCTGGGCATGACCCAGGAAGTGCAGCGCCGCGTGTTTCGCGAGCAGATGGTCGGCGCCGTCGCCGTGGTGCTGGGGCTGCTCATCGTCGCCATCGTCGCCACGCTGCTGCTCACGCGGCGCCTGGTGGCGCCGATGCACCGCCTGATGCGCGCCGCGCGCGCGGTCGGCGCCGGCCGCCTCGACGTGTATGTCCCGGCGAGCTCGTCGGACGAACTGGGCCTGCTGACCCACACGTTCAACCACATGACGCAAAAGCTCGGCGAATCCCAGTCCGAGGTCGCCAATTACCAGCGCACGCTCGAGGACAAGGTCACGCAGCGGACGAAGGAACTCGAGATCGCCACGGCGCACGCGTACAAGCTCGCGCAGCACGACATCCTGACCGGCCTGCCGAACCGGTCGCTCCTCAACCAGCGGCTGAAGCAGATCCTGTCGCTCGCGCAGCGCGACGGCACGCACGTCGGTTGTCTCTTCCTCGACTTCGACCACTTCAAGCGCATCAACGACACGCTGGGGCACGACGCGGGCGACCACCTGCTCCAGTCGATCGCGCAGCGTTTGATCAGCGCGGTGCGCGAAAGCGACACCGTCGCGCGCTTGGGCGGCGACGAGTTCGTCATCATCCTGCCCGGACTGAATCCGCCGCAGGCCGCCTTCGAGGTGCTGGCCGTGCTGACGCGGGTCAGGGAGTCGTTCATGGCGCCGTTCAGGCTATCCGACCAGATGCCCACGCTCACGGCGTCCATCGGCGTCGCGATGTACCCGCTGGACGCCTCCGATGGCGGCGGCCTGATCAAGCAGGCGGACACGGCGATGTACGCCGCGAAGGACGCCGGCCGCAACGCGTATCGCTTCTACACGTCGGACATGAACGCCCGCGTGCAGTTGCGGCTGCAGATCGAAACCGACATGCGGCGCGGCCTCATGGACGACGAGTTCTTCCTCGTCTACCAGCCGCAGATCGAGATGAAGAGCGGGCGCGCATGCGGCGTGGAGGCCCTGCTGCGCTGGCGCGATCCGCAGCGCGGCGTGATCTCGCCGGCCGAGTTCATTCCCATTGCCGAGGAGTCGGGGATGATCCAGGCGCTCGGGGCGCGCGTGCTGCGCGACGCGTGCCGGCAGGTCATGCAATGGCACCGGATGGACATGCCGCTGCGCCTGGCCGTGAACCTGTCCGTGCAGCAGCTGCAGCACGACAGCTGGCTGGGAATCGTCGAGGACGCGCTGTCGGCGAGCGGCCTCGCGCCGTCGCACCTCGACCTCGAGATCACCGAGAGCGTGATCATCACGCACCCCGAAAAGGCCGTGGCGACGCTGATGAAGTTGAAGCAGATGGGCGTGTCGATCACGATCGACGATTTCGGCACGGGCTACTCGAGCCTGTCCTATCTCGCCCGGCTGCCCATCCAGGGAGTCAAGATCGACCAGCGCTTCGTGCATGGCCTGGAAAAGAACCGCAACGACGAGGCGATCACGCAGGCGATCATCGCGCTGTCGCATTCGCTCGGCCTGCGGTGCATCGCCGAGGGTGTCGAAACCGCCGCCCAGTTCAACTTCCTGCGCTCGCACGGGTGCGAGGAAGCACAGGGTTACCTGATCTCGCGCCCGCTGCCCGAAGCGCAGCTGCGGTCGTGGTGGCGCACGCAGGAAGAGCGGCGGCATGGCCGCGACCGCCAGGCCGACCTGTGGCAGCACGAAGCCGACGATTGACGTCCAGGGACTGGTGACCGGCCCTAACCTGCCAGGTCGCCGGGCGTATCGACATCGCGCAATACGTTGTCGTCGTCGACCTCGATGAGTTGCACCTGGTCGCGATGCGCCGAGAGGATGGACTTGGCGCCTTCGTCGCCGGTCAGCGCCGCCAGCGCGGCGTAGTGCGACGACGCAAAGCCCACCGGATGGCCGCGCACGCCGATGCGCGACGTGGCGACGATTGCCGCGCCCGACGTCAGCGCGTCGGCCACCAGCGCCACGGTCGCAGGCGCGATCCATGGCATGTCGGCAAGCGCCACGATCCAGCCGTCGGCGTCCGCCGCGGCAGCGACACCGCACGCGAGGCTGGCGCCCATGCCCTCGTTCGCCCGCGCGCATTCGACGATTCGCGCCCCGGCCGAGCGCAGTTGACTCGCGAGGATCGAATCGCCGGGGCGCACCACCGCCACCACCTCCGGCAACGCCGACAAGAGATGCAGGCAGGACGCGACGCCGATGGCGGTTCCCGCGCCGACGCCGTGGGACGTCGTGGGCAGCGGCGAGAGCAGTTTCGCTCCACCGAAGCGGGCACCCTGGCCCGCCGCGAGCAGGATGCCGGTCAGGCGCATGGAGCGGCGCGCAACTTGATCACGAAGCGTCAGACCGAAGCCGAAGGCATCAGCCGGGTACGCGTCGGTCATTCCGCGAGCAGCCGGAACTTGCCGTCCTTGACGACGATGAGCACGCGCGCCCGGTCGTCCATGCCGTTGTGATTGGTGGCCGACATGTTGAACACGCCCTGCGTGCCGACGACCTCGCGCTCCTTTTCCACGGCGTCGCGCAACGCGCTGCGGAAGGCTTCCGTGCCGGGCTTGCCGGCCTTGAGCGCGGTCGGGATTGCCCGCTCGAGCAGGATGCCGCCGTCCCACGTGTTGGCGCCGAACGTCGCGGGCTTGGTGCCGAACTGCTTCTCGTAGGCTGCGATGTAGGCCAGCGCGACCTTCTTCGTCGGGTTGGACGCGGGAATCTCGTCGATGACCAGCATCGGACCCGCGGCAAGGACGGTGCCTTCGACCTTTTCCTTCCCGAGCTTGATGAAGTCGTCGGTCGCCACCGCGTGCGTCTGGTAGATGCGGCCCTTGTAGCCCTGGTCGAACAGCGTGGCCTGCGGCAGCACGGCGGGTCCGCCGACCGCGGCGATCAGCACGGCATCGGGCTTCGCCGCCATCAGCTTCAGCACCTGCCCGGTCGTGCTCTGGTCGTTGCGCGCGTAGCGCTCGTTGGCGACGATGCTGATGCCGGCCTTCTCTGCCATCGGAACGAACACCTTGTACCAGTTCTCGCCGTATGGGTCGTTGAAGCCGATGAAGCCGATCGTCTTCACGCCGTTCTTCGTCATGTGCGCCAGCAGCGCGCTGGCGATGATGTCGTCGTTCTGCGTCGTCTTGAACACCCAGCGCTTCTTGGCGTCGAGCGGCTCGACGACGCTCGACGTGCCCACGGTCGCCATCATCGGCACCTTGGCCTCGGCGATGAAATCGAGGATCGCCAGCGCGTTGGGCGTGGTCGACGGGCCGATCAGCGCGTCGATGTTGTTGTCCTGGATGAGCTTCTTGACGTTCTGCACGGCGCGCGTGGAGTCGCCGCCATCCTCGAGCTGGATGTACTCGACGGTCGCATCGCCGACCTTCCTGGGCAACAGGTCTCCGGTGTTCTTCTGCGGAATGCCGATCGCCGATGTCGGTCCGGTGGCGGAGACCATGAGGCCGACCTTCACCTGCCCGAAGGCGGCGAAGGAACAGAAGAACGCGACGGCAGCGAAGACAGGACGAACGGACACTGGAATCCCCCGGAAGAATGACTGGCTAAACATGGAATGCTATGCCGAACCGCGGGTCCGGGACAAGTCGGGAACACGCCGCGAGGCGGCGCGCAGCTCGGCTACGCGAATTGCCCGGCCGCGTGGCCCGACGCCCACGCCCACTGGAAGTTGTAGCCGCCGAGCCAGCCGGTGACGTCGACCACTTCCCCGATGAAATAGAGTCCGGGGACGTCGGTTGCGCCCATCGTCTTCGACGACAGATGGCTCGTCGCCACGCCGCCGCAGGTCACTTCCGCCTTCTGGTATCCAAGCGTGCCGGAAGGCAGCACGCGCCAGTCGCGCAACAGTCCCGCGACCTCGCGCAGCCTGGCCTCGCCCAGTTGCTTCATCGGCATCGCCACGCCGTGCGCCGCGCACCATTGCTGCGCGAAGCGCCTGGGCAGCCGCTGCGCCAGCAGCGTCGGCAGCTGCGCCTGCGAATTGACTTGCGCGCACAGCCATCGCGCGGCGTCCTCGCCAGGCAGGAGGTCGATCGACAGCGGCGTGCGGCCATCCCAATACGACGAAATCTGCAGGATCGCCGGCCCTGACAGTCCGCGGTGCGTGAACAGCAGGTTCTCGCGAAAGCGCCCGCCGTTGCACGCGACCTCGGCATCGACGGAAACGCCCGACAGGTCGCCGTAGCGCGCGAGCGCCTCGGGCGCAAACGCGAGGGGCACGAGTCCGGGGCGCGGCGGCACGACCGGCAGACCGAATTGCTCCGCGATCCGGTAGCCAAACGGCGTCGCGCCGATCTTCGGTACCGACAACCCGCCGGTGGCGATGACCAGCGATGCGCAGCGTTACGGTCCCCTGCGGCGTGGCGACATCGAATCCGTCGGTCGTGCGCTCGACGCCGTCCACGGGACACGGCATCCGCCATTGCACGTCGCCGCGGTCGCATTCTTCCTTCAGCATGCGGATGATGTCCTGCGCGGTGTCGTCGCAGAACAGCTGCCCGAGCTTCTTCTCGTGATACGCGATGCCGTACTTCTCGACCAGCGAGATGAAATGGCGCGGCGTATAGCGGGCGAGCGCTGAACGGCAGAAGTCGGGGTTCTGCGACAGGAAATTCGCCGCCGTGGCGCCGCTGTTGGTGAAATTGCAGCGGCCGCCGCCCGAGATGCGGATCTTCTCCCCCAGCAGGTGGTAGTGCTCGATCAGCAGCACGCGGCGCCCGCGCTGCCCGGCCTGCGCGGCGCACATCATGCCGGCGGCGCCGGCGCCGATGACGACGACGTCGTAGTCAGCCATCACGTTTCCGGTGGCGGCCGGCCGCCACCGGGTTCGGACGCGTCAGCGCTGCTCGAGCACCGGCGACGCAATCCTGGCCAGCACCTGCTCGAGGTTGCTCACGCTGCGATTGACGTTGCCCAACTTGTCCAGGCCGAACAACCCGAGGCGAAACGTCTGGAAGTCCGCGGGCTCGTCGCATTGCAACGGCACGCCGGCCGCGGCCTGCAATCCCAGGTCGATGAATTTCCTGGCGCTTTGGATGTCCTTGTCGTCGGTGTAGCTCACCACGACGGAAGGCGACTGAAAGCCCTCGGCCGCAACGCTTGCGAAGCCGTGGCGCGCCAGCAGCGCGCGGACCTTGGCGCCCAATTCCCGCTGCGCGGCGCGCATGTTCTCGAATCCGGCCTGCTCCGTTTCCTTCATCGTGTCGCGCAATCGGGCGAGCGAATCGGTTCCCAGCGTCGCGTGATAGGCATGGCCGCCCTTTTCGTACGCTTCCATGATTGCGAGCCACTTGCGCAGATCGCAGGCGAAGCTGGTCGAAGTCGTGCCCTCGATGGCGGTGCGGGCGCGTTGGCTCAGCATCACCAGCGCGAAACCCGGCGTGCTGCTCCAGCCTTTTTGCGGCGCGGTGATCAGGACGTCGACACCGCAGGCCTCCATGTCGACCCACAGCGCACCCGACGCGACGCAATCGAGGACGAACAGTCCGCCGACCGCGTGGACGGCGTCACCGACCGCACGCAGATAGCTGTCCGGGAGCAGGATTCCCGATGCCGTCTCGACGTGCGGCGCGAACACGGCATCCGGGCGATTCGTGCGTATCGACTCGACCACTTCGTCGATCGGGGCCGGCGCGAACGGCGCGTGCTTTCCGTCTCCGATCCGGCGCGCCTTGAGCACGGTTGCCTCGGCGGGGATCCTGCCGGCGTCGAAGATCTGCGACCAGCGGTAGCTGAACCAGCCGTTGCGGATGACCAGGCACTTCTTGCCGGTGGCGAATTGCCGCGCAACGGCTTCCATGCCAAAGGTTCCGCCGCCCGGCACCACGATGGCCGAATGCGCGTTGTAGACGTGCTTGAGAATGCCTGAGATGTCGCACATGACGCGCTGGAAGCGCTGCGACATGTGATTGAGCGAGCGGTCCGTGAAAACGACGGAATACTCGAGTAGGCCGTCGGGATCGACGTCTGGGCGAAGGCCGGGCATAGGGTCCCCTGAAGGAAGTGGGCGAGGAAGGTGGCGAACTAAGGTGGCAAATTAGCGCGCGAAGATCAGCTTAGCACGACGGGCCTCTCGGCACGGGCCGGCGCGAACGGCGACGCCGGTCTGCGGCGGATCTACTGGCCGAAGAAATCCTTGACCTTGTCGAACCAGCCCTTGGCGCGCGGATTGTGCTTGCCCGGATCTTCCTCGTTGATCGCCTCGAATTCGCGCAGCAGTTCCTTCTGCCGCGATGTGAGCTTGATCGGCGTTTCGATCGCCACGTGGCAATACAGGTCGCCCTGCACCGAACCGCGGACCGGACGAATGCCCTTGTTGCGAAGCCGGAACGTCTGGCCCGATTGCGTCTCCGCCGGCACCTTGATCGTGGCGTGTCCGTCCAGCGTCGGAATCTCCAGCTCGCCGCCCAATGCGGCCGTCGCGAAGCTGATCGGCATCTCGCAATGCAGGTCCGCGCCATCGCGCTGGAACACCTGGTGCGGCTTCAAGTGCACGACGACGTAGAGATCCCCGGACGGGCCACCGTTCAGACCCGCCTCGCCCTCGCCCGTCAGGCGGATGCGGTCGTCGGTATCCACGCCCGCCGGGATCTTCACCGACAGTGTCTTGTGCTTTTTCACGCGACCCGCGCCGTGACAGGTGGCGCACGGATCGGGGATGACCTTGCCGGTGCCGTGGCAGGTCGGGCACGTCTGCTGGATCGAGAAGAAGCCCTGCGACACGCGCACTTCGCCGCGTCCGCCGCAGGTGCCGCATGTCGTGGGCTTGGTGCCCGGCTTGGCGCCGGTGCCGTGGCACGTCTCGCATCCCTCCATGGCCGGGATGCGAATCTTCACTTCCGTTCCGCGCGCGGCGTCCTCCAGCGACAGCTCGAGGTTGTAGCGCAGGTCCGCGCCGCGATACACGCCACTGCCGCCGCCGCGCCCCTGCTGGCCGAAGATCTCGCCGAAGATGTCGCCGAACGCGTCGGCGAATCCGCCGAAGCCTTCGGGCCCGCCGGGCCGGCCGCCGAAACCGGCCGACGGATCCACGCCCGCATGCCCGAACTGGTCGTAGGCCGCGCGCTTCTTCGTGTCGGTCAGGACCTCGTAGGCTTCCTTGGCTTCCTTGAATTTCTCTTCCGAGGCCTTGTCATCCGGATTGCGGTCCGGATGGTGCTTCATCGCCATCTTGCGATAGGACTTCTTGATGTCCTCTTCGCTCGCGTCGCGGCTCAAGCCCAGTGTCGTGTAGTAGTCCCGCTTCGCCATGATCCCCGATTGCCCCTTGCAACCAATGAAGCCCTCACGGGCCGAATGTCTGGCCAAATACGATCGACGTGTTTCCACAACGGCAAAGGCCGGATTGAGGGGCGCCGCGAGGCGACCACTCCAATCCGGCCAGTTATTCCGTCGCGCCCGACCGTCGCGACTACGCAGTCTTTGCGCGCGACGGAATAACTATTTCTGGTCCTTGACCTCGGTGAACTCCGCGTCGACGACCTTCTCGTCGCCGTGCTGTCCGCCCGCGCCGCCCGCCGCATCCGCGCCTGCACCGCCTCCCGCGCCCGCGCCCGCCGCATTCGCCGCAGCCTGCGCCTGCGCGTACATGACCTCGCCCAGCTTCTGCGACGTCTTGGCCAGTTCCTCGGCCTTGGCTTCAAGCTGTTCCTTGGTCGCGTCGTTCTGCTTCAGCAGTTCCTCGGCGTCCTTCACCGCGGCCTCGATCTTGGCCTTGTCTTCTTCGCCCACCTTGTCGCCATATTCGGTCACCGACTTCTTCACGCTGTGCACCAGCGCGTCGAGGCTGTTGCGCGCCTGCACCGTCTCGACCATCTTGCGGTCGTCTTCGGCATGCGCCTCGGCGTCCTTCACCATCTTCTCGATCTCGGATTCCGACAATCCGGAATTGGCCTTGATCGTGATCTTGTTTTCCTTGCCGGTCGCCTTGTCCTTGGCCGACACGTGCAGGATGCCGTTGGCGTCGATGTCGAACGTGACCTCGATCTGCGGCGTGCCGCGCGGCGCCGGCGGAATGCCCTCGAGGTTGAACTGGCCGAGGCTCTTGTTGCCGCCCGCCACGTCGCGCTCGCCCTGCAGCACGTGGATCGTCACCGCGCCCTGGTTGTCGTCGGCCGTCGAGAACACCTGTTGCGCCTTGGTCGGGATCGTCGTGTTCTTCTTGATGAGCTTGGTCATGACGCTGCCCAGCGTCTCGATGCCCAGCGACAGCGGCGTCACGTCGAGCAGCAGCACGTCCTTCACGTCGCCCTTCAGCACGCCGCCCTGGATGGCCGCGCCCACGGCAACCGCTTCGTCCGGATTCACGTCCTTGCGCGGTTCCTTGGCGAAGAATTCCTTCACCTTGTCCTGCACCTTCGGCATGCGCGTCTGCCCGCCGACCAGGATCACGTCGGAAATGTCGGACAGGCTGACGCCCGCGTCCTTGATCGCGACGCGGCACGGCGCGATGGTGCGCTCGATCAGTTCCTCGACCAGCGCCTCCAGCTTGGCGCGCGTGATCTTCATCGTCAGGTGCTTCGGGCCCGACTGGTCGGCCGTGATGTACGGCAGGTTGATCTCGGTCTGCTGCGACGACGACAACTCGATCTTCGCCTTCTCGGCCGAGTCCTTGAGCCGCTGCAGCGCCAGCACGTCGTTCTTCAGGTCGACGCCGGATTCCTTCTTGTACTCGGTGACGATGTAGTCGATCAGCCGCTGGTCGAAGTCCTCGCCGCCCAGGAACGTATCGCCGTTGGTGGACAGCACTTCGAACTGGTGCTCGCCGTCGACATTGGCGATCTCGATGATCGAGATGTCGAACGTTCCGCCACCCAGGTCGTAGACCGCGATCTTGCGGTCGCCTTCCTTCTTGTCCATGCCGAACGCCAGCGCCGCCGCCGTGGGTTCGTTGATGATGCGCTTGACCTCGAGGCCGGCGATCTTGCCGGCGTCCTTGGTCGCCTGCCGCTGCGAGTCGTTGAAGTACGCCGGAACCGTGATGACGGCCTCGGTGACTTCCTCGCCCAGGTAGTCCTCGGCGGTCTTCTTCATCTTGCGCAGGATTTCCGCGGAGACCTGCTGCGGCGCGATCTTCTTGCCGCGCACTTCGACCCACGCGTCGCCGTTGTCCGCCTTGATGATCTTGTAGGGCATCAGGTTGATGTCCTTCTGCACTTCCTTTTCCTCGAACTTGCGGCCGATCAGCCGCTTGATCGCGTACAGCGTGTTCTTCGGATTGGTGACCGCCTGCCGCTTGGCCGACGCGCCGACCAGGATTTCGCCGTCTTCCTGGTATGCGACGACCGAAGGCGTCGTGCGCGCGCCTTCAGCGTTTTCGATGACCTTGGGCGTGCCGCCCTCCATGATGGAGACGCAACTGTTGGTGGTGCCCAGGTCGATGCCGATGATCTTGCCCATGATGTCCTGCCCTCCGTGATCCGAATGCGAATGAATGTGAAGAACCTGCCCGTCAGATGGGGATTTCGCTCGGGCGAATCAACCCAACCCGGAACCTGGCCGGTGCTTTTCTAGGTGTTTTCGGTCTTGCCCTTCGCCACCGTCACCAGCGCGGGCCGCAGCACGCGATCGTTGATGAGGTAGCCCTTCTGGAAGACGTCCACGACGGTGTTCGCCGGCAGGTCGGAGTCGACCATCTGCATCGCCTGGTGGCGGTGCGGGTCGTACTTCTCGCCCGCCGGATTGACTTCCAGCACCTGCGCTCGGTCGAACGACGCCTGCAGCGCCTTCAACGTCAATGCCGCGCCGGATCGCAGCGTCTCGAGCGAAACGTCGCCTCCGGCGAGCGTCTGCTCCAGCGCGTCCTTCACCGGCAGCAGGTCTTCGGCGAAGCGCTCCACCGCGTACTTGTGCGCCTTGGCGACATTGACCTCCGCCTGCTTGCGCACGTTTTCGGTCTCCGCCTTGGCGCGCAGCCAGGCGTCCTTGAGTTCCGCGACTTCGGTCTCGACCTTCACGAGCTGCGCGGCAATGTCGTCGGCGACGCGGCCCACTTCGACGGTGTCGGCGACGACTTCCGGGCCGGCAGCCGCTGCCTCAGGCGTGAGCACCGGGGTACCTGCTTCCGGCTCAGTATGTGTTCGTTTCATGCGTTGGTCCCTGGAATCGTTTTTGCTATCCGCACGCACGTTGGGGTCAATCGGCGCGATTCAAGCCCCTTCCCCGGGCGTGACCGGAAAATTGCTTGAAAACAATGGCTTATTGTTTGGCCCGCGCCGCGCGTGGACCGGACCGGCGTCAGGCTTTTGCGCCCAGGGCCTTGGCCCGCAACTTGGTCGCCTCGCGGGCCGCTGCGTCCGGCGACTCGGTCAGCCAGCCATCGAGTTCGCGGAACACGAGATTCGCCAGCGCCGCAATCCACAGCGGATGCTCGTTGAGGCAGGGGATGGCGTTGAATTCCTTGCCCCCGGCTTCGCAGGAAGGTCGCCCGCGCCTCGATGCCGATTTCCTCCAGCGTTTCCAGGCAGTCGGCGACGAATCCCGGGCAAAACACATCGACCCGCTTGACGCCCTCGCGGCCAAGCGCCTGCAACACCTCCGACGTGTACGGCTTGAGCCACTGCGCGCGGCCGAAGCGGGACTGGAACGTCAGCGTCCATTGCCCGGACTCCAGTCCCAGTTCCCGGGCGAGCAGACGTCCCGTCACCTGGCACAGGCAGTGATACGGATCGCCGCGATCCAGCGTCTGCTGCGGCAAGCCGTGGAACGACATCACGAGGCGATCCGGGCGGCCATGCTTGACCCAGAAGTCATTGACGTTTTGCGCGAGCGCCTTGATGTAGGCGGGATCGGCATGGAACGTGTCGACGAGCCGCAGGCCGGGGATGCGCCGCGATTGGCGCAGGTGATCGGCGACGGCGTCGAACGCCGACGCCGTCGTGCTGGCCGCGTATTGCGGATAGAGCGGCACGACGAGAATTCGTTCGCAGTTCGCGGCGCGCAGGCGGTCGAGCGCCGCGCCCACGCTCGGATTGCCGTAGCGCATTCCCAGTTCCACCGGACACTGGTCGGCAGGAAACCCCGCGCTCTTGAGTCGTTGCCCGAGGTAACCCAGCAACAGCGACCGCTGCTTCACGCTGTGCACCAGCAGCGGCGAGCCGTCCTTGGTCCAGATCGCGGAATATTTTCTCGCCGACGCGGCCGGCCGCACCAGCAGGATCACGCCATAGAGGATCGGCTTCCACAGCCACGGCGGGATTTCGATGACGCGCGGATCGGACAGGAATTGCGCGAGATACCTGCGCACCGCCGAAGGCGTGGCCTGATCGGGCGTGCCGAGGTTGACCAGCAGGACACCGACGCGCGGCACGCGGTCGTGCGCGAACGGCGGTTCAGGCGCGTGCGCCATGCGCTGCCTTGTGTCGGTACGTCATTGCGCCACTGCCGCTCGCGGGTGACTTGCGATCCACGCATCCAGTCCGCGTCGCGCCTGGCGCTGGATCGCCTTGCGCACGAACGGTGTCCATCCCAGCAGCGCGCCCTTGGCGCCGAGCGCCATGCGGCTCCAGCGCCACAGGTCGAAGGTGTCCACATGACGGGCGATCCGGCCCGCGCTGAACGTGAATGCCGCGTCGATGATGTTGTGCACCGGACGGCCGGTGGCGGAAAACGTGTAGCGGGCCTCCCAGTGCGTGGCGCCGGTCGCGTCGTCGGCACGCACGTCGCGCCATTCAACGCGCAGGTCGCGGCCGCGCTCGCACAGCATCGACCACATGGCGCCGACCTCGGCGCCGGACAGGTCGAACACCGGGTCGGAGAAGCGCGCGTCCGGCGCATAGCAGGCGGCCATCGCCGCGCCGTCCCTGCGTGCGAATGCGGAATAGAACCGCTCGAGCAGTGCCACGTTGGGATGAGTCTCAGTCATCGCTCATTCTTCACTCATTCTTCATTTAGCTGCGCCGACATCGCGTTGGAAAGGAGCTTGGCCGTGACGTCGACGATCGGGATCACGCGCTCGTACGCCATCCGCGTCGGGCCGATCACGCCCAGCGTGCCGATCACCTGCCCATTGGCTTCGTAGGGCGCGGTGACGACGCTGTATTCATCCAGCGGCGCCAGCCCCGACTCGCCGCCGATGTAGATCTGCACGCCCTGCGCGCGCTGTGACACGTCGAGGAGATGCAGGATCGACGTCTTCTGGTCGAACATGTCGAAGAGCCGGCGCAGCCGCTCCATGTTGGATGCCAGGCCGTCGGCGTGCATCAGGTTGCGCTCGCCGGTGACGACCAGCGATTCGCCTTCCGCGTAGGCGCCTTCGCCGGCGTCCACCGCCGCGCTCATCAGGCCCGCGATGTCTTCGCGCAGGCTGCGCAATTCGTCGGTGATCCGGGCGCGGATCGTCGTCAGCGGCTGCCCGGCGAAATTGTTATTGAAGAAATTGAGTGGCCTCGACCAGTTGCGACTGCGAGTACGCGCGGTCGGTATGCAGGATGCGGTTCTGCACGTCGCCTTCGGCCGTCACCAGGATGAGCAGCACGCGCCGCTCCGACAGGCGCAGGAACTCCAGGTGGCGAAACGCCGCCTCGCGCCGCTTGGGCGTCATCACCACGCCGGCGAATTGCGTCAGCTGCGACAGGAGACCCGCCGCCGCGCTCACGAGCTGCTGCGGCCGGTCGGCGACGAGTTCGCCCTCGAGCCGGTCGATCTCGCTGCGGTCGAGCGGCTTGGTCACCATCAGGCTGTCGACGAAGAAGCGGTAGCCTTTGGGCGTCGGCACGCGGCCCGCGGACGTATGCGGGCTGCTGATGAAACCCATCTCCTCCAGGTCCGCCATCACGTTGCGGATCGTCGCCGGCGAAAGCTCGAGGCCGGAGTGCCGCGACAGCGCGCGCGACCCTATCGGCTGCCCGTCGCCGATGTACCGCTCGATCAGCGTCTTGAGGAGGTGCTGCGCGCGCGGTTCAAGCATGGCCACGATTTTACAGCGCTGCATCGTTTCGGGGGCGGCGCTCCTGCCGCATTTGCACTTTCGGTCTAGCGTCCCGAGCCTGCGGGCTGTGGTTTAATCGTGCCCATGCCCAAAGCCGCCGCCGCGCCGGTCTTTCCCCGCGTTGCCCTCGTCGGTCGCCACGAGAGCCCGGACCTGGCGTCGCCGTTGTCCCGCGTCGCCGCTTACCTGACCGCCAAGGGCCACTCCGTCGTGCTGGAGTGCGAAACCGCGCGCCATTCACCGTTGTCCGGCTATTCCGTCGCCGCGCAGGAGGAACTCGAGCACGCGGTCGACCTGGCGATCGTGCTGGGTGGCGACGGCACCATGCTTTCGATCGCGCGCCGGCTCGCGCCATTCGGCGTGCCGCTGATCGGCATCAACCAGGGGCGCCTGGGCTTCCTGACCGACATCCCGTTGACGCGGATGGAATCCACGCTGGACGCCATGCTGGCAGGACGCTATCTCGAGGAACGCCGAACGCTGCTGGCGGCCGTGGTGGTGCGCGCCAACGGCGAGCGCGACGACGCGTTCGCGCTGAACGAGGTCGTGGTCAATCGCGGTTCGCTGGGCAGCATGATCGAGTGCGCGGTGGAGATCGACGGCCGCTTCGTCTACTCGATGCGCGCCGACGGCATCATCGTCGCCACGCCCACGGGGTCGACCGCCTACGCGCTTTCCGCGGGCGGCCCGATCCTCGATCCGCAGCTGGCGTCGTTCCTGCTCGTGCCGGTGGCGCCGCATGCGCTGACGCATCGTCCGATCGCGATCTCCGATGCGGCGCACATCTCGATCACCGTGTTGAGCGCGCGCGACGCCGGCTTCCATTGCGACGGTCAGGGGCATTACACGCTGGTCGAAGGCGACCGCGTCGAATTGTGCCGCGCGCCGCAGGCCGCGCGCTTCCTGCATCCCGAAGGCCACGACTATTTCGCGATGCTGCGCGAGAAGCTGCACTGGAGCGCCACGCCCGAACGGGTGGGCGGGATGCGGCACGACGAGCGCGCGGACGGCCGAGGCAAGGACGGCGCGCTGTGAAGGGCGTTGCCACGCACTGATGCTGCGCCTTCTCTCGATTCGCAATTTTGTCGTCGTTGCCTCCCTCGACGTCGAGTTCGAGCGCGGCCTCACGGTCCTGACGGGCGAGACCGGCGCGGGCAAGTCGATCCTCCTCGACGCGCTGTCGCTGCTGTTGGGCGACCGCTTCGAGCTGCGCCAGCTGCGCCCCGGCGCCGAGCGCGCCGAACTCGCCGCGGTGTTCGACACCAGCGACACGCCGGCGGTCGACGCCTGGCTGGCCGAGCAGGAGCTCACCGGCGACGGGGACGAAGTGCTGTTGCGCCGGGTCCTCGACGCGCAGGGGCGAAGCCGCGCGTGGATCAACGGCCGGCCGGCGACGCTGGCGCACCTGAAGGACCTGGGCGAGAGGCTCGTCGACCTGCACGGCCAGCACGCGCATCAATCGCTGGCGCAACCCGAATCGCAGCGCGATCTCGTCGACGCCTTCGGCGGGTTCACGACGCTCGCGCGCGAAGTGGCGGACAGCTATCGCGCGTGGCGCGCCGCCATCGAACAATGCGCGGCGGCCGCCCACGTGGCGCAGGCGACGTCCACCGAACGCGAGTTCCTCGACACGCGGCGACGCGAACTCGCGGCGCTCAACGTCACGCCCACGGAATGGGCCGACCTCTCCGCGGCGCAGTCGCGGTTGGCGAACGCGGCCGACCTGATCGACGCCGCGACGCAGGGCAGCGAAACGCTGGCCGAAGGCGATGGCGCGCTCACGCTGCGGCTCGCCCAACTGACGCAGCGCCTCAAGGCGGCCGCGGTGAACGATCCGGCGTTATCCGAGGTCGTCGCGCTGCTCGAACCCGCCGCGGTCGAACTGGAAGAGGCCGCCCGCGCGCTGCGCGACTACCTGCGCCGCCTGGACCTCGATCCGCAGGAACTGCAGCGTGTCGAAGGCCGGCTTTCGGCGATCCACGATCTCGCTCGCCGCCACCGGGCGCGGCCCGAGGCGCTGCCCGCGCTGCTCGCCGAAACCGAGGCGCGACTCGCCGCGCTGGCCGAGTCGGCGGACGCGGAGGGCCTGGCGCGACGGGCCGCCGAAGCGGAAGCGGTGTTCCGCGCGCACGCCGAGCATCTGGCCAAGAAACGCCGCTTCGCCGCGACCGAACTCGCGCATCGCGTCACGCAGGCGATGCAGTCGCTGAGCATGGCAGGAGGACGCCTCGAAATCGCGCTGGACCCCCTCGCGTCGCCGGCGAGTTATGGCCTGGACGAGGTCGAGTTCCGCGTCGCAACGCATCCGAAGCAGGCGCTTGCGCCACTGGCACGCGTGGCGTCGGGAGGCGAACTGTCGCGCATCGCGCTCGCCATCCAGGTGGTCGCAAGCGAGGTCGGCCAGATTCCGACATTGATCTTCGACGAAGTGGACAGCGGCATTGGCGGCGCGGTCGCCGACACCGTCGGACGGCTGTTGCAAACCTTGGGCTCCGACCGGCAGGTGCTGTGCGTGACGCACCTGCCGCAGGTTGCGGCGTGCGCCGATACCCATTTCCGCGTCAGCAAGACGGGCAAGGGCGACGGCGTGACGAGTGAACTGGCGCGGCTTGCGCCGACGAATCGCGTCGAGGAACTGGCACGGATGCTCGGTGGCGCGGAGGTCACCGCGAAGACGCGCGCGCACGCCAGGGAGATGCTGGAGTCCGGCAGCCGGCCCACGGCGCCGGCACGCAAACCCGGCCGGCGCGCCGCGGAAAGATAGGGGCGCGGCCGACCTTC
Organism: uncultured beta proteobacterium; assembly: GCA_963834045.1. Classification (GTDB taxonomy): domain Bacteria; phylum Pseudomonadota; class Gammaproteobacteria; order Burkholderiales; family Casimicrobiaceae; genus VBCG01. The sequence goes on along the minus strand of CAWIAK010000018.1, from coordinate 39,766 downwards.
AGGTTCGGGAGTTCAGGACTTGCGCGCCTTGCTGGTGCTGGCGAGCTTCGGCGCGAACGTGCCCTTGACCGGCTTGGCCTTGGCTTTGGCCACGGCCGCCTTGGCGCGTCGGCGGCAGCGATTCTCCGGTCTCGAGCCAATGCTTGACGCGCTGCGCATCGCCCAGGCGCGTGTACTTGCCCAGCGAATCGAGCAGCACGATCACCATCGGGCGGCTGGCGATGGTCGCCAGCATCACCACGCAGCGGCCGGCTTCGCGGATGTAGCCGGTCTTCTGCAGCTGGATGTCCCACGCGACGTTCTTGACCAGCGCATTGGAATTGTTGAAGCCGAGCGTCTGCCCGGAAGGCTGCACCTCGACGAAGTGCTCCGGCGTCGTCGTGTAGGCGCGGATCAGCGGATATTGCGCGGCCGCGGCGACCATCAAGGCCAGGTCGTTCGCCGTCGATACGTTGTTCGGGGACAGGCCGGTCGGGTCCTCGAATCGCGTCCGCGTCATGCCCAGTTCGGCCGCCTTGGCGTTCATCGCCACCACGAACGCGAGGTTGCCGCCGGGGTAATGGCGCGCCAGCGAAGAAGCCGCGCGGTTTTCCGACGACATGAGCGCCAGCCGCAGCATCTCGTCGCGTGACAGCGTGGCGCCCATCCGCAGGCGCGAATGGCTGCCCTTGATGTAGTCGAAGTCGTCCATGTCCACGGCCACCGGATTCGTCGAGCGACAGATTCGCGTCCAGGACGACCATGGCGGTCATCAATTTGGTCAGCGACGCGATGGGCGTCACTTCGTCTGCCGCTTTGGCGTACATCCGGCGGCCGTCCTGGGCGTCCAGGACGAGCACGTTGGCCGACGCCAGGCGCAGTTTGCCCGGATCGGGGAACGGCGCCGCCGCCGCCGTGGTGGCCGAAAGCGGTCCAAAGATGCAAGCAAAAACAATGAGTAACGATCGTGTCATGACGCCCAGCCTCAAAAATCCAACTGCCTTATCGCACGGCGGGACGCCGCGAGTCAATCCCTTAGCCACATCAAGGACTTAAGTTGCCCCGTCCCCGTTGCATTGGCGCAGCAATCCCCGTGCCCGCGACTCGGGGCGGCGGATTCCAGCCCCTTCGCGAGCGCCGCGACCCCCCTACAACGCCTGCAGGCTGCTTTTCGCTGACTCGGGCGCCGATTGCGCCGGCGCGCGCCGCTCTTCGTCCTGCTGCAGCCGCCACATCCGCGAGTACACGCCATTCGCGGCCAGCAGCTCGGCATGCGCCCCGCGTTCCACGATGCGGCCATGCTCCAGGACCAGGATTTCATCGGCATCGACGACCGTCGACAGCCGGTGGGCAATCGTCAGCGTCGTGTGGTTCTGCGCGATGGCCGACAATTCGGCCTGGATCGCCTTCTCCGCCTTCGAATCGAGCGCGCTCGTCGCCTCGTCGAAGATCAGCACGTGCGGCGACTTGAGAATGGCGCGGGCAATGGCCACGCGCTGCTTTTCGCCGCCCGAAAGCTTCAGGCCGCGCTCGCCGACCGGCGTCGCATAGCCTTCCGGCAGCCCGGCGACGAAGTTGTGGATCTGCGCCGCCTTCGCCGCGGCGACGATCTCGTCGTGCGTGGCGCCGGGCTTGCCATACGCGATGTTGTACTCGATCGAATCGTTGAACAGCACGGTGTCCTGCGGCACGATGCCGATCGCGGCACGCAAGCTGGTCTGCTGCACGTCGCGGATGTCCTGGCCGTCGATGCTGATGCGCCCGCCACCGATGTCGTAGAAGCGATACAACAGCCGCGCGAGCGTGGATTTGCCGGACCCCGAGGGACCGACGATAGCCACCGTCCGGCCCGCAGGGATCGTGAACGAAACGTCGAACAGGATCTGGCGGTTGGCCTCGTAGCTGAAGTACACGTGCTCGAAACGCACCTCGGCGCCGCGGATGGCGAGCGCGGGCGCGCCGGGCTTGTCCCGGATCTCCGCGTTTTCCTCGATCAGCGCGAACAGCCGCTCCATGTCGGCCAGCGCCTGCTTGATTTCGCGGTAGATGACGCCCAGGAAATTGAGCGGGATGTAGAGCTGGATCATGAACGCGTTGACGAGGACCAGGTCGCCGATGGTCATCGTGCCGTCCACCACGCCCACCGTCGCGCGCCACATGATCAGCGTCACGGCGATCGCGATGATCGCGCTCTGCCCGACATTCAGCATCGACAGCGACGTCTGGCTCTTCACGGCCGCCGTTTCCCAGCGTTGCAGGCTTTCGTCGTAGCGCCGCGCCTCCCACTCCTCGTTGCCGAAGTACTTCACGGTCTCGTAATTGAGCAGGCTGTCGATCGCGCGGGTGTTGGCCTTGGAATCCAGCTCGTTCATCGTGCGCCGGAAATGCGTGCGCCATTCGGTGATCAGCACGGTGAAGGCGATGTACGCGACCAGCGCGCCCCCGGTGATCGCCATGAACGTCCAGTCGTAGCGCGCGATCAGGATGGCCGAGACCAGCGCGATCTCGACCAGCGTCGGCAGGATCGAGAACAGCGTGAACTGGATCAGCGTGGAAATGCCGCGCTGGCCGCGCTCGACGTCGCGCGTGAGCCCGCCCGTCTGCCGCTGCAGGTGGAAGCGCAGCGACAGCGCGTGCAGATGACGGAAGACCTGCAGCGCGATCTTGCGCGTCGCGCGCTGCGTCACCTTGGCGAACAGGAACTCGCGCAGTTCGGTGAACAGCGTCGTGGACAGCCGCAGCACGCCGTAGGCGGCCAGCAGCGCCAGCGGGACCACGAGTGGCGCCAACTGCGAGTCGAGGCTGTCGACGATGCGCTTGAGCAGCACCGGCACGCCGACGTTGGCGACCTTGGCAAGCACCAGGCAGACCAGCGCCGCCAGCACCCGCGCCTTGTATTCCCACAGGTAGGGCAGCAGCGTGCCGATCGTGCGCCAGTCCCCGCGCTCCGTGCGCGGCACGTTCTTCTCGACCGGAGCCGGCAGGGCGGTGGAATGCGAATGGCGCATCGGTATGGGCGGCAGGAGTCAGGGAACGGAACGCGAAGACGCGTATCGGGAGTTCGGGAAGGCCGGCAAAGCAACTTCGGGCAACCCTGTATTTTAGCAGGCCGCGAGGCGCGCGATTCAGTCCGCGCTGTCCTTGTCGCGCGGGAACCACTCGTTTCCGCCGTAGCCCATCACCCCCATTCCGATCCGGACGATGCCGTAGGCTATCCAGGTCAGCGCCTTTTCGAAATTGGTGCGCACCGCCCAACTCTCCGGCGCGACCCGACGGGCGCCGTCGGCGATCATCCGCAGCAACTCGCCGCGCAGCTGGTCCGCGAAGCGCGGATCGCGCACGAACACGTTGGCCTCCCGCGCCATCAGGAACGAGTAGGGATCGATGTTGGAGGAGCCGACCGTGGCCCATTGCTCGTCCACCACGGCGACTTTGGCGTGCAGGAACGACAGGTGATATTCCTCGATCGTCACGCCGGCCTGGAGCAGCTGCCCGTACAGCGCGCGCGACGCGTAGTGCAGCAGCCGGTATTCGACGCGCGCCTGCAACAGCAGCGTCACCCGCACGCCGCGCAGCGCCGCGGCGGTCAGCGCCCGCCGGAACTGCGTCCCGGGAAAGAAATACGCCGTCGCGATGATGATTTCCTTCTCGGCCGCCAGCAGGGCGGCAAGGTAGGCGGCTTCGATGTCGCTGCGGTGGCCCAGGTTGTCGCGGATGGCGAAGGACGCCGCCTGCGTTCCCGCGACGCGAGTCGGTATCGCGACCGGAAACAACGGCACCTCGCTGCGGTCGAACTGCGTCAATTCGACCAGAGCCCACAGCCGCTGCATCGACATGACGATCGGCGCGAGCATGGGCCCCTCCACGCGCACCGCGAAGTCCACGCGCGGCGGCTTGTGCCGCGGCGTGTTCATGTCGTCGATCAGGTTGATGCCGCCGACGAAGGCCACGCGACCGTCGACGTGGCAGATCTTCCGGTGCAACCGGCGCAGCCGGTGCAGGCGGAATTGCCAAGGCGCCACCTCGGGCCGGTATTTCATGAGGCGCACCCCGCCCGCAGCGAGCATGTCCGCCAGCGATGGCGTCAGGTATAGCCGCGCGCCCCAGCCGTCGACCAGCACCCGGACCGTCACGCCTCGCTGCGCCGCGCGCACCATCGCGGCGGCGACGGCCCGGCCCGACGCATCGTCGGCGAAGATGTAGGTCTCCAGCCACACTTCGGTACCCGCTGCATCGATGGCGTCGGTCAGCGCCGGAAAGAACTCGGCGCCATTGCGCAGCAATTCGATCCTGTTGCCGGTCGTGAACTGCTCCACCGTCGGGTCCTGGGCACCGCCCGTTCAGCGGCGCCTGCGCGGTAGCGAGAACGTCGCGGCGAGCGCCGCGTGATCGGAGAGCCTGCCCGAGGGAAAGGCGTAGTGGACGCGGGCGTCCTTGACGTCGAGCTTGCGGGCATAGATGCGATCGAGGCGGAATACCGGCAAGACGGACGGGAAGGTTCGTGCCGGACGGCCCTTTACCTCATCGAACACCTCGTAGACGCCGAGCTCGTCGGTGAGTATGCGGTCGCCCTTGCGCCGCCAGTCGTTGAAGTCGCCGGCGATGATCAGCGGCGCATCCTTCGGGACCGTGGCGCGAATGCGCTCGGCAAGCGACCGGATCTGCCATTGCCGGCCGCGCTCGAACAGGCCGAGGTGGACGTTGATGCAATGCAGGTTCTGCGCGCCGCCGGCCAGCTTGATCTCGCAATGCAGCAGCCCGCGGTTCTCGAACACGTGCGCCGAAATGTCCTCGTTCTCCTGCGTGATGATCGGAAAGCGCGACAGGATGGCGTTGCCGTGATGCCCCTGGCGATAGACGGCGTTGCGGCCATAGGCCACCTCCTTCCACACGGTGTCCGCGATGAATTCGTGCTGCGGCTTGCCCGGCCAGTCGATGTAGCGGCCGGCGTTGCGGTGGTGGGCGCCCTGCACCTCCTGCAGGAACAGGATGTCGACGGACAGCCCGTGCAGCTTCTCCTTGACCTCATGGATGACCATGCGCCGCGTCAGGTGCGAGAAGCCCTTATGGATATTGAACGTCGCGACGGTGAAATTCATCGCGGGGGCGGAAGGCGATTGGTGATCACTGCCGCAATGTTAGCGGGAAACGGCTTCCCGTTGGCGCAGGACGAATGCGGAAGACCGTGTCGGCGCGCAGTACATGCCTGCGTTACACTTGCGGCCTGACCGGGCGGTTCGTATCTGCGAGCCTGCACCAGCGCGGGGCGGCCATCGCGGCCCAGTCCCTTCCGACCCGCTTGCGCACCTCGTGTCGAAGCGCGTAAGTTTGTGTCGCGACTTTCGACCAACGCTTCGGGCAGGCCATAGCCCTGTCGTCTTCAACCCGAACCCACAGGAGCATTGCACCATGAACAGGCAAGCCACGATTCAAACCGCCATCGCGGGCCTCGTTGCCGTCGGATTTGCAGCAGCCGTCGCGGCGCAACCCGTCGCCCCCAAGGAAGGTACCGAGAAATGCTTCGGCGTAGCCAAAGGCGGGCAGAACGATTGCGGCACCGCCAAGCACGCGTGCGCCGCCCAGGGCGCCAAGGTGGACAACGATCCCAACGAATGGAAGTACGTCGCCAAGGGCACGTGCGAGAAGATGGGCGGCAAGACGGCGGCGCCGAAATAACCGTTTCCCGTGTTGTTATCGCGCGGCCAGGTGGCAGATAGCCGCCGGCCGCGCGCTCCACGACCGCATGGATTCATTTCTGCCTGACTCCGCCGGCATCGGATTGCGCGCGCCGCACGTCGCGCAGGTGCTGGCAGAACGCCCGCCGGTACCGTGGTTCGAAGTCCACAGCGAAAACTACTTCGCCGACGGCGGGCCGGCGCTGGCGGCGCTCGACCGGATCCGCGCGGACTACCCCATTTCGCTGCACGGCGTCGGTCTTTCGCTGGGCTCCACCGACGCCCTCGACACTGCGCATCTCGCGAAGCTTGCGCGTCTCGTCGACCGCATAGAGCCGGCGCAGGTGTCGGAACACCTGTGCTGGAGCAGCGTCAACGGCCGGCACTTCAACGACCTGCTGCCGCTGCCCTATACACGCGAAGCGCTCGACCATGTTTGCGCGCGCGTGTCCGCGGTGCAGGATTGCCTCGGCCGCAAAATCCTGGTCGAGAACGTGTCCAGTTACCTGACGTTTCCGGAATCCACGATGATGGAATCCGAATTCGTCGTCGAAGTCGCGGTGCGATCGGGCTGCGGCCTGTTAGTCGACGTGAACAACATCTACGTCAACGCGCGGAACCACGGCGGAGACGCCGACGCCTACCTGGCGGCGATTCCGCCCGAGCTGGTGGCCGAGATCCACTTGGCCGGCTTCGACGCGAGCGGCCCATGCCTCATCGACACGCACGGCGCGCCGGTCGCGCCGGACGTATGGGCCCTTTATGAGCGGGCGTTGCGGCGATTCGGCCGCGTGCCCACGCTGATCGAATGGGACACCGACATCCCCGAATTCGCCGTCCTGCAGCGTGAGGCGGCGACCGCGCAATCGTACCTGGAGGCCGGGCTTGCTGTCGCTGCGTGAACGGCAGACCGCGCTTCGCCGCGGCGCTTCTGGAAGGCGGCGGAGACGCGGGTGAGCGCATCGCCATCTATCGCAACACGGTGTTGTCGAACTACCGCAATGCGCTGGGCGCGACTTTCGTTGTCGTGAAGCAACTGGTCGGCGCGCCCTTCTTCAATGCCGCCGTCGACGCGTATGCGCTGGCCGTCCCTTCGACGGGCGGCGATCTCAACGTTTACGGAAGCGACTTTCCCGATTTTCTCGCGAGCTATCCGCACGCCCGCGACCTGCCCTACCTGCCCGACGTGGCCCGGCTCGAGTGGGCCGTCGATGCGGCCGGACGCGCCGCGGACGCAGCCGGTTCGCCCGAGTCACTGCTGGCGGCGCTGGCCAAGGTCCCGGCCGAGCAGGTGATCGCGCAGCGCTTCGCGCTCGATCCGTCCTGTCATTTCCTGCGTTCGGCCTATCCCGTGCTGCGCATCTGGCAGGTCCATCAGCCGGGTTTCGCAGGCGACGTCGCCGTCTCCTTCGACGTGGCGGCGGACCATCTGGTCGTGCGACGCGAGGCAGGCAGAGTGAGCATCGAGCGATTGCCGCCGGGCGATCACGCGTTGCTGCGCACGCTCAACGATGGCGGCGACCTGGCGACGGCGCTGGATGCCGCGGTCGCCGCCGAACCGGAATTCGATCTCGGAACCGCGCTTCGCGCACGGCATCGCCAATCGCACGCTCTCGCAATTGCGCGGCGACTGAAAGCATTCGCGAGGAACGCCGACTAACAGTCGCGTCCCCACCATTCGAGGAGCAGCATCCATGCAGTCCGCCGCGATGTCCGTGCCCGAGCGCGCCGCGCGCGGGTACCTGAACCTGGCCGCGTTGGTCGACCGGCTGCAGCCGCTGTTCGCACTCGCGCTGCGTATCTACGTCGTGCGCGTGTTCTTCCTGTCCGGTCTTACCAAACTGCACGATTGGAACATCACGCTGTCGCTGTTCCGCAACGAATATCACGTGCCCCTGCTCCCACCCGCCATCGCCGCGGTGCTGGGAACGAGTGCGGAACTGGGTCTGCCGATCCTGCTGCTCCTGGGATTCGGTACCCGCGCCGCGGCAGTCGCGCTGTTCGCGTTCAACATCGTCGCCGCGACTTCCTATCCGGAACTCTCGGCCGCGGGCCTCAAGGACCACATCCTGTGGGGCATGCTTGCTGCTCGTCCTCTTCTTCTACGGCCCTGGCAAATTGTCCGTCGACCATCTGCTGGGACGAAGGCTCGGCAGCGCCGACTGAACGCGGCCTTGCCGCGGTTCCGCCGGCCAGGCGGCGCGCGGAGGATACAATTCGCACCGGTCCCCAATTTTGATTCCGGCGCACCGCCGCCTGGCGACAATACGCATGTCCGACACCCCGTTGCACGAAGCCGGGCAAGACCCGGAAGCACTCGTCAAGGCTTATAACGACGTCGCCTATACGAGCCATCCGGACTCCGTGAGCCACCCCGACCATCTGGCCACGGTAGCCACGCTGCTCGGCCTCGACGTCGCGCCCGTCGCGACATGCCGGGTCCTCGAGCTCGCATGCGGCGACGGAACGAACCTGGTGCCGGTCGCCGCCGCGCTGCCGAACGCGACGTTCGTCGGCATCGATTTCGCCGCGCGTCCCGTGGCGCGCGCCACGCGCATGGCAAGCGACCTGGGCCTTGCCAATGTCCGCCTTCTGCAGCTCGATCTGCGCGAATTTCCCGCGGACATGGGCAGCTTCGATTACATCATCGCGCACGGCCTCTACTCGTGGGTACCGGCCGACGTGCGCGCCCACGTACTGCCGCTGATCGCGCGCCATCTGGCGCCCCATGGCGTGGCGTTCGTCAGCTACAACACGCTGCCGGGATGCCACATGCGCCGCGCCGTGTGGGAAATGCTCAAGTTCCACACGCGCGAAATTGCGGACAAGCCGGCGAAGGTCGCGGCCGCGCGTTCGCTGATCGCGCTCGTCGCCACGCCGGTGGCGGGCGATGACGCCGGACCCTCCGCGTTGCGCGCGGAAGTCCGGCTCGCCGGGGAGGGCGGCGACGCCGCCCTGGCCCACGACGACATGAGCGAGCCGAACGACCCTGTGTACTTCCACGAATTCATGGCCGAAGCCTCGCGCGCCGGCCTGGCTTTTCTCGCCGAAGCGCACCTGGGGAAAATGATGGGCGCCGGCATTGCGCCCGCGGTGCGCCAGGCCCTGGGTCCGCTGGACCGGCTGACCCGCGAGCAATACCTGGACTTCATATTCTTTCGCCGCTTTCGCGAGACGCTGCTGTGCCACGCCAACGCGCTGTCGCGCTTTGTCGTGCAGCCGCACCGCGTGCTGGGAATGCATGCGTACGCGTCGCTGGACCTGCGGCGCGCCGCCGCGAGCCCCACGCCCACCGAAGGCATGGCCGCGGAAGTGGCGGCCCTTACGTCGCACCTGCTGGCGCACTGGCCGAATTCGATCCCCGTGGCGGACTTGGCGGAATGGCGCAACCGCATGCTTCCCGCCAACGCGAAGGAGCCCCACCGGCCCATCGAGATGCTGCTCGCGGAACTCTACGTCGCCAGTCAGGTGGGGCTGCGCACGATGCCGGTGGCTGCGGTCGCCATGCCCGGAGAGCGCCCGGAGGTATTCGCCGCCGCGCGCTGGATCAACCGCGAGCACGATGTGGTGCCGACGCTCTACCAGGAGCCGCTTCGCCTCAACGACGCCGCCGTACGCAAACTCGTCGGGCTGCTCGACGGGACACGTACCCGCAACGACCTGATTTCGGCGATGGGAGCGACATTTTCCGGACCCAACGGCCGCGCGCAGTTGGACTCGCTGCTGACCAAGCTCGCCAAGGAGGCATTGCTGGTCGGTTGATTTATCCCCGCGAGCGGCCGGCAGCGGGCTGAATTCGCCGGCGTCTGCACGCCCTGTTGGACGAGTCCTCTGGGGGCTAGAATCGCCGGATGCGCCGCACGGTTCTCATCATTCTCGCCGCCATCGGCGGCTTGGTCGCGCTGCTGTTCGTCGCCATCGCGATCGCGGTCTGGGGCGTCGATCCGAACGAACTCGCGGCACCGATCCAGGCGCGAATCAAGCAGGTCACCGGGCGCGACGCGGCCATCCGCGGCAGCATCGACCTCAAGCTGTCGCTGACTCCGCGTCTCGTTGTCCACGATATCGCGCTCGCCAATGCGCCCTGGGGACGTGCGCCGTCGCTGGTCGCGGCAAAGCAACTCGACGTCGAGGTCGCGTTGCTGCCGCTGCTGCGCAGGCGCTTCGAAGTGATCCGCGTGGAATTGATCGAGCCGTCGATCGCGCTCGAGACCGACGCGCAGGGCCGCGCCAACTGGGACTTCGGCGCCAAGGCAGCGGGAGCGCCGCCAGCGGCGGGCGACACGGCGCAGCCGGCCGCGTTCGGCGTCGGCAACTTCGCAATTACCCGTGGCGTGCTCACCTACCGCGACGGGAAATCGGGTGCGGAGACCAAGGTTGCGATCGATTCGCTCGCGCTGTCGGCGCGCGATGCGCAATCGCCGGTGAACGCCGAATTTCGCGGCAAGTTCGACGATGTGGCCGTGGCCATGACCGGCCAACTGGGTTCGTTCGATTCCCTGGTCCAGCGTCGCTGGCCCTATCCGTTCGCGCTTGACGGCGAGATCGACGGCCAGAAGGCCAAGATCGCGGCGCGGCTGCGCGTCGACGGCGAAACGGTGCATGTGGAGGAACTCGAGGCCGCGATCGGTCCCACCGTGGTCAAGGGCACCGTCTCCGTGGCGTCCGTTGGCGGCAGGTCGCGCTACACCGTCGACCTGACGGCGCCTGTGCTGTCGCTGACGCACGCGGCGGCAGCGGTCGGCCCGCGGGGCAAAGGCGCGGCGGGCGCCGGCGCGGCGTCGGCCTACCTCTTCTCGGAGGCGCCGCTGCCGCTCGCGTTCCTGCGCGCAGTCGACGCCACGGGCGAAGCAAGGATCGACCGCCTCGTCGTCTCGCCGACCCGCGAATTCACGGCGGTCGACATTCGCTTCACGCTGCGTGACGGCCGCCTCGATGTGCCGCAACTGAAGGCCGCTACGTTCGGCGGCAGCGTCGACGCGCATGCGACGCTCGACGTGCCCGCGAACGGCGCGCCCGCATTGGCGCTCACCGATCGATGCGCGCAATCTCGACCTGGGCATGGAACTGGCGGCACTCGACGTGCGCCGCGACGTGAAGGGCGGCAAGTCGTCGCTCAAGGCGAACCTGACGGCGCGCGGATCCTCGCTGCACGACTGGGCCGCGTCCGCGACCGGCAATGTCACGGCGATCGCCGGCCCGGCGACGATCGTCAATGCCAAGGCCGCTCCCGAAAGCGCCTTCGACCGCGTCGCCAGCGCGACGAATCCGTTCCGGGACAAGGACCCGACCACGGAACTCAAATGCGCCGTGGTTCGGCTGCCGCTTGCCGGAGGTATCGCGCGGATCGACCGCTCGGTGGCGATCGAGACGCAGAAGCTCGGCGTCTCCGTCAGCGGCACGCTGGACCTGCGCAACGAATCGATCGATCTCACGTTCAAGCCGCAGTTGCGGCAGGGAATCACCATCGACATCCCGCAGATCGCCGAACTCGTCCGCCTGCATGGTCCGTTCCGGCACCCGCAGGTAAGCATCGATGCGATGGCGTCGGTAACCACCGCCGCGCGCATCGGCGCGGCGTTCGGCACCGGCGGATTGTCCGAGATCGGCGTCGCGCTGCTCGGAGCGGTAGGACGCGGCGGCGCCGGCCCCTGTGCCGTCGCGCTTGGCGCGAAGTACACCGGCTCGCCGACGCCGGAGGCTAGGGACGCCGCAGCCGCGCAGGGCACCGATCCGCTGAACAAGGCGCTGGGGAAATTGTTCGGGCGCTGAATCTGGGGTGGCTGACGGGACTCGAACCCGCGACAACTGGAATCACAATCCAGGACTCTACCAACTGAGCTACAGCCACCATTGAAGGACACGCCGATCGCAGCGCCATATAGCGGCCGCATCGGCAGGCGGGCGGCCGAACTTCGCACCCGCAGGGCGCCATTTTATCCGACTTTGGCCGATTCCGGATTTGGCACGCATTTCCGGCGCCGGAAAGCCCCGCGCCGCCTACTTTCTGCCGAGCAGTTCCTTCGCGATGGCGACGACGTTTTCCGGCTCGAACCCGAAGTGCTGTTGCAGCGCCTTGAGCGGCGCCGAGGCGCCGAAGGTGTGCATGCCGACCACGCGACCCGTCGTGCCGACGTAGCGTTCCCAGCCGAATGTCGACGCCTGCTCGATGGCCACGCGTGCCGTAACCGAAGGCGGCAGGACGCCATCGCGATAGTCCTGCGACTGCCGCTCGAAGATGTCCCAGGATGGCATCGAGACCACGCGGGAACGGATCCCCGACGCGAGCAGCGTCTCGTGCGCCGCCACCGCCACGCTGACCTCGCTGCCGGTCGCGATGAGGATGACCTCGGGATTGCCTCCGGGTGCGTCGCCGAGCACGTAGGCTCCGCGCGCGACACCTTCGGCCGACGCATATTTCGTGCGGTCGAGGGTCGGCAGCGGCTGCCGCGACAGCACCATGACTGCCGGCCGGTGGCGCAGTTGCATCACGTATCGGTACGCCTCGACGACCTCGTTGGCATCCCCGGGACGAATCAGCGTGAGCCCGGGAACGGCGCGCAGGCTTGCGAGCTGTTCGACCGGCTGGTGCGTGGGTCCGTCTTCGCCGTCGCCCATCGCGTCGTGCGTGAACACGAAGATCGTCGGCAGTTCCATCAGCGCGGACAGGCGAATCGCGGGCCGCGCATAATCGCTGAAGATGAAGAACGTGCCGCCGAAAGGCCGCAGCTTGGACAGCGACAGGCCGTTCATCACCGCGCCCATCGCGTGCTCGCGAATGCCGAAATGCAGGTTCTTGCCGCCCGGCGTGCCGGGCTGAACGTCGCCGGCACCGTCGTACTTGAGCGTCGTCTTGTTCGACGGTCCGAGATCGGCGGACCCGCCGAGCAGCCAGGGAACATTCTGCGCGAGGACGTTCAGCACCTGACCGGATGCGTCGCGGCCGGCAACACCTTTGGCATCGGCGGCGAACACCGGCAGCTTGCTGTCCCACCCGGCCGGCAACTCGCGCCGCTGCATCTGGTCCACCGCGGTCGCCAATTGCGGATGCTGCGCGCGATAGCTCGCGAAGAGGTCGTTCCATGCCGTGTGCGCCGCGGCGCCGCGCGCGCCGACGCCTGCTGAAAAATGTTCGGGCACGCCTTTGGGCACCAGGAATTGCGCATCCTCCGGCCAGCCGTAGGCGCGCTTGGTGAGGCGAACCTCTTCGACGCCCAGCGGCTCGCCATGCGCGGCCGCCGTGTCCTGGCGGTTGGGCGAGCCATAGCCGATATGGCTGTCGAGGATGATGAACGTCGGCCGGCCGCGCGTCTTGCGAAAAACGTCCAGCGCGTCTTCGATGCGCTCGATGTCGTTCGCGTCGCCGACGCGCAGCACGTTCCAGCCGTAGCCCTGAAAGCGCGCGGCGACGTCCTCGGTGAACGCGATCTGCGTGCTGCCTTCGATCGTGATGTGGTTGTTGTCGTAGATCCAGCACAGGTTGTCGAGGCCCAGATGCCCGGCCAGCGACGCCGCTTCGGATCCCACGCCTTCCATCAGGCAGCCGTCGCCGCAGACCGCATAGATGTCGTAGTCGAAGACATCGAAGCCCGGCCGATTGTAGTTGGCGGCCAGCCAACGCTCGCCGATGGCCATGCCTACGCTCATCGCGATGCCCTGCCCCAGCGGACCGGTCGTGGCCTCGACGCCGGAGACCAGGTGGTACTCGGGATGGCCCGGCGCCTTGCTGCCGAATTGCCGGAAGCGGCGGATGTCGTCGAGCGTCACCGCCGGCTTGCCGACCGTTTCGTATTCGGCATTGACCGCCTGCGTGCCGGTCAGGTGCAGTACCGACCACAGCAGCATCGATGCGTGTCCGTTGGACAGCACGAACCGGTCGCGGTTGGGCCAGATCGGGTCCTTCGGGTCGAAGCGCATCACGCGATTCCACAGCGTGTACACGAGCGGCGCCAGCGCCATCGGCGTGCCGGGATGTCCGGAATTCGCGGCCTGCACGGCGTCGATCGACAGCGTGCGGATCGTGTTGATGCAGAGCGTGTCGATGTCCTGCGGTGCGGCCATGTGCCCTCCGTCGTTCGGCTGTTCAGCGCGCTGCGGCCGCGGCCGCATCGGCGAGGACCACCGCGCGTTCGCTGTTCACACGACCGGCGGGAATGCTGCGATCGCCCGCCATCAGGCGCGCGAGCATCGGCGCCTTCTCCGCGCCCGTGACCAGCCACAGCACGCAGCGCGCGCGATCCAGCACCGGATACGTCAACGTCATGCGCCGATGCCCCTGATATGCCTCCGTCAACGCGACCGACGCGCCCGTGACGGCCAATACGGGATCCCCGGGCACCAGCGACGCGGTGTGCCCGTCGGGTCCCAGACCCAGGTGCACGAGGTCGAGCGCAGGCAATGGGCCGGCGACGGTCTCGAGATCTCTTGCGTACTGCGCGGCGCCCGACACCAGGTCCGGCGCGTTCACCGGCATCGCATGCACGTGGTCCGGCGCCAGCGTCACGCGCGACAACAGGCTTTCGGCGATGTGCGTCATGTTGCGGTCCGGATCGCCCTGCGGCGCCACGCGTTCGTCGACCTGGAAGAGATGGACCCGGTCCCACGGCATCGCCAGCGCGCCGAGCGCGGTCAACATGCGCCACGGCGTGCGGCCACCACTTACCGCAAACGCAAACACGCCGCGCGCGGCCACCGCTTCCAGCGCCGCCGCGTGAATGAATTCCGCCGCGCGTTGCGCGGCAGCGTCAGCATCGGCGAGGACCTCGATCTTCATGCGAGCAGCGTGGAGACTCCGCGAATCGCGGCGCGATCGTCGCGTCAGTTGCCCACGACCGGATTGTGCCAGCCGCCTTCGGGCGTCACTGCCTGGACCTCGGGCGGACCCCATGTGCCCTGCAGGTACTCGTGGACGGGTGTGCCGGCGCGCAGCACCGGATCGACGATGCGCCAGGCTTCCTCGACGTAATCCTCGCGCGCGAAGAGCGTGGCATCGCCGTGCATCGCGTCGCCCAGCACGCGTTCGTACGCGTCCATTTCGCCGGCGGCGGGACGCCGGCTGGCGATCATCTCGGTGGTCAGCCCCACGCTTTCGTCTTCCGGCGAAAGCGCATTGACGCCGAGCGCTATCGTGATGTCGGGGCTGATGCGAAACCGCATGTGGTTCGGCAACTGGTTGGGCAGCGAATACACGGACGGCGGCTGCCGCAGTCGGACGAAGACTTCCGTTGCGGTGACCGGCAGGCACTTGCCGGCGCGAATGTAGAAGGGCACTCCTTGCCAGCGCCAGGAATTGATCGCCAGTCGCAGCGCGCAGAAAGTCTCCACGGTCGAATCGGCGGCGACACCCGGCTCCTCCTTGTATCCACGGAACTGGCCGCGCACGATGTCGCGCGGCGCGAGCGTGGCGACCGACTTCAGCACCTTGACCTTTTCCTCGCGGATCGACTCGCTGTCGGTGCGCGCCGGCGGCTCCATCGCCAGATTGGCCAGCACCTGGAACAGGTGATTCTGGACGACGTCGCGCACCGTGCCGGTCTGGTCGTAGAACGCGCCGCGACCCTGGATGCCGAAGTCCTCCGCCATCGTGATCTGGAAGCTTTCCACGTGATAGCGGTTCCAGAACGGTTCCAGGAATCCGTTGGCAAAGCGGAAGTGCAGCATGTTGTGCACCGGCCCCTTGCCCAGGTAGTGGTCGATGCGAAAAATGTGGGCTTCGTCGAAATTGCGGTACAGGATCTGGTTCAGTTCGCGCGCCGAATCGAGGTCGTGGCCGAAGGGCTTTTCGACGATGACGCGCGCACCCGCCGTGCATCCGGCCTTCGCGAGCTGCTCGACGACGGACTCGAACAGGCTTGGCGGTATGGCGAGGTAGTGCGCCGGACGCTTCGGCGCCGCCCAGTTCGCGCCGCAACGCGGTGAAGGTCGAGGCATCGCCATAGTCGCCGTCGATGTAGCGCAGCAGTCCGAGGAGCTTCGCGAACGCCGCGGTGTCGAGTCCACCGTGCTTTTCCAGGCTGTCGCGAGCGCGGGCGCGGAACTGGTCCAGGTTCCAGCCGGCCTTGGCGACGCCGATCACCGGCACGTCGAGGTGCCCGCGCTTGATCATCGCCTGCAGCGACGGAAATATCTTCTTGTAGGCAAGGTCGCCCGTGGCGCCGAAGAACACCAGCGCGTCGGAGCGCACGGCGGCGGCGGTCGTCATCGGCGGCTCACTTGCCGTCCTTCTTCTCGACGTGACCGCCGAACTCGAAGCGCATGGCGGACAGCAGCTTGTCCTGGAACATCGCCTCGCCGCGCGAGCTGAAGCGTTCGTAGAGAGCGGTCGTGAGCACCGGCGCGGGAACCGCCTCGTCGATGGCGGCCTTGATCGTCCAGCGCCCTTCGCCGGAGTCGGACACGCGGCCCGAGAATTGGGCGAGCGCCGGATCCTTGTTCAGCGCGGACGCCGTCAGGTCGAGCAGCCACGACGAGACGACGCTTCCGCGCCGCCACACCTCGGCGATGTCCGGCAGGTTGAGATCGTACTGATAGTGCTCCGGGTCGCGCAGCGGCGTGGTCTCCGCGTCGATGTCGTGGACGTGCTTGCCGACGTTGGCCGCGCGCAGGATGTTCATGCCCTCGGCGTAGGCCGCCATCAGTCCGTACTCGATGCCGTTGTGGACCATCTTGACGAAGTGGCCGGCACCGTTCGGCCCGCAATGCAGATACCCCTGCTCCGCCGTGCCGGTGGCCTTCTCTCTACCGGGCGTGCGCTCGATGCTGCCGATGCCGGGCGCCAGCGTGGCGAAGATCGGGTCGAGATGCTTCACCACGTCCGGCTCGCCGCCGATCATCATGCAATACCCGCGCTCCAGCCCCCACACGCCGCCGCTGGTGCCGACGTCGACGTAGTGGATGCCCTTGGGCGCCAATTCCTTGGCGCGCCGGATGTCGTCGACGTAATACGAATTGCCGCCGTCGATGAGGATGTCCCCGGGCTCGAGCAGCGGCAGGATCGCGGCGAGGGTCTTGTCCACGACGGCGGCCGGCACCATCAGCCAGACTGCGCGCGGCTTCGCGAGCTTGGCCACGAAATCGGCGAGCGACGTCGCTCCGGTCGCCTTGTCCTGGACCAGTTCCTGCACGGCCTTCGGCGACATGTCGAATACGGTGCATTGGTGGCCATGCGCGAGCAGCCTGCGAACCATGTTCGCGCCCATGCGGCCCAACCCGATCATTCCTAGTTGCATGATGCCTTTCCTTTGGTTTACTTCTGCCGATCCTGGCGGTACCGGCGGATCAGCGCGTTGGTCGAGCTGTCGTGGGCGAGCGCCGGATCGGACGCGCTTGTCAGTTCCGGAATGATCCGTTGCGCGAGGACCTTGCCCAGCTCCACGCCCCACTGATCGAACGAATCGATACCCCAGATCGTGCCCTGCGTGAACACGCTGTGCTCGTACAGCGCGACCAGCTTGCCCAGCGCGGCCGGCGTCAGCTGCTCCAGCAGGATCGTGTTGGACGGCCGGTTGCCCTCGAACACGCGGTGCGGGACGAGCCAGTCCGGCGTGCCCTCCGCCTTCACTTGCGCGACCGTCTTGCCGAACGCGAGCGCCTCCGCCTGCGCGAAGACGTTGCTCATCAGGATGTCGTGGTGCCGGCCCAGCGGATTGAGCGTCTTCGCGAATCCGATGAAGTCGCAGGGAATGAGCCGCGTTCCCTGGTGAATCAGCTGGTAGAACGAGTGCTGGCCGTTGGTCCCGGGTTCGCCCCAGTACACCGGCCCGGTCGCGTAATCGACGCGCGTTCCGTCCTGCGTCACGTGCTTGCCGTTGCTTTCCATCGTCAGCTGCTGCAGATACGCGGGAAAGCGCTTCAGGTATTGCTCGTACGGCAGCACCGCCACGGTTTGCGCGCCGAAGAAATCGGTGTACCAGATGCCCAGCAGACCGAGCAGCACCGGCAGGTTGCGCTCGAACGGCGCCGTCCGGAAGTGCTCGTCCATGTCGTGGAAGCCGGCGAGCATCGCGCGGAAATTGTCGGGGCCGATGGACAGCATCGTCGACAGGCCGATGGCCGAGTCCATCGAATAGCGGCCGCCCACCCAGTCCCAGAATCCGAACATGTTGCCCGTGTCGATGCCGAACGCCGCCACTTTTTCCGCGTTGGTGGACACCGCGACGAAGTGCTTCGCGACCGCGGCGGCATCGCCGCCCAGCGCGGCCAGCGACCAGTCGCGCGCCGTTTGCGCGTTGGTCATCGTCTCCAGCGTGGTAAAGGTCTTGGACGAGATGACGAACAGCGTTTCCGCGGCGTCGAGATCGCGCACCGCCTCGGCAAAGTCGGTGCCGTCGACATTGGACACGAAGCGGAACGTCATCGCGCGGTCGCTGTAATGCTTCAGCGCCTCGTAGGCCATCACCGGCCCCAAGTCGGAGCCGCCGATGCCGACGTTGATCACGTTGCGGATGCGCTTGCCCGTATGTCCCTTCCACGCGCCGCTGCGGACGCGGTCGGCGAATTCCGCCATGCGGTCGAGCACGGCGTGGACGTCCGCCACCACGTCCCTGCCGTCGAGGACGATGGACTCGCCTCGCGGCGCCCGCAGCGCCACATGCAGCACCGCGCGATTCTCGGAGACGTTGATCCGGTCGCCGCGAAACATGGCGTCGATGCGCGCGCGCAAACCCGACTCGGCAGCCAGCTGCAGCAGCAGCGCGATCGTCGCGTCGGTCACGCGATTCTTCGAATAATCGAGATAGACGCCGGCGGCCTCCGCGGTCAGGCGCTCGCCGCGGCGCGGTTCGTCGGCGAACAACTGCTTGAGCTCGACGTCCTTGACGGTCGCGAAGTGCGCGGCAAGCGCTTTCCATGCCGGACGCGATGTCAGCGGCGGCGATGCCGGAACCTGGGTTATCAGCCGAGCTGGAAGTCGGGACGGTCATGGACGCCGGACGTCCCCTTCGACTTTGCGCCAGCCCACATCCGGAATCCGCCGAGGAATGCGTTGTCGTTGTCACCCAGGCGGCAGCCCGGCGGCAGCTCCTTGAGATGCTGGCTGTTGCCGCCGCCCAGGACGACGTCGTCGGGGCGAAACGCGGCGGTCAGGCGCTCGACGACATCCTCGACCGCCTTGCGCCACTTCTTCTTCCCGAGCCGTTCGATCGCACGCACGCCGACATAGTCCTCGTACGTGGACTTGCGATACGGAAGATGCGCCAATTCCATCGGCACGACGACGCCGTCGACGATCAGCGTGGACCCCAGCCCGGTGCCCAGTCCCAGGAACAGCATGGTGCCGCCCTCGTAGCTGCCGAGCGCCTGCATGGCGGCATCGTTGATGATCTTCACCGGACGGCCGAACGCCTTCGCGTAGTCGAACTTCACCCACCCGTGCGCGAGATTGTAGGGCTCGGTCGTCGGCTGGTTCTTCTTCACGACGCCCGGATAACCGATGGAAACACGATCGTACGTCCAGCCGGCCGCCGCCTTCTTGACGCCGCTGACCATCTGCGCGACGGTCATCGAAGGTCCGGACTCGAACTTGCGCGGCTCGCGCTGCCCGCTGGCGAGGATCTTGACAGCTCGTCCCGCCGACATCGATCACCAGCACCTTCATCGCCTCGCCCTTCGTGACGGAAATGACGCCCTTGGCGGGCGAACCGCGGTGACTACGCCGCCTTCGCGAGCAACGCGCTCTTCGACGCGATCACCGCCATCAGCTCGTTCCACGACTTGACGAACGACTCGGCGCCCTCGTTCTGCAGGCGCGCGGCGAGCGCGTCGATGTCGGTGCCCGCCTTCGCGAATGCCGACAGTACGGTTTCGCAATCGCCGCCGTCGGCCGGCGTGGTCGAGGTAACGTCGCCATGGTCCGCGAACGCCAGCAGCGTGTTCTCCGGCATCGTATTGACGGTGAACGGCGCGGCCAGCGCCTTGATGTAGAGAATGTCGGAGGCCTTCGGATCCTTGGTGCCGGTGCTCGCGAGCAGCAGCCGCTGCGGGCGGCCGCCGGCGTTCATCACGCGCCGATAGCGCGGCGACGCAACCAGGTCGCAGTACGCCTTGTAGGTGCGCTGGCCGATCGCGATGCCGAGCGTATTGGCCAGCGGCGCGGGCACCTTGCCGGCGACCGCGGCGTCCCAGCGACTGATGAATACGGACGCCACAGAGCCCACGTCCGGGTCGAGCCCCGCGGCGATGCGCCGTTCGATGCCGCGCAGGTACGCCTCGGCCGCGGCGATGTAGTGTTCGCGCGAGAAGAGCAGCGTCACGTTGATCGGCACGCCGGCGAAGATGGCCTCCTCGATCGCCGGCAGCCCCTCCTTCGTGCCGGGTATCTTGATGAACAGGTTCGGGCGGCCGGCCTTTGCATGCAGCTCCTTGGCCACGCGCAGCGTCGTGCTCGTGTCGTGCGCGAGCAGAGGCGATACTTCGAGCGATACATAGCCGTCGACGCCGCCGGTGCGCGCGAAGACCGGCCGGAACATGTCGGCCGCGCGCGTGACGTCGTCGATCGCCAGCTCGAAGAACAGGTCCTCGCCCGCTTTGCCGGCCTTCAGCTTGCTGCGAATCGCCGGGTCGTAATCGCTGCTGTTCTTGATGGCGTTGTTGAAGATCGTCGGATTCGACGTGAGACCGGTCACCGACAGTTCGCCGATGTAGCGTTCGAGCGTCCCGCTCTCGAGCAGGTCGCGCGTGATGTTGTCGAGCCAAAGGCTCTGGCCGATATCGTGCAGCTTCCGGGTCGCGTTCATCGGTTCACCTGTCACTTGTCGGAGGAGCGTGGCGCCGCCGGGGCCGACTTCGGGCGCCATGCAATGCCGTCAAATCATACTCCAGAACCACTTGCGTCACGGACCGGCGGGGGCGACCTGGTTCCACAGGCGGATCACCGGTTCCGAACGGTCGTGCTCGTAGCCGAGCGCGCACAACGCGGTGGTGCCGAGGACGAACCGTTGTCCCGACGCCGGATCCAGGTCGAGCCAGCGCGCCGCGAGCACGCGCAGGAAATGGCCGGAAGAGAACAGCAGGACATTGCCGGGCTCGGCGCGCACGCGTTGCACGACGCGGTCCGCCCGCGCCCCGATTTCGCCCAGCGCCTCACCGCCGGGGCAGCCGTCGCGAAACAGCGACCATCCGGGCCGGCTTAGCCGTATCTCGCGCGTCGTCCGGCCTTCGTACTCGCCATAGTCCCACTCGACCAGGTCGCGGTCGGCCTCCGCGCGATCGCCGAAGCCCGCCAGCGCGCAGGTGCGCGAAGCGCGCTGCAACGGACTGGTAAATACCCGGGAAATGTCCAGTTGCGAAAGCCGCACGCCCAATTCGCGCGCATCCTGTTCGCCGCGCGTCGTGAGCGGCAGATCGGTCAGGCCCGTGTGCCGCCCGGACAGGCTCCATTCCGTTTCGCCGTGCCGCGCGAGATAGGTGATCGGTAGAGCTTCGCTCATGGCAAAGGACAGACCCTCAGTAGCTGACGTTCAGCTGGGTTCCGAGAAACCACCAGCCGCTGGCGCTGCCGCCGTAGGACGCATAGAGCTCCTTGTAGCCGGCCAGCGGCGACGCATACGCGGCAAAGGCATTCATGTTCACGTTCTTGTTGAAAGTGTAGGTATAGCTGACGTCGAACTCGCTGGCCAGCGCCTTGGTAGGGACGCCGCCGCCGCTGGCCGGCGCGGCGCCGACCGCAGGAATCGCGAGCGGCGAGTTCACCTGATCCGCCGTGAAGTACAGGTAGCGCAACTCGACGATGTTCCTGTCGTCGGGTGTCAGCACCACCGAGGCGCTGGCCGTGTGGAGATTGGTGTTGTTGAAGATCGACGAGCCGATCTGTCCCTGGTACCAGTTGGGATCGCTGCCCGAGAAATACAGCGGGTCGAAGCCTTCCCAACGCGTGCTGCCGGGCCGGTCGCCGGACAACGACGAATAGCGCAGCGAGAAGAGCGGCTTCCACGCCGTTTCCAGCGCGTTGTATTGGGCCTGCGCATACCAGCCGTCGGCGGCGACACTGCTCTTGCGCTGCCACACGTATTCGCCGTCGATCCAGAAATGCGGCGTCGACGGCACCGGATGCACGCGGGCACGCAGATCGTAGATGTTGAGCTGGTCGCGCGTCACGATATTCGAGTCGGGGACATACAGGTACATGAAGCCCAGCCGCACGGGACCGGCGGGAAGCCACTCGGCGTTGATGCCGTTGAAAATGGTGCCGGTCGCCTCGGTGGGCTCTTCGTTGGGTTTCAAATAGAACGCCTGCACGTTGAAATCCTGCCACGCGGCCTTGACGATGCCCGCATTGGCCCAGGCATTGCGCGGCCCGATCTGATTGGCGCCGCGGTGCGCGCCGTTGCTGCCCGCGCGCCCCAGCAGCATCTGGTTGCCGACGGTGAAGTCCTGCTGGCCATACGACGCGTCCAGCGAGAGCCCGCTGTCGGAGTCGCGCCAGCGAATGCCGCCGAACAGCAGCTCGCGGTTCCCGTAATAGATGTTGTCCACGCAACAATTGTCCATGCCGCGCGTGCTCGACTCGATGTACGCGAAGCTGCCGTAGAGCGTCGCCGACGGCCCCAGACGGTACGTCGCGCTCAATCCCGGCTCGATGAAGAACTCGCCCCACTGCGGGTTCGTCTTGTACCCGGCAGGCGCGAGCGCCGCGGGCGGTCCGAACAGGTTTTGCGTCATGCCGAACAGCGCGACGGCGCCATTCAGCAGGCCCGTGACGAGCAGGTCGCCGCCGCGATAGAGGCGCGGCCACGATTGCGCGTCGCCGGTCTGCAGCACGCCTTGCACGGCATCGTCGTCCGCAATGGGCTCGCGCTGCTGGGCATAGGGGGGACCGTCCAGGATCGAGCGCGCGGCATGGTCCTGCTTGGGATTGGCGACGGCGCGGTCGTACGCATTGTCGGGCTTCGCGGGACTCGGCACGGCCTCGAATTGCGCGTACGCGATCGTTGGCGGCTGCGCGAACATTGCCGCGACGAGCGCGATTCGCGATGCCCGCGATATCCAGCGCAACATCACATCTCCTCGAGCGTGCGCCCGCGGGTCTCGCTGATGTACCGCACGACGAAGAAGATCGCCACCGCGGCAAAGAACGCGTACACGGAATAGGCGAGCGCCGAGCCCATGTTCTTGAGCATGATCGGGAACGTCACCGTGATCAGCCAGTTCGCCAGCCACTGCGCGGTGGCCGCCACCGCCAGCGCGGAGCCGCGCACCCGGTTGGGGAACATTTCGCTCAGCATCGTCCACACCGCCGGCCCCCACGACACGCCGAACGCCAGCACGTACAGGTTGGCGGCGACGAGCGCGACCAGGCCGTTCGCCATGGGAGAGCGTCACCTTGCCGTCGGCGCCGGTGGTGGCGGTGGCGAACATCAGCGCAAGGACGCCGAGCGTCACCGCCATGCCGACGGCGCCCCACAGCAGCAGCGGCCGGCGGCCTATCCGGTCGATCAGCGAGATCGCGATGACGGTCGCGACGATGTTGATCGTGCTGCTGATGACGTTGATCCGCAGCGAGTCGGCATCGGAAAAGCCGACCGCCTCCCACAGCGTCGTGCCGTAGTAGAAGATCACGTTGATGCCGACGAACTGCTGCAGGCACGACAGCGCGATGCCGATCCACACCACCGGCAGCAGGCGGTTGTCGGGCCCCAGCAGGTCGGCGAGCCGCGCCTTGCGCTCGCCGGCGAACGTCGCCCTGATCTCGTCGATCTTCGCAGGTCCGATGGACGGCGAGATGCGCTGCATCACCGCGAGCGCCTCGCCGTCGCGGCCATTGCGGACGAGGTAGCGCGGCGACTCCGGAATCCAGCACGCGGCGAGGACCAGCGCGAGCGCGGGCACGGCTTCGCTCAGGAACATCCAGCGCCACGCTTCCAGCCCGAACCAGAACGTGTTCGTCACGCCGCCCGCCGCGGCGGCGACAAGATAGTCCACCAGCAGCGCGACGAAGATGCCGACGACGATGCCCATCTGGTTGAGCGACGTCAGGCGGCCGCGGATCGAGGCGGGAGATACCTCGGCGATATAGGCCGGCGACACGACGCTCGCCGCGCCGACGGCCATGCCGCTGACGAACCGCGCCGCGTTGAACATCGTCTCCGAGCCGACGAAGCCGGTCCACAGCGCGCTCAACGTGAACACGATGCCGGTGAACAGCAATGTCCGGCGGCGGCCGACGATATCGGCGATGCGGCCCGCGAACAGCGCGCCGATGGCGCACCCGATCAGGATCGACGCCACGGCGAAGCCCGTCGCCGCGGACCCGGACTTGAACGTCGCCTGGATGCCCGGGACCGCGCCGTTGATCACCGCGCTGTCGTAGCCGAAGAGAAAGCCGCCGATCGCCGCCGCACCGGCGACCAGCGTCACATAGCCGACATCGATGACCTCCGGGCCGGCCAGATGCGAGTCGGTTGCCGCCGCCATGGCGATTCTCCCGTGCTTCCGCCCCGATGCGGCGGGGCCAACGCGCAGATCAGGATCGGCCGAAGTCCGGCAGCGGCCTTTCCGCTACATGTTCAGGCCTTCTTGACCCACGCGGTGCACCATCCCTTGGCGCTGACCAGCTTGCCCTGAAAGATCGTGCAAGGACCATCGGCTGCGCCCGCCTTGCCCGAAAAGAGGCTGCACGTGGAACAGGTCGCCGCCTTGTCGGTGCGCTTGGCGGATTTCGTCGCGTCGACGACGTAGCCCAGCGCGGCTGCCGTCGGATCGGATTCCTTTACGGTGTCGACGGCGTGCGCGGTGCCGCTCATGAGCGCCGAGGCAAACGGCGCGGCGGCGAGGCCCACGGCGGTGATCTTGAAAAAGCGGCGGCGGCTGGCTGAGGATGTTTCTTGCGGCATGGCAATCTCCTTTGGCTGGCAGTGGAAGTCGGGCGAGAACGTGCTACCGGTCGGCAACGGATCGATTATCCATGGCCGCGGGCCCGCGGGGAAGGCTGCCGAGGATTTCCGTCCCGGTTTATTTGGCGCAATGCGACGGCGCCGCGTGCGGCGCCTTGCGTGGCCGGCCCTTCGCGTTCACCATCGGCCACCACGCGACACACATCCCCGGACATGGCCTCGCAGAAACCGACTGAAGAGCAGGCGCCGCCAAGCACGAACCCGCCGCCGCCGACCGCGGAAGAACAGCGGCTGGCCGCGGCGCGCGATCGCAAAGTGCCGTGGCGGCGCTGGGGACCTTACCTGAGTGAACGGCAATGGGGCACCGTGCGCGAGGACTACAGCGCGTCCGGATCGGCCTGGGACTACTTTCCCCACGATCACGCGCGCTCGCGCGCCTACCGCTGGGGCGAGGACGGCATCGCGGGCATTTGCGACGACCGCCAGCAGCTCTGCTTCGCGCTGGCGCTCTGGAATGGCCGGGATCCGATCATCAAGGAGCGGATGTTCGGCCTGACCGGTCCCGAGGGCAATCACGGCGAGGACGTGAAGGAGTACTACTTCTACCTCGACAACGTGCCCAGCCACGCGTACATGAAGTACCTGTACAAGTATCCGCAGCGGGCCTTTCCCTATAGCGACCTGGTCGAGGAAAACCGCCGCCGCAGCCGCCTGCAACCGGAATACGAGCTGCTCGACACCGGCGTCTTCGACGACGACCGCTACTTCGATGTCCTGGTCGAGTACGCGAAGGCGACGCCCGACGACATCCTGATCCGCATCACGGCCACCAATCGCGGCCCGGACGCGGCGCCGCTGCACCTGCTGCCGACGCTGTGGTTCAAGAACGTGTGGACGTGGTACCCGGACTCGATGGGGATGGTCAAGCCGCGGATCGAGGTCGCGCGAGTCGGTTCTGACGTGACCGCGCTCAAGACCACGCACCGGTCGCTGCCGCCGTACGTGCTCTACTGCGAGACGCCCGACGACCTGCTGTTCACCGAGAACGACACGAACACGCAGCGCATCTTCGGCCAACCCAACGCGCAGCCGTACGTGAAGGACGCGTTCGACAACTTCCTCGTGCACGGCCGGCGCGACGCGGTCAATCCGGACCGGACCGGCACGAAGGCCGCCGCGCACTACGCGCGCGTCGTTCCCGCCGGGGAATCCACGGTGATCTGCCTGCGCCTGTGTCCGGACGGCCGATCTCGCCACGCCTTTTTCGCATCACTTCGACGCGACGTTCGTCCAGCGGCAGCTCGAGGCCGATGCGTTCTACCATCGCATCACGCCGTTCCCGCTGTCGGACGACATGCGCAACGTGCAGCGGCAGGCCTTCGCCGGCCTCCTGTGGAGCAAGCAGTACTACCGCTACATGGTGAATCGCTGGCTCGACGGCGACAAGGCCGGCTTCAAGCCTCCCGAGGAGCGCAAGAACGGGCGCAACCACAACTGGCGGCACTTCGCCGCCGGCGACGTGCTGTCGATGCCCGACAAGTGGGAGTACCCGTGGTTCGCCGCGTGGGACTTGGCGTTCCACTGCGTGCCGCTGGCGATGATCGACCCCGATTTCGCGAAGGACCAGCTGCTGCTGCTGATGCGCGAGTGGTACATGCACCCGAATGGCCAGATCCCCGCCTACGAATGGGCGTTCAGCGACGTGAACCCGCCCGTTCACGCCTGGGCGGCCATCCGCGTCTACCAGATCGAACAGAAGATGTACGGCCGCGGCGACCGCAAGTTCCTCGAGAAGGTCTTCCAGAAGCTGCTGCTCAACTTCACGTGGTGGGTCAACCGCAAGGACGCCGAAGGCAACAACATCTTCGAAGGCGGCTTCCTGGGGCTGGACAACATCAGCGCGTTCGACCGCACGTCGGGACTGCCGGTGGGCGGGCAACTCGAGCAGGCCGACGGCACGAGCTGGATGGCCATGTACTGCCTCAACCTGCTCGGCATCGCGCTGGAGCTGGCCAAGGAGGACGACGTCTACGAGGACATCGCCACCAAGTTCTTCGAGCACTTCGTGTACATCGGCGCAGCGGTGAACCACATGGGTGGCCGGCAGGATGGCCTGTGGGACGACAAGGATGGCTACTACTACGACGTGCTGAAATTTCCCGACGGCCGCTGCTTTCGCATCGACGTCCAGTCGATCGCGGGACTGATCCCCATCTTCGCCATCGGCATCGGCGACAGGCGCAGCCTGGAGGCGTTTCCGGATTTCGGCGAGCGCCTGCGCTGGTTCGCGATGTACCGGCCGGACCTGCTGACCGGCATCGCGGACCCGACGCACCTGGGAATCGAAGACCGCGTTCGATTGGGGATCGTCGACTCCGCCAAGCTGCGGCGCATCCTCACCAAGGTGCTGGACGAGCAAGGACTGCTGAGTCCGAACGGCGTGCGCTCGGTGTCGAAGCACCATGCCGCGAATCCGTTCATGCTCGACATCAACGGCCAACACTTTTCGCTGGACTATGCGCCGGCCGAGTCCACGTCGGGACTGTTCGGCGGCAACTCCAACTGGCGCGGCCCGGTGTGGTTCCCGCTCAATTTCCTTTTGATCGAATCGCTGCAGAAACACCACTACTACCTGGGCGACCAGTTCAAGGTGGAGTTGCCCGCCGGATCGGGCAACGAGGCCACGCTGTGGGAAGTGACCACCGATCTTTCCTACCGCCTGATCGAATTGTTCCTGCAGGACGACGCGGGCCGGCGGCCGATGAACGGGAACCGCGCCAAGTTCCAGACCGATCCGCACTGGTGCGATCTCATATCGTTCTACGAATATTTCAACGGCGATACCGGCGAGGGCCTGGGCGCCAGCCACCAGACCGGGTGGACCGGCGTCGTCGCCAAGCTGATCCACCAATACGCGGAGTACGCGCTGCAGAACAAGCCTGCCGGGACTGACGCGCGATGACAGCCTCGGCGTGGTGAAGCAGGAGCAGTGAGCCCCGCATCGCTGCAGGACGAGTGGCTGGAAAGCGACGGCAGCGGCGGCTACGCCTCCGGCACCGTCGGCATGTTTCGCACTCGCCGCTATCACGCGCTGCTGCTGGTGGCGCGCGCGCCGCCTTCCGACCGCGTGGTCCTCGTCAACGGATTCGAAGCGTGGGTGGACACGCCCTCCGGCACCTTTCCGCTGAGCACGCAGCACTATGCGCCCGACGTCGTGCATCCGCGCGGGATCGACTTCCTGGCCGCGTTCACGCACGAGCCCTGGCCACGCTGGACGTTTCGCGGTCGCAGACGAAATCGAGATCATCCACGAGCTGATCGTCGATCGCCAGGACGGCAGCGTGCTGCTCGCCTGGCGGCTCGCCCGCGGCACGCCGGGTGTGCATCTTCGCGTGCGTCCGCTGCTGTCGGGCCGCGACTACCACGCGCTGATGCACGAGAACGACGCGTTCGCTTTTGCGGCGCGCGACATCGGCGGCAACGTCGCGTGGCATCCCTACCCGGCATTGCCGGCGGTCACGGCGCTCACCAACGGCAGCTACGTGCACGAACCCGCGTGGTATCGCAATTTCGACTACAGCGAAGAAGCGGCGCGCGGACTCGACCACATCGAGGATCTGGGCGCTCCCGGCACGTTCCACTTCGACCTGTCACGGCGCGATGCCGTCGTCGTGCTGCGCGCGGGCGACCATCTGGACGTCGACGCAGCAACGGCGGCTGCGCGAGTGCGGGAACGGGAGGCCGGCGCGGCGCCGGCTGCTGGCGCCGCTGGATCGCGCCGCCGAATCGTACGTCGTCCGCGGCAACCTGGGCGACACGATCATCGCCGGCTTTCCATGGTTCGCCGACTGGGGCCGCGATACGTTCATCGCCATGCGCGGACTGCTGCTCGCGCGCGGGCGCCACGACGTTGCCGGATCGATCCTGCTGGCGTGGGCGGGCACCGTGTCCGAGGGCATGCTGCCCAATCGCTTTCCCGAACACGGCGGCGCGCCGGAGTTCAATTCGGTCGACGCGTCGTTGTGGTTCGTGATCGTCGTCCACGAGTTCCTCGCCGCGGCGCGCCCGGAGGCGTCAGTGCGCGCGCGGCTGATGTCGACCACGTTCGCGATCCTCGACGGCTACGCGGCGGGGACGCGCTTCGGCATCCGGATGGACGATGACGGCCTGCTCGCGTGCGGCGTCCCGGGCGTGCAGCTCACGTGGATGGACGCGCGCGTCGACGGCCGCGTGATCACGCCGCGGATCGGCAAGCCCGTGGAAATCCAGGCGCTGTGGATCAACGCGTTGCGCTGCGCCGGAGGACATCATGCGGCGACTGGCCGACCGCGCGCAGGCAGCGTTTGCCGCGCGCTTCCCGAATTCCGCCACCGGATGTCTCCTACGATGTCGTCGACGTGGATCACGTGCGCGGGCGCGTCGACGGCAGCGTACGCCCCAACCAGATCCTCGCCGCGGGCGGGCTTCCGCATCGCAATCGCCGGCGGCGAGGCCGCGAGGAATCTGGTGGCCGTCGTCGAGCGCGAACTCGTCACGCCGCTCGGCCTGCGCACGCTGGCGCGCAGCGACCCGGCTTACCGCCCGCGCTGTGAAGGCGGCGTGACTCGACGCGACGGCGCCTATCACCAAGGTACGGTCTGGCCCTGGCTCGTCGGCCCGTTCGTCGACGCGTGGCTCAACGTGAACGGCGACGATGACGCGCATCGCACGGAAGCAAGGCGCCGCTTTCTCGCGCCGTTGCTCGATCACCTGAATGTCGCGGGCCTGGGCCACGTCAGCGAAATTGCCGACGGCGATCCGCCGCACACGCCGCGCGGCTGTCCGTTCCAGGCGTGGTCGCTCGGCGAATTGATCCGCGCGCTGGCGCGCACCGCGCCGGCGGATTCGTGACCTCGCTCGTCGCGCGAAGCAACTGCGTCACCGCGGCCGCGATTTCGTCCGGCCGTTCGACCGCTAGCAGGTGCCCTCCCTGTGATGGGGTGGGGTGTCAGTCCTCGATCGCAAACGCAATCGCCACCGCGGTGCCGATCGCGGCCGGAATGCCATAACGCTCCCACCGGGACATCGAGTCGCCCGCGATGACCTCGACGGGGACCGGGGTGAGCTCGATCACCTTGTCGGTGACCGAGCTCTCGACGAGCCGCGTGAGGGAGTTCTTGCGCGCGGTCGCCATCACTATCTCATCGCAATGCAGGCGCCGTGCTGCATCCGTGATCATCCTCGCGCGGTTGCCCACTTCCATGTGCACCGCGTACGGGATGGAGAACTTGTCCAGCATCTCCCTGGCTGGAGCCAATGCCCGTTCTGCCTGCTCGCGATGATAGGCGTGGCGACTATGCGCGCTCGTGAAGAGCGCGACGTGGGCCGAGAACGGCGTCTGGACGTTGACGAGATGCACTTCCATCGAAGTGTTGTTCATGAACCGTTTGATGACGCTCTGAACGGCAAATTTGTCGTTGCGAGTGCCTCCGACGGGAACCAGGATCTTCATCACGGTGTTTCCTCCTGCGACCAGTTGCGTGTCCGACGTTGGATTTGCGCCGCCCGGCGCGACCCTGCCCGCCGCTAGGTCGAGTAGCCGGCCGTTGCCCGCGGATGGCGTTGCGGTGCTCATCCTCAGGAAAGCCTTGGTCGCTTCGATCGCGGCCACGACCAGCACGCTGACCCCCAGCGCCATTGCCAGGTCGGCACCGGTCGGCATCCGAATTCCAAACGTCTCACGCACGGCGGCGAACTGGATGAGCACGACGAACAGACCGAGCTCCCACGCCATGGCCAGCAGAAGCCACTTGTGCGGCGGCGCCTGGAAAAGGCTGTGGCGCAGCGACACGAAGCACATGGAAATGAACAGCTCGACAAAGACGAATAGCAGAAAGATTCTCGTCCTGGCTCCTTCGATGTCGGCATAGTTGTCGAAGTAGATCCATAGAAAGATCGGGCACTCGATCAGGACGCCGAGGAGCACGAGAAGACGAACATCGCGGGAGAAGATGCTCTCGCTCGGGTCGCGCGGCGGCCGCTTCATGATGTCGCGGTCGGGCGGGGAAACGCCGAGTGCCAGCGCCGGCAGCCCGTCGGTGGCCAGGTTGATGTAGAGAATCGCTGCGGGCAACAGCGGCAACAGTTCCGGTCCCACCACGATGACGACGCCGCCCAGCACCACCACTTCGGTGATGTTGGAGCGCAACAGATAGGTCAGATATTTCTTGATGTTGTCGTAGATCCAGCGGCCGCGCTCGATCGCGCGCACGATGGTTGCGAAATTGTCGTCGCCAAGCACCATGTCGGCGGCTTCCTTCGCGACATCGGTGCCGCTGATTCCCATGGCTATACCGATGTCGGCATGTTTCAGCGCCGGCGCATCGTTCACTCCATCCCCTGTCATGGCGACGATTTCGCCGCGGTTCTTCCAGGCGCGCACGATCTTCAGCTTGTCCATCGGTGAAACGCGGGCGTAGACGCTCACCCGGTCGACGATCAACTCGAACTCCTCATCGCTCATGCGACCGAGTTCGTCACCGGTGAGCACCCTGTCGCCCTCGCGGAAAATGCCGACCTCCGTGGCCACCGCCACGGCCGTCAGGCTGTGGTCTCCCGTGATCATGATCGGGCGGATGTGCACTTCGCGGCAGACCCTGACGGCTTCCTTCGCCTCGTCACGAGGTGGATCCATCATGCCGATCAGCCCGAGGAAAGTCAGGTCGCGCTCAACCGCGTCCGCTTCGTGCGCTCCGTCCGCTCCGACGTCCCTGTACGCGATGGCCAGCACGCGCAGCGCGCTCATCGCCATCGCCTCGTTCGCGGCAAGAATCTGCGACCGCGCCGCATCGTGAGCGCCTGCGGCCGGTCGGCGTACTGCGCCGACGCGCATCGCTCCAGCAGCACCTCGGGGGCGCCCTTCACGAAGGCAAAACGACGGCCATCGGGCATGCGGTGAACGGTGGTCATCCGCTTGCGCTCCGAGCTGAACGGAAATTCCGCGATGCGGGGAGCATCTCCGCGTCTCGCCTGCTGCTGCAGATCTGCCTTTGCCGCCAAAACGATCAACGCCCCTTCGGTGGAGTCGCCCTTGACCGACCAGCGCCCGTTGGCGTCGCCCAGCACGGCGTCGCTGCACAGCACGCCTCCCGTAAGCATGAGGCGCACCGCAGCGTCGTCCGCGGCAAGCGGCGGATCGAAAGTCCCGTCGGGGGCATATCCCGCTCCGCTGACCGCGATCGAGCGGCCGCCCACGAACAGGCTGCGCGCAGTCATCTCGCCCTTGGTCAGCGTGCCCGTCTTGTCGGAGCAGATCACCGTCGTGCATCCGAGCGTCTCCACGGCCGGCATGCGCCGCACGAGCGCATTGCGCTTTGCCATCTCGTGCATCCCGACTGCGAGGGCACCGGTTACGATGGCCGCCAGCGCTTCCGGAACGGCGGCCACTGCAAGCGCGATGGCAAACATGGTGATCGTCAACACCAGCCCGAGATTGAGTTCGTTTCCCATCCATGCCCGCGCGATGCTGACCACGATGGCGATGCCGCAAACGCCCAGCGCGATCAGTCCCAGCCAGCGCCCGATTTCCTCGGTGCGCTTCTCGAGCGGCGACGCCTCGGCACTTACCGCCGAGACCTGCTCGGCGATCCTGCCGAATTCGGTGTGCATCCCGGTGCTCGTCACGATCGCCTTTCCGCGGCCATAGGTCACCGTGGTCCCGGTAAAGACAACGTTGCGGCGATCACCGACCGCCGCCTCCGGCGAGATCAGCGTCAGCGCTTTCTCGACCGGAAATGATTCCCCGGTGAGAGGAGCCTCGTCGCACTGGAGAGAGTGAACTTCCACCAGGCGGCCATCCGCCGGCAGGCGGTCGCCAGCCTCCAGGAGCATGACGTCACCGGGAACGACCTCGCGAGATGGGATGCGTGTTTCGGCGCCATCCCGCATTACCCTTATCGTCGGCGCCAGCATCTTCTTCAGCGCCTTCAGGGCATTGTCGGCACGATATTCCTGCACGAAACTCAGCACGGCGCAGAACAGCACGATCACCGCGATGATGGCCGCGTCGACGAGCTCGCCCAGCAACGCGGAAAGTATCGTCGCCACGAGCAGGATGATGATGAGCGTGTTCTTGAACTGGGCAAGGAACAGCGCGAACGGTGAGGTGCGCTCTTCCTTTGTCAGTTCATTCGCGCCGAACTTCAGCAGCCGGTCCTGCGCCTCCGGTGTTGTCAGGCCTCGATCAAGGTCGGTCCGATAGCTGCTCACGAGCGCTTCAATCGACTTGCAGTGGGCCTGTCTGTCGTGCATGCGAGCCTCCTACTGATTGATCCGATTCCGCGGCCCGATTCGCCAAGTGGCGGCTTCGGATTCGGTGAGTTCAGTATGGCGGGAGGTGCAACCGGCAAACAGTTGAATGGCATAACGCAATCCGTTACGAAAGCGAAGGCATGGATACGCCAGGCAATGGATTCGATTACGTTTATTGATGGATCCCTGATGCGGATCAAGCCCGGTGCCGATGGCCCGCTTGCTCCGAGATTTCCAGCGTGCTAAAAGTCAGTCGTGTCCCGGCGAGTTGCCGGGGCTCCCTCCAAAGGGGAGTAGCTTCGATGGTCCCCCGGCCATCGTGACGCGGTCGTCAATACGGGCTTTGCCCCGGTCGCGTCGGCATCCACACCATGCAAGCGAGACCTTTGCCCAGCGGGTGAAGGTACGTCCAGACGGCGGCCTTCATCGGTGAGGTGAAGGCCGCTGTGCATTGCTTCAGGCACGGCGGCATGGCACAACGCGACAAAGGGAGTCGCCATGTCACAACCCGACATCCACCGTTACATGAGGCATGGGACGCTGCCGCAGTTGCGGCTGTTCGAGGCCGTTGCGCGGCTGGGAAGCTTCGCGCGAGCCGCCGAGGAACTGCATATGGCGCAGCCCACCGCCTCGGTGCAGATCAAGAAACTCTCCGGGACGGTCGGCGTCGCCCTCGTCGAGCAGATAGGCAAGCGCCTGTATCTCACGGAGGCCGGCCGGCGCGTGCACGATAGTTGCGAGGAAATATTCCGCGTGTTCGCGACGCTCGACGAATCGCTATCCGCCCTGCGAGCGTTGGAGTCGGGGCGGCTGAAGCTCGCCGTGAGCACAACGGGGATTTGCTTCGCGCCGCGACTGCTGGGCGCGTTTGCAAGAGTCCACCCTGGTGTCGAGACCTCGTTGCAGGCCCACAACCGGCAGACCCTGGTCGAGAGGCTAAAGCGCAACGAGGACGATCTCTATCTCTTTGCCGATGGCCGGAGATGGACGCCGTTGTGGCGCAGGAGTTGCTGCCCAATCCCCTCGTCGTCCTTGCGCGCGACGACCACCCGCTCGCTTCGGAAAGAAACATTCCGTTCGCACGCCTCGCCCGCGAACCGTTTCTCATCCGGGAGGAAGGTTCGGGCGCGCGGCGAATCGCGATGCGCCTGTTCCGCGCGCATGGGCTCAGTCCGCGAATCCGGATGGAACTCCCGACCAACGAGGCGATCAAGGAGGCCATCCTTGCGGGCCTTGGCGTCACCATCATGTCCCGCCACACGTTCGGACTCGATCCGGAATCGTCGCGATACCTGTGCCTCGACGTCGAAGGTTTCCCGCTCGAGAACCACTGGTATCTCGTGTATCCGCAAGGCAAGCGGCTGTCGCCGGTCGCGCGGGCCTTCCTGGACTTCGCACGCAGAGAGGCGAAAGGACTTCTTCCGGATTCCCTCAGGCGACGTTGACGCTGGCGGTCGCTCCGCCGCCAGGAGGACGGCGTAGACGATCGCCTCGCTCCGGCAGCATTGCGCTACGGCCCGGCGCCTGCTCCCGGTTTTGCGCTCGCGGCGACTCGCAGAGTTGCCTCGGCGAGGCCGCGCGTTACCTGAGCACGCCCTTCGTGCGCCATTGGCGTATCAGGGATCACCATCGAAGCCATGAGATCTCGTATCGAAACGATGCCCTTGATCTTGCCTTCGTCCTCGACCAGCAAGTGTCGATACCCGTGAATCACCATCATGCTCAACGCGTCCTCGAGGCTGGTCCATCCCTCCACCCGCCTAACCTGCGAGCTCATCACCGTGCCGATCTTGGTGGACTTGGCGTCCAGCCCGGCATTGACGACCCGGATCATCAGGTCCCGCTCGGTAAAAATCCCGTCGACGGTGTTCTGCGAATTCCCGATCAAGATCGCGCCGACGCCCTTTTCGCTCATCTTTGACACCGCCTCGGACACAGTGGCCGTAGCCGGTACCGCGATCAGTTCCTGAATCTTCTTACCGCTGACAATCGAACCAACGGATTTCCCGATCATGTTGCCTCCGATGCGAATGGGTTGTGCCTCGGACCCGCTTTCGGTGACGGATTGAAACGCCATTCATAGGCGGGTCATCTCAATCGTACCCCTTCCGTGGGCGATGTGACCGTTTGGGCACTAGGGCTGCTTTTGGCGCTATGCCGTCCGGCTCATTCCGTGATGAGGACTCGCAAGCTGATGCCGCTGCCTCCTAACCCTGGTCGTGCGCTAGTCAGACCCGGGCAGTCAGGCTAGGATTTCAGCGGAGTCCGTAGGCGGACAACGTCAGGACAGTTTCTCCCTGGCTTGCGTCAAGCGCGTGCGCTGTCCACCAAGAGGCATCGGTCCAATGAGCGATTCGGTATCTTCGCCTCCCCCGCCTGAACCGGGCCGGATTGCGCGCCGGATGAAGGCCGCCGACGAGCCCGGCTGGGGACGCTGGCTGCCGGGTCTGCGGACCCTGCGCAGCTACCAGTCGGCTTGGCTGCGCCACGATATCGTGGCCGGACTGGTGCTGACCACGATGCTGGTGCCCGTCGGGATCGCCTATGCGGTGGCATCGGGGGTGCCGGGCATCTACGGCCTCTACGCGACCATCGTTCCGCTGCTGGCCTATGCGCTGTTCGGTCCCAGCCGCATCCTGGTGCTGGGACCCGACTCCTCGCTGGCTGCCGTCATCCTCGCCGTCGTCCTGCCGCTGTCTGGCGGCGACCCGATGCGTGCCGTCGCCCTGGCCGGCATGATGGCGATCGTATCCGGGACCGTGTGCATTCTGGCCGGCGTAGCGCGCCTGGGATTCGTCACCGAACTCCTTTCCAAGCCGATCCGCTATGGATACATGAACGGCATTGCGCTGACGGTATTGATCAGCCAACTGCCCAAGCTGTTCGGGTTCTCGATCGAGAGCGACGGGCCGGTGAGAAACGTATGGGCCATCGCCACGGCGGTGCTTGACGGCCGAGCCAACTGGACTGCGTTCCTGGTCGGCGCCGGCACGCTGGCGGTGATCCTGCTGCTGAAGGGCAGCAAGCGCGTGCCGGGCATCCTGATCGCCGTGGTTGGAGCAACCATCGTCGTGGGCGCGCTGGACCTGGCGGCCCGCGCGGGCGTGTCGGTCCTGGGCTCCCTCCCGCAAGGCCTGCCGGCGTTCGCCATCCCGTGGATCACCTACGCCGATATCGTCCCGGTCCTGATCGGCGGCTTGCGCCGTCGCCCTGGTGTCGTTCGCCGACACCAGCGTGTTGTCGCGCTCCTATGCGGCGCGGACGCGGACGCTATGTGGATCCCAACCAGGAGATGGTCGGTCTCGGCGCCGCCAACCTCGCCGCCGGATTCTTTCAGGGCTTTCCGATCAGCAGCAGTTCGTCACGCACGCCCGTGGCTGAAGCCGCAGGCGCCAGAACCCAGCTGACCGGCGTCGTCGGCGCGCTCAGCGTTGCCCTGCTGCTGCTGGTGGCGCCGGACCTCCTCCAGCATCTGCCCACCAGCTGCATTGGCTGCGGTCGTGATCGCCTCGGCCATCGGCCTGATCGAGGTCACCGACCTCGGCGAATCTTTCGCATCCAGCGCTGGGAGTTCTGGCTATCGATCGTCTGTACGGTCGGCGTGGCGGTGCTGGGCGCGATTCCGGGCATCGGCCTGGCGATCGTGATTGCCGTGATCGAATTCCTGTGGGACGGCTGGCGCCCGCACTCTGCGGTCCTGGGTCGCGCCGAGGGCGTCGAGGGCTACCACGACATCACGCGCTATCCCGATGCCCGCCTGATCCCCGGCCTGGTCCTGTTTCGCTGGGATGCGCCCTTGTTCTTCGCCAACGCCGAACTGTTCCATGACCGCGTGCTGGATGCGGTGGCCACATCGCCTACGCCGGTGCGCTGGCTGGTCGTCGCGGCGGAACCGGTCACCAGCGTGGACGTCACTGCCGCGGATATGCTGGCCGAATTGGACGAAACCCTGCGCGCGGCCGGCATCGAGTTGTGTTTTGCCGAGATGAAGGATCCCGTCAAGGACAAGCTGAAGCGATTCGGGCTGTTCGCGCGGTTTGGCGAAGAGGCCTTCTTCCCGACCCTGGGTGCGGCCGTCAGCAGCTATCTCAAGACCCACCCGGTGGATTGGGTGGACTGGGAGGACCGGGGCCGCTGAGAGACCCGCAGGGTGCGAGCGCAATCCGAGGTTCCGTACCTGCTGCAGTATGCTTGCCTCCACGGCGCCAATTTCCTTGGGCCTCGCTGTACTGAGGCATTAGAGAACTCAAATGAACCGCATTCTGTCCTCCCTCTTGGTCGCTGTCGCGGTGGTCGTCACGGGCTGCGCCACGCTGCCCCCTCCAAAGGATCGCGTCGAGACCGCCGCCCTTACTGACACGGCGGGGACGCGGCTCGGCCGCGCGATTGCGCCCGGCGTCGCTGCGAATCCCGGCAAGACGGGCATCCATGCGCTGCCCGACCCCCGCGATGCGTTCGCCGCGCGCGTCCTGCTCGCAGGCGCCGCAGAAAAGTCGCTCGACGCACAATACTTCATCTGGAATGGCGACCACGTCGGCT
This sequence comes from uncultured beta proteobacterium, assembly GCA_963834045.1. Lineage (GTDB taxonomy): Bacteria > Pseudomonadota > Gammaproteobacteria > Burkholderiales > Casimicrobiaceae > VBCG01. The sequence continues at coordinate 2,457 of CAWIAK010000018.1, read as the reverse complement.
ACCTGCTGTTCCAGGCGCTCTGGCAGGCGGCCGAGCGGGGGGTGCGCGTGCGCCTGCTGCTCGACGACCTGAATACGAAGGGGCTCGATTCCACCATCGCCGCGCTCGACGCGCATCCGAACATCGAGGTGCGCCTCTACAACCCGGTCGTCATTCGCGACAACCGCGTGCTCAACTTCGTGACCGATTTCACCCGCGTGAACCGGCGCATGCACAACAAGTCGTTCACCGCCGACAACCAGGCGACGGTCGTAGGCGGACGCAACATCGCTGACGAGTACTTCGGCGCCGGGGCCGGCCTCACGTTCGCCGACCTGGACGTGCTCGCCGTGGGACCGGCGGTGCCCGAGGTGTCCAAGGAGTTCGATGTCTACTGGAACAGCGCGTCCGCCTACCCGGCGTCGGGTTTCGTCGGTCCGCCAATGCCGGACGGCACCGCCAATCTCGAGGCCAAATTCGTGGCGAACCGCGCCGACCCCGAATCGATCGCCTATCTCGAGGCGGTGCGCGCGACGCCGCTGGTGCGCGAGCTGCTGGACCGGAAACTCGCGCTCGAGTGGGCGGCCGCCGAGGTCGTGTACGACGACCCGGCCAAGACGCTCGACACCACGGAGCGGACGGACGTGCTGCTCTTCCCGGAGCTCGTGCGCAAGATGGGCCGGCCCGAAAAGATGCTCGACATCGTCTCGCCATACTTCGTGCCCGGCGACGGCGGCACCGAGCTGCTGGCGGCGCTGGCGAAACGCGGCGTGACCGTGCGCATCCTCACCAACTCGCTCGCGGCGTCCGACGAGAAGTCGGTGCATTCGGGCTACGCGAAGCGCCGCCGCGACCTGCTCCAGGCCGGTGTCCGGCTCTACGAGATCAAGCCGACCGCGACGAAAGAAGCGAACGAATCCCGCAACCGGTTCGGATCAGGCTCGTCCTCCGGCCTGCATGCCAAGACGCTCGCCGTCGACAGCCGCCGGATCTTCGTCGGCTCGTTCAATTTCGACCAGCGCTCGGCGCGGCTCAACACCGAAATGGGTCTGGTGCTCAGCAATCCGGTGCTCGCGCAGGGTCTGACCCGATTCTTCGATGTCGAAGTGCCGATGCTGGCGTATGAGGTACGGCTGGCTCCGGACGGCAACAGCCTGGAATGGATCGAGCGAACTGCATCGGGCGAGAAGCACTACGACACCGAGCCCGAGACGGACTGGTCCACGCGCATGGGCGTCGAGCTGCTGTCGATCCTCCCCATCGAATGGCTGCTGTAGGCGGCGCCATCGCATCTCGGGCATCGGAAGGAGCGGAACCTGTGAGCCGATTGCTGCTGTCGCTGCTGACCTGTTGCGTTGCGATTGCGGCGACCGCAGCGCCCTTGTCTCCTGCGGCCAGGGCGGAGATCGACGGCTTGCTGGTGCGGCTGGTGGCCTCGGGATGCGAATTCAACCGCAACGGCAGTTGGTATACCGCGGCAGAGGCGAAATCGCATCTGTCGCAGAAGCTCAAGTACCTCGAAGACCGGGGCATGGTGCAGACCACCGAGCAGTTCATCGAGATGGCTGCGTCGGGCAGCAGCATGTCGGGCCAGCCCTATCTGGTCAGATGCGGCAACAGCGCCCCGGTGCAGAGCGGCCAGTGGCTGCGGTCGGAACTCAAGGACCTGCGCTCGGTAACACGGGCGAAAAGCACGCCGTAGGGTCGCCGCTACGCTGCGCTCACGTCCAGCTAAGAGCCGGCGACGCCGCATCGACGTCGGTTCGCGCTTAACGGCCAGTGTCGATCGCGCGAACTCGCTGCCTGGTTTCCACGCTGGGTACTCCTTCGCCTCGGCGATTTCGTTGCCGAGGCGGAACAGGATCTGGAGGTCCTCGACCCCGCCCGAGAAGTCGTAGTCGGGCTGCAGGACGTCCTTCACTTTGTGGTAATTCTCGGCGGTGAACTTGTCGAGGACCTCGTCGGCGTAGCCGGCGGGCGTTCATCGCGTGTCTGGCGCGCGCGAACTGCATGGACGCCGCGACGGTTTTCGGCGAAGCGCCAGCCTACCTGAAAATCGGGCTCGTAACGCGTCAGCTTGCGCGAGCGTCGACCAGATCGCGAAACAGTTGCGCGTATTTCCTTGCCGATTTACGACCAGCCCACGTCCGTGCGCATGGCACACGCCTGCAGCCGTCCCCATTGCCGCGGATCGCGCCACAACACGTGGGCGCGTTCGAACGCAACCTCCAGTTGCTCTCGCGTTACCGGGGAAAACTGCACTCCCGTGGCGATATCTGACGCCAGATTGCCGTCGCTGGCGTCGACGACCGAATCGGCCAACCCTCCCCACCCGGGACACGATGGGAAGCGCGCCGTAACGCAGGGCCGCGAGCTGCGTCAAACCGCAAGGCTCGAAGCGCGAAGGAACCAGGATCGCATCGGCGCCGCCCTGAACGAGATGCGCAAGCGATTCGTCATAGCCGATCCGCGCGCCGA
>CAWIAK010000017.1:0-82526 GCA_963834045.1 uncultured beta proteobacterium | reverse complement strand
CTGGAACGCGTTCTTGTACGGCACACCGAGCGAGGCGCCCGGCCCGGTGGTGCCTAGCGACACCCCGATCGTGATTTCGGCCTGTGCGGCTGCGGCCACGAGGGCGGCAGCCAGTGCGACGGCGGCAAAGCGTAGCTGGTTCATTGCGTCTCCTTCTGTTGTTGACAAACGAAATCCGCCGCCGGGGGCGGCTGCTGGGAACTTCGGACTGCGGGGTCGGCACCTCATGCCATGACGCCTTCGCCATCGAGCGCCTGCACCTCGCCGTCGGCCAACCCCGCTTCGGCAAGCACGCGCGCGTGTGCTGGCCGTACTTCGCCGGGAACGGCAGCGCCGTCCGCCCTTCCGGCAGATCGACGGCCATCGGCTGCATGCGGATGGTCTTGCCCGCCGGCGTGACCGTCGCGTCAGCCGTCGCTCAGCGCCGGCTGGTCGCGCACCATCGGGATGTCGTGGATCAGCGTGTTCGGGATGGTGGCGCGCTTCAGATCGGCGCGGATTTCCGCGGCCGTGTGCTGCGCGTCACCGCCGCGATGTCGGCGTGGATCTGGGCGCGCTCCCGGTGCCGCCCTCGTTCGTCTTGCGCACTTCGTTCGCGATGGACGCGAACTCGGATCTCGGTGAGCCGCTTCCACTGCACGTCGCTGCCGATCGCCATGTACACGAACCCGTCGCGCGCCGGGTACACGTTGGTCGGGATGAACTTGCGGTGCTCGTTGCCGGCGCGCGTGATCTCGTCGGGCTGGCAGTCGAAGTCGACCAGCGGCAGCACCGTGATCAGCCACGACGCCGCGGCCTGCAGCATCGAGACGTCGATGCGCCTTGCCCCTGCCGGTCTCGGCGCGCTCGAGCAGCGCCAGCATCACGTTCGCGTAGACCTCGTCGCCGGCCTTGAGATCGATCACCGGCATGCCGGTGAGCATCGGCGGGCCGTTCGGGTCGCCGGTCACCTCCATGTAGCCGGACATCGCCTGGATCACCGGGTCGTAGCCCGGCACATCGGGATACTCCGGCCCCAGCGCCGAGATGCCCGCCCAGATGAGATCGGGCTTCGCCGCCGACAGGGTCTCGTAGTCGATGCCGAGCGCCTCGTAGCGCGACGGCACGGTGTTGCAGCAGAACACGTCCACGTTGAGCTCCGGATCAGCCGCGCGCAGCACCTCGTGGCCGCGCGGGTCCTTGAGGTTGAGCGCGATCGCTTCCTTGCCGACGTTCGGAGCGACGAAGTAGCTGCGCCGGTCGTCGTCGGCCACGCGCGCTGCCGATGTAGCGGTTGGGATCGCCGGGCAGCGCGTCGCCGACGGCGTCGCCTCGATGCGGATCACGCGCCAGCCGAGCTGCGCGAAGCGCAGCGTCGCCGACGGCAGCGACAGCGCCTGCTCCATCGACAGCACGGTGCGCCGCTTCAACCGGCCTCCGCTAAGCTTAGGAAATTCAAGCGCATGGCTGCAATGCGTCCTCGGGTCTGGTGGTCGTGATCAATCGTCGAACTCCAGCAGGCATGTTCGGCGCGTCGCTCAGCCGCCCGCGATCGGGGGGGCGAAGATGACTTCGTCCTCGTCGTGCACGGGATGTCTCGATCTGCGTAGCGGAGATTGACCGAGACCAGCACGACATCGATGTATTCAAACGCGCCTTTGAAGCGTTCGTCCTGGGTCGGAAGCGAGTCGAGCAACATGCCCACATTCTTGACCTCGTTCGGCAGAACGATGTGTTCCGAGGCGCATCCCATGCTGTCCCGAAGCCAGGCGCAGTACTTCAGCTTCATCCGGACTCAAACCCTCACCCTGTCGCACATGCCGTCGTTGATCACCTTGCGGATTTCGCTGCCTCTTTCGTGGATGGCGCGGGCGACCGTTTCCGGCGACATCGGCGGATTGAAGATGCGGACCCCGCAGGCGTTGTACAGCGCGTTGGCGATGGCCGGCGCAATGACGATCGTCGGCAACTGGAAATGCCCTTGGCGCCATACGGACCTTCGGCGCAGTGGGTTTCGATGAAGTGCATGTCGAGCGGCGGCATCTCCGGCGCGGTGATGAGCTTGTAATCGCGGAAGCAGGGATTCTTCAGCATGCCCTCCTCGATGCGCATGTTTTCGCTCAGGGCGTAGCCCAGGCCGATGGCGATGCCGCCTTCCATCCTGGCCCCCGAGACCCATGCGGTTGATGACGCGGCCGACATCCTGCGCTACCGTGACCTTGTCCACCTTGATCTCGCCGGTCAGCGTGTCGACGGTGATCTCCGCGACGTGCACGGCATGGAAATACACGTGGCGAAGTGGCTCGGAGATGTGGTTGGCGCACCTCCCGGCTTGCTCTTCGGCTCGTAGTAGTCGGTGACCATCACCAGCTCGGGCTCGGCCTGGAAGTGCATCCGCCGCAACAGGCGTTCGAGGTCGATCAACGGCGTCCCCCACGCATCGCGCACGACGAAGCCGCCCCGCAGTTCGAGCGTCTCCGCCGCTTCGCCGAGCATCTTCCCTGGCGGCGGCCAGGATCTGTGCCTTGGCCTTGCGCGCGGCACGGCGCGTTCCGTTGCCGGCGATGAAGGTGGTGCGCGATGCGTGTACGCCAACGTCCCATGGCGCGATGTCGGAATCATTGTTGACGATGGTCACGTGTTCGAGCGGCACGCCCAGCTCCTCGGCGACGATCAGGGTGATCACCGCGTCGATGCCCTGGCCGATTTCGGAGGCGCCGGTGATCACGGTGACGCGGGCGTAGTCGTCCACCTTGAGAATGGTGCCGATGCCGTCGGACTTGTGGATCTTGGCGCCGCCGGCGTTGTGGATCGAAGAGGCCAGGCCGATGCCCTACTTGTAGCGGCCGGGCTTGTCCCTTTGCGCCGCGTAGTCCTTGCGCTTTCGGCTGTAGTCGCTGGCCCTGGCGGCTGTTTCCAGGCATTCCGCAAGCGCGCACTCACGCAGGAAGGACTTCTGCGGCGTGGACTTCGCCGGACTTCTGCGCGTTCTTGAGATGGAACTCGAGGGGATCGATGTCCACCATGTCGGCCAGCATGTCCATCTGCTGTGCGGTGGCGTAAGTGGTCTGGACGTTGCCGTATCCGCGGAACGAGCCGGCGTACGGGTTGTTCGTGTAGATCGCCTGCGCCTTGAAGTCGACCACCGGCACGCGATAGTGGCCCGAGGTGGTGCGCATCATGATGACCGGGATGGTCGGCCCCCAAGAGGTGTAGGCGCCATTGTCCAGCAGCACGTCGGCAGTGCGGAAGGTGAGCACGCCATCGCGGCTGCATCCGGTGCGCATGTGGATGATCGCCGCCTGGCGCGTCGGCGCCGCCTTGAACTCCTCCTCGCGCGAATAGATGACCTTGACCGGACGTCCCGTCTTACGGGCCAGCAGCGCGGCGATGGGCTCGTAGGGATAGACGTCGAGCTTGGAGCCGAAGGCGCCGCCAACCGGCGGCTGGATGACACGGATGTCGCCGGAGCGCGTTGAACAGCGTGTTCACCCCGGTGATCGCGGTAAACCGGTACTTGCCCATTTCCTTGACGAAGCCGGGATGTCCCGCGGATTGGGAATGAGCACGTTTTCTCCGCCCAGCGTCATGAAGACGAGGCAATTGGCCGTCAGCGAGAAGATGTGATACAGCGGCAGCGGCGTGATGATGATGTCGCGCGTGTCGCCCAGGAACGGCTGCACCCAGGCCCTTGCCTGGAGGAGATTGGCGACGATGTTGCGATGAAGGAGCATCGCGCCTTTGGCCACGCCGGTCGTCCCGCCCGTATATTGCAGGAAGGCGATGTCGTCCGGGCCGATCGCGACATGTCTCGAGCGCGCGCTTGCGGCCTTCGGCGAGCGCGTCCGAAACGCGGATGGCGCCCGGGATCGAGTACGCGGGGACCACCTTTTTCACGCGCCGCAACACGAAATCGACGACCAGGCCCTTGAAGCTCAGCAGTTCCCCGACCGACGTGATCACCGGGTGGCGAATCTTCGTCTTGCCGCGCACCTGGGCAAAGACGCTCGCGAAATTTTCCAGGCACACGATGACTTCGGCGCCGGAATCGTTCAGCTGGTGCTCCAGCTCGCGCGCGGTATAGAGCGGATTGACGTTGACCACCGTGCAGCCGGCGCGCAGCGCTCCGAACAGGCAAACGGGGTACTGCAGTATGTTGGGCATCATCAGCGCGACACGGGTGCCCGGTCTGCACCCGACGCCCTGAAGCCACGCGCCGAACGCCGCCGACAGCGTGTCGAGTTCCGCGAACGTGATGCTCTTCCCCATGCACGTAAACGCGGGCCGCGCGGCGTACTTGGCCACGCTTTCCTCGAACACCTCCCGGATCGACGCGTATTCGTTCACGTCGATCTCCGGGGGCACGCCTTTCGGATAGTGCTTGAGCCAGATCTTATCCACGACGCTCCTCATTGCCGCGACTTCGCGCGTGCGGCGTCCCGATCCGGCCGCGATTGGAGGCGGCCGCGTCCATGCGGGGCGCGCGTCCGGAAAATCGTACACCAGTGGCCCCGCACGCGGTCCCCCGGCGGTCAAGGCGCCGCGTCGGCGTAGTGCAGCGGACCTCCGCGAAACGGCGCGAAGCCCGTGCCGAAAATTGCGCCGGCGTCGACCAGGTCGGCATCCGTGACGATGTGTTCCGCCAGCGCCGACTTCGCCTCGGCCACGAACGGCCCGATCAAGCCGGCCGGCAAGGCCTTCCGGCACCGGACCCGCCGCGCTCTTCTGCGGCTTGCCGTCGACCCATGCATAAAATCCGCGCCCGGTCTTGCGGCCCAGGTTGCCGGCCGCGATCAGTTCCTGCAATTTCTTGGGCGGAGCCGCGTCGCTGCCGAGCAGCTTGCCGACCGCGACGCAGATGTCCAGGCCCACCGTGTCCGCGAGTTCGATCGGCCCCATCGGCATGCCGAACGCGAGGGCGGCTTCGTCGACCGTTTCCGGCGAAATGCCTTCGTCCACGCAGCGCATCGCGGCCATCAGGTACGGCGCGAGGACGCGATTGACGAGGAAGCCCGGCGCGCTCTTCACCGGCAGCGGCAGCTTGTCGATCTGGCGCACGAACGCCGCGGCCTGCGCGACCAGCGCGTCGCGCGTTTGCCGGCCGATGACGATTTCCACCAGCATCATCTTCGCCACCGGATTGAAAAAATGCAGGCCGATCAGCCGCGTCGGATCGGCCATCGCGGAGGCAATGTCCTCCAGCGGAATGCTCGACGTGTTGGACGCCAGGATCGCCGCGGGCCGTGCTTTCGTCTCCATTGCCGCGAACAGCGCGCGCTTGGCCTCGACGTTCTCGAAAATGGCCTCGATGATGACGTCCGCGCGCGCGATGCCGTCGCCGGCCACGTCCGGAATGAGACGGTCGGCCGCGTCGCGCGCGCGCCTCGGGTCGCGCAGCCTTCTGGGCGAACAGCTTTCCCGCCCGCTGCATCGCCGGAACCAGACGCTCGGCGTTCTGGTCCTGCAGCGTCACGGTGAGACCGCGCAATGCGCACCACGCCGCGATGTCGCCGCCCATCGTGCCCGCGCCGACCACGTGCACGTGCGCCGCGCGAAAGCCGCCTTCCTTGCCGAGGCCCTTCAGCCGCTCCTGCAGCCGGAACACGCGGATCAGGTTGGCGGCCGTCGGAGACCTGAACAGCGCCGGAATCGATGCCGGATCGGATGCCGGCGCCGCGAGCGCGTTGCCATCGTATTTCACCCACAAGTCGAGCACGGCGTACGGAGCGGGATAGTGCTCGCGCCGCGCGCGCTGAGCGACTTTCTTCGCCGCCGATGCGGCGATGAAGCGCCGCGCAAGCGGATTCAGCGTCAACGACAACGGGAACTTGAGCGTGCGCGGCGGCGGCAGCGCGCGCAGCACGCCGCGCGCGGTGGCGTCCATGATCCGCACCGGCACGCACTCGTCGGCGATCCCCAGCTTCTTCGCGCGGCGCGCGTCGATCGTCTTGCCGGTGAGCAGCAGGTCGAGCGCGGCCGGCGCACCGGCCAGCTTCGGCAGGCGCTTGATGCCGCCCCAGCCCGGCACGATGCCGAGCATGACTTCGGGCAGACCCAGCCGCGTTCCCGGCTCGTCGACGACGACGCGATAGCGGCAGGCGAGCGCCAGTTCCAATCCGCCGCCCAGGCAGAACCCGCGCACGAGAGCCAGTGTCGGATAGGCGACCTTGGCAAGGCGTTCGAACGTATCCCAGCCGCGCTTGACGATGGCGAGCGCGCCCGCGTCGTCGTGCACGTCGCCGAATTCCTCCACGTCGGCGCCCGCGATGAATCCGTTGGCCTTGCCGGATCGGATGACCAGGCCCTTCGGCGGCTCCTGGTCGAGCACGTCGAGCGCGGTATTCAGTTCCGCGAGCACGGCTGCCGAAAGCGTATTGGCGGTCGCGCCGGCCTTGTCGAACGTGAGCCACGCGAGGCCGTCGGCGTCGCGCGTGATTGTCCAGTGTTGCATCAGGTTTCCTGCTGGATCACGTGAAGGAAGGCGAATGCGGCCGCAAGGTCACACCCGCTCGATCAGCATGGCGCCGCCCAAGCCCCCGCCGATGCATATCGCGGCCATGCCGCGTTTGCCGCCGGTTCGGCGCAGAACATTCAGCACGTGGAGCACGATGCGCGTCCCCGAGGCGCCGACGGGATGTCCCAGCGCGATCGCGCCGCCGTCGACGTTGAGCTTGCCCTCGTCGATCTGGCCGAGCGCGCCGGGCAGGCCGAGTTCGCTGCGGCAATAGTCGTCGCTGGCCCACGCGCGTTCGCACGCGATGACCTGCGCGGCGAATGCTTCGTTGATCTCCCAGGCGTCGAGGTCGTTCAGCCCGAGGTTGTGCCGCTGCAGTATCGGCGTGGCCGCGTGCACCGGCCCCAGGCCCATCTGCGCCGGATCGAGCCCTGCCCATTGCGAGTCGACGATGCGGCCGATCGGCGTGAGCTTGTGCTCCTCCACCGCGCGTGCGGACGCGACGACCACCCACGCGCCGCCGTCGGTGATCTGCGAACTGTTGCCCGCGGTCACATTGCCGTATTTTCGGTCGAAGAACGGCCGCAGCTTGGCCAGGTTTTCCGCCGTCGAATCCTCGCGCACGCCGTCGTCGGCCGGATAGAGCTTGCCCGCCTTGTCGAAGAGCGGCACCAGTTCGCCGGCAAAATGCCCCGCCGCCTGCGCCGCCAGCACGCGCTGGTGACTGCGCGCCGCATAGGCATCCATCTCGCGGCGAGTGATGCCGAAACGGTAGGCGAGGTTTTCGGCCGTCTGCCCCATCAGCAGGCCGCAGATCGGATCGGTCAGGCCCTTCATCAATGCGATGACGGGTGCCAGGTAACCCGGGCCGGAACTTCGCGAGCAACGCGGCGCGCTGGCCGAACGACTTCGCCGCGTACCACTGGGACAACCACATGACCATCGCGTCGGAGAACAACAGCGGCGCGCGCGACAGCGCATCCACGCCGCCCGCCAGCACGAGGTTCGAGCGGCCGGCCTTGATGTTGTTCACCGCGGAGTCGATCGACTGCATGCCCGACGCGCAATTGCGCATCACGGTCCAGCCGGGCACCTTCAGCCCGCAGCCCATGCGCAGCGCGGCGACGCGGCCGATGTTCACTTCGTCCGCCGACGGGGCCGCGCAGCCCAGGATGACCTCGTCCAGTTGCGTGGGCGCGAAAGGCTGGCGCATCAGCAGCGCCCGGCCGGCATCGGTGGCCAAGTCCGACGCCGCGAACGGCCCCGGCCGGTTGCGCGACTTGAGGAACGGCGTGCGCGCGCCGTCGATGATGTAGACCGGTTCAGTCATGGTCGTGCACTCGCGATTCCTGCCGGCGCGCCGTCATGCCGCGGCGCGGCGATCGAGCGGCCTGCGCCGCACGGCGTCGATCGCCGGCTGCAGCATCGAGGCGCCCAGATCCTTGTCGAAATCGTCGACGCGAATCACGCGCGCCACCAGTTCGCGCTGGACAACGAGCGCCCGCACCTCTTCCGCGCTGATGATGCCTTTCGCGAACGCGCGGTCTGCCAGCACTTCGACGCCGGCGCCGGGCGGCAGGCTGCCGTCGAGACGGCCGTCTTTGATCGCCGCGCGCAGCTTGGCCTCGACGGGCTCCGCGATCACGGTCGCCGTCAGCGCACGCTCGATCAGGCCGACGGGATCGTCGTCCCGCGCGCCGACATGGATGCCCGCAGTCAACCTGTCGCGGCTGGCCGACGGCGCGATCAGCAGCCGCGCGACGTCCTGGCCGATGCGGTCCGACGGCACGACGTAGGGTCGCCCGAGCGGGAAGACGATCCGCTGCAGCGCGAAGGCGATGACGCGGTTCGGGAAATTCGAGATCACGCCTTCGAACGCGTTCTGCGCCTTGAACATCGCATCCCAGATGGCCCAGTGCATCAACGGCGCGTCGGCCTCCTGCCGGCCTTCCATCTCGAAGCGCTTCAGCGTCGCCGAGCACAGGTACATCAGCGACAGGATGTCGCCCAGCCGCGCGGACAGCTTTTCCTTGCGCTTCAGCGCGCCACCGAGCGTGCCCATCGACACGTCCGCCAGGAACGCGAGCGCCGCCGAGAAGCGCGTCAGCTGCTGGTAATAGCGCCGCGTCTCGGGCGCGACATCCGCGGGCACGCGCGACGAAATGCGATCCGGTCCAGCCCATGACCAGCGTGCGCGCGAAGTTCGAGATGGCGAAGCGCAGGTGGCCGAACAGCGCGGCGTCGAATGCGATCGAGGCGCCCCGCGAATCGGTGTGGCGCGTGGCCTTGATTTCCTTCAGCACGTACGGGTGGCAGCGGATCGCGCCCTGTCCGAAGATGATGAGGCTGCGCGTCAGGATGTTCGCGCCCTCGACGGTGATCGCGACCGGGTGCTGCATATAGGCGCCGCCCAGGAAATTCGACGGTCCCATGCAGATGCCCTTGCCGCCGATGACATCCATGCCGTCGTTGATGATCTGGCGGGCGCGCTCGGTGATGTGGTACTTCGCGATCGCCGTCAGCACGGCCGGCCTCTCGCCCTGGTCGATCGCGCCCGCGGTGACCACGCGCGTCGCGTCCATCATGTAGAGATTGCCGCCCATGCGCGCGAGCGCCTCCTCGATGCCCTCGAACTTGCCGATCGCCGTCCTGAACTGCGTGCGCACGCGCGCATAGCCGCCGACGCCGCGCACGGCGAGAATCGCCATGCCGGTGTTCGACGACGGCAGCGAAATGCCGCGACCCGCGGCCAGGCATTCCATCAGCATCCGCCAGCCGTGGCCGAGCATCGGCTGGCCGCCGATGACCCAGTCCATCGGGATGAAGACATCCTTCCCCGAATTGGGGCCGTTCTGGAACACTGCGTTGAGCGGCATGTGGCGGCGGCCGATTTCCACGCCCGGATGCGCCGCGGGAATCAGCGCGCACGTGATGCCCAGGTCTTCCTTGTCGCCCAGGAGTTTCTCCGGGTCGTACGCGCGAAACGCGAGACCGAGCAGCGTGGCGACCGGACCCAGCGTGATGTAGCGCTTGTCCCACGTGACGCGCAGGCCCAGCGTGCGCCGGCCTTCGTGCTCGCCCCAGCAGACGAACGCGTAGTCGGGAATCGCCGCCGCGTCCGAGCCCGCCACGGGACTGGTCAGCGCGAAGCACGGCACCTCCAGCCCCTTGGCCAGACGCGGAAGGTAGTAGCGCTTCTGTTCCTCGGTGCCGTAGTGCAGAAGCAGCTCGCCGGGCCCGAGCGAGTTGGGGACCATCACGGTCACTGCCGTGGTGCCGCAGCGCGTGGAGAGGCGCGTGATGACCTGCGAGTGCGCGTATGCGGAGAAGCCAAGGCCGCCATACTCCTTCGGGATGATCATCCCGAGGAAGCCGTGGTCCTTGATGTATTGCCAGACATGCGGCGGAAGATCCTTGTAGACGTTGGTCGTCTCCCAATCGGTGGTCATGCCGCACAGCGTCTCGACCTCGTTGTCGAGGAAGCGCTGTTCGTCATCGGTGAGCACCGGCTGCGGCATGTCGAGCAGCCGCCGCCAATTCGGGCGGCCGGAGAAGAGTTCCCCGTCCCACCACACGGTGCCGGCTTCGAGCGCATCGCGCTCCGTCGGCGACATCGGCGGCATCAACTTCCGGAACGCGGCGAGCACGCCGTCGCTGATCAGCTTGCGCCGCAGCCGCGGGACCGCCAGCGCGAGCGCCAACGCGACGAACAGCGACAGTGAACAGCAGGTTCAGGGCGAGCGGCAGCGCATGCGCGTACCAGGACACGGCAAGCGCCGCCGCCGCGGCGAGCCCCCACGCGCGACCGGAGGCATTGACGTAGGCAAGCGCGAGTGCGCCGAACAGGACAACGACAAGGAAGAGTGTGGTCAGCATGGTCAATAGTCCTTGTGTATCGCGTTGCCGTGCCCGCGATCCGGGCCTGGCGGTTTCCGTTTCAGCGCTTGCGCTCCAGCGCGCCGTCGAGTTCGCGCGTGACTTCGCTCAGGTCCGGCAATGGCGCGTTCAGTCCCGCCAGCAGGAACGGCGCAAGCCTGCGCAGAAGGATCTCGTCGTTGTCCGGCTCGTCCGGAGAGAGTTCGCTGATGATCTTGTGCGCATCCGTGCCCGCCAACGTATAGGACAGCGCGCCCATGATGAAGTGCAGCCGCCACGACAGCTCCTTGCGCGGCAGGTGGGGCAATGCCCGGCCGAACGCATCCTTGAAGCGCGCGATCATCAACGCATACTGCTCGGACAGGAATTGCCGTATGAAGGGCGCCGGATCCGCATAGGCGCGACCCAGCAGGCGCAGGAAATTCTTGCCGCCACGCTCCGGATCGCGGGCCAGGCGCAGCGCGGGAACCAACAGCGCCATGAGGATGCGGTCGCAGGAAAGCGGTTGAGGCGCTGCATCCCGCTCGAGCTGGTCCAAGAGCTGCAGGCGTTCCTGGTTCATGGGATCCAGGCGCCGCGTCAGCACGGACTCGAACAGTTCTTCCTTGGTGCCGAAGTGATAGTTCACCGCAGCCAGGTTGACTCCTGCGGCGGCCGTTATCGACCGCAATCCGGTGGCTTCGAAACCATGCTCCATGAACAGCGCCTCGGCGGTGTCCAGAATCCGTTCCTTGGTGGCGGCAGCGCCGCGAGGCGCGCCGAGTGCAATCACTTTGGCGTTCAAACCGTGGGGCTCCTCGTGTCACGCCTTTAGTCGGCCGGTCCGTCAATGCCAACGGCGACGAACCGCGCCTACCCGATCAGGTTGCGTCGGCGAGCGCCAACCGCAACCCTCAATTAAACGTTCGTTTTAATCCTACGTTTCACGGGTCTGTCCTGTCAACCTCCGCCCCTGCGGGCAGAATTACCGGATCGTGGAGAGCCGAGAACGAGACGAGGAATGCTGGGGATAGACACGTAAGTAAGCGCTTGCACAATTGCTCGCGGGGTCACGTCAGGATGCGAGGCCGCACGACCGATATGGCCCGGCGCCGTTGCGCCTGGGTCGCTTCGAACTGGTGGTGCCGCCATCCAGCGCGGACACGCGCCGACAACCTGCGCGCGACGTCAGGCAGCGTAGAACAGCACGGCGAAAAAATGACAGGTGGTGCCGGCAATGACGAACAGGTGCCACACGAAGTGTCCGTAGCGCAGGCGCGAGTCGAGCGCGAAGAACGCGACTCCCAACGTGTAGCAGAGGCCCCCCGCCGCGAGCAGCACGAGCCCCGGCGTCGCGATGCTCGCGAGCATCGGCTTGGCGGCGATCAACGCCAGCCATCCCATGACCAGATAGAGCGCGGTGGACCAGACGGGATGCGAGATGCGGTCGAACGCCTTCAGCGCGACGCCGACGATCGCCAGCGTCCACACGAGCCCGAACAGCGTCCAACCCCAGGGACCCCCAAGTACTCCAAGGGTGAACGGCGTGTAGGTCCCGGCGATAAGAAGGTAGATCGCGCCGTGGTCGAGCTTCTTCAGCAGGCCCTTGGCGCGCGGATGCGGCACCGCGTGATAGAGCGTCGACGCGAAGTACAGCAGCAGCACCGTCGCCGCGAACACGCAGGCTCCGACGACGTTCACGGCGCCGCCGTGCCGCGTGGCGGCGACGATGAGGAACGGCGCGCCGAATAGGCCGCAGAGCAACCCGACGCCGTGGCTCACGCTGTTGGCGATTTCCTCGCCGATCGATTGCGCCCGTTCAACCATGCCGCCAATTGTCTCACGCGCCAACGGCGGACCCGGCCCGAGTCAATGGTCGCCGCCGGCCTTGCGGGCGTTTTCCTCGGCCTGCTTCTTCAGCGTTTCCAGGTCGCCTTTCAGCAATCCGGTGCCGACCTTTTTCAAGTTGTCGGCCCTCTCCTCGAGAATCCGCTGGCGTTCCGCCTGCACTTCGCGGCTGATCTCCACGGATTCCTTGCCGTCGGTCATCGGCGCCACCGCAGGAATCGCGGCGGCCTCCTCGCGCAGCCTGCGCGAGTACTGGTCGGCATATTCCTGGCTGACGAGCGCCCTCGCATCGGCCGCAGCTTCGGCGAGCTTGGCGCGGGCGAGACTCGCGAAATCGGCCAGGCTCAACCCGAACATCCGCAGGATCGCCAGCAAGATCGCAAACGCGATTCCCGCCGCGTAGACCTTGCTCGTCGTGGATTTCAAACGCATGCGCGCATCCGTCGCTCGAGCTGTCAATTCGCGCCGGACGGATCCGCGTAGACGGCTTCGATCTGCGGCGCGAGCCGCTGCAGCAGGATCGGGCGCTTCAGCTTGAGCGTCGGCGTGAGCAGGCCATTGTCCACGCTCCAGGGTTCCTTCTGCATGACGACCCGCCGCACGCGCGTCCAGCGCGGGAAGTCCCGAAGCTTGTCGTTGGCGCGCCGTATCAGGACCTTTTCGTCAGTCTCCTGTGATACCGCGAGCAGCACGACGAACGGCCTGCCTTCGCCGACAAGCATCACCTGCTCGAACACCGGATCGTGCAGGATCGCGAACTCGGCATCCTGCGGCGGCAGTTTTTCGCCATTGGAAAGCACGAGGACGTCCTTGGCGCGACCACGGATGTAGATCCTGCCGTCGATGATCTCGGCGACATCGCCGGTGCGCAGCCAGCCGTCCGCGGTGAGCGCTGCGTCCGTGGCCTCGGGGTTCTTCCAGTAGCCCAGCATCACGTTGCGCCCCTTCACCAGCAGTTCACCACCGTCGCCCAGGCGAACCTCGATGCCGGGGAGTGGTGGTCCGACCGATTCGGGCACGTTGTCGTCGTCGCGGTTCACCGAGATGACCGGCGAGGCCTCGGTCATGCCGTAGCCTTGCAGCATCCCGAGTCCAAGTCCGATGAACGTGTGCGCGAGCGACGGGTCCAGCGCCGCTCCGCCGACGACGGCTAAGCGCAGGCGCCCCCCCAGCCGCGCGAGGACGGGCTTGCCGACCAACCTTTGCAATCCCGGCGCAAGCATGCGATCGAGCGCGCTGCCCTTGCCGGTCGCGACACGGAAGCCGCGCGCGACACAGGCGTCGAACAGGCGGCGCTTCGCCGGTGACTTCGCCAGCGACGCCGCGATGCGCGCCTGAAAGCGATCGAAAATCCGCGGCACCGCAAAGATCACGGTCGGCGCCTGCGTCAGCAGGTCATCGGCGATCTGCGCGACGCCGCGGGAAAACGCCACCTTGGCGCCGAGCGACAGCGGCAGGTAGTAGCCGCCGGTGCGCTCGAACATGTGCGACAACGGAAGCATCGACAGGAACACGTCGTCGTGTCGCGCCATGCCCGTCTCGGCGCACTGGCCGACATTGGCGATGATGTTCGCGTGCGACAGCATCACGCCCTTCGGCCGGCCCGCGGTTCCGGAGGTGAAGCAAATCGTGGCCAGCGTGTCGTCCGCGAATTCGTCCACGGCGAGTTCCTCCGCCGGCTCGGGAAGAAACGTCGCGAGGGTCGCGGCGGTCTCGTCCTTCTTCCGGCCGCAGCACCACGAGCCGCGGCAGCGGGCGCCCCGCTTCGACGCACTTCGCGAGCGCTGCGGCAACCCGGGAATTCTCGACGACGAGCAGGCGCGCCTCGGCCATCCCCACGCACCACGCGATGTTCTCGGCGTTGTCATCGACGTAGACCGGGACGACGACCAGTCCCATGCCCAGCGCGGCGATGTCGATGGCAACCCAGTTGACGGAGTTTCGGGCGCAGACCGCGATCCGGTCGCCCGCCGCGAACCGCTCGCGCCGGAACGCCGCCTGCCAGCGGCGAGCGAGTCGCGGCGACCTCCGCGACGGTGACATCGCGCCACGCGCCGTCGTCATGATGGCGGAACAGCGCGTGTTCCGGCCGCGCCAAATGCCGCGAAAAATACTGGGCGATGTTGCCGGGCATCGTTTCTCCGCAAGCCGCATCCCGCGCGCGGCCTTGTCCCGTCGATTGTGCCTATTTGGTCGGAGACAATCCATCACCGCAGGCGCGTTTGGCTATACTTCGCGCGGGAGGAAACGATGGCCACCATTTCGATCGCCCGCAAGCACTCGCTTTCCCACAAGAAGGCCCGCGACGTCGCGGAGAAGATCGCGAAAGACCTGAACAAGCGATTCGATCTGGAATATGCGTGGGACGGCGAACACATCGACTTCGAGCGTCCGGGCGTCACCGGGCGCATTCACGTCGGCAAGGACCGGATCAAGCTCGATGTCCAGCTCGGGCTGCTGCTGGGAATGCTCAAGCCGACGATCGAGCGCGAAATCGACTTGCAGCTGGACAAGCTGCTGGGCTAGGTTCTCTAGCGCTAGGTCTTCGCCGCCGCGTTGTTCTGCGACGACAGGCGGAACAACAGGGGATCGGAAAAGGGATCCGTCGAGCCGCCGATGATCGTCTCCATGATCTCGGTTTCCCTCGTTTCGATCGTATGCAGGAACTCCTTGGCGCCGTTCATCGCGCGGAACGCGGAGAAACCGCGCTCCAGGAAATCCTGCAGCCCCGACATTCCCGCGAGCTTTGCCGGCTGCCGCATCATCGCCAGCGCCGTGCGGATCAGCGGCTTGCCGACATAGACATCGAGGGCGGCGCCGATGTCCACGATCAGCTTGATCTGGCGACGGCGCAAAGGGAAATTGCCCGCGCGGCGATAGGCCTTGCAGTATTCCATGACGTTGAAATGCCCGTCCGCACGGGGCAGCCGGGCGAGCAGCACCCGGTCCAGTTCCTGCGACAGCGCGTTGAGTTCCGTTGCCAGCGCAACGGTTGCGATCACGCGCTCCGGCAGCACCTTCACCATGAGCGGAACGACACGGGCGAGGTCGGCGTCGCGACGGCTGAAGTCGCCCGGGCCGTACAGGTCGTTCTGGAAAAATTCGACCGCCGCGGTATACCGTAAATCCGCGGCGAGGTCGGCGTACGTCATGCGCAGGCGTCGCGACTGCCAATACGACACGCGCTCCAGCGAACCCGCGAGAATCGGGTTGCCGGCACGTTCGGCATGGAGGCGCTGGACGCGCGACAACTCGCGTACCAGGGCGACTGATGCATCGGGGACGGATTCGGTTTCGGCCATGAATGCGGTCGCGGCAATTCCGGAGGGCATCCGGAATCACGATTTCCCGAGAGTCTATCCGATGCCCAACTCATTTTCGCCGGATTGGCCGCGAAATTGCGTGGCGGCCGCTTCCTGTGACGCATTCACGTACTTACTTTAGATTGATTCCTCTACAGGCGATGTCTAATGTCGGGGACACCCGCCCGCTGCCCCGAACCGATCGTGGCAGCGCCGCAGGCATCCTTCATCCACGATGATCTCCCGCCGAACCTTCATCACGACCGGCCTGCTCGGCGCCGCCGCACTTGCGACCGCGCATTGGCTCCGCGGTCCCCACGCGCCTCCGGGCGACGCGTCGTTGCGTGCGCTCGACGCCGACGCGCAGGCGATCCTGGGAGCCATCGTCCCGGTGATGCTGGCGGGTGCGCTGCCTGTCGCCGCCGAGGCGCGGCGCCAGGCTGTCGCCGATACCGTTCGCGGCATCGACATCGCGGTGTCGGGCCTTTCCCCGAACTCGCAGGACGAACTGCGGCAACTCTTCGCGCTGCTGGCACTCCCGCCCGCGCGTCTCGCGATTGCGCGCGTGAGTGCGCCCTGGCCGCAGGCATCCGAGACCGACGTGCGCGCCTGCCTCGATCGCTTCCGCGGCAGTTCGCTTTCGCTGCTGCGCTCGGCCTACGGCGCCCTGCATCAGCTCACGTTTGCCGCCTGGTACGGCAATCCGGCGTCCTGGCCGCGCATCGGCTATCCCGGTCCCCCGGAGCTTGCCGCATGACGACCGCGCGCAATCCGGGAAGCCCCGATCCTTTCGATGCGGGCCTGGCGTCGGGTTGGAACGTCATCGATGCGTCGGCGCTCACGCAGGACATCACGCTCGATGCCGACGTCGCGATCGTCGGCAGCGGTGCCGGCGGCGGCACGGCGGCGGAAATTCTCGCCAAGGCCGGGCTCAAGGTGGTCGTGCTGGAGGAGGGTCCACTCAAGCGGTCCGCCGATTTCCGGATGCGCGAATCGGAAGCCTATCCGCACCTGTACCAGGATTCCGCTGCGCGCAAGACGCGCGACAAGGCGATCAACATCCTGCAGGGTCGCTGCGTGGGCGGCGGCACGACCGTCAACTGGACCAGCTCCTTTCGCACGCCGCCGGCCACGCTCGCGTGGTGGCAGCGCGAATTCGGACTGACCGGATTCTCGGTGGACGACCTGGCCCCGTGGTTCGCGCAAATGGAAACGCGCCTTTCCATCGGACCCTGGGAAGTCGCTCCCAACGCCAACAACGAGGCGCTGGCGCGCGGTGCCAAGCGCATCGGCATTTCCGCGTCGGCGATCCGCCGCAACGTCGTCGGCTGCTGGAACTTAGGCTACTGCGGCATGGGCTGCCCCACCAACGCCAAGCAGTCGATGCTGGTCACGACGATTCCCGCCGCGCTGGCCAA
Organism: uncultured beta proteobacterium; assembly: GCA_963834045.1. Lineage (GTDB taxonomy): Bacteria > Pseudomonadota > Gammaproteobacteria > Burkholderiales > Casimicrobiaceae > VBCG01. The sequence continues at coordinate 65,670 of CAWIAK010000017.1, read as the reverse complement.
TGGCGCGACGCTCGTGACGCGCGTACGTGCGCGCAGCGTCGCGCTGCAGGGCGGGCGCGTGTCGCTGCTCGAAGGCAACGCAATGAACGCGCAGGGCGTCGCGCCGACACCGCGCAGCGTACGCGTGCGCGCCCGGGCATTCGTCATGGCAGCCGGCGCGATCGGGACGCCGGCGCTTCTCCTGCGCAGCGGCGTGCCCGATCCTCACGCCATCCTGGGCAAGCGCACGTTCCTGCATCCGGCCGTGGTTTCGGCCGCGCTCATGCCGGACCGCGTCGACGCCTTCGCCGGCGCGCCGCAGACCATCTACTCCGACCACTTCCTCGAGACGCAGCCGATCGACGGACCGCTGGGCTACAAGCTCGAGGCGCCGCCGCTTCATCCGGTGCTGACCGCAATCACGCTGCCGGACGACGGCGTCGCGCACGCGCGCTGGATGCAGGACTTCTCGCGGATGCAGGTCCTGATCGCGCTCCTTCGCGACGGCTTCCACCCGGATAGCCAGGGCGGGACAGTGCGGCTTCGCGACGACGGCACGCCGCAGCTCGACTACCCGTTGCTGCCGGTGCTGTGGGATGGCGCGCGCCGCGCGCTGCGCTCGATGGCGGAGATCCAGTTCGCCGCCGGCGCGCAGACCGTCATGCCGGTGCATGCGCAAGGCGCCGCCTTCACGAACTTTGCCGACGCCCGCGCCGCGATCGACGCCTTCGCGTTGCAGCCGCTGGTCACGCCCGTCGTTTCCGCGCACGTGATGGGTGGGGCGCCGCTCGGGCCTGATCCGAAGCGGGCAGTCGTCGCGAGCAGCGGTCGCCACCACCAGGTCGAGAATCTGTACGTGTTCGACGGGTCGCTGTTTCCGACGTCGATCGGCGCCAATCCGCAGCTGTCGATCTACGGCATCGTGGCGCGGCTCGCGACGGCACTCGCGCAGGACCTCGCGCCGCGGCGCTGACCCTCGCGCCGCCCCGCGCGTGGAACCGCCGAGATTAGTGTGATTGCTCTAGGCGAATCGCGTACTTTCAATGTGCAACGTGAACATCAGGCCGCCGAATACCGCGCCTCCTGTCCATCCCGGCACTGCCGACACATTCAAGGAGAACTCACCATGCGTACCATGAACCAGAATCGCAACACTCCCTACGGCGATGCCGTCCTTGCCGCTTCGCGCCAGGTGTGGCTCGCGAGCTTGGGCGCCGCCGTCGTCTCGCGCGAATGGGCGCAAGCGGAAGCCGGCAATGTGTTCCGCACGCTCGTGAAGGAAGGAACCGCCGTCGAGTCGAAGGCCATTCGCATCGTCGGCGAGGGCTTGGAAGGTTCGTTCACGCGCGCCAATGCCGTGTGGAGGCAGACGCGGTCGACCGTCGAATCGACGGTCAGGCAGTCTGGCCGAAACGGCCGTCACGCTGGCGCAGAAGAAGATTCCGCGCTCGTTGCCGAAGGTCAGGCTGCCCTCGATGCTGAACACTTCAGCGCCGGCCAAGGCCAAACGCGCCGCGAAGAAGTCGGTTGCCAGGACCAAGCGCGTCGATCAAGACGCGTGCGACGAAGAGCGTGAAGCGCGCAAAGCGCACGGCCCGGGCCGCCACGAAGAAGTAATTCTCCGTTAACATCGCGTGTGAGGGCGGCCGTCAGATGCCGCCCGCACAACACGCATGAGGAGAACCATGCCGGACAAGAGAGCATCCGGGCGGCCCGCGCCGACCCGGACGCGCGCGCATCCGCGCGTTCGTGCGACTTCCACGCCAGGCGATTGACTTCGCTGCTGTTCCGGCAGGCAGGGCGCCCGCCCACGCAACGCCGAAGATCGGCCTGGCATTGGCCGGCGGCGGTCCGTTGGGAGGCATCTACGAGGTCGGCGCGCTGCTGGCGCTGGCGGATTCGCTCGATGGGCTCGACCTGAATCACCTCGACGCCTACGTGGGCGTGTCGTCCGGCGGATTCGTTGCCGCGGCGCTCGCCAACGGCATTTCGCCGGCGCAGATGTACCGGCTGTTCATCGCCGACGGCGCCGATGCGGCGTTGAAACCCGAAATCTTCCTGCGGCCCGCGTTCGGCGAATTCGGCCGGCGCTTGGGCAAGCTGCCCGCGCTGGCGCTGCGCGCGTCGATGCAGTATCTGCGCGACCCCTTTCATCGCGGCATCATCGAATCCTTCGCGACGCTTGCGGAGGCGGTGCCCACCGGCATCTTCGACAACCGCGCCATCGACGCCTTCCTGGCCCGCCTGTTCTCGGCACGGGGCCGCACCAACGACTTCAGGCGAGCTCGGGCGCAAGCTGTTCCTGGTGGCCACCAACCTGGACACCGGGGCGTCGGTGACCTTCGGCGCGCCCGGCCATGACCACGTGCCGATTTCGCGCGCGATCGAAGCTTCCAGCGCGCTGCCGGGCCTGTTTCCGCCGGTGGAGATCGACGGCCAACACTACGTCGACGGCGCGCTCAACAAGACGCTGCACGCGTCGGTGGCGCTGGACGAAGGCGTCTCGCTGCTGTTCTGCGTCAACCCGCTCGTTCCATTCGACGCCAGCTCCCCCGCGCATCGCGGCGGGTTCTCCAAGCGCAGGCTGAACCAGGGCGGGCTGCCGCTGGTGCTGGGACAGACTTTTCGCGCGATCATCCATTCGCGGATGAAGGTGGGGATGGAGAAATATGCGCGCCAGTATCCCGACGCCGCGATCATGCTGTTCGAGCCCGGGCCCGAGGACGCGGACATGTTCTTCGCGAACATCTTCAGCTACCGGCAGCGGAGGAAGCTGTGCGCGCTTGCGTTCGAGCGGACGCGCTGGAACCTGCTTCGGCGCGCCGATGTCGCTCACGCCCACGCTGTCGCGACACGGCATCGCGCTGCGCCTCGAGCGCCTCGCGGATCCCACGCGTGCCGTGACCGACGCGCTCAACGATCCCCGTCCGCTGCACGCGCTCGCGCGGGGCGATGTCCAGGGCACCGCGCGCGATCTCCGGCACACGCTAGGGCACCTCGAACGCTGGCTCGCCAGCGCGCGCTAGAATAGTCCCGTTCGCAGCGACGGCTTCACGGCGCCCAAGCGTCCGCAGCGACCCTTGAGCCCCATGCCGGAAAAGAAACGTCCGCGCCGCACGCCGCAGCGCATCCTCGAGACCAGCCTCGCGCTCTTCAATCGCCTTGGCGAGCCGCACATCACGACGGCGGACATCGCCGACGAGATGAACATCAGCCCGGGCAACCTGTACTACCACTTTCGCAACAAGGACGACATCATCGGCGCGCTGTACGAGGCGCTCGAGGCGGAGATCGTGCCGCTGCTCGCGCTTCCGGACCGGCGCGGCGCGAGCGTCGAGGACTTGTGGCTGCTGCTGCACCTGCTGTTCGAGCGCATGCGCGAATACCGCTTCTTCTACCGCGACCTGGACGAGATCACGTCGCGCAACCGGAAGACTCGCCGCGCGCTTCGCGAACCTGACCCGCCGCGGCGAAAACACCGTGATAGAGTTGTGCCGCGGCCTGGTGGCGGCAGGAGAGATGCGCGCGTCGGAGCGCGAGATCGCCGCGCTGGCGTCCAACGCGATGCTCGTCGCGACCTACTGGATGTCGTTCCAGCGGATCAGTACCCACCATGGCGGCGATGCCGCCGCCGGCAGCGCCGCAGCGATCAGCCTCGATCGCGCGGCCTATCAGGTGCTGGCGCTCATTGCGCCCTATCTGGTGGGCGACGGGCGCGCGCTGATCGAGCGCCTGGGCGAGGATTATCTGTGAAGTCCGATCGACGGAGGTCGCGATGACGAAGAAGTGGACGAAGTTTCCCCATGCCGACAAGGCGTACGCCTATGATGCCGCCGGGCTGAAGAAGCATTGGGCGCGGCTGCATCGAGGGGATTGCGAACCGTTGCCGAAGGACGCCGGCGTCCTCGAGGCATGGCGCCATTTCCACGCAGGCGACTTCGCGCAGGCGGTCGAAGCCGGCCGCGCCGCCGGAGGCGCCGGCATCAACGCCGCAGTCAAGGCGCAAACCGTCTATGCCCATTACCTGGAAAAATCCGACAAGGCGAAGCTTGCGCTGTTCGAAGAGGCCGCGGAGTGGGCCGACGAACGCCGCGGCAAGGCGGCGAAGGACGCCAACGCGCATTACCTGTACGCGTTCGCGCTTGGCCGCTATGGCCAGGGCATATCCGTGGCGAAGGCGCTGGCGCAGGGATTCGGCGGCAAGATCAAGGATGCGCTGCTAACCGCGCTGAAGCTCGATGCCAAGCACGCCGACGCGTACATCGCCTACGGCTCCTACCAGGCCGAGGTGATCAACAAGGTCGGGGGGCTCGTGGCAGGCATGACCTACGGCGCCAAGAAGGACTCCGCGATCGAACACTTCCAGAAGGCGATCAAGCTCAACCCCGAATCCGCGATCGCGCGCATCGAATATGCGAACGGCCTGATCCTGCTGTTCGGCAAAGGCAGGATCGACGATGCGACGGCCCTGTACGAAGAGGCGGCGGCGACGAAGCCGATGGACGCGATGGAACGGCTGGACGTCGAGCTCGCCAAGGCGGAGCTCGAGTAGCGCGTACCTCAAGGAAGAGTTCGCGGCGCTGAATACCTATCACGCGCGGCCGTGCGCGGCGCGCTTCGCGCCTTTTAGCAAAGCACGGCCGCGGCCGCCTCATCCGGATCGAGATCGCCGTCGCGCGGCCATTCCGCCATCAGCGTCGCCAGCGTCAGCTTTTCGAATTCCGGCGCGAAGCGCGCGATCACCCGTTCCGGATCGGGACACAGGCCGCGGTCGGTGATGAGCCCGAACTGCACTTCGTCATTGTAGGAAAGGATCGAGACGCCCATGCCGATGTTCCCGGATTGCGGCACCCAGAACAGGAACCGTTCGATCTTTCCGCCGGCGAGATAAAGCGGCTGCTGCGGACCGGGAACGTTGGTCATCACCGCCGTCGCATTGCGCGCGAGCACCGTCACCAGCTGATCCTGCAGCATCTTCGGCGCGACGCCCGCCGCCGCGAGCAGACCCAGCGTGAGCAGCGGCTGCAGACTGTCCTTCAGCGCGGCCATGTTCGCGCGCACTGCGTAGAGTCGTTCGATCGGATTTTCGATGCCGATCGGCAATTCCAGGAACACGACGCCGAAGCGATTGCCGAGCTTGTACGCCTTTTCCATCGGGCGCAGGTTGATCGGCACCAGCGCGCGCACCATCACGCCCGCGACGTCGTCTCCCTTGTCGACGAGGTAGCCGCGCAGCGCGCCGGCGACGCACGACAGCAGCACGTCGTTCACCGAGGCGCCGAGCGCCTTGCCGACCGCCTTCACTTCCCATAGTCGCAGCGGATCCGCCCACGCGACGCGCTTGCCCACCGACGGCTGGCCCTTGAAGCGCGTCGGCGAATCCTCGGGCATCAGCGCGAGCTTGGCCAGTTCGGACGTGATGGCGGTTCCCTGCCCGGCGAGCGCCATCACCTTGCCGGGATCGTCCCAGATCGCGGCCCCCTGGTCCATCAGCGCCGAGCCGATCACCTTCGCCGTCTTCATGAGCCCCGACAACGGCGACAGCAAATGGCCGAGCGAGTCCTCCGGTTCGGTGCGCCTGCGCGGCTGCGGCGCGAAGGGCATCGCCGGGGGCCCGTTGGCGGTCGCGTCCGTCATCGACAGCATGACCCGCACCAGCGCGATGCCGTCGGCATAGCTGTGGTGCATGCGCATCACCAGCGCGCTCCCGCCCTCGTAGTCGATGAGATGGAACTGCCACATCGGCCGCGACGGATCGAGTGGCGTGCACGCCAGCCGCGAAATGAATGCCTGCAGCTCGCGCCGACCGGCGCGGCCCGGCAGCTCGCCGCGGACGATGTGATGGTCGAGGTTGAATTCGGGATCCGCCTCCCAGAACGCGCCGGCGGCGGTCTCGACGGCGCGCATGGCCGAAGCGCTTGAACACCAGGAAGCGCTCGCCTGACGACCTTGCGCAGGCGCCGCAAGCTCGATCCTTTCGCCGAACATCAGCACGCCGCTGATCATCATCAGGTTGTACGGACGATCCATGCGCAGCCACGCGGTGTCGACCGCGGACATCTTTTCGCGTTTCGCGCGTTTGGGTGAGGCGGGCATGATTGAGCGAAGAGAGGAGAGCGATTGCCTGGCGTTGCGCGCGCCTTTGCGTTCGCGCTAAAGTAGCACGAAGCCGTCAAATCAGGATACAAGGAGGGGGAACCCCATGGCCACCGCGCCCAAGAAGGATGACCTGAAGGCCAAATTCGAGGCGGCCGCCGCCGCCGCCAAGAAGACCAAGAAGAAGCCCGACAACGCGACGTTGCTGAAGCTTTACTCGTACTACAAGCAGGCGACGGAGGGCGACGTCAAGGGAGATCGTCCGGGGGGCTTCGATTTCGTCGGCGGCGCCAAGTACGATGCGTGGGCCAAGTTGAAGGGAAGCAGCAAGGACGACGCGATGACCAACTACGTGAAGCAGGTCGACAAGCTCAATCGCGACTGAGCAGACCGTTCCAAACGAAAAGGCCCGCCGAAATCCGGCGGGCCTTGCCACTTCGCGTGCCGGCTATTTGCGCGTGGCCCGCGCCGTCTTGGCCACTCTGTGGCGCCGCACCCTTGGCCTTGCGCCGCTTCGTCGCAGTCGCGGACTTGGCGCCGAGCGCCGGCTTCACACCGGTCACCTTGACGAGTTCATTCACCGCCTCGGCCAGCACGTCGACGCGCTCGGTCAGCCGCTCGACGTCGTTCTGCGTGTAGACGCCCAGCTTGGACAGCGCGCGTTCGACGCGATCCTCGAACACCTGCTCGAGTTTGTCCCAGGTGCCGCCGACGCCCTTCTGCACTTCCTTGACCTTGGCGGTCGCTGCGCCGCGCGCCATCGCGGCGGTGTCGGACGCGGCCTTGCGCGTCTTCGACTCCAGCGACTCGCCTTGCTTCACCAGAGTCTCGAACACCTTCGTTCCTTCGGCCTGCGCGCGCGCAAACGCACCCAGTCCGGCGAGCCAGATCTGGCGCGACGAATCGAGCACCGCCTGCGAGATGTCCTTGGCCTCGCCCGCCTGCTCACCGGCCGCACCGGCCTTCGCTTTTTTCAACATCGTGTCTTCTCCCGTTGTTCGTGCCGGCCTTCGCGGCGCACGCGTTTCGCCACGATTCATTCTAGGCGGCTCGCCTAGAGCAATCATACTAAAGGGGCCGCGTCGGCGGGGTTACAATCGCCGGTTGGAAAGCGGGGACTCGTCTGCGCAAGCCACGATCAGAACGCAAGGAGGAAGTGATGGCCTATTTCGTCACCGGCGCGACCGGCTTCATCGGGCAGTTTCTCGTGCGCAAGCTGCTGGCGCGCGGCAAGCCGATCTACGTTCTGGTGCGCAAGGGGTCGCTGAAGAAGCTCGACGCGCTGCGGACCGAATGGGGAGCGACCGAAAAGGAGGTCATCCCCGTCGTCGGCGACCTGGCGAAGAAGAATCTCGGCATCGCCGACGCCGACCTGAAGAAGCTCAAGGGCAAGGTCGAGCACTTCTTCCACCTCGCCGCCATCTACGACCTGAAGGCGAGCGCCGAAGAGCAGCAGGCGGCCAATGTCGATGGCACGCGGCACGCGGTGCAGTGCGCGCAGGCGCTGGCCGTGGGCTGCTTCCACCACGTCAGTTCCATCGCTGCCGCCGGACTCTACGACGGCGTCTTTCGCGAGGACATGTTCGAAGAGGCCGAGGACCTCGACCACCCGTACTTCAAGACCAAGCACGATTCCGAAGCGGTGGTCCGCAACGACTGCAAGCGTCCATTCCGCATCTATCGTCCCGGCTTCGTCGTCGGCGATTCGAAGACCGGCTACATCGACAAGATCGACGGCCCGTACTACTTCTTCAAGTTCATCCAGCGGATGCGCAAGATGCTGCCGCCGTGGATGCCGATGGTCGGCATCGAAGGCGGGCGCATCAACATCGTCCCCGTCGACTATGTCGCCGACGCCATGGACTTCCTCGCGCACAAGAAGGGGCTCGACGGCCAGTGCTTCCACTTGACCGACCCCGCGCCGCACCGCATCGGCGAGGTGCTCAACATCTTCGCCAAGGCCGCGCACGCCCCGCAGATGACCATGCGCGTCAACGCCCGGATGTTCGGCTTCATCCCGGCGCCGATTCTCTACGGACTGGGCTCGCTGTCCCCGATCAAGCGCATGGTCCGGGCGGTCCTCGCCGATCTCGGCGTGCCGAAGGACGTGTTCCAGTTCATCAACTGGCCGACGCGATACGACAATCGCGACACCGTGAAGGCGCTGAAGGGCTCCGGGATCGCGGTGCCGCACCTCGAGACCTACGCGGCGAAACTCTGGGATTACTGGGAGCGCAATCTCGACCCGGACCTCTTCATCGACCGCACGCTCGCGGGCCGCGTGAAGGACCGCGTGATCGTCATCACCGGCGCGTCATCGGGCATCGGCCGCGCCACCGCGATCAAGATGGCCGCGGCCGGCGCCCGGGTCATCCTCGTGGCGCGCGGCGAGGAAAAGCTGGTCGAGACCAAGAAGGAAATCGAGAGCGCCGGCGGCCGCTGCTGGATGTACACGGCCGACGTCTCCGAACTGGCTTCCTGCGACGCGCTGGTCGCGAAGGTGCTGAAGGAGCATGGCACCTGCGACTACCTGGTCAACAACGCGGGCCGCTCGATCCGCCGCGGCGTCCTCAACTCCTTCGACCGCTTCCACGACTACGAGCGGACGATGCAGCTGAACTACTTCGGCGCGCTGCGGCTCATCATGGGCTTCCTGCCGAAGATGATCGAGCAGAAGCGGGGCCAGATCATCAACATCTCGTCGATCGGCGTGCTGTCGAACGCCCCCAGGTTCTCGGCGTACGTCGCGTCCAAGGCGGCGCTCGATTCGTTCTCCGCGTGCGCGGCGTCGGAGTTCCTCGACAAGGGCGTCAATTTCACCACCATCAACATGCCGCTGGTGCGCACGCCGATGATCGCGCCGACGAAGATGTACGAGAACGTGCCCACGCTGTCGCCGGAGCAGGCCGCGGACCTGGTGGTCGAGGCAATCGTCTACAAGCCGGTTCGCATCGCGACGAGACTCGGCATCTTCGGGGCCGTCTCCCATGCCGCCGCGCCGCGACTGACGCAGATCCTGCTCAACACCGCGTTCAACATGTTTCCGGATTCCGCCGCGGCGCAAGGCAAGAAGGGCGAGGAAGCCGCCAAGCAGGAGCTCTCACCCGAGCAGATCGCGTTCGCCCAGCTCACGCAGGGGATCCACTGGTAGCGGCAATTTCGATTTGCGCGACCGTCTTCTCCAGCACGCCGGGATCGTCGAGGAGCGCATTGTGCGCGACCCCGGCAAGCACGATGTTGTCTCCACTTTCGATGCGCGATGACGTCTGCGGCGTGACCATCGAGTCGTGCCACGACCAGATCGACACCACGGGAACACGCGTCGACGGTTGCCGTTGAGGGCGGCCAGCCACGCATTCGACGGCCGCATCTGTGCCAGCGACGCACCCGCCATCAGCCACGCGTGCATGCTGCCGTGGTGCGGCGTGCCGATGGTGATGAGCCGGCGAACCTTGGCACCTCCGTACTGACGCAGATAGGCGCGCGCCACGAGCCCGCCCATGCTGTGCCCGACGAGCACGATCTGCGACGCCCCGGTAGCGGCCTCGATGTCGCCGATCCGTGTCGCGAGCCTGGTCCGCGAAGTGTTCGATCGACGCAAGCGGCGGGCCATAGGAGAGCGCGTAGACCGGCCCGATCCCGCGCTGCTCGAGATGCCGGCGAAAGCCGCTCCACACGCCCGCGTTGCAGCCGACACCGTGCAGCAGCAGGATCGGCAGCTCGGCGGGCGCGGGCGGAGGGTCGGGCATCAGCGCACGGTAGAAGATCATGCGCGGGATCGAGCGCGCGAGCGCCACGAATTCGCGCCAGAACATCGCGATGCGCGCCGGCAGCGCCAGGCGGATATCGTCCGGCCGCTCGGCGCGGAACCACCACGCGACCGCGAACCAGAAAATGGTCAGCAGCAGCGGCACCGCGAGATACGCGAACGGGAACGCCGACGATGAAAGGCCACATCGGCGCGCCGAGCGCGACCGCATGCACCGCCCACGCGCCGTAGGCGACGGTGCCGCCGGCGACGAGCGATGCAAGGATGATCGCGGTCCACATGGCGGAAGATGTGCGCGCCGCGGCACGGCCACCGCGCGCGCCGTCAGGCCGCGGCGGGTGCGAGCGTCTTGCGGAAGCGGTTCAGCTGCTGCACGGATTCGAACCGTTCGCCGAACAGCGACGACAGGTTCTTGAGGATCATCGCGACCACGCGCTTCTCCCAGCCCGCGTCGAAGCGGATCTGTTCATCCAGCCAGCGCTCGAGCCACGACGGATCGGGCAGCCGGCTCTGCACGGTATCGCGCGGAAACATGCCGATGTTCACGTGCAGATTGGTGGGGTGCAGCGGCTTGCGGGTGCGCGACGAGCTCGCCATCAGCACGCCGATCTTGGCGAACGAGCGCTTGACCTCGGCGCCGCCGCGTTCGATCGCGCGCTTCATGAAGCGAAGATACGCGCCGCCATGCCGGGCCTCGTCCCGGGAGATGAGTTCGTAGATCTTCTTGATCACCGGCTCCGTGTGCCATTCCGCGGCGCACCGGTACCAGTGGTTGAGCCGGATCTCGCCGCAGAAATGCATCATCAGCGTCTCGTCGGCGGGGGCCGGATCGAATTCGAAGCGCACGGCGTGCAGCTCGGCCTCCGTCGGCACGAATTCCGGACGGAAGCGGCGCAGGTACTCCATCAGCACCAGCGCGTGCTTCTGTTCCTCGAAGAACCAGATCGACATGAACGCGCAGAAATCGCTGTCCTGGCGGTTGTCGCGCAGGAACATTTCCGTCGCCGGGAGCGCCGACCATTCCGTGATGGCGTTCATCTTGATCGTCTGCGCCTGCTCGTCGGACAGGCGCGCGCCGTCGAACGCCGCCCACGGCACATCGTGGGTCATATCCCAGCGCACCGATTCGAAGGCCTTGAATAGTTGTGGGTACAGCATGCCATCGCTCCCTTCCGCGGACCGGGCCATTCTACCTTGCCATACGGCTACGGCACCCAGTGCGCGCGCCAGCTGCGCAGCGCATTGACGATCGACGCCAGGTCCGGGATGAGCATGATGCCCGGCATCGTCTTGCGCACGCGCCGCGTCATTTCGCCGCCTGCCCACAGGCGCCATGGACGCCGGAAGCTGGCGGCGCAGCGCGGCCAGGCCGTCGCTCGCCTGGCGCACCGGGAACGCGGCGGAGAAGCTGAGGGCGACGATGTGCACCTTGTGCGCGACCGCGGCGCGCCGGATGTCCTCGAGCGGAGTCTGCGGACCCAGCGAAATGCACTGCACGCCTTCGGGCACCATCATCGCCTCCACCATCAGCAGCCCCAATCCGTGCTGCTCGCTCGGGAAAGTCGTGAGCAGGACCCTCGGCGTGCCGGTCTGGCGCGGAAACGCATTGATCGCCGTGCGCAGCGCGACCTGCATCTGCTCGGTGTACAGATGCTCCTCGAAGATCTGCAGTTCGCCCTGCATCCACGCGTCGCCGACGGCCTGGTTCAGCGGCGTGATCGTTTCCAGCACGAACTTCTGCAGCCCCTGCCGCATCAGCATGTTGGCCAGCGTGTGCTGCAACGACGTGGCGTCGTGGCTCTTGAGCATCGTGAGCACGTCGCGCTCGAGCGCCGGGGCGATGGCGTCGCGGCGCGGCGGCGTCCGCGCATCGGCCATCGCGTTCAGCTCGTCGATCGACAGCGTCATGATCTTGCCGGGCCGCAGGCCCACGTCCATCAGGCGCTTGACCGCCCGCAGCTTGCCGATGTCGACGACCGTGTATTGGCGCTCGCCGTTGTCGTCGCGACCCGGCTTGGGAAAGCCGTAGCGGCGCTCCCACATGCGCAGCACGTCCTTGGAAAGACCGGTCTCGCGCTCGACGCCGCTGATGTTGAGAGTCATTGACGATTCCACAGATTTATTCATATTGTCTTGGACGAAGGGTTGACATTAGCCGATTTGGCGACTATTGTAGGGGCGAAAACGCAATTTGTCCAAGACAAACATGGAAATTATCGAATATATGACGACCTCCCGCGCATTGCCCGGATCGAGATTCGTCCCAAAACGCCGCAGCTGCCGCCGATGGCCGTCGCGGCGCGCAATGGTGCGTCCTGGTCGCGCTGATGCTGGCCGCCACCCTGGCCCTGCCGGCGCTGGCCGCCGACCCCGCGCCCGCCACCACCGACGCCGCCTGCCCCGCGCTGCTGCAGCACACGTTCAACCGGCTGCAGACCGGCCAGCCTCAATCGCTGTGCCAATTCCAGGGCAAGGTGCTGCTCGTCGTCAACACGGCGAGCTACTGCGGCTACACGCATCAATACGAAGGCCTCGAGGCCATGTACCGGAAGTACAAGGACCGCGGACTGGTCATCGTGGGCTTCCCGTCCAACGACTTCAGCCAGGAGCCGGGCACCAACAAGGAAGTCGCGGAATTCTGCCGCACGACCTACGGCGTCGATTTTCCGCAGTTCGAGAAATCGAGCGTCGCGCACCTGTCGGCCAATCCGCTGTACACCGACCTGGCCAAGCTGACCGGCAAGCGGCCGAAGTGGAATTTCTACAAGTTCGTCGTCGACCGCAGCGGCAAGCCCGTGGCGACGTTTCCCAGCGCAACGGCTCCTGACAATCCGGAGCTCACGACGCTGATCGAAAAGCTGCTCGGCGAAAAGGCTGCCGGCAAGGGCTGACTTGGCCTAAAGGCGGATCGCGTCCGGCGCACACGCGCCGCTCAAACACCGGCAGCGTTCCGAGGGCAAACCGCGCCCTCATTCCGGTTGGACAATCCGCCGCCGCTGCTGGATTCGCGAATCCAGCCACGGCCATTGCCGCGTATGCATCAGTGAAGTTGTGGACCGGCGCTGCCTGGCTGGCCGATCGGGCTGGCCGGAGATCGCCGAATTGGCGAAATGGGAGGCAACGAAGTGCGAATCGCGATCGTAGGCGCCGGCATCTCCGGCCTTGGCGCAGCCTGGCTCCTGCAAAGGCAAGGGCATGCGGTCACGCTGTTCGAGGCCGATGCCCGCCTGGGCGGCCACACCGCCACGGTGGACGTCACGCTCGATGGGAAGACGTTTCCGGTGGACACCGGATTCCTCGTGTTCAACGACCGCACCTATCCGAAGCTGATCGCGCTGTTCGACGAGCTCGGCGTAACCAGCGTCGCCAGCGAGATGTCGTTCTCGTGCCGTATCGACCGCGCATCGGCTGGAATGGGCCGGCACCAACCTGCGGTCACTGTTCGCGCAACCCGGCAATGCGCTGCGTCCGGCGTTCTGGCGCATGCTCGCCGACATCGCGCGCTTCAACAGGCGCGCCATGCAGATGCAAGACGGCGCCCGCGCGTGGTCGATCACGCTCGGCGAGTTCCTCGACGCGGAGAACTATTCGGCGCCATTCCGTGACTGGTACCTGCTGCCGATGGCGGCCGCCATCTGGTCCGCGCCCCGGCGCGACATCCTCGAGTTTCCGTTGCCGACGTTCGTCCGCTTCTGCGCCAACCACGGGCTGCTGCAGATCGCCGACCGTCCGCAATGGCGCACGGTGCAAGGCGGCGGGCGCGTCTATGTGGAAAGAATCGCGGCGCAATTGCGCGACGTGCGCGTCGGCACGCCGGTGCAGCGGATAGTGCGCACGCGCCGCGGCGTTGCGATCGACACCGCACAGCGCGCCGGCGAGGCGTTCGATGCCGTCGTGATGGCGTGCCACAGCGATACGGCGCTCGCGCTGCTTGCCGACCCCTCGCACAGCGAACATCGCTTGCTGTCGGCGGTCCGGTACCAATCCAACCGCGTCGTCCTGCATACGGACGCCGCGCTGCTGCCGCGCAACCGGCGCGCATGGTCGGCGTGGAACTACCTGGCCGCCGACGATGCCGGCGGGCAGCGCCCGGTTGCGGTGTCCTATCTCATCAACAAGCTCCAGCCGCTGCCCTGCGCGACCCCGGTCATCGTCACGCTGAATCCGCCGATCGAACCGGATCCTTCGCGTGTGCTGAGGGAATTCGAGTATTCGCATCCTCTGCTCGACGGCGCCGCGGTGGCGGCCCAGGCCGGCATCGCGCAACTGCAGGGCGCAACGGCACACGTGGTACGCCGGCGCCTGGCTTGGGTACGGCTTTCACGAGGACGGGCTGGCCTCCGCCCATGCCGTCGCCGACGACATCGCACGCCGCGAAACCATGGCGACGCGACTTCCGTCGCAATTGCCTGTCGCGGCATGACGCGCCTGCGCCTTCCTCTCCGCTCACGCCATGAACGCTCGCCTCTCCGCCGCAGCCATGCAATCGATCGCCGCGCCGGCCATCGATGCGCCGGCGATCGTTGCCGGCGAGATCATGCACCGGCGGACGCGTCCGGCCGCGAATGCCTTCACCTATCCGGCGTTCTGCCTGCGGCTGCCGTTGTCGCAACTGTCCGCATTGCCGGCGCGCGGCGTCGCGTGGAACCGGCCCGGCCTCGTATCGTTCCACGACCGCGACCACGGTCCGCGCGACGGCTCGCCGCTTGCGCCATGGATTCGCGAGTTGCTGGCGCGGGAAGGCATCCAGGCGGACGGCGAGATTGTCCTGCACGCGTTTCCCCGGATGCTGGGCTACGTTTTCAATCCGGTGAGCTTCTGGGTCTGCCACCGGGCGTGACGGCGCCATCGCCGCGGTGCTGGTCGAAGTCAACAACACGTTTGGCGAGACGCACCATTACCTGCTCGCGCACCCGCACGGCGCGCCGCTCATCGTCCGGCGAAACGCTGACGGCGCGCAAGGTCTTCCACGTCTCTCCGTTCTGCGACGTCAAGGGCCACTACGCGTTTCGCTTCCATTTCGGCCCGGACCGCTGGCTGGCGCGCATCGACTATTTCGACGACGACGATGCACAGCGCGCTCCTTGAAACGCATATCTCCGGCCGCGCGCAAGCACTTACCCCTGACGCGGCACGCGGCCTGCTGTGGCGATATCGGTGGTTCACGCTGGCCGTCGTCGCGCGCATCCATTGGCACGCCGCACGGCTGTGGATCAAGCGCGTGCCCTTCTTCTCCAAACCCGTCCCACCCGAAACGCTGATCACGCGAAACACATGAATACACTCAATCCTGCGTTCCCCGCGGTGTCGCCGCGCATCCCGGCAGCCGGCCGCCTGCTGATCGCGCTGCTGCACCGGCTTGACGTCGGCAGTGTCGAACTCACGACGCCGGACGGCACGACACTGCGTTTCGGTCCCGGCGGCGCGCCCGCCACCGGCATCAAGGCGAATCCCGCGGTGCTGGTGTTTCGCGACTGGGGCATCGCCGGCGAGGCGTTCAAAGGCGGCGACGTGGCGTTCGCGGAAAGCTACATGGAAGGCCGCTGGGATACGCCGGACCTGACGCAGTTGCTGACGGTCCTCGCCGCGAACCAGTCCGCGCTCGAGCGCGCGTTCTACGGCCACTGGTGGTCGCGCACGCTGCTGCGCCTCAAGCATTTCCTCAACGCCAATACCAAGCGCCAGTCGCGCAGGAACATCCTCGCCCACTACGACCTGGGCAACGATTTCTACGGCCTGTGGCTGGACCCGACGATGACCTATTCGTCGGCATTGTTCGACGGACGCTTCGACGTGGACCTGGCGCATGCCCAGCAGGCGAAGTACAGCGCGTTTGCTGGACGAACTCGCGCTGCCCGATGGCGCGCGACCTGCTGGAAATAGGCTGCGGGTGGGGCGGCTTCGCCGAAAGTGCAGCGCGCGCCGGCCACCGCGTGACCGGCATCTCGCTGTCCGACGCGCAAACGGCCTATGCCCGCGAGCGTCTGGCGCGCGCCGGTCTCGCCGAGCGTGCGACGCTGCGGCTGCAGGACTATCGCGACGTGCGCGGAACCTACGACGGCATTGCGTCGATCGAGATGTTCGAGGCGGTCGGCGAGCGCTACTGGCCCGCGTATTTCCGCACCGTCCATGCCGCGCTGCGGCCCGGCGGCCGGGCCTGCATCCAGACCATCACCATCGCCGACGACCGTTTCGAGCGCTACCGCACGCAGTCCGACTTCATCCAGCAGTACGTCTTTCCCGGCGGCATGCTCGCATCGCCGGCGCGATTCGTCGACGTCGCGCGGGATGCCGGACTCACGCTCGCGCGCGTGCACACGTTCGGCCGCGACTATGCGGAAACGCTCAAGCGCTGGCTTGCGGCGTTCGACGCAAGCACGCCGGCGATACGTGCGCTCGGGTTCGACGAGCGGTTCATCCGCTGCTGGCGGTTCTACCTCGCCTATTGCGCCGCGGGATTCGACACGGGGACGACGGATGTCGGCCAGTACACGTTCGTCCGCGACTGAAAGCGCGACGTGGCGGCCCGCGGCGCGTCTGGCGCTCGCGCTGGCGCTGGCGCTGGCCATGACCGCCTGCACGCGGGTACGCGATGGATGCGCCGCCGCTGCCGCCACGGGTCTTGGAACTCGTCCCGGATCTCAAGGTGCAAGGCGGCGGCGAACTCACGTTCTTCGGCATTTCGGTCTACGACGGCTACTACTGGAGCCCCGGTCGTGGCTGGTCAAAGGACGGGCCGTTTGCACTGGACCTGCATTACCACCTTGCGCTCGACGGCGCGAAAATCGCCGAGCGCAGCGTCGGGGAAATCACCAAGCTGGGCCTTGGCACCGCGGAACAGCGCGCGCGATGGGGCCGGGAAATGAAGCGCGTGTTCCCGGATGTTCGCCGTGGCGACCGCATCACCGGCGTCAATCTTCCCGGCGGCGTCGTGCGCTATTTCTACAACGGCAACGCGATCGGCGACATCGCGGACCCCGGATTCGCGCATGCCTTCTTCGGCATCTGGCTCGACCCGAAGTCTTCACAGCATCGACTTCCGCCAGACGCTGCTCGGCGAAAAGCGGTGAACGCGGTTGGCGCGAGCGGCGCGGCGCCACGATCCGCGAGCGGCATGCTGCGCTACCCCGCATTGTTCGCGTATGGCCTCTTCGGCATGCCGCTGGCGATGGCCGCACTTCCGCTCTATGTACACCTGCCCAAATTCTACGGCGATCATCTGGGCGTGCCGCTCGCCGCGCTCGGCGGCGTCTTGCTGCTGCTGCGGCTTGCGGACGGCGTGATCGACCCGCTGCTGGGCGCGTGGAGCGACCGCGCACGGTCGCGCAAGCGACTGATCGCGCTCGCAGTGCCCGTGCTGGCGGTCAGGCATGGCTGCGCTGTTCGCGCCGCAAGTCGCGGGCACAGTGCCACTGCTGGTCTGGCTCGGCGTCGCGCTCGCCGCCGTGTATCTCGCGTTCAGCCTGGCGACGATCAGCCACAACGCGTGGGGCGCGGAATTGTCGCTGCGACCCGGTCGAGCGCACGCGCATCACCGCGGCGCGCGAAGGCCTGGCGCTGGTCGGTGTCGTGATGGCCAGCGTCGCGCCGATGCTGATGGGCGGCGACGGCGGCGAAGCGACCGGGCTGCCGCGGTTCGCGTTCGCCTTTGCGCTGTTCCTCGCTGTATGCGCGGCCATCACGCTCGCGGCGGCCCCTGCCGTCGAACGCGTTCCGGATCGCCGCCGGCTCGTGTTCGCGGACATGGCGGCGCCGCTCGCGGACCCGACGTTCCGCCGGCTGCTCGCGGCCTTCATGGCCAATGGCATCGCGTCGGCCATTCCGGCCACGCTCGTGCTCTTCTACATTGCCGACGTCCTGCGAGGCCGAAGCGCGGCAGGGCCTCTTTCTCGCGCTGTACTTCATCGCCGGCGCGGCGGGCATGCCGCTGTGGGTGAAGCTTTCGGCCCGGCGTGGGCAAGGTGCGCGCGTGGGGCGTGGCGATGGTCGTGGCGATCGCCGCGTTCGTGTGGGCGGCGTCCCTGGGCGCCGGCGACGCCGCCGCGTTCGCCGTCGTTTGCGCGCTTTCCGGCCTGGCGCTCGGCGCCGACCTGGCGCTTCCGCCGTCGCTGCTTGCCGACGTCATCGGTCGCGATGGGCGGATGCATGCAACGGGGACATACTTCGGCCTGTGGACGCTGGCGACCAAACTCAATCTGGCCCTTGCCGCGGGCATTGCGCTGCCGTTGCTGGGCTTCCTTGGCTATACGCCCGGTTCGCGCGATCCCGCCGCCGTGCACGCGTTGGCACTCGTTTACGCGGCAGCGCCCTGCGTGTTGAAACTCGGCGCCGTCGCCGCGCTCCACCGGTTTGCCCAACACTTCCAGGAATCACGATGATCATCAAGGCAGGTTTGCTCGGGTTGGCGGCGCTGCGGCCTCACGGCATGCGCAACCGTCGACGTCGCGCAGTACGCAAGCGAGAAGCCGCCGCTCGATCTCGCGCAGTATTTCACCGGCACGGTCGATGGCTGGGGCATGTTCCAGGATCGTTCCGGGACCGTCGTCAAGCGCTTCACGTGCGCATCGACGTGCACGTGGATCGGCAATGAGGGCACGCTCGACGAGCATTTCGAGTATGCCGACGGAACGACGCAGAACCGCGTTTGGAAGCTCGTCAAGGACGGCGACCGCTACACCGGAACCGCGGCTGACGTCGTCGGCACGGCCCACGGCGCGGCGTCGGGCAATGCGCTGCACTGGAACTACGTGCTCGCTCTGCCCGTCGACGGCAGGACGTGGAACATGGACATGGACGACTGGATGTTCCTCATCGACGACCAGACGATGCTCAATCGCACGACGATGTCGCAAATTCGGCGTTCCGCGTGGGCGAAGTGACGCTGTCGTTCCGGAAGCGCTGATGGGCCTCTTCGCGCCGCTCAATCCGCCGCTGCCCGCGTGGCCGGACGCGCGCGTGTGGGTGATCGGCGCGTCCACCGGAATCGGCGCGGCGACCGCGAAGACGCTGCTGGACGCAGGCGCGCGCGTCGCGCTGTCGGCGCGTTCGGCCGACAAGCTGCGCGACGTCGCAGGCGAAGCATGCAAATGCGCGTTGTCGAGCCGCTCGATTTCACCGAGGCGCGGACGTGGCGGCCGCGTGGGAACGCATCCGCGCGCAATGGGGCGGCGTCGACCTCGTGCTCATCGTCGCCGGAACGCACAAGGAAATGCGCGCGTGGGAACTGAACGAGAAGGATTCGCGCGCGCTGCTCGAGGTCAACCTGCACGCGGTGTTGAACACGACCGCGGCCGTGGTGCCCGGCCTGCTCGCGCAGGGCCACGGCGCGCATCGGCATCGTCGCGTCGGTGGCAGGCTACCGCGGACTGCCCAAGGCGCTGATCTACGGCGCATCCAAGGCAGCGGTGATCAACTTCACGGAGACGCTCTATCTCGACCTGCATCCGAAGGGTCTCGGCGTCTACCTGATCATGCCCGGCTTCGTGAAGACGCCGCTCACCGACGGCAACGACTTCAAGATGCCCCACCTCATCTCGGCGGAAGAGGCGGCGCAGGAAATCGTGGCCGGACTGCGCGCCGGCAAATTCGAGATCCACTTTCCGCGCGCGTTCACGCGCCAGCTCAAATTCCTGCGGCTGCTGCCTTACCGCTGGTACTTCTACCTGTGCGCAAGGCGACCGGACTGTAGGCCCCGGTTCGCCCGCCGAGGGCCGATCTGGACCCAAGTAACGGATTCTGCGATAATTTACGGCTGTGGCGAGCTAGCTCAGCTGGTTAGAGCAGTGGAATCATAATCCATTGGTCGGGGGTTCGAGTCCCTCGCTCGCTACCAGACAATGCCAAGGGTCCGGGAGAAATCCCGGGCCCTTTTTCTTTCGCGCGAAGCGCTTCGCCGCCGCCGTACAGCAAAACGCCGCCTGAGTCGCGATTCTGATTCAGATCAACCGGGACCAGACCTTCAGGGGTCTAGCATTTCTCAAATGCGATATCGGCAATCGATATCGCCGGCAGACCGCTACGGACTGCCACCACTTCAGAAGAGGTCACCATGTTCACCAGAACCAAGCTCGCCATTCGCGTTGGCCGCCGTATCGCTCGCCGCTTGTACGATTTTTGACACGGCGCCGCCCAACACGCTGGTCGTCGCCAAGACTGCCGCCGCTCCCACGCTCGACGGCAACGCCACCGACGCGGTGTGGGAATCGGCAAAACCGTTGACCGTGAGGCTGTCCGGCGGAATGAACTTCGGCGGGAACGGCGAAACGACCGCGACGCTGAAGGCGGTGACCTCGGGCGACATGATCTATTTCCTGTTGCAATATGCGGACCCGACGCAATTCGGTCCGACGGGCGCCGCTGCAGAAACAGTCCGACGGAAGCTGGAAGAAACTGACCGATCCGAATGACAAGGGTGGCGACGACAACATCTACTACGAGGACAAGTGGTCGATCATCTGGAACGTCAACGACTCGATCGCCGGCTTCAACCAGAACGGCTGCGCGGTCCTTTGTCACGTAGGCGAAGGCAAGCCTTTCGGCAACAAGTACACGGCGAACCCGGGCGAGATCGGCGACATGTGGCACATGAAGGGCAGCCGCAACGGCGTGTACGGGCAGGTCGACGACCAGTACGTG
This sequence comes from uncultured beta proteobacterium, assembly GCA_963834045.1. Classification (GTDB taxonomy): domain Bacteria; phylum Pseudomonadota; class Gammaproteobacteria; order Burkholderiales; family Casimicrobiaceae; genus VBCG01. Next base: position 45,191 of record CAWIAK010000017.1, on the reverse strand, counting down.
GACAACACGCGCTACGACAAGGAAAAAACGCCGAACGCCGGCCGCAAGGGCGATCCGGGCGGTCCCGACTACAAGAGCTTCGGGCTGGTCAACGGCAAGCCCGAGTTCATGAACAAGGACGGCAAGGCCGCCAATGCCGGCGGCACGTACTACGTCAGGGATGGCGACCAGGTTGCCTTCGACGACAGCAAGTTCAAGGCGGGCGACGAAGTCGCGTCGTACATCGTCTACCGGCTGCTGGGCGATCGCGCCGACATTCAGGTTGCCTACCGGTGGCAGAACGGCATATGGACGTACGAAGTCGCGCGCAAACTCACGACGGGCAGCCCGTACGACATCCAGTTCGGCGACGCGGGCAAGACCTACACGTTCGGAATCTCGGCGTTCGACAATGCGCAGGTGCGGCACGCCGTCGGCTCAGAACCGCTGAAGATGGTGTTCGCGAAGTAACGACGGAGCCGGTCTATGTCCCCGACGCGCGCTCGCATCGGGGATACTCTTCTACACGGCGGCCAAAGCGTCCCAAGTACAGAATGGCCGCGCCTTCCTCCCGACTGGTACGAGGAAGAGGGCGCGGCCCTGTGCGTGTGGTCGACTGCCCGATCAATGCGGCTTCACCGTCACGATCCAGGTGTTGTCGTAGATTTGCCCGATTGAATAGGTGGTTCGGATGATGTACGGCTCGTAGAGATGGATCACATGCCTTCCCACGGACAGCGGTGGGCTCACGATGCCATGGCCCTGGAACGCTACGATGGCGTACGAGTTGTAGCTCGTCGGCTCCGGGTAGATGACGATCGGATCGAACTCGGTGAGCGGAACATAAAATGCCCGCTCGTTCCTGTCCGAGACAATCCTTCTCCCATCAATGTAGAGGCTGGGAGAAACCCCTGCGAGATACTCCGCGTCAGGGATAGGCGCGTCATCGGGGTTCCCGTTGTTGTATCGCTCCACACTCCAAGCCGACAAGGGAAGCACAAAAGGTGTCCCCGGACGAAGAGTGATCTCCAGATGGCCGCGATAAAGCGCAGGATCATCCGGCGTACCGGTGCCGCTGATCAAGTCGCCGGCCGGAAGGGGCATCAGCTTGACATGCCCTACGAAAGTCTGCGCCGGATCCGCCCCGCTGTAGTACCACCGCCAGTAGACACTTAGCCACTCAGTCAACGTCTTTCCGTAGGCGTGCGAGGCCGGCGGGGCAATCCGGTGGGCATGGTCATCATCAGCCACTGCGGGAGTGGCCCAAAATGCCATTGCCAGGATGGCCAAGACGAGAGTCATCATAGTTGTTGCTTGCCTTTTCTTCATGATCGTTTCCCTTTGGATTTGGATGTGACCTCTCGGCAGCCGGCCAGACGACGATTTGTAGGGTCGCGCTAGCCGGCTGTTGTTCTCCCTCCAGCTGCAACAGTCCAACTCCACACCCTGATAATTGCATGGGTGTGTTTTGTACGAATTTGAACTTCTAGGAGACGCGGCCAAGAGTCGCAAGTCGGCTGTGCAGCCGTCGGCTAGGCAGCGGACGGCCGTGATCTGTTGCGAGCGGAGCGGCCGGCCGCGCGACGCGCGGACCGACCGCAAACGTTGCGTGAATTGTCGCCGCCAGAATTGGCGGCCGGAACCTACGGATATACCGGACAGTTGCGCGCGGCTCGAACAGCGCAGATGGGCGGCAGGTCGTTCCCCGGCGTGGCCGTCAGAGCAATGAACTCCTGCATGACGCGCAGAATCAGTTGCGCGCGATCGGTGATGGCCAGCTTGTGGTGCAGTCGCTCAACGTGAGTGTGGATCGTGCTCGGCGAAATGTGGAGATCGGCGGCAATTTCGAATTCGGTCTTGTCGTCGAACGTGCCACGCACGATCTGAAGTTCCCGACCGGAGAGCCCGAGGCTGCGTGCGATTTGTGCCCACGCATCGGGCGAGAACATCGACGACCCGACGAAGTGCCCGCGGTCTCGGGGCGAGTTCGCATCGGTTGCCACATCAATCTCGATCTTCCTCATGACGGCCTCCCCTCGGTCGCCTTGAACAGCCTCCGAATGCCGCAGTTACCGACAGTCTGTGCTCACTTCCCGAGCATGTACAACTGCCACAGGTCCTTGTGGCTCATGTGGCACATCGGCTGGATCGCCAGCAGGCCCGTCTTGCCGATGCTCGACTCGAGGTAGCGCATCTCGGCGAACTTGGCCTTGGTCGCGTCGTCCACGTCGACGTTGAAACCATTCTCGCGCATCATCAGGATGCCCTTCGCGTGCAGCGCGAGTTCGGTGTAGATCCGCAGATAGCAGAGCAGGTCCGCGACCACCGGCCCGTGGAACTTGTCCTTCAGCGTATGCAGATACTGGCCCACCGGGGAATCGGAGAGGTTGCCCGAGTTGATCAGTTCGAGCATTTCCGTGTCCGCATCGAAGCCCTGCCCGAGCCAGCCGCCCACGGCCTTTTCGCTGCGCTCGAAGACCACGTAGAACAGCGGCGGCAGGACCAGCATGATGGCGAGCGTGGCGAGCCGGGGTTCGTGCGTCAGGTGGTTGTAGCCCGAATGCAGCACGACGGCGAGCGCAAGACCGGGGAGCATGTCCGTGAACCTCGCCCGCTTCGCCCGCTCCAGCATGGCGAGACCCAGGACCGCGAAGATCGCCGTTGCGCCGCCGTGCATGATCGCGGTGCCGAAGCCGCGCACGATCCACGTTCCCATGCCGGCGTCCGGCGCGAGCCGCAGATAGTAGAGGTTCTCGACCAGCGCGAAGCCGGTGCCGACGGCGAAGCCCATGATCGCCGCATCCACCAGGAAGCCGATGCGATGCGCGCGGATCAGCGCGACGATCACCAGCCCCTTCAGCAGCTCCTCGATGATCGGCGCCACGTAGCGCGAATACGTGCGTGATGTCGATCTGGACCTGCCCCAGCACGAAGGCGTTGACCCCGTAGCTCAGGCCGGCCACCAACGCGCCGCAGACCACGATGGCGATAACCGCCCGAAGGTTCACCAGCTTGTAGCTGTCGAGGTACAGCAGCGCAGCCAGGAACGCGAGCACCGGAAGCAGGCCGACCAGCGCCGGCAGCAGGAATTCAGTCAACATGACCTGCCGCGAAGGCGCTCACATGATCTTCAGCGAGATCATCCACTCGTGCCGGCGCGTTTGGATCCCTGAAAGCCGACGGCGTAACCAACCGACAGCGTCATCCCGTACCAGTGCAGGACGCTGAAGCGCAAGTCGGCCTGCGCGCCGACGCTCGCGTAGTTCTTGCGCAGCGAGGCGTTCTGCGGCTCGGTCCACAGGCCCGCGGCGAAGACCGACGGGCGCAACCAGTTGAGGTACAGGCCCGGCGTGCCCGCGGATTCGAAGACGACGGGAGGCACGTTCCACTCGACCAGCTCCTTCACGAAATTGAGCGCGCTGATCTCGTCGATCCCGAACCCCGGCATCGAATGTGACTCGCGGTAGCGCTTGATCGACTTGTCGTCGACGTAGTTGTTGCCGAAGCCGCCGAAGTAGAAATTCGCCACCGTCGGGTTCTTCGCGCCGTTGGCGACGCCGGCCGCCGTCGCACGACCAGATCGACGAATTCGGGAGCGGCAGCGGAATCCCGAAACCGAACGTGCCCCGTAGTTGCGGCGTGATCTCGCCGTTCACGCGGCTGCCCGTGAAGACGACGGACCAGACAATGCCCTTCTCGTCGTCGACCGCGCCGAGCGACTCGCGACGTCCGTGTAATTGAGCCCGACCGACGTCGTCACGAGCCGCGTGAACTTGGTCGTCGACGTTCTGCGCATTCGGCAACGTGTCGATCTGGTCGTAGTAGGCGACGTCGAAGATCAGCGTCGAGCTTGCGCGGCTCGTCGTAGATCAGCAGCCAGTCGTAGCCGAGCTTGGCCGCATAGCCCTTGCGGCTGCGCTTGGTGGGACCGAACAGGTCGTAGAAGTCCGAGCGGTTCCACGACAGTTCGGCCTCGCCAGAACTCGGTAGCGGCCGGTGATGTCGACGTGGCCGCGCTCGTCGCCGGGCAGGTTGTTGCCGGGCGTATAGGCAGCGATGACGCCGAGACTCGCGAACCGGAGCGGGATCCTCGAAGTTGAAGTGGTAGCCGATCCCGGCGTAGTTCTTGTAGCCCTGCAAGACCGGAAAGGCGTTGGTCGAGCGCGAGGTTGCGCCACGGGACGTACGGGCCCTTGTGCGGTGATCAGCTTTTCCTCGTCGACCGTGCTGGGCGGCGGCACCTGCCACGTCTTGACCACCGGATACTTCTCCACCACCTCCGCGCCCAGGAACTTGATCGCGCTGACGTCCTCGATCGGACGAGGCTCGATGATCGCCGGAACGAAGCCCTCTCCGGTGTAGGTCAGCACTACCAGCCGGCCGTCCGCGAGCGGAACCGGGCGGAAGAAGCCGGTTTCCGCATTCGATACCGCCTCGACCTCGCCGGTCGCCACTTCGTAGCGGAAGATGTTGGACACGCCGGTGTAATAGCTGCTGCCGTACAGGTAGCGCCCGTCCTGCGAGAACACGAAGCTCTCCGGGACGGACTGCCCGAAGCGGAATTCGGAGAGCGGCTTCACGTCTCCCGTCGAGGACTTTTCGAGCTCCCACACGCGCAGGAACTGGTCGCCGTTGACCTCGGCTACGGACGCCGACAGCAGCCGCCCGTCCGGCGAAATGTCGAGGTCGTAGGGCACGACGCCGTACGGAAACGTGTAGAGCTGTACCAGTGGTCGTACGGCTTCGGAATGCGGACCAGCGTCGCCAGGCCGTTGTCGTGGCGCACGCCCATCAGCGACCTGTCGACCGGGTCGACGACGATTTCGCCGACCCGCGCGTTCTCGAGAGCATCCGTTCCTCGCCGGTCCGCACGTCCACCGCCATCAGGTCGCGAAGTGAGGTCGCCGCGGTTGTCGTTGGTGAAGAAGGCGGTTCCGCTGCCGGGTCGTAGGCGAACGATGTCACCCTGTAGAGCATCGCCCGCTTGATGTCGGCGAGCCGCCGTGATGCTGCCGTCGCGCGTGTTCAGCGCGCCGACGTATTCGACGACGCCGGGATAGCGGAAGCCGCCGTAGAGGATGCCGGTCGCCTCGTCGTAGTAGGTGCGCGACACCGAACCCGATCGCGGCTGCCCGCCAGCGTTCGATGCGGCGTGATCGGGAACTTGCGGACTTCGGCGAGGTTGCGTCGCTGGAACTCGTGCTCGAACGCGATCCAGTCCTGCCAGGCCTGCTCGAGCGGAAGGCCGAACACCTTCCGAAATTGGTCGGAGCAGTAGCGCTCGCTCCCTTCGTCGCGCCTGAGCCAGGCGACGACCTTCTCCGGCGAATAGAGGTACGCGAGCCAAGTGAAGAAGCGCGTGCCGTAGAGGTACGCGTTCGCGCCGATCTGGAAATCGACGCGCGATGCCGCGCGAGGCGAGCCCCAGTGGATCGTAGAAGTGGGCGTCGTCCCGGACCATCGCCCGGAACACCATCTCGTCGTAGCCGCCCTGCGCGCGGCCCAGCCCGCCGCCCATCCAGGTCTCCATGAAGACCGCACCGCCCTCGAGGTACCAGCGCGGGGCCGTGAAGCGCGGAATCGTGAGGTAGCTGTAGAGCAGCGATTCGGGGTTCTGCGCGACTGACGCGTCGACCTTGCCGAGGAAGAATCGCCGCCAGCGCCGGTCCTCCTCGGTCGCCATGTCGCCCTGCACCACGTGGACCAGCTCGTGGTTCATCAGCTGGTACATGCGCTCGCTGGCCGGGAAAGTCTCGAACGCGTGGGACAGCGGCGCGACATCGAAGACGAGCATGCTGTGCGGCGCCGCATACGCGCTGGCGTTGCCGTAGTCCGCGAAATCCTGCAGCAGGACGATGGTCGGCTCGGACGGCGCCCAGCCGAACATCCGGCGCTGCCACGCGAGCGAGTTGGTGAACGTGCGCACCGCGTGCGGCACGAGATAGCTCAGGGAATCGTAGTAATAGAGCCGGAGGTCCTTGGTGCGACCTGGGATATTCCGACGGGACTTTCGTCGGCGGCGGCCGCGCGCCGGCATCAACGCCAGCAGCAGGCACAAGAGGCGGTCGCGCATGCGTCTCCCTCCCCGAAGGCGTAACGACCGCGCGAGCATACGTGGTCGGACGCCAAAAGAAAACCGCCGGCACTGAGGCCGGCGGTTGCTCGTATTGCGACCGACGCGCGTGTTCAGGCTGCGGCCAGTGCTCGATCAGTTCGACTGCTGCGCTGCGCTGGCACTGCGGCGGCACCTGCGGCTGCGCCGTCACGGCGTTGCTGGCGCCACGGCGTTGCGGCCGTCCACGGCGTTGCGCTGGCGCCACGGCGTTGCGGCCGTCCGACGGCCGCTTGCGCGCTGGCCGTCGGCGCTTGCGAGCTGTCCGCGGCACGCTTGCGAGCTGTCCACGGCGCTTGAGCTGTCCACGGCGCTTGCGCGCTGGCCGCTGGCGCTGCGCCGCTGTCCGACGGCCGCTTGCGATGCCGTCCACGGCTGCTGCTGAGCCGCTCGACGGCGTTGCGCGCGTCACCGTTGACGCGCGCGCCGTTGGCTGACGCCGTTGCGCGCCACTTGGCTGTTGCGCCGCTGGCCGATTGCGCCGCGCTGCCGACCGCTTGCTGGCCGCTTGCGCCGCTGGCCGATTGCGCCGCTCGCGCCGTTGCCGCCCGGCTGCGCCGCGTCGCGGCCGTTGCGCCGCGTTGACGCCGCTGGCTGGCGCCGCGTTGCGACTGCTGCGCCGTCGGCGGCCGTTGCGCGCTGACCACCGCGCTGGCTGCGCCGCCGACTGCGCGCCGGCTGCGCCGCCATTGGCCCGCGGCGCCCAGCCGGCACTGGCCGGATTGCCGCTGCCAGCTTGCGCGCCCGCCGGGCCGCCAAGCTTCACGTCGGCGGCCGTCGGCTGCGGCGCCTGATACCGCTGCGCCGGAACGATCGTGCCGGCCGTGTCCTTCCCGCTGGGCGGGAGAACGCCAGTGGAAACCGCGACGATGACGGCTGCTGCGGCAACGCCGGCGCCGATCCAGATCTTGCGGTTGCCGACTGAACTGGTGTTTTGTTCGCTCATGTTCTTCTCACCCCTGAAATGTGGTCCGCGCTGCGATATCGGATGGACCGTTGCCGACGTTCCCGGGAAAGTGCCCGGGGCTTCCGTGGAATGCTCTCCAGTTGTTCCAATTACACGTGACCGCGAAAAAAGTTGGCGGACCCCGCCAAATCGCGTGGGCCGCTGTGGACTATAGGCGGGAAGTCCCGCCATGACCGAATAAACCAGCCCCTCCGGCGGAAACGGCCGGGGGATGGCCTTCAGGCCCTCGAACAGGCGCTGCAGGTCCTCGAATTCCGCGCGGGCGGCCGGATCGGCGGCCAGGAGGCGCGTCAAGTTCCGCGGACTCGCCGGGGCTGGCCTCGCCGTCCAGGACGGCATGCATCAATGGCGTGTGTTCGGAGTATTTCATGTCAATTCCTGCGCAAATCCTTGAGGAGGATGGCCAGCCGGTGCCTCGCTTCGAACAGGCGGGACTTCACCGTCTTCTCGTCCAGTTCCAGTATCTGCCCGATCTCCTGGTAGCTGCATTCGGAAAAGTGCCTCAACATGAGCACCGTCCGGTCGTTGGTATTCATGCTCATCAACGCGTTCTGGATCCGCTTGGAAGTCTCCGCCTTGCCTGCCTGCCACTCCGGATTGGCGCCGTCGCCGTCCGGGATGTCGATTTCGTCGTCGAGCGCCTCCTCATGTCCGTTGCGGCGCAGCAAATTGAGCGATTCATTGACTGCAATGCGGTAGATCCAGCTGAAGAACTTGTATTTCGGGTCGTACTCGTCCAGCCGCTCCGCCACCCGCAGGAAAACGGTCTGGGTGACGTCGCTGGCGTCCTCCGCCCGGCGCAACACCCAGAACGCGGCGTTGTAGATGGGGCGCTGGTAGCGAACGACCAGGTCGCTGAAGGCATCCCGATCGCCTTTCCGGTAGCGTTCCAGCAATTCCAAATCGGTCTCATTGTCCACAATTACACGCGACGGCCGGGAAAGTTGGGGCGCGGGCTACTGTGCCGCTTCAATTTCGAAGATCTTGTCGAAGCCGGAGTACCTGAAGATGTCCTGCAGATGGCGGTTGACGCCCGTGAGGCGCAATTTGCCTCCGGCGGCAAGCAGCCGCTTCTGCGTCTTCAGCAGCACGCCCAGGCCGGCGCTCGAGATGTATTCGAGCGAGCGGCAGTCCATCGTCACCGTCCCCATGGTGGCGTCGAGAAACGCCTGGGCCGCCGGCGCCTCCGCCGCGTCCAGCCGTCCCACGATCTCGACCACGCCCCCCTCACTGAAATCAATTGCCAGCATCCTTCAGCCCCCAGTTCCCTATGTTTCGCCGGATCGCGCCGGACCGTCCAGCGTCTTGCGGAACGTGGTCCGGCCCTCCCTGCGTTCCTGCGAGTACTCGTACTTCATGGAATCCACCATCCGCCGGATCAAGTGCAGCCCCAGGCCGCCGGGCTTGCGCTGTTCGATCGGCAGGTCGATGTCGGCGTCAGGCGCCCTCGTGACGTCGAATTGCTCGACATCATAGTCCGTCAACGCCATTTCCACCCCCCCTGGCACGGCGGTCATGTCGATCCGCACCTCGGCGGCGCCATCGGGGCTGTACTTGACCATGTTCGTGAACAGTTCTTCCACCACGAAATCGACCGTCGGCACCAGGCCAGGATCGACGCCATGTCGACTACAGAACTCCGCGGTGTGCGCGAAGATCGCCTGCAGGGAGTCGAAACTGCGGCGAAACATCCGCGACGTCGCCGCGGCACCTTCGCGCTTCACCAGCACCACGGTCATGTCGTCCGCCTGCGGCGCGCCCTGCGCGAACGCCTGCACGGCGTCGAAGAGGATTCCCGACAGCTGCGCCATCGGCTTTCCGTGGCCGGCCTTGAGGATGGCCTCGACGCGCTGCTCGCCGAACTGCTCGCCCGCCGGATTCTCGTATTCGTAGAAGCCATCGGAGAGCAGCACCAGGATGTCGCCGGGAAGCAGGTCCATGTTCACGGCCGGCCGCAGCGCCGACAGCGGCATGGCGGCGAGCGGGAAGCTGGTCGGATCGTGCCGCGCGCAGGTTTCCGTCGCCGCCTGGAAGTGCAGGATCGGCGCCTGGCCGCCGCTGTGGAAGCGCATGCGGTGCGCGGCGATGTCGAGGAGACCGATGAACGCAGTGATGAAGCGGTCGTCGGCGAGGGTTGCGGCAAGCTGGTTGTTCACCTGCATGAACGCCGTCTCGAGGTCGGCGCCCAGCCGGAACGCCATGCGCAGCATCGCGTGCATCTGCGTCACCGACAGCGCCGGGGCGATGCCGTGGCCGGTGGCGTCGCCCAGCACCGTCAGCAGGCCCTGGTCGATTTCCGTCAGGTCGAAGGTGTCGCCGCCGGTCTGGCTCGCCGGCCGCGACGTTCCAAAGAGGTCGTAGCCGGGAACGGCCGGCATGACGGAAGGCAGCGTGCTCATCTGCACTTCGCGCGCCATCTCCAGCTCCTGGCGCATCTTCTCGCCTTCGATCACCGCCGCCGTCATGCGCACCCGCTGCAGCGCCACCGCGCACTGCGCCGCCAGGACCATCGCCAGCGCCTCGTCGCTTTCATCGAACACGCCGTCCGTCTTGTTCAGGACCTGCATCACGCCGACGAGGACATCCTTGTGGTCGACCAGCGGGAGCGTCAGCATGCAGCGCGTCCGGTAGTTGGACTGGCGGTCCACCTCCCGGTTGAAGCGTTCGTCCGCATAGCAATCGGGGACGTTGATGATGCGGCGGGTGCGGGCGCACGCGCCCGCCAGCCCCGCGCTCGCCGGCACGCGCACCGGTGCTATCCCGGTCGCGATCTCCAGGACCAGCTCGTCCACGGCCGCATCGAAGAGCCACACGGATCCGCGGTCGGCCTTCAGGACCTGCTTGGCCGCGCTCACCACTTCGGCGAGCATCGTCATCAGGTCGAACGGCGCCGCCAGCTTGGCCGTGACGGCGAGGATCGCCTCCATGTCCGGCACGGAAAGGGGGCGCTGGCTCGGCGGTCCGCTCATGCCGCGAGAATGTAACAGAGACTTGAAGCTCACCGGTCACATCTGCGCCAGGCGGTCGGCACGAATGCGCGTCGATGCGGGCGCCGCACAACGATTTCCGCGCGTGGTGACGCCTCATCACCACGGCGTTATGATCTCCGGCCACAAGAACGACAACTCGCCGATCGAGGGGAACCGCAATGCCTGACATCGCGTCCGGGCTTGCCGGACGGAGCCACGGCTTCCGGCACGAGCCGATGACCGCGACCGACCAGCGGCAGCTTCTCGAAGCGCTGCACACGTTCGAGCACGGCAAAGTCGTCACCGCGCGCGAAGCCGTCGCGCTGATTCGCGACGGCGACACCGTCGCCACCGGCGGCTTCGTCGGCATCGGGTTTGCGGAGAACATCGCCGTCGCGCTCGAAGAGCGCTACCTGGAAGCGGCGCGGGAGGACCCGCACGCCATGGGCTCCCCACGCAACCTGACGCTCGTCTACGCAGCCGGCCAGGGCGACGGCAAGAGCCGCGGCCTCAACCATCTCGGTCACAAGGGCCTCGTCAAGCGCGTGATCGGCGGACACTGGGGACTGGTGCCCACGCTGCAGGAACTCGCCGTCACCAACCAGATCGAGGCCTACAACCTTCCGCAAGGCATCATCACGCACCTGTTCCGCGACATTGCGGCGGGCAAGCCCGGATTGCTTTCGCGTGTGGGCCTGGGCACATTCGTCGACCCGCGTTTCGGCGGCGGCAAGGTCAACGACTGCACGACCGAGGACATCGTCTCGCTGATGCAGATCGGCGACGACGAATACCTCTTCTATCGCACGTTTCCGATCAACGTCGGCATCTTCCGCGGCACGACGGCCGACCCGGACGGCAACATCACGATGGAACGCGAGGCGCTTACGCTGGAGGCGCTGGCCATCGCGATGGCGGCGCACAACTCCGGCGGCATCGTCATCGCGCAGGTGGAACGCATCGCCGAGCGCCACAGCCTCAACCCGCGGCAGGTGAAAGTGCCCGGCATCCTCGTCGATTGCGTCGTGGTCGCCGAGAAGCCGGAGTACCACCAGCAGACGTTCGCGGAGCCCTACAGCGCTGCGTTCGCCGGCGAAATCCGCGTGCCCGCATCGGCGGTGACCGCCATGCCGATGTCGGAGCGCAAGATCATCGCCCGCCGCGCCGCGCTGGAATTGAAGCCCAACAGCGTCGTGAATCTCGGCATCGGCATGCCCGAGGGCGTGGCCAGCATCGCCGCCGAGGAAGGCATCATCGACCTGCTGACGCTGACCGCCGAGCCCGGCGTGATCGGCGGCATTCCGGCTGGCGGAATGAATTTCGGCGCGGCGATCAACACGCAGGCCGTGATCGACCAGCCCTACCAGTTCGACTTCTACGACGGCGGCGGGCTCGACGTCGCGTTTCTCGGCCTGGCGCAGGCCGATCGCGAGGGCAACCTCAACGTGTCGAAATTCGGTCCGAAGCTGGCCGGCGCCGGCGGCTTCATCAACATTTCCCAGAACGCGAAGACCGTCGTGTACGTCGGTACGTTCACCTGCGGCAAGCTGGCGCTGGAGGTCAGCGGCGGCAAGCTGGTCATCCTGAGCGAAGGGCGCTCGAAAAAGTTCGTCCGCGACGTCGAGCACCGGACGTTCTCGGGACGCTATGCGTGGAAGCGGGAGCAGCCGGTGCTGTACGTCACCGAACGGGCCGTGTTCCGGCTGTGCGCCGAAGGCATCGAGCTGATCGAGATCGCGCCGGGCGTGGATCTGGAGCGCGACGTGCTGGCGCAGATGGAATTCCGGCCGGTGATGCACGAGCCGCCACGAGCTGATGGAGGCCGCCATCTTCCGCGACGGGAAGATGGGGCTGCGCGAGCGCATGCTCGCCATCCCACTCTCGCGGCGCTTTGCGTTTGCGGCGGAGCAGGACATCTTCTTCATCAATTTCGAACGGCTCGACATCAGGCGGCCGCAGGACATCGCCGATGTGCGCGCCGAAGTCGAGAAGAACCTGGCGCCGATCGGCCGCAAGGTCTACGCGATCGTCAACTACGACGGGTTCAACATCGTGCCCGAGCTGGTCGACGCCTACTCGGCCATGGTGAAGGACCTGACGGAGCGTTTCTACACGCGCGTCACCCGCTACACCACGTCGAACTTCCTGCGCATGAAATTGGGCGATGCGCTCGAGGAACGCGGCGTCGCGCCGCACATCTACGAGTCGGCGCAGGAAGCGCTCGAACATCTGGACCGGCCGCAACCCGCCTGAACACGGATGGTCCGGGGTGCCGGCGCAGGGAGACAACCGGCGGCGGCGCGTGTACGCGCATCTCGCTTATTGGGCGGCGGGTTGGGCTTTTCTCTTCGTGAACACGATCTTCACCAGCGGATGCGGCATCGGGCTTGGCCAATCCCAGCTGATAGAACGTGAACACGCGCGTGTCGCCCTTGAATTCCTCGGAGATCCGATAGTCGACGAAATGCCCTTGGCCGTCGTTCTGCTTCGACGACCAGACCATCGTCTTCTCGGGCTCGTGCCAGTACCCGTAGTCGGTTCGAACCGCGAGATCGTTGGTGTCCACCCACGTGTTCACATAGGTCTTGGCCACCGGATCGTATCCCCACACGCCGTGGCCTTCGTAGGCGGGGAATTTTCCATTCGCGGGGATCCGGAAGTCGTTGACGATCCAATGCCTGTTCGCGAGGAAGGTATTGACCTGCACGCCGGCGGCGCGTCCGCTCGGCTTGTCGTCCTCGTAGAACGTGACGTCGGCGTCCCAGGTTCCTTCCTCCATGTTCAAGGGCGCGTACACCGATTCCGGAATTGCGGGGGGTGTGGATTGCGCCGCGCCGGCCAGCGGAATCGTCGCCACCAACAGCGCGCACAGCAGCGCCTTTCCCGTCACGACCCCGTCCCTGTCCTGGGAGTCACCTTGCGCAGGAAATCGTAGATTCCAGTTCTCGCCCATGCTGCGCGCATCGGCGAGTTCCCCGGCTCGCGTTACGTAGAGGATCTTGTTCGCCGGAGAGAGGATGACGACGGCGGGAATCCCGTTCTTCAGCGGCACGCCATAGGATTCCGCGACGGCGACGTTGCGGTCGAACCGGCCCACGTCGACCTTGACCACCCTGAACTCACGCGCGACGAAAGCGGCGCTCGAGCCCTGCTTCATCGCGAGATCAAGCACCTTGCAGTCACCGCACCAGTTGGCGCCGAAGACGACAATGACGGATTTTCCGGTCTGCGCCGCGTCCGCCAACGCTTGCCGGATTTCCTGGCGGGCGTCGGCGGCTTCGTTGTAGGGTCCGTCGGCCGCATGGACCGCGAGGACAAAGAGCAGCAGCGGAATGGCAAGGAGTCGTTTCATGGCAGCCTCCGGCGAAATGGCATGGCGAAAAGGGCGCTAGTCCGCCGCCACTGCCCACGTGCAGACAATCAGACCGCGGTCGATCTCGTAGACAACGGCCACCTCGAACGGCTGCTCCCGCACGCCCGAGATGCGTTCGTGATCGATGACCTTGTTGCCGAACGCCATGCGGCCCATCAGTTCGGCGTGCAGGCCGGCATGGTTGAAGCGTTGCGTCGCGTAGAAGTCGCCGAACGCGCTCTTGCCGACCAGGGCCGGCTCGGCCGAAGGCAGGCGATAGACGCGGATGTCTTCGCTGTACTCGGCGAGAAAGCGCGGCAGGTCGCGCGCGTTGTAGGCGTCGAGCTGGCGTTGCACGACCGCGACCGGATCCATGGCGGAGATTGCTGGCGGCACCAAGGCGTCACTTGACGTACTTCTTCTCCATTTCCTTCGACCATGCCTCGAGTTCGGCCTCCGACATGTTCTGGATTTCCTGCATCGACTTGCCCGTGGTCGACTTCATCGCGGCGGCGCCCTGGCCCGGAGCTCAAGGCTGCCTTGGCGGCATCGGCCTCCTTGTAAGCGGTCGCCGTATCCTTCTTGATCTTGGCATCGTAGATCTTGTCGACTTCCGCGTCGGACTTGCCCTGGGCCGCGGCGCCGAGCGTCTTGCGCTTGCTGTCCATCAACTCCTTGTTGTACTTCGCGTTGGCGTCGCTCTTCATCTTTTCCGCCTGGCGCTGCTTTTCCCGCTCGGCCTTCTGCGCCGCTTCGCGTTGCGCCTGCTCGCGCGCTTCGAGCGCGGCATCGTAGTCGGCCAAGGCTGCCGTGGCGGTCAGCAATGTGAATGCGGCGAGAAAAACGCGGATCTGCATGCCAGTCTCCTCGAGTTGTATTCATTTTGCGGCCGACACGGTCGCCCGAAATTCCGGTCATGCCGAAGATCGACAACGAAACGCCGCCATGATAACCGTGGCGGCGTTTTGGGCTCGAGCGGCCGCGCGAACTACTGATCCTTCGACTTCTCCCATCCCGCGTCGGGATTGTAGACGGTCATCGCCGATGCGGTGGCCACGGTATCCTTGCCCAGGTTCCGTTCGAACACGACGCCGTCGTGGTTGCAGATGAACGTCATTACGCCGGACCCGCCCCAGCGCGCCGGGTAGGCCACCAGCGCGAAACCGCCGATCATCCTGCCGTTGACGATGTAGTCGTACGCGCCGCCGGGCGCGTCCTTGCCCTGGCCGGTCAGGATCTTGTAGTAGTAGCCATGGTAGGGCGTGCCGGAACCGCGCGTCGCGGCGCCCGCACCTTGCCGGCCCGCCGTCAGCGGCCCGAGCGGACTCGGCGCCTCGCCGGCCTTCGTCTCCCAGTACAGTCCGTCGTGCGTGCCCGCGGTGCTCACCATCTTTTGCGCGTACTCGAGCAAGCCGTTGCCGTCGCGGTCCAGCGTGGCGTATTCGCGCTGCGCGTCCACGTAGGCCAGGCACACCTTGATGGCCGCCAGTTCGTTGCGGCCGATGCGCCGGTCGAGCACCTGCTCGTTGCCCTGCTTGGCGTCGAACTGCCAGCGGCCGCCTTTCATCACCAGCGGATAGGGAAACGGGAAATCCGCGGGGCCGACAAGCAATGTCGCCTTCGCCTCGCCACTCTTTTCGAACTTGACCGATTTGTCGTAGGCGGCGACGAAAGCTTCGCGCGCCTCTTCATCCTGCGCCGGATCGCCCGAGCGGATGAACTTGCTGGCGCCCGGACCCAGCACGCGCCAGATCAGTTTGCGTTCATCCGTGCGCATCGCGTCGGCGAGCGCCTTCGCGGCGTCTTCCGGCGTGGCATACGTGTTCTGGTCATGGGCCGGGCGCGTGCCTGGCGCAGGCGAAGGCGTTGCCGCATGCGCCATTGGCGCCGACAGGACAACCACTGCCACCAGCGCAAGCGCGCAGCGGCGCAGCGTTTCGGCCTTGAACTTGTTCATGTCGTTCCGTCCGTGTTCCATTAGCGACCCCGTCCCGGTCCGCCGCCACCACCGCCACCGCCACCACCGCCTCCCCCACCGCCGCCGCCACCACCACCGCCACCTCCACCGGAACGACCTTCGCCGCCACCACCGCCGCGGTTCCCGCTCGGGGCCGAACGCTGCGGCGCAGCCTGCGGAGGACGCTGGGGCGACGCGCGGCTCTGCGCGCCACGACTGGCGTCGAGCTGAACCTGCGTGCGCGATTCCGGCTGGAAGCTCGATTGCGGCCGCGATCCGCGCATTGCCGGCGTCACAGGCGTCGCGGAACGCGTTGCGCCGCCGCCTGCGCCGGGCGACGGACGCATTGCGCTGTCGCGCAACGGCCGGGGGTCTCGGCGACACGCCCGGCGACGGCCGCGTCAGGTTGTTGCCCTCGCTCGTGCCGGGGCGGCCACCTGCTCCGGGAGAGGGTCGGGTGATGTTGCCTTCCGCGCCCGTGCCGGGGCGGCCCC
Organism: uncultured beta proteobacterium; assembly: GCA_963834045.1. GTDB lineage: Bacteria > Pseudomonadota > Gammaproteobacteria > Burkholderiales > Casimicrobiaceae > VBCG01. The sequence goes on along the minus strand of CAWIAK010000017.1, from coordinate 29,361 downwards.
CGGTTCCGTTGGACGGCCGCGTCACGTTGTCGCGGCCGCGGTAATTCTCGCGCGACTGCACGCCGGCATTGTTGGTCGGTCGATAGCGATTGCCGGTGGCGTTGTCGCGGTAGGCGACGCCACGGCGATGATCCACGTTGTGATTCCAGTTGCCGTTGTTCGAAACGCGGTCGCGATACGCCCGGCCGGTTGACCCAGACATTGTTGTTGTTGATATTGATGTTGATGTTGTTGCCGCGCCAGTTCGGTTGCGCCCAGCCCCAGTTATTGCGGCTGATTCCCCAAGCGGTTCCCCAGAAGAATCCGGAATAGAAACCCCAGTTCGGCGGACGCGGCCCAAAACCCCAGATCGGCGGCGGGAACCAGTACCACGGCTGGTATGCGGGCGCCCACCACGGGCCGAAGATCACCGTCGGGTTGTAGACGGGCACGAACAGGTACTGGGGCTGCGCAGGCTGGATGATGATCGTCCTCTCCTGCACGATGACCTGCTGCTGTTCCGTGCTCTGCAGGTTGCCGGCCTGTTGTGCCCGCGCGCGCAGTCCCTGCACCGTCTGCATCACCGCCGCTTCATCGGCGAGGAAAGCGTCGCCCAGACGCTGCGTCCAGTCGAGCTTGTCGTTCATCATGTCGAGCACCTGCGGGAACGAGGCGAGCGAGAGCACGCTCGGATCCCACGGCATGTCCTTCAGCGCGTCGTCCAGCGCGGCACCTCGCAGAGTCGGGTTGGCCTTGACGAAGCGCGCTGCCTGGACAACCTCCAGCGGATAGGTCGACGCCATCAGCACCTGTGCGAGCAACTGATCCGGGTAGAGCGCGATCGGGGCGAGCAACCCGTCGAGGAAGTCCTGCGACATCGGCGCCGATGCCTGCGGAAGGCCGGCAGGGGGCGGGGTATTCGGCGGCGGCACGTTCTGCGCGGGAACCGTTGCGGCGACGGTCATGAACGCAGCCGCAATCAAGGCCGCCAGCTTTCGGGGGACTTTCATGATCGCTCCAAGGGAAGGCGATTTGGTGCCGATGCGCGGACCTGCACGCGTCCGACAGGCACGACCTTCGCAATCGCCATTATCGTTCATTAACGCGGCGGAGACGCGCAAGGTTGACCCCTGGGGACGGCCGGCGGACGCGCTATCATCCGCCTTCATGCAGGTGATGCTCAACGGATCCCCCCACCGCTTCGACCCGCCTCCGGCGACGGTCGCGGAACTGGTGCGCGCGCTCAACCTGGAGGGCAAGCGCATCGCCGTGGAAATGAACGGCGAGATCGTTCCCAAGAGCCGGTATGGACAGACGCGGGTCGCTTCCGGCGACCAGCTCGAGGTCGTGGCCGCGGTCGGCGGCGGATAGGCAAGGCAGGAAAACCCGGCGCCGATCCGCATTCGTTTCCACCGGCGTAAAATGGTGCGATGAATGCACCTGTCGAAACCGCGGCACTGGACGATCCGCTTGTCATCGCGGGGCGTGCGTACCGTTCGCGCCTGCTGGTAGGGACGGGCAAGTACCGCGATTTCGCGCAGACGCGCGAAGCCGTCGTCGCATCGGGCGCGCAGATCGTCACCGTGGCCATTCGCCGCACGAACATCGGGCAGGACGCAGGCGCGCCATCGCTGATCGACGCGCTTCCGCCGTCGGAATTCACGTACCTGCCCAACAGCGCCGGCTGCTATACGGCAGACGACGCGGTGCGCACGCTGAAGCTCGCGCGCGAACTGCTCGACGGCCATGCGCTCACCAAGCTCGAAGTGCTGGGCGACAAGGAAACGCTTTACCCCAACGTGCGCGAGACGCTGAAGGCCGCCGAGGCGCTGGTGGCCGACGGCTTCCACGTGATGGTGTACACGTCCGACGATCCCATCATCGCGCGCGAACTGGAGCAGATCGGCTGTGTGGCGATCATGCCGCTCGCCTCGCTGATCGGCTCGGGGATGGGCATCCTCAATCCATGGAACCTCAAGCTCATCATCGACCAGGCGAAAGTGCCGGTGCTGGTCGACGCAGGCGTGGGCACCGCATCCGACGCCGCGGTCGCGATGGAGCTGGGATGTTCCGGCGTGCTGATGAACACGGCGATTGCCCTGGCGGAAGACCCGGTGCGCATGGCGCGCGCGATGAAGCTCGCCGTCGCCGCCGGGCGCGACGCGTTTCTCGCCGGTCGCATGCCGAGAAAGCTCTACGCGGGCAGCCCCAGCTCGCCGACGTCCGGACTCATCTCCTGATCGTGCGCGCGCTGCTGGCGGCGACCTGGGCGGTGGCGCTCGCGACATCCGTCTCCGTTCGCGCGGCGCCGGTCACGCCGGCGCGCATCACCGAACTGTGCGCGCAGGCCGAGGGTCCGGCGCATTGCGGACGCCTGATCGAAGCCGACCAGCTGAAAGCGCTTCCGAACCTCGCCATCCGCGACGGCGCGACGTTGAAGGTCCTGCTGTATCCGACGGGCTCGCGCGATTTCGTCGACGTCGATACGCTGCACGGCTCCAGGACGTGGTCGCTGTGGGACTACTGGAGCCCGGTAAACGTGGTGGTGCTGTTCACCACGGACATCGACCGCATCGGCTATGCGACGCTGCAGCGGCCGACGGGCCAGGTGACCGCGCTTCCCGCCGAGCCATTGCTGTCGCCGGACCGCCAGCATGTGGCGGTGGCGGACTTCTGCCCGACCGACTGCGACAACGAGATCACCGTTTGGCGTGTCGGGCGCGACGGCATCGGCAAGGAATTGAGCTGGAAGCCGGACGCCGCGTGGTCCGACGTGACGACACAGTGGAAGGGCGACAACACGGTCGTCGTCGAATTCAAGGCGAAAGGCGACGACAAGCCGCGCACCGTCGAACGTCGCCTGACCGACCCCGAATGGCAGCGCTACGGGGCGCGCCCCGCGCAATGACCGCCGCGACCCACGGGGGCAGCGACGCCGCGCACCGACCCGTGCGCAGCTACGTGCTGCGCCAGGGGCGGATGTCGCCCGCGCAACAGCGCGCGCTCGACGTGCTGCTGCCTCGGCTGGGAATCGCGTACGCACCGGAGCCGCTCGATTTCGCGGCCGCGTTCGGCCGCGTCGCGCCGGTCATCCTGGAAATCGGCTTCGGCATGGGCGAGACGACGGCGGCCATCGCCGCAGCGCACCCCGAGCGGGACTTCCTGGGTCTCGAAGTCCACGGTCCCGGCGTCGGCGCGCTGCTGAATCGCGTCGACGCGGCGGGGTTGACCAACGTCCGCGTGATCCAGCACGACGCCGTCGACGTCGTCGCGCACATGATCCCGCCCGCGTCGTTGGCAGGCATCCACGTCTACTTCCCCGATCCGTGGCCCAAGAAGCGCCATCACAAGCGGCGTCTGCTGCAGCCATCGTTCGTGCACGCGCTCGCGCAGCGGTTGGCGCCCGGCGGCTACCTGCATGCGGCGACGGACTGGGACGACTACGCGCAGGAGATCCTGGCAACGCTTTCGGCGGAGCCCATGCTCGCCAACACGGTCCCGGATTTCGCGCCGAGACCGGCGTGGCGGCCGCTGACCAAATTCGAGGCGCGGGGCCTGCAGCTCGGCCACGGCGTGCGCGACCTCGTGTTCCGGCGCCGCTAGCTCTCAGGCTGACTTCGTGAGGCCGTTGCCGCGCGCCAGCGCGATGAGGCGCGTGATCGTGCTGCGCGCGACATCGCGGGAAAAGTGCTTGCGGATGTTGTCGCGCCCGCCGGCGGCGAGCTTGCCCCACAGCGTCTCGTCCCGGTAGACGCGAACGATCTCGGCCGCGAAGCCTTGCGGATCGTCGGCGACGAGCACGTCCTCGCCCGGGCTCAAGTGCATGCCTTCGATCGAGGGCGTCGTCGCGATCACCGGCAGGCCATAGCTCATCGCCAGGTTGATCTTGCCCTTGACTCCGGCCCCGTAGCGCAGCGGAGCGATCGACGCGCGGCAGCCGGTGAAATAGGACGTCACGTCCGGCACGTAGCCGGTGACGATGAAGTCCTCGGTGGCGAGCGCGCGGACGTTGGCCGGCACGTTGCTGCCGACGATGTAGGTCTTGGCGCCGGGGAGCGCCTCGCCGCACCCGAGGCAGGATCTCACGCGCGTACCACAGCACGGCGTCGGTGTTGGGCGGATGCTGGAAGCCGCCGATGAACACGAGCCCCTCGCGTTCCGCAAACGGCTTGCCGCCGGGCAGGAGTTCGTGAATCGTCGACAGCACCATCACGCGCGCATCGGGGACCAGCTCGGCGAGCAGCGTCTGCTCGAACGGCGAGACGACCAGCGTCACGTCCGCCTTGCGAATCAGCGCCAGCTCCTCGTCGCGCTTGGCGCGCGCCGCCGCCCGCGCAACGGCACTGCCTTCGAGCTCGGCCTGACGCTCCGTGCGCAGGAAATGCAGGTCAACGGTGTCGAAGACGACCAGCGCCCGGGGCAGGAACGAGCGCACCACGTCGATATGCTTGACGGCAACGTAGTGGCGGGACATCACCACCATGTCGAATTGGCTGCTGCGGCGCGCGAGGATTTCCGCGATCGAGCCTGCATAAGGATGAAACAGCACTTCGACGCCGCTCTGCTGCAGCTGCGACACGTAGGGCTGGCGGTATTCGAGGTTGTCGGCGACGAAGGTGACCTTGCAGCGGAGCGATGTGAGAATTTCGAGGATGGCCTTCATCCGCAGCGAGCCCGCGTCGTGATCGGGAGTGAGCATGCACGCGTCGATGACGAGCACGCGCATCTGCGCGCCGCGGTCATGCTCCAATTCAGGATGGATGCCATTCGCGCGGTGCAGGGCCAGCGTATTGCCCCACTTGTTGGCGAAGGTTGCCTGATTCACGACCTGGTGGCGCTTGACGCCCGCGGACTCATCCGTTCCGGACGTCTGGCCCTCGAAATGAACGACCGTTGCAAAGGGCTGGTAGTAGACGGTACGGCCGGCCGCACGCACGGAGAACGCGAGATCCACATCTTCGTAATATGCGGGCGCGTAGCTGGCGTCGAAGCCCCCGACTTCGCGGAACAATGCGCTCGGGATGGCGAGGCATGCGCCAGAACAGTAGTCGGCTTCGCGCAGGTAGTTGTATTCCGGCTTGTCCGGGTCGTCGTCGCGGCCCCAGTTCCACGCCGATCCGTCCCTCCAGACGATTCCGCCCGCCTCCTGCAATCTGCCGTCCGGGTAGATGAGCTTCGCGCCGACCAGCCCCGCATCCGGGTGTTCCCGGAACACCGCCAGGATCGCATCGAGCCAGCCCGGCGTCACGATCGTGTCGTTGTTGAGGAACAGGAGAATTTCTCCGCGCGCAAGCGCCGCGCCGTGGTTGCATGCGCCGATGAAACCGAGATTGACTTCGTTGCGCACGAATTGCACGCCGGTCACGTCCTTCAACTGACCCGCAAGGGGTACCGGCGACGCGTCGTCGATCACCAGGACCTCGATCAGCCCGGCGGGGGAATGCGCCTGCACGCTTTTCAGGCAGGTAAAGGTAAGCAATGGATTGCCGAACACGGGAATCACGATCGACACGCGGGGCGCATCGTTCACCGCGAACGCGAGCGGTGTGATGGACGCCTCCGTCTCGAACATCGGCGCGCGCTGGGCCTTGAACCGCCCCTTTCCCTGGAACTTGCCCAACCCACGCCTGAACGCCGCCGCCGCTCCCTCGTTGCGAAGTATCGACCACATCAGCGCCGCGAAGTGAGGCGTGCGACGAATCGTGGCCCACTGCGCCCGCGTACGCGCGAGCAGTATCTTCGCGCGATGACCACCGGCGCGAACCGGCGCAGTCAGGCGCCAGCTCGTCGACGCCTCGAGTTCGTCGATGCGATGCCGCGCGATGGCGAGCGACGTTTCGTCGTTTCCCGTGCGGATCTGCATCGTGTACAGCGTGCGCTGCGCCGCGAGCAGTTCGGCCGCAAGTTGCTCGCGATCGCCCTGCGCGGAATCGCGAATCGCACGAAATTCCTCGAGTTGCTGGTCCACCACCTCCACGCGCCGCTTGAGTTCGTTCCGGGCCTCCGTATGGCCGCAGTCGACGCCGGCGGAAAACAGCTGGATCAGCGACAGCGGCGGCGTGTCGACATGGCCTTCGGCGAGGTAATAGTGACGCTCGTCCAGGTCCGGAAGACCGGCGGCCGGTCGGGGTCCGCGCAAACCCGGAGGCACCCGCGCAAGGTACTTGCGCACATATTCCTTGGGATCCATCAGCTCTCCACCTTGATCCCGAGCACAGTTGTCGGAGCGGTCTGGTGTCGCGGCAACCCGGCAGCGGCGAGCAGGGCCTGGTTCCACACCGCGGCGGGCGCATTCCAGGGAACGGTCGACGAGCGCGGATGACCCGCCAGTCGTTCCGGAAACGCGCCCAGGTCCGACGCGACGATCGGCAATCCCGAGGCGAGTGCAATGGACAGCGTATACGCGTAGGTTTCCGGGACCTGCGCCGGAAACAGGATCACGTCCGGCTTCTCCGCGCCGATCAGCCCGGGCAGGTCCGCGTCGACATATTGTCCATGGATCGTGAGCGGGACCTCGGGCGACTGGGCGATCGGTTCGGTGGTGGACCCCAGCAGGCGAAACACCAGCGGAAGGCCCAGCGCTCTCGCCTCCTGCGCGCAGGCAGCCACCACGTTCAGCCCCTTTTCGGGCGACAGGTTTCCCAGGATGGCGACGCGCGCTATCCGCGGCGGACGACTGGGCGCGACCTCCGGATGCGGCCAGACCTGGATTGACACGTCGGGGAAGTAGTGACGGACGCGCCGCTCCACGTCATGCGATGGCGCTATGACGCGGTCCGCTCCGCGAAGCAACTGCCCGAAGGCTCCGCGCCACGCGGTGATATCGAGACCCCACTGGCCGGGGCGACGCGTCAGGCATGCGGCGCACCCGGTCGCATCGGGCTCGCCACAGTATTGCCCGTGTTCCGTGACCAGGTGGTATTGCGGACAAATCGCAAAGTAGTCGTGCAGCGTGCAGTCGTAGGGAACGCCCGCGGCCGATGGGAGCTCGAGAATGGCGCGCGGCAACAGGTGCACGTGGTGAAAATGCAGCCGCTCGACGCCGATCGAGCGCAGCAGCGCGGCAAGTTCGGGCAGCTCGCCCGGCAGCGTGAAATAGACCGCGAAGTTCTCGCCGGCGCGCGGCCAATACAGCTTTACCGTGTCGTCGGAAGCGGGCTCGAGATAGAGCACCTCGCAGCGCGTGGAGATGAGCGACGCCAGGTCGTTCATGTGGCGACGGATGCCCCCGCCCCAGGGATGGGATATGAACAGCAGCGGACGCGCGGGCGACTCGGCCAGTCGCAGCAGATCGACGCGACGCGCGAATGGCCGGCCGGGATCGCGGACCAGTGTTTCCGCCTTCTGGTTGGCGTAGGCAGGATAGAGCTTGGACAGTGCAAGCTCGGTGCGGCTCGCCAGTTCGCTCGCTTCGCGCGCGCCGAACGTCGCGTGGCCGGAATGACCGACGAACACATCGCCGGCAAGGATGTTTCTGAACCCCGCGCTGCCCGCGCGCAGGCAGAAATCGACTTCGACACCGTAGTCGCTGCCCAGCGGAGTTCCATCGAGCGCGCCGACCACATCGAGGCAGTCGCGGCGAAAGTAAAGACAGGGCCCGGCCACCGCCGGCACCACGGCCGTAGCCCCCGGATTGGCTCGCGCGAACAGCGCATCCAGCGTGGCGACGGTCATGCCCGCCGGCAGCGGGTTGTCGCTGCGCGGAAGCGGATAGGTCGCCGTCCCCGCGTTGTGGGTGAACGTGCCTATGACGCCGATTCCCCGGGCATCGCCGCGGGGGACGAGCCGGTCGAGCCAATCGTTCGCGACTTCGGCGTCGGACTGCAGCACGACGACATCGCGGTCGCGATGCAGCGCGAACGCGCGATTCACGGCTGCGGCATAACCTTGATGCACGGGCTGCTCGATCAGCGTCGCGCGGCCGCGATCCGCCAGTTCGCGCAGGTATCGCGCGAGCTCGGCCTCCTGCGTCGCATCGTTGACGATCACCAGCTCAAAGGAAGTGCGACAGGATGACGCGAGGACGCTCTCGATGCAGCGACGCGTCGCCTCCAGATTGCGATAGACCGGAACGATGACGTCGACGGAAGGCATCAGCGCGGATCCGACCAGCGGCGTTTCAGCATGGAGAACGGCAGCCGCAGCCATCCGCGCGGTGACTCGCGATAGGCGAGCCGCTCGCGCGTCGCGGCGTGTGCCGCTTCCTCCCGGGCAAGCTCGGCCTGCACACCCGCCAGCGCCGCGATGCGCCGATCCTTCTCCAGGCCCGCGTCCTTCTCACTCGCCAGCGCATTGACGGCGGCAATCAGTTCGGCCAGGCGGGCCTCGGCGATCGCGCGCGCATCGAGCTCGTCCCACGCAAGCTGCCGCTCGCGGGTAAGCGCCCGCGCATAGTCGCGCCACAGCGACAGCGCGCCATCGTCGAACAGCGATAGCGCGGGCAGCTCGGGCAGCGGCGTGCCCGCCGCGGCACACGTGACGACGAAGTACATGGGCGGCGCAGGCAGGCGCGCCTCACGGACCTCGTCCGATTCGAGCACCGCATAGCGCGTTTCGTTGCCGCCGCCCCCCTCGGCCCAGAGCGCGGACTGGGCGACCACGCGCTGCGCATGCCAGGCCTGCTGTGGAAATGCGGGATCGAGCAGCGCCTTCAGTTCGGCGCGATCGAGCTCGCTGACGTGAAAGTGATTCTCGACCAGTCCCGCTTCGTTGTAGACGGGACGGTTGGGGGAGGAAATGACCAGCACGCCCGCTGGCGTCAGCACGCGGCGGAATTCCGCGAGCATTTCGCGCTGGGGAGCCAGATGCTCGATGGTCTCGAAGGAGACGACGACGTCGACGCTGTGATCGGGGAGCGGAAGCTGCGTGACGGAGCCCTGGACAAACGTGAGATTGTCCGCGGGATAGCGCTCGCGGGCATGCGTCACCGCGTCGGCGGAGATGTCGATGCCGGTCACCTGCGCCGCGGCGCGCGCGAGCAGAAAACTGCCATAGCCTTCGCCGCACGCGGCATCGAGCACGCGCAGGCCGCGCACGATCGACGCGACGAATGCGTAGCGATGCCAGTGCTCGTACCAGATCGGACCGCGCACCTCCGGCGTGAAACGCTCGCCGGTGAAGGTGAGCGCGGTGGAGGCGGAAGGGAAGGAGGCCAAGGGGATGCGGCTGTGGGGGAAATGGGCGACGCCCACGACGGCCATCGCGTACAACTCCGAATTGTAGCCGCCTTGCGCTACGCGGCGGCCACTGGAGGGTCCTCGGCGGGCCGGCGTCAGGAAAGCGTCAGGACGACCGGCTGGTGATCGGAGGCCTGCAGCTGCGTATCCACGGTGACGTCGCGGACCCGCGATTTCAAGTCCTCGCTCAGAAAGATGAAGTCGCAGCAATAGCCGGGCGCGGTCGGGTCGATCTTCTGGTAGATGCACATCGTCGGCGCGTGCGGCACGCCCGGGTGCGCGTGCATCCATGCGTCGGTCAGGGCGGGCGTGCCGTCGGCGAACGGCGCCAGCATCTGCGCGTGTCCCGGATCCGACGGAGGCATGTTGAAGTCACCGGTGATGATCGTCGCCGCCGGGCGCGGGTAGGTCTGGAACGGGCCGCCGTCGGTGCCGGTGACGCGCAGACCCTTGGAATACTGGTACCCCTGCGCGTAAATCCCGCGCAAGGCGTCGAGCTGCGCGGTGCGCTTCATGACGGAGTAGTACTCGATGTGCGTGGTGATCACCCGCACGTCGCCAAAAGGCGCGCTGACCACCGCTTCCAGCGCCATGCGCGGCATGCCGAGAAAATCCGTGTCGGCCGGGTACGGCAGCAGGTAGCGGAAGACCTGCTGCACCGGCAGGCGCGAAAAGATCATGTTGCCGAAGCGGCGGCGGCGGCCGCCTTCGCCCGGATGGTCCGTGGCCACGCCCGGAATCGCCGTGTAACCCGGCAGCAGCGTCGAAAGCAGCGCGAACTGATCCTCGCCCGCGCTCCCCGCCAGCCGCGGATGCGGATAGTTGTCGGCGATCTCCTGCAGGCAGAGCACGTCGAAATCGGCCTGGCGGCGGGCCTCGGTCACGATGCGCGCCGGGTCGACCTTGCCGTCGACACCGCAGCACCACTGCACGTTCCAGGTAATGAGTTTCATCGTATTCCGGCTCGCATGAAGGATTGGACGAATTGACGTTGGAAGAGGAGGAAGGCAAGCAGCAAGGGGGCGGTGGTCAGCAGCGTGGCCGCCGTGATGATCGACCAGTCAATGCCCTGGTCGGTCGACGAGAACACCTGCAGGCCCACGGTCACGGGACGCGCCTCGACCGAATTGGTGATGATGAGTGGCCACAGGAAATTATTCCAGTGATAGCTGACGCTGACCAGCGCGTACGCGAGATAGGTCGGCCGCGCGAGCGGCACGTAGACCTTCCACAGCACCTGCAGCGGCGTGCAACCCTCGACTCGCGCGGCTTCATCCAGTTCCCGCGGCACGCCCTTGAAGGTCTGGCGCAGCAGGAAGATGCCGAACGCGCTGGCCATGTACGGCAGACCGATGCCCGTGATCGTGTCCTTCAGTCCGAGCGCGGTCATCGTGCGGTAGTTCTCGACGATCAGCACGTCGGGCATGACCATGAGCTGCACCAGCACCAGCGCGAAGAGGAAGTTGCGGCCGGGGAACTCGAAGCGCGCGAATGCATAGGCAGCGAGCGTGGTCAGCACCAGCTGCGCCGCGAGCACCATCGCCACCAGCAGCACGGTGTTGAGAAAGTAGCGGGCGAAAGGCGCTGCATGCCACGCCGCAATGAAGTTGGCCAGCGTCAGCGGCGCGGACAGCGAAATGCGCGTGGAAAATTCGGCGGTATGGAACGCGGTCCAGAACGCGTACAGGAGCGGCAGGACCCACAGCACGCCCACCACCCACGCGCCGATCGTCTCCACGGCGCGTCCCATGCCGTGAGGCTCGTATACGTTCAGTCGCCGCGCTCATTGGTAATGCACCCGGCGCTCGACGAAATGGAACTGCACGAGCGCGACGAGGCCCAGGATGGCCAGCAGCACCATCGTCAGCGCGGCAGCATAGGCCGAGTCCCAGAACCGGAAGCCGATTTCATAGATGTAGTAGAGGAGCAGCTCCGTCGCGTTGTCCGGCCCGCCGCGCGTCATCACGACGACGTGGTCGACCAGGCGGAACGCGTTGATCACCGCGTTCACCAGCACGAACAGCGTGGTCGGCATCAGCAGCGGCCACGTGACGCGGCGAAAGAAATACCAGCGCGACGCGCCTTCCATGGCGGCCGCCTCCGCCAGGTGCGGCGACATCGACTGCAGCGCCGCCAGGTAGAAGATCATGAAGAAGCCGGCTTCCTTCCAGATCGTGACGACCATCAGCGCACCCAGCGCGGTTTCCTTGCTGCCCAGCCAGTTGTGGCTGGGCAGCCCAAGCGCGCCGGTGACCTGCTCCAGCAGGCCGTATTGCGGCGTGTAGAAGAACAGCCAGATGTTGGCCACCGCGATCATCGGCAGCACCGTCGGCGTGAAGTACGCGAGGCGCAGGATGCCGCGGCCCGGAATCCGGTCGTTCACCCACACGGCCATCAGCAGCGCGAGCGCGATCGATACGGGAATCGTCCCCAGCGCGTACCAGAGATTGTTGGACAGCGCCTGCCAGAAGATCGGGTCCTCGACCAGCTGCCGATAGTTGTCGAGGGCCACGAACGCCGCGGGCCGATCGCCCTTGGGCGTCGAGTGAAAGCTGTGCCACAGGTTCGCGACCGCCGGATAGTGGGTGAACAGCGCGAGCAGCGCCATCGCCGGCAGCAGCAGCAGCCAGCCGTACACCCACTGCGTCCGGCGATTCAACGGAAGCGCTTCGAGTCCGCGTTGCGCGGAGGCCTGGTCGCCTACCGCCGGTACGTGCGCAGGATCCGTTCCGACTGTGCCTGAGCGTCCTTCATCGCCTGCTCGGGCGTCTTGCCGCCGGTCAGCGCCGCCTGCAGTCCGTCGTTCAACGCCTTGGTGACGCGCTGGTTGTCGTGCGTCGACAATTCGGCCTTGGCGAACGGCAACTGGTCACGCGCGACCGCGGCGGCCGGGAACCCCGCGACATACGTCTTCATCACCGGCGTGTCCCACGCATCCGGGCGTACCGCGACGTAGCCGGTGTCGATGCCCCATTGCGCGGCGCGCTGCGGCGTGGTCACCCACTTGATGAACTTGAACGCGGCATCGCGCTGCGCCGGCGTCGACTTCTTGAACAGGTAGAAATTGCCGCCGCCGGTCGGGCTGCCGCGCTGCTTGCCCGCGGGCAGCATCGCGACGCCGAAGTCCATCTTGGCGTTGGTCTTGAAGTTGGTCAGGTTCCCGGTCGTGGTCCAGACCATCGCCACCTTCTTCTCGAAGAAGTCCTTGGGCGTGGTGCCCCACTCGACGATGCCTTCCGGATGGACCTTGTACTTGTTCACGAGGTCGACCCAGTACTGCAGCGCGCCGATCACCTCGGGCTTGTCGTAGAACGTCTGCGTGCCGGCGGGATTCATCAGGATGCCGCCGTTCTGGATCGCGAGTCCCTGGAACAGCCAGTACGGGAAACCCGACGACGGGATCTGCACGCCCCATTGCGTGACCTTGCCCGACGCGTCGCGCTTGGTCAGCTTCTGCGCGTACTCGGTCATCTCCTTCCACGTCGCGGGCGGACGGTTGGGGTCGAGCCCGGCTTCCTTGAACATCTCCTTGTTGTAATACAGGACGATGGTCGAGCGCTGGAACGGGATGCCCCACGTCTTGCCGCCGGTCTGGCTGTTCTCCATGAACGCCGGGTAGAAGCTCTTCAGCCACGCCTTGTCTTCCGGCGTCTTGATGAGATCGTCGAAGGGCTGGATCGCGTCCTCGTCGATCAGCGTGTACATGTCGGTGGACAGGAGAATCGACGTCACCGGCGGCTCGCCGCTCTTCACGGCCGTCAGCGCCTTGGTGACCGAATCCTGATAGCTGCCGGAGTAGATCGGCCGGAGCTTGATCCCCGGGTTTTCCTTCTCGAAATCGGCCGCGAGGCCGTCGATGATCTTGGTGATCGGGCCGCCCACCGCAACGGGGTAGTAGAACGATACCTCGGTTTGCGCCTGCGCCAGCGCGGGCGCGAACAGAATCGCGGCCGCAAACAGCGCGATCATGGCGTTACGGATATTTCGGTGCCACATGGTTCTCTCCTCCAAAGGCCGCGGATTGGCTCCGCGTGTTGTCAGGCAATCTGCGTTTCGGACTTCTGCTGCGCGGGAACGTCGCGGCTGGCGCCGTCTTCCGCAAAATAGTGCTGTGCGCCGGGCGCCCACGTCAGCCACGCCGTGTCGCCCGACGCCAGACGCGACGTTGCCTTGCGCGCGCACGGCGACGGGCTGGGCGCCGATCCGGCACGCGACCAGCGAATCGCCGCCCAGGTATTCGACGCTGTCGACGCGCGCGCGCACGCCGCGCTCGAACGCGAGACCGATGTGTTCCGGCCGCACGCCCAGCATGCCGCCGGCGCAATGGGCCGGCAGCACCGCCGGTCCTTCCGCGCCGCGGATGATCGCGCCGCCGGCGCCGGGTTCCAGCGCCAGCAGGTTCATCGGCGGCGTGCCGATGAACCGCGCGACGAACGTGTTCGCGGGCTGCTCGTAGAGCTCGATCGGCGTGCCGTTCTGCTCGATGCGTCCGCCGTTGAGAAGGATCACCCGGTCGGCCATCGACATCGCTTCGACCTGGTCGTGCGTGACGTACACCATCGTGATGCCGAGCTTGCGCTGCAGCGCCCGGATCTCCAGCCGCATTTCCGCGCGCAACTGCGCGTCGAGGTTCGACAGCGGCTCGTCCATCAGGCACACCGGCGCCTCGTTGATGATCGCCCGGCCCAGCGCCACGCGCTGCTGCTGGCCGCCGGAGAGCTGCGACGGCTTGCGCGCCAGAAGCGGCGACAGGCCGAGGAGTTCCGCCACGCGCGCGAGCCGTGTCCGGCAATCCGCGGCGGAGACGCGCCGCACGTGAAGTCCGAACAGGATGTTCTCGGCCACGGTGAGGTGGGGAAACAGCGCGTAACTCTGGAACACCATGGCGATGCTGCGCTGCGCCGGCGGCAGTCCGGTGACGTCGCGGCCGTCGATGATGACCCGGCCGCCGTCGGCAGTTTCCAGCCCCGCGATCAGGCGCAGCGTCGTGGACTTGCCGCATCCGGAGGGCCCAAGCAGTACGTTGAACGTGCCTGCGGCCAATTCGAACGATATGGCGTCGACCGCGCGCACCTGGCCGGAAGGCGTAGTCCAGTGCTTGCTGACGTTTTCGACGGCAATGGCCGACACCGTGCGCGTCCTTCAAGGGCAACGTGAAGCGTGGAGTTTGGCGATGAAAACCGGGCGTTGCCGAGACGGGACCCTGAAATCCTCCCCTTCAGCCCCGCGTACACGGCAGGGCATGATAGCAAACCGGAGGATTTCGTCGGCGGGTCAGCCGAACAGCGCCGTCAACGCCGCTCCCGGGTCCGGCGCGCGCATGAACGCCTCGCCGACCAGGAAGGCATGGACGCCGCGGGACCGCATCAGCGCGACGTCGCGCTGGACCTGGATGCCGCTTTCGGTCACCACCAACCGGTCCGCCGGTACGCGGGAAAGCAGGTTGAGCGTGGTGTCGAGCGTCACGCTGAAATTGCGCAGGTTGCGGTTGTTGATGCCGATGAGCGGCGTCTTGAGGCGCAAAGCGCGGTCGAGCTCCTCGCCATCGTGCACTTCGACCAGGACATCCATGCCATAGGCGTGCGCGGCGGCCTCCAGGCTCGCCATCTGCGCGTCCTCCAGCGCCGCGACGATGAGCAGAATCGCGTCGGCGCCGAGCGCGCGCGACTCGGCAACCTGGTAGTCGTCGATGATGAATTCCTTGCGCAGCACCGGAAGGGAACATGCAGCCCGCGCCGCGACCAGATAGTCGGGATCGCCCTGGAAGAACGGCCTGTCCGTCAGTACCGAAAGGCACGCCGCCCCGGCGGCTTCGTAGCTCGCGGCAATGGCCGGCGGATCGAACGCTTCCCGCAGCAGGCCCTTGCTCGGGCTGGCCTTCTTGATTTCGGCGATCACCGCGGGACGCCCCGCGGCGATCTTCGCCCGCAGCGCGCGCTCGAATCCGCGCACGGACGGCATGGCGCGCGCCGCCGCGTCGACGACGCCGAACGGCCGCGCGACCTGCGCATTGATGACCTCCTCGGCCTTGGTCGAGATGATCTGCGCGAGGATGTCGCTCCTGCTCATTGGCGGACCCCCACGCTTGAGGCCAGGACAACTACGGCCGAGGCGCTCATGATGCCTTCGTCGCGAGCTTCTGCGTCGTCGCGACGAACGCGTCCAGCTTGCGCCTGGCCGCGCCGCTGGCGATCGCCTCCCGCGCGCGGACGATGCCGTCCGGGATCGACGTCGCGACGTTCGCGGCATACAGCGCCGCTCCCGCGTTGAGCGTCACGATCTCGCGCGGCGTGCCCTCGGCATTGCCGAGCGCCTCCAGCAGCATTTCCTTCGATTCGACCGCGTCCTTGACCTTGAGGCCGCGATTGGACTTCATCGACATGCCGAAATCCTCGGGGTGGATTTCGTATTCGAGTATTTCGCCGTCCTTGAGCTCGCCGACCATCGTCGCCGCGCCGAGCGACACCTCGTCCATGCCGTCGCGGCCGTAGACGACGAGCGCGTGCGAGCTGCCCAGCTGCTTCAGCACGCGGATGTGGATGCCGACCAGGTCCGGGTGGAACACGCCGATCAGCTGGTTCGGCGCGCCGGCCGGGTTGGTCAGCGGGCCCAGGATGTTGAAGATCGTCCGGATGCCCAGCTCCTTGCGCACCGGTCCCGCGTGCTTCATCGCCGTGTGATGGTTGGGCGCGAACATGAAGCCCACGCCCGTCTCGGCGATGCATGCCGCGACCTGCGCCGGCGTCAGCATGATGTTGGCGCCGAGCGCCTCCAGCACGTCCGCGCTGCCCGACTTGCGACGACACCGAGCGGCCGCCGTGCTTGGCCACGCGCGCGCCCGCGCCCGCGGCGACGAACATCGAGGCCGTCGAGATGTTGAACGTGTGCGACGAGTCGCCGCCCGGTGCCGACGATGTCGACCAGGTGCTCGCGGTCGGGGACGTCCACCTTGGTCGACAGTTCGCGCATCACCTGCGCGGCGGCGGCGATCTCGCCGATCGTCTCCTTCTTGACGCGCAAGCCGACGGTCAGCGCGGCGATCATCACCGGCGACACCTCGCCGCCCATGATCTGCCGCATCAGCGACAGCATCTCGTCGTGGAAGATCTCGCGGTGCTCGATCGTGCGCTGCAGCGCCTCGTGGATGGTGATGGACATGTGCGGTGCCTATGGTTGCAGTTCGCGGACGCGCCGCCGTGTGAGGTCGATGCGGCAACCCAGCAGCGCCTGCTCGGCGCCGGTGCCGCTCGCGTAGAGTGCCTTGACGTACTCGCACTGCGTCGTCCGGTAGTCCGCGAACGGGCGCAGCGTCTTGGCCAGCGCCGCGTTGGCGACGGCCCTGCCGGTGGCGTTGTCGATTTCGCGGGCGCGCGTACCTGCCGCGGCCTCGGCATTGCGCAGCGACGCCTGCGCCTGCGCATCGGCATCGACCAGGCACTTCATCACGGCGGCGTGATCGCCGGCGATCTGGCATTCCTCCAGCGCACCAGCCGTTGCCGGCGATGCGATCGCGAGCAGGACGATCGCCAGCGCCACCAGGGTCATGTTCATCTCTTCCCCTCCAGGAAATTGGCGAGCAGTCGCTTGCCGTGTTCGGTCAGGATCGCCTCCGGATGGAATTGCACGCCCTCCACCGCGAAGTGGCGATGGCGCACGCCCATGATCTCGCCATCGTCCGATGTCGCGGTAACGTCCAGCGCTTCGGGAAGGCTCGCCCGCTCGATTGCCAGCGAATGGTATCGCGTCACCGCGAACGGCGCAGGAATGCCCGCGAAAACGCCGCGGCCGTCGTGCGTCACCGGGGAGATCTTGCCATGCATCACCCGCTGCGCGCGCACGACGCGGCCGCCGAACGCCTGCCCGATCGCCTGATGCCCGAGACAGACGCCCAGGATGGGAATCTGCCCGGCGAAGCGCTGGATCAGCGGCACCGAGATGCCGGCTTCGTTGGGCGTGCACGGACCGGGCGAGACGACGATCTGCGCAGGCCCGAGTTCGGCGACCTGGTCGACCGTGATCGCGTCGTTGCGATAGACGCGGACGTCGGCGCCCAGTTCGCTCAGGTACTGGACGAGGTTGTAGGTGAAGCTGTCGTAGTTGTCGAGCATGAGCAGCACGGCGACTCCTAACTACTCTCGGACTAAGGGGTGGGCCAAGTCAACTCGTCTTGGATGCCCTTGGGATGTTCCTTCCCGTCAGGCGTGCGGGAGACGCGGGGAATGTACTGGACGTGGCGGACTACCGCCACCAGCGAGAGGAATGGTGCGACGGCGCGGGAGCTTTAACCTTCATGCTTCACATTCTATCAAGGCTTCTCAGTCGCTCAAAGCGCCAAAGGCTGAGGCAGCGATCGCCGCTGAGCTCGCGCGGTGCTTTGCTTGCGCCGTCGGTCCCATGCAACGTCTGTGTAAGCAAAAATGGCGCGGCGCCCAATATTTGGCGCCGCGCCATTTGCTATCTATATCCCAGTCAGATGCAGATGCCGCGGCCGTCAGCGCTTCCGCGATGTTTGCCGCTATGCAGCTGTTTCAGCGCTCAGTTGGAGCGCCGGTTCTCGGTCGACTTTCTTCCGTCACGACCACGCGGAGCAGTGCCGGACGCTGGTTGGCCATTTCCGCTCTCCAGTTCCGCCTTGCGGGCGAGCATCCGTTCGCCCAATTGTTCCAGATCGATCGGGCTCCTGCGAACCTTGGGGAAGATCTCATTTTCCTCTTCCTTGACGTGGTGCTTCACGTACTCGCTCAGGACCTTGACGCCCGCGTCGTACAGCGGGTCGCTATGCGGCGCCGCCTCGAGCCGTCCGATGATGTCCTTCAGCGATTGGTGTTCCACCGCCGCCTCGTCCACCAAGTCATCCATTTCGTGGTCTACACCGCGGATCGCAGGGTAGAACATTTCCTCTTCAATCGTCGCATGCACGCTCAACGCCTGGCAGATATGGCTGGCCAGCGCTAGCTTGCTGGCCAATGTGCCAGCGTTCTTGGCGGCTTCATAGTCCTTGAACAGACCGTCCACTTCCTCGTGGTCCTGCTTCAGAAGCTCGATCGCGTTCTTGGTGTCCGATGTAGTGAATCCAAACATTGCCTGCTCTCCTCGTGGTTTGAGTTCCAATGAGTACATCCACGATGTTAGGGAAGATTCCCTGCGCAAGGCAGGCCACCTCGTCCAAATCGCCTGTAGGGCGAATCCCACGAGAGTCTTCGCTAATAGGATTCCGCTGCCGAAAGCAATTCGCCGTCCACGGCGCATCTGACTGCGTCGTCTCCGACGCAGCCTCGACGAACGCGCTCTCGCGCGACGTGTCGGACACATCCGACAATGCTTTCCGGTGGGGCACCGAATGCGGACAGCGAGCTCCGTCGCTAGTGTTTGTCAACGGCGAAGTGGCCGTGCGGAGAGGAGAGGCTGCCATGAATTCACACTGGAAACGGGCGATGGCGATGGCGATGTTGGTGGGACTCACCTGCGCCTGCACCTCGATGCGGGACTCGTCGCGCTACTGGTCCGATACCGTCGCCCAGGATGCATCGATCTCCGCGACGGCGCTGGGCAAGACCGCTGCAGACCGAGATAGAAACCATTCTCGGCGCTAGCTGATATTGCGGGGGCTTGCCAGCGTGGGGCATCCATTGCGCGCAGTAGTCAAAGTCCGCGCCACACCAAATACAGCCACATCGCTGGTTAAGACACCAGGCAGCGCCGCGCTGACGATTGCCCTAGCCGCCGTCGCCTCACGTATGCGCCGCTAGCCGGACTCGAGCAAAGAAAGCGGCCTGGATCTCGGGCCGCTTTTTCCCGCCCCGGCTGCGCCTCGGGCGTCAGGCCAACGTGCCTACTTTCAACTCGCGATCGACGGATGTATCCCTTTCAGTGCTCATCTCGATTTTCCTGGAGCACAGCCTGCAGCTGGTCAATGCGATGCCCGAGCAATTCCGCGAGCTGCCGTGTAGCCGGGTCCACGTCGGGCTCGAAAGCCAGCAGCAGTTCGAGCAGCGCAATGTGTAGTTCGCGAACGCGACGGAGGAGGTCAAGATATTGGTCGCTGCGATCGCCCGCGTCGGAACGCAATGAGGCCTCGTCCATCGCCACCATCAGCGAGGTGATGACCTCGAACAAGCGGTCCTTACGCAATTGACCTCACCCCGCAAGCAGCGGTGGAAGCTGGCGACGACGTTGCGGTTTGATCAATGAGTTAAGCGCGCGCAGGCGCGACGATCTTCCCGTCCGCACGCCCGTCCAAAACGGACCAACGAAGGTCGGAACTGACGCCGGTCTGGCCAGCGCCTTATTGTTTGGTGCTCTTGGCCGCGTCCTTCGCATCGGCCGCCGAGTCCTTGCTGGCCGCAGCGGCGCGCGCTGCGTCATTGGCTGCAGCCTCCGCCTGACTGGCCGCCGCTTTCGCATCATCCTTGGCCGCCTGTGAGTCCGGTGGCGTTACCACCACGGTCGGCGGCGGCGGGGCTGGGGTCGGCTGCACAACTACAGGGGCCGGCCGATCGCAACCGGCGAGGATGGCACTCACGATGCCGATCATCAGTATGGATTTCGTCATTTCAACCTCCGAGATTTGCTTCAACGGAATGAAACCGGCGGGCGGCAAGCGGATGCCCCGGCCGCGATAGGCGCGCTTACGACCGACCAGTCGCCTTCGTCCGACTCGATTCATGACTCGTCGATGTGGTCACGCACCGACACTTTAGGATTGGCGCGCGATCGCGGGCACTACGTCCGATCGCATAGTTGCGTAGGCAAAATCCTACCGCCGCTCTCCGCCGCGCGAATTTGGCCGTCCAGCCCCTACCGCGCTCAGTTCTTTCTCCATCGGGGACAGCGAACGACATGACTGAGGCTTGTTCCTTACACCTCGTCCAAGCCTTGCTGCACCATTTCCGCCGCGCGCAGCACCGCCCGCAGCTTGTTCAGCGTTTCCTGCCACTCGCCCTCCGGCGACGAATCGTGGACGATGCCGCCGCCCGCCTGCGCGTACAGCGTTCCGTCCTTGAGCACCGCGGTACGCAACGCGATCGCCGTGTCCATGTCGTCCTGGAAGCTGATGTAGCCCACCGCGCCGGAGTAGATGCCGCGCTTCGTCGGCTCCAGTTCGTCGATGATTTCCATCGCGCGCACCTTTGGCGCGCCGCTCACGGTGCCGGCGGGAAACGTCGCGCGCAGCACGTCGATGCTGGTGAGCCCGGGTTTCAGCTGGCCCTCGACGTTGGAAACGATGTGCATCACGTGCGAATAGCGCTCGATCACCATCTGGTCGGAGACCTGGACCGAGCCGGTCGTGGCGACGCGTCCGACGTCGTTGCGGCCCAGATCGAGCAGCATGACGTGCTCGGCGATTTCCTTCGGGTCGTGCGCGAGCTCGCTCGCGAGCGCCTCGTCGGCCTCGCGCGTCTTGCCCCGCGGCCGGGTCCCGGCGATCGGGCGCAGCGTGATCGTCGTGCCTTCCTTGCGCACGAGAATTTCCGGCGACGCGCCGACGACGTGGAAGTCCCCGAAGTCGTAGTAGAACATGTACGGCGACGGATTCAGCGAGCGCAGCGCGCGATACAGCGACAACGGCGGCGCCGTGAACGGCATCGACATCCGCTGCGAGATCACCGCCTGCATGATGTCGCCTGCCGCGATGTACTCCTTGGTTCGCGCCACGGCCGCCTTGTAGCCGCTTTCGCCGAACTCGCTCGCCGCCCGCGTGACCGCCGACGCCGTGCCGAAGGGAATCGCCACCGGCTCGCGCAACTTCCGCCGCAGCTCGGTGAGCCGGGCCGCGGCATTCGCGTAGGCATCGGGTACGGCCGGATCGGCGTAGACGATCAGCGAAATCTTGCCGCCCAGGTTGTCGACGACGGCGAGTTCCTCGGACAGGAGCAGCAGCATGTCGGGAACGTCGGCCAGCGCGGGCGTCGGCGGCTTGGCCGAATGCGCGAGGCGGGTCTCGATGTGGCGCACCGTGTCGTAGCCGAAGTAGCCGGCCAGCCCGCCGCAGAAGCGCGGCAAGCCCGGCAGCGGTGCTGCGCGAAAGCGCTCGCGAAACGCCTGGATGAAGGTCAGCGGATCGCCGTCGTGCGTCTCGAGGACGCCCTGGTCATCCTCGACTTCGGCATGGCTGCCGCGCACGCGCAGCCTGATCTTTGCCGGCAAGCCGATGAACGAATAGCGTCCGAAGCGTTCGCCTCCGACGACGGACTCCAGCAGGAACGTGTAGCGCGTCGCGGCAAGCTTCAGGTACAGCGACAACGGCGTATCGAGATCGGCGAACGTCTCGAGCACGAGCGGGATGCGGTTGTAGCCCTTGGCGGCAAGGGCGCGGAACTCGGCTTCGGTGATCATGCTTCGAACCTCATGCTTCGGAACAGCCTGTCAACTTGGGGCGTCGCTTGAGGTTATTGCGCGCGACGCGAAGACGCGAAGGAACTAGGAGGGGCGCTGCCAGCGCCACTCGCCCTTGCGCCGCCAACCCGGGCCGGCCGGGAGGCTGTTGCAGTTGGAGGAGTCGAGGTTCATATCAGGGTTCGGCGCGGCCGCAAGACGCGGCCATCCGATGCGATCGATCATAGCATCGCCCGCACCCGATGGCGAGGATTAGCGGCCCTGCGCCGCCAGCGCCGCGCGCATCGCGCCGATCGTCGCGCGATAGTCCTTGGCGCCGAATATCGCGCTGCCGGCGACGAACGTGTCGGCGCCGGCCTCGGCGATCTCGGCGATGTTGTCGACCTTCACGCCGCCATCGACCTCGAGCATGATCGGCCGGCCCGTGCGCTGCTGCGCCATGTCCACCAGCTTGCGCGCCGCGCGCAGCTTGTCCAGCGCGTGGGGAATGAACGACTGCCCGCCGAATCCCGGATTCACCGACATGATGAGAACGAGGTCGAGCTTGTCGATCACGTGCATCAGCCAATCGAGGGGCGTGGCCGGGTTGAACACGAGCCCCGCCTTGACGCCATGGTCGTGGATGAGCCCGATCGTGCGGTCGACGTGCTCGGAGGCTTCCGGGTGAAAGCTGATGATCGAGGCGCCTGCCTTGGCGAAATCCGGCACGATTGCGTCGACCGGCTTGACCATCAGGTGCACGTCGATCGGCACGCTGGTGTGCGGCTTGATCGCGGCGCAAACCAGCGGACCGATCGTGAGGTTGGGAACGTAATGATTGTCCATCACGTCGAAATGAATCATGTCCGCGCCGGCCGCGACGACCGCGCGCACCTCCTCGCCCAGGCGCGAGAAATCCGCGGACAACAGCGACGGCGCAATCCTGAAGGTCGTGGGCATCGGGCTATAATCCGCGTGGGCAGGTTGGGTGCGAAGTGATCGAGCTAGGCATGGCGGAGAGCAAACGATACGAAGTGACGGTGGAGCCTGTGGCGAGGTTCCTCGCGGATCAATCCGACCCTGCGAAGGACCAGTACGTCTTCACCTACACGATCAAGATCACGAACACCGGCGACGTCGCCGCCCAGCTCTTGAGCCGTCACTGGATCATCACCGACGCCGATCACAAGGTGCAGGAGGTCAAGGGCCTCGGCGTGGTCGGCCAGCAGCCGGTGCTCAAGCCCGGCGAGTCCTTCGAATACACCAGCGGCGCCTCGATCCCGACCAACGTGGGCACCATGCGGGGAAGCTACCAGATGATGGCGGCGGACGGGAAGGCCTTCGACGCGCCGATTCCCCTGTTCACGCTGTCCGTGCCGCGCACGCTGCACTAAGGCTTCGCCTTGGGCGTGGCGCTGGATTTTCCGTCGCGCTTCTTCCTGCGGCGCCATGGTCCACCACACGATGCCGATGGCTACCGCCAACGCGACGAGCGCCTCGATGAAGAACCATTCCATGACATCGACCTTTCCCGGCGCATCGCGCACCGTGGCACGCGCCTGGGTGCTGTCCTGTCTCCTGTTCGCGGGATGTCAAACCATTCCCGCGCCGCCGCCGACTCCGCCCGCCGCCGTGCCGCCCGTCACGGCGCCGCCTCCGCCTGCCGCCGTTGCGCGGCCGGTCTTCACGCCCGCGGCGTGGGCGGACGTGCCTGGCTGGAGCGGCGATCCGGTCGAGGCCGTATGGCCCGCGTTCCAGATCGGCTGCCGCGCGCTGTTGGCCGATGCAAAGACAAAAGACCTCTGGCAGCCGCCGTGCGCCGCCTCGGAACAAATCGATGCGGCCAACCCTGTCGCCGTTCGCGCTTTCTTCGAATCCCATTTTATCCCATACCGCGTCGCCGACGCCGACGGCCGCGACGTGGGTCGCGTCACCGGATACTACGAACCGCTGCTCAAAGGTTCGCGCGAACGCACGCCGCAATTCACCGTGCCGTTGTACTCGGCACCCGACGACCTGCTGACCGTCGACCTGGCCGACCTTTACCCGGAGCTGAAGGACAAGCGCGTGCGCGCCCGCGTCGACGGCAAGAAGGTGGTGCCCTACTGGACCCGCGCGGACATCGAGCGCGGCGCAGGTCCCGTTGCTGGCAAAGACGCTCGTGTATGTCGACGACCCGGTCGAGGCCTTCTATTTCGAAATCCAGGGTTCGGGCCGCATCGAATTGGCCGACGGCTCCGTGATTCGCCTGGGATATGCCGACCAGAACGGCCACCCGTACCGTTCGATTGCGCGGGTGCTGATCGACCGCGGCGACCTGCCGCGCGAACGCGCGTCGATGCAGGGCATCAGCGCGTGGGCGAAGGCGCACCCCAACGAAACGCGCGCGCTGCTCGACGAGAATCCGAGCTACGTATTCTTCCGCGAAGTGCCGCCCGCGACGCCAGGATCGCCCGAAGCGCGCATCGACGGACCGATCGGCACGCTCGGCGTGCCGCTGCTCGCGGAACGCACGATCGCCGTCGATGCGCGCGCGATTCCGCTGGGCGCGCCCGGTCTTCCTCGCCACGACGATGCCGCTGTCGAAGACTCCGCTCACGCGTCTCGTGATGGCGCAGGACACCGGCGGCGCCATTCGCGGCGTCGTGCGCGCCGACTACTTCTGGGGATTCGGCCCGCAGGCGGGAAGGGAAGCCGGCCGCATGCTGCAGGACGGCCGGATGTGGCTGCTGTGGCCGAAGGGTGCCGATCCGAACGCGCGCTAGGGCGCCTCGGCCAGCACTTCCTCGGCCTGCTTGTCCGCGTGATACGACGAGCGCACCAGCGCGCCGACCGCGGCGTGGCGGAAACCCATCGCATACGCTTCGCGCTCGAACATCGCGAACGTGTCGGGGTGCACGTAGCGCAACACCGGCAGGTGCCCCTGCGTGGGCTGCAGGTACTGGCCGATGGTCAGCATGTCGATGTGATGCGCGCGCATGTCGCGCATGACGGCGAGGATCTCGTCGTCGGTTTCGCCGAGGCCCACCATCAACCCGGACTTGGTGGGAAGGTCCGGGAACAGCGCCTTGAAGTCGCGCAGCAGCGCGCAGCGAATGCGCGTAATCGGAGCCGGGGCGCGCCTGCTTGTACAGGCGCGGCACCGTCTCGAGGTTGTGGTTCATCACGTCCGGCGGCGCGCCGCGCAGGATCGACAGCGCGCGGTCCAGGCGGCCGCGGAAGTCGGGCACCAGCACCTCGATCTGCGTCGCCGGCGAATGCTCGCGCACCGCGCGGATGCAGTCGACGAAATGCGCGGCACCGCCGTCGCGCAGGTCGTCGCGGTCGACGCTGGTGATCACGACGTAGCGCAGCTTCAGCGCCGCGATCGTCTTCGCCAGGTTGACCGGCTCATCGGCGTCGAGCGGCAGCGGACGGCCGTGGCCGACGTCGCAGAACGGGCAGCGGCGCGTGCAGATGTCGCCCATGATCATGAACGTCGCGGTGCCCTTGCTGAAGCACTCGCCGATGTTCGGGCACGACGCTTCCTCGCACACGGTGTGCAGGTTGTTCTCGCGCAGGATCTTCTTGATCTCGTTGAAGCGCGGGCTCGACGACGCGCGAACGCGGATCCATTCGGGTTTCGGCAGCCGTTCCGCGGCGACGACCTTGATGGGAATTCTCGCGGTCTTCGCGGCACCTTGGTGTTTGACGCCAGCGGCGTTGTCGGCGGTGGCGGATGGCGGCGTTTCGGTGGTCATCGTTGACTCAAGTGTGCTGCCAGGATCGGCGCCAGTTCCGCGCCTGCGGTTTCCACGCTTCGCGCAACGCCGAACGCGGTGAGTTGCGTCACGTCGAGGCCCGGATAGCCGCATGGATCGATGTCGGCGAACGGCGCGAGATCCATCGCGATGTTCACCGCGAGCCCATGATAGGTGCAGCCGTTGCGCACTTTGAGCCCCAGCGCCGCGATCTTCGCCTCACCCGCCGCGGTCGCGACATACACGCCCGGGGCCGAATTCTTGCCGTAAGCAGAAATCCCAACGGAATCAAGCCATTGTACCACCGCCGCCTCGATGCGCCTGACCATGTCGCGAACCCCGAGCCGCGATCGGCTTCAGGTCGAACAGCGTGTACGCGATGAGCTGTCCGGGGCCGTGGTAGGTGATCTGCCCGCCGCGGTCGACCTTGAGCGCGGGAATGCCGTTGTCGCGCAGCAGGTGCTCGCGGCGTCCTGCGAGTCCCAGCGTGTAGATAGGCGGGTGCTCGGTGAGCCAGATCTCATCCGGCGTGGCCACGTCGCGCGCATCGGTGAACGCCTGCATCGCGCGCCACGTCGCCTCGTAGTCGGTGCGGCCGAGGCTGCGGATCGCCACTCCCGTCGCCTGATCCACGCGCGCCGGCGTCATGTCGGCGCGCTCCACTGGCTCGCGGAAAACTCGTGTTCCTCGCGGGCCAGCGCATGGGTGCGCTGCCACACCACGCGATCGCGCGCGACGGACAGCATCCACGTCTGCTGCTCGAGTGGCGAAGGTCGCGAGAACGCCCGCGGCGTCAGCACGGCGCAGCATCCACCGTGCTGCGGGTCGCGCACGGATTCATAGCGGATGGCGCCGACGCCTGCCTCGCGGGCGGTCACGCCAAAGCGCTGGCATCCGCCGTAGTCGTTGGGATGCGTCCACGTCGCGCGATCGCGCTGGAACGGCGCTTCGCGCAGGTCGACGGCGCGCGGTCGCCAGCCTGGTGCGAAAGACCGTCTGCGGCCGTGTCGGCATCGACTGCAATGCCGGCACGTCGAGCAGGTGCCGCCAACGCCAGTAGCCAAGTTCGGCGCACGCGGTGCGGCGCTCGTCCGCGGCATAGAACACGCCCGCGTCGGTGGGCCCGCGAAAGCGCGACCCGCCCGGTGGAGGCGCATAGCGAAACGGCGTGAAGAGCAGGTAGTGCAGGCGATCGGCGCCCTCGGGGACCGCCGGCTTGCCCTCGTCCAGGACGCGCTCGAGCACGTGCTGCTCGTCGAGCGTGTCGACCAGCGCCCGCGTCGAGACGATGTGCTGCGCCTCGACCGCGCGCCACACGTCGCCGGCGAACGCCGCCGCGCTAGACGCGACCGCGCGCGGCGTCCAGGTACGCGACGACACGGACCATCCCTTCGACCGAACGCAGCAGGTCCCGGGGACGGGCCGCCAAGGCCAGGTTGTCGCTGGCGAGCCATGTGCGCGCTGTTTCCTCGTGGCCCCAGAGCGCGTCCAGCGACCGGAACATGCGCACGAACAGGCGCGCCAGCTCCCATTCCTTGGCATGGTCCGGCGACAGCAGGTACTTGCCGGCGAACAGTCGCGAAGCGGTCGCCTCCGATACGCCGAGCGCGGCGGCCACGTCGCGCTGCGTGAACTCGAGCAGCCTGGCCGCGCGCACCGCGGCCTTGCTCAGCACGGCGGCCTCGGACAGGGGTACGGGGATGGGGCTTGGGCGCGGCGTTCATGGAGAAATATTTCAACTGCAATATTGCTCCAGAAACGGAGGATCCGCAACCCCTCCCGGGCCCGCCGGACCCTACAGCACCATCTTCACCATGGGATGGGCGACCAGTTCCCGGTACAGGTTGTCGAGCTGCTCCCGCGAGTTGGCGTTGACTGTCGCGGTGAACGACAGCCAGTTGCCTTCCTTGGACGCGCGCATCTCCAGCGCCGACGGATCGAAGTCGGGCGCATGCCGGCACACGACGTCGGCGACCGCCTGCGCGAACCCGTCCTGCGTGCGGCCCATGATCTTGATCGGGAACGTGCACGGGAATACGAGCGCCGATTCGCGTTCTTCGGTGTGCAGGGCGTCGAGCGTGGTTTCGATTTTCGTCATGGCGGTCTCCGGCGGGGTCCCAAGGTTTAGGTGCAGGACCCGGCGATCAAGCCAATATGCGGGCAGCGTGCCCGTGTTGCAACCCGCGCCCGCCTACAGCGGTCCGATCGCGCCTTCCTGACTCGACTTGCCCCGCGTCAGGCGCCCGGCTCGCCCGCGTACATGTAGTCGCGCGTGAGCGGATGCGGCAGGCGGCCGTCGGCGAGCGGCTTGCCGGCCAGCACCTGCCACAGCGACAGCCAGCCGCGGTCGAAGGCGTGCGCCGAACCCGCCATGTAGATGCGCCAGATCCGGTAGCGCTCGTCGCCGGCCTCCGCCCGTGCCGCATCGGCATGCGCCTCGAGACGGTCCACCCAGTGCCACAGCGTCTTCGCGTAATGCTGGCGCAGCGATTCGGCGTCGACGGGCTCGAGCCCCTGTTCCGCCATGCCCTCGATCACGCGGGCGATGTGCGTGAGCTGCCCTCCGGGAAAGACGTAGTCCTCGACGAAATCGCTGATGCCGCTGCCCAGGTTCTGCGCGGTGACCGAGTTGAGCGTGATGCCGTGGTTGAGGACGAGGCCGCCGGGCTTCAGGACGCGGTGGATCTTGCCGAAGTAATCGGGAAACCGGCGCAGCCCGACGTGCTCGAACATGCCCACGCTCGCGACCTTGTCGTACTGCGCATCGTCGGGCAGGTCGAGGTAGTTGCGCAGCTCCACGCGCACGCGGCCGGACAGCCCGCGCGCGGCGATTTCCCGCGTCACGTGGTCGAACTGGTTCTGCGACAGCGTGATGCCCGTGGCCTCGACGCCGTAGCGCTCCGCCGCATGGAACAGGAGCGCGCCCCAGCCGCAGCCGATGTCGAGGAACCGCTCGCCGGCGGCGAGGCGCAGCTTGCGGCAGATGTGGTCGAGCTTCTGCTCCTGCGCCGCGTCGAGAGTGTCGCCGTCGTGGCGGAAGTACGCGCACGAATAGACCATCCGCTCGTCCAGCCACAGCCGGTAAAACGCGTTGGATACGTCGTAGTGGTGGGCGATGTTCCGGCGCATGTCGCGCTTGCGGTGCAGCCATGCCTTGAAGCGCGCCCGCGCCCGGTCGCGCTCGTGCTGCACGGATCCCACCATGGATTCGGCGATGGCGAGCATGCGCTGCGAACTGCCGGTGAAGTCGAGGTCGCCGCGCACGTAGGCGCGCGCCAGCGAACCCAGCGCCGGCTTGGCCAGCGCGCGCATGCCGTTCCACGAGCGCGCCACGATCTCGACGGCGGGCGCGGCAGACAACGGCACGCGGGCGCCGTCGGGCAGCACGAGCGTGACAGGCACGTTGCGGCCGCCGTAGCGGCTCGCGATGAAATGACGGAGTGCTTCGGCCATGGTCCTTCGCCCCCCCATTCTGGTGTTGACGATGTCCCGTGCGGTCGATGCCTTCGGCACCGCAGTAGTCGAAATTCTAGCAAGTTGTCGCCGCGGCGGGTGCAGGACAAACCCTCACTCTTTTGACATGGCGCATCCTGCCGCCTACCATCGGCGAGTCCAAGCTGCGGCGCGCGGGCGACCGCAAGCGCCGTCCAACCCTCCTCATGCCGACTCCCGGCCAGCCGGTCCATCCGCCGCAGGCCTTCGATTCAAGGCAGTTCCGCGACGCGCTCGGGGAGTTCGCGACCGGCGTGACGATCATCTGCGCGCGCACCGGCGACGGCCGCTACGTCGGCCTCACCGCCAATTCCTTCAACTCCGTTTCGCTCGACCCGCCGCTCGTCATGTGGAGCCTGTCCCGGCGTTCGGCCAGCCTGCCGGCCTTCGAGGCGGCGGAGCGGTACAGCGTCAATGTGCTGGCGGCCGGGCAGACGGAACTCGCGCGGCGGTTCTCGCGGCCCCACGAGGATCGATTTGCCGGCGTTGGCTACCGGATGGGATGGGCGGACGCGCCGCTGATCGATGGCTGCGCGGCGTGGTTCGAATGCGTGCATCACGCGCAGCATCGCGCGGGCGATCACCGGATCTTCATCGGCGAAGTCGCGACCTGCGAACGCGCCAGCGGCAACGGCCTCGTCTTCCACCACGGCCGCTTC
>CAWIAK010000016.1:0-68552 GCA_963834045.1 uncultured beta proteobacterium | reverse complement strand
TCGAGATGGGCCGCCACGGAAAATCCCAGGCGCGCGCTCATTCCGGTGGAATAGGTGCGAACCGGCTCGTCGATTGAACTCTCCAGCTCCGAGAATTCCACGATCTGCGCCATCCGCGCGGCAACTTCACTCCGCCGCAATCCAAGCAACACGCCATTCAGCATGACGTTTTCGCGCCCGCTGAGCTCGGGGTGGAAGCCGGCCCCGAGCTCCAGCAGCGGCGACACGCGCCCGCGAACATGAAGTCTTCCGGCGGTCGGCCGAATCACTCCGGCAATCAATGCCAGCAACGTGCTCTTGCCCGCCCCGTTGCGTCCCAGCAGGGCGATCGATTCCCCGCGCTGGACTTCCAGCGAGAAATCGTTCAGCACCTCGCGGACATCGGCCCGCATGTGGCGAAGTGCTGTGGGCAGGTGCAGGACGAGATTCTTGATTCCCCCGCCGCGATGCAGCGCCAGCGAGTATTTCTTGCCAACGCGGTCGAACTCGATGATCGGCGGAGTCATCAGAGCGCCTCGGCAAACTTCCACTGCAGGCGACGGAATACCAGTTGCCCAATCACGGCAGCAACAACCGCGATCAGCGCGGCCATGCCGACGGCCCGCCAATTCATCGTTCCATTGAGCAGGATCTCCCGCCAGGCCACGATGATGTACGTGAACGGATTGAACGCGATCAGCGGCTGGAGCACCGCCGGCACCATCTTCGGCTCATAGATGACCGGTGTGATGTAGAACAGAACGGTCATGGCCAATCCAAGCAAGCGCTCCAGGTCGCGAAAGAACACATTGAGCGAAGCGATCGCCAGTGCGAAGCCATAGATTGCCACGCCCTGGATCAGGACCAGCAACGGCGCGCCCCAGACCCATTCAAGCGACACCGTGCCGCGACCGGAGAGCACGGCCAGCAGTGCCAGCAACGGCAAACAGAGCAGGAAATGCACGCCCTCGGTGGCGACCGAAGACGCCACCACGAGATAGCGCGGAAACGCGATCTTCTTTATCAGTGGCGCATTGGCAATGAACGCAAAAGGGGCCGACGTCAGCGAGTTGCTCAGCCACTGCCAAGGGAACAGGCCGGCCATCAGAAAGGCGAAATAGCCCTCGATCTGAACGTTGAGGATGGCCTTGAACGCGATCCAGTACGTCACCGCATACACCAGCGGATTGAGCAACGACCACACGTAACCCAGGTATGTGCGCTTGTAGCGGGCCTTGATCTCCTTGGTCGTCAGTGCCAGAACAAGGTCCAGGTAATGCAGCCACGGGCGCGACCGCGCGGAAGACAGATGCGGGGTCAAGGGCACGCTCCCTGCGCGCGCCGTGCAGGATGTCCACGCCGACTCATGCGCGCTGCTTCATGACGCGTGCGGGAATCCCGACATAGGTTCCCGGCGCTTTCAGGTCTTCGCATACCACCGCGCCCGCGCCGACGACCACGCCGGCCGCGATCGAAACTCGATTGCGCAGCGTTGCGCCGGAGAAGATCGTCACCTCGTCGGCCAGACGGCAACCTCCGGCAATGGTCACGTCCACCGAAATGTGACAGCCGCTGCCGATGACGCAATCGTGCTCGACAAGCGCTCCGGTATTGACGATCGTCGCCGCGCCGATGCTGGCGCGCGGCCCCACATAGGAGAGCTCGCCGATGAAACAGCCGGCTTCCATGGTGGCGTGGCGCGAGACTACCGCGCTCGGTCCGGCGACGGTGACAAGGCGCCGGCCCGCAGCCGCCAGTTCGCGCGAACGTCGCAGCCGCATGGGGTTGTCGCCGAAGGCCACCAGGCAATCCGCGTCGAGGAGATCATCGCCGGCGGCCCTCAGCACGGGGAAACCCATGATCCGCTCCTCCGTGGCGGCAGCGTCGTCGATGAAAACGATGCCATCGTACCCCGCCCGCTCGGCCAGTGCGGCCGCGCTCCTCCCGTGCCCGCCGCAGCCATAGATCACCAGCACCTTGCTCACGAGCGCGCCGCCAGCGTCGAAAACAACTCCACGTATTCCGACGCCGCAACGCCCCAGTCGCGTCGAGCCATTTCGTCGTACAAAGGCCGCTGGATTTCCAGCAAGCGGGAACGATTGGCCAACGCCCAGCGGACGCGTTCGCTGATGCTCTCGCCGTCGTAGGGGTCGAAGAGCATCGCGGCCCGCAGCTCCGGATCGTGGACCTGTTCCAGCACAGCGGGAATGCTCGACATGACCGAAGGCGTTCCAACCGAATAAGCCTCGGCAAAAGTGAACGGAAACCCGCCTTCGAAGAGCGTCGGGTTGACGGAAATTGTGGCAAGCATGTTGAGCGCTGCGAGGATTTCGGCCGGCACGCCGCTGACCTCCAGAATATCGTTCTGCAAGTGACGCGCGTGAACGTATTCGAAGACCTTGGGCTCGTCGCTCAAGCGACCGGTCAGTATCAGTTTCGTGCCGCAGTAGTCCTGGCGCAGCAGCCGCTCCCATGTGCGCACGAGCTGCAGCAGGTTCTTGTGGGATCGTGCCTGGGAAGTGAACAGCGCAAAGCGTGCGTCCGAGAAATCGAAGCCGGCCAGATAAGGTTGGTTCCGGCAGCGCTCGCGGACGTACGAATTGACTGCCTGTACCGCCCACTCATGGCTTTCCTGCGGCGTCGCCCCTTTGACGTAATGCCGCATGTCGACCAGCCCATGCCGGACTACCGATACGCGGCGGGAGTCCACACCAAGACGCCCGATCAGGTGGGCATCGCGCACGTAATCGCTGTAGCAGACCAGGTGCGTGTCCGCCTTCAGGATCTCCTGCGCTTTCAGGAAGACCGCCTCGGAAGACTTGGCCAGATAGCCCAGGGGAAAATCGATGAAGACGATATCGGGAACGGCAACGACCTTGGGTCCGGCAATTCCGGCAAATTCGGGCCAGAAGATTGCGGGGCAATACCAGACATCGGCGATGTCGCTTGCTGTTTATCTTGCGCACAAGGCGCAGCAACTCCTGCTTCCTGATCGACTCATAGACGCGAATCGCGAACTTGTCGCGGCGCAGTTCCCGCAAAGGACCACTCGCGTAGGCCATGATTCTTCCTAATGCCGGAACGACGGTGCCCATTCGGACAAACGCATGGCCGACCAGTGCGCCGATTCCGCGCAGCAACAGCGCAACCAACGCGACCGGCAACAGGATCAGGGCCGCGAGGCCCAGCAAGAGGCCCCGCGCAAGGAACAGGAACGTATTGTTCGTACCGAGCCAGGATTCGGCGAGCTTGTAGCCAATTCCTGCGAACATGTCGCCCCATCTGGCTGCTGACGGCGGACGCGCGCCTGGCCCCCGAAGTCGCCGGAGGAGCGCGCGAAGCCTGAGAATGTAAGGAACGCCATCGGTCGTAACAATCGTGACGGCGTCTTCGGGTATGCGAAGGTCGGCAAGCAGCTCCCTGACCTGAGGGATGTACCAGCCAGGGCAGGCAATCGCGATGGACTCGGCGCTTGCCGATCGCGATCGCACGCCCGTGATCAGGAATCCCAGGAGCCGGCCAATGCCATGGTCGATGATGCCTTGCTCGGGGGCATAGCCCAGAAAGATGCCCACCCGGAATTTCAGGTCAGACATATTGGCGCACCACGTTCCAAAGCAACGGCGCAGCGCTGCCCAGGTGGAATTTCGCAAGATCGGCCGGACCCTGCAACCGCTGCTTGAGTTCCACAAGACGGCGGTCCGCATCCTTCAGTGCATTTGCGGTGGCATATTCGTCGGTCGCGTCAAACAAGGTCGACCCGAGACCGAATGGGAGCAACGCGACTTTGCGCGCCGGCAGGCCGACGTACTGGACGAGATCGTCACGCGTAAATGGCGTCGTGCATAGAGCGATGGCGGAGCCCCGCACCGTCGCGATGAAGCCGGCGTCGCGCAGACCGTCGAACATTTCGGGCAAGTAGCGCTGAAGACAGTCGTTGACGAATACCGCGTAGGGGCGCAGCGGCGCCAACGGTGGGGCATTCGTGTCCGCGATGACATACCAGAAGTCACAGTCCAGGAAGTTGCGCGCGCCGTCGCTTGGGTAGACGCAGGCGGGAGCATCCAGCTGAAACTCGACTCCCATGTATCTGCCTGCGATACCCAGTTCTTCCTTCGAAATCGGCTGCCAGGTCGTCTCGCGGACGACGATTCCATTCTCGGCCAGACGACACAATTTCCCGGCCGCGTCCGACTGGCCGGTCGCATTCGAAACCACGACGTCGGCGGCTTCTCCTGCCGTCTCGGAGCCCATCTTGAGCATCAACGCCTGGTTGATTGCCGCGTCGAGCAATTCCCCTCCACAGGCGGCGGGAAGCAACACGCCGATCCGCCTGCGCCGCAGCGGAGGAGCCTGCGACGCGGAATCCGCGCTGGTCGACATGGAAGCAGGCCCGGTCAAATCTCAGCCATGCGTCACGTCTGGAAAAACCGGGAAATCGCTTCGCCGATTTGCGCGATCTGCTCGCGCGTGAGCGCGGGCCCGCTTGGCAGATTGACGCCACGGCCGGCTATCGCCTCGGCGTTCGGGAAGGCATCAGGCGAGTGGTACGCCGGCATCGTGTGCACCGGGTAGAAGACGGGCCGGGTTTCGATTCCGACGCGGGCCAGGTGCTCCCGCAGCGAATCACGCACGCCGGCCTCGGGAATGAGGATGCAATTCATCCAATAGCTGTGAACGACGTCGCCGATTGCCCGGTGCAACGTGACCGGAACACTCCGCAACGCCTCGGCGTACCAGTCGGCGATCAGCTGCTTCTTCCGGATGATGTCCGGGGCTCGCTCCAACTGCGCGACGCCGATGGCTGCGCAGATATTGGTCATCCGGTAGTTGTAGGCGAGTTCGTCGTGCCAATACTGCCGGTAGTCGACGACGCCCTGGTTCTTGAGCTTCATGCATCGCTTGTGCAATGCCGCGTCGCGGCACACCACCATCCCGCCCTCACCCGTGGTAATTGTCTTGTTGCCGAAGAAGCTGAAGGTGGCGACGTCACCGAATGTTCCGACGTGCTGCCCGCGGTAGCGGGACCCAAAGGCTTCGGCGCAATCCTCGATGAGGAACAAGCCGCGCTCCGCACAAAGCGCCGAAATCGGCGCCATGTCGCAAGGATGACCATAGAGGTGCACGGCCATCACGGCGCGCGTGCGCGGCGTGATGGCCCGCCGAATGGCTTCCGGATCGACCTGCCACGTCGATTCGAGCGAGTCGACGAAAATGGGCACCGCACCGGTTTGCGCAATCGTGTTGACCGAAGCGATGTAGGTCAACGTCGGAACGATCACCTCATCGCCGGGACCGATGCCGAGCGCGGCCATGGCCAGGTGCAGCGCCGCCGTCCCGTTCACAACGGTGCTCGCGTGCGCAGCGCCGATGAAATGGGCAAACTCGTGTTCGAACCGCTCGACGAATTCGCCCTTCGACGAAATCCAGCTCGATTCCAGGCACTGGTCCACGTAGCGCCGTTCGTTTCCGTCAAGGCTCGGCGCGTACACGGGTATGTTTGTGGGCGTGGGCATATTTGCTCGTTGTGTTGAATTGGCGGCGGCCGTTTCCGCTTCGCAAGAGTGTGTCTCGCTCGCCAAATCACAGATCCTCGACCTGCATTTGCTTGACCGAAAGGAATTGGAGCAGGTCCGCGGTGAACCGGCGAATGCGAATCCTGTGAGAAACGGTCGTTGTGCTGTTTCAGCTAGCGGACATCGCTGTCGCGCCCTCAATTCCCTGGCACGTCCAGGAAACCCATCGACATGCCAAGGCTGATCGTGCGACACCGTGTAACATTCTGAATTATATACAACTTGTCCCAGCGCTTGTCTGCATCGCGGCCGGCAAATCCGCGCTGGGCAGACATTCTCGATCCAGCGCGAGAGCAGAGTAATATGCACTGCATTCCGCGCAAAACCATGGCTTCCCGAGCGACGGCTCCGGCAAATGAAATTTTACGGGCAATTCGATCCCCCCGTCGACAAGTTCATCTACGAGCGCTATTTTCTCGACCGGCAACTCCCCGGCGTAGCGATCGAATGCGGCGCGTTCGACGGTCTCAGCGAATCCAGCTGCAAGTTCTTCGAAGAGTCGCTGGGCTGGACATGCGTGAACGTCGAGCCCTATCCGCCAGCATTCGACAAGCTGGTCGCGAACAGACCCCTCTCGACCAACATCAATGCGGCACTGTCGAATTCGACGTCTTCGGTTGAATTCACTGCAGTCATCCACCCTTCCTTTGGTGCGGATTGCAACAACGGGTCGATTCAGCACACGGCACAGCACAGGCAGAACCTGGACGACATCGGCTGCACCTACCGGCGATACCAGGTGGCCGCGACAACGTACCGCGATCTGGTCATCGGGCAAGAATTGGAGGCCGTAGACCTCTTCGTGCTGGACGTCGAGGGGCACGAGCAGGACGTTCTCAAGGGCATGCATCAGACGCCACCGGCATTGCTGCCCAAGATCTTCTGCATCGAGCATGGTCATTTGGGTGTCGAGGCGTTCAAGCCGGCGATGCAGCTGCTTGGCTATACGTTCGACACGACTTCCTTCGTCAACTCCTTCTATGTTCGCAATGACGTCGCCGATGCGTATGTGCCCCCGGCCATGTCCACGCGCGCCCTGCTGTCGAGAATTGCCGACCTGGAGGGCGCCCTGGTTGCGCTATCAAGCCGACAAGGCGTTGGCCGAGGAGAATCTGGCGCTGTTGGCGAACTCACACAGCTGGAAGATAACTGCGCCGTTGCGCTGGTTGAGGCGACGATTACGCAGGACTTGACGGGTGCCCTTCCCCAGGGGCCGACTCCCGGCCGACGCGCCGCAGATCGGACTCCACCATCATCCTGATCAGCTGCTCGACGCCAGTGCGGGCTTCCCAGCCGAGCACGCGCTTGGCCTTGGCCGGATTGCCGAGCAGCAGGTCCACTTCGGCAGGGCGAAAGAATTTGGGGTCGATGACGACGTAATCCTCGTACTTCAGGCTCACGCAATCGAAGGCGATGCGGCACATTTCGCGCACGGTCGTCGTGACGCCCGTTGCGATCACATAGTCGTCGGGATGGTCCTGCTGCAGCATCAGCCACATCGCCTCGACGTAGTCGCCGGCAAACCCCCAGTCGCGCTTCGCGTCGATGTTGCCCAGCCGCAATTCCTTCTGCCTGCCGACCTTGATGCGCGCCACGGCGTCCGTCACCTTGCGCGTGACGAACTCGATGCCCCGCAGCGGCGACTCGTGATTGAACAGGATGCCGCTGGACGCGTGCATCCCGTAGCTCTCGCGGTAGTTCACCGTGCTCCAGTGGCCGAAAAGCTTGGACACGCCATACGGGCTGCGCGGGTAAAAGGGGGTGGATTCGTCCTGCGCGTCGGTCTGCACCAGGCCGAACATCTCGCTCGTCGACGCCTGGTAGAACCGGACCGCGGGCTGGAGCCGGCGCAGCGCTTCGAGCATGTTGATCACGCCGATGCCGTTCACCTGCGCGGTGACCTGGGGCTGCGCCCAGGAAGTTCCGACGAAGCTCTGCGCCGCCAGGTTGTAGACTTCGTCCGGACGCGCAGATTCCACGGCGCGGCAAAGCGACGCCATATCGGTCAGGTCCCCGTGCACAAGAGAGACATCCTGCTCGATGCCCAGTTCACGCAGCCGCCAGTTCGACTCGGTCGCCCGCCGCGCCACGAACCCGTGAACGGCATAGCCCTTGTCCAGGAGGAGGCGCGCCAGGTAGGCGCCATCCTGGCCGGTGACGCCGGTGATCAATGCGGTTTTGCTCATCGTGCCGATCTTTCCATTGCCGGAGTGGCTGTTCTTGTGCGTCGAGGAAGTTGTCTATTATCGCATTTTGTCTCTGTCCTGATCCCCTGGCGCGCGTCGTCGCGTTCGCTGCCGGCGCGCGGCGCTTCCCGTCTCCCATGCGCATTGCAATCACCCATGACTGGCTCGACACCTGGGGCGGCGCCGAACTGGCGCTGGCCGAGATGCTTGCGCTCTTTCCGGACGCCGACCTGTACACGCTGGTGGACTTCATGACGCCGGAATACCGGGCGCGGCTGCGGCCACGCACCACACATACGTCGTTCATCCAGCGCCTGCCGTTCGCGCGGACGGCGTTCCGGCGTTACCTCCCGCTCTTCCCGCGTGCCATCGAGCAATTCGACCTTTCCGCCTATGACCTCGTGATTTCGAGTTCGCACGCGGTGGCCAAGGGCGCGCGCACCACGCCCGCGCAGTTGCACATCTGCTATTGCTATACGCCCATGCGCTACGCGTGGGACCTGCACGACCAGTACTTGAGCCAGGTCGGACTGGACAAGGGCGTGCGGGGACGCGTGGTCCGCGGTTCCCTCGCGCGCCTGCGCCGGTGGGACCGGGCCGCAAGCGAGCGGGTCGGCCAATTCGTCGCGATCTCGGACACCATCGCGCAACGCATCTTCCGATGCTATGGACGCGACTCGACGGTGATCTACCCGCCGGTCGCGCTGCCTGCGCAATCCGCCGAGGCAACCCGCGACACCGCCTACGTCACGGTATCGCGTATGGTTCCGTACAAGCGCGTCGACCTGATCGTCGAGGCATTCCGGCTGCTGCCTGATCGCCGACTCGTCGTGATCGGCGACGGGCCCGAACGCGACCGCATTGCCGCCGCGGCCGGCCCCAACGTCGAACTGCTCGGGCCTCGTGCCGGACGCAGAGCGCGACCGATGGCTGGCAACGGCGCGCGCCTTCGTGTTCGCGGCGGAAGAGGACTTCGGCATCGCGCCGCTGGAAGCGCAGGCGCGCGGCACGCCGGTGATCGCCTACGGCCGTGGCGGATCGCTGGAAACGATCCGGGGACCCGAAACCGCCGAACCCACCGGCGTGCTGTTCGCGGAGCAGACGCCCGAGGCGATCGCCGCGGCCGTGCGCGCGTTCGAATCCAATGCGCATCGTTTCACGCCTGCCGCGTGCCGCGCGAATGCAGCGCGATTTTCGGCCGATCGGTTCCGCAGCGAATTCGCCGCGTTCGTTGCGGCACGACTGTCGGAATTCGCGAATCGCGGCGGGGCTGCGTCGTGAGGAAGAGCCTGCTCAAGGCCAACGCGCCGCTTTTCGAGTGGCTGGTGCGCCTGTTCGACCCGCTACTCGCGATTCTCGCCGGATGGCTCGCGTATCGCTGGTACCTGGGCACATGGATCCTTCCGGAGCGGTACCTCCTCGCGCTGATCGGCGTGGCGATATTCTGCTTTGCGCTCTTTCCGCTATTGCGCCTC
Organism: uncultured beta proteobacterium; assembly: GCA_963834045.1. Lineage (GTDB taxonomy): Bacteria > Pseudomonadota > Gammaproteobacteria > Burkholderiales > Casimicrobiaceae > VBCG01. The sequence continues at coordinate 59,336 of CAWIAK010000016.1, read as the reverse complement.
TATTCGCCGCAGCGCGGCGTCACGCTGTTCGAAGAGATTGGCCGGCTGGTGAATGCCTGGCTGCTGCTTGCCGCCGCCTGGTTCGGCTACCTGTTCCTGTCCAAGTCCGGCGCCGACTTCTCGCGCGCCTGGTCGCTGTACTGGATCGGATTCGGCGCGGCGATGCATTTCGCGTCCCGCGCGGCCATCAGGCTCGTGCTGCGCTCGTTGCGCCGGCGCGGCCACAACCTGCGCCACGTCATCATCGTCGGCGCCGGGCGCCTGGGGCAGGACATCGCCCGCCGGCTGGCGCAAACACCCTGGAGCGGCCTTGCGGTGCGCGCGTTCTACGACGACGACAAGGCGTTGGCCGGCTCGCGCGTGGAAGGCGTGGAAGTGCGCGGTCCCGTCAGCCAGGTCGCGCGCGACCTCGCGACCGATTCCATCGACCAGATCTGGATCGCGCTGCCGCTGCGCGCGGACGCGCGCATCCGCGAGCTGCTGCTGGAACTTCGCCAGCACTCGGTGGAGGTCCGGCTGGTGCCGGACATCTTCAACTTTGCGCTGCTCAATCATTCGATGACGGAAGTCGCGGGACTGCCGGTGATCAATCTCACCGAATCGCCCCTCTCCGGCGTGAATCGCGTGGTAAAGGCCGCCGAGGATTTCGTGCTGTCGCTGCTGCTCCTCGTCGTCGCATCGCCACTCATGCTGCTGATCGCCGTGGGCGTGAAGCTCTCTTCGCCTGGTCCCGTGTTCTATGCCCAGGAGCGCGTTACGTGGAACGGCCGCAACTTCAGGATGAAGAAATTCCGGACGATGCCTGTTGGCACCGAGGCGGCGACCGGCCCGGTCTGGGACACTGCCGGACGAGCGCCGGGCGACTCCTTTCGGCGCGTTTCTGCGCCGGTCGAGCCTCGACGAATTGCCGCAGCTGCTCAACGTGCTGACCGGCGACATGTCGCTGGTCGGTCCGCGGCCGGAGCGGCCGGAATTCGTCGTGCAGTTCCGGACAGCAGATTCCCGGCTACATGCAGAAGCATCTGGTCAAGGCGGGAATCACCGGCTGGGCGCAGGTCAACGACCTGCGCGGGGACACCGACCTCGCGCGCCGTATAGAATACGACCTGTATTACATTGACAACTGGTCGCTTCTGTTCGACCTGCGCATCCTCTGCCTGACCCTTTGGCACATACTGACCAGCCGCAACGCGCATTGACCGCCGGCAATATCCGGCGCGATCGACGCGACCGCTGCTGGCGCTCGCCGCGGCGCTGGTTGTCGTCGTGCTCGCCTACCTGGCGTTCGCGGTGCCGGCGAGCTGGTTTCCGTCTTCGCCCGTCAAGCAGTGGGGCGCGCGGGACCTGACGTTGCCGCGAGGCATGGGCGGGGTGGTCAACAACGAGCTCGTCGTCACCGGCAGCGATGCGTCGGGCCAGATCCTTGTCGCCGCGACCACCGACCTGCGCGCGCGCGACTATGCGGTGATCGCATGGGACGCGCACGACGTGCCGGCGAGCGCCAACGTCAGCTTTCATCTGGCGGACGGATTACGCGCCGAGCAAGATTTTCAACGTCCCGGTCACCGTCGAGGCCGGTCGACTGCTGCCGGTGGTCGTCGCCAACGACGCGGGCTGGCTCGGGCGCGTCACCGGCATCGGTCTCGCGATTCGCGGCACGATAGCGCAGCCTTTCGGGATTTCCGGCGTCGCGGCAAAACCCTCGGGGGCCGCCGGGATCCTGCAGGATCGCGCGCGTGAATGGCTGGCATTCGAGCGCTGGAAAGGCGCGTCCATCAACACGATCGTGGGCGGCGACGACGTGCAGCCACTGCCGCTGCCTTTGCTGCTTGCCTTGGGCGATCGCGCTCGCCGCATCCGTCACCATGCTGTGGCGACGGTTCCGGCCGGCGCCTGGCATGGCCGATGCGGCCGCGGCGCTGGCGATCATGTTCGCGGCGTCGTGGTTCGTGCTCGATGCGCGCTGGACGTGGAATCTGGCGCGTCAGGCGCAGGCGACGATCGCCCAGTACGGCGGAAAGGACTGGCGCGGCAAGCATCTGGCCGCCGAAGACGGTGCGTTGTTCGCCTTCGTCGAAAAAGCGCGCGCCGAGATGCCGGCGACGCCGGCGCGCGTATTCGTCGCCAGCGAAACCGACTATTTCCGCGAGCGCGCGGCATTTCACCTCTATCCGCACAATGCCTACGCCGAACCGCGCAGCAACGACCTGCCCGCTGCCGACCGCCTCAAGCCGGGAGACTGGATGCTCGTGTATCAGCGACGCGGCGTGCAATTCGACCCCGCGGCGGGAAAGCTGCGCTGGGACGGCGGCGCACCAGTCTCCGCCCAGTTGAAACTTCGCGGCGAAGGCGCCGCGCTGTTCCTGATTCAATAGCGCATGGACGTCATCGGACTCAAGTTTGGATTGCTGCTGGTCTGGGCATTCGGCATCGTGTGCGTGGCGGCATTGCCGCGGCGAACTGCCCGCGGCGAGGATGAACCCGGAGCACGCCCTGGGTCATCGGTACCGGCGGGCTGGCGGGACTCTTTCTCGCCACGCTATGGCTGCGCGCGCTTTCCCTGGCCGGCGTACATTTCAGCGCCATGGCGATCGCATTGCCGCTGTTGGCGGCGACCCTGGCGCTCGGCGCCTGGATCGTCAGGCGCCGCAGGCACGCGTCGAGTGTTGCGCTGGGCACTGCGGGACGCGCCTACATCGTGAACATGGCGGGCGAACTTTCCGGGCGGTCGCTGGATGGGTCCGTGCGCACGCTTTGGCGCGTGTTGCTGGCGTGGCTGGCGCTTCGCGCAGCGCTGCTGTTCGTGGAGGTCGCGACGAATCCTCTCTATCCATGGGACGCGTGGACGCAATGGGCAACCAAGGCGCGGGTCTGGTACGAACTCGGCCGCATCGTTCCGTTCGAGCGCGCGGATGTCTGGTTTGGGGCGGGTGGCGCCGCCTATTTCGACGCCGGGCCGCACTATCCGGGGACGGTCGGACTGATGCAGGTCGTCGCGGGCAACTTTCTGGGCCGCTGGGACGACACGTTGATCAACATGCCCTTCTGGATGCTGGCCATCGCGTTCGCGCTCGCGGTGTACGGCGCCCTGCGGGCGATGGAATTTGCGCCGCTTTGGGCGCTGGCGGGACGTGGCTCGTGTCGTCGCTTCCACTCGCCAACACGCACGTCGCGCTTGCGGGTTACGCCGACCTGCCGTTGGCGATCTATTTCTGCGTCGCGATCCTGGGGCTCATGCGCTGGTTGCGGACGCGCGAACCCGCCGATGCGGCATTGGCGCTGCTGCTGCTCGCGGCCTGCCCGCTGCTCAAGATTCCCGGACGCATCTGGGCTGCTGCTCGCACTGCCTGCGCTGATCGTCGGCCTGCTGCCGCGGCGCGGACCGCGCATCGTGGCCGCCGGATATGCGGCTGTGCTCCTCGGATTGCTGGTGCTCGCGCAAACGAATCCGGTAGTCATGGGCTACCACCTTGCTCTCGACTTCGCTCCCGGATTGGGACAGCGCTGGCCTACAGCTTCCTGCTGTACGACAACTGGCATCTGCTCTGGTATGGCGCCATCGCGGTCGCGCTGCTGGGGTGGCGCCAGTTCAATGACACCCGGCGCGGGGCCGCTGACCGTTGTGGTGGTCGGAGGCGTGCTATTCCTTGCGATTGTGCTGCTGTTCACCAATGCGCGCGAATGGCTCTCCGACCAGACCACCGTCAACCGCGCGACGCTGCACCTTGCACCGCTGGTCGTGGTCTGGATGCTCGTCGTGTTCCGCGCATGGGCGCAGACGCTGCGCGGCGCCGAGGAGCCGCCAACGCCCGCCATCGAGGCGAGCGAGGCGCCACAGGAAGTGCCGGCACCCGCTCGCCGCGCCCGCGCCCTGATGCTGCTACTGCCGGGCGTCACGCTCGCCTGCATCGACACCGCGAACCACGCGCTCGCGTTGCGGGCGCTCGTCCAAATCGTGCGAGGGCATCCGCTTCGCGCGCGTGCTGTTCCTTACCGATGCCGTGCCCGGCAGGAGGTGGCCCTCCCGGCGAATGTCGAGATCGCCGCGATCGCGCCGATCACATCGCGCGATGATTATTCGCATTTCATGTTGAAGGGATTGCTTCCCTTCGTGCGCACCGACCACGTCCTCGTCGTGCAATGGGACGGCTATGCAGTGAATCCCGGCGCCTGGGACGCGGCCTACCTGGACTGCGATTACCTCGGCGCGAAGTGGTCCTGGCACAAGGACGCGATGCGCGTAGGCAACGGCGGCTTTTCGCTGCGCTCCCGCCGCCTGCTGCTGGCGCTGCAGGATCCGCGCATCGAACTCGTCGAGGCCGAGGACGCCACGATCTGCCGCACGTTTCGCCCGCTTCTCGAACGGGAGCACGGCATCCGCTTCGGCAGCGAGGCGCTCGCGGACAAATTCGCGTTCGAAGCCGGTTATCCAATCGGCAAACCTTTCGGCTTCCATGGCCTGTTCAATTTCTGGCAGGTAATGCCGCCGGCAGAACTCGCCGGTTTGGTCCCGTTACTCTCCGACGAGATCGCACGCTCCAAGCAGTTCTTCCAGCTGCTCAACAACTGCCTCAATTCCAGCCAGTGGGCGCCTGCCATCGCCATCGCTCGGAGAATCGTCGCGGCGGACCCGGCGCGCGACGACGTGCGCACGCTGCTCGCGCATGCCGAGGCAAACGCGGCACGCGGCGCCGGGGTCGGCCGCAACGACCCGTGCCCGTGCGGCAGCGGCAAGCGGTACAAGCAGTGCCATGGCGCGGTGGGCGCCGCCGCCGCGTCATCCGGTTCATCGCCTTCTGCTCCTTCCCCGGACACGCTGGTTGCGCGGGCAATGCAGGCGCATCAGCAGGGCGACGTCGCAGGCGCCGAGCGCGACTATCGCGCGGCGCTCGCCGCGACGCCGGACCACCCGGCGGCACTGCATTACCTGGGCGTGATCCACTATCAGCGCAACCGTCTCGGCGACGCGCTGCCGCTTCTCGAGCGCGCTGTCACTCTCGTCCCTGAGGAGCCGGAATTCCACAACAATCTCGGCCTGGCGCTCGCCGCCGCGGACCGGAGCGACGAGGCCATCGCGCAGTTTCGACAGGCACTCGCGCTTAAGCCCGATCTCGCGACGGCGTGGAACAATCTGGGATTGTCGCTGCAGGCCGCGAACGAATTGCCGGATGCCATCGCGGCATTCCGGCAAGCGCTGCGCGCCGCGCCGGATTTCGCGCAGGCGCACTGGAACCTGGCGCTGGCGCTGCTGGCCAGCGGCCAGTACGCGGAAGGCTGGCGCGAATACGAGTGGCGGCATCGCGCGCAAACGTTCGGTGCGGCCGCGACGTCCTCGGCGCCGCGCTGGCAGGGCGAGGCGCTGACCGGCCGCACCATGCTCCTTTCCGCCGAACAGGGTCTCGGCGACGCGCTGCAATTCGTGCGCTTCGCCGCGCCGCTTGCTGCGCGAGGCGCACGCGTGATCGTCCGGGTACCCGACGCGCTGAAAGAAATTCTGGCCAGTGCGCCGGGTGTCGCGCAGATATTGGGCGGTACCGACCCGCTGCCCGCGCACGACTTTCAACTGCCACTGCTTTCCATCGCGGGCATGCTTGATATCGACGAACGCGCAATCCCGGCCACGGTCCCGTATCTCGCACCCTCGCGCACGCTGGTCGAGGCCCTGGCCCCTGCGATCGCCGCCGTCCCGGGAAAATTGCGCGTGGGACTTTCCTGGGCCGGCAGCACCCGCCACGTCAACGATCGCCGCCGCTCGTGTCCACTCGCCGCGCTCGCACCACTGCTCGAGCTTCCGGACATCGCGTGGTTTTCCCTGCAGAAGATCGATGGCGAGGACCAGATTGCGCAGGTGCCGGCGGCCCAGCGCATCCAATCTGCTCGACGCACGAAACGACTTTGCGCAGAAGGCCGCGCTGATCGAAGGGCTCGATCTCGTCGTCAGCGTCGACACGAGCAACGCGCACCTCGCCGGCGCGCTCGGCAAGCCCGTGTGGATATTGTTGCCATTCGCGCCCGACTGGCGCTGGGGGCTCGGCCGAACCGACAGCCCATGGTACCCGACCGGACGGCTCTTCCGGCAGCCACGCGCGGGTGATTGGACCAGCGTCGTCGCCGATGTGCGCGCCGCGCTCGTAGCGCGCGTGCAAGAAAGATGAAGGACGACTGAGGTGCAACTTGATGGCAGCTAGCCCGCGCTTGTCAGTGCTTCGGGCGCGCGCTCGGCAAGCGCGTGCAGATAGGCCGCCTCGAGGTTGCGGGTATGCGACACCAAGTCCGTCAATGGTGAATGGGGCAGGTTGGCCCGGATCGCATTGCGCACCTCAGCCATGAATGCGGGCTCGGTGGCGAGTCGCACAGCGATGTCGGCATATTCGCGGCCGCCCTGCGCCACGGTCGCCAGGACGCCCAGGTTGGCGAGGATGGAATAGGCCGACCGCTCGCCGTGCCGCTTGCCGACAAGCGTGACGACAGGCACGCCCATGGCGAGTGGTTCCAATATGCCGTTGACGCCGCCATAAGGCAGTGTATCGAGCACCAGATCCACGAGCCCGTAGCGCGACTGGTTTTCGCTCTCGTCGCGGCCTTGCGGAAGAAACAACAGGCGATCCGCGCCGATCCCCGCTGCCGCGGCCATGCGCTCGTACAGAGGGCGATAGGCGGCGTTGCTGGGAGAAAATGCGAGCCTCGCGCGCGGCAAGCGGGCGAGCACGTCGCGCCAAAGCGCGAGGCAGCGCCGCGACAGCTTGAGCGGGCTGACGAACGCCCCGATGACGATGGTATCCGGCGCGATTCCAAGCGACTCGCGATGAAACCGGTGCGTGGCGGCAGGTGCCACTGCGCGCCACGGATAAACGCAGCCTTTCATCGTGAGCAGCGTCTCGATCATGAAAGCCTGCGTTTCCGGCAGGTCGGCAAAGCTGTCGGTCAGCTTGTAGTCGATCGCGGACAGGCCCACCGTTCCGCAACTGGCGATGTGCGTGATCTGCACGCGCGCCGGCTTGTGAGCGAGGATTCCCGGTCGTGCGCCTTTGGTGTGCGCGCAAAGGTCGACGAGAAGGTCAAGATCGTCGCGCGCGATCAACGCGGCCGCCGCAGCATCGTCCAGGCGCGCGACGACGTCGAAGCGTTCGCCAATTCCCGCGAATTTTTCCGTCCACGCGTCGCGCACGGCTGTCGTGGAATAGAAGTACAGTTCGAACCGCCCTCGGTCATGATGCTGGATGGCCTGCCACATCTGCTTGCCCATCACGTGGTCGCGCAGGTCGCCGGAAAGATAGCCCAGGCGAAGCCTTCCCGGCCGACGCGTCGCCTCGCGCGGCCGCGGGGAACCATAGACGCGAATGGCCGTGGTGTCGTACGTCGCCGCGAACCGGTGCAGCATTTCGGGCTCGACGTCGAAATTGAGAAGCAGGCCGAGGAGCTCCTCCAGCGCGTCGATCAACCCCAGCTCGTCGCCTGCGGAAAACCTCTCGCGCCGCAGCCCCTCGACATAGGAATCCAGCTTCGCGTAGTCGCCCGTCAGCTGGCTGACTTCCAGCGCCCTGCACCGCGAGCGACAACGCGTTCGGGCAGTTCGCCTCGAAGGCACGGAAATTGGCGAGCCATGCATCGACCTGGCCGGCGGCGAACAGGACCTCGCCCAGATTCTTGTACGCCGCGGCATCGCGCGGATTGAGGAGCAGCGCCTGCCGATAAGCCGCGATCGCGGCGTCCAGCCGTTCCTGCTGCTGAAAGAGCACGGCAAGATTGAAACATGCCGACGCGAAGTCCGGCTGCAACACCAGCGCACGCTGGTAGGCAAGCACCGCCTGGTCCGCGTCGCCGGCCATCTGCAACGCCACGCCAAGATTGAAGTGGGTCTGCGCGTCCGCCGGCGCGAAACGCAGGGCCTGGCCGAACGCCTGCGCGGCGGCAGTGCCGTCGCGGCGCGCGAGTTCCGCATGCCCCAGCGCAACCCACAACGGAATGCTGTAGGGCGCTCGCTCCACTCCTTCGCGCAACACGGCTGCGGCGTGTTCGACTTGGTGCGATGTGGTGGCGAACTGCGCCGCCGCAATGCGCGTATCCACGTCGTCGGGCGCCAGAGCAACGGCCCGCGTGAATTCGCGATGGGCGTCGGCAGGGTCGCCGTGGTCCCGCGCGAGTACCGCGGACAGGCGATGCGCGGGAGCGTAATCCGGTTGCGCGTCCAGCACGCGCGCGTATCCAGCGGCCGCGGCATCCGCATCGCCCTGCTGATGCGCCTGCACCGCGGCATCCCACCATTCCGCGAGTTCACCGGCGCCCGGCGCTTCAGGAAATGGCGCCGCAAGCAGTTCGCGCAGCCTTTCGGCGAGTTGATCGGCATTGGCAAGGGTTTGGTCGACCAGTGCCGGCGCGTGGCCGGGCACGGTCGAAGCCAACGACCACACGGAGCGCGCCGGGCGCGCCGCGAGGAAAAGGCCGGTCGCGGCGTGCATCCCCGCCAAGTCGACCAGCACATCCGGATCGCTGCCCGCCAGCGCCCGGGCGTGCGTCGCGTCGGGATGCGACGGAAGTTCCCGGAACTCGGCAAGCGGCGAGACCACCGGCAACGCAGCGCGCGTAAGATCCGCACTGCCCGCGCAAACGATGGTCGTGGTCACGCCGGTGAGTCCCAATTTCCTTGCAATGTCCTCCACAGTCGTGCAGGCCGACGCAAACAACGGAGTGCCCGGCGCCGGCATGAGCCATGCGACGCGCCCTGCCGCGCCGCCCGTGCGGGCGGGCCAACCCGACGGCACTGGCAAGGGCTCCGCCAGGCACATCGCAGCGTGCGTGCCCGCGAGCTCCATCGCCAGAGCGGGGTCGTGTATGTGCAACGCGATGATGATCCGGCGCAGCGCATCGATTTCGTTTCGTTGCCAGGTGCGCGCGCGCAGTGCGCCCGTCAGCGCGGCCGGGTTGTGCGCAATCGCTTCGGTTGCGACCAACGCCAGCACCGCCGACGGAAGCGTTGCCACCCTCGGCACCAGTTGCGCCACGAAGTCTTCCCGCAACGCGTCGCGCGGTGCGTGCTCCAGCACGCGCGCCAGCGCCGGCGTGTAGGCCGGCGGCAGCGAAAGCTCGGGATTCTCCGAGAACAGCCTGACGAGTCCCGCCAGCGCTCCGCGATCGCCGAGCGCCGCCGCAGCCGCCCCGTGCGAAGTCCGCGCACGCAGTTCCAGCGGCGCCAGCGCCAGCGCCTCGCCCGCAGCCGCCTGTGCGCCCGGGTAGTCCGCGCGAGCGAGCAGGCTTTCCGCCAACGCGAGCCGGGCCGCGAGAAAACGGGAATCGATTTGCGCCGCGTCGCGCCAAGCGGCAATCGCCTCGTCGCTCAAACCCAGCTGCCACAGCACTTCCCCCAGATGGAAACGAGCATCCGCGTCGCGCGGATTCGCGTGCGCGGCACGACGAAAGCACAGCACCGCGTCGATCGGTCGGCCCGCCCGCATGTGGGTCCGGCCCCGCTGCAGCCAGTCGGCGAAGTCGTTGGCCGCCATCAACGGAGATACTGTCTCAGCCGCTCGACCAGCGACGCTGGAGCCAGCCGGTACAGGATGCGGCCCGGCAGCTTGTGGCGAATGGCCACGGCAGCGTGCGCGATCCGGCCACCGACACCGTGCTGCAGCGCGCTGCGGCGATCCGGTCCGGGGGCGGAGGTGTCCAGGCGCGATAGCCCAGCGCATCGCGCACGCGTGCGGCGGCGAGAGGTTGCAATGATCGCGGCTGCATCGGGGGTCGATGCGACTTGTGACGCCGATCGCGCGGACGCCACCGCGTCGTAGCACGCGAATGTGGCCGTCGGTCATCGCCGGCAGCGATGCATGCGGCATTGCCAATGCTGCAGCCGCCGCAGCATCGCGCGCCGCGACGTTCGCGGTGCCCAACACTGCGAGCAGGCGCTCCAGCATCCTCTCCTCGTCGCGCCATTCGGCATCGGTCATCACCCAGCCTGCGCCGCTGTCGCGCACGCGTTCCTCCAACGCGCCGATCGGCGGCACGAGAACCGGTCGACCCGACGCCCAGGCTTCGGACAACGTATAGCTGAACGTTTCCGGGCCGGCCGACGGATAGAGAACGAGGGCGACGCGATAGCGCTCCAGCAGATCGGGCAGGTCGGCGGGGTCGTAGCGGCCATGCACGGTGAACCGCGCGTCGTCGGATTGCCACGGCCCGTGCTCGACGTCCATGTAGCCGATCAGCACGAAGCGCACCCAGGCGCCGCGCGCGCGGGCAAGGGCAACCAGACGCTCGAGGCGCCGCGCGCCCTTGTCCGGCCCGATCGCGCCCAACACCGCAACCGTCGGCGCGCCGTCGTCGGGCAGGTCGAAAGCCTGCGCTGGACTGCCTTCGCGCGAACGCACAACGTCCGGCATGCCGTGGGCAACGACCACGGTCGCGCACTCCGGAAAATAGCGTTCGAGCATGCCGGCCGCCCATCGCGATGGCGCAATCCTGAACGCCGCGCGGCGCAGCAGCTCCTGGTGGCGCGCGCGCCACGTCGCGATGTCCACGCCGGCAAACGTCGGCTGCGCGTGCAGGCAGCGCGTGCATGCCGCGACGTCGGTCACGCCGCCGCAATACATTCCATCGGCAGCCAGGAACGTGATCGTCGGGCACGCGAAATTGAGATCGTGGACGGTATAGCCGAATGGCACCGGCAAGTCGGCGAGCGCCGTGATGATTCCGTCGCGGCAGGCGGAAATGTTGTGCAGGTGGACGAGCGCAATGCCGAACGTCCCGCAGATTCCGCCGACGAAGTCGCGCCAGAGTTCGTGCTCGCCGCGCAGCAATTCGTAGGTGACGACGGCGCCGTCGGCGCGGTGTTCCTCGATCTGCCAGCGATCGTCGACGGCGATGGCGAGATAGTGGCGCCAGCGCCCGGGAGAGCCCGCGATCAGCGCGCGCACGTGCGTCTCGGTGCCTCCCCCGTGGTGATGGATGACGTGCAGGACCCCCTGCCCCGGCGCCGAATCCACGGCCAGCCGCGATGCCGCGGCTTCGCGCAGCGGCCGCAGCGGATCGGCTGCGATGTACGCATGCACCATGTCGAGGTAGTGCGGATGGCGTTCCAGAAGAAGCGCCATGTTGCGCGGCCCGAGCTCGGATTTTTGCCCGACGAAGGATCGGCCGCCGGTATGCACGACGAACGCATTGTCCGCCAGCACGTTGCGCCATCCTGCGCGCGCGGCGCGCAGGCACAGGTCGTTCTCCTCGCCATAACCCGCGCCGAAGACCGGGTCGAAGATGCCCACCGCGTCGAGCATCGCGCGGCGCAGGAAGAGGCAGAATCCGACGCCCGTCGGGATATCGGGATACGTCGGCACCGCCGCCGCGGCAATCGCCGCAGCGTCGGCGTCGGGATCGCGCCCGGTCCGCCACGGGTTGTCCTCGCAGAAGCGCGGGAACGAGCAGATCTCCGCGTTGTTCGAGAACGGCGTGATCGTGCCGATCGTCGCGTCGGTAGCCGCGCAATGCAGGAGGGCATCCAGCCAGCCGCGGGTGACGATCGTGTCGGAGTTGAGCAGGACGACATCCGAGCGCGACAGCTGCATCCCGCGATTGGCCGTCCCGGTGAAGCCCAGGTTGACCTCGTTGCGAAGCAGCAGCAGCTGCGGATGGCGGAGCCGCTCGAGTTCCGCGAAGTACGCGGCGATGGCCGGATCGGGCGACGCGTCGTCGATCAGCACCAGGCGCACGTCGGGGCGCAGATGCGCGAGCACGCTCGCCACGCAGGCGCGGACATCGTCCGGCGCGTTGTACACCGGCACCACCACGTCGGCGGCGTTGAACGCCATTGCGTCGGTCATTCGCCGCGCAGGCGCTGCCACCAGAGCCGCACGCGCAGCCAGGGAAGCGAGAACCACCAGCGGGCGCTCTGCCGGTACGCGATGATGCGTTCCTGCGCGGCAATCGCGCGTTCGAGACGTTCGCATTCCGCGCTTTGCGCGGCCACCGCCTGCCGCGCCGAGGCCAATGCGCCCGCGAGGCCGTCGCGTTCGTCGTTCAATGCGTCGCGCTCCGCTGCGTGCGCTGCCTGCACTTCGACGAGCTGCGCATCGCGCTCGACGACGATGCGCTCGCGGTAGGCGGCAATCTCCTCCAGGTGCCGCACATGCGCCGCAGCCTTCGTCAGCTCCGCATCACGTTGCCCCAACAGGAGATCCTGGCGCATGACCTCGGCAGCCTGCGCGTCGATGCGCGCGAGTTCGCTTTCCGCGCCGTCGGTGAACAGGGAAAGTGCCGCGTCCGCCGCCGGCAACGCGGCCTGCGAGCGCGCCGCGACCACCACGAAATACATCGCCGCAGGGGGCGCCGCCTTGCCGATCTTCGCCGCATCGCCCGACCACGCTTCGACGGACTCGCCGGATGCTTCGCTCCAGACCGCGGAACCGAAGTAGCGCCGCTGCCGGAACCAGCGCTGCACGGGGAATGCGTCGCCAAGCAGCGCGGCCAATTCCGCGCGATCCGGCTCGTGCAGGTGGAATGGATTGCGATAGTTCCGCGCCGCCGAGTATTCGACGGGATTGGGCGCCGACATGACCAGCACGCCGTCCGCGGCGAGCACGCGCGCGATTTCCTCCATCATCCGCGGCTGGTCCGCCCGCGGCAGGTGCTCGATCGTTTCGAACGACACCACGGCGTCGACGCTTCCGTCCGGCAGCGGCAGCGACGCCGCGCTGCCTTCCTCGAAGCGCACGTTGGCGAGCGCCGCGTACACGGCCCGCGCATGGGCAACCGCGCCGGCGTCGATGTCGATGCCGGTCACCGCGCTTGCCACGCCCGCCAGCAGCGCGCTGCCATAGCCTTCGCCGCACGCCACGTCGAGCACGCGCTTGCCCGCGACATACCGCCGCGCGAACGCATAGCGATGCCAGTGCTCGTGCGCGATCTCGCCGGCAATGCCGGGGACGAATCGCTCGCCGGTGAATTCGAGGTCGGAGGGCATCGGTCGATTGAGGCGGCGAATGGTAAGCCGCCAACGCCGCACGGACGTGCGCCGCCAATCCGCAATTTTAGCCGAAGTGCGACGACCGCGTGATCCCGCCGCCGGCCGCGGCTTCGCTCCTCTATCTGGAGGCAAGCGCCCGCGGTATCATTGACGGCCATGTTCCGCGCGTTGCCTGCAGGCGTTCCGCCCCGTTAAGGCTGCCGCGCCTTTCCCGACCCTCCCGCCGATCCGACGCCCCATCCGCGCCCGGTGAACTCGACTCTCCGGACTCCCGTCTTGTCCCTGCCCAAGCAACCGTTTGCGGTGTTCAGCAGCGCCTGGAGGCATCGCGCGCTCCTCGTCAATCTCGCCCGGCGCGACGTCCTCGGCCGCTACAGCGGATCGTTTCTCGGCCTGATGTGGTCGTTCTTCAATCCGCTGCTGATGCTCTGCGTCTACACGTTCGTTTTCGGCGTCGTGTTCAAGGCGCGCTGGAGCCCGAACGAATCGGCCAGCATTCTCGAGTTTGCCGTCGTCCTGTTCGCCGGGCTGCTCGTGTTCGGCATCTTTTCCGAATGCCTCAACCGCGCGCCGGCGCTGATGCTGCAGAACCCGGGCTTCGTGAAGCGGGTCATCTTCCCGCTCGAGATCATGCCCTGGGTCGTGCTGTGCTCGAGCCTGTTCCACGCCGTCATCAGCCTCGCGGTCCTGGCGCTCGTCATGCTCATCGGCCTGGGCGGGTTGCCGCTGACCTGGCCGCTGATCCTGGTCGTGCTGCTGCCGCTGATCCTGTTCGTCCTGGGGTTGTCGTGGGCGCTGGCGGCGCTGGGCGTGTATCTGCGCGACCTGGCGCAGACCATCACGATCGTCACCACGGTGATGATGTACCTGAGCCCGATCTTCTATCCGGCCAGCGCCGTGCCCGCGGCCTTTCGCTGGGCGATCGAATGGAACCCGATGTCGTTCTTCATCGAGCAGGCGCGCGCCGTGCTGATCTGGGGAACGCTTCCCGATTTCTCCGGACTTGGCCATGATGACGGCAGGCGGCCTCGTGGTCGCCTGGCTGGGGCTCGCCCTCTTCCAGCACGCGCGCGACGGCTTCGCCGATGTCCTCTGATCTCGTCATCCAGGCCGAAGGCGTCGGAAAGAGCTATCGCCTCTACGCGACGCCGCGCGACCGGCTGAAGCAGCTGTTCGCCACCGCCCGCCACAAGTATTACCGCGAATTCGCCGCGCTGTCGGACGTCAGCTTCGACGTCAAGCGCGGCGAGACAGTCGGCATCATCGGGCGCAATGGCTCCGGCAAGTCGACGCTGCTGCAGATCGCCTGCGGCACGCTGCAGCCGACCGCCGGCCGCATCACGACGCGGGGCCGCATCGCGGCCATACTCGAGCTGGGGGCGGGATTCAGCCCGGAGTTCAGCGGGCGCGAGAACATCTTCCTCAATGGATATATCGTCGGCCTGTCGCAGCAGGAGATCGAGGCGCGCCTGGACGCCATCTGCGCGTTCGCGGACATCGGCGATTTCATCGAGCAGCCGATCAAGACGTACTCCACCGGCATGGTGGTGCGCCTGGCGTTTGCCGTGATGGCGCACGTCGATGCCGAGATCCTGGTGATCGACGAAGCCCTCGCCGTCGGCGACGCGCGCTTCGTGCAGAAATGCATGCGCTTCCTGCGCGAATTCAAGGAACGCGGGACGCTGCTGTTCGTGAGCCACGACACCAGCGCGGTGTCGAGCCTGTGCGACCGCGTGCTCTGGCTCGACGGTGGCCGCGTGAAGGCGCTGGGGCCGAGCAAGCAGGTATGCGAACTCTATCTCGAGAACCTGCTCGAAGCCGCCCAGGGGGCATCGCGGGACGTCGATGCGCCGCGCGCGGCCATTGCGCGCGACCGGCTCGTCGCCGCGCCCCCGAGAGACCAGCGCCTCGACGTGATTCAGGCGTCGGGCCACCGCACCGATGTCGAGATCTTCGAATTCGATCCGGCGTCGGCGTCCTTCGGCCGCCGCGGCGCGCGCATCGCCGACGTGCGCATCGAGCACCCGAACGGCGAACGGCTCGCCTGGGCAGTGGGCGGCGAGACCGTCGCCGTGTCCATCGACGTCGAGGCCATCGAGCCGCTCGACAGTCCCATTGTCGGATTTCTGGTGCGCGACCGCCTGGGACAGAACATCTTCGGCGACAACACGTTCCTCACGTCGCACGACAAGCCTCTCGAAGCTGGCCGCGGGCGATACGGCGCGGGCACGCTTCGAGTTCGACCTGCCGCTGCTGCCCCCGGGCAATTATTCGATTGCCGTGGCGGTCGCCGATGGACACCAGCAGGAACACGTGCAGCACGAATGGATTCACGACGCGCTCATCTTCCGGGTCGAGACGAGCAGCATCCGGCACTCGCTGGTCGGCGTGCCGATGCGGTCGATCGGATTCGAGCTGCTGGAGCGCACGCCGTGAAGCGTTGCGCGGTGTGCGGTTCGGCGGAATTGCATTACATCGAAGAGCTTTCGCCCGCATTGATCCGCGAATGGGAGCTCTCGGCGGAGGAAGCCGCCTACGTCAACCGGCAGCAGGGCCTGCAATGCGTACGGTGCGGCAGCACGCTGCGCTGCATGGCGCTGGCCACCGCGCTGCTGCGGCATTGCGGAGGCGCCGGCACGTTCGCGGAATTCTCGGCATCGCCGGCGGCGCAGCAATTGCGCGTGCTGGAGATCAATGAAGCCGGCGGCGTGGCGCCGTTTCTCGCGAAATGGCCGGGACACCAGCTCGTGCGATATCCGGACGTGGACATGCAGCACCTGCCGCAGGCGGATGGCGCGTTCGACCTGGTCGTGCATTCCGATACGCTCGAACACGTGCCCGATCCGGTCGCGGGCCTCGCCGAGTGCCGGCGCGTGCTGCGCGATTCCGGCGCCTGCGTATACACCGTGCCGATCATCGTCGGCCGGCTCACCCGCAGCCGCGCGGGCCTGCCACCCAGCTACCATGGCGATCCGGCGAAGGGCGACGGTTACCTCGTGCACACCGAGTTTGGTGCCGACGCATGGCGGTGGCCGCTGGCCGCCGGGTTCGCCGATTGCCGCATCGTCAGTCTCGAGCATCCGGCGGCGCACGCACTGATCGCCGTCCGCTAGCCGCATCCCGCGCGGCAAGCCGTAACCCACAAAGCATTCCCAACGCGTTGGTGCGCTGCCGCACCGACCGCGGTACAGGCGCGCGTTAGCCTCGACTGCGAACCGAGGTAGGACGCACGCGGACGGAATATCGCGACGGCTTCTGCTCCTTCCGCCCGTTGCCCACCCCACACAATGGACAGCATGCGGGAAGTGGCAGGTTTCGCCGTGGCTTCGCTGGGTCAACGATATGCCAATGACGCCCTTGGAGGTCGCGACAGTTCTGACTTCAGGCGTTGTCACGCCGCAGTTCCACTCGACGCGAGTCCCTTCGCATTGCCAACCGGAAAATGCCCGATGAATCGCACCCTGGTAAACACCATGATGAGCATGACTACGATAGCGGCGGCGTTCGTCTTCGCTCTTTGCGCACTGGCCCCGGCCGCGGCGCAGGCGACCGACGTCCGCATCGTCAATTACGTGTCCTATACCTACTCGGGTGACTCGGCCGATCTCACGGCAGAAGGCGTGACGAACGCGGACTCCGCCAGGTCCGACGAGTTGCGCCTGGAACTGTGGGCATTCACGTCGCCATATGTGCCGGGGATGAGTGGCGTGCGGCTCGCAATGTATCAACTTCCTGCGACTGAATGCCGGCACCGGATTGGCCGACATCGACTCCGGGCCGGTGCCGTTCACGCGTCCGCCGAACGGAGTCTGGTATCTGTCGATGCTGCTGACCGAGTTCACCGGGGGATCCGCGGTCAACGATGGCTACGTCGTCCGCGACTGGCTCAACTTCGGCACACCCGAATACTTCGGCGTATCGGCACCGGCGGAAAAGGTGCTGGCGGTCGAGTTCTACCATGCCGGCTACGACCACTATTTCGTCGCCGCCACGGCGTCGGACATCAGCGATCTCGATAGCGGTGTGCACCCGGGATGGGTGCGTACCGGGTACCAGTTCCAGGTCTGGAACGGCCCGGGCGGATTCACCCAGCCGGTGTGCCGCTACTACATTCCGCCGGGCTACGGTGACTCGCACTTCTTTTCCGCGGCGCCGGACGAATGCGCGATAGCGCTCGTCAAGTTTCCGTGGCTCATCAAGGAGACCGATGCGGCGTTCTACATCGCGTTGCCGGACTCGGGCACTGGCGCGTGCAATGCCAACGAGGTTCCTGTCTACCGGCTGTGGAATGGCCGCGCGGATTCGAACCACCGATACACCACCTCGACGGCCGTCAAAGCCCAGATGATCGCCGCGGGCTATGTTGCCGAAGGCTACGGGCCGGACCAGGCGGGCATGTGCGCGCCGCTGTAATTGCCCGCGCGTGACGCGCAGCGATTACCAGCGCGATCAGGGCTTGGCGGGCACCGCCGGCTTTGCCGAAGGCGACCGGGCGGCCGCCTCCGCGTTGATGCGGTTGATCAAGTCGACGTCCACCTTGAGCGTTGGATCGGCGAAGATGCGGCGCGTGGCTTCATCGCGCGCGTCGCTGACGAATTTGGCCTTGAGTTCCGCCATGAATTCCGGCATGACTTCCTCGAAGGTGCGCACGCGGGCGGGCTGCCGGTCCTCGAACAGGATGATGTGGTAGCCGATACTTCGTCAGCACCGGCGCACTGATCTCGCCCTTGCGCGTCATGGCGAATGCGGCGGCTGAAAACGGCGCATCCATCGACTTGGCTTCGAAGAAGCCGAGTTCGCCGCCGTTCCTGGCGGCGGTCGGATCGTCCGAAGATTCGCGCGCAAGCTTCGCGAAGTCGGCTCCCGCCACGGCCTTGGCGCGGATGTCCGTGGCCCTGGCCAGCGCGGCGTCCTTGTTGCCATCCTTGATCATCACCAGGATGTGCGCGGCGCGCACCTTCTCGGGCACGCCATACTTGGCGCGATTGACCAGGTAGAGTTCGCGCGCGCGCGCGGTGAACCTGTCGGTCGATTTGTCGAACTCGGCGGCAGCCGCCGTCTCGATGCGCTCGACCTTCGCCTGCGCCAGCAGCTTGTTGACCTGCGTGGCGATCTGGCGCGCGAGCACGGGGTCCTTGTCCAGCCCTTCCGCGCGCGCATCGGCCGCGAGCACGCTGGAGATGTACAGGTTGTCGAGGTACTGCTTGAGCCGCAGCGCGCTCGCCGCGAACTCCGCCCGCGTGGCCGGCGGCAGCTTGGCGAGCTCCGCCTCGTAGTCGGCGACCGTCAGGCGCGCACGCGAGGACTCCGCGATGACTTCGGTGGGGTCGAGCGCGGCGACAGGCGCGCTCGCGAACAGCATCGCGCTCAACGCGAAGGCGAAAGCGCGCGGGAGTGATTTCGTCGAGTTCATCGTCGATACCATAAAAAAACGTCCCCGCCGGCGGCGGGGACGGGATAGCGTCAGCTAGCGCGCGATGGCTAGTTGTTGAAGTTCCACCGCATGTCGCAGTTGGACGACGTGCAGGTATTGGCCGGGCCAGTGAACGTGAGCCCTTGTTGACCAGCGTGATGTAATACGTGGTGTTCGGCGCGAGCCACGTAACTCCGGCGTATGTGAGCTGGCGCAACGTCAGTGCCGAATACGGGCAGACACCTCCGGCCACGACCTGGACGGCAAACGCCGGCGTCTGGCTGATCATCGTCCTGACGACCGGCGGCGTCTTCGAGTTGGTCGTCGGCACCAGGCAGGGCGCCGTCCCGATCGTCGCCTGACGAGAGCCGTTGGATCCGCACTTCGGCCGGAAGTTGGGGTACGCCGCGTCGTTCACGCCCAAGCGCAGGCGTGGTGAACCGAAGCACCAGAGCCGACTTGTTGGTGAATATCCCGTTCGTGGCGCCGGCCGCGTTCTTCGCCGTGCTGAAGATGTAGTTGATGTTGATGTTCCCGCCGTTCGGGTAATCGACGTCGACCCAGCGCGCATCGGTGTAGCCCAACGCACTGCAGGCGCTCAAGTCGACGCTGCCGCCGCCGCCGCCGCTGCCGCCGACCACGTACGTGGCCGTGGAGGAACCTTGGAGCGAGCCATCAGAAGCCGTGACGGTGTAATGGGTCGTGTTCACCGGAATCGTAAGGCCGGGGATGTTTATCGGGAACGGGCTCGTACAAGCCGCGGCGCCGCTGCACAGGCTTACCCCATTCAGGTTGACCGACGTGATGGGATTCGTACCCTGCGTGCAAGATGCCGAGAAGGTAAGGGTCGCACCTACGGTCGCAATATTGGCGTTGCTGCAGGTTGGCGCAGTTGCGCCGCCGCCGGCGCCGGTGTTGCAGGTGATGTTGATGGTCGCAGCGTTGTTCTGGGCGCTGGTCGTAAACGACGAGCAGCCGGAAACGGTGATGGTCTGGGCCGTGGCCACATTCGCGAAACCAAATGCGAAGGCCGCCAACAACGCCGCACCACCGAGAAGGTTAGGCAAACGTGAGGTCATGGATATCTCCCGGATAACTGAAAATGATGCGTTCTAAGCGCAAGGCAATTTGCGAGCCACCCCCATTATACAGTACAAGGCTGTGAGCGACCGTCCGTTGGACACGACCATTGCCGCCGTTCGTTCCATAGATCAAAAGAAAAAGGGGCAGCCTTGCGGCTGCCCCTTGATGCTGCGTACAACTCTGACCTTATTGCGGTCCGGTGTAACGGTGGCCGAAGTTGCCGCCGTACGAGGACTGCACGAACCTGCCTTGCGAATCCGACAACGTGCCGTTGACGAACGTCTGCACGGCGAAGCCGATGGTCGGCAGGCCGAAGAACGTCGCATCCGCCACGACGTCCGGACCAACCAGGTTCGTCGCATCCCACGTGACACCCGTCGTTGCGACGTTGAAGGCCGTCGCGCTGAAGCCCAGGCTGGCCCAACCGCTCGTGAAGCCGGTGGCGACCGTGTAGGAATTTTGCGAACCCAGCACGTTGGCGATGTTGGAACCCTTGGTCGCCTTGAACGAGATGATGTTCGCTTCCCAGCACAGCGCGAAGCCGGCAGGCGTCGGCGACGGCGAGAAGTCCGGTCCGCCCGGCGTAACCGGGGTTTCCTCGCGATCCCACGTTGCCAGCGTCGCGTTGTCGCACGAACCCGCCTTGCTCAGCGCATGCGAGAACGGCGGGACGAAATCCGGATCGTCTGCTCGCCGACGAGCTGATGCTTGGTCGGGAACGTGATCACCCAGTCCGTGCCGGAAAGCGTGGCCGCCTCGCCGACGAACTCGTTGACGACCGACTGCTTTTGCAGCGCCATCGTCACGGCCTTTTCCGCGTCGAACTCACCGGTATTGAAGATACCCGTCACGATCGCGCCCGTCTTGCGTCACGGCCACGCCGTTGGTCGGCAGCGTGTTGGACCAGTTCGGATTCGCGTCGCCGGTCGTGTAGTAGTTGGGAACGTTCGTGAAGTTGATCAGCGCGGTGGCGTCTTCCGTGAAGGCATCGCCCGTCAGCACGTTGATCAGCGTGGCTCCGCCGAACAGACCGCCGCTCGGGGGCAGCATGCCAAGAGCTGCCGTATTGTTGTTCACCTGCGAGCAGTCCTTCGGCACGCCGCCGGAGTGCTTGGCGTTGATCCCGATGACCGACGTGTTGTCGTAGGACGCCATTTCGAAGATTTCGAAATAGCCTTCCATCAGACGGTCTTGCGAGTCGTCCTTCACCGCGTCACCCTCGTAGGCGCCGCTGCGGAACAGGACCGGAACGCCCGGGAGGAAATTCGGAATCGTGCAGCTGCGGTCAGACGTTTCGATCATCGCGCCGGGAAGGGGAGGCGTCCCACTCACCTGGTCGCCGCCGCCAAGAGGCTCGACCGCCGCAGTCCACACGTCGCGCGGCGACAGGAACACGTTGAAGTCGAGAACTTCCTTGGAGGCCTTGCCTTCGCGGAAACGGACCTTGACCGCCTTCGTCGACGTCGTCGTGTTGACGACTGACAGCAGCGTGTTGTAGCTCGCGAGTCCCGCACCGGCCGGGCTGCGCACGGTGTAGTACGGATAGATCAGTACTTCGCCGAGACCGTTCGGGTTGACCATGACTGCGTCAGCCGCGCCGGCCAGGCCAAGCGTGCCGAGGCCCGCGAGGGCGACGTGCAGCGATTTCTTCGTGAAAGTGTTCATAGTTGGATATAGCTCCTTCTGATTGCGATTTAAAGTGATCACTTTATAACCGACAGCGCCGAACATGGTAATACAGGCTACTCGTTTTGTCCAAGTGATTCGTTTCCCGCAGGAGGACGCCCTGTGAAAAATTTGCAACGATTCTCTATTCCTCAGAGGGGCCAGACATACCAGAGCTGTCCCTTCTCAATGATCCAGTTTTCATCCAATGGCGTATTGATGCTGTTGACCGGTATCGTCTCGCCCCTGGTGGCCACTGAGGCGTTGTATGTCAGCACCAGCCTCACCCTGCACGTCCCGCCTTCACACGTTGCCCCGGTCACTTTGACGGCCCTGTAGTCGAGGCGCGACGCCACCGTCTTGAACCCGGCTGGCGTCACCGCCGTCCGCGACGAGGGCGAAAAGATACTCGTACGCAGTTGCAAAATCCTTGCCAATGATTGCCTGCCAGCGAGCCGTGGCACGCTCCGTCACGAGTTTCACCTTTTCCTCGTCCGGAGAGTCCGGCTTCAACGTCGCGCATGAAGCAACCACTACGCCCAGTACCGCCACCGCCAGGAACCGCATTCCACGCATCACCGCCGGGGCGATCCCGCCACCCCTCTTGCATCCTTGCTGCTTCATTTGAATTACATCCTCTTCTCTTGAGTCAAGACTAAAGAAAGGAACTTCTCGCGTCAATCGAGAATCACGAGAAAGTTCCATGATGTTGTCCTTGAACAACATGCACTTGTCGGGCATCAGCGACGCTTTTGCCGAATTTCGGCAAATTGTCGCAATTTGACGACGCTTTCGGGCCGGCGCGGGCGCGCCGGCCCTCGCCGTATCAGGGCGCCGGCGACAACATCAACTGCGGCGTCATCGTGAATCCCGGCATCGTGGACGGGGCGTTCTTGGACGGGAACATCCGGTCCAGGTACTCCATGCGGCGGCGCAGGTCATCGATGACGAGGCCGATGTCCTTTTCGTCCTCGACGACGCGCGGCGTGATGAACAGCACGAGCTCGGTGCGGTTGTTCTTGAGTTCCTGCTCGCCGAACAGACCGCCCAGGAACGGGATGCGCGACACCAGCGGGATGCCCTGCGACGTGTTGCTGCGCGTCTCGTTGATGAGGCCGCCCATCACCATCGTGCGCCCGGTGGGAACGGAGATGAGCGTCTGCACGGAGCGCGTCGAGATAGGCGGCGCGCACTGCTGTTCGGCAGGGCAGCCCGAGTTGCCCGGCACGCTGACCTCGGCCTGCACATCGAGCGTGACGAGTCCGCCCGAGTTGATGTGCGGCGTGACCTGCAGCAGCACGCCCGTATCGATGTACTGCGACGTCGTCGTGATGCCGTTGAGCGTGCCGCCCACCGTGGTGTTGGAACTGATGGGGATGCGGTCGCCGGATTTGATGGTGGCCTTCTGGTTGTCGAGCGCCGCGACGTGCGGATTGGCGATGACCTTGGTGTTGCCATAACTGTCGAGCAACTTCAGCGCCGCCTGGATGCCGCCAGGGAAGTTGGCGTTGTTGAGGATGTACGTGAAGCCCTGCGCGAGCTTGGCGATGGCGCCGGTGCCGTTGCTGGGGGCCGATGGGTTCTGCGAACCAACGAGCAGGCTGTTGATGTTGCCGCCCGAACCGCGGCCCGATGGCGCGCCGCCCTTGAACAGCCAGTCGACGCCGAACTGGATGTCGTCGGTAAGCGTGACCTCGGCGATCGTGACCTCCATCACCACCTGGCGCTGCGGCACGTCGAGCTTGCGCAGCGCAGCCTCGATCACCGAATACTCGGCGGCCGTCGCGATGATGAGCAGCGTGTTGT
This sequence comes from uncultured beta proteobacterium, assembly GCA_963834045.1. Lineage (GTDB taxonomy): Bacteria > Pseudomonadota > Gammaproteobacteria > Burkholderiales > Casimicrobiaceae > VBCG01. The sequence continues at coordinate 36,417 of CAWIAK010000016.1, read as the reverse complement.
TGTCCTTGTCGGCGACGACCTGAAGGTTGCGCACGATGCCGGACCCGCTGCCCGCTCCGGCCGCCGTGGTCGCCGGGGTTGCCGGCGGCTGCGTCAGGTTGGGGCCGCCCGTGGCCGGATTGACCGGCGTGAACGTCGGCGGATTGACGATCGTGCCGGCAGGCGTGCCGGGCGCGACCGTGGGTGCCGGCGCCGACGTGGTTGCGAGGCGCGGCCGGTGAACGCCTGCTGCAGCAGCGGGCCCAGCTTTTCCGCGCGCTGGTTCGACAGGTTGAACACATAGAACTGGAGACCGCCGCCGTCGCCGCCGGTCTTGTCCAGGCGGTCGATCCATTTCTTCACCTCGTCCAGGTACGCGGGCTGAGGCGTGATGACGAGCAGCGCGTTCATCCGCTCGATGGGAACGATGCGCAGGATGCCGGCCATCGGGCTCAGGTTCTTGTCGCCGATGATCTTGTCGAGTTCGGTCATCACCGACTTGACGTCCGAGTTGGTGAGCGTGAACACGCCCGCCGACATGCCCGCCATCCAGTCGATGTCGAACATGTCGATCGTGTCCATCAGGTTGCGCAACTCGCGCTCGGTACCGGCCAGGATCAGCAGGTTGCGCAGTTCATCCGGGCGCACCGCCTGCGCATCCTTGGCGAAGGGCTCGAGCAGACGCATCATTTCCTTCACGCCGACGTAGCGCAACGGAACGATCTGCACGGAAAACCCCGACGGCAGCGCGCGCGTCGAATTGCCGAGCTGCGGCACCGTGTTGCCGCGCACGGCCAATGCCTGGGGCACGACCTGGTAAAGACCGCCGTTCTTGACCATCGTGGCGCCGTTGGCGCGGAGCAGCGTTTCCAGTGTCGCGGCCAGCGCTTCGCGCGGAATGCCCGTCGAGGTGCGGATGGTCACCGTGCCGCCGACGAGGCGGGTCGATCGTGTAATTCTCGTTGAGGATGTCGCCCAGGATGTTGCGGACGACTTCGCGCAGGTCCGCGGCCTCGAAATTGAGGATGACGCCGCCGCCCGCCGGTTGCGCGGCGGGGCCCGGCAGGCAGTTTTCCGCCGGGCTGCATGCCCTTGACCACGACGCCGGTGCCCTTGTAGATGCGCGCCGAATCGGACTGGCCGGATTGCGCGCGCGCGACCGCCTCGGCTCTATCGACAGGCCTTCCGCCTTGTTCGGAACGGAACGCGTGGATCGCTCGCCGACCTCGTCCTGGCCCATCGGGCCCGTCTGGCAACCGGCGAGAGCGAAGACCACGATCGCTGCTGTCGCGCGAAAACGGGAGACCTGTTGGAATTTATTCATGTTTTCGCCGCCTTGCTTGCGACGGTCGCCTTTGGAGTGTCGCAATAGGATGATTGGCTGGAGCGACGCGAATCGCTATTTGGTTTGGCCGAGGCTTTGCGCCCGCGCCCTGGCGCGCACGCGCGCGTCGGACTCGGCCCAACGCGGATCCTGTTGCGCCGCGCCGGCGCGGCGACGCCGGACGGCGGCAGATAGGCGCCTGCCGGCGGAGCGTTGAGCACGGGTGGCCTCCCGGCAGCCGCGGCCGCCGCGGCCTCGGCCGCCTGCTGCGCGCGCCGGCGTTCGGCCAGCGTATCGGCGTGCCGTGCCGGCGGGCGCGGCCGCCGCCACCGCCGGCGGCCGCGGGCGTGCCCGGAGCGGGCGCGGCGACCGGCTGCGTCGTTGTCTTCGGGCCGATGGCGACCTTGAGGACCAGATCCTCGGCTTCGTCGCCCAGCGTGAGCTTGACGCGGTCGGGCTTCACTTCGGCGACCAGCATGCCGTTGATCTGCTCGCCCTGGGCCACGCGACGCGACTTGCCGCCGGCGTTTTCGCGCAGGAACGCCGTGGCCTTGCCGTCGATGATCAACGTGCCCGTGAGCACGAACTGTCCGGACTGGAGGCGTCGTTTCCCCGCTTCCGTGGCAACCGGCGCGGGCCTGCGCGTCGGGTTGAACAAGGCGCGGTCCACCATGTCGCGCTGCGTGGCGAGCGTGGCCGTCGGCTTGTATTCCGGCAGCACCGCGACCACGACGGGCTGCGGAACCACCACCGCGTCGGTCACCGGCACGTGCCGCCATTTGCGGCCCCAGTCCGCTTCCCAGCCGATCACCAGCGCAAGCACGATGAACGGCAGCAGCCAGACCAGCCATCCGCGCACTCTCGCGTCGAGTCCGTTCATCGCAATTGTCCTGTCGCTGTCACTTCGGCTGCCGCCGCGACCTTGGGCGCTTCGGGGAACGCCCATGCCGACACGTCCATCTGCACGCTCAGCTCCGGCTCCTGACCGGTGGCGGGGCGGAAGCCACGAAATGCATTGAGCGGCCGTATCGTCATATTGTCGACCACGACGTAGGGCACCTGCGTATCGAGCGCGGCAAGAATTTTCGCCAGCGCCGGCGTGGTGGCGAAGAACTGCACGGTGACGAAGGTCTGCCGGAAGCGCCCTTCCTCGCGCGGCGCCGGGCTCTGGCTGGTCGTGATGCGGCCGCTGTTGTTCTCGATGGCGGCGCGGACCAGGTCGGACAATTCCGCGCCCGCGAGATTCGGCGCGGTGTTGCGCAGGAAGAACCGCCGTCCGTCCTTTTGCTTCATCACCTCGAGGGCGGCGCGCAGGTCCGGCGCCTGCGCGGCCACGCGGCGGTACAGTTCGAGCCGCTTGGACGTGTCCTCGATCGCGACGTCATAGTGACGGTGGAACAGGACGATCGGGCCCGCCAACAGGACCAGCGCCGCGACGACGGCAAGCACGAGCAGGCCCACGGCGAGAACGCGCTGCTGCTGCGGCGACAGGCGCGACACGAGTGCCGGGGTCATGGCTTGGCTCCATTGCCGGCGTTGGCCGAGGGCGCCGGTGCGGGCATCGACCGCGGCTTGGGCTGCACCATCGAAGGCGGCGGCGACGGTGCCGCGGCGGCAGGCGGCGCCGTGACGGGTTTGGGCTTCGGCGTGGAGAGCCAGGGATCCGGAACGCCTGCCGGGGGCGGGCCCATCGCCTTCGTGGCCGTTGTCGGCGGCGCGACGGCGACCGGGACCGTCGCCGCAGGTTTGGCGGGAGTCGCGGCAGGGGCGGATGGTGCGGTGGCCGGCGCGATCGTGGAGCCGGCAGCGGGCGCGCCCGCCGGCGGCGGAGTTGGGCGACGATGGCGCGGCCGCGTCCGGCCCCTTTTCCGTCGCCGACGGCGCGGGCCCGGCGTCGGCGCGATCGCGGGCGACGCGGTCGGTGGCGCGGCCGGTGCCGGCGCGTCGGGCGGGCGCGGTCGCGGCGGGCGACATTGCCCGCCGCCGCGTCCGCGGACTTGTCCGCGCCGAGCAGCGCGACCTGCGCGGGCGCAGCCAATGGCTTGACCTGCGCGCCGAGATCGAATATTTCCCCTGGCCCCGGCTGGATCTTGGTGGTCGGCGAACGCGGCGCCGTTTGCGCGAACAGCGTGGACTCCTCGACCAGCTGCACCAGCCGGCCCGCGTTGGCGGACTCGCCGCGCACGAGCAGCTCGCGCTGGTTTTCCTTGCCCTTGGCAATGGTCTTCATTTCCATCTGCGTGAGCCAGGTGTCGTCGGGAAGCACCCGGCTGACCTCGTCGATCACGCGAAAGGCGCTTGGATATGCGTATTTCTTCTCCAGCGCGAAGTTGTAGTCGCCGGCCTTGGTCTCGAGCTCGGCGCGCAATGCGTCGGACACCGCGGCCTGGTTGCGCGCGCCGTTCGCGAGCGTGTTGAGCGCGATGGCGAAATCGCGCTTCTGCCAGAGCGGTATGGCGATGGCCGCCAGCGCGACCGCGGCGACCAGCCCAAGCGGCAGCCAGAATTGCCAGCGCTTCCACACGACGTGGGAGGCGCGGGACTCGTGCGGAAGCAGGTTCAGGCGCGACGCTGACGCAGCCGCCGGAAGTTCCGGGACGGCCGCCAACACCGTCGCTCCCCAGGCGGCGGCATGGCGCAGGGCGGCGTCGACGACAGCCTTGCGGCACGAGACCAAGTCGACGCGGATTTCCTTTTTCTCCGGACTGCGGCCGACCACGACCGCGTCGAAGTGCAGTTCCTCGGCCTTGAACGGCGTATGGCGGTCCAGGTCGTAGGCGAGCGTCTGCCGCAGGTTGGGCTCGACGGCGGCAGGCAGCACGATCGTCTTGCGCAGCACGTCGCGCGAGGGCAGCGACAGCACGACCTTGGGCGCCATGGCGTCGACGCCGAGGCTGCCGTCGGCGAGCGTTGCAATCGCGGCGCGCCCGCCGGCGGCGACGGTCGCCGCGTCGCCCGCCAATGCGATGGTCGTGGTCGGCCGCATGACGGCACGATCGCCGTCCATGGCCGGCCGCCACAACGTGGCGTGGTCGCCCTCGAACACGAGTACGGGACGCATGCGCCGGCGCTCCAGCGCTGCGCGCGGCTTGCTGGGCACCAGCTCGTTGAGCTGCGCCATCCACCACGTCCACATGCCGGCGACGCCCGGAGCGACGAGCGAATTCCGCAAGGCGTGGCCCGAATTGGGGCAGGGTCAGGTCACGGACGGCCATTGGACTTGTCTTTGTCGTCGGCCGACCGCGTCGCGTCGGCGGCTGCGTCGGTCGGAGGCGGCGTGATCTGGTCGAGCCACGCCAACGCGATGAAGGGCCGGTGTACATCGCCGGAGGGACTGACCACGGCCTCGCGGGCGAAGGTTACACCATCGGGCAGCGTCGCCACAGCGCTGATGCGCCAGATGCCGCCCGCGCCCGCGCTGTAGCCTTGCGCCAGCGGGAACGCCGGGGGTACTTGATTCGCCTTCAGCGCGTCGCCGCGCAGCGCGAGGTAGGCATCGACCAGCTCCGGCGTGGCATTGGGCAGGGCCAGCAGTACATTGCGCGAAGCGGTCAACGGATTGATCCCCGCCTGCCGCGAGTGCACGGTCACGCTGTCCGCCACGCGCGCATAGATGGCCGGCGTGACACCCAGCACTCGCCCCAAGTCCGACACCGTTTCGAATGGCGCGTTGCCGGGCTTGTACTTGAGGCCGGCGGCACGATAGTCGGCCTCCTCGGCGCCGTTGGGGCGCTTCAGGTCGTCGGCGTCGCGCCAGTCCAGGATGGCGTCGGTGATGTGCGCGGCGAGGTCGGGATCCGCGCCGCCGACGTTGACGAACAGGCTGCGCAACAGCACCTCGCTGGCGGCATTGATGTCGATCTTCGCGGACTCGTCGGTGGCGCTCGCGGTGAGCGTGGTGTCGCCGTCCTTCCAGGTGTGCGCCAGGCCGTCGCGCTTCCAGGTTTCCGCTGAGGCGGTGCGCGAAAGCTCGAACACCGTCCGCTCGATGGCGCCGTCGGCGGCGGCGCGCGCCTGCGCCATCGAAATCATGTTGCGCGCGGCCATCGCCTCGCTGCGCATCGAGAACGCGAAGCCGCTGGCGATCACAGTGAGCATGACGGTCAGCCACAGCGCGAGGATGAGCGCGATGCCGCGTTGCCGGCGCGAAGGAAGGGCGCGACGCATGATCATGCCGCGGCGCAGCGCTTGCGCGTTGCGTCCCAACCTCGGCATCCTGCTTCGGGAGCCTCCCGCGGCGCAATGACCAGCGTGGGCCACGCGTTGCCCTTTTCCGGCGTGACGTCCACGCGGATCAACTGCGGCAGGTTCTGCGGGTCGTCCCACTTGTCGCGCCACGTCGGCGCTTCGTCCACGGACGCGCCCGTATTGACGCCGTAGTACGCGATCTTCAGCTCCTTGATGTCATCGGCCAGCACCGAGCGGTCGGCGTCGACGAACTCCGGCATGTCCAGCGCGTTCACGTCGGGAATCGTCCGCTCGAGGATCAGCGAAGGCTTCTGCCGGCCCTCCACCGTCGCCAGCTTGAGGCGGTAGTACCACACGCCGCCCAATCCCACGCGTCCGGGCATCGGCGCGGCGTAGCGCAGCTGATCGGCATCGCCGCCGAAGAGCAGCGGAGACTCCTGGATCTTGTGCATGCGCTGCGGATGCTGCGCAGCCAGTTGCGTGCGCAGGTATTCGCCGGCTAAGCGCATGCCGGACGTGCTTTCCGCCTTCGCGGTGCCGGCCTCGGAACTGCGGCCGGCAAGATTGAGCGAACCGAACAGCACCGCCGACATGAGCGACAGCAGCACGAGCGCGATCATGAGCTCGATCATCGTGAATCCGCGCGCGGCACGATTCATGGGCGTGGTCACGGCGGCCCTCATTGCAACGCCTTCTGCGCGAGCTTGACCGTCGTCAGCGAAAGTGTGCGTTCGCCCTTGACCGCGGCCGGAAATTTCACGTCCGTCGTGACACGCAGCAGCCGCGTGCCGAGCAACTCGGCAGCGCGCTCGGCGTCGGGACTCGTGTCGGGCGGCACATAGGCGACCACGCGCGTCTCCCATTGGATGGTGCCGGTGCTGTCCTGGCCGCGCTCGGTGGATTCCTTGAGCGGCTGCGCCGACGCCGCCAGCTCGAGCTGCGATTCCGCGACCATCAGCGCGCGGCTCCACTCCTCCGCGGCGGACGCGTTTTGCAGGCTGCCCGAGAACAGCCGGAACAGCGCCGTTGCGACGAGCGCCAAGATGACGAAGGCGGCGAGCACTTCGAGCAGCGAAAAACCGGCGTTGCGCGAGGGCCGTTTCATGCTAGTCCAGGATTGCCACGCGGCCGGTCAGCCAGTCGACGTCGACTTCGAATTTGCGCTCGCCGGATGCGACGGTGATGCGGCCGCCGTTGCTGCCGCCATCGGGAAAGAAGCGGATCGATCCGACCTTGTCGTCGACCAGGTCCTTTTGCGCCGTGAACAGTTTCAGCTCGACGTCGCGCGGCAGCGGATATTCCTTCGGGTCGTGGTCCACCTTGAAGCGCTTTCCCGCGACGTCGAGCACCAGGAATGTCTCGCGGCGCTGCGTGAGCGCCTCGCTCCGCGCGAGACGCAGGCCGGATGCGAGTTGCCGCGCGGCGCTCTTCAGTTCGGTGGTCGACACGCCTTTCCCGAACATCGGGATGATCAGCGCCGACGCCGTCGCGATGATCACGAGGACGACCAGCAATTCGATCATCGAGAAGCCGCGAGAGGCGCGCATGGTGTGGGCGAACGTGACGACCGCGACGCGGTCACCAGCTCGTGATGTCCTTGTTGGGTCCCTCGCCGCCTTCCTTGCCGTCGGCGCCGAGCGAGACGATGTCGTAGGCGGTGCCATGCGTACCGGGCGAGCTGTATTTGTATTCGTTGCCCCACGGATCCTTGGGCAGCGTCGCGTTCTTCCAGTACGGGCCGTTCCAGTTCGGCGCGCCCGACGGCGCGGTGACCAGCGCCTGCAGGCCCTCGGACGTGGTCGGATAGCGGCCGACCTCGAGCTTGAAGAGATCGAGCGTGTTGCCGATCTGGTTGATCTCGATCTTGGCGGCGTCGGCCTTGGCCTTTTCGCCCTGTCCGATGAACTTGCTGCCGACGATGCCCATCACCACGCCGATCAGCACCAGCACGACGAGGATCTCGATCAGCGTCATGCCGCGTTCGCGCGGCCTTGCTCTCTGCATATCGCTTTTCTGCAACCGATTCATGATCGTTCCCCTGCTTTTCACGATGCGTAGATGGATTGGACGTGTCAGTCTGGACGGCTCGGTTTGGACGCCTCAGTTGGACGCGTCAGGTCGCCGGCAAGTTCGGTCATGCCCAGCACGCCGAGCAGGATCGAGAGAACGATTCCGCCGATCAGGACGGCCAGGCCGAGGATGAGCGCCGGCTCCAGGATCGCCAGGAACCGCTTGACGGCCACCTGCACTTCCCGGTCGTAGACGTCGGCGACGCGCGCGAGCATTTCCTCCAGGCGACCGGACTCCTCGCCCACCAGGATCATCTGGATGGCGAGGCGCGGATAGAGATTCGTTTCCGCGAGCGGCCGGCCGAAGCCCTTGCCCTCGCGCAACTTCGCGATCACGCCTTCGAGCGCGCCACCGAGAACGGTGTTGGTCATCGTCTCCTTCACGATGGACAGGCCGCCCAGCAGCGTGACGCCGTTGCCGAGCAGCGTGGCCAGCGTGCGCGCGAAGCGCGCCACTTCCACCTTCGCGATGAGATCGCCCAGCAATGGCATGCGCAGCATCCGGGCGTCGCGTTTCAGGCGTATGGCCGGCTTTTCGCCGCGGCGGCGGAACCACATCACCGCGAGCGCGACCACGGCCAGCAGCGCCCACCACCATTCCTTGAGGAACTTGCCCACGAAGATCACTACCTGCGTGGACAGCGGCAGCGCCTTGCCCGCCTGCGCGAACGTCGATTCGAATTGCGGCACGACCCACGACAGCAGCAGGATCACCGACGCGACGGCGACGCAGACCAGGATCGTCGGATAGATGAGCGCCGATTTCACCGTGTCGCGCAGTTCCTTGTTGCGATCCATCGTGTCCGCGAGGCGCTGCAGCACCACGCCGAGCGCGCCTCCCGCCTCGCCGGCGCGAACGATGCTGATGTAGAAGCGCGAGAACACTTCGCGCCGCGCGTCCAGCGCCTGCGACAGCGCCTTGCCTCCGCGCACGTCGTCGCGGATGCCCTGCAGGAGCTGCGCGATGGCAGGAGTGCCGGCCAGGCCGATCAACACCTCGAGCGCGCGATCGAGCGTCATTCCGGCATGCAGCAGCGTCGCGAGTTCGCGCGTGAACGCGAGCAGCTGGTCGCGCGTCACCTTCTTCGCCTGGAACCACACGCGGCGCGCCGCGTCCGGTTCGCGCGCCGACGACGTCCCAGCGGCAAGCGTGCCGCCGCTGGCCGCGTAGGCGATCTGCATGGGCATCAGGCCCTGGTCGCGCAGGCGGTCGACGATCTCGGCCTCGTTCGCGGCGTCGAGCTCGCCCACGGCGACTCGCCTGCCGGATTCACCGCACGGTAACGATAGACGGCCATGGCGTCAGTGGAGCGCTTGGGAGTTCATGTCAGTCCCGAAGGGCCGCCCCGAGGGACTGACTGCGCCCCCTCGGGGGGCAGCGATGCCGAACGCAAGTGAGGCGAGCGTGGGGGCCATTTCCAGTCCCGAAGGGCCGCCCCGAGGGACTGACTGCGCCCCCTCGGGGGGCAGCGATGAACGAAGTGAGGCGAGCGTGGGGGTACATGTCTAGGCTTCCCGCGTGACGCGCAGGACTTCCTCGAACGTGGTGTCGCCGCGTATCGCCTTGCGCATGCCGTCCTCGTACATCGTCAGCATGCCGCCGCGCTGCGCCTCGGCCTTCAGTTCGTTCGAGTTGGCGTGCTTCATGACGAGGCTGCGCAGCGGATCGGTCATCGGCAGCATCTCGAGGATGCAGAAACGGCCGAGGTAGCCGGTGTGCCCGCACTGCGCGCAGCCCTTGGCGTGGTAGAGCGTGATGTCCCGGCGTGCCCGCGATCTTGGCCAGGCCCAGCTGCTCGACGACTTCGGGCAGCGCCTTGTACGACTCCTTGCAGCCGGGGCAGAGCTTGCGCACGAGACGCTGCGCGAGAATGCCGATCACCGTCGACGTGAGCAGGTAATCCTCCACGCCCATGTCGAGCAGGCGGTTGACGGTCGACGACGCATCGTTGGTGTGCACGGTCGACAGCACGAGGTGGCCGGTCAGCGCGGACTGCACGGCGATCTGCGCCGTTTCCAGGTCGCGGATTTCGCCGATCATGATGACGTCCGGATCCTGCCGGACGATCGAGCGCAGCGCGTTGGCGAACGTCAGGTCGATCTGCGGCTTCACCTGGATCTGGTTGATGCCCACCATCTGGTATTCGACCGGGTCCTCGACGGTGAGGATCTTCACGTCGGGCTGGTTCAGGCGGTCGAGCGCCGTGTACAGCGTGGTGGTCTTGCCGGAACCCGTCGGTCCGGTGACGAGCAGGATGCCGTGCGGTTCCAGCAGCACTTCGAGGAACAGCTTCAGCGTGTCCTCCTCGAAACCCAGCTTGTGGAAATCGAGCGCGACGCCGCCCTTGTCGAGGATACGCATCACCACCGACTCGCCGTGCATCGTCGGCACCGTGGACACGCGCAGGTCGATCTCCTTGCCCTGCACGCGCAGCCGGATGCGGCCGTCCTGCGGCAGGCGGCGCTCCGCGATGTCGAGGTTGGCCATGATCTTGATCCGCGAGATCACCGCCGCGGACAGCCGCTTGGGCGGCGACTCCACATCGTGCAGCACGCCGTCGACGCGATAGCGGACGTTCAACTTGTTCTCGAACGGCTCGACGTGGATGTCGGACGCGCGCATGTCCAGCGCGTTGGTGATGAGCAGGCTCACGAGGCGGATCACCGGCGCCTCGGACGCCAGGTCCTTCAGCTGCTGCACGTCGGCGTCGAAGGCGAGTTCGTCGCCGCGCGTCTCGACATCGCCGATCAGCTGGCTTTGCGCGGACTTGCCGCTGCCGTACAGCCGCTCCAGCGCGGTTTCGAGTTCGCCCGGCATGGCGACCATCGGCCGCACCGTCCGGCCGGTGACCATTTCGAACGCGCCGATCGTGTAGGCGTCGGTCGGGTCGGCCATCGCGAGCGCGACGAAGTCCTCGTCCTCGCGCAGCGGCAGCGAGCGCGTCTCGCGCAGGAACCGCGCCGAAACACGCTCTTCGAGAATCGGAAACTCGGGGTAGCCGGCAGCATCGACCAGCGGCAGGTCGAGCTGCGCCGCCAGCGCCTCGGCGACGTCGCGCTGGGCCACGACGCCGAGCGTGACAAGCAGGGAACCCAGCCTTTCGCCGGACTCCTGCTGCAAACGCAGCGCGCGCTCCAGCGTGGCCGCGTCGAGCTTGCCGCGCTCGATCAGCAGTTCACCAATGCGTTTTCTGGCCAAAGCGTCCACGGTGTATCCGATTGAAATGCTTGAGAAAAATCCGGTTGATCATAGCACGCGAGACGACTGTTCCGCCGCTGGAAAGGCTTTCCGCGCGACCGTCGCGTGCAACGTTGTGGACCTGCGACAGTGGACTCACAGACTGTCGTCATAGCCCGACGGAATCGCAGCACCGCGCGGCTGCGTCCGGTGATCGGGCGGAGAACAGACCCGTGGCCAGGTCATGAAGTTCCGGACGGGAGGCATCTGCCGGACGACCGGCGTGCCCGCGGCACCGGAATAAAACGGCCGGGAACCGCTAGATCCTGGCGAATGCCGACTCCGCGGCAGCGAGCGTCGCCGCGATGTCGTCGCGCTTGTGCGCCGCGGACACGAACCCCGCTTCGAACGCCGACGGCGCCAGGTAGATGCCGGCGTCGAGCATCAGGTGGAAGAAGCGGTTGAAGCGCTCCTTGTCCCCCGCCATCACCGAATCGTACGAATCCGGCACTTGCGCCGCGAAGTAGATGCCGAACATTCCGCCGACCGACTGCGCGGAAAACGGCACGCCCGCGCGTTTCGCTGCCGCCACCAGGCCTTCGGTGAAGCTGCGCGTCGTTTGGGTCAGCCCTTCGTAGAAGCCGGGGGCTTCGGTCGCGGCAAGCGTGGCGAGTCCTGCCGCGACGGCCACCGGATTGCCCGACAGCGTTCCCGCCTGATACACGGGACCGAGCGGCGCGATCTTTTCCATGATCGCGCGCTTGCCGCCGAACGCGCCCACCGGCATGCCGCCGCCGATCACCTTGCCCAGCGTCGTCAGGTCGGGCGTGATGCCGGTGAGGCCCTGCACGCCCTGCGGATGCACGCGGAAACCCGTCATCACCTCGTCGAAGATCAGCACCGCGCCATGCTGGTCGCACAACGCGCGCAGGCCTTCGAGGAATCCCTTCTTCGGCATGATCAGGTTCATGTTGCCGGCGATGGGCTCGACGATGATCGCCGCGATGCCGTCCTTCTCCGCCGCGAAGGCCGCCGCGGTCGCGGCCAGGTCGTTGTAAGGAACGACGATGGTCAGCTCGGCAATTCCCGGCGGCACGCCGGCCGACGATGGCTGCCCGAACGTCAGCGCGCCGGAGCCTGCCTTCACGAGCAGGCTGTCGCCGTGGCCGTGGTAACAGCCCTCGAACTTGAGGATCTTGGCGCGGCCGGTGTAACCGCGGGCGAGGCGCAGCGCCGACATCGTCGCCTCGGTGCCCGACGACACCAGGCGAACGAGTTCCAGCGACGGCAGGCGGCGGCACAGCGTTTCCGCCATCACGATTTCGGTCTCCGTCGGCGCGCCGAACGAGAGCCCGTGCACGGCGCTCTCCTGCACCGCGCGCACGACGGCCGGGTGCGCGTGCCCGAGAATGGCCGGCCCCCACGAGCCGACGTAGTCGATGTACCGCTTGCCGTCGGCATCCCAAACGTACGGCCCTTCGCCGCGCGTCAGGAAGCGCGGCGTGCCGCCCACCGACCGGAAGGCGCGGACCGGAGAGTTCACGCCCGCGGGAATCGTGCGTTGCGCGCGTGCGAAGAGTTCGTCGTTTCGGCTCATGGGGACTTGTCCGGATTCAGGTCGTCGTATCGGGTTTGAAACAGTCCGCGATGGCGGCGGCCGCGCGGGTGATCTGGGCCAGGTCGTCGTGAGCGAAGACGTCGCTGATCACGGCGAGCGCGTCGGCACCCGCCTCGACCAGCGCGCGGCCGTTGCCGGCCGTGATGCCGCCGATCGCGACGACCGGGACGCCCAGCCTCTTTGCGCGGCGAAGCAACGCGGGTTCCGCGCGCCGCGCGCCGGGCTTGGTGGGCGATGAATGGAAACTGCCGAACGCGACGTAATCGGCGCCTTCCGCGACGAGCCGTTTCGCGCGCGCGAGGTCGTTGTAGCAGGACACGCCGATCAGCATCGCTTCGCCGCCGGTCGCGCGGGCGCGGCCGACGTCGCCATCGTCTTCGCCCAGGTGCACGCCCGCGGCGCCGACCTCGCGAGCCAGCGCGACGTCGTCATTGACGATGAACAGCGCGCCGCCGCCGTCGCATACCCTGGACAGCATCGCGGCCTGCTTGCGCCGCAGCGACGGCGATGCGGACTTGTTGCGGTACTGGATGACCTGCGCGCCGCCGGCGATCGCGGCGTCGACCTTGGCGACCAGCAGCGCAATGTCGACGATGTCCGGAGTGATCGCATAGAGACCGCGCAACTGCCGCATCCAGCGCGAGGCGCGGCGCGAAGGCGGAGCGGCCACCGGCGTCTTGCTCAATGCGTGCCGCGCGCATCGGCGGCGGGAGGCGCCTCGGCGACTTCGCCCGACGCGTCGGCTTCTTCACGCGCCCAGAACAACCGGTCCGGCAGATGCTGGCCCATGCCGGGGCGATACGCCTTCTGCAGCGTGTGCCACGTGTAATCCTGCGCCTCGCGCACCGCGTCGGTGAGGTCGAGGCCGTTGGCCAGCATGGCGGCGATGGCCGACGCGAGCGTGCAGCCGGAGCCGTGGTACGTGCCGGGCAGCCGCGGCCAGGTGTCGGTGCGCACGACGCCGCTCTTGGCGTAGAGCGTGTTGACGACCTGCGGCGTGTTCTCGTGCGTGCCGGTGACCAGCACGTATTCGCAGCCGGCTTCGATCAGCCGCATCGCGCACGCTTCGATCGACAACTCCTCGTCGTCGTCGGCTTCCGCCAGCCTTCGCACTTCGAGGCTGTTCGGCGTGACGATCGTGGTCTGCGGCAGCAGCAGCTCGCGCAGCGCGTGGGTCATCTCTTCCGTGGCCAGCTCGTCGCCGCGGCCGGAAGCGAGCACCGGGTCGAGGATCAGCGGCACGTCGGGATAATCGGACACGATCTCGGCGATGGCGGCGATGTTCTCCACGCTGCCCAGGACGCCGATCTTGAACGCATCGACGGGCATGTCCTCCAGCACGCAGCGCGCCTGGTCGGCGACCCAGTCCGCGTCGATCGGCAGCACGCCTTCGACGCCGGCGGTGTCCTGCACCGTCAGCGCGGTGATCACGGAGACCGGATGGCAGCCCATGCTGGCCAGCGTGAGCAGGTCGGCCTGCATGCCGGCGCCGCCCGACGGGTCGGACGCCGCGAACGTGAGGACGATGGGTGGAAAGCCGGGGTCGGAATCGGTGGGCATCATGCGGTCGCGCGGACACTAAGGCGACGGGGCGCGCTGTTCATAGCGCATTTTACCCGAGGCGCGAATCGTGAGTTCCATTCCGCGAAAGTTGAGCGTCGTCGAGTGCTTCATCGAGGCGACGCTCCAACGAGCCGCTCCAAGCGTCAGGCTGACGGCGTGCACTCGAGATACATGCTGACCGCTTCATCGGTCCGGCGCAGGTCGAGTCCACGCAACGGCTCGAAGCGGCTTTCGTTGTAGGCGACGCGCACGGTGTCGAGCCCGGCATCCGCCGCAAGCTTGGCATACGTCTCGAAATCGTATTGAAAGCGGCCGGCGAGACGCATCCCGAGATTGAGGACTTCGCAGGCGGTTCCGGTCTCGAGAGGAACGCCGACGAACGTATTCCAGATCCAGATGAGGTGCTGCGGGTCCTCGAGGTACATGCGCGCGAAGCGCGCGAGGTCCGGCGTCAGCATCCGCATGACGCCCTCGGGTTTCAGGATGCGCCGGCACTCGCGCAGGAAGCCCGACAGCGGCATCGGATCGAGCTGCGCGATGAAGTCCTCGGTGTGGATGTAGTCGGCCACGCCGGTCGCGAATGGCAGCGCGCGGGCCAGGTTGGCAACGACCTCCGGGCGTCCCGCCGGATCGAGGTCGACATTGATCCAGCCCGCGATCGGGTAGGGCCCGGAGCCGAAATTGATCTTGATCATGTCCCGCCCGGGGCCGGGAAGCGTGCGCGCGTCCAGTGCTGCATTCCCAATTATAATCGCCGTCGCGTCGAAGTCTTTTGGGCGTGACTCGCAAGCGCGCGCGGCGCAACCACGGAACGGAATCCGAATTGAAGAAATACATGTGCCTCATCTGCGGCTGGATCTACGACGAGGCCGAAGGCGCGCCCGACGAAGGCATCGCTCCCGGAACGCGCTGGGAGGACGTGCCGCCGAACTGGACGTGCCCGGAATGCGGCGCGCGCAAGGAAGATTTCGAGATGATCGAAATCTGACGGAAAGGCAACCATGCGAATTCTCCACACCATGCTGCGCGTCGGCGATCTCCAGCGCTCCATCGATTTCTATACCGGCGTGTTCGGCATGAAGCTGCTGCGCAAGTCCGACAACCCGGAATACAAGTACACGCTCGCGTTCGTCGGCTTCGGCGACGAGGCGTCGGGTGCGGTGCTCGAGCTCACGTACAACTACGGCGTCGACAAGTACGAAATGGGCACGGCATTCGGGCACGTCGCGATCGCGGTCGACGACGCCGCCGCGACCTGCGATGCCGTGCGCGCCTTGACGCCCAAGTTCGGCGGCCGGATCACGCGCGAGGCGGGCCCGGTGAAGGGCGGCAGGACGGTGATCGCTTTCATCGAGGACCCGGACGGCTACAAGATCGAACTCATCGAGACGCGCGGTCGCGCATAGTCAGGACAAGACTCCGAAATCTCTGGTTACACTCGTCGCGGTTGCGCCGAGGGCATGCCTTGATATCAGTCAACCCCTTTCAGCATTGCACATGACATAAGTGTTCTGAGCCAATTGCCGCTCGGAACATAGAGGGGGAGTGATGAAACTCATCGCGGCTGCACTAGCCGTCGCTGGAGCATTGTCTTTCGGGGTTGCGTTCGCCGGCAACCGATCATTCGACACTGATCAATGGGCCATTCAAGACCGGCCCCGACGTGACGAAACAGTGCCTGCAATGTCACCAGCAGCAGGCACAGGACTTCATGAAGACGGTCCACTGGACCTGGAGTTCGCGCCAGACGACCGACGCCAAAGGCGAGGTCAATCTCGGCAAGGTCAACGCCGTCAACAATTTCTGCATCGCGTTGCCGTCCAATGAACCGCGCTGCACGAGTTGCCATGCGGGATATGGCTGGAAGGACGCGTCGTTTGACTTCGGCAAGGCGGAAAACATCGACTGCCTCGTCTGCCACGACACCACCGGCAAGTACAAGAAGTTCCCGACTGCGGCCGGGCATCCGACCTACGAGCCGCGGGAATTCCCGCCCAAATCCGGCACGATGTGGCAGCCCCCGGACCTCGAGGCAATCGCCAAGGCGGTCGGCATGCCGGGCAGGAACAATTGCGGCGCCTGCCACTTCTTCGGCGGCGGCGGCGACCACGTCAAGCACGGCGACCTCGACAGTTCGATGGCCAAGCCGCCGCGCACGATGGACGTCCACATGGCGGTCGACGGCGCGAACATGAGTTGTACCGACTGCCATCGGACCAAGGGACCACGTGATTCCCGGCAAGGCCCTGGCAGTGTCCATGAACGGCGCCGGTACGACGCTCGACTGCACCGACTGCCATGCGGGGTCTCCGCACAACGGGAACAAGACGCTGGACAGCCACATCGCCAAGGTTGCCTGCCAGGCCTGTCACATCCCGACATTCGCCCGCGTGCTGCCGACCATGACTTATTGGGATTGGTCAACGGCGGGAAAGGACCAGGCCGTCGCCGCTGGACAAATACGGCCTCAAGACCTACGACAAGCAGAAGGGCAAGCTTCGTTTGGGGCAAGGACGTCGTCCCTTCTTACGCCTGGTTCAACGGCAGCGTGCAGCGCGTGCTCATGGGCGAGAAGATCGACGCTGCGAAGGTCGTGCACCTCAATGAACCCAATGGAAAGCGCGGCGATCCCGCGTCGAAGCTCACGCCGTTCAAGATCATGAAGGGCAAGCAGCCGTTTGACGCGGGTACCAATGTCATCGCGGTACCGCACCTGTTCGGCAAGGGCGGCTACTGGGATGTCTTCGACTGGACGGTTGCCGTTCGCGACGGCATGAAGACGGCCGGACTTCCGTACGCCGGACCGGTGGGTTGGGTCGAGACCGACATGTACTGGAAGGTCAACCACATGGTCGTGCCCAAGGCCAAGGCGCTGCGCTGCCTGCGATTGCCACGGCCAGAATAGCAGGCTCGACTGGAAGGCTCCCGGTTACGACGGCAATCCTTCAAGAAGAAATAGCACCACGACCGCACGCCGTCGCAGCGCCTGATTCCCGCCTTCGGGATCGGCGTTGCGGCCGTGCGTGCAGCCGGCCCTGCAAGCGCCAGGACACCATGCCGGATCACCAACGAAGCGCTCGGTGATCCGCGCCTACTCCCGCCACAATCAATGCCGGTTTCCGCATGAAACCGCTATATCATTTGCAGATGCGCACCCTTCGGCTCGCATCCGGCATCCCCAAGCGCGTCCGCCATGACTATCGACTGGACCGCGTTCACGCCGTGGACGTCTGTCATTGGCGGCGTGGTCATCGGCCTCGCCGCTGCGCTGCTGGTGCTCGTCAACGGCCAGGTCGCGGGGATCAGCGGAATCGTCGGCGGGATGCTGCGTCCGCGGGACGGCGAGTTCGGCTGGCGGCTGGCGTTCACCGCCGGACTGTTGCTGTCTCCGCTGGCGTACGCGATGGCCGCGCCGCGACCGCCGATCACGATCGATGCCGGCTATCCGGTCCTGATCGTCGCCGGATTGCTGGTCGGCGTAGGCACCCGGTACGCAGGCGGATGCACGAGCGGTCATGGCGTCTGCGGGCTGTCGCGACTGTCGCCGCGCTCGCTGGCGGCGACGCTTGCGTTCATGGGCGCGGGATTCGCCACCGTCTTCGTCGTCCGTCACGTGATCGGATTCTGACCGCGCCATGGCAACGCTCGTCGCCTTCCTCGCCGGCCTGACGTTCGGCATCGGATTGATCGTCGCGGGAATGACCAATCCGGCGAAGATCCTCGGGTTTCTCGACGTGGCCGGAAAGTGGGATCCGTCCCTCGCGCTGGTGATGGTCGGCGCAATCGCCGTGGGCCTGCTTGCGTTCACGATTGCCCGACGGCGAACCATGAGCGCGCTGGGATTGCCGATGCAATTGCCTTCTGCCGGGACCATCGATTTTCGCCTCGTGGGCGGCAGTCTCGTGTTCGGCATGGGGTGGGGACTCGCCGGGTTCTGCCCCGGTCCCGCGATCGTCGCGCTCGGTGCCGGCTACGGCAAGGCGGCCGTGTTCGTTGCCGCGATGCTGGTGGGTATGGGCGCCTTCGAGTTAGTCGAGCGCTGGCGCGGCGTCGCGAAGGCGACTGAGGCTCAGCGCGGCGCGACGTCGTAGAACTTCCACTGGTAGCGCAACACCGGATCGGGCTTGAAGCCTTTCAGCCAGGGCTGCGCGAGCACGTTGCCGTAACTGTGCTCGCCGATGATCCATGGCGCGTACGCGATGACAAGGTCGTTCATCCGGTGGAACAGCGCCGTGCGCGCGCCGTCGTCGGCCAAGCTGCGCGACTGCTCGTAGAGACGGTCGAATTCGGCGTGCCTGAACCGCGCATAGTTGCCCGCCCCGATGTTGCCGCCATAAAGCAGCGCGTAGAACGTGTCCGCGTCGGGGATCGACGCGACCGTGCCCAAGCCCCACGACATCAGCTGGCTCGCCTCGGCCATGCGGTTCAGTTCCGGCCATGAGTTCTTGACGAAGCTCAAGCGGATCCCGATCGCGTCCATGTTGCGCTTCCACAGCTCGTCGCTCGCGCGCGCCGCGGTGCCGGTGGTCGACGCGCGCGACAGCGTCAGCGGCTTGCCGTCCGGCGTTTCCCGATAACCGTCGCCATCGCGGTCGCGGTACCCGAACTTGTCGAGCAGCGCCCGCGCCGCGGCCGGATCGTGCGCGTCGACCGCCGGAATCGCCGGGTCGTAGCCGGCGAATCCGGGCGGCGGCAGCTGGGCCGCGGGAAGTGCCTGCCCGCTGCGAAGAATGCGAATGCTGCTGGTGCGGTCGTAGCCCAGCGCGATCGCGCGGCGCAGCGCGATCTTTTCCGGCGTGAAGCCGCCGACGACGGGGTCGTCCATGTTGAAATAGAAGTAACTCAGCGATGGATCGACCTGCCGGTGCAGCGCGATGCCTCGCTGCTTGTACGCCGGCTTGAGCGCGCTGCCGTCGAGCACGAGGCCGGCGACGCTGGACGGCACCTCCTGGTAGTCGAGCTTGCCGGTATCGAACAGCAGCAGGCGCGGCTGCGCCTCCTCGACGACGCTTATCTCCACGCGCGGGACCAGCGGCAGGCGCCGCCCCGAAAGGCCCTTGGCGATGGCCGCGTCACCGGCTTCGCTGCCCGGCCCGGGCACCGGAAACAGCTCCTTCCTGTATCCGGGATTCGCTTCGAGGACGATTTTCTGCGCGCGCTTCCACTCGGCCAGCCGGTAGGCGCCCGTGCCGACCGGATGCTCCATCACGCGATGTGTGGCGTCAGGGTGCGCGGCGACGACTTCGCGGGCGACCGCCGCCAGCGGCGTCGTGGTGAGCCAGTGCTGGAAGACGAAGTACGGGATTGCGGAACCTGAACCGCAGCGTGTATCGGTCGACGGTCTGCAGGCCCTCGATCGGCGCGTCGTAGTCGAAGTCGCCGGTGCGGCGTGCCGCGGCGAGCACCTCGTCCAGTCCCGAGAGCTGGTTCTCGAAGATGAACAGCGACGTCGAGCGCACGCGAGGGTCGAAGATCCTCTTGATGCTGTAGACGTAATCGTCGGCCGTCAGCTCGCGCCGCTTGCCCTTGAACGCCGGGTCGTCGGCGAAGTAGATGCCCGGCGTGCACCTTGATCGTGAACGTGCGCCCGCCGTCGGTGATCTGCGGCATCCCGGCCGCCGTGTTCGGAATGAGGCGCGGCGGTCGCGCGAAGTAATCGTATGTGTACAGCGCGTCGAAGATCGCGTCGCAGACCATGTACGAGTAGTTGTCGTTGAGGGCCTGCGGGTCGAAGCCGGTCTCCGCCGTTTCGAATGCGACGTGCAGCACGCGCTCCGTCCCCGCTGCGGCCGCGGGCAGCGGCGCGCCCGGCAGCAGCGCGGCCAGCGCCACGACTGCGGCCAGCGACAATCCGCGCAATGACGTGAATGCGGCACGCACGGATTTCATCGCGGCCTCCGTGGCGTGATGGCGCGGCTACGACGCCTTGAGCAATTCGCGCAGGTCGTGCGCGAACACGTCGGGACCCTGGCCGTAGCTCACGTACAGCCGCAGCCGGCCCTGCGGGTCGAAGATGAACGTGCCCGCCGAGTGATCCATCGTATAGCTGCCGGGCGTGGCGCCGGGCTGCTTCTGGTAGATGATCTTGAATTCCTTCGCGGTGCGCTCGGTCGCGGCGGCGTCGCCGTACAGCCCCATGAAGCGCGGGTCGAAGGCCGGCACGTATTGCGCCAGCAATTCCGGCGTGTCGCGCTCGGGATCCACGGTCACGAACAACACCTGCACGCGATCGGCGTCCGGTCCCAGCCTTTTCATGACTTCGGCCAGCTCCGCCAGCGTGGTCGGGCACACGTCCGGGCACTGCGTGTAGCCGAAGAAGATGACGACGGCCTTGCCGCGGTAATCGGCCAGCGTGCGCGGCTTGCCGGTGGCGTCGGTCAGGTTGAAGTTGCGCCCGAACGTGGCGCCGGTGACATCGGACGCCTGGAATTTCGGACCGTCGGGCGCGCAGCCCGCGAGCGCCGCGATGACCGCGAAAAGGAAGGGCTGCGCGAGACGCCGCACGGACATCACTGCAGGTAGTGGTCGATCAGCAGCGCCGAGAACAGAGCCGTCAGGTAGAGGATCGAATAGCGGAACGTCGCCCGCGCCAGGCTGTCGCTGTAGTTGCGGTACAGACGGATGGCGTATGCGAGGAACACGCCGCCCAGCGCCAGCGCCGCGACGAGATAGAGGATGCCGCTCATCCGGATGACGTACGGCAGCATCGTCACCAGCACCAGCACGACCGTGTACAGCACGATCTGCAGGCGCGTGTACGCCGCGCCGTGCGTGACGGGAAGCATCGGCAGACCCGCCCTGGCGTAGTCCTGCGTGCGATACAGCGCCAGCGCCCAGAAATGCGGCGGCGTCCACGCGAAAATGATGAGGAAGAGCAGCAGCGCTTCCGGCGGGACCGAATCGGTCACCGCCGCCCAGCCGAGCACGGGCGGCATGGCGCCGGACGCGCCGCCGATGACGATGTTCTGCGGCGTGGCCGGCTTCAGCAGCACCGTGTAGATGACGGCGTAGCCCACGAACGTGGCCAGCGTCAGCCACATCGTGAGCGGATTCACGAACCGGTACAGCAGCAGCAGGCCCGAGCCGCCGACGATGCCGGCGAAGACGAGCGTCGACCCGGACGTGACCTGGCCGCGCGGCAGCGGCCGCCCGCGCGTGCGCTGCATCAGCGCGTCGATCTTCTGCTCGACGAGGCAATTGACGGCCGCGGCGGCGCCCGCGACGAGCGCGATGCCGAGCGTCGCGAAGAACACGGTCGTCGGCGGCGGCAGTCCGGGCACGGCCAGGAACATGCCGATCACCGCGCAAAAGACGATGAGCTGCACCACGCGCGGCTTGGTCAGCGCGAGGAACTGCTTGAAGCGGACTTCGGCCAGGGCGAGTGTGGTCATCGGGAATGTGCCCGCCGGACGACCGCGGCAAGGCGGCGGCGATCCGGCAAACCGCGCATTTTACACGGGACGGCGGGGTTTATCCGATCCGCGACGCCCGCAGCAGGCGCTCGATGTCCTTCGCGGCGCGCTTGATGTCCGGGTCGCGCAGGAAACGCGAGGACGAGGTTGCCGAGCGGGTCGATGACGTAGATGCGCTCCGCGCCCGCCGGCAGGCCGGCAACGGCCTCCCGCGGCACGCGCGCCACCAGCAGGTCGGGATGCTGCGCCAGCAGCGCCGGATCCGGCGCCGCGTCGTCGGTCACGAGCCAGACCCGCTGCACGCGCTCCATTTCCCGGCCCTGGATCGTGCGCGCCTGCCGCGTCGCGTAGCAGCGACTGCGCGCAGGTCGCGTCGCACGCGCCGGCGGCGCCGACGACCAGTACCCACTTGCCGCGCAGCTGCGCCAGCGCGAACGGCTTTCCGTCCATGCGCGTTCCGGCCAGCGGCGGCGCCGGCGCGGTCGCGAGCAGTTCGCCGTAGTTCGTCCGCTGTTCGCGAGGAAACAGGTAGTACGCGGAATAGGAGGCGATGACCGGCGCCACGGCCACGGCGGCGAGCAGCAGCAGCGTGCGCCGCCCCTTGGCGCGGGCTTCCGGCGACATCGGCGTCATGACGGGTTCGATTCACGGTCGCTCTTTCCCGCGTGGGCGGCGCAGGTTGAAATACATCCACAATCCCGCGGCGGTCGCCGCGAACAGGTACCACTGCACCATGTAGATCCGGTGCCTCTCTATGCCGAAATCGGGCGCGGGCCAGTTGCGGACCAGGTTGTCGGTCGGCGCCGGTCGGCGCCGTCTGCTCCACGACGATCGGCAGCACCGGAAGCCCGGTGCGCGCCGCGAAGCGCGACGGGTCGAGGTTCTGCCAGACGACGCCCGCCGGCGCATCGCGCGACAGCTCGACATAGTTCGCCGTGGGAATGTTCACGCGGCCGCGGACAGTGACGCCCCCGGCCGGCGGCGGGGCCGCGGGCAGCTGCGCGCGCGTTTCGCCCTGCGGCGATCCAACCCCGGTCGACCAGCACGGCGCGCCCGTCGCGCAGCACGAGCGGCGTCACGACGTGATAGCCGGCGCGCCCCTCGTCGATCTTGTTGTCGATCAGTATCTGCCGCGCCGCGTCGAACACGCCTTCGGCGGCCACACGGGCCGATACCGCCACGCGGACCAGTCGGCAACGTCCTGCGGCAATGCGGCGGGCGCCATGGCGACCGCCGCGTCGAACTGCGCGCGCAGCGCCTGCTTCTGCTCCATCCGGCCGCTGCTGCCACTGGCCGGCGGTCACGAACAGCGCGATGCCAGCGACCGTCGCCACGGTCGGCAACAGTCGCGGCCGGTAACGGCGCGCGGGCGAAGGAGTTGCGGGCTCGTTCATGTAGCGAAACCGCCGGACGCATGCGAATTGTTTAAACTGTCCGATTCAAGCGGGACCCTGCAATGAAAATCATCATCGTCGCCGTCCTGATCGCGATCGTCGTCGCGCTGTTCTCGGCGCTCGTGTTCCTGTACCGCGATGCCGGCCGCGGCAAGCGGGTGGTCTGGGCGCTCACCATCCGCGTGGCGCTGTCCGTCGGCTTGTTCGCGTTCCTCTGGCTCTCCTACTGGATGGGGTGGATCGGGCCGCAAGGCGTGCGCTGACGCCATCGCGCGCGCCGCAGCCAACGAAAAAGCCGCACGGCGCCCCGTGCGGCTTTTTTCGACCGTGCGTGTCCCGGTGCGTCAGGCCAGCCAGTAGACAAGCACGAACAGCAGCAGCCAGACCACGTCGACGAAGTGCCAGTACCACGACGAGGCCTCGAAGGCGAAATGATGCTCGGCGGTGAAATGGCCCTTCATCACGCGGAACAGCATCACCGTGAGCATGATCGCGCCGATGGTCACGTGCAGACCGTGGAAGCCGGTCAGCATGAAGAACGTCGAGCCGTAGACGCCGCTGGAGAGCTTCAGGCCCATCTCGGTGTACGCGTGGTGATACTCGTACGCCTGGAAGCCCAGGAACGTGAAGCCCAGCACGATGGTCAGGAACAGCCAGAACTTCGAGCACGCCGCGGTGCCCGGCCTTCAGGCCGTGGTGGGCGATGGTCAGCGTGATCGCCGGACGTGAGCAGGATGGCGGTGTTGAGCGCCGGAATGCCGAACGCCGCCATCGGCGTGAACTGCGTCTTGATGTAGGGGCCTTCGGTCGGCCACTGCGCCGCGTAGTTGGGCCACAGAACGTCGCGCGTCGCCGACCCGATCGTGCCCAGATCGGGAACCGACAGGTTGCGGATGTAGAACAGCGCGCCGAAGAATGCCGCGAAGAACATCACCTCGGAAAAGATGAACCAGCTCATGCTCCAGCGGAACGAGTGGTCGACCTTCTGGTTGTACAGGTGGCGCTCGGACTCGCCGATCACGGTGCCGAACCAGCCGAACAGCATGTAGAGCGAGGATCGCGAAGCCGGTGGCGCAGATCCAGGGTCCCGGCGCGTAGCCGTTGAACCAGAACGCCGCGCCCGTTCCCATGAGCAGCAGCGCGATCGCGCCCGTGATCGGCCAATGCGACGGCTGCGGAATGAAGTAGTACGGCTTGGCGCCGTTGGCGACTGCGCTCATTGTGCGACTCCCACGATACGTTAATTCACGGATACAAAGTCGGGCAGGCCGCGCCTGCCCGGTTCCACCAGAAGTTTTCCACGCCGCCTTCGACGGGGAAGAACGTATAGGAAAGCGTGATCGTGGCCAGGTCGGCCGGCGCCTGCGGATCGACGACGAACACGACGGGCATGCGTCGCGTTTCTCCCGCCGCGAGCGTCTGCTGGGCGAAGCAGAAGCACTCCATCTTCCGGAAATACTGCCCGGCGTAGGCTGGGCCGTAGCTCGGGATGGCCTGGCCCGTCAGCGCTTGTCCCGTCCGGTTGACCACTTCGAATTCGACCTGCCGGACTTCGCCCGGGTGCACGCTGACGACGGGCTCGAGCGCCTTGAACGTCCAGCCCATGTCGCGCACGTTGGAATCGAATTCGATGCGCACGGCGCGGGTCGCGTCCACCTGCGTGTTGACCAGCACATCGGGCTGCGCGATGTTGCGCAGTCCGGCAGCCTCGCAGATCTTGTCGTAGAACGGCACCAGCGCGTAGCCGAAGCCGAACATGAAGACGACGACCACGCCGAGCTTCTTCAGCAGCGTGACGTTCGCGCGGCGCTGCTCGTCGGCCCGCGGATCGGTCACGCCGGAAAGCTCTTGCGACTCATTTAGGCAGCTCATTTGCGCAGCTCATTTGCGTAAGTTTCTGCCGATGGCCAGCGCCAGGAACAGCAGCACGGCGGCCGCCACCACGGACATGCCGACCGCCGAATCGCCGACGAACTGCGCCGCGATCACGCCGACGAAGAACAGGACGGCGATCAGGGCCACCGCCAGCGCCGTGCGCCGGTTGGCCGCGCGCAGCGGCGCGTCGACGGTGGGACCGGGGCGAAGTTCGGCAGCCATGCGTGCGCCTTACTGGACGACCGGCGGCGTTTCGAACGTGTGGTACGGCGCCGGCGAAGGCACCGTCCATTCGAGCGTGTCGGCGCCTTCCCAGGGCTTGGCCGGCGCCTTCGCGCCGTCGCCGCGGATGCACTTGATCAGCGCGACGACGAAGATGAGCTGCGACAGGCCGAAGCCGAACGCGCCGACGGTCGCCACCATGTTCCAGTCCGCGAACTGCTGCGCGTAATCCGGAATGCGCCGCGGCATGCCCGCGACGCCCAGGAAGTGCATCGGGAAGAACGTGATGTTGAAGAAGATCATCGAGCTCCAGAAATGCCATTGCCCGAGCTTTTCGTTGTACATCGTGCCGGTCCACTTCGGCAGCCAGTAGTAGGCGCCGCCGAAGAACGCGAACAGCGAGCCCGCGACCAGCACGTAGTGGAAATGCGCGACGACGTAGTAGGTGTCCTGCAGCTGGATGTCGATCGGCGTCAGCGCCAGCACGAGGCCGGTGAAGCCGCCCATCGTGAACAGGAACAGGAAGCCGATGGCGAACAGCATCGGCGTCTCGAACGTCATCGAGCCCTTCCACATCGTGGCCAGCCAGTTGAACACCTTCACGCCGGTGGGCACCGCGATCAGCATCGTCGCGTACATGAAGAACAGCAGGCCCGCGGCCGGCATGCCGACGGTGAACATGTGGTGCGCCCAGACGATGAACGACAGGATGGCGATGCTCGCCACCGCGTAGACCATCGACGCGTAGCCGAACAGCGGCTTGCGCGCGAACGTCGGGATGATCTGCGACACGATCCCGAACGACGGCAGGATCATGATGTAGACCTCGGGGTGGCCGAAGAACCAGAACACGTGCTGGAACAGGACCGGGTCGCCGCCGCCGGCCGCGTTGAAGAACGACGTGCCGAAGTGGCGGTCGGTCAGCAGCATGGTCACCGAACCCGCGAGCACCGGCATGACCGCGATCAGCAGGTACGCCGTGATGAGCCACGTCCAGACGAACAGCGGCATCTTCATCATCGTCATGCCGGGCGCGCGCATGTTGAGGATGGTGGTGATGATGTTGATCGAGCCCATGATCGACGACGCGCCCATGATGTGGACGGCGAAGATCGTCAGGTCCATGCCCATGCCCGCCTGCACCGACAGCGGCGGATACAGCGTCCAGCCGCCGGCCGCGGCGCCGCCGGGAACGAAGAACGAGCCGACCAGCATCAGCGCCGCCGGCGGCAGGAGCCAGAAGCTCCAGTTGTTCATCCGCGCGAACGCCATGTCCGGCGCGCCGATCATCAGCGGCACCTGCCAGTTGGCGAACCCCACGGCCGCCGGCATGATCGCGCCGAAGATCATGATGAGGCCGTGCAGCGTCGTCAGCGAGTTGAAGAATTCCGGATGGACGATCTGCAGGCCGGGCTGGAACAGCTCGGCGCGGATGGTCAGCGCCATGCAGCCGCCGACGAAGAACATCGTCAGCGAGAACAGCAGGTACAGCGTGCCGATGTCCTTGTGGTTGGTCGTGGTGACCCAGCGCATGATCCCGGTCGGGTGATGGCCGTGGTCGTCATGGTGGTCGTCCGGCGTGGCCGACGGCGTGGTCGTGCGGAATTGCGCTCATCATTGCTCCTTGCGCGCGGCGACGACTTGCGCAGGTTGGATCGCTTCGCCGGAATGGTTGCCCCAGCTGTTGCGCGTGTAGGTGATGACGGCCGCGATGTCGGCATTCGGACAGCTGCTTCCACGCCGGCATGGCGGTGCCGGCCTTGCCGGCCAGCACCAGCGCGATCTGCGCCGTCCGGCGGACCGTTGACGACCTTGGATCCGTCGAGCGCCGGGAACGCGCCGGGCACGCCCTTGCCGTTGGCCTGGTGGCACGCGGCGCAGTTGGCCGCGTAGACTTCCGCGCCCTTGGCGGACAGGTCGGCCACGGTCCACACCTTGGCCGGATCATCGGCGGCCGCGGCCACCTTGGCCTTCTGCGCCGCGACCCACGCCGCGTAGTCTTCCTTGGACTTGACCTCGACCACGACCGGCATGAAGCCGTGCTCCTTGCCGCAAAGTTCCGAACATTGCCCGCGATAGGTGCCGAGCTTTTCGGCCTTGAACCACGTGTCGCGGACGAATCCCGGGATGGCATCCTGCTTGACGCCGAACGCCGGCACCGACCACGAGTGCAGCACGTCGCCGGCGGTGATCAGGATGCGCACCTTGGCGCCGATCGGAACGACCATCGGATGGTCGACTTCCAGCAGGTAGTTGTCGCCCTTCTTCTCGCGGTTCTCGATTTGCGCCAGCGGCGTCGACAGGTTCGAATAGAAGCCGAAGCCGTCCTGCAGATAGTCGTAGCCCCATTTCCACTGGTAGCCGGTGACCTTGATCGTGATGTCCGGCGCGCTGGTGTCGCGCATCGCCAGGATCGTCTTGGTCGCCGGCCAGGCCATCCCCAGCAGGATCAGGAACGGAATCACCGTCCAGATGATTTCCACGGTGGTGTTCTCGTGGAACTGCACCGCCTTGTGCCCGACCGACTTGCGATGCTTGAAGATCGAATAGAACATCACGCCGAACACGGCGCAGAAAATGATGACGCAGATCCAGAAGATGTAGACGTTGAGGTCGTACATCTGCTGCGCGATCGGGGTCACCGGCGGCTGCAGGTCGAACTCGAGCCTCGCGCTTGCCACGCCCGGCACCAGTGCAGCAAGCGCTGCCAGGCCAGCCCACCACCCCTTCGCGAGCATCCGGGTCAACGCCCGGTGCCCCCACTGATTACGAACCATGCGTTCCCCAATCGACTTCGGATTTCCGGCTTTTTTCGCCAGTTGCTGCCAAAGCCTAAAATGTTAGCACGGAACTCGCGCGGCCGGCCACACGCCCACTCGTGAAACGTCACAGCGCCAGTCCGAGGATGGCCGCCGGCGAAAGGACCGGCGACGCGCCCCAAGGGATGGTCGCGATCCGGGGCGCCGGCAGGCGCGCGGACGAGAGTTTCCACGTTGGCTTCCACGGCGCGCATCTGCGGATCGATGCAGTTGGCAACCCATCCGGCGAACGGCAGGCCGCGCGAATGAATCGCCGCGGCGGACAGCAACGCGTGGTTGAGGCAGCCCAGGCGCATTCCCACGACCAGCACCACCGGCAAATGCAGAGTTGCCGCGATGTCCAGCATGTCCCGCGTGGCATCGACGGGAACCAGCACGCCGCCGGCACCCTCCACCACGACGACATCGCAGCGCGACGCGAGCCGCGCATACGCGGCCGCCACGACGGCGAGGTCGACGGCCACGCCGGCCTGCGCGGCGGCCAGGTGCGGCGCAATGGCCGGCGCGAACGCGAACGGATTGCGATCGGCGACCGGCGCGTCGACGTTGCCGGCCTCGTCGAGCGCGACGACGTCGGCGTTGACCGATCCATCCGGTTCGATCCCTGCCGACACGGGCTTCATGCCCACGGCGCGACGTCCGGACGCGACCAGCGCGCGCAGCAGCGCCACGGCGACGACGGTCTTTCCCACGCCGGTGTCCGTGCCGGTGACGAAGATGCCCCGTGGCGCGCTCATCGCCCCGGTCTCGTCAGCTTCACGATCGGGTGTCCTTCGGCGGAACGCTTCGGCTCGCCCTTCCATGCGTGGCCATAGATGACCTCGAACGTCGCCGGGATTCGCCCGTCGCGCCGCGTCGCCTCGAGCGCTTCCAGCGCGCGCCGCCAGCGGCCGCGGCCCATCAGCCCGTGCGGCCGTCCCCGCGTGGCATTGGTCGCGCCGATCTGCTTCAACTCGCGCATCAGCGATCCGGCGTCGGCATAGGTCAGCGTCAACTGCTCCATGTCCATCACCGGATCCGCGAAGCCCGCGTCGACAAGCATGTCGCCGATGTCGTGCATGTCGGTGAAGCGGTTGGTGTGCGTGTGACCGTCGGCGCGCGCGAACGCGGAACGGATCTCCTTCAGCGTGTCCGGGCCGAACGTCGTGAACGTCAGGAGCCCCCCGACCTTCAGCACGCGCCGGAATTCGGCGAAGGCGCGCGGCAGGTCGTTCACCCATTGCAGTGCCAGGTTGCTCCACACCAGGTCGCAGCTGACGCCGGACAGCGGCAGCGAAGTGCAGTCGCCGCAGATGAAGAACGGCGCGGGCTGCGCGCCGCCGCCGAGCGCGTCCGGAAGCAGGCGGCGAAACAGCGACCTCGCGCGGCGCGCGCGCTCATGCGCTGCCTCGACCATGGGCAGCGCGACGTCGAGGCCGACCACGCGCGCGCCGGCATAGCGCGCCGCCAGTTCGCCGACCGCCTCGCCGGTGCCGCATCCGGCGTCGAGGATCGTGTCCGGCGCGATCCTGATGTAGTCGAGCCGCGACGCCATGCGCGCGCCGACCTCCCGCTGCAGCGCGGCGGCCGCGTCGTACGTCGGCGCGGCGCGCGCGAACGCCCTCCGCACCGCGCGCGGATCGACATCGCGCGGGTCGGGCGCCGGGAAAGCGCGGCTCAGCGGGCGCCAAGGAAATGCTCCAGCACCGCGAGGCATTCGTCGCGGTGGGAAAGAAACGGCGCGTGCGCGGAGCCCGCGATTTCATGAATCTGCGCGCCGGGGATGGCGTCCGCGAGCCAGCGTCCCGCTCGCCGGTGGCGTCAGCGTATCGCGGCCGCCGGCCACCACGAGCGTCGGCTGCACGATGCCGGGCGCCTCCGCGCGCAGGTCCGCCGTCGACCAGCACGTCCAGCATCGCCGAAAGCGCGGAACGCGAAGGTTCGCCGCGCGCCCACAACGCTTCGCGCATCGACGCCAGCGTGGCGCGCCCGTGTTCGCTGTTGTGCACCTGCAGCGCCAGGAAGCGCTGCACGGTGAGCTTCCACGCGACGTGCAGTTCGTCGCCGAAGCGGGCGATCGCTTCCCGGGACATCGCGTGCGGCCAATCGGGGCCGGCGACGAAGCGCGGCGTCGTGCACACCAGCGCCAGCCGGTTGACGCGTTCCGGCCGCGTCAGCGCCCAGCGCATCGCGACGACGCCGCCGAGCGACCAGCCCAGTACCGCGAGCGGTCCCGCCTCGTTGGCCAGCGCTTCATCGACGGCAGCGACGATCGCATCGAGCGTGCACGGCGTGACCGGCGCGCTGTGGCCGTGCCCGGGCAAGTCGACCGCGTGGACGCGATGGTGGCGCGCGAGCTGCGTGGCGATAGGTCCCCAGATGCCGGAATGCATCGCCCAGCCGTGCAGCAGCACCAGCGGCGGGCCATGGCCGCTGGACTCCACCGACAACGCGCTCATGTCGCTATCCCTTCGGCCGCGACCGCATGCAGCGCCGCGAGCAGCGCGGCGACATCGTCGGTCGTGTGCGCGGCGGACAGCGAAACGCGCAGGCGCGCCGTGCCCTGCGGAACGGTGGGCGGGCGAATCGCGGGCACCCAGAAGCCGCGTTCGCGCAGCGCGTCCGCGACGTCCATTGCCGCGCGGCCGTCACCGACGACGAGCGGTTGTATCGCCGTCGCCGACGGAAGCAGGCGCCACGGCAGGCCGCGCGCCCCCTGGCGAAACCGCGCGATGAGGTCGGCCAGGTGCTCGCGCCGCGTCGCGTCGTCGCGGATGATCCGCAGCGCGACGCGCAGCGTTTCCGCAAGCATGGGAGGTGCCGCGGTCGTATAGATGTAAGGTCGCGCGGTCTGGACCAGCGTTTCGATCACCGACGGATGCGCGGCGACGAATGCGCCAGCCACGCCGGCGGCCTTGCCGAGCGTCCCCATGTAGATGATCCGGTCGGACGCGAGGCCGAAGTGGGCGACGCTGCCGCGGCCCTGTCCGAGGACGCCGAAGCCGTGCGCATCGTCGACGACCAGCCACGCGTCGTGCGCGTCGGCGAGTTCGAGCAGCCGCGGCAGCGGCGCCAGGTCGCCGTCCATGCTGAACACGGCGTCGGTGGCGATCAGCTTGCGCGGGGCCCGCGATTGCGCGAGCAGGCGTTCCAGCGCCGCCATGTCGCCATGCGGATAGCGGACGAATCCGGCGCGCGCCAGCAGCGCGCCATCGTTGAGGCAGGCGTGATTCAGGCGGTCGGCGAAGATCGCGTCGTTGCGGCCCGCCAGCGACGACAGGATGGCGAGGTTGGCCAGGTACCCCGTGGAAAACGTCAGTCCTCGCGCGCCGGCACAGGGCGCCACGAACTCGGCGAGTTCCCGCTCCAGCGCTTCGTGCGGCGCGAAGTGTCCGCAGATGAGATGGGAAGCGCCGGCGCCCACGCCCCAGCGTGAAGTCGCGGCGCGCGCGGCCGCGACGACGGCGGCATCGTTGGCGAGCCCGAGGTAATCGTTGCTGGCGAACGCGACAAGCTCGCGCCCGCCCACCGTCACGCGCGCACCCTGCGGCGATTCGACCGGCAGGCGGTTGCGCCACAGTCCGGCCGCCCGCCGCGCATCGAGCGCCGCGTCGAGTCCGGCGATCAGCGAAGTGGCCAAGGCGGCTATGCGGCGGGCGCGTCGAGCGGCGTCAGTCCCAGCTTCGCGAACAGCGCGCGGTCGGCGCCGACTTCGGGATTGCCGGTGGTCAGCAGCTTGTCGCCGTAGAAGATCGAATTGGCGCCCGCCAGGAAGCACAGCGCCTGCACCGGCTCGCCCATTTCCCGGCGGCCGGCGGACAGGCGGACCATCGCCTTCGGCATCGTGATGCGCGCAATCGCGATCGTGCGCACGAATTCCAGAGGATCGAGCGCCGCGTCGCCGTGGAACTTGTCGTGCAGCGGCGTGCCCTCGACCTGCACCAGATGGTTGATCGGCACGGACTCGGGATAGGGATCGAGATTCGCAAGCTGGGCGACAAGTCCGGCGCGCGCGCGGCGCGATTCGCCCATGCCCACGATGCCGCCGCAGCAGACGTGCATTCCGGCATCGCGCACGCGGTCCAGCGTGTCCAGCCGGTCCTGGTAATCGCGCGTCGAAACGATTTCGCCATAGAATTCGGGCGACGTGTCGAGGTTGTGGTTGTAGTAGTCGAGGCCCGCCTCGCGCAGGCGCTCCGCCTGCCCCGGCTTGAGCATCCCCAGCGTGGCGCACGTCTCCATCCCCAACGCGCGGACCTCGCTGACCATCGCCAGCACAGGCTCGAGGTCGCGATCCTTCGGGCCGCGCCATGCCGCCCCCATGCAGAAGCGCGACGCGCCGGCGGCCTTGGCCGCGCGCGCGGCCGCCACCACGTCGGCCACGTCGAGCATCGCGTCGTTGTCCACGCCGGTGTGGTAGCGCGCCGCCTGCGGGCAATACCCGCAGTCCTCCGGACAACCGCCGGTCTTGATCGAGACCAGCGTGGACAACTGCACCGCGTTCGGCGCGTGGTTGGCGCGATGCACTTCCTGCGCGCGGAAGACCAAGTCGTTGAAGGGAAGCTCGAACAGCGCGACGACGGCGTCGACGCTCCAGCGCGGCGGCAGCTTCGGGGACGCGGCCGGGGCCGGCGGGGAATGGATCGTGGTCGTCTGGCTCATCGGGTCATGATGCTTTCGGCTGATTTCGGCGGCGTTCGCTCCGGATGGAAACTGCACCGGTATGCAAATAACGGTGGAGTGTCGATGAGCCCCATGCACTTGTCAAATTTCCAGGCCAAAGAATTTAACAACTTCCCCGGCGAGCGAACCTCAGCGTGGGGCATGCTGGCGAGCCTCTGCCAGCGCGCGCTGCCGCAGAGTTGCGCGTTCTGTGCCGCGCCCTGCGGCAACCGGCTCGTCTGCGCGGCGTGTCAGTCGGGCCTCCCGCGCATTGCCGGCGCGTGCCCGGTGTGCGCGTTACCGGCGCCGGGCGGCGCGATCTGCGGCGCATGCGTCGTCCGGCCGCCGCCGTTCGCCGCGGCGTTCGCCGCGTTCGCCTATGAATTTCCGCTGGACCGGCTGCTGCACGCATTCAAGTACGGCGGCCATCTGGCGCACGCGGAATACTTCGCCGAAGCGCTGAGCGCGGCCGTCTCGCTGCGTCCGCCAGAAATGCGCTGGCCGGATGCGCTGGTCGCGCTGCCGCTCGCGCCGTCGCGCCAGCGCGCGCGCGGATTCGACCAGGCCGCGGAAATCGCCCGGCGCGTGGCGCGCCGCACGGGAGTGCCGATGACGACGGGGCTGCGCCGCACGCGCGACACGCCGGCGCAGGCGGCGCTGCCATGGAAGGATCGCGCGAAGAACGTCCGCGGCGCGTTCGCGGCCGATCCTTCGCTTGCCGGAATGCGCGTCGCCATCGTCGACGACGTCATGACTACCGGCGCGACGCTCGGCTCCGCCGCGGGCGCCGTGCTCCGCGCGGGTGCCGTCGCCGTCGAGGCGTGGGCGGTGGCGCGTACACTTCCGCCGACGCCCCGTCCATGAAACGAGCTCGCGATGTTCGCAGTGGTCTTGGTGCACCCGGAAATTCCGCCGAACACCGGAAACGTGATTCGCCTCACGGCCAACACGGCCACCGAGCTGCACCTGGTCGAGCCGCTCGGCTTCCGGATGGACGATCGCGAATTGAAGCGCGCAGGGCTCGACTACCACGAGTACGCGCGCGTTGCCGTGCACCGCGACTGGGACGCGTGCCGCGCGGCTCTCGATCCCGGCCACAGCCGGCGCTTCTTCGCGCTGACGACCGCCGGCACGCGCTCGCTCTACGACGCCCGGTTCCTGCCCGGGGACGTCCTGGTCTTCGGCTGCGAGACCGCCGGGCTGCCCGACGCGATCATCACTGAGTTTGCGCCGGAGGCAAGGCTGCGCATCCCGATGCGGCCCGGCGTGCGCAGCATCAACCTGTCCAATGCCGTCGCCGTGGCCGTCTACGAAGCGTGGCGGCAGCAGGGCTGCGCGGGCGCGGGCTGAAGAACGCCGGCGTCTCCGACTACTTGGCGGGGACCGCGGGCAGCGCGTTCATCCCCAGCGCATTCATCAGGAATCGCAGCTCGTAATCGCGGTCGATCACCCGCTGCTGGTTGGTCTTGCCGGAGCCGTGGCCGCTGTCGAAGTCCATGTACAGCAGGAACGGCGAAACCTGGCCCGGGATTGTTCTGCACCAATGCCGCGAATTTCTTCGCATGCAGCGGGTCGACGCGCGAATCGAATTCGCCGGCGACGACCAGCGTCTCCGGAAGGTTCACGCCCTGCCGCACGTTCTGGTACGGCGAATAGCGGAGGATCCAGCGGAACGCGTCGGACTGGTCGGGATCGCCATATTCCGCGATCCAGTAGCGCGCGATCAGGAATTTGTGGAAACGCACCATGTCGAGCAACGGCACCTGGCAGATCGCCGCGCGAAAGAGGTCGGGGCGCTGCGTGATGGCCGCCCCCACCGTGAGGCCGCCGTTGCTGCCGCCGGAGATCGCGAGCTTCGACGGCTGCGTGTACTTCTGCGCGATCAGCCACTCGGCGACGGCGATCATGTCGTCGAACGTCGCCTGCTTGCGCCCGAACATCGCCTGCTCGTGCCACCGCTCGCCATATTCGCTGCCGCCGCGAATTCCCGCGTCGACCAGGATGCCGCCGCGGTTGATGAATGACGAATAGCTGCCGAGGTAGAACGGCGCGACGGGAATGTTGAATCCGCCGTAGCCGTTCAGCAGCGTCGGGTTGGCGCCGTCCAGTTTCGAGTCCTTGCGGCGCGCGATGAAGACCGGGATCTTCGCGCCGTCCTTGGCGGGGACATACACGCGCTCGGCCACGATCTGCGACAGGTCGAGCGGCGGGTCGTCCTGCCAGACCAGAGTCCAGTCCAGCGCCTTGCCGCCCAGCGAGTACTCCTTGTACGGCGCCGTGTGCGACGCCAGCGTCGCGTAAATCGTGTCGGTGCCATAGTCGTACGACGATTCGGTCACGTTGCCGAACACCGGCAGCGGCAATCCCGGATCCGCTTGCCGTCCTTGTCGTAGACGGACAGCCGCGACAGCACGTCTTCGCGGTCCTGCACGACGATCCAGTCGTTGGTGACCGTGACATCGTCGAGCACCGTGGCCTGTTCGGGGATGAGGGTCGTCCACGACGCCGCCTCCGGCCTGGCGTACGAGGCGGCCATCACCTTCCAGTTCGGCGCATCCTGGTTGGTGCGGAAATAGATGCGGTCGGACGAAAGCTGGCTCGGCCCTGAATTTGTCGC
The DNA here is from genome assembly GCA_963834045.1 of uncultured beta proteobacterium. Classification (GTDB taxonomy): domain Bacteria; phylum Pseudomonadota; class Gammaproteobacteria; order Burkholderiales; family Casimicrobiaceae; genus VBCG01. The sequence continues at coordinate 1,518 of CAWIAK010000016.1, read as the reverse complement.
TGGAATAGATGGTCTTCGGCTCGGCGCGCGAGCCGATCGGACGGATGCGAATCGTGTTCGACCAGAAGTCACCGGTTTCGAACACCGTCACTTCGGCTTCCTCCGGCTCGTACACGCTGCAGAAGTTCTTTGCGTCCTGCATCTGGATCATGACCTCGTCGTCCTTGCGGTCGCCGCCCAGCCGGTGCCGGACGCAGCGGTGCGGCTCCTGCTTCGCGTCCGACTCGGCGGTGCGCGGCGTGAAATACACATAGCGTTCGTCGCGCGCCCAGTGAAAACCGCCGACGCCCTTGATCAATGGACCGATTGCCGCGCCGGTGCGCGAATTGGTGATCCGGACGTCCTGGATCTCGGAGCCGCCCGAGTAGATGCCGACCGCCAGTTTCGATCCGTCGCGATTGGGGACGATCGAACCCAGGCGCGTCTTCCCCGACGGATCGAGCGCGACGGATCGAAGAGCAGAACTTCCTTGCCATCCAATCGCGTATAGAGCTTCGCCTGCGGCTCGCCCTTGGCGACGCGCTTGAAGAATTCGCGTCCGTACTTGAAGAACGGCGCGTCGGTGCGATTGCGGTCGAAGTAGCGAGTGAGTTCATCCTTCATCCCTGCGATGGGCGGCGCCGCGCGGTCGAGATAATTCGAATGTCGCGGCGTGCTGCGCGCGGTCCACGCCTGGACCTCCGCGTTCTTGCCGTCCTCGAGCCAGCGGTAACGATCGGTGAGCGTGACGCCATGCAGCGTCTCGATCACCGGGCGCTCGGGCGTGGCGGGCGCGAAGAACGAAATGTCCGCGGCGCCGGCGGCACCCGCCAATGCAAGCGGGATCAATGCACCCCACGGGGCAATGCGCGACGGCGACATGACGGGGAGTCCCTCTCTCTAGCTTCGTTCGGACCGCGGCTCGCGCCGCAGCAGTTCCTCGACGGCGGCGCGCGCCGGCAGGTCTTCGTGCAGCACGCGGCAGACGACTTCGCAGATGGGCATCTCGACGCCATGGTGCGCGGCCAGCGCACGGGCGGCGATCGCCGCGGTCACGCCTTCCGCGACATGGCCCAATTCGGCCAGGATCGCAGGCAGGCGTTTGCCTTTCGCGAGCGCGAGCCCGACGCGGCGATTGCGCGACAGGTCGCCGGTGCAGGTCAGCACGAGGTCGCCCAGACCCGCGATCCCATCAGCGTTTCGCGCTTGCCACCGAGCGCCGCCGACAGCCTTCCGGTTTCCGCGAGCGCCGTGTGATCAGCGCGGCGCGTGCGTTGTTGCCGAAGCCCAGGCCATCGGAGGCGCCGGCGGCGATCGCGAGCACGTTCTTGATCGCTCCGCCGATCTCGACGCCCGCCAGGTCGTCGCTTTCGTAGGCGCGAAGCGAATCGCCGCGGAGCAGCGCAGCGACCGATGCCGAGCGCTGCGTTCGCCGCCAATGGTCAGCGCCGCCGGCAACCCCCGCGCGACTTCCTCCTGCGTACGTTGGACCGGACACGATGCCGACAGCGTGAGCCACATCGGCGCGATCACCTGGTG